>CAVYZY010000012.1:0-866708 GCA_963773095.1 uncultured Gemmatimonadales bacterium
CTGCGCAGCGTGTCCTCATCCGGTTGCTGGTAGCACCCTTGGAGGGTGCCGATGTCCAACCAGCCCCCCGCCGCCGCCACGTCCTGCGGTGGCAGATGCTTCCGCTCCGTGGCCCAGACTCTCCTGAACATGTGCCACAGGGGATCCTTAGCCGAGGAGTCTGGAGTGCGGTGCTGCTTGATCGGGCGCCCGGCCCGGACCGAACAGCCTATTTCCCCGCTACCAGCCGCTCAAACCGCGGGTTACCCTTGAGCGGCGTGAAGGTGGGGTCGATCCGGAGCCAGCCGGGCGAGAGGTAGTACGGCATCCTGAGCAGCGGCTCGAGCTGGTCCAGCGCCTTCTCCGGCTCGCCGACCAGCAGGTAGATCCGCGCGAGCTGGAGCGGGTAGTAGGGACCGGAATAGGCGTCCCGGCTGATCGGCTGCAACTCCACCGCTCGCTGGCCTTCCCGCACCGCGTCTGCCTTCCGTCCCAGATAGGCCAAGGTCACCCCGAGCAACGCGTGGCGCTGCGCGTCCTCTGGCGCTGCCCGGCTCTGCTCCGCAAAGGCGATCCGCGCCGAGTCGGCATAGATGGCCGTCCGGCCGCGGTCACCCCGGAGGTGATAGAGCTGCGTCCGAACGAGCCCCCAGGTCCCCCGGTCGTCGTCGAACGCGCTCGGCGGCAAGGCGAGCACCTGCCGTTGCGCCTCGTCGTCCAGCACCCAATAGAGATCCTGAAAGACCACCATGTAGCTGAAGAGCGTCGCGGGATCGATCTGTCGCGCAGACGCGCGAATCACTGCCCGGGCGCTGTCGAGCTGGCCCTGGCCCAGAGCAACCATCACCTTCTGCCACACCACCCGCGGATTGGTCGGGGCGAGCGCGAGCGCCCGGTCGGCGGCAGAGTCGGCCCGGGCGTACCTGCCGAAGCATCGTCAGTATATCGGCCAGTTGAATGGCAATGTCGGCCGAGCGCGGGTCCAGCAGCGCCGCGCGCGCGACCAGCGTGGCCGCGCTGTCCCAGCGGCCGAGATTCGACTCGGTCACCCCGAGTGCCCCGAGCAGTACGACGTTGTCGGGAGCGAGCCGGATTCCTTGCTCGTACTCCGCGAGCGCGCGATCGAGGTCGACCGGATTGATGATCGAGTAGTACGCGCCGAAGGCTCGGTAGACCAAGGGATCGTTCGGCTTGAGCCGGCGGGCGCGCTCCGCCGCCAGCCGCGCCTGCTCGCCCAACGCAGGGTCGGGAACGCCGTTCGCGTAGAGACGCGTTTGGGCGTGGGACAGCCGGGCCCAAGCCGTCGCGAACAGCGAATCGAGCGCCACCGCGCGCTCGTAGAAACCGATGGCCCGTCGCAGACTCGTGGGATCGCCCACACTCATCGCCTGCGACGCCGCCTCGCCTTGCAAGAAGGCGTCGTACGCCGCCAGGCTCTGAGTTGGCTGGGCTTCGAGGTCGCGGCGCGCACTGTCACCCAGGGCCACGTCGAGCGCACCCGCCACCGTCGTCGCGATGTCGGCCTGGACCTGGAACACATCGGTCAGCGAAGCATCGAACGATTCCTGCCACCGGGTGCGCGGGGCGCGCCCGGGCTTCACGTCCACCAGCTCGGGCGTGACCCGCACCCGGCTCCCGCCGCCCGGTGCCTTCTCCCATCGCACCGTGGCCGTGAGCAGGTAGTCGGCGCCCAGCTCGCGCGCGATCTCCTGCGGCGGCTTCGTGGTGTGCCGGTACTGGTTGGAGCTGCCGCGGGCGATGACCTCCAGACCCGCGACGCGCGCGAGCTTGCCCCGCACCGCCTCGGTGACCCCGTCGGCGAAGTAGGCGTCGGCCGAGTCGCCCAGGTTTTCGAACGGAAGGACCGCCAACAGCTTGGGCCCGGCGCTCTCGCTCGCGCCCGCGTGGGTCCGGTGCCAGGCGAAGAGCGCGCCTGCGACGAGGACGCCGAGCCCCACGACGAGGGCCACCACCGGCACACGCCGGGGAATGGCCACGGCGGGCGCCGACAAGGCGACGGGAGTCGGAACGGGCGTGAAACCCGATGGCGCCCCCTGAAGCGCCTGGACGAACTCGGCTGGCGTGGCGAACCGGTCCGCTGCGGACTGGGCGAGGGCCCGCTGGATCGCCAGGTCGACGCGCTCCGGCACATCGGGCCGCGTTGTCCGCACGCTCGGGATCGGCTCCGTGAGCCACTTCGCGATGATCGCCCACGCCTTCGAGCCGGTGTATGGCGGCTCGCCGGCCAGCATCTCGTACAGGACGCAGCCGAGGGAGTAGACGTCAGTGCGGGCGTCTACCGGCTTGTCGTCGCTCGCCTGCTCCGGGCTCATGTAGGCCGGCGTGCCCATGCTCGATCCCGCCTGGGTCAGGCGCTCGTCGGCCCCCAGGGCACGCGCGATCCCGAAGTCGGCGACCAGGGTACTACCGTCCCTCGTCAGCAACAGGTTTTCAGGCTTGATGTCCCGGTGCACCACTCCGTGCTCGTGCGCGTACTGGAGCGCCTGGGCCGCTTCCCGCGTGATCCGGAGCGCCTCCTCCACTCCGAGCTGTTGCTCCCGCCGCAGCCGGTCCCGGAGCGACTCGCCCTCGACGTACGGCATGGTGAACCAGAGCTGGGCGCCAGCCTCGCCCGAGTCGTGCACGGTCAGGATGTGGGGATGCTGGAGCCGGGCGACGAGCTTGATCTCCCGTTGGAAGCGCTCGGCGCCGAGGCCGGCAGCGAGCTCCGGCAACAGGACCTTGAGTGCGACGGGGCGGTCGTGTTTGAGGTCCTGGGCGAGGTAGACCGTGGCCATGCCGCCCTGCCCGAGTTTCCGGTCGAGGCGGTAGCGATCCTGCAGTGCGTTGGCCAAGCCAGGCGGGATGTCGGCGATGGTCGGTTCGCGGGTTGGGGAGACTCTGGTTCAATGTGGAGATCGGAGGAAGGAACCGCCAGACGAGCTCACCACCTGATCAGCATGGCGCGAGGAGGACGGCTGGCGGGACACCATAACAGCGTAGTGCTTGGCGTCTCGCTCGGCGCGAAAGCCTGCAGCAGCAAGGACGGCGGTACAGAGGTGCAGCGTAGCATTGTAGGCGATGTTGAATGACCATGCGGGGACAGGCCGTCAGTCCGTGCATCATCCAGATGGCCTCCGCGGGTCGACCCAAGCTAAGAGCCACCAAGCCAAGGGCCCAACGCCAAGCAAATGACCGCAAGCGATGCATGGATGCACTCCATACGGGTGCGGAATGAACATGACGCCTCGGCAATGAGTATCCGCACGGGCAGCGTTCATGCAACACTAGACAGGCCGTTCGCAAGCACCCTCAACAAGACGTAGACGTTCGCACAGGGCGGCTAGAGCGGTGATGTCATTGGGCGAGATGACAGCACCGGATAGGAGTTCCTTTGCCGGGTGCATTGTGCGATTGCGGATCTGTCGCAGCTGAGCATACCACTCTAGCGCTTGAGACTGCTCGCCAACAACCGCTCCTGCTTCGAAGGGAGTGGCGAACCATTGCCAGTTGACATGTATGATTGAACGAAACTCATCGATGCCGAGATAGGCCCGCGCGGGTAAATACCGATTCTCCCGCTCACTAAAACGTTCGGCTGACTCCCGAATCTTCGCGGGAATCCCGTCACTATTCCACCAGTCGTGGCCGTACGCTCGACCGAGAACGGTTGTGACGATTCTAGCAAGGCAATGCTCGATCTTGGAAATAAGCGTATACGCTTGAACTTCGTGTGACGTCGGCGGCAAACGTTTTTGGATTAACCATTCAATGATATTCCGCGTAAGAACCCTGTTGTCTCCGAAGGTAATCCCGGGGAACTGGACGCCAGTCGCTCCAACGTAAGCGTCGTGCCAGAAACCTGGCGTGAACGCGATCACAGCCCCTGCGGTGCTTTCGCTTTCGTCTGAAAGGGCGAGCACGGCAACCGAAGAGGTTGGCCATTCAAAGAAGAAGTCACGAGACAGGTCGGTCAGATCAACAATGTCGAGAGGAAGAGTCAGTACCGGCAGTGCCCGATCATCCAAACGGAGGACGTTGGGCTGCTGGAGCGCGATTTCGTTGACGCCTTCGAGAAGGTCGGGCAGCGCAAACGATAGCGGATTCTGTGACCGCTGGAGCGGAATGATGCGCGGATGGTCCGTTAGTGGCTCACGCAGGAACGCGCCGACGCGAGTGCCCTCGATGCCGTAGCGCTCAAGGAAGTTGTTCGAGCGTTCGAGATCATTCGGGTCAACCCACACAACGGCGCGCTTGCCGTTGCGGATGGCGGAATGAAGTGATGCCTCTGTTATCGCGTCATACAGAAACGCGTTAGTAAGCAACAGCAGGCCTTGTGACTCTTTCAAGAAGCGATCGAGTACGAGGCGGTGGTCGGCACGCTGAACCGCTTGGGCCGCACCTGCTCCCTCGCTGTCGTTCACGCACACCTTGCAGCTTGTCACCGAGAGCTGGGGCAAGTTGAGCAGCAGCGCATGCATGGAGAGAAGTCTCTAGCCTTCAGCCAAGTGGTCGATTTCTCCCGGCTCCTCGCGGTCTACTGCGTCGCGGAGGCTCGAGAACTCACCGGTGACAGCGATGGGGCCGAACTCCTTGTCGCCGAGCAGAACGACGCGATTCCTACGCATCTGCCGATGCACCTGCTTCAGACGTGGTTGACCTTTAAGGCTGACATAGCCTGGATCGCAGGACGCAGGGATCGAGCACGCGATATTGGGCACCAAGCCATCGTCACTGCCGCCGATGAACCTCTCGACAGATCCAACGTCGGAGCGCTCAGCCGTTGGGCGGCGATCTTGTTGGCTGATGGGCAGCGGTACACGAGCCAGACGATTGGCCGAATTCGAGAGGTGCGCGGAATGACTTGGTGGGATGAAGCCGAACGCCTTAGGGGTCTCGTTGCCATGGAGAGTGACAGCGAGAAGGCGGCAGCGTATCGAGCAGCATTGAATGACGCGACTGCTCGGCTACCGCTCGCATTCTACTCGCATCTTGCCCGCTACAGCTTGGCTACCTAGGAAGCACTATGCCCGCTTCGTCTTCCAGAATGCACCGGAGGGACGACTGACACGAAGCGAACGCGGAGCCAGCGGCGCACTCTCCTCCCCAGACCCGATGGGCCCGGCAATCAGGCGCCGCACGGCCACAGAGGATACCGCTACATCCACGATTGCAGGGATCAAACTGGGTCCCTCGGCACTTCTGGAGTTCGGCAATGACGATCTCCAAGCTCAGCCGCTTTCGATACGGTCGATCAGTCGTCATCGCGTCGATGGTGTCAGCGATCAGGATGATTCGTGACGCGAGCGGAATCGCTGAACTGGTGATGCCGTCGGGATACCCTTGGCCGTCCCAGCGCTCGTGATGATGGCGTACTGCAGTGCTGAATGTCTCCGCGGAACTTCGAGATGATCCCGACCAGTTCCGCGCTCTTCGCGGCATGGGTCTGCATCAGCGCCGTTTCCTCGTCAGTGAGCCGCGACTCCTTCCGGAGACAGCGGCGCAAACTCCTCGTGAATCTTTCCGACATCGTGGAGCAGCGCCGCCGTCTCGACGTCCTCGATCTGCTGTGCCGACAACTGCAGCTCCAGTGCGATAGCGCGCGATAGTTCCCGCACGCGCAGCGAGTGGCCCGAAGTATACGGGTCACGCGCTTCGATCGCCTTGACCATGACCTGAAGGAGTTCCTGACCGCTCTCCTGAAGTCCTTGATACATGGCATAGACGTAACGCAGCGCAATGAACGGCAAGATCAGGAGGATCAGCCCTATCGGGCCGTAGCCGAACGGAATCCGCCTTCACGTAGAACCATGACATCATCGCGGCGAGGACACCGGCACCCAAGATCGTAGCCCGATGATTCCCCGCGAGTTGAGATGCCAGACTTCGCGGAATGGCCGGTCCTCGCTCAGAGACACGACCACCAGCAACGAGCACCTTGTTCAGCAACTACATACGTGCCGACCAAACGCGAAGAACAGGAAGAGGTCGCGCTGGACCAGCGGCGGCAGGAAGATTACCCGACGACCAGAAAAGCAGGAGGGAGTGTCCCACCAAGCACAACCTGATAGATCAGCCGCCGGCCACGCCACGCAAAGAACCCTCTGCGCAGTATTGAAGACCGCCTTCTCGAGCCTCTCTCGCTGCGGCGCACGTCATCAAGCGCGCTGGACATGCCGGTAATCAGGCCGCCCCAGAAGCCACCAAAGAGCGCGGCCGAAGCGAGATGAACTACAAATGCGGTCGAGCCGCGACGCACCAACTCGATACTTTATCTGGCGAGCGATCCAGAGCAGGAACGACAGATGCACGTGCTGAAAAGGGCGAGAAGCCAGGGAACGGCGACCTGATCTGCCATGCGAAGCACATCGCACAGGCGGATGAGACCAGCACGACGCCGGCGATGTACGCGTGAAGGAGACGCTTCTACTGATCCTGTTAGCTCATGGTCCAGATCCAAGTTGTTGGGGGCCACAGACTACGCGACTTAGCTCCCCACTCGTCGCCGCCGTTGAGCAGCGAAAGCAGCCAGGCCACGATGTTCACCGAATCGGCCTTGCGCGTCGTCATTGAGCGTCACCTCCCTCCGAGACCACTTCGTGTTGCCGTTGAAGTGGCGAGCCCCGCTATGGCTCTCCGTGACGCTCCGCTTTTTGACCCGCTAATCTTCGCTCATACTTTGCGTAGACTGGGGCCCCCTTATTTCCGTTGAAGTTCCCTCATCATGCGGCGCCAGGTTGCGGACCCGGCCCCGCCGAACACTTCACAATTCACATTGCACCCAAAATCCCGATTGCGCTACGAGGGCCGCCTCAGGTTGGCCCACCGGTTCGTCGCGTCCATGACGGCAAACACCGCCGCCCGCTCGGCACTCTCGCGGATCTCCGCCGTGCCCGTCAGCAGCACCGTCTCGCGGCCGCTCAACCCCTGCGCCACGATGAACACGAACTCGCGATCGAACTCCTCCACCATCCGCACGCCCTCGAGCGCCAGGGAGTGATCACCCAGCAGGCGATCAACCGACGAGAGCGCGGCCTTCGCCGCCGCCTCGACCCGTCCCTTGATGTTGTCCATCGCCTCTTCCTCGGCGTGCTCCACCTGCCCATCCATAGAGAGCGACACCTGCACCGTGACCCGGTGCGGCCGGCGGCCGGCCAGCACGGTGACGTTCTCGAAGAGCATGGCGCGCTGGAGCGAACGGTCGCGCACGGCCGTCGACTCGAGCGCCTCGAGCGGCTTCACGTCCGCCGTCTGCGCGATGCTGATCCTGCGATGATCGATCTTGAGGCCGAGGTGCGCCAGCAGCGCCGACTCGATGTTCCGCACCAGCTGCTTGGGCTGCAGCCCCGCCTGCGCCAGCACGTGGACCTCGCTCACCTCGCCCAGCGGCGTGGTGACGACCCGCGCGGAGAGAATCCCCTCGAGGCTTGTAAGGAGGTTCTCGGCACGGCGCACACCCCACGGATCCTGCACCTCGGGCGACGGCGACGGCCGTGGGCCCGGGCTCGACCCGGCCCCGGGCGCACCGGACATCGGCTGACGGAACGGAGAACCGGTCACGTGCGTGTCACCTCGTGCTGCCGAAGTCGCTGCGCCTCGGCGATGAGATTGCGCCCAGCCATCTTCGCGCGATAGAGCGCGCGGTCTGCCGCCACCAGCAGGTCACCATCCGCCGGCCGGTGCGGATCGAACTCCGCCACGCCGATGCTCACGGTGACCAGTCCCGCCGGGTAGCCAAGTCGGCGACCCACTCCCTCGATGCCCGCCCTGAGCGCCTCGGCCACTCGCGTGGCCCCCGGGAGATCGGTCCGCGTCAGGATCACCACGAACTCGTCGCCCCCGTACCGCGCCGCCACGTCGGACGCACGCACCGCCGCCCGGATCTCCGCCGACACCGCACGAAGGATGTCGTTCCCCGCCTCGTGGCCATGCCGGTCGTTGACCAGCTTGAACGAGTCGAGGTCGATGAACAGGACCGCGAAGGCCTCGTCACTTCGCTTGCTGCGCTCGATCTCGTACTGCAGGCGCTCCTGGAGCACCCGGTAGGTGGCGAGCCCCGTCAGCACGTCCACCGCCGCCGCTCGCACCGCCTCATTGGCCCGGCGTTCCTCGTGCGGCGGGCACTGCTTCAGGCTGGCCCGTCCTGACACCGCCGACCGGGCGAACTGAAGGCAGGTGCTGTAGCCGCAGGCCCCGCAGTCCCATGCCTTGCCGTTCGAAGCCGTCCCGATCGCGGCGAGCACCGCCTCGACCGCCGCCGCATCAGCCGGCGCCGGCCGCGGCTTGATCTCGAACGTGGCCCCGATGCTCCCGGTGAACGCCCGGTCTACCACCGGACTCCGGCTCCGCGGCGGCTCCGCGCTCGCCACGAGCGCCCGCCGCCAGTAGAGCTCTTCCTTCGGGCCCGAGAGCGGGTGGTCGAGCGCACCCTCGTTCGAGAGGATGTCCACGAACCCCAGCTCGATCCGGTCTACCGTGACCGCCCGGGCGAGCGCCGGCAGCGCATCGAGCCCTCGAACGATCCTGAACCGGCTGCCCGCCTGCCGCGATTCCTCGAGCATCGCGAGGGGCATCCCGCCCGCCGCACTCAGGTGGCGCCGGCGCTCCTCGGGAATCCGCTGAAAAAACGTCGGCTGCGTCAGGGCGCTCACACTGCGCATGCGCAGGAGCTGCTCCAGGTCCGAGAACGTCACCGCTGCATCCACCTCGAGACACGAGGGCGGGGCCACATGCCCCGCGTACACCACCGGCAGCAGCGCCCCATAGCGCGCGCGCAGGTACCGCGTCTCGGCAATCGTCGGCGTCGCCACCGGCGCCAGGTACGGCACCAGTTCCGGGTACTGCGTCCGCACCGTCTCGACCACCACCGGATCCGTCGACCGGATCAGCGTACCCCAGGGCTCGTCTTCCCAGAGCCGCAGGTATTCGGTGGCCACGAGCTCGTCGCCGATGACCCCCCGGGTCACCACCCGGAAGCCCGCTGCGTAGCAGGCGTTGATCAACTGTTCCGGCGTGGCCGGATAGAAATGCGCCGCGGACTCGGGGCTGAGGATCAGGGCGGCCGTTCCCTGACCTGCAAGTTCCAGCGCTCGTCCCAGCTCCCCCGTCACCTTGACCGCCTGGTGGGGGCAGGCCGGAACACACTCTCCGCAGCGGATGCAAGACTCGTCCACTACGCGCAAAAGCGGTGCCTCCCCAACGACTTCGATCGCATCCGACGGGCAGATGCGAACGCAAGCCAGGCAAGCGACGCAGAGATCAGCGTCGATCAGGAAGCTCAGCAAGGACTTTCCCGTGCGGGGAGGGAGGGAACTGCGCAAAGAATATCAGCCCGGCGGTTCGCTACTGTCAAGACTCGGTGGGAGTGCAAAATATTGACAGTCGCTGCTTTGGCCGCATTCTGCGCGGCTGGTCAGGAGTCAAGATTGTAAGCTCTTATCTTACGGTACAGGGTTCTCTCGCCGATCCCCAATTGCTCCGCCGCCCGCCGCCGATTTCCCCGGAAATCCTTGAGAGCAGCGGCGATAGCCGCCTTCTCCACCTCGGCCATGGTCATCCCCGGCCGGTAGACGATGTCCTCCGGCTCAGGCTCGTCGATGGGGGTGACTGAAATTTCGCCAATCTCCGGCCTGGAAGACAGCTCGATCATGCGAGCGGGTGCTCGCTCCTGTCCATCAAGCCGCCGCCGAAGCTCCTCGACTTGGAGCTTGAGCTCCATCAGGCTCCGCAGGAAGAATTCGAACTCCTGCCCACCAACACCCCCCGCGTGGTTGATCCGGGCCGGGAGGAGGCTTCCAGGCCCCTCCAGCACGTCCCTGGGGATGTCGCTGGCACGGATCTCGGCTCCGGGGGCCAGGACCACCATTGATTCGATGAGGTTCCGGAGCTGCCTGATGTTTCCAGGCCACGGTGCACTGACGAGCACGTCCATCGCTTCCGGGGTGATGCCGCGGAAATGGCGGTCGTGGGTCCTGGAAAACTCCCGGATGAACCGCCGCACCAGCAGCGGGATGTCGCCCCGGCGCTCACGCAGCGGCGGCAGGTAGATGTTGAGGACGTTGAGCCGGTAGAAGAGGTCCTCCCGGAACTCGCCCACCGTCACGGCGTCGCGGATGTTCCGGTTGGTAGCCGCCAGCACGCGGACGTCCACTTTGATCGCCTGGCTGCCGCCTACCCGGTAGAACGTGCGGGTCTCCAGGACGCGCAGCAGCTTCACCTGGATCGCGGCCGAGGTCTCACCAATCTCGTCGAGGAAGAGCGTACCCCCGTCGGCCAGCTCGAAGCGGCCCAGCCGGCGCTCCGCCGCTCCCGTGAAGGAGCCCTTCTCGTGCCCGAACAGCTCGCTCTCGAGCAAGGTCTCGGGGAGCGCCCCGCAGTTGACCGCAATGAAGGCCTTGCCGCGCCGCGATGACAGGTCGTGAAGGGCCTTGGCGACAAGTTCCTTGCCGGTGCCCGATTCTCCCTGGATGAGCACGGTGCTGGACACCGGCGCCATCTGCTCGATCCGGACCAGCACCTCCTGGATCGGCGCGCTCTCGCCCACGATGCCGGTGCGCTCCTGCAGCCGGCGTCGTTCGATCAGGCGCCTCGCCACCGCCACCACTTCATCCGGCCGCGCCGGCTTGGCCATCACGTCGGTCACGCCCAGCTGCACCGCCTTTTCCGCCCGCTCCGAGTCGGTGTGCTCCAGCAGCGCCAGCGTCGATACTTCACGATCGTGGGCGTAGGACACCAGGTGTCGCGCCGGCGGCTCGTAGAGCGCACCGGTGAGGATGATCAGCGCCGGATGATCGCGCCGCACGGCGTTCCGCGCGTCGTCGAGCGCCGAGATCGTGTTGGTGGCGAAGCCGGCGGCCTCGAACGCGGCGTTGAGTGGCACCGCGGTCTCGAGGTCGTCGAGCGTGATGAGAATCTTGTCGGCCATCAGTGATCCACTCCGCTTCCCTTGAGCAGCGCCACGGCGTGCTCGAGCAGGTCATCCAGCACTTCCAGCCCGTCGCGGACGCCGCCCGTGCTGCCAGGCAGGTTCACGATCAGCGCCCGTCCGCGCACGCCCGACACACCGCGCGACAGCGCGGCGCGATGGAAACGGGGATAGACCGCGTGGCGGAGGGCCTCGGCGATGCCGGGCGCTTCCTTGTCGAGCACCGCACGTGTGGCCTCGGGGGTTACGTCGCGCACAGTGAGCCCGGTGCCGCCCGTGGTGAGGATGACATCCATGGCTCCACCGTCAGCCCATCGCACCAGCGTGGCGCCGATCGCCGACGTCTCGTCGGCTACGAGCAAACGCTCGACGACGGGGTAGCCCTTCCCCGCCGCCCATGCAGCGATGGCGTCGCCGGAACCATCGACCCGCTCACCTCGCGCCCCTGCATCGCTGATGGTCAGGATTCCAAGCCGCATCACCTGCCGCCTTGCCGCCTTGTCATCCTGCCGCCTTCTTCACCGAGCCATTCTTCCAGAACGGCCGCGCCACGACCTCGGCCGCGATGCGCTCGCCCCGGCACTCGATCTCGAACGGGGTGCCGACCTTCGTGGCATCGGCGGGAAGGAAGGTCGTCCCGATGGCCGCGCCGAGTGACGGGCTCTGGCTGCCGCTCCGCACCAGGTCCACCTGCTTGCCCTGGTACCACACCGGGTATCCCTGCCGTGCGATGCCGCGACCCAGCAGCCTGAAGCCCACGAGCTTCCGGGTGACCCCGCGCGCCTTCTGCGCCGCCAGCGCATCGGCGCCGGTGAACGGGGCGCCCTTGTCGAGCTTCACGATCCACTGCAGTCCAGCCTCCAGTGGCGTGATGTTGCGGTCGATCTCATGGCCATAGAGCGCATAGCCCAT
Source organism: uncultured Gemmatimonadales bacterium (assembly GCA_963773095.1). Lineage (GTDB taxonomy): Bacteria > Gemmatimonadota > Gemmatimonadetes > Gemmatimonadales > GWC2-71-9 > JAGGAG01. The sequence continues at coordinate 11,816 of CAVYZY010000012.1, forward strand.
CTCCAGCCGCAGCGAATCGCGCGCGCCCAGCCCGATCGGCGGCGCGCCGGCGGCGAGCAGCGCCTCCCAGATCGTCGCCGTGTCGCGCCAGCGGCAATAGAGTTCGAAGCCATCCTCGCCGGTGTAGCCGGTACGCGAGATGAAGCACTGGCACCCGGCGATCTTGCCGGAGTCGTGGCGGTAGTAGCCGATCGAGGAGAGGGGCAGGTCGGCGAGCGGCTGGAGCGTCTTCTCGGCGTCGGGGCCCTGGATGGCGATGAGCCCCACGTCGCCCGAGATGTCCTTGAGCCGGACGTTGGCGCCGCCCTTCAGGTGGACGATGTGTTCCCAGGCCGCGGCGACGTTGCTCGCGTTCACCACGATCATGAGCTTGTCGTCGAAGCGGTACACCGTGCAGTCGTCGACAAACGTGCCCTCGCGCGTCAGGATCCCGGAGTACTGCACACCGCCCGGTTCGAGCGCGCCCACGTCGTTGCAGGTGATGCGGTTGACGAACGCGTTGCGGTCGGGGCCCGTGACCTCGAACTCGCCCATGTGCGACACGTCGAAGATGCCCACCTTCGCGCGGACCGCCTGATGCTCCGCCATGATCCCGGCGGGATACTGCACCGGCATCTCCCAGCCGGCGAACGGCACCATCTTGCCGCCGAGGCGGCGGTGGATGTCGTACAGGGGGGTGCGGAGAAGTTCAGTCATGTGTCCGTCGCGAGTCGTGAGTCAGGAGTCGGTCCCCATCAGCATCGCCATCAGCGCCTTCTGCGCGTGCAGCCGGTTCTCGGCCTCGTCCCACACCCGCGACTGCGGGCCCTCCAGCACCGCCTCGGTCACCTCTTCACCGCGGTGAGCCGGCAGGCAGTGGAGGAAGATCGCCGACGGTGCGGCGCCGGCCATGAGCCCCTGGTCCACGATGAATCCCTTGAACGCCGCGGCGCGGAGCTCCTGCTCCGCCTCCTGGCCCATCGAGGCCCAGACGTCGGTGTTCACCACGTCGGCGCCCCGTGCCGCCTCCTGCGGTGAACGGGTGAGCGTGATGCGGGTGCGCTGCGAGGCCTGGGAGAGCAGCGTCGGGTCGGGGTCGTAGCCCTCGGGACAGGCCAGCCGAAGCTCGAAGCCGAGCACCGCCGCCGCCTCGATCCAGCTGTGGGCCATGTTGTTCCCGTCGCCGATCCACGCGATCACGCGCCGCGACAGATCACCCAGGTTCTCGTGCACCGTGAGCAGGTCGGCCAGGATCTGGCAGGGATGGTTGTAGTCGGTGAGTCCGTTGATCACCGGCACCGTCGCGAAGCGGGCGAGTTCCTCGACGTCGGCGTGCGCGAACGTGCGGATCATGATGCCGTCCACGTAGCGCGAGAGTACCCGCGCGGTGTCCCGGATCGGCTCGCCACGCCCGAGCTGGATATCACGCGACGACAGGAACAGCGCGTGGCCGCCAAGCTGGGTCGAGCCGACCTCGAATGACACCCGGGTCCTGGTCGAGGACTTGGTGAAGATCATCGCCAGCGTCTTGCCCGCCAGCGGACGCTCCCGGTACTGGCTGGACTTCATCCGGACGGCGAGATCGATCAACCGGAGCAGTTCGTCGCGGCTCAGGTCGGTCACTGCCAGGAAATCGCGCTTCTGTGTCATGAGTCTGCCGCTGGCAGGGGCTGTCAGAGTGGCAGGGAGTCTAGTGCGAGTACAGGAGCGGAGCAACCGTGCGGTGACCCGCGATCAGAGGATGTAGCGCCTCAGGTCGTCATCGCCGAGGATCGCGCTGAGGCGACCCTTCACCACGTCGCTGGTGATGACAATGCGCTGGTCACCCAGTTCGGGGAGCTCGAACAGGATGTCTTCCATGACCGTGGCCATGACGGTGTGCAGCCGGCGCGCCCCGATGTTCTCGAGCCGCTCGTTGGCCTCCCGCGCCATCCGGGCGAGTTCGGTGATGGCCCCGTCCTCGAAGACCAGTTCCCTGCCCTCGGCGGCGACCAGTGCCTGGTACTGCTTCGTGATCGCCCCCTCCGGCTCGGTCAGGATCCGGATGAAGTCGGCCTCGGTGAGGGGCTTGAGCTCGACCCGGATCGGGAACCGGCCCTGCAACTCGGGAATGAGGTCGCTGGGCTTGGACACGTGGAACGCGCCGGCCGCGATGAAGAGGATGTGGTCGGTGCGGACATAGCCATAGCGGGTCTGCACCGTCGAGCCCTCGACGATTGGCAGCAGGTCGCGCTGAACCCCTTCGCGGGAAACATCCGGCCCCGACATCGCCCGTTCACCGGCGATCTTGTCGAGTTCGTCGATGAAGAGGATGCCGTGGTTCTCGACCCGGTCGAGCGCCTCGTTCACCGTGTCATCCATGTCGACCAGCTTCTTGAGCTCCTCATCGATCAGGATGCGCCGGGCCTCGGGAACGCGGACGGTACGCCGCTTCTTCCGCTTCGGCATCATCTCCTGCAGCCACTCGGTGAAGTTGAAGTCGGTGCCCTCCATGCCCTGCGGCGGCTGCATCATCTCCATGCCGGGGAAGCTCTGCGGCACCACCTCGATCTCCACCTCGCGCTCGTCGAGCTTGCCGTCGGCGAGCATCTGCTTGAGCTTCTCGCGCGAGCGCTCGCGCCGCTCGGGGTCGGCCTCGACCGACGCCTGCCCGGTTGACCCCACCACGAACACATGACTCGCCTTGCCACGAGCGCCTTCCCCGCCCTCCCCGCCCTTCCCGCCCGCCGCCGCGGGGAGTGGTGGAAGCAGGAGATCCAGCAGCCGTTCATCCGCGCGCGCTTCGGCCTGGGGATAGACCTCATCCTCGCGCTCGGTGCGCACCATGTTGATGGCGGCATCGACCAGGTCGCGCACCATCGACTCGACGTCGCGCCCGACGTAGCCCACCTCGGTGAACTTGGAGGCTTCGACCTTGAGGAACGGCGCGCCGGCGAGCCGCGCCAGCCGCCGCGCGACCTCGGTCTTCCCGACGCCGGTGGGGCCGATCATGATGATGTTGTAAGGGGTGATCTCGTCCCGGATGTTGTCGGGCGCCTGCGCCCGGCGCCAGCGGTTCCGCACCGCGATCGCGACCGCCTTCTTGGCCGCATCCTGGCCCACGATATAGCGATCCAGCTCCACGACGATCTGACGGGGCGGGAGTTCCTCGAGCCACGGCGGTACCGGCTGGTCGCCGGCCTGGGTGGGATCTGCGGGTACCTGGGGCATGCTGGTCATGGGGACAAGATAGCGGGGCGCCTAGGCGCCCAGCTCGACGATCGTGATGCTCCGGTTGGTGTAGACGCAGATGTCGGACGCGATCTCGAGCGACTTCTGCACCACCTCGCGGGCCGAGAGCTTCGTTTCCGCCACCAGCGCCCGCGCCGCCGCCAGGGCGTAGTTGCCACCCGACCCGATCGCCAGCACGCCGTCGTCGGGCTCGATCAGCTCGCCCGACCCGCTGAGCAGGTAGCTGTGCTCCAGGTCGGCCACGCACAGCAGCGCCTCGAGCCGGCGCAGGATCCGGTCGCTGCGCCAGTCCTTCGCCAGCTCCACCGCCGCGCGTGGCAGGTTCCCGGGATGCCGCTCCAGCTTCTCCTCGAACTTCTCGAAGAGCGTCAGCGCGTCGGCCACCGACCCCGCGAACCCGGCGAGCACGCGGCCCCCCTTGAGCGCCCGCACCTTGATCGCGTTCGACTTCATGATCGAGTCGCCGATGCTCACCTGGCCGTCGCCACCCAGCGCGACCCGGCCGTCCCGGCGGACACAGACGATGGTTGTTCCGTGATAGCTCATTGTTTCCTCAGGCCCTCGGATGCGCGCTCTTGTATACCTGCTTCAACCGCTCCACGCTCGTGTGCGTATACACCTGGGTCGTGCTCAGGCTCGCATGGCCCAGCAGCTCCTGCACCGCGCGGAGATCGGCGCCCGCGTCGAGCAGGTGCGTCGCGAAGGTGTGCCGCAGGCTGTGAACGCGCAACTCGTCGCCGCCGATGGCGTCGAACAGCTGGTGCATCGCGCGCTGCACGCTCCGGCCGGTGAGCCTGCCCCCGCGGCGGCTCACGAACATGGCGCGATGATCGCCCCGCCCCGGCTGCATGACGCCGGCGCGGGCCGTGAGCCAGCGGCGCAGCGCCTGCACCGCGCGCGATCCAACCGGAATGATGCGCTCCTTCCGTCCCTTGCCCCGCACCTTCACCTGGTCGGACAGCAGGTCAACGTCGCCCAGGTTGAGGCCGGCCAGTTCCGACAGTCGCATGCCGGTGGAATAGAAGAGCTCGAGCATCGCGAGGTCGCGCAGCGCCGCGAAATCATCACCCGCGGCCCGCGCTTCCGCGGCGGCAAACAGGTCATCGGTGCGGCCGCGGTCGAGGTATGTCGGCAGGCGCTTCTCGATGCGCGGCACCTTGGCCGCCCGCGCCACGCCCGACTCGAGCCCGTGGTGCACCTGCCGGTACCGGAAGAAGCTCCGCACCGCCGAGAGCGCCCGCGCGGCACTGCGCTTCGCGAGCCCGCGCCGCTGCATCTCGCCCAGGAATCCCCGGATGGCCAGGCGGTCCACCGTTTCCCAGCTCCAGTCGCCGCCACTGTGGCGGCCCAGGAACTCCACGAAGGAATCGAGGTCGCGCGCGTACGCCTTCACCGTGTGGGGCGACTGCTGGCGCTCGTCGGCGAGATGACGCAGGAACTCACTGACGTCGGGATGCGTCGCCTTCACAGGGAACTCATCCATGAACGGAACTCCGTCACGGCGCGCGCCACAAGTGCGGCCTTCTTCACGTCCCTCTTCACCTTGCCCGGCAACGGGTCCAGCAACCCGAAGTTGGCGTTCATCGGCTGGAAGTGCTTCGGATCCGCATCCCGAAGGTAGCGGTAGAGCCCGCCCAGCATCGTGGTCGGAGGCGGCACCACCGCCGGCAGCCCCGCGAGCCGGCGCGCGAGGTTGATTCCCGCCAGCAGGCCCGTCCCCAGCGACTCGGTGTATCCCTCGACTCCCGTCAACTGGCCGGCGAAGAACAGCATGTCGTCGTCGCGCGCCGCCAGGGCTTCGCTCAGTCCCGCTGGGCTGTTGACGTACGAGTTGCGGTGAATGCTCCCGTAGCGCAGGAACTCGGCATGCTCGAGCCCCGGTATCGCGCGGAAGACCTTCTGCTGTTCCGGGATCCGGAGACGGGTCTGGAAGCCGACGAGGTTCCACATCTGGCCCGCGCGATCCTCACGGCGCAGCTGGACCACGGCGTGCGGCTCGCGGCCCGTGCGCGGATCGGGAAGCCCGACCGGCTTCATCGGGCCGAACCGCGGCGTCTCCCGCCCCCGGCGTGCCATCTCCTCTATCGGCAGGCAGCCCTCGAAGAACGGCACCTTGTCGAATTCATGCGCCGTGAACTGGTCGCCGGCGATCAGCGCATCGATGAACGCCCCGTAGCCCGGCAGGTCCATCGGCGCGTTCAGGTAGTCGTCGCCGTCACCCTTTCCGTAGCGCGACAGGGCATACAGCACGTCGCGGTCGAGCGATTCGGCGCTCACGATCGGGGCGATCGCATCGTAGAAGGCCAGCGCCGACGCGCCAAGGCGCGCGGCGATCGCTTCCGCCAGCGCCGGCGACGTGAGCGGCCCGGTGGCCACGACGCCCGGGCTCGGGAGGTCGGCCACTTCGCCACGGACCAACGTGATGTTCGGGTGCGCCGTCACCTTGGCATGGGCCGCGCGGGAGAACACTTCGCGGTCCACCGCCAGCGCCGACCCTCCCGGCACCCGCGCCTCGTCGGCGCAGCTGAGCAACAGGCTGCCGAGCGCGCGCAGCTCGGACTTGAGCAGCCCGTGCGCGTTCTCGAGTTCGACCGACTTGAAGGAGTTGGAGCAGACCAGCTCGGCGAGCCGGTCGGACTGGTGTGCGGCCGTCTTCACCACCGGCCGCATCTCGTGCAGAGTGACCCGGACGCCCCGTTCGGCGAGCGCCCAGGCCGCCTCACAGCCGGCCAGGCCACCCCCGACGACGGACGCCTGCTTCACGTCGCTGCGGCCTTCTTCTTTCTCGAACGGCCTGCGCCGCGGCGCCCGCGCGGGGAGGACGCCCGCTTGGCGGCGAGCAGCTCGATGGCCTCGGGCGCGGTGAACGCCGCCGCATCGCTGCCGCGCGGCAGCGATGCGCTCACGTCACCGTGCTTCACATAGGGGCCGTACTGGCCTTCGTACAGGCCGATCGGCTCCTTGTCGTCGGGATGATTGCCCAGCACGCGGATCGGGGTCGCCGTGCGGCGCCCGCGTCCCTGCTTCGGCTGCGCCAGCAACTCGAGCGCGCGCGGCAACTGCACCGTCAGCACGTCGTCTTCGCCCTTGAGGGAACGATATTCCTTCCCCTCCTTGCCCTTGTCGTACACGATGTACGGCCCGAAGCGTCCCAGTCCCGCCTGCACCTTGTTGCCGTCGGCTGGGTGCACGCCAAGCGTGCGGGGCAGGCTCAGCAGGCCCACCGCCATCGCCAGCGTCGCGTCCTCGGGCTTGACGCCCTTGGGCAGCGAGGCCCGCTTCGGCTTGGGCGCGCCCTCCACCACCTCGCCGAGCTGCAGGTACGGCCCGTACTGCCCCGTCAGCACGAAGATCGGCTCGCCGGTCTCGGGGTGACGGCCAAGCTCGTCGGGACCGGCGATCTTCTGCCGCAGGATCGTCTCGACCTGCTCCGGCGAGAGGTCGGCGGGAGCGGCATCCCTGGGAATGGAGGCCTTCACGCTCTCGCCATCGCGCGTCACCTCCACGTAGGGCCCGAACTTCCCGATCTTGACGATCGCATCCAGTCCCCCGAGCTCCACCGTGCGCGCAGCGGTCGGGTCGATCTGCTTCTCGTGCAGTTGCACCTGCTGCTTCAGGCCTTCGTCGCCGAGATAGAACTCGCGGAGATACGGCAGCCACTCGGCGTGGCCCTCCGAGATCTCGTCGAGCGTCTCCTCCATGCGCGCAGTGAATTTCTCGTCCACCAGGTGCGGGAAGTGCTCCTCCAGCAGGGCCGTCACCGCGAACGCGGTGAAGGTCGGCACCAGCGCCTGGCCCTGCCGCTGCGCATAGCCGCGCTCGAGGATGGTGCCGATGACGCTGGCATACGTGCTGGGGCGGCCCACGCCGTCGGCCTCGAGCGCCTTGACCAGCGTCGCTTCGGTATAGCGCGCGGGTGGCTGGGTTTCGTGCGACAGCGCCTCGAGTTCCTCACAGGTGGGCGTGTCGCCCTCCTTGAGCGGCGGGAGGATGATCTCCTGGTCCTCGAGCGCGGCCTCGGGATCATCCGATCCCTCGACGTACGCGCGCAGGAAGCCGGCGAAGTCAATGCGCTTGCCGGTGGCGCGGAAGACGGCGTCGGCCGCCTCGATGGTGACGGCGAGGCCGGTCTGCCGGGCGTCGGCCATCTGGCTCGCCACGGTGCGCTTCCAGATCAGGTCGTACAGCGCGAGCTCGCGGCCATCGAGGCCGGCCTCACTCGGCAGCTTGAAGAAGGCGCCCGCCGGCCGGATCGCCTCGTGCGCTTCCTGGGCGTTGGCGCTCTTGTTCGCGTAGCGCCGCGGCTCGGCCGGCAGGTACTCCTTGCCGTAGAGCCCGTGCACCGCGTTCCGCGCCGCCGAGATGGCCTGCTCGGAGAGGTGCACCGAGTCGGTGCGCATGTAGGTGATGAACCCGCGCTCGTACAGGCTCTGGGCCGTGCGCATCGTATCGCGCGCGGAGAGCCGGAGCTTGCGGTTGGCTTCCTGCTGCAGCGTGGACGTGGTGAACGGCGCCCACGGCCGGCGGATGGTCGGCTTTTGCTCGGTACCGGTGACCTTCCACGCCGACTTGAGCAACCGGGCACGGAGCGCGCCGGCGTCCTTCTCTCCCAGCAGCACGACATCGCGCCCCGGAACCAGCTTGCCGGTGGATTCGTCGAAGTCGCGGCCGGTGGCGACCTTCTTGCCGCCCACCTGGTTCAGTTCGGCCTTGAACCCCTGGCCCGCGTGCCGCAGCTGCGCCACGAGGTCCCAGTAGGTGGCCGCCCGGAAGGCGCGGCGCTCGCGCTCGCGCACCACCAGCAGGCGCATCGCGACCGACTGCACCCGGCCGGCCGACAGGCCCCACGCGATCTTCTTCCAGAGGAGCGGCGAGAGGGTGTAGCCCACCAGCCGGTCGAGGATGCGCCGCGTTTCCTGCGCCCGCACCAGCCGGTCGTCCACGTCGCGCGTGTGCTCGAGCGCGTCCTTGATCGCCTCGCGGGTGATCTCGTGGAACACCATGCGCTTCACCGGTACCTTCGGCTGCAGCAGCTCGTGCAGGTGCCAGGAGATGCTCTCGCCCTCGCGGTCTTCGTCGGTCGCGAGGATCAGCTGGTCGGATTCAGCCAGCGCGTCCTTCAGTTCGCGCACGATCGCCTTCTTGTCGGACGGCACGACGTACAACGGCTCGAAATCGTTGTCGACATTGACGCCAAGCCGGGACCACTCGAGCGCCTTGTACTTGGCGGGAATCTCCTTCGCGTCACCGGGCAGGTCGCGCACGTGGCCCATCGACGCCTCCACCCGGTAACCGGCCGGGAGGAACGCGCGAATGGTGCGCGCCTTGGTGGGCGACTCCACGATCACCAGCGTCCGTCCGCCGCCCTTGAGCGCGCGGACCGGTGCAGACCCCTTCACGCGCCGGGGTGCCGGGGCACGCTTCGGCTCGGCCACGACCGTGGCCGGTGCCGCCGCCCTGGTCGCTTTCGCGGCCCTGGTCGCCTTGGGCTTCGTCGCCTTCTTCGCGGGCGCCTTCTTCTTGCCCGGCGGTGTCCGTGTCGCCATAGACCTCAGGGCGTGGGGGCGTGAGGGCGGGGAGTGACAGTGCGCATCAGCCTACCAGCCTGCCTGCTGGCGCGCCAGCATCACGACGTCATCGGCCGTCTGCTCTGCCGTTCGCGAGTCATTCTTCACCTCGACATCGGCCTGGCGATACCAGGCCTCACGTTCCAGCATGAGCTTGCGCATGGTGTCGACGGGATCCTCCCCGACCATCAACGGCCGCGACGCGCCTCCCTCGACGCGCCTCACCACCGTGGTGACCATGCACTTGAGATACACCACGAACGCGCCGGCGCGAGCGGGGGCCAGGTTGCCCTCCTGCGCGGCCCAGCCACCGCCAGGCGCCACCACCGACGGCTCGCCGTTGAGTGCCTCGGTGACGGCATCGCGCTCGATCGAGCGGAAGCGGGTCTCGCCGAGCTCGGCGAAGATACGTGCCACCGGCATCTGCATGCGGCGCACAATGACCGCATCGATGTCCACAAAGGGGCAGCTGAGCCGCTCCGCCACCAGGGCACCAATCGTCGTCTTGCCGGCGCCGGGCAGTCCCACCAGCACGATATGGCGCTTCACGACGATGCCGCGGATGCCGGCGCGTCGATCGCGCGCCACCGCGCTCCAAGCGCCTCGGTATATCCCTGCACGTTGCGCCGCATCTCCGCCAGGGAATCGCCGCCGAACTTCTCCAGCATCGCGTCGGCCAGCACCAGCGCCACCAGCGCCTCGGCGATCACGCCCATGGCCGGAACCGCGGTGACGTCGGAGCGTTCGCTCTGGGCATTCGCGGTCGACCCGTCGGTGAGGTCCACGGTGGGCAGGGGCGACATCAGCGTCGAGATCGGCTTCATGGCCACGCGCACGACGAGCGGCTCGCCGGTGGTCATGCCGCCCTCGAGACCGCCGGCGTTGTTGGTGCGCCGCCGGAAGCCGCCGCGGGTATCGCCGCCATGCGGCGAGACTTCCTCGCCATCGGCGTCGATCGGGTCGTGCACTGCCGACCCGGGCCGGCGCGCCGCATCGAAGCCGAGGCCGATCTCGACGCCCTTCACGGCGGGGATCGACATCAGCATGCCGGCGAGGCGCCCGTCGAGCTTCCGGTCCCAGCTGACGTGACTGCCGAGCCCGAGCACGAGACCGCGCGCGACCACCTCGATCTCGCCGCCGAGTGTGTCGCCCGCGTGCCTGGCCTGGTCGATGTGCGAGATGATCTCCCGTTCCGCGCGGGGATCGAGCACCCGCACCTCGGAGCGGTCAGCCGCCTCGTTGAGCGGCACCGGCAGCGGATCGGGCACCAGCGCGCGGATGCCGCCCAGCGACACGACGTGGCTGCCGACTTCCACACCGAACTCGTCCAGCAGTCGCCTGGCCAGCGCACCCGCCGCAACCCGCGCGGTCGTCTCCCGGGCACTGGCCCGCTCGAGGATGTCCCGCGCGTCGAGCCGGTCGTACTTGAGCACCCCCACGAGGTCGGCGTGACCGGGGCGCGGCCGCGTCACCCGGCGGCGGCGCAGCTCGCCCTCGCCGTCCGGCGACATGACGTCTTCCCAGTTGCTCCAGTCGCGGTTCGGGATGAGCATCGCCACCGGACTGCCCAGCGTCTCGCCCGCCCGGATGCCCGCCAGCCACTCGACCCGGTCGCGCTCGATCTTCATCCGCGCGCCACGGCCGTACCCCTGCATCCGCCGCGCGAGATCGCGATCCACCCAGTCCGCCGACACGGGCAGTCCCGCGGGGAGCCCCTCGACGATTGCGACGAGGGCCTTGCCGTGGGACTCTCCTGCCGTGGTGAACCGCAGTCGCATCCTGGTGTGACGCCCTCCACTCTAAGCAAACGAGCCCGGCGGGCAGCCGGGCTCGCAGCTAGCACATGCCGCCTGCGTCAGTTCGTCGGCTGACCATCGTCGATGATACGCGGCGTGACCAAGATAATCAGGTCACGGCGCCGCTCTTCGTCACTCGAGTAGGAGAAGAGCTTGCCGACCAGCGGCAGGGCGCTCAGGAGCGGAATACCCGAGCGGCTCTTCTTCACTTCCGTCACCGTCAGGCCACCGATCACGGCCGTCTCGCCATCGTTGACCAGGAGCTGGTTGGTGGCCAGCTGCTTGGTGAAGATGTAGCCGAGGTCAGCCGCCGCCAATGGCACCACCGCCGAGCGTTCCGTGCGGAGGTTCATCAGGATCTGCCGGTTGGCCGTCACGTGTGGCGTGACAGTAAGCCGGATACCGGTTTCGCGGAAGGACACCGTGGCGCGAGGCGCCTGGCCCGCCACGCCGACCGAGCTGTAGTCGACGACGCGGAGTGGCACTTCCTCACCGACGAGGATGTCCGCCGGCCGGTTGTCGAGCGTCGAGATGACCGGCTCAGCCTGGATGTCCGACAGGTCCACCTGCTCCACTGCCTGCAGGAACGTGGTCAGGTTGAAGCCGCCCAGCGCCGTCGAGAACACCATGTCGAGGGCCGAGCCGATGATGTTGCTGTTCGCGTTCGCGATCGCGGCCACCTGGTTGCCGCCGAGGTCGACGACCGTCGTGTTCGGGTTGTAGGCCTCGCCCGTCGACGGATCGGTACGGGTCACGACCTTGTTGTAGAACTGGCTGCTCGTGCCGAGGTCGTACTTGAGGCCGAGCTGCTCGATGTCGCTGCGCTCGACGAAGATGATCTTCGCCTGGATGCTGAGCTGCGGCGTCTTGATGTCGAGGCCGCGGGTGAACTCGGCGATCTGGCCGATGCGGCTCCGCGTGTCCGTGATGACCAGCGAGTTGGTCGCGGTGTCCGCGACGACGCGGCCCCGGCCCTTGGTCAGGATCGACTCGACGGTCTTGCTGAGCGCCGCGGCCTGGGCGTAGTTGACCCGCACGACGCTGGTCTCCAGCGGCTCGAGCGAATCGAGTGCGGCGAGCACCTGGGGCGCGTCGACGCGGATGATCCCGCCCGGCATCTCCTGCGCGGTGAGGCCCTGCGTGGCGAGCACGGCCTGGAAGGCCTGCGGCCACGGCTGGTTCTTGATTTCGGCGGTCACTTCACCGGTGATCGACTTGCCCAGGATGATCGTGCGACCGCTGAAGGCGGCGAAACCCGCCACCACGTCGGCGATGCTCGCGCGATCCCAGGTTACCGTGATTCGCGGCTCCGCGTTGTTCCGCATGGCCGCCATCTGCGTGATCGGTACTGCATTCACTTCCGGGCCGGACTGCGAGGCATACCGCGCCTGCGGAGCCTCGTCGGCCGCATTGTCGATCTCGTCGTCGGCTTCCTTCTGCGGGGCGGCCTTCACCACCCTCGTGCCGGCCGGGCCATTCGACGACCATCCGGCGAAGTTCGCCGAGCTGCCGAAGGACACCCGGATCTCGCCGCCGTTCTGCTCCACCTTGTAGGGTTTCGCCGACTCGAGGTCGAGGACGATGCGCACGGTGCCCGGCTTGTACTGGGCGTACCGCACGTTCGTGATGCCGCCGCGGTTGATCCCGTCATAGAGCTTGATCTGGCTGGTGCCGAGCTTGGCGCCGACCAGGTCGAGCACGAGGCGATCGGGATCGGACAGGAAGAAGTCGTTGACCTGCACACTGCCGGTTACTTGCAGGACGAAATCGACCCGGCCTGGTGCCGCAACGATACTTACGGCTGTCAGCTCGCCGGCCGGGGGCGCCGCCGCCCGGGCAGCGGGAGCCGTGCCCATTACGAGGGCAGCAGCCATGAGTGCACGGTACAGGCGCGTCATTGGGTCAAATCCTCCTGCTTGCGGAGCGAGAGAGTTTCCTGGCGCTCGAATCCGAAATCTTCCACGGTGAACACGACGTCCTTATTGCGTATCTGGGCCACCCGCAGGCGCCCGATCTGATCGCCGGTGCGCAGCTTGTGCCGCTTCCCGGATTGCTTCTCACGCAGCACGGCGACGCTGTTGGCCGACGACCGCATGTCCTGGTAGATGCCGACGAGCTGCAGGTCGATGAGCTCGGGACCCGCGGACTTCGTGTTGATCAGCGAGCCGAAGGGATCGCGCGCGCCGCCGCCGTAGGCGAACGTCTCGCGCAGCACCTCGACCTCGGTTACTTCGCCCTGGGGCGCGCCCGCCGACGTATCCGGCCGCGTGCTCGCGAGCGTTACCGCCGCGGGCGCACCTTCGGGCGCCGGCATTGCCGCCTGGCCGGCGCGGCGTGCCGAGTCGGCCATGGCGAGCTGCTGCTGGGCCGCGCTCGGTCCGGTCGGCGAGGCCGCCGGTGCCGGGGTCGGGACCGCGCGCGCAGCGATCGCGGCGGAGTCGCCCTGCGCCGCGAGGGCTGCCGGCGTCGTTGCCTTCGGGGTGCCGCAGGCCGTCGTGACCTCAGGGGCCACCTGGCCCGCCGCGAGCTTCGCGAGCTTCCGCCGGCCGGCACCGCTCTTCTGCAATACCGCCGTCACCGAGTCGCTGCAGCTCGTGTATGCCACGGTCGCAAGCGAATCGAGTGTCCGTGCCTTCCGGATGCTGTCCGTCCGTGCGCGGAGCTGCGCCAGGCGCGCCTCCGCTGCCTTCTCGGCTGCTGCTTCCTTCTTGGAGCCGCCGCACGCCGCGAGCATCGCGGCCAGAGCGAGGACGGCCCACCGGCGATCAGGTGCCACTGGCCTCTCCCTCCGCCGCGGTAGCGGACTTCACATAGGTGCGGATCTGGAACTTCGCCTCGAGCATCGCGCCGGACGAATCGCCGAGCGCCTTGGCCGCGGCCGCGTTGGCCGGCGCGATCGCCAGGTCTACCGGGACGATGATGCGCTGCAGGGACGCGATGTCCCCCAGGAACTCGCCGATCTGGTCGTAGTGCCCCATGACCCGGATGTTGTACTTGTAGGTGGTGAACGGCGCCGGACCCCGCTCCTCGGGCAGCGGCGACACCTCGGCGAGGTTCACGCCCCGGATCTTGGCCCGGGTGCTGATGTCGTCGAGCAGGTTCGGCACCTCGTTGCGCTCCGGCACCAGCCGGCGCAGCAGCGCCAGGCTCGCGCGGTAGCTCTCGAGCTTGTGCCGGAGGTCCTCCACCGTGCCCCGCGCCAGCTCGCGCTTGGCGCTGTCGGTCTGGGACTCCAGCGTCTTCACCGTGTCCTGGATGGCAACGATCTCCGCCTTCTGCTGCGTGAGACCCTTCATCCCGACGGTGTCGAGCAGGTTGCCCGTGTACACGACGTAGCCGAAGAGCAACGCCAGCATGATCAGGAGGGCCTTGGTGCCCTTTTCACCGGAGAGTGAGAGTGCCATCGCTTACCTCACCGACTGACTGAGCGGGACGGTGCGGATGTACGCCGAATCCGCCGTCTTGAAATTGGCGCGGATGGTGAACGCGGTGACCGGACGTTCATGCTCCACCACCGTGGACACCGAGACCGGCACCACATCGATCACCCACGGCGACGCCTCCAGCTGCCGCAGGAACTTCGTATACGCCTGGATGTCCACCGTGCGACCCTGGATGCGGAACGCCGGCGGGAGCTGGCGGACGCTGTCGGACGCCGCGGAGTCGGACACCTGCGGCACCACCGGGGCCTGCGCCACCAGCTCGGTGAGCCAGGTGTACGCCGGCAGCGCCTGCGCCACCTCGTCGAGCACGTGCGGCCACACATAGCGGTCGCGATCCACGTTGCGGATCACGCCGATCTGGGCCAGCAGCGAGTCACGGATGAGCTCCTGCTTCTTCTTCTGCTGGATGAACGCCTTGAAGCGGCGGTTCTCCGTGCGGGCCTGCTCGAGGCGCGGCTCCAATTCCCTGAGCTCCGACGTCTGCTTCTTCCAGACCCCGCCCAGCCAGACGGCAACGGCCAGCCAGGAAGCAACGACGCCGAGGAGCAGCGGGTCCTTGACCTTGGAACCCAGCGCCCTGGCGCGTTCGCCAAAGCCCTGGAGGCTGGATCCGCCTCCCTTGCGCTTGAGGCCGGGCTTGAGATTGATCGCGATCATCATGGTGTCATGGCTCCCGGGATCACGCGGCGGAACGGAGCGCGAGGCCGATCGGCAGCATCAACAGCGGTGCCACCTCATCGACCACCATCATGTCCAGCACGCCGTCGGCGACACGCAGCCGTTCGATCGGGTTGGCGAGCTGCACCGGCAGGCGCAGCCGGTCGGCCAGCACGCGGTTGAGGCCGGGAATGCGCGCCCCGCCTCCCGTGGTGTACAGGCGGCTGAGACCGGTGGAAGACCGGGACGCGGACTGCAGGAAGGCCGCGGCGCGCTCGATACCCACCGCCAGCTCCTCGCCACGCGTCTCCAGGAACGGCTCCAGTTCGGCCGTGGTCTCCTGGCCCTGCAGCATGCGATCCGCCTCTTCGGCAGAGATCCCGCGCTCGCGCTGCATGTCCTCGCGGAAGCGCCGGGTGCCGACCTGGATGTCGCGCGTCAGGACCGGCACGCCGTTATCCAGGATGTTCACGTTGGTCAGCTCGTGGCCGATGTTCACCAGGCCCACCACCCCGCGCATGGCGTCGGGATAGTTGAGCTCGAAGGCATTGTGCAGGGCGAAGGCATCGACGTCGATGATGCTGGGCTCGAGGCCCACATCCGCCAGGAGCGACAGCTTGGTCTCGATGAGTTCCCGCTTGGCCGCCACCAGGAGCACCGTCATCTGCAGCCCGTCGCCATCCGGATCCAGGATCTGGAAGTCGAGCTCGACGTTCTCCATGTCGAACGGCACGTGCTGCTCAGCCTCCCAGCGGATCACCTCGCGGGCCTCGGCCGCCTTCATGCGATCCATCGTGATCTTCTTGATGATCACGTCACGGCCCCCGACGGCCGTCACCACTTGCTTGGGCTTGATGCCCGCGGACGACATCAGACCCTTGATCGCCTCGGCGACGATACCCGGGTCCATGACCTCGCCCTCGACGATCGCATCGTCCACCACGGAGGTGAACGCGACCTTCGTCAGCACCGGCTCGCCACTGCCATGCTGGATGACGACGAGCTTGATCAGGCCGCTGCCGATGTCGAGACCGACGGTAGTCCGCTTCCGGCCGAACATTGCCATAGGTGCCCGGTTGTTGGGGGGTTATGCAAGGTCACGCTAAGTGATCCCTGCGCCACTTGTCAACGTTATGTGCTACGAGCCTTGGTGTAACAAGCTCTGCCTTTTCATGCACTTATGCCAGTCGAGCGCGTGGACTGGAGCTGCCGTCGGTCCTTCCTGCCAGACCAATCAGCGGAACGCAGCGTACACATTCCATCCAGCCTGTTTCTTCTGCCGGCCCTGACTTCCTGGCGGCGGCGCACTCGCTCCGTAGGCAGATGCCGGAGGAGCAACCCATATGCCATGGGTTGCATTGGAGAGGCATCTCTCTGATTGACAACAGGTTGAGGGCTCGAGGTCGAGTGCCGAAAAGCGTGCCCGACATCACACCTCACTCCCAAATGCATGGCCTTTCTCACCTTGCCAAGCTGCAAATGCGGTGCGCCAGTTCCTGCACGGCAACGAGACACTGCAGCCGCGAGCCCCGCGACCCCTCAGCAGTTGGTCACCGGCCGCTCGGGCACCGGCACGAACCGCACTTGCTGCGCACCGGTCGAGTCCGCCTCCAGCCGCACCCGGAAAAGCGCGCAGGCCTGCCGGCGCGCCCCGATTCCGTCGCCGCCGGCAAATCCCTGCGCGGCCACATCCACGAGCGTCGTGTCGATCCGCGCCAGTTCCGCATACCCGACGGCGCGCCCGGGGAGGCGTACCGGCGGTGGCATCCGCGCCAGCACCGCCGCCATGCTCTCCGGCGGCGCCCGCTCCACCCAGTCCCGGGCACTCGCCAGGGCCGCCCCGGTCGCGGCCGCAGCGCGCGCACCCGCGAGCGACTCGAGGCCCGCGCGCGCCTCCACCCGGAGCGCCCAGAAGAGGCCGGCCACGAGGATCTCGAGCAGCAGCAGGACGAACAGGGCCAGCAGCATCGCACTGCCGCTCCGTGAACCCGGCCACCTGCCTGACGCGCTCACGGCGCACCTCCGTTCCTCAGGGCGATCGTGGCCCTGAAGGTGTCGATCGCGACACCTCGTCCCGGGCTCGCAGCCACGGGCGCGGCAGCGATCAGCCTGAGTTCCAGGAAGTGCGCGTCCGCCGGGGCGGACGCGCTCGCCGCGCCATCGAGCCAGGAGAGGGAGAGTCCGCGCGAGGTGAGTGGGCCCGCGATCGGCTGGATCACGTCGCCCGGCCGGAGTGACCGCGCTCCAACCCACCACGACCCGCCACTCTCATACAGCCGGAGGCGCATCCATTCGAATACGCGCACCGGGAGGTCAGTCGCCATGGCCCGGGCGAGCAGTGCCGGATCGACGGCGAGGCGGAGTCCGGGCGCCCCGTCCCGGCAGTGGCCCCGCACCGGTGCGGCCAGCAGGGGCGTGATCACCCACGCAGCGGGACCGGCAAGCGAATCGTCGGACAGGAGGACCAGCAGGCTGTCACGCGCCGCGTCGGGAAGGCGCCACGCGCGGTAGTTGGCATCGCGCAGGACCACTGCAGTACCCTCGACGCCGCACGTGTACCCGCTGCCGCGCCCCGCGCGGTACGTGACGCTCTCGGCGGCGAAGCCACCGATATCGCGCGACGGCGATACGTCACCCACCTCGCGCTCCACCACCGCAGCCACCTCCCGCAGCATGCTCTCCTGCCGGGCGCGCTCGCGGCTGCGGTCGGCGGTGCGCACCGCCGAGAGCCCCGCCGACGCCACGCTGGCAGTGACCACGCCGAGCAGCACCAGGGTGACCAGCAGCTCGACCAGGGAGAAGCCCCGGCTGGACGCGGCGCTCATGGACAGTGCACCACGGTGGCCACCGACTCGACGGCGGCCGGGCTCGCACGATCGATCAGTGCAGTGACACGGCGAAGGGACGGCGACGCATCGGGCGACCAGGTGACCCTGGCGCCGGGAAAGGCGCGGGTGCCCGTCGTGGCGGCGCAGACGGTGTCGCTCCGGGCGATCCGCGCCAGGAGGTCACGGGCTTGCGCCGCCGCGCGCGTGGCCAGTCGCCCGCGCGCGAGCAACCGTTCGCCCGAGCTGAGGGCGCCGGCCAGGCCGAGCAGTGCCACCTCGAGCAGCACGATGGCGATGAGCGTGTCGATGAGGGTGAAGCCGGCACGACGTGACATGGGTGCTCCGTGAACTGGGAGCACCTACCATGGCGAAGCGCCCGCGCGGGCCGCCATCGTGGCGGCGCACACCGGCGCCTTCGTGCGCAACCCGGTCTATTCGAGGCGGTAGCGGCGCAACTTGTAGAAGAGGGTACGGAGGCTCACGCCCAGCAGGTGGGCGGCTTCCCGCCGGCTCCCCTTCGAGGCTTCCAGCGCGCGCACGATCGTCGCGCGCTCGAGTTGCTCGATCTGCGGCTTGAGTTCGTACGAACCCGAGAGCGGCATGTACACGCCGCTCGACCGGCCATTGCTGGACGCCGGCGTCGTGAGTGGGAAGTCCTCCACGTCGAGGCGACCTGTCGAGCTGAGCACCGCGGCACGCTCGATGGCATTCCGCAGCTCGCGCGCGTTGCCGGGCCAGCCATGGGCGGCCAGCGTCGCCAGGGCCCGCGGAGTCAGGCTCACCGCGCGGCCCAGCTTCTCGGCCGCCGCCTGCGCAAAGTGGGCGACCAGCGCCGGGATGTCGGCCGGACGCTCGCGAAGCGGCGGCACGTGCAGCCGCACGACGTTGATGCGGTAGTAGAGGTCGTCCCGGAACTGGCCGGTCTCCACCGCGCGCTCCAGGTCCTTCGCCGTCGCCGCGATGACGCGCACATCCACGGCGCGGTTGTCGCGACCGCCCAGGCGGCGGATCTCGCCCTCCTCGAGCACGCGCAGCAGCTTGGACTGCAGCCCGAGCGGCAGGTCGCCGATCTCGTCGAGCATCAGCGTGCCGCCGTTGGTCGATTCGAAGATGCCCGAGCGGTCGGATACGGCACCGGTGAACGCGCCGCGCACGTGACCGAAGAGCTCGGACTCGAGCAAGTGCTCCGGGATCGCGGCGCAGTTGATCGCCGTGAACGGCCCCGCGCTGCGCGGGCTCATCCGGTGAATGGCGCGCGCCATCACTTCCTTGCCGGTGCCGCTCTCGCCGGTCAGCAGCACCGTGGTATCGTGCGCCGCTACCCGCTCCGCCAGCTCGAGCAGGCTGCGCAGCGCCGGGCTCTCGGCCACCAGGATGTCGCGGACCGCATCGGCGCCGAGCGTCGCGCGGAGCTGCTCCACCTCGCGCCGCAGGCGCTCGCGTTCCTCGGCCTTGCGCAGGGTAAGCGTCACCTCGTCGGGGCGGAACGGCTTGTGGAGATAGTCGTAGGCGCCCTCGCGCATCGCGGCGATGGCGACATCCTCGCCACCGTATGCGCTCATCATGACCATGAGGGCCGGCCCCCGCTCCGCGCGATAGCGACGCAGGAAGGTGAGCCCGTCCATCTTCGGCATGCGCACGTCGCACAGCACGAGATCGAACTTCTCATCGAGCGCCCGCGCGAGTCCCTCCTCCGGGTCGCCCTCAGCCGCGACCTCGTAGCCCGACTCCGTGAGGAGCAGGCCGAGGGACTGCCGCAATCCGGCGTCGTCATCGACGATGAGCAGGCGCATCAGGCCTCCCCCGCCAGCGGCAGGAAGATCTTGAAGACCGCACCACCTTCACGCGCGCGGTCGACCCAGACGATGCCGCCGAGGTCATGCACGGTGCGGGCGACGATGGCGAGCCCGAGTCCCGTGCCGGCCCCCGGTGCCTTGGTCGTATAGAATGGATCGAACACTCGCTCCCGATCGGTTGCGGGAACTCCGGGACCGTCATCAGCCACATAGAGCAGGACGCCAGGCGTGCCCGGGGCCAGGTCCATCCGGCGCGGCCGCGGGAGGCGGACCCCGGGAACAGGCGGCACCGGCTCCCCCGTCCGCCGCTGGGCGGGTGGGGTGGCTTCGTAACGCCAGAACAGCGTTCCGGCGGTCACATGCCCGTTCGGCGTGGCATCTCGCGCATTTAGCAGCAGATTGACGATCACCTGTTCGAGTGCATGTCGGTCTCCCCGCACAACCTGCGGGTTTTCGGCTAGTTCCAACGCAAGCGTCACGCCGCGAAGCGCGCCCTGGGCCGATAAGAAACCGATAGTGGCACCCAGGACCTCCTTCAGGTCGCTGGAACCGGTCGGGGGGCCCGGCCGGGAGTAGTCCAGGAGCCCGCGGACGATGTGCTCGATCCGCTCAACCTCCCGGACCATCGCGTCGGTGACCCCGGGATCGGTGCCCCGCCGGCGGAGCACCTCCACGTAGGTGTGCAGGGCGCCAAGCGGGTTGCGTATTTCATGGGCCACGCCGGCCGCGAGCTGGCCCACCCCGGCCAGCTTCTCGACCCGCACGATCTGGCTGTTCACGTCGAGCAGGCTCGCCGCCATCCGGCGATACCGCTCCGCCAGCTGGGCGAACTCTTCGCTCTCGTATACGTGCGTCGCCTCCGGCAACGCCCCGCGTTCCATCGCCGTCACTTCCGCCGCGAGTGTTTCCAGCGGCTTGAGCAGCGTGCGACGAACCAGGTAGTGGGCGAAGAGCACGAAGACGATCGAGCTGCCCACCCAGAGCACGACCAGCGCACCGATCGACTCCTCGATGCCGAAACGCGCAATGAGCGCCGTCGCGAGTCCCGTCAGGAGGACCGCGCTCGACGCCAGGAATCCCAGTTGGAACAGCAGTTCGGTGCGGAGCGACTGGGGCCTGCGTTCCGCCATCGCTTCTCACCTCCCGAAAACCAGAAGGTGATCCGGGCCTGCCGCCTGGATCACCGCGCCATCATGGAGTGCAGGCCACCTGTCCCTCGACCGTGGCGGGCGGCGGCGGCGACACCGAACCCTGGAAGAGCGAGCAAGTGCGAGGCGTGATACTGGGGTACGCCGCGGTCGCCGCCCAGCCGGTGTTGTCGGCATTCGTCACCGTTATCGTGACTCCCTGGGACGGATTATAGAGCAGGGCCACAGATGGCAGCGGACCATTGTAGTACACGTTGTTGTCGCCGTAGTAGCCTTCCTGCGCCGTGGCGAGATTGCGCAGGTCCCCCTTCATGACAGACATCGCCGCGCTGCCCTTTGTCGTCGCGAACTTCGGAATCGCGATCACCGCAAGAATTCCGATGATCACGACTACGATGAGCAACTCGATCAGGGTGAAACCCCTGCGATGACTCGACACGATCCCTCGTCAGGTATGTGACCTGGGACACTGGCTCTCAGAACCGGCCAATGCATCCCTCTCTGACGGGTATAACAGCAACGCTGATGCCACGTCCAAACCGGCCCCTAACTGCTTTCACTCCAACATCTTTGACCAAACCTGCACCGCGAATGCGAAAGCGCCTGCATGAGCCGCTCTTGGAAAGTGCGAGGGCCATCCGGAGTGCCTGGAACGGACCGGAAAAGAACGACCGGGCCCGTGAGGACCCGGTCGGAACAGCAGTCGGCAGCGTTCAGATCACGGACACTGAATCGTGCCGTCGAGCGTCGAGACCGCACCAGCGCCCACCTGGACCTGGCAGCTGTT
The DNA here is from genome assembly GCA_963773095.1 of uncultured Gemmatimonadales bacterium. Classification (GTDB taxonomy): domain Bacteria; phylum Gemmatimonadota; class Gemmatimonadetes; order Gemmatimonadales; family GWC2-71-9; genus JAGGAG01. The sequence goes on from CAVYZY010000012.1 coordinate 33,048, forward strand.
GGTGCTGCCGCTCGAGATGGAGTTGTTCGTCACGGTCGCCGACCAGCCGCTCGCGACACCAGCCACGGCCTGCTGCGTGTTGCCGGCCGAGAAGCTGAAGTTGTACGGCGCCGCAGTCAGCGCGCCGACGTTCGCGGCGTAGGTCGAGTAGTCGGAGAAGTACGCTTCCTGCGCGGTCATCAGGTTACGCAGGTCGGTCTTGATCGACGCCAACTTCGCCTTGTCCTTCGTGGTGGCGAACTTCGGAATCGCGATCGCCGCCAGAATGCCGATGATCACAACTACGATCAGCAGCTCGATGAGGGTGAAGCCCTTGCGGTTGAACATGTTCTACCTCGGTTGTTGTGGGCCCGTAATGCCGTGGGCCGCTGCATTCACATGGGCCCCGATGCACCGGAAATAATAGCAACATGGGTGCCAACACAGCCCGCGCAGATTCCTGCGCATCCATGGGGCAGAAAAACAACCGGGCGGCAGCATGATTCGCTGCCGCCCGGTTGAATTCTTGCTGCGGTCAGCTCACGGGCAGCGAATCGTGCCGTCGAGCGTCGAGACCGCACCAGCGCCCACCTGGACCTGGCAGCTGTTGGTGCTGCCGCTCGAGATGGAGTTGTTCGTCACGGTCGCCGACCAGCCGCTCGCGACACCAGCCACGGCCTGCTGCGTGTTGCCGGCCGAGAAGCTGAAGTTGTACGGCGCCGCAGTCAGCGCGCCGACGTTCGCGGCGTAGGTCGAGTAGTCGGAGAAGTACGCTTCCTGCGCGGTCATCAGGTTACGCAGGTCGGTCTTGATCGACGCCAACTTCGCCTTGTCCTTCGTGGTGGCGAACTTCGGAATCGCGATCGCCGCCAGAATGCCGATGATCACAACTACGATCAGCAGCTCGATGAGGGTGAAGCCCTTACGATTAAACATTTCCTGCCTCCCTATAGTGTTGGCCCTGTGGGCACGGTCTGGCAACGCCGACGAAGATAAGGGCAACGGCTATGCCACCTCGGTCCCGAAAAGCGCATCCTGTTACCCCAAAACAACTTAGCCAGCAGGTAGCGACGCCGTACTCCGAGTGTCGGCCCCAGCGAGTCTGGAGAAGTGCAAGACAGCCGAGGCCCGCCTGACGGTACTCTCGACTACCCTCAGCGGACCAGGAATTGCACTTGTGTTCGAAAAGTTGCCGTTGGCATCAGACAATCTCGCGCGATCCGGACTCCATGGCGATCAACATCCCTGCCCGAAGGCCCGCACGCTGGCTCCTCACCACGGCGGTGGCGCTCCTCGCCATCGCGGCGAGTGCCGCGAGCCTGCCGAACGTCTTCGTGCAGGATGACATCCCCGTGGTGCTGAAGAACCAGGACAACCACAGCATCAACGCGCCATGGAAGGCGTTCACCCGTCCCTACTGGCCCAAACCCTTCAGTCCCGACCTCTACCGTCCCCTCATGTCAGTGGGGCTCGCGACCCAGTGGGTGGCTGGGGGCGGGAAGCCCGTGGTCTTCAGGGCCCTGAGCGTCCTTCTATATGCGGCGTCGGCGGTCGCCTTCTTCTGGCTCGCGGCCATGCTGCTCCCGGTCGAGGCCGCCTGGGTGGCGGCGACCCTTTTTGCCGTCCACCCGGTGCACGTGGAGGCGGTAGCGGTGGCCGTGAACCAGGGCGAACTCATCGTGGGGCTGATCGCGACGCTCTGGGTCGGCTCGTACATCCTCGCGCGACGACGGGGCGACCTGAGCCCGCGCGTTTGCGTCGGGTTCGTGGTGACCTATCTCGCAACGTGCTTCTTCAAGGAGAACGCGGTCATCCTCCCCGGGCTGCTGGTCGCCGCGGAAATCACCGTCATTCGCGACCCGCGTCCGTTCTGGACCCGGGTCGCCGCCGTTCGCCCGCTGGTGCTCGCACTCGCGGCCACGGGCCTCGCATTCCTTACCGTGCGATCCTCCGTGCTCGACAACGCGGTGGGGTCGTTCACCGCGGAGGGGCTGCAGGGACTCACCGCCGGTCAGCGCGCGCTGACCATGCTCGGCGTCGTTCCCGAGTGGGTGCGGCTGTTCATCTGGCCGGCACATCTCCAGGCCGACTATTCGCCGCAGGAAATCACCGGCGCCCTCTCCTGGGGCACGGCCCAGACGCTCGGTATCTTCCTGCTCGCCGCCGCCGTGATCGGCGCGCTCGCCGCGCGCCGGACCGCCCCGGTGGTGACGTTTGGGCTCATCTGGGTGGGAATCGCATTGTTCCCGGTCAGCAACGTGCTGGTGCCGACGGGAATCGTGCTCGCCGAACGGACGTTGTATCTCGCGACCGTCGGCTTCCTGCTGGTGGTGGGCGCCCTGCTTCCATCCGTATTCGCCGCGGTGGCCGCTGCGCACCCGCTCATTCGCCGCGGGTCGGTCGCGGCGCTCGCGCTCCTGCTCGTCGCGGGCGCGGTGGCAAGCGCCAGGCGCCAGCGCACCTGGGCCAACCCGTTTGCCCAGTCCGCGCAGCTCCTTATCGACGCCCCGCTCAGCTATCGCTCGCACTATGGCGCGGCCAGCCTGCTCTGGGAGGGTCACCAGCGCGAGGCGTCGGAGATCGAGTACCAGCGCGCGCTCAAGCTCTTCCCGCGCAGCTTTGCGGTGCCGCGTGAACTCGCCGACCGCCTGAGGCTCGAGGCCAGGTGCAAGGAAGCGATCCCGCTGTACCAGCAGGCGCTGCGCTACGCGCCCGATCTCAACGAGGTGCGCTCGTCACTGATCGCGTGCCTGATGTATGAGGGACGCTACGCCGAGGCGCACTCGCAGGCCCGGATCGGCCTGTCCGTCGACGGCGGGGGAGCCGATTCAGTGAACCTCCGGAACTTCAGGGCCACCGCCGAGCGGGCGATGCGGGAGAAGGCGGCGCCAGGCACCGTACGCCTCACCGTGCAGCCGAACGCGAGCGACTCGGCCGCGCACCGTACGCGATGACGTGGCTCGTGGCAGCGCTGTTGGCGCTGCTTGCGATCGTCACGCTTCGCTGGCCCGCCGCGCCGCGGCTGCTGGCGCCGTTTCGAAGTCTGCCGGCGATTGCCCCGCTCCTGATTGCGGTGGCGGCGATGGTCATCACCTGGAGCGCCTGGGGCTCGCTCAATCCACTGCCGACCGTCGGTGATGAAGCCGCATATGTGCTGCAGGCGAAGCTCCTCGCGCGCGGGCACATCGCCGGCGATGCGCCCCCGATACCGGAGTTCTTCGAGCAGACGCACGTGCTCGTCACGCCCCGGCTGGCGCCAAAGTATCCCCTCGGCTTCGGCCTGGTGCTCGTGCCCGGCGTGCTGCTCGGCGCCACGGCACTGGTGCCCCTGCTGCTCACGGGCCTCTCCGCCGCGCTGATCTTCGTGCTGTGCCGCCGGCTGTACGGTGGCGCCCCCGGCCTGCTCGCGTGCGCCATCTGGTTCGCGGCACCGGGAGGGCGCTATCGCGCCGGGTTCTTCTCCGAAACGCTGACGGGCGCGACGGGCCTGCTCGCGTGGTACGGCCTGGTTCGCTGGCGCGAGGCGCGCGCACCGGCATGGCTCGCGCTCGTGTCGCTGTCGCTGGCCGTGGCTGCAATCACGCGCCCGCTCACGGCGCTCGTGTTTGGGATCCCGGTAGCAGTGGTCGTCCTCCGCGACGCGGCCCGCCTCCGCCTGTGGCGACAGGTCGGGCTCGCGGCGGTCGTGGCGCTTCCGGTCATCGGGGTGCTGCCCCTGCAGAACGTGGCAACCGGCGGTCCCTGGTGGGAACTTCCCTACAGCCGGTACACGCGCGCCTATCTCCCCTTCGATCACATGGGCTTCGGTCTCGATGAGCGCGCGCCGACGCGCACCAGGCCGCCCGACATCGAGCGCCTGGCCCAGGCGTTCGCGACCTTCCACCGGGAGTACACGGCGTCGCGGGCACCCTCGGCGTTCCTCGCCCGGGCCCGGGTCTTCTTCGCCGACCTCGCCGGCACGTGGGCGTTGCTTGCCATGGCACTCGCGGCCATTGGCGTGGCGGCAGGGCCTGGGCCGCTCCGCTTCGCCGCCGGCACCGCCGTGGCCCTGTTGCTCGTGCATCTCGGCTACGCCCACCCGCCGCAATGGAGCATCTACTACGCGGACGCGCTGTCAGTGGGCGCTGCGGCGGTGGCGGCGGGAGCGGCGCGCATCCTCACGCGCCTGGCGCAGAAGTTCTCGACCAGCCAGCCGCCAGAGCGCGGCGTGCTCCTCGTCCTGCTCTCGACCGTCGTCGTCTCCTGGCCGCTGCCCGACCGGCTCGCGGAGACGCGGCTCAATCTCGAGGTTGCGCGTGAGCCGTTGCTCGGCTTCGAGGCCGCGACCGCCTCCATTCGAGAGCCGGCGGTGGTCTTCGTGCGCTACGCTCTGGGCCATCGCATGCACCGCAGCCTGATCAGGAATCCGGACGACTATGCGACGGCGCCAATCTGGACAGCCTACGACCGGGGTGCCGACAACGCGCGGCTCATGGTGGTGGCCGGCAACCGGGTTGCCTACATCTACGACGAGCGCTGGCAACGGCTGGAGCGGCTGGACGGGTCGATCGTGACCGGGCCCGGCGCCGCGCCGTGAGCACCGCAGCGGCGTCACGAGGCCAGGCCACCTCCGCGTGGATGGCTATCGCCGTGGCCATCGCCGTCGCGGCGACGAGCCTGGGCAACGGCTTCGCGTACGATGACCTGCCGCTGATCGTGGACAACCCGCGCGTCACCACGCTCCACCCCCTCTGGGAGTACCTCGGCCAGTCGTACTGGCCCGCGGGCGGGCTGTACCGGCCCCTTACAGTGTGGCTCCTGGCACTGCAGTGGAAGCTCGGCGACGGGACACCGTGGATCTTTCACGCCACGAACGTGGCGCTGCACGCCTTGGTGACGGGGCTCGTCTATGCTCTCGCGCGGAGAATACTGGCGCCGGCGTGGGCCGGTCTCGCCGCGCTGCTCTTTGCCGTGCACCCGGTGCACGTCGAGGCGGTGGCCAACGCCGTCGGCGTCTCGGAGCTCCTCTGCACGGCACTCGTGCTGGCGGCCGTCCTGGTGGCGACACGTGGGGTGAATGAGGAATTCACCGCCGCCCGTCGCCTCGGTGTGATCGCGTTCGGCATGCTCGCGGCGATCAGCAAGGAACAGGGATTCGTGACGCCGGCACTCCTGCTCGCTGCAGCCGGCATTGCGTGCGTGCCGCCGGGGATGCGGTCACTCCGCAAGACCGCGCCGGTTGCGGGCGTACTCGCCCTGCTCCTCGCGGCGCTGCTCCTCTTCCGCGCCTCGGTGCTGGGCGGGCTCGCGGGCGACGAACCGGCAGCACCGCTCCGGGCACTCGCGCCATCCGCCAGGATGCTCGTGTCGCTGGGCACCGTTCCGGGGTGGGTTCGGCTGCTGCTATGGCCCGCCCGGCTCAGCTTTGATTACTCTCCGCCGGGCTATCCAGTCGCCGCGAACACCGGTGCCGTGCACCTTCTCGCGGTCCTCATGCTCGGTATCGGCGGCTGGCTCGTGTGGGCGTGTCGCGCGAAGGCACCCGCGGTCACGCTCGGCATCGTGTGGATCGCGGTTGCGCTGCTGCCCGTCAGCAACCTGATCCTGCCGACGGGCGTGCTGCTCGCCGAAAGGACGCTGTACCTGGCGAGCGTCGGCGCGGTGCTCGCAGCTGCCGGCGTGGCGGAGCGGGGATTCGCGTGGCTCACCTCCCCGTCCGCGCAGCGCGCCGCGGCAGTCGCGATGGCCGTGATCGTGCTCCTGGCAGCCGCGAGGAGTGCGACGCGGGCGGCGGTCTGGAAGGACAACGAGACGCTCCTGCAGCAGGTGGAGCATGAGGCACCGGACAACTACCGCGCGCACCGCACGCGCGCGCTGCACCTGGACCGCCAGGGACTACTCGACGACGCCGCGCGCGAATACCGCCGGTCGATGACCCTGTGGGACCGGGACCCCAAGGTGTACGAGGACCTCGCCATCCTGCTCGACCGACAGGGCCGCGACAGTGAGGCGGCCGCCGTGCTGCGGGACGGCCTCGGGATCGAACCGGCGGCGCCCGCGATGCGCAGCAAGCTCTATTACATCGAGGCGGCACGCGGCGACTGGCCTGCGGCGCGGGCCACCGCCATGGCGGGCCTGGCGCTCGGAGACACCATGTTCGCATCGCTCGCGCGCCGCGCCGACAGTGCGCTCGCCGCGCCTGCACTTCCCTCAACCTCCGCCGGGCAATGATGCCAACCCAGGCCGACCCGAATCCGGGCTCAGGGGCACTCGAGCTTACTGTCGTCATTCCATGCCTCAACGAGGTGGCCACCGTCGGCCGCTGCGTCGACAAGGCGGTGCGCACCATGCAGCAGCACGGCATCGAGGGCGAGGTGGTGGTGGCCGACAACGGCAGCACCGACGGCTCGCAGGCGGCCACGGTAGCGGCGGGCGGGCGGGTCGTTCCGGTCCCGGCACGTGGCTACGGCAGTGCGCTTGCCGGCGGGATCGCTGCGGCGCGCGGGCGCTACGTGCTCATGGGCGACGCCGACGACAGCTACGACTTCACCGAGCTGAATCGTTTCGTGGCGCCCCTGCGCGACGGCGCCGAGCTGGTACAGGGGTGTCGCCTGCCCTCGGGTGGCGGCACCGTCCGTCCCGGCGCGATGCCCTTCCTGCACCGCGTGTGGGGCAACCCGATGTTCTCGTGGCTCGCACGACGCTGGTTCCGGGTGCCCATCCACGACATCTACTGTGGCATGCGCGCCTTCCGCGCCGGGCTTCCGCGTCAACTCGACCTCCGCTGCACCGGCATGGAGTACGCGACGGAGATGATCATCAAGGCGACGCTCAACGGGGCGCGTATCTGCGAAGTGCCGATCACGCTCTGGCCCGACGGCCGCGGCGACCAGCGCCCGCACCTGCGCACCTTCCGGGACGGCTGGCGCACGTTGCGCTTCTTCCTGGCGCTGAGCCCGCGCTGGCTCTTCCTCGTGCCGGGCTTGCTCCTCATGCTGCTGGGCGTGGTCGCGGCGGCAGTGGCCCTGCCGGGCCTGCAGGTGGGCCGGGTCCATTTCGACGTGCATACGCTCCTGGTGGGCGGCCTGATGATCGTCTGCGGGTACCAGGCGGTGGTGTTCGCGTTCCTCACCAAGATCTTCGCGATCACGGCAGGCCTGCTGCCCGACGACCCGCGCGTGAACCGGCTGTACGAGATCTTCAACCTCGAGCGCGGGATCGTGGCCGGGGCCACCAGCACCCTCGTCGGCATTGCGCTCATCGCCGTGGCCGTGGGCCAGTGGGTCGCGCGCGACCTCGGCCCGCTCGACTACGCGCAGACGATGCGCTGGGTCATCCCCGGCACCATTCTCGTCACGCTGGGTGTCCAGACCGTGCTCTCGAGCTTCTTCTTCAGCATCCTCGGGCTCCGCCGCCGATGAGCCTCGTCGGCGGGCTGCACGCAAATCTCGTCTTTCAGCGCCGCATCCGGGTGCTGGCGGGCCATATCGCGCCGCTGCTGCCGCGCGGCGCGGTGGTGCTCGACGTGGGATGCGGTGACGGCCTCCTCGGCCGCACCCTCCTCGACCGGCGCCCCGACCTCACCATGACCGGTGTCGACGTCCTGGTGCGGCCCGAGACGCACCTGCCAGTGGAGCACTTCGACGGGCTCACGCTGCCCCAGGCCGACGCGTCGGTCGACGCGGTGCTGCTCGTGGACGTGCTGCACCACGCCGACGACCCGATCCGGTTGCTCATCGAGGCGGCCCGTGTCGCGCGGCAGGCAATCGTCATCAAGGATCACATCCAGGCGGGCTGGTTCGACCGGCAGACTCTTCGCCTCATGGACTGGACCGGGAACGCGTCGCACGGCGTGGCACTCCCCTACAACTACTGGACCGCCAGGGAGTGGACCCTCGCGCTCCAGCGCATCGGCGCGGCGATCGAGTCCTGGAACACGGACCTGCGCCTCTACCCGTGGCCGGCCTCCGCGCTGTTCGACCGGTCGCTCCACTTTGTGGCGCGCGTGGGCGCCGGTCCCGCGCTGCGGCCCGCGTGACGGCACTGAACACGCTCATCTGCGCGACGGTGTTCGCGGCAGCGGCGCGCGTCGCCGCCCGGGCACCCCTTGGCCGGTCGACGGCCCTGCAGGACGCGATTGCGCATCAGAGCGTGCCGTGGCTGGTGGGCGTGACGGCGGTGCTGGTGACGCTGCTCACCTGGGGAGGTGCCAATCCGGTGGCGGTCTACCATGATGAGGCCGCTTACCTGCTGCAGGCCGGCATCTTCGCCGGAGGGCGCTGGCTGGGGCCGCCACCGCCGGTGCCCGCGTTCTTCGAGCAGTTCCATGTGCTGCTGTCACCCGGACTGGCACCGAAGTACCCGCCCGGCTTTGCCCTCGCCCTGGTACCGGGCACCTGGATGCACCTCCCGGCCGTGGTTCCCCTGCTCCTCACCGGTCTCACGGCCGCGATCGCGTTTGCGCTGGCGCGACGGATCGCCGGCGGCCCGGTGGCGCTGGTCGCCACGGCCGTCTGGCTCGCGGCGCCCGGGAACCTGCGTTTTCGCGCCGGCTACTTCTCCGAGACCCTCACTTCACTCCTGTGGGTGGCCGGCTGGTGGGCGCTGCTGCGGTGGCGCTCGTCGTCGCGCACGACGTGGCTGCTCGCGCTTGCTGCCTGCGTCGGCCTGGGCGCCATTACCCGTCCGCTCACGGCACTCGTTTTCGCCATTCCCGTCGGCGTGGTCGTCCTGCGCGACGTGATGGCTCGGCGCGCGTGGGGTGCGCTCGTGGCGGCGGTGATGGTGGGCACCGCAATCGTAGGCCTGATGCCGCTCCACAACCGCAAGGTGACGGGCAACTGGCGTGCGTCTCCGTATGCGCGCTATACCAGCCTCTACCTTCCCTTCGACCGGATGGGCTTCGGCCGCGACTCCACTCCCGCGGCGGTGCCGCTGCCAGTGGACATGCAGGCGCTGTCGGCGTACTTCGGCGGCGTGCACGAAAAGCACACCGTGAAGCGGCTGCCGGTCATCGCGATGCAGCGCGCTCGCGCGGTGCTCACCGATCTCAGCGGGCTGCCGGCCCTCGCCGCGGCGGCGCTCGTGCTGCTCGGCCTGCCCGGAGCGCCACCGGCGGTGCTGTTCGCCACCGGTACGGCAGTTCTGTTGCTGGTGGCGCACCTCCCGTATGCACACTTCAACAACTGGACCCTCTACTACCTGGAGGCGTTCCCGGTCGTGGCCCTGCTGCTCGCGCTCGGCATGGCCCGGCTGGGGAGGTGGCTGGTGGGCACGAGCGCTGAGCCGGCTGAGGCCACGAAACGCCTCGACCTGCTCCTCGTCGCTGCGGCAGCCTTCGCGTTTCTGGTGCTCCCGTTCCGGGTGCAGGCTGCGCGGCGTCAGCACCTGGCGACCGCCGCGGCGCAGCTCTATTTCCAGCAGTTACTTCAGGAGTTGCCTGGCCCGTCGATCGTGTTCGTTCGTTATGGACCGCGACATGTCAGCCACTACAGCCTGATCCAGAACCCACCCGACTACGACAGCGCCAAGACCTGGATCGTGTACGATCGCGGGCCGGAGAATGGGGAGCTGTTATCGCGGGCTGGTGGACGGCGAGCCTACCTGTACGACGAGGAGCGTGGATCAATCTCGGAATTGCCCCGGTGAACCGGTGGCGTCACGGTGAGCGGCGCCAGGCCCCCCAGAGCGAATCGACCTGCACTGGATAGAACTGCGGCACGGCACCGACGGCGGGACTCGACGGCTTGAGCACGTAGACGGGCCCGTCATAGCCGGCGAGCAGCAGGCTGTCACGCCCGTGGAGGTCCCGCACGAACCGCACGTCTGTGCGCCGCGACAGGAGGTTGGGCGCGAAGAGCGTGAAGCCCGAGGCGTCCTCGGCCAGGCGCTCGTTGCACAGCGCGCTGTACGCGAACCCCGGCAGGCGGCGGAGCGTCGGATCGCTCGACTCCCCGGAGCGCACCAGGCGGATCGAGTCGCGCACCAGCGGCTCCAGCGCAGCCAGCGCACGAGTGGAATCGGCGGCAGAGCGTTCCAGGCCGCCGATGGTCTGCTCGAGCACGCAGGGATCGATAGCCCGGTAGTAGTGCTCGGCAGCCGGCCGGGACACGCCGAGTGCCCAGAGCCGCACCAGCAACTCACTCCCCCAGCTCTCCCGCACCAGCACCAGCGCGTCCTTCACCCCCGCGCGTTCCAGTTCCGCATCGGGATTCCAGCGCAGGCTGATCATGCCCTGCTGGTACTGCCGCACCCGGATCGGGAGCAGCACCACCAGCCCGACCAGCACGCCCGTCACCAGCGCCCCGCCGAGGGCCCGACGGGCGAGGGGATTACCGACGGGAATCGTGATGGCGCGCGCGGAATAGAGCGCGAGGGCGGGAGCGAGCGCGTACAGGAACCGCGGGCCGAGATAGAACCCATCATGCCAGTAGGCCGCGTACAACAGGCACAGCAGCGTCCCGGAGACGAGGAAGAAGCGGTCGGCGTCATCGTGATCGCGGCCAAGCCCCAGCCACGCGATGGCCGGGAGGAGCGCGGGGAACGGCGTCTCGAAGAGGTAGCTCTGGAGCCGGAGGAAATAGAGGTTGAGCAGCTCCAGTCCCCGTGCTGGCGTGTGCAGGTCGCCCCACGGCGCGGCGTGGAACCCGAGCCCATGCGAGCGGCCCCACATCACGGTATAGCCGAAGCGAAGTGGCGCACCGGTGGTGGCCCAGTTGACGGCGCAGAGCGCCGCCACCGGCAACGCGACGCCGGCACCGGCCGCGACCAGTTCGCGCCAGCGCGTGGGCCGCCGGATCGTGCGGGCCAGGAACCAGAGGCCGGCGGGCAGGGCGAAGGCGAATGCGTCGACCGGACGGATCGTCGCGGCCATGCCGAGCGCGAGGCCGCAGCCCAGCGCCGGAAGGACGCGCGGCGCGTCGTCCCTCACGGCGCCGAACAGCGCCGCCGTGGCGAGCACGAGCCACATCAGCGAGGTGACGTGGTTCATGTGCGATCCGCTCATGAAGGCCACGAACGGCGCCAGCGCGAAGAGCGCCAGCGCCAAGCGTCGCACGAAGCGCCGCGGCTCGACCAGGCGAAGCAGGCGCGCAAACGCCCAGGCGCTCACGACCCCGGATACCGGTCCGACCAGCCACTCGGCCCGCACCAGCGAACCCAGTGCCAGCATCGCGGGGCCGCCGGCGGGAAACTGGCCGTAGACCTTGCCGGTATCGATGAGGTGCATGCTGCTGGTGAACTCGGGATGCGCCGGCGCCGGGAGCCAGAGGCGCCCGCTCGCGAAGATCCGCGCCTGGAAGACCTGGATGATCTCGTCGATGAGGAGCGGGCGCCCGCTGAAGACGAACCGCGCCACGACCAGGTACAGCATCGCGGCCACGGCGAGGATGCCCACGGCGACGGGATCGACGGCGTCCGTTCCCGCCGGTGCATCCATCCGGGGCGCGGGCAGCTGGCGCTGCCGCAGGACGATGGCGACCACCACCCCAACGCCGAGGCAGATAGCCGTGCCGCTCAGCCAGCCGTCCAGCAGGAGCTGGAACCCGGGGGCGGCGTGCCCGTCCGGGATCCAGTTGGCGATGGGGAGGAAACCAAGCGCCGCCACGATGATGGCGGCGGCCACGAACACCGCGTGCCATCCGCGCGATGCCCCGCGGCTCACGCGGTGCGCTGCGGAGGGAAGAGGTTGAAGCGGAGGATGTGAAAGAAGGCCGCGACGCCATCCTTCCAACCGATCTTCTTGCCCTCGGCGTAGGTCCGGCCGGAGTAGGAAATCGGCACCTCCCAGATGCGGGCGCCCGCCTGGGCCAGGCGCGCCGTAAGCTCGGGCTCGAAGCCGAACCGGTCGGTGGTGAGCACCAGTGACTTCATGAGCGGTGCCTTCACCATCTTGTAGCACGTTTCCATGTCGGTCAGGTTGAGATCGGTCAACATGTTCGACAGGAGGGTCAGCAGGCTGTTGCCGACGGAGTGCCAGAAGTAGAGCACGCGGTGCTCGCCGCCCAGGAAGCGCGACCCGAACACCGCGTCGGCCTTGCCCGAGAGGATCGGCCTGAGCAGCACCGCAAAGTCCTCGGGGTCGTACTCGAGGTCGGCGTCCTGCACGACGATTACCTCACCGGTGGCGTGCTGGATACCCGAACGGAGCGCCGCGCCCTTCCCCCGGTTGAGGGGATGATGCACCACGATCTCCACCATCCCCTCGGCCTTGAGCCGGTCAAGCACCTCCGCGCTGCCGTCCTTCGAGCAGTCGTTGACGCAGATGATCTCCATCGGCAGCGGGATCTCGTGCAGCCGGGTGACGATCTTTTCCACCGTGTTCACTTCGTTGTAGACCGGCACAATGACGGAGAGCCGCGGCAACTCGGGACCGCGTGTCACGCCTTCGCCTCCGCCACCTGTTCCTCGTACCGGGCCAGCTTGCGGTACAGCGTCGACGGATCGATGCCGAGCACCTCGGCAGCACGCGTCTTGTTGCCGCCCTCGGCCTGCAGCACCCACATGATGTAGGCCCGCTCGATCACCTCGAGCGTCGGGTTCTTGTAGGAGCGCTCGCTCACGAGCGGCTCCTTCCGCCGCCGCGTGATGCGTTCCGGCAGGAAGGCCGGCTCGATCAGGGTCGTGCGGCAGAGTACCCCGGCATGCTCCAGTGCGTTCTCGAGCTCGCGCACGTTGCCGGGCCACTCGTACACCATGACGGCGTCGAGCGACTCCTGGCTCAGCGCCTTGGGCTCGCCACCGCTCTCCTGTGCCAGCACCTGGAGGAACTGCTCGATGAGCAGCAGGAGGTCGTCGCGCCGCTCGCGCAGCGGCGGCAGGTGCAGCGCGATCACGTTGAGCCGGTAGAAGAGGTCGGAGCGGAAGTTGCCCCGGCGCATCTCCTCCTCGAGGTCCCGGTTGGTCGCCGCGATGATGCGCACGTCCACCGGGATCGCTTCCGTGGCACCGACCGGGATCACTTCCCGCTCCTGCAGCACGCGCAGCAGCTTCACCTGCAGCGACGCGGGCATCTCGCCCACTTCGTCCAGGAAGAACGTGCCCCCGCGCGCCGCCGCGAACAGGCCTTGCTTGTCGCGCACGGCGCCGGTGAAGCTGCCCTTCACGTGACCGAAGAGCTCGCTCTCCAGCAGGCTCTCGGGCAGGGCGCCGCAGTTGATCGACAGGAACGGCCCCTCGTTCCGCTGGGACAGCTCGTGGATGTAGTGCGCCACGACTTCCTTGCCCGTGCCGCTCTCGCCCTGGATCAGCACGGTGGAGTCGGTGGGTGCCACGTGTTCGGCGAGCTTGAGCATCTCGAGGAAGCGCTTCGACTTGCCGATGGGACGCGACACGCCGCCCCGCTCCCGGCGGCGGATCTCCTGGCGCAGCTGCTTGTTCTCCACCCGGATCGCGCGGAACTCGCACGCCCGCCGGAGGATCGCGACCAGCTCGTCGTTGGAGAACGGCTTCTGGATGTAGTAGAACGCGCCGCTGTTCACCGCCTGGATCGCGCTCTGCAGCGAGGCCTGCGCGGTCATCAGGATGACGGGCGTCATTGCGTCCTGCTCGCGCGCCGCGGTCAGGATGTCGATGCCGGAGACCTGGGGCATCCGCACGTCGGTGAGCACGATGTCGTGCGCGCCGGCGCGGATCTGCTCCAGCCCCGCCTTGCCTCCCTGGGCCGTCGTGACTTCAAACCCTTCATTGCGGAGCAGGATCCGCAGCGTGTCGAGGATGCCCGATTCGTCGTCGATGACGAGCACGGTTGGCTTCTGGCTCATGCGACTCCCTCCGCCATGGCGTGGGCGGGAAGCAGGATGGTGAACGTGGTGCCGGCGCGGATCTTGGTCTCGACGTACACGAGCCCGCGATGCGCCTCGACCGCGCGTTGTACGATGGCGAGTCCGAGGCCGCTTCCACCGGGCCGTCCCGACACGAACGGCTGGAAGAGGCGTTCCTTGATCTCGTCCGGGATGCCCGGGCCGTCATCAACGACCTGGAGCCGTACGGCCTGGTCGAAGTCCGCGCCATGGGGCAGTTCATTGACCGACAGCATGCCGACGCGGACCGTGACGCGCACCGGCTGGCCGCGCGCGGCCTGCACGGCGTTGAGCAGGAGGTTGGCCACGACCCGGTGCAGCAGGTCGGCATCTCCCTGGAGGATCGTCTCCTCGCCCTCCACCATCACCGCGGCCTGCGGCCCGCAGTCGGGGTGGACCTGCACCACCCGGGCGGCATCCTTCGCCACCGCAAGGAGGTCAACCGTCTCCGACTTGGTGGCACGCACGCGGGCAAAGTCGAGGAACTCGCTCAGCAGGCGGCTCAACCGGTCGCTCTCGCGGACGATGAGCCCGGCCAGCACCTGGTCGTCCTCGCTGGCGTGCTTGCCCCGCGCCAGCTGCTCGCAGGAACTGCGGATCGAGGCCAGCGGATTGCGGATCTCGTGCGCGAGTGACGCCGACAGCGCCGCCACGGCCTCGAGCCGCTCGGCGCGGCGATGCAGCTCCTGCAGCTGCTTCAATTCCGAGATGTCGGTGAAGATCGCCGTGACCGACGGGACCTCGCGATCCTCGGGCTGGAAGGTGGTGGTGGAGAGGCCGATCGGGAACAGCCGCCCGTTGGCCCGCACCATCCCCTCCCCGCGACTCACCTTGCGGCCATGCCGGATGCCTGCGACGATGGCGGCTCCCAGGTCCTTCGACTGCGTATGAAGCTTGTCGAGGATGGGCCGGCCGAGCAATCGATCGCCGTTGATGCCCAGCAGCCGCTCCGCCGTCGGGTTGATGAAGGCGAGCCGCCCCTCGGCGTCCACCGTGATCACGCCCGACCGGATGTTCTGCAGGATCTCGTCGGCCTCGAGCCGGACGCGCCGTAGCTCGTACTCCAGCGTGTGCTGCTGGGCATCCGACGCCCGGAGCCGGTGGCCCAGCACCGCCACGATCGCGAACACCACGTTGAACAGCACCACCTGCACCCAGAAGGCGGCATCAGGGCCGGAGGAGCCACCGAGCAGCGTGTCGGAGACGTACAGGATGGTGGCGCACACCGTGACCAGCACGCCCAGCTGCGGCGGCAGCAGCACGGCATACCCGGCGATGACAAGCACGTAGAGCGACGCGAAGATCGCGGGCGCGCTGGCGTAATGCACCAGGGTGGTGACCAACCCGAGGTCGGCCAGCGCCTGCCCAACCAGGAACACGCTGCCGATCTCGCCACCGCGAATGCGCACGCGCCACCAGCCGTACGCCGTCGCGACGAGCGTGACCAGCACGGCTATGCTGAAGATGAACGAGACGTCGGGCGTGCGGGTCCAGACGAGCGCGGCCGCGAGCAGCGTGCCGACTGCCAGGAGGGTTCGCGCCGCGAAGAGCCATGACAGCAGGGCGCGCTGGCGGGGCAGTGAACGGGTGTCCGCGCCGGAGACGGCCGGCGCTGCTGGCAGGGGCCGCTCGAGGGTCGGCGCGACAGGCATCACACTGAACGATAAGGAGATGCAGCGAGTCAGCGCAAACGGGAAGGAGCCCGGGAGGGCCGCGGGAGCACCGCTCGCGCCGCGGCGTTGCTAGATTGAAGACCCATGAATAACCGTCCCAATCCCCTTCTCATGAGTTCGCGCGCCCTGCGCAAGCGGTGCCCCTACTGCGGTGGCCGTAACCTCTACGACAGCTGGTTCAAGGCGCGGCACAACTGCCCATCTTGCGGCCTGCGGCTCGAGCGAGGCGAGGAGGGCTACGTGGTGGGAAGCTACATGTTCAACCTGGTGGGGGCCGAACTGGTGTTCATGTCGCTGTTCATCCTGGCGGTGGTGGTGACCTGGCCCACGCCGCCGTGGGATGTCCTGCGCTGGACCGGCGGGCTGTTCATGATCACGGCACCGCTGCTCTTTTATCCGTTCGCCAAGCTGCTCTTCCTGGCCTTCGACCTGAGTTTCCGGCCCGCGCGGCCGGAGGACTTCACCGCGGTGACGTAGGCGCTACGGGATGGCCGTCATGTCCCGCGGCCACTCGTAGAGCACCTGGTAGAGGCTGCGGTTCCGCTGCACGATCCGCACGTAGTCGCGCGTCTCCACGAACGGAATCCGCTCGGTCAGCAGCTCGGGATCCTCCGCCCCGCCCCGGGTGCGCCAGCGCACGACCCGGTGCGCGCCTGCGTTGTAGGCGGCGAGGACCTCCACCACGCTGCCCTGGTTGTCGAGCAGCGCGCGCAGGTGCGTGGAGCCGATCTCCAGGTTGGCGTCGGCCTGGTAGAGGAGGACCGCGTCCCACTCGGGATACCCGAGTCCCCTTGCCACCCGCTTGCCCACGTCGGGCATCACCTGCATCAGCCCGCACGCCCCGGCCGAGGACGTGGCCTCGGGATCAAAGAGCGATTCCTGGCGGGTCAGCGCAGCCACCAGCGGGCCATCGACGCCGGCACGGGTGGCCTCGCCCCGCAGTGCCGCGGGGAACCCCAGCGGATAGAGCAGGCGGTACAGCCGCGCATCGCGCGGTGCCCCGGCGTTCTGCGCCCGCCGGGCGATGGCAATCG
This sequence comes from uncultured Gemmatimonadales bacterium, assembly GCA_963773095.1. Taxonomy (GTDB): domain Bacteria; phylum Gemmatimonadota; class Gemmatimonadetes; order Gemmatimonadales; family GWC2-71-9; genus JAGGAG01. Next base: position 49,512 of record CAVYZY010000012.1, read on the forward strand.
CCTGGTTCGGCAAGCCGTGTCGGCGCATGAGGTCGGCGGCGGACATGAGCCGCTCCGACGTGCCAGCGGCCCGTCCGAGCCGGGCCCGCTCCAGTCCGGCCTCGTCGTCGAGCATGACGTGATCGAGGAAGTCGGCGCGGCGCGCGAGGCTGTCCAGGTCGGGCACGGTGGCGAAGGTGTCGGGTGATGCCGCCGGTACCAACGGCGCCATACCCAGACGTCGGGCCGCGGCATCCGCGTAATAGGACATCGAGTCGCGCGCGATCACCTCGTGCCAGCGCGCCGCGGAGCGCACGGTGTCGCCCAGGCCCGCCCAGGCGCGCCCCGCCCAGTAGAGCGCCGGCAGCGCCTCTGAACTCGTCCGCAGGCGCTCGTCAAACGCGTCGAACTCCCTCGCCGCCACCTCGAACATGCTGTCGGCATAGGCAATGATCGCCGCGCGGAACGCCGCGGCGCCGGCCATCCGGCTGCCGGGATGCTGTCGCGTAATCTGGAGGAACGTGCGGCGCGCCACCCGGTCGTCCCGGTCGTCGGTGGCAAGGTCGGCGAGGAGATACAGCGCCACCGCCGCGCTGGAATCGGACGGCCACCGCTTCACGACCCGGCGCAGCTGCGTCACGCCCTCCGCGGTGCGCCCGTCGCGCACCATTGAGCGGCCGGTCCGATAGCCGGCCGCCGCCGCCAGTGACTTCGGCTGCGTCACCCGCCGGTACTGGGCGATCGCATCCTTGTACCGTCCAAGGCGGAAGAGCACTTCACCCCACGCGAAGCGGTCTTCCGTGCTGCCCGCCGATGCCGCGAACACAGCGGCATAGGCATCCGACGCGCGGCCGAGCGGACCCGAGCGTGCCGCGCTGCGCGCGACCGTGAGCTGCTGGCTCGCCGTGAGCGGCAGCCGCAGGCTGTCGAGGAGGAGCACGCCGCTCCGCGCGGACGCCGAACCGCTGCGCTCCGCGATGAAGGCCACGAGTTCGGCACCGAGCGCCCGGCGCTGCGCGCTGTCGGCGATCGCCTCGCGCAGCCGGAACGCCGGCAGGGGCGCGCCTGCCGCGATGTAGGCGTCGATCGCACCCAGCGTGTCCCCCGACCGCGCGACCGCGAGGGCCGTCGCCAGTGGCAGCCGGCTCCGGATCGCCGTATCGGTGATCGAACCGGCCAGCATCGCGCGACTCGAGGGATTCGTCGCCGTGCCGACCGCGCGGAGGAAGAGCCAGTCGCGCACCAGCGGGAGCAGGTCCGCCGCGGCGCGGTATCCGGCACTGGCGCTGTCGTAGCTGCCGGTGCCCTCGAGCGCCTGCCCCAGCAGCACCAGCCGCTCGCCCCGCGCCACCGGATCGACCGCGAGCCGGACGGCCACGCCGGCCTGCACCACCGCATTGCTGTCGCGCCCGAGGCCCAGCGCCGCGCGCGCGAGCAGCTCCCGGCCCTCGCCGTCGTACGCCGTGTCGAGCCAGCTCGCATTGCGCAGCAACTGGTCCGCCTCGCGCCAGCCGTGCCATCCGGCGGCGGCGGTGGCGGCCACGAGCTCCACCTCGGGCGTGCGCAGCGAGGAGTCGCGCAGGATCGGGGCAAGGACCCGCGTCGCACGCCAGGGACGTCCCTCCGCGATCGCCTCACGCGCGAGGGCAACAGCAGAGTCGCGTGCCGCCACCCGCTGCGGGGGCGGCCGCATCGGCGGTACCGCCGTCGAGGGAACAAGCGCAAAAAGCAGGGCAAGCCCTGCGGCAGCGGTCTTCATGCCTGAAGGCTGTACCGGGACCATCCCTCGCGCAATCGGGCTTGACCTGGGACTCCGAGATCCATCCCGTTGCCCGGGGCGTTAACCAGGCGAGGGTGCATCCCGTACCCGACCAACCATCAGGAGCAAGTCATGCACAGGACACAACGCCATGGAATTCTCGCCGCCATCATCGTCCTCGCCGCCACCGGCCCGCTCGCGGCCCAGCAGACGATGTCGAACGACAAGGCGATGGCCGGCAACAAGACGATGGCGATGGGCACACGGGGTACCTTTTCGGGAGCGATGAACCACGCCGCGAGCGGATCCTATGCGGTGATTGGCAGCGGAAAGGACCGGAAACTCGAACTGGGCAACGACTTCAAGGTGGACCAGTCGTCCGACGTGTATGTTGTGCTGGCCAAGGGCATGGCGAAGGATCAGGGGTCGCTCGACTTGGGCAAGCTCAGGAAGGCCGACGGAGCCCAGAGCTTCGACATTCCGGAGTCGGCCAATCTCGCCAGCTTCACCAGCGTTCTCCTGTGGAGCAAGAAGGACAAGGCGGTCATCGGCGAAGCGGCGCTCGGGAGCCCGGCAATGGCGAGGGACTCGATGATGATGAAGCCCTGATGGCAGCGGCGAGCGAGTCGCCCGCGCCACGAGGCCCGCTCACCATCGAGCGGGCCTCCGCGCTGCGGGAACGCCTGGTGGCGCGCGACGAGCGGGCGCTGGAGGAACTCATCGTGCTCGCGACGCCATGGCTCCTCGGCGTGGCGCAGGGGATGCTGAGTGACGCCGACGAGGCCGAGGACGTCGTGCTCGACGCCTTCCGCATCCTGTGGGATCGCGTGGACACACTCTCCGACGACCAGCCCGGGCTGATGGCGTGGCTGCTCCGCATCGTGCGCAATCGGGCGATCGACCGGCTGCGGGCGCGGCGGCGTCACGGGCTGCGCGTCGAGCGTGCCCAGCGAAGTGGCGTCCTGGGTGACGAGCATGTGGACGCACCCACGCCCAACGAGGCAGCCCACCCCGGCTGGCACGTGCACGAGTCGGTGCACGCCGCGCTGCGCGAGCTGCCCGACGACCAGCGCGCAGCGGTCCAGCTGGCCTACTTCTCGGGGCTGACGCATTCCGAGATCGCGGCGCAGCTCGCCATCCCGATGGGCACCGTGAAGACGCGGCTGCGCCTGGCCTATGGCCGGTTGCGCCAGGCACTCGCCCCGCTCAAGGACTGGGTATGACGCAACCACACGCATGGTTCGTGGAACACGTGGAAGCCTGCGCACTGCGGCACCTCGAGCCAGATGAGGAGCGCAGCTTCCGCGATCACGTGGATCGCTGCGCGGAGTGCCGCCTGGAGCTCGACCGGGTCGAGCGGGAACTCGCCTGGCTGCCGATGGGCGTGCGGCCGGTGACGCCCCGGCCCGGCCTGGTACGCCAGCTGACGCGCGGCGTGCTGGGCGAGCGCGATCCGGCCTGGAAGCGCAGCCTGCCGTGGGCCATCGCCGCGTCGGTGGCGCTTGCCGGCGGGGCGCTGGCGATCCGCGCGCGCGCAGATGCCAGGCACGCCGGCGCCCGGCTGGCGGTGGCATCACAGGCACTCGAGGCGGCGCGCGACACGCTGTCGGTACTCCGGAACACGCGGAAGGTCATGCATGCGTCGGTACGGATGGATGGGAAGGAGGGCGGCATCACCATCCTGGCCGACCCGGTCTCACATCGCTGGAACGTGGTGATCCATGACCTGCCCCAGCTTCCGCCGGGTGAGCGCTACCAGTTCTGGTTCATCTGCGATGACGGCATGGTGCGCGGTGCGGAGGTCCACACGAGCCCCGAGCACCCGGCGGTGCTGACCATGGGCATGCCGAAGGAGGGGGGCAACGTGCTGGGCGCCGCACTCACGGTGGAACCGGTGGGCGCCACCACGGGACCACCGCAGGGTCAGGTGCTCGCGCACCTCATGCTGTAGTCATTCGCCGGTGGGAAGTGATACGAGGCTCGCGGTGACCGCGAGGATGACCACGGCGACGGCCAGCTCCAGCGCCACGGCCCGCACCAGCCTGCGGCTCGAGTTGCGCGTGCCAAGCGTCGGCCTCACTACCCGCCAGTTGTACGCACCCGTGGCCAGCAGCACGACCAGCAGGCCGAGCTTGAGCAGGAGCCGCTGGCCATAGGCCGTGTCACGCAGCGCGTGAAGGCTGCCCACGAGACCGATCGCTTGCGCGGTACCCGAAGCCACCACCGCCGCCGCCGATCCGAGGGCGACCGGCGAGAATCGCTCGATGAGCCGGGCCAGGCGGACATGACGACCCTCCGTGCGTCTCGGCCGATCCGATCGCCGCCAGCTGAACAGCGCCACGGCCAGGGTGCCGAGCCACAACCCGCCCGCGAAGGCGTGCGCACCATGCAGGGCCACGCCGACGACCGGCCCGTTCGGCGCATCGAGGGCGTGCCCAGTCAACGGCAGCGTCGCCGACACGAACAGCGCGCCGGCGACCGCCACCCCCGGCGGGCCCAGGGCCATCGCGGCAGCCAGTCCCGCCGCTCCGACCTGCCACCACCACCCCCGCCCCCACGCCGTCGAGAGCACGGCCCGCACCGATGCAAGGCTCAGGTATTCGCCCGGATCGAGAAAGCTCTCCGCCTGGGCCAGCAGCCGGAACGCAGCGGCAACGAGCAGCACCACCGCGGCCGCGGCGCCGAAGCGGCGCGCCAGCACATCGGCTCCCGGCCACACCCCCGACCCGACATCCGATGCCTCCAGCCGCGCGAAGAGCACGCGCGCGCCGGCCGCACCGACCAGGGCGAAGACTGCGAGGAAAGTGATCCAGTTGGCCGCGAAGGTCACGACCCTACAGTAAACCCGAAGCTCCCCCTGATGACATGGCCGTCCGTGCCGGCCGTCTTCCAGGTCACGGTGTACCTGCCGGCCGGGAGCGGGGCCGTCACGGCGACCGCGACCGACGTCTTCTCATCCGTCGCCTTCACCTCGCCTGTCGCGATCGGCCTGGCGGCGGCGTCTGCCAGCTTGATCGAGGTCACCGCGAGCTCGGGCGGCTCCTTGAACCAGAGCCGGATCTGGGACGGCGACTTCGCCACCGTGGAATCGACACCCGGTTCCGCCTTCACCAGGCGGTTGTGCCGCGCAGTGGACACGGGTTTCGCCGCGACTAGCATCACCACCGCCAGCAGCAGGGGCCAGCTACGCGCTAGTCTCTGGCGCAGGTTGCTCGTCATGAGTTGGGGTCCTGGCGCGGGAAGGGGAGACATCGACCCTCTCTCAGGGTCCGCCCGGACCACCTGGGGGCCACGGGTTCGAGAAACGCGGATCGCGGAGAAACGCCTCGTCAGTCAGGCTGCGGAGGAACGCGAGCAGGTCCTCACGCTCTCCGGCGGTGAGGGTGAACCCGGAGACGAGCCCGCTCTTGAACGGGCTCGTGCTCCCGTTCCCGGCATAGGGCCCCGACTCGATGGTGCGGCCCCCCGCGGCATAGTGGTCGATCACGCCGTCGAGCGTCGCGATGCTCCCGTCGTGCATGTACGGGCGCCGTGACGGTGATGTTGCGCAGGGTCGGAGCCTTGAAGCGCCCCATGTCTTCCGGCTTCTGCGTGAAGGCAAAGAGGCCGCTGGTTGTCGTCGGGATAGGCGCCGGTGCCGCCGATGTTGTACAGCCCGTTGTTGAAGAACTCCTGGTCCCGGAACTCCTTGCCCACGTACTGCACCGAACCGGACAGGTTGAAGCTGCTGTGGCAATGATGACACTCGAGCCGCTCGCTGAAGAAGAGCGCCTCCCCGCGGACAGCCGACTCGGAGATCGCACCGCGATCGCCATCGAGGTAGCGGTCGTAGGGTGCGTTGCCGGAAATGATCGTGCGCTGGAACGACGGCGAGGGCCTTCGCAATCGCGTCGACGCTGAACGGAATCGTTCTCACCGGGGAATGCCGCCGGGAACAGATCCTGGTAGGTGCGGTCGGCGCGGAACCGGTCCAGCAGCGCCTCCTCCTCGCCGGTCAGGCCAAGCTCGACAGGGTTGTCCCCGAACATCGGGATCAGCGCCTGCATCTCGTGGTTCCGGCGAACCAGCGGATTGGCCCAGTTGAGCGAACTCGGATACGCCACGTTGGCGAGCGTCATGCTGTTGCGCGGGTGCGGCTGGCCCAGTGGCGCCGACCGCCACCTCGCGGCCGTCGGTGAAGGCCCGCGACTGCTCGTGGCACGAGGCGCAGGAGAACTGCTGCGTGACCGACATGCGCCGGTCATAGAAGAGGTGGCGCCCCAGATCGACCTTTGCGTTGGTCATGGGGTTCGAATCGGGCACCAGCGGCTCGGGAAACCGCGCCGGAAGCCGCCAGGCGAAGGTGTCGCCTGACGGCTCCGTGTGTCTCGCCACCGCAGCCCGTGAGGACCGCGGCGGCGACCAGGATCACCCGAAGCTTCACTGCGCCTCGACCCGGAAGAGCTGCTGCGCGCCAGCCGGCGTCGCGCCGAACGCCAGGCCGAGCGCGGGAAGATCGTCGCGCACTCGGGGTCGGTCGGGCTCGACATGCAGCCCGGTTCGTCGCCAGCGTCCGCGTCGACGTTCGTGGTCGCCAGCACCGGCTTCAGGTCCACCACCACGACGTCGCTCCCGGCGCTGAACCCGGTCAGCGTGACCGCCGCCTCGTTGAGCTCGGTGCAGGCCGTGGGCGGCGACGTGGCCGTGGCCCCGTTGCAGCCCGTGCTGCCGACGTGCAGGAAGAAACCGTCCGGCTGACCGGTGGTGCTCAGGTCCACGCGCAGGAACTTGTAGCCATAGTTCCAGACCCAGAACATGTCGGTCGAGTTGAGCGGGGCGGCGGCGGTGGCAACGTCGCCATGGTTGAGGTCGAAGGGAATGCCCATCGTGAACTTGATGCCGGTATACGTCCCGGCCGGCACCGTGCCCTTCACCTGGTAGTTCGTCTCGGTCGACCCGGCGCAGGACCCGGTGCCGTTGTCGAAGTCCAGCAGGGCCACGTTCTGCAGTTGCCACTCACCGTCCTGCGCCAGCGTCACCGACTCCTCGCTTCCCGAAGAAGTGACCAGCCGAACGTCGCTCACGTAGAGCTTGAAGTCGGTGAACGCGACGGTCGGACGCCGTCGTTCCGAATCCGGTGTAGGTCGCGGTGCAGGAGAACGCCTCGGTCCCGACCTGCGGCCGGAAGGTGATCGTGACGGCCTGGTCCTCGTCGCTCGAACAGGCGGCGAGCGTAAAGCTCAGGGCGAGACCGGCGAGCAACGTGCCCAGAAGACTCTTCTTCATGGTGTGCGATCCTCTCGAGAGTTGATTCGATGTTGCGCGTTGGTCAGGGCACCGCGGTCACGGCGTACGGCCCGAAGCTCAGCTCGTCCGCCAGCTCGTCGTGGCCCCAGCCGATCAGCAGCTCCGAGGCCGAGCCGGCGGCGGCGTCCACTGTCACATCGTGCTCGAACCGCACGCCCGCGACCGACGCGACCGTGGCGAAGCTGGCCGGCGTGAACGTCAGCGAACTGAAGTGGTCCGCGATCAGGTCGCTCGTGATGTCGGCGCCGTCGACGTCGTAGTAGTGCACGTCGACCCGCGTGGTCGCCCCGCTCGGCAGCGTTCGCGGGCTACGGCTGCGGCAGCTCGGTGTGGGTCGTCGCATCGAAGAGCTTCGACGGATACTCGGGCGTTCGGATGCGTCTCGGGCGGCCGCCTCGTCGCTCGAGCAGGCGGCGAGGGTAAACGCGCACGCCGTCGTGGGCACGAGGAGCTTCAGCGATACGTGCCTTCATGTTGTCCTTCTCCTTGGTGTAGTGGCGCCGCGATTCACGGCGTGTCGAAGCTCATCGCCACGCGAAGCACGACGGGAGCGCCGGGGTTGATGAATCCGCTGGAACGGATTTCGGGAAACTTGGTGCTGGTGACATTCTGCAGGCGATGTCGAGCATCGGGCCGCTGCGACCGAGGGGCAGCTGGCCGCCGAGGTCGAGCACGGCATACGGCTGGGTCTGCACGTCGGGCTCGCCGATCGGCGTGAACGGCCCGCCGAGCCGCACGCCGCGCGCCCACCATCGCGCGCCGGCCGATGCGGAACTCGCCACCGATCGACGCGTTGTAGTCCGCCACGCCCGGCACCGGGTCCCCCGGCTGGGGCGGCACGAGGTGGAACAGGATGGTCGGGTCGAGCTGCACCGTGCCGCGCCATCGAGCGCCGCGACCGGCGTCACGCTCGGCGGATCGCTCTCCTTGATCGTCGCGTTGTTCCAGGTGGCGTTCGCCTGGAAGCTGAGGCGCTGCTCGCCTGCCAGCCCAGCCGCGCAGACACGCCCTGCCGGTAGCTGGCGCCGGTGTCGAGGATCAGCAGCGTGACCGGGATCCTGGATCCGCTCGTTCTGCACGTCCATGCGGAACAGCGCCAGGTCGGCGGTGAATCCGCCGAACACGAGCTGCGTGCCCACCTCGATGCCCCACAGGCTGAGCGGCGGAAGCGACGGATCGGTCACCACCCCCGGTGCCCCGCGGAAACCGCGCGCCACCGAGGCCAGGAGCGCCGCCTTGCTGCTCAGGATGTAGCGCGCCCCGAACTTGGGGCTCACCTGCACCGACGTGGCGTGCACCATCGGCGCCGTTGCCACCTGCAGGTTCTGGCTGCCGTACTGCAGCACGTCGAGCCGGGCGCCCACGTCGAAGGCCACCTTCGACCAGGCGAACTTCTGCCAGCGCCCGAACAGCGAGCCGGACAGGTACTGCCCGTTGTTGAGCGTCGTGGTGTCCTCCACGGACGCGATCCTCCGTCTGGTACAGGTCGTACTTGCTGAGGTCGAGCCGGCCGGCGATGCCGGCGGTGAATTCTCCCGCCGAGCCGTTCCACCCCATCCGCGCCTGCGGCCGAAGGCAACCCGCCGGTCGAGTTCCTCCTCCTGCTGCTGCACGCCGTCTTCCGGCATCGTCAGGAACAGGTGCGTCCGCACGCCCTGCATCCATCCGGACACCTCGACGCCCGCGCCCGAGCTGGTGACGGTGGTGTAGCGACCCGTGGCGATGACCCGCTGCGCATCGCCGCCGTCGCTGGTGTCGATCGCGGCGGTCAGGTCGCCCGCGTTGTACTGCTGCACCGAGAGGTATCCCGGCGAGCGCCAGTCGGAGCCGTACAGCAGCAGGCCACCCTCCAGCCGCCCCTTCCCCGCCTGGCGCCAGCCGCGCAGCGAGCCGCTGCCCAGCCAGTAGCTGGAGTTGTCGCGCCACCCCTCCTCCCGTTCGCCGAACGCGCTGGTGAAGAAGCCCGACTGTCAGGCTGCGCGCTGCCGGTGCGCACCCAGCCGGTCACGTCGCCGAAGCTCGAGACGCCGACCTGACCGCTCGTCGCGTCGAGCGTCGCTGGGTGACGACACCTCGATCACGCCGCCGAAGTTGAAGTCACCGTAGAGCGGACTCGCCGGGCCATGCACGACGCGCATCGACACCCACGGCCGGCGCCGCGAGCGGGCTCCAGTCGTTGTAGCCCTCGACGTGCCCGTGGATCGGCAGGTTGATCGGCACGCCGTCGAGCACCAGCAGCGCGTCCGACGAATGGTCGGAGGAAAAGCCCGCGCAGCACGACGTTCGAGGCGAATCCCGGTCCCTGTCCCTGCTCGTGGACCTCGACGCCCGTCGCCCGGCGCACCAGGTCCCACGGATCGGTGGCCTGGGTCCGGCGCAGCGTCGCCGGATCGACGGTGATGGTCGACACCGGCGGTGCCGCCGCGCGCACCGGCGCCCCCGATACGACGAGGGAGTCGAGCGTGTGCACCTTCGCCGTATCGGCGCGCACCTGCGCCGATAGCGGAACGGCACCCACGAAGGCGCCGACCATCGCCGTGGCGATGATCACCCTGCAGAACGTCATGTGACTCCCGGGACAGCGAGCGACGCGCGCCGTATCTGCGGGCGCGCACGACGGGCACTAGCTGGTCAGGCGGGGAGGCTGCTGGGGGGACCGACGGCGAAAGGAAGGAGATGCTGGACGACCGCCGGGAGGCGATCGGCACCGTGAGCTGGCGCGGACTGAGTGACCGCAGCCACCACGCGCGGCCCGGTCGTGACCGGAGCCGCAACCGCGAGGGCAGTGCCGCAGGAGTGGCCGACGCACTGGCACTTCTTGCCGTGCGACGACTGCTCCGCCGGCGCCGGCGCCGACTCGTGCCCGTGATGGGGCCGCATGCATCCCCCCAGCCGCCTGTGCCCCTCCCGGCGCCGGGTGGGCGCAACCGTGCGCAATGGTCGGCGTCGCCACGTTCAGGGAGAACCCGAACATGGCCACCGCGGCGAGATACTGCCGCGCCACCGATCGCAAGGCGGAGAAAGGCGTCATGAGGGTGGTAAATGTGTACCGCGGCCCCATTCCCCGGCAATACGTCAGGGTTCGGCACCGTTTCGGGTTGAGACACCACCCAACCGCTGAGCCGTAACTTTTCGCTGGTCCGCCCGTACGGCCCGCCATTACCTTGCGCCCCGCGCCCTTAACCCCCTCTGGGAGACCGTCTTGAGAATGCGCCTTAACCTGGGGCCGATCGCCCTGGCCGCCTTGGCTGCGTGCAGCAGTGGACAGAAGACCCCTGAAACCCAGCCGGCCCCGGGTACCGCATTCCCGGCCGTGTCGCCCGCCACCCTGAAGACCGACCTGTATGCCTTCGCCGACGACTCGATGCAGGGCCGCGAGGCCGGCACCATCGGCAACGTGAAGGGCACCACCTTCATCGCCGCCCAGGCCAGGAAGCTGGGCCTGACGCCGGCCGGCGAGAACGGCACCTACTTCCAGGTCGTGCCGCTGGTGCGGAAGGGCCTCGACCCGAACTCGACCCTGACGGCCGGCGGCGCGTCGCTCGCGATGGGCAAGGACTACGTGAGCTTCGGCGCGGTGTCGCAGCTCGGCTTTGCGCCGACGTTCACCGCCAGCAACATCGGCTCAGTCTACGCCGGTCGTATCGGCGACAGCACCGTGAGCCTCAGCGACGCACAGATCGCCGGCAAGCTGGTGGTCTTCGAGCCGCCGATGGGAAAGAACGGCCAGCCGACCTGGCAGTTCTGGCAGGGTCTCGACCGGAAGAAGTACGCGACCGCCGCCGGCATCGCCGTGGTGGCACTCGACATCACGCCGCCGCAGGTCGTGGGCTTCCTGTCGAAGACGCAGGAATCAATGAAGGGTGAGGACGAAGGCCCGAAGGTGGGAAGCCCGTTCGCCATGCTGGTCTCACCGGGCGCCGCCGAGACCATCCTCGGCGCGAACCCCGCGACCCTCGCGGCGGGCGCCGCCGGACGTCCGGTGTCGGCGAACGTCACCATGCTCTCGTCTGAAGTCAGCACGCCCGCCCGCAACGTCGTGGCGATCCTCCCGGGCAGCGACCCCAAGCTCAAGAGCGAGTACGTCGCCATCGGGGCGCACAACGACCACGTCGGTCTCTCCGATGCTCCGCCGGTCGATCATGACTCCATCTGGGCCTACAACCACATCATGCGGCCGGCAGGCGCCGAGAGCGGCAACCCGAAGCCGACGCCGGAACAGATGGCGAAGGTGCAGACCACCCTCGACAGCCTCCGCAAGGTCAACAAGCCGCGGCTCGACTCCATCAACAATGGCGCCGATGACGACGGCTCCGGCTCCGTCTCCGTGCTCGCGATTGCCGGCGCGCTGGTCAAGAGCAAGGTCAAGCCGAAGCGCTCGATCCTGTTCGTGTGGCACACCGGCGAGGAGAAGGGTCTCTGGGGCTCGGAGTACTTCACCGACCACCCCACGGTGCCGCGCGACTCCATCGTGACGCAGCTCAACATCGACATGGTGGGCCGTGGCAACGAGACCGACGACGTCCTGGGCGATGGCAGCGCCAGGGGCGGCCCGAACTACCTGCAGCTCGTGGGCTCACGCCGCCTCTCGACCCAGCTTGGCGACCTGGTGGAAAAGGTCAACGTGGACGGGAAGTACGGCTTCGCATTCGACTACACGCTCGACGCCAATGGTCACCCGGCGAACATCTACTGCCGCAGCGACCATGCGAACTACGCCCGCTACGGCATACCGGTGGTGTTCTTCACCACGGGCGTGCACCAGGACTACCACCAGCTCACCGACGAGCCGCAGTTCATCAACTACAACAAGATGGCGCGGATCGACACCTTCATCGCCAACGTGGCGCTGGCGGTCGCGAACGACGACCAGCGCATGGTGGTCGACAAGCCGAAGCCCGATCCGACGGCACCGTGTAAGCAGTAGGCGGCAGGAAGTCAGGGCGGCAAGACGTAACAAAGGGGAGGGGCGCGTGATGCGCTCCTCCCCTTGCCGTTTCCTGCCCCTTGCCACCTTGTCCTCTTGCCGCCCCGCGTTACCAGCGCGCCACGAACCCTCTCGTGTCCACGTGCACGAACGGTCCGTGCGCCCCGGTGGCGCGGTAGATGCCGATGCCGCCCGTGAGCTCAGGGTGCTCGCCCTCGACCTGGTCGGCGATGCGCGCGAGGTACCGGGCGTCAGCCACCGTTACCCGGCCATCCCCGTTCAGGTCGTCCATCACGCCATTGCCATCGCCGTCGACATAGATGTCCGAGGCGTCGCCGTACATGTGACGGCTGTCCTTGGCGCGACCGCAGCGGCGGCAGACACCCGTCGCGTTGTACTGCGGCGTGCGGAAGCCGGAAAGCACCTTGATCGCGGCGGGCTTGCCCAGCCGCTCCAGTTCGTCGGCGATGAGCTCGAGCTTGTCGAGGAGCGTGGGCTGCACCACGAGGTACTTGGGCCAGACTGAGCCCTGGTCCTTCGTCAGGAAGTCGCGCACACGGAAGCGCGACGACAGCATGACCTCCTGATTTTCCTGCGTCACCTCGATGAAGCCGTCGGGAAGGCCGTACAGCGTCATCGGCTTCCGCTCGCGCGGCCAGTACCCGATACGATAGCCCTGGAAGGTGCCGCCACTCTTCGCGGCGAACGGGATGAGGGCGATCAGTGCCACGGAATCGCCTGCGGGCGACATCAGGCCGACCTGATGGATGCCGGCCTGGGCGATGCCGTACTGCTCCATGATCGCGGCCAGTTCCGGGCTTTCACCGATTTTTTCGGGGGTGACCTGCACCGCCCGCAGCTTGCCGCTGAACCCGAGGAATTGCGGCAGGACAATGTTTGCACTGTCCGCCACCGGCACCGAATCGGTGGGACCGACCCGGCGGGGGGCGCTCATGCCCAGGGTCGTCGTAAGTAGCGTAAACGCAACGACAACCGAGGCGGTTGTCGATACCAGTCGCTGCACCTGCCACTGCCGCTTCACCTGCGTCATCGACACCCTTCCGTCCAGTGTTGGCCCCCACCAGGGACAAGATGCGGGCCGGGGTCAGCGGGAAAGATAGACCGGGAATGGAGCCGGCGACACCCGCAAGTCCTGGTGTCTACTGCTGCTTCTTCACCAGCGGGACTTGGCGGGAGGGGTAGGGATATCCCGTCTGCAGGGCCAGTTCCATGTTGCGGTCACGACCGTAAACGTCGGCAATGAAGTCGACGCGGCCGTCCTCCCGCGGCACCGCGGTCTCGTACACCAGCCGCAGCGGCACCCCCTGCCCCAGCGTGACATCGATCGGCTCGGGGGACGCCATCGCCTCCTTCATCTTCTCCGCCGTCCACGTTGAATCGGTGCGCAGGAGCCAGGAGGCCAGGGACGGGGCATCCGCGAGCCGGATGCATCCATGGCTCTCGGCGCGGTTCGCCAGCCGGAACGTGGACTTGGTGGGCGTGTCGTGCAGGTAGACGCCATAGGGATTGGGGAAGATGAACTTCACCATGCCCAGCGCGTTCACGTCGCCGGGCCGCTGCCGCACGCCAATCGAATCTCCCACCAGTGCGAGGTTCTCCGGCGTCGCGGGGACGACCTCGCCCTTCCGCACCAGTTCCATGCCCTGACGCGTGAGGTACATCGAGTCGGTCAGCGCCCGGGGGACGATCTCGTCGCGGATGATCCGCGGCGGCACGCGCCAGGTCGGGCTGAACACGATCATGTCGAGCGTGCTTGCGAGCTCGGGCGTCTCGTTCCGCCCGCGCCCACCCACCACCACGTTCATCGCGACGGGCGGCGGGCCGCCAGCTTCCGGCAGCATCACCCGCATGCGGAACTCGGGAATGTTCACCCGGATCCACAGGCTGTCGGACGGCGGCGAGGGCAAGGCCCGCATGCGCTCCATGGTCATGCTGATCGCGCGCACCGGGGTCTCGAAGGGAGCACCGATCCGGGCGGCGGTCTTCTTCGCGATGATGCCATCGGGCGAAAGGTTCTCCCGCTGCTGCAGCTTCTTCACGCCCCGTGCAAGCGTCGAATCGTAGATCGTGTCCGCCCCGGCGGGCGGTGCCGTGAGGGTGTCGGGGAGATCGCCCAGGGCCACCAGGAGCCGGCGCAGTGCCGCCGCACCGGCGTACCGCTGGCCTGGCGCCAGCCGGGCGGGAAACCGCGATAGCATGGTGAGCGTGCTGTCGGCCGCGAGCGTGCGATAGCGCACGAGGGCCGCCTGCAGCTGACGGTACGCGGGGCTGCGATCCTCCAGCTGGAACAGCAAGGTCGCCGGTTCGGGCGACATGCGAACCGTCGTGAGGACCTCGCCCACATCCATCGGCGCGCGCCGCACCGTGAGGACCCCCTGGCCGATGTTCACGGTGTCGTCCACCCAGCGCAGCCGGGCCCGACCGTAGCGCATCGCGGCCACATAGCGGATCGCGTCCACCGCCAGGCGCGCGTCGAACGCCGCGAGCTCGGCCACCGTCCACCCCGCGTCACCCCGTTCGAGCAGGGCCAGCAGGCTGTCATGGACCGCTGCGTTGAAGTCGGACGGGTTCAGTCCATGCGCGTCGAGAGCCAGGAACCGCTGCACCAGCGCCCGCGTCGCCGCCGTGGGACGACCCAGCGAATCGAGGAAGAGCGGCTGCCAGCCGTTGGCCTCGTACAAGCCCCGAAGCGCGGCCCGCGCGTCGCTCACGTCCGACCAGCGCATGCCGTCGAAGCGGCGCGCCGCCGCGCGCTCCCGCAGGCTCACGGCCATGCCGGAGTCGGTCGGCGCTGGTGGCGCCGCTGGGCCCTGCATGGCGGCGCCAGGAGCGGTGGCAATCAGGAGGAGGAAAGCGAGGCCCGCAATCACGGCATCAGCGCGGATAGGGATAGCCCTTCTGGAGCAGGCGGTTGAGCGTGCGATCATGACGGTATACGTCGCCGTAGAAGAATACCTCCCCGCTCTCCCGCGCAACGGCGGTGCCGTAGACGATGAACACCGGGATCGGGTTGGACAGCGTCACCGTCTGCGGCGCATCCGCCTGCATTGCGCTGTCGATCCGTTCCGGCGTCCAGGCCGGCTGGTCCCGAAGCACGAACCGGGCAAGCGCCACTGCATCGGCCACCCGGATGCAACCGTGGGAGTAGTCCCGTCGCGCGCTGGCGAACAGGCCCTTGGCCGGCGTGTCGTGCAGGTAGATCGCCTGGGCGTTGGGCAGCATGAACTTGACCCGTCCGAGCGAGTTCCACGGTCCCGGCGTCTGCCGCGCCCGCACGCCGGCGCCGATGGCCGCGATGTTCTCCGGTGTGGGCGGCACCACGGTCCTTCCCCGCAGCAGCTCGAGGTGCTCCTGCGAGAGCCAGCCAGCGTTGGCCAGCGCCTTGGGGCGGATTTCCTTCCGCATGATCGACGCGGGCGCATACCAGTAGGGACTGAATACCAGGTACGTCATGTCCGCCGCGAAAGACAGCGTCTCGGTCTTGACGGCCTGGCCCACCACCACGTTCATGCTGAGCAGGCTGGCCTCGTCGTCACTCATCGCGCTGAACGCGTGCAGCCGGAACGCCGGCACGTTCACGATGATCGGGGGCGCGCTGAACTGCCGGGGCATCCAGCGCCACCGTTCCAGCGTGAGCTCGATCTGCCGGATGCGCTGGCCGAACGACCGTCCCAGGCGCGCCGCCGTGGAATCGCCGATGATGCCGTCGACCGCGAAGCCCTGCCGCCGCTGGAAATGGCGAACGCCCTGCACGAGTTCACCCGAATACGCGCTGTCGGGCGTCACCGCCGGCGCCGCTGAATCCACGATGTCGCCCAGGATCGTCAGCAGCTGACGGAGCTGCCCGGCGCCGGCATAGGGATCGCCCGGCTTGAGCAGCCGCGGGAGGGGGGGCAGTGGCAGCAACCCGGAGTCGCGGGCAAGCACCCTGTAGTTGGCCAGCGCGCGCTTGAGGAGCTGGTAGTGACGAAAGCCGGGCTCCATCGACGTGATGATGCTGTCGGGCGCCAGGGAACCGCTGAGCGCGGTGACGACACCGACGACGTCGTGGTTCCCGGTCGGCACGTGAAAATCCGCGTGCACCAGGCGGGGGTCGATCCGGCCGCGATCGATTGCCGACACGAACCGCAGCGCATCCGCGGTCAGCATCGCCTCGAACGCGGCGACCTCCGCCTCTGGCGATGCCGGACCAAGCACGGATGAGAGCGAGTCGAGCACAGCGGCGTCGTAGTCCAGCGGGTCGAGACCGCGAGTCTCCGCCTGGCGGAGCACCAGGATGAAGGCGCTGGCCGCCGGCGTAGCGCGGCCATCCCGAACCCAGAGCGGCATCGGGGCCGACGCCGCATACAGGCTCTCGGCACCGGCGCGCACATCTGTGAGCATGGGCCAGCGCATCAGCGGGTTCTGGCCCGTCGCCACGATCAGGCGCGCCCCCGCCGCGATGGCGGAGTCAGGGAAAGCCGTGGGCTCCGGCCAGGATGCCGCGAGCAGGGCAGCGAGCGCGATGGAGAGCACTACTTCACGAACACCTTGACCATGCCCTCCCTCAGTGCATACCAGAACACCTGCGGCAACGATGCAGTGGGCCGATAGGGGTAGTTGATCCGGCCAACCCGTGGCTCTTCTCCGGCCTTGCCGGGATTCTCGCCGTGCACCTTGAAGGTGTTGGCAAGGAACGAGGCCACGGAAAGCCCGGCCTTCTTGAAGAATCCTGCCTTCCTGTCCTCGAGCGCCACCTTGAAGTCCTGGTAGAGCGGTACCACCTGCCCCACCGACCTGCCGTTCTGCACCACGACGCTGACGCGGACCGCCTGCAAGGTGCCACCGGTGAGGCGCATCGGCATCACCCGTGCCGTGTACGCGTTGAACGCAGTCATGTCCATGGGCCCCAGCGTGCCCGAGTAGTTCATGTCGAACCGTGCGGCCGTGAGCGGGATTTCAATGGTCGTCTCGAGCTTGCCCTGCCCTAGAACGAGCGCCGAGGCCCGCACCACCATGGGTGGCGTCGCCTTCCCGTCCCGCGCCAGCGTGCGGATGTCGGTGACCTGCGCTTCGATCTTGTCCCAGCTCATGGTGCCGGGCTGGCTCCGGCCGACCGCGTGCTCGCTGTAGGCGATCCGTCCGCCGGCGATGATCACGGTGTCCGCCGCCAGCGGCCGCTCGATGGACGCGACCCATTGCTGGGGCGTCCGTCGTGTGCGCGCCGGACCGGCCGGGAGGCGCTTGTCCGACAGCACGTCGAGCTTGAACCCATGCAGGGTCGCGCGGCGCACCAGGATTGCGCCCTCGATGCTTCCCAGGCGCCGATAGTCCACGCCCTGGAATCGCGCACTGTCGAGCTGCAACCGGATGAGGTCCGTGCGCTTCCGCTGCGCCTTGACCCATTCCGCATCGGATTGTGGCGGTCCCATGATGATGCTGTCGAGCGACAGGGTCGAATCGGTGAGACTGGCCCTCAGGCGGCCGAGCATTACCGCCCGCTCCGTCCCCCCGACCACTTTGAGAGTGTCGGCGGTGACGACCGCCTCCTCACTGAACAGCGGCCGCCGCGCCTCCGGTGGCACGGACGGATCGATGCGGGTCGCGCGCAACTGAACGGCGAGGCGTTCGAGATGCACACGGGTCTCGGCGCCACCCCGGACGCGCCGTGTGTAGTCGAGCGATACTCGCGGGAGTTCGGTCCTCTGCAGGATGATTGTCGGCAGCAGCATGGGGAGCTGGATACTGTCACGGACGAACGGTACGCCGCCCCTCGGATTCCCGGCCAGCTGCACTGGCGGCCGGTCTCGAACCACTTCGAGAACCGCAGCCCTGATCTCGCTGCAGCGGAAGAGCCGGGCGCTCACACCCCGGGCCATCAGCAGGCGCCAGGTGTCGATGCCCATCAAGCGGCACCCCGTTGCAGTCACGGTCAGCACGGGGTAAGGATCGGCGCGGAAGTCGTTCCGCGCTGTGTCCGTCGACAACCGCATCGAGTCGAAGGTGATCCGGCCAGGGAGGAGGCTGAGGCGCACTCCGCCAATCGAGAGCTGGTACACGCTGTCCGTGGCCCCGGCTACTTCGCCAATGGCCCAGTCGCGCAGTACCGCCTCCAGGAGCGTGCCGCGTCGCTGCGCCGCGAAGTACACGAGCGCCGCCAGCGCGAGCGCAGCCGGAAAGGCCCAGCGCACGAGGTGACGTCCGCGAAGCCACGTGGCGCGCGGCATCAAGGGAGGGCTAATCGCATGCTCGCTGAGGACACTGCCAGGAGTATGTCATTCACGGAATTCTACCCTTCTCGCCGGCGTGCGTTACAGACAGGGTCAGGCCCGGCATGAACGACGCAGGGGCGGACCACTGGTCCGCCCCTGCGTGAAGCCGGAACTGCCACGGCCTACCGGGTGGCGGTCGAGTCCACCTTCACCACCAACCCGCTCTTGTCCGCCCGCACCCGCACCACCTTGCCCTTGCCGTCGTTGACGTGAATGTACGCGCCGTTGCTGTCGGCATTGATGCTTACAAGCTCGCCGCTGTCGCCGGTGACGTTGGCATGGACCACCCCGCGATGCGACGAGTCGATGGTGACGGTGCCGCGCTGCCGGAGTTCTGCCAGCGCCGCCTTGTCCGCACGCACTGGCCGCACCACACCCACCGGCTCGAAGCGCACCTCACCGAGCGAGCGCAGCCCGCGGTCGGCCGGTGTGGCGCAGCGGAACCCTTGTGATACCTCGAACTTGTCGGGACTCAGAGGCACGAGGTCGCAGGATGAGAGCATGGCGGGATCCAGATGATCCCGGTCGAGCGTCACCAGGGCCCGGAGTGCCGGCGTGCCGCCCTCGCCCGGACTGAGCGTGAGGCTCGTGAGCTGGCCGAGTGTCCGGCCGTCGACTATGAACGGGATGGCCCGGTCCAGGTGGCCGAAGGCCACCGAGGAACCCGAATCGAGCTCCGACTTGAACTCCATCAGCGCCTGCCTGGCCTTGGCCTTCGTGGTGCGGACGGCAGTGTAGAGCATCATGCCGAGTGCAAAGACAGCAAGCGCGCCGACGCCGGCGCGAACCCAGATCGAACGCATGGAAGCCTCCTGCAACGTTGCGGAACCAGGGAGAACGGTGCCCCTACGCCCCTCGCCCCTGCAATGTTTCAGTTTGTGACGATCATGGCTCCGACAGGCTGGTCCGCCGGAGCCGCGCCCCGAAGTCCACCAGCTGGCGGGCGTACTCCTGCTCCATGAGCGGGCTCGACAGGACGAAGTCGGCGGTGGCCCGGTTGCAGGCGATCGGCGTGTTGTAGACCACCGCGATGCGGAGCAGCGCTTTCACGTCCACGTCGTGCGGCTGCGGTTCGAGGGGATCCCAGAAGAAGATCACGAAGTCCACCCTGCCCTCCACGATCCCCGCGCCAACCTGCTGGTCGCCGCCGAGCGGGCCGCTCTCGAAGCGGGTGATCTCGAGTTCCAGCTCCGATGCCAGCAGGCTGCCCGTGGTGCCGGTGGCGAAGAGTTCGTGCCGCCCAAGCGTCCCGCGGTTGTATCGCGCCCAGTCGAGCAGGTCCGCCTTGCGGTTGTCGTGCGCGATCAGCGCGATGCGCTTCCGCCGGGCCATCCGGATCGTGTCGGCAGGCATGCTCCCTCCTCGGGACCTGAAATCGAACGGGGCGGACCATGCGGTCCGCCCCGTTCAGCCCTGCGCGGCAGCCGCCCCGGATCAGCGCACCAGGTTCAGCGTCATCCGGCCTGGACGACGGCCGCGGAGCAGCAGCAGGCCGATGGCAAACACCGCGACGGCGATCACGGCGATGACGAGCAGCCGCACCCAGGTCCGGTTCGCCGGCGGCGGGGGCGGCGGATCGAGCTCGCCCACCTCGCCCAGCATGGCATCGAGCTCGGCGTTCGCCTCGGCGAGGTACTGATCGCGGACCACCGTCTCGGATTGGGGCATGGTCATGTCACGAGACTCCGATGCACCGGTTTCGGGCTCAATCCGCCGAGAGGCCAATGGGAGAACCCACCGTTGGATCGGCCTCACGCTCACGCTCCGTGGCGCGGCCGAGCCAGAGGGAGCCGGCGGCGATGGCGCACCAGGTCAGTACCACCAGGGCGGCCAGCCCGAAGAACCAGCCAACCGGCCCGAACGGCAGCTTGTGGCGACCGCTGGCGAGCCACCAGTAGAGCATGAGGCTCGAGGCGGTGCCCATCAGCAGGCTGCCCACACCGGAGGTCCTGGCGGCCATGCCGGGGATGGACGGGAGCGGGAGCGGAGCGGCAACCGCCTGCCGCGCGCGCCACCAGGCGAACGCGGCACCCAGCACGGCGAGGGCGATGGAGCCAAGCTGCCAGCCGATCATCCGGTCGCCGGCGAAGAGCCAGCGCGTCGGCGGCAGGTGGGTGAGGCCCGTCCACATGAGCAGCAGGCCGCCCACTACGGCAGTGACGTCGGCATAAAAGGCGGTACGCATTCACACTCCGGAATCGGGACTTTTCTCTGCCTTGATCCTAGCCCGGTGCCGCTTCCTGCGCGAGGCCGGCGGCAGGGGAGCCCGGGGCAGAGCAACCCCTAGCCGCCGGCGAGCAATGCGTCGATCACGTCCGCGGCATGGTAGTGGGTGCGACCCGCGAGAAAGGTGCCAATGTCGAGGAGGTCATCCCCGCTGGTGAGAAGTGGTGGCTCCGGGCGCCCCCCATCGCGCACCTGGGCCAAGCCGATGTTGGCCATCAGGCCGTTACACAGGCACTGGCGGCCCACCGTCTCCTCCTGGGTGCCGCCCTTCTTCAGGTAGGTCTCGACGGGCTCGCTGGCGCAGCGATATGCGATGCCGCCGTCGGGCGTGCGGTACGCGATGCGGAGATACCCGAGATCGCAGATGCGCTCGCGCTCGCCCGCGGCGGCCGGGTTTCCGGCCCAGTCAACCACCTTGAACGGATATCCGGTGGGCGACGCCTGCGCGTTCGTGAGTACGTCCACCTCGCCCCGCGCCGCGTGTGCCAGCACCGACGAGCGCAGTGCGGGATCCAGGCCGGACTCTTCGCAGAACGCGAACAAGGTCCCGACCTGGATGCCGGCGGCTCCGGCGGCCCGCGCCGCGTGCAGGTGCGCTGCCGACCCCATTCCTCCCGCGACCCAGAACGGCAGGCCGAGCTCGCGGATCTTCGCGAGATCCACTTCATCGCGCGGGCCGTAGATGGGCTCACCCCGTTCATTGAACGACGGATCGCCGCGGGGCGGCGCGTTGTGCCCGCCCGCGGGTGGCAGTTCGACGATGAAGCCGTCGATCTTCCCGCCGCCCTTCCGGGCAAGCATGGTGGCGAGGGAGTTGCTCGCCACTATCGGCAGGAACCTGGGCCGCACCAGCCCGGGAGGCGGGGCGTCCCAGTGCACCCGGGGATCAAACTGCAGCAGGTCTGGCACGTCACCGGGCGGGCCCGCGACTTCGAGCCGGAGTGACGCCGGCTGGTGCTCCACCAGCTGGTCGATGGCGCCGGGTATCTCACGCGGGATTCCCGCGCCCATCAGCACAAAGTCCACCCCGGCGAGCATCGCGCCGTACAGCAGCGGGAGGTTGGGGAACTGGATCTTGGTGAGGAGGTTGATGCCGACCTGGCCGTCATGCCCCTCCCGGGCGAGATAGACCTCCACGAACGCCGCCAGGACGGTCAGCGCCTCCCGCGCCCGGTCGACGTTTTGGCGGTAAAGCGGCAGGAGGCTGTACGCAGCGTCCGGGGCTCGGCCCCCTGGCCGGAAGTACTTCGCCAGGACCTGATCGGCGACACCCGGCATCGGGAAGGCCGACATGGCGCGGCGCACATCCCCGTGCGGGTCTCCATCCTGGAGCCGCCGGACGAACACCGAGTCGATCGCGGTACCGGACACGACACCAAGCTGGCCCAGGCGTGATACGGCACGGGCCAGGCGCCAGTCGGAAACGGCGATGCCCATGCCGCCCTGGATGATCACGGGCAACATTCGAGGTTCCATGCGCAAGTATATGGAGCGGGCCGCATGAAGCGATCGTGAAACGGGGAGGAGGACGGCGCAGTCGATCCATCAAGATTGACTCGTGTCCCCGTACCATATATATCAACCATTCTTGGTGCATTGCCTTCAACAGGAGTACTGACGTGGCCCAGGGCAGTCCGGGTCGGGCGCTCGACACGCCGATCCTCAAGCGCCTCTCGACACTCGACCGCTTCCTGCCACTGTGGATCTTCGCGGCCATGGCACTCGGGCTGCTGCTCGGACGGGTCTATCCCGGCCTGGGCGCAGCGCTCGACCGGGTGCAGATGGCCGGCGTCTCCGTGCCGATCGCGATCGGGCTGCTCTGGATGATGTATCCCGTGCTTGCGAAGGTGCGCTACGACACCATCGGGCAGCACGCGGGCAACACGAGACTCCTCGGTACCTCGCTCCTGCTCAACTGGGTAGTTGGGCCGCTGTTGATGCTCGCGCTGGCGTGGCTGTTCCTGCCCGACCTGCCGCATTATCGCAACGGCCTCGTGCTCATCGGCCTCGCGCGTTGCATCGCGATGGTGCTCATCTGGAACGCGCTCGCGTGCGGCTCGGGCGAGCTCGCGGCGGTGCTGGTGGCGCTCAACTCGGTCTTCCAGATCCTGACGTACTCGGTGCTCGGCTGGCTCTATCTGACGGTGGTGCCCGGCTGGTTTGGTGCCGACACCACCGCCCTCGACGTCTCGATGGGCCAGATCGCCCGGAGCGTCGCAGTCTTTCTCGGCGTGCCCCTGGTGGCAGGCTACCTCACGCGCAAGTTCCTCGTGGCGCGCCGCGGCGCGACCTGGTACGAGGGCGTGTTCCTGCCGAAGATCGGCCCCACTGCGCTGCTGGGCCTCCTCTACACGATCGTGCTCATGTTCGCCATGCAGGGTCACCGCATCGTGGAGCTGCCGCTCGACGTGCTGCGCATCGCAATGCCACTGCTGGCCTACTTCGCCCTGATGTTCGGGTTCGCCTTCTGGCTGTCACGCCGGCTCGGCTTCGACTACGAGACCACGGCCTCGCTCGCCTTCACGGCCGCGGGCAACAACTTCGAGCTTGCCATCGCCGTCGCGGTCGCCACGTTCGGCATCGCCTCCGGCGAGGCGCTGGCGGCAGTGGTGGGGCCGCTCATCGAGGTGCCCGCGCTGGTGGGCCTGGTCTATGTGGCGCTCTGGGCGCGTGAGCGCTACTTCCCGACCACGGCGGCCAACGCCGCCCGCTCCTGACCGCGAGGCTGCCATGCGCTACGTGCTTCTCTCCGACGTCCACGCCAACCTGCCGGCCCTGAGTGCGGTACTGCTGGACATCGCCGACCGGGCGCCCGATGCAGCGGTCCATCATCTCGGCGATCTGGTGGGCTACAGCCCGTGGCCGAACGAAGTGGTGGACCTGATCAGGGCAGCGGGTATTGCCGGCGTGGCGGGCAACTACGACTCGACCGTGGCCCTGGCCTACAAGCACTGCGGCTGCCGCAGCGAGAGCCCGGCCCAGGAGGCGCTCGCCCATGTCAGCTTCGCCTGGACCTGTGCCCGGACGTCGGAGGGTGCGAAGGCGTGGCTCGGCGGGTTGCCGTTTCGCCTCGACCTGCGCCCGCTGGGTGGGCACGTGGCGGGGCCCACCGTGACCCTCGTGCACGCGACGCCGATGAGCAACCTCGTCTACGTCACCGAGGATCGTCCGGACGCATTCCTGTTGAAGCTCGCCGGGCAGGCCGGACTCAAGGCGGGCGACGTGCTCTGCTTCGGGCACACCCACAAGCCGTGGTACCGGATGGTCGAGGGCGTCCATTTCGTCAACACGGGCAGCGTGGGCCGGCCGAAAGACGGCGACTGGCGCGCGGGCTACGCCCTGCTCGAGGTCGGCGAGGGTGGCGTGGATGTGCAGTTCGTACGCGTCGAGTACGACGTCGAGGCGGCGGCGCGCGGGGTGACCGCGGCGGGCCTGCCGGCGGAATTCGCCGCATTCCTTCGAAGCGGCGGCCAGCAGGCCGCCGATCCTGTCGCAGGTCCACAAATACAGAGGCGGCCCCGTTGAGCCGGGTGCCGCCTCTGAATCGTCGTGCCCCTTCCTGCGGGCGCCGTTACTGAATCGCGTTCATCATGTCGAAGATCGGCAGGTACATCGCCACCACCATGCCGCCGACCACCACGCCGAGCACCACGATCATCATCGGCTCCATGAGGGCGAGCAGCGCGCTCACCGCCACGTCCACCTCTTCGTCGTAGAAGTCGGCGATCTTCGTCAGCATCTCGTCCAGGCCGCCGGTCTGCTCGCCGACCGCGATCATCGAGATGACCATCGGCGGGAACACTTTCGACTTGTCGAGCGGCGCGGCGATGGTCTCGCCGCCGGCGATCGACGCCCGCGACTCCATGACCGCATCGTGGATGACGCGGTTGCCTGCCGTCTTGGCCGTGATCTCCAGGCCGTCCAGGATGCTCACGCCCGACGAGATCAGCGTGCCGAGCGTGCGGGTGAACCGGGACACCGCCGACTTCCGCACCACGTCGCCCAGCACCGGCGCCTTGAGCATCAGGCCGTCGATGGTCTTCTGGCCGGCGGGGGTGGCGTAGTAGCGCTTGATGCCGAACCAGACGCCAAAGCCGGCCGCCAGGAGGAGCCACCAGAAGCTGGTCAGGAACCCGGACATGCCGATCACGATGCGTGTTGGCAGCGGCAGTTCCATGTTCACCGACGCGAACATCTTGGAGAAGGTCGGGATCACGAAGATGAGCAGCACCGTGATGGCAATCGCGGCCACGCTCATGATCACGACCGGGTACACCATGGCGCCCTTCACCTTGCGCACCAGCGCGTCGTTCTTTTCCATGAACGTCGCGAGCCGCAGGAGGATCGTGTCCAGGATACCGCCGTGCTCACCGGCCGCGATCATGTTGACGTAGAGCTCGGTGAAGGCGTTGGGATGCTTCCGGAACGCGTCGGCCAGGGTGTTGCCGGCCTCGACGTCAAACACCACGGACCGGGTCACGTCCTTGAGGGTCGCGTTCTCGGTCTGCTTGCTCAGGATGTCCAGCGACTGCACCAGCGGGAGGCCGGCGTTGATCATCGTCGCGAACTGCCGCGTGAAGATCACGATGTCTCGCGTCTTGACGTTCGGCTTCCCGAAGCTGAAGCTGAGCTTGATGGGCTTCGGCGCTTCCCGGAGGCTCACCAGCATCATCCGGTTCTTCCGGAGATATGACGTGACGTCGTCCTTCGACGGGACGTCGAGCTGGCCCTTCTGGATCTGGCCCGTGGTCGGGTTGCGTGCGGTATACTCGAAGAGCGGCATCGGTCCTTCTCCCGGTTAGCGGCGTCCGCCGCTGCTGCTGGTCACCTTGCCGGACGGCGCCGAGCCGATTTCCTGCTCGTCGAGCGGCTTCTCACCGATCATGCGCAGGAACTCGTTTGGATCTGGCGACACCCGGAGGCACTCCTCCTGAGCGACCTCGCGGTTCATGTACAGCTGGTACAGCGAGCTATTCATCGTCTGCATGCCGAACTTCTGGCCGGCCTGCATCGCGGACTGGATCTGGTGCACCTTATCGTCGCGGATCAGGGCCCGGATGGCCGGCGTCACGATCATGATCTCCGTGGCCATCACCCGGCCACGGCCGCGCGAGCGCGGCAGCAGCGTCTGGGTCAGCACGCCCTCGAGCACGAATGCCAGCTGCGCCCGCACCTGCGACTGCTGGCTCGCCGGGAAGACGTCGATGATGCGGTTGATCGACTCCGCCGCCGAGTTGGTATGCAGGGTCGCGAGAGCCAGGTGGCCGGTCTCGGCGATGGTGAGCGCCGCGGCGACCGTCTCGAGATCCCGCATTTCTCCCACCAGAATAACGTCGGGATCCTCGCGAAGGCAGTACTTGAGCGCCGAGGAGAAGCTCTTGGTGTCGGTGCCCACTTCGCGCTGGTTGACGATGCAGCTCTGGTGGCGGTGGATGAACTCGATCGGGTCCTCCACCGTGATGATGTGGCCCTTCCGCTCCTTGTTGATCTTGTCGATGATCGCCGCGAGCGTGGTCGACTTGCCCGAGCCGGTGGGCCCGGTCACCAGGATGAGCCCGCGCGGCCGCTCCGCCAGCTTGGCCACCACCGGGGGCAGGCCGAGCTCGCTGAAGGTGCGGACGTTGAAGGGGATCATGCGGATCGCCACCGACACGCAGCCCCGCTGCTTGTAGACGTTGCCGCGGAAGCGCGCCAGGTTCTGGATGCCGAACGAAAAGTCGAGCTCGTCCTCGGTCTCGAACCGCTTCTTCTGGTTCTCGGTGAGCACCGAATAGGCGAGCGACAGCGTGTCCTTGGGGTTCATGATCTCGGCGCACGAGTTCGCGTTCGTGATGTCACCGTCGACGCGAAGCTTCGGCCGCTCGCCCGCCGTAAGGTGCAGGTCCGAGGCTTCCCGCTCGATCATTTCCTCAAGGAGCACCCGGAGGTTGACACTCATGCTGCGGTCTCCTTCACGACTTCTTCGAGAGTGGTGACGCCCTTCGCGACCTTCATCATACCGTCCATGCGAAGCGTAAGCATGCCCTCGGTGACCGCGTGGTCACGGAGTTCGGTCGCCGAGTCACCGCGGAGGATCATGCGGCGCAGCGCTGCTGAGAGCGTCATGACCTCGTACAGGCCCGCGCGCCCCTTGTAGCCCAGACCGCCACACGCCTCGCACCCCTTGCCCTTCATGAACGGAATCGACCGGAACTGCTCAATTTCTGTGCCCAGTGACGCCAGCACGTCATCGGGATAGGTCGTCGATTCCTTGCAGGACTTGCAGATCCGGCGCACGAGGCGCTGCGCCACCACCATGTTGACGGCGCTCGCCACGTTGAACGCCTCCAGCCCCATGTCGATCATGCGGGTGATGGTGCTGGGAGCGTCGTTGGTGTGCAGCGTCGAGAGCACCAGGTGGCCGGTAAGCGCCGCCTTGATGGCGATGCTGCCGGTCTCCAGGTCCCGGATTTCGCCGATCATGATGACATTGGGGTCCTGCCGCAGGAAGGCCTTCAGCGCCGCCGCGAATGTGAGCCCGATCTCGTTCCGCACCAGAACCTGGTTGATCCCCATCAGGTTGTACTCGACGGGGTCCTCCGCCGTCATGATGTTCGTCTCCATGGTGTTGATGCGCGACAGCGCCGAGTAGAGCGTCGTGGTCTTGCCGGAGCCCGTCGGGCCCGTGACCAGCACCATGCCATAGGGGTTCAGGATCGCCTTGAGCAGGTCCTGCTCCGCCTTGGGCTCGAAGCCGAACTTGCTCAGGTCGAGCGTCAGGTTGCCCTTGTCGAGGATTCGCATCACGATCTTCTCGCCGAAGAGTACCGGGAGCGTCGAGACGCGGAAGTCGATGACCCGGTTCCCCATCTTGAGCTTGAGGCGGCCGTCCTGCGGCACGCGGCGCTCGGCGATGTTGAGCTGGGAAAGGATCTTGACGCGGCTGGTGAGCGCGGCGCGCAGCTTGAGCGGCGGCTTCATCACCTCGACCAGCGCGCCGTCGATGCGGTAGCGGACCCGGATCTCGTGCTCGAAGGGCTCGATGTGGATGTCGCTGGCCCCGCGGCGCACGGCATCGGTCAGCAGGCCGTTGATCAGCTTGACGACGGGTGCGTCGTCGATCTGCTCCCTGGTCGCGACCTCGTCAGCCTGCTCCTCGACGATCTCGACGTCGTCGTCGAGCCCCTCCATGTCCCTGAGGAGGTTCGCGAGCTGCTGCTCGTTGCCGGCGGTCTCGTAGTGACGCTCGATCAGGCTCCGAAGCGTCACCTCGCCCGCGATCACGGGGAAGAGATCGTACCGGGTGATGAACTTGAGGTCGTCCAGGAGCCCGTGATCCGACGGATCGGCCACGGCTACCGTCAGGGTGCGGCCCTCCCGCTTGAGCGGGAGGACGATGTGCTTGGCGGCGACTTCGCCGGGAATCAGCTTGAGGGTGCGGGGATCGACCTCGAACTTGGTGAGGTCCACGGCAGGCATACGGTAGTGCCGAGCCAGCAGTTTCGTCACCTCGATCTCGGGGACGATACCCTGCTTGGCCACAATGTAACTCAGGCGCAGGCGGGACGACTTGGCCTCGGCGGTTGCCACCGTCAGCTGGTCGCGAGTCAGCAGACCTTCCTGCAGAAGGAGGTCGCCGAGAAAGTTGCCGCCTACCGCCACTGATGCCATGGCCACCGTACCTGACCGAAAGCTAAGTGATTGTGTTGCTGTTAGATACACTGCGTGAGCATGGGCACTTGAGCGCTGTCATTGCTGCCCGGCTGCCGTCCAGAGAGCCTGAGCAAGCGCAAGGCTGATGCCGAGCACGCGGGCCAGGTCGGAAGGGGTTCGGAAGGGGCCCGCGCTGTCGCGAAAGGCGACGATCCGCGCGGCCCGCCGTCGGCCGATGCCCGATATCCGCTCGAGGTCGGCGGTCGATCCGCGGTTGATCACCTCCGAATACACCGGTGCCGGCGCACTCGCGGCCGGCGTCGCTGGCAGGGTGGCCGAAGGCGCCGCCACCGGTGCGCGAGGCTCCGCCGAGAAGGCAAGATTCGGCGCCATCCGCCGGAGCTTCGCCGTTCCGATGCCCGGAACGCGGCGCAGCGCGGCGGTGTCCCCGAACGGCCCGGTCCGGCTGCGCTCCTCGAGGATGCGGCGGGCGAGGCCGGGCCCGACCCCCGGGAGCCGCTGGAGTTCCCGAGCCGACGCGCGATCCACGTCGATCCGCTCACCGCGGGCGAGGGGACGGGCAAGGCGCACCAGACTGTCGCGTCGTGCGAGCGCCGCGGATGAGCTCGCCGAGCCGAGCAGGCGCACTTCGCCCGGCGGCCGGCCGACATCGGACGCGACCATGCGCACGACGTGGCCGGCGAGGCCCAGGCCCAGGAGGAGGAGTACCGCGCGGTGCTCGGGGGACATGAGTGCGAATGTCGGTCTCGAGCCCCGGAGGAGGCGCACCCCAAAAACCCGGCGGGGCTACTTTTTCCCGCCGGCCTCGAGGCGGATCACCGCCATCGCCACATCACCGACCGCCTGCAGGCTCTCGGCACTGAGCTTATCGGCGGTGTCATCAGGCGTGTGCCAGAGGCTGTTGTTGTTCCCGTAGTCGTAGTCGATCACGTCGATCGCCCGGATGCCCGCCTGTTGCAGCGGGAGGTGATCATCAGTGAGGGTATGGCGCGGGGCCGCGATGAAGATCTTCGAGTATCCGGCGATTTTCGCGGCGCCCCACACCCGCTCCACCACCTCGGGCGCCCCCAGGAGCGAGTTGCCCTCCTGGTAGATCTGCAGGTCGCGATCGCCGATCATGTCGAACAGCACGGCGAAGAGCGGCTTCGGACCGGGGGCCTGGTTCTTCGCGTAGTAGCGCGCGCCCAGCAGGGTCTCGGTCGAGTCCTCGAAGCTGCCGAAGTCCTCACCGTCCACGAAGAGCAGGTCGACGCCAAGGGTGGACGGGGTCTTCTCCAGTGCATCCGCCACGCCGAGCAGCACCGCCACCCCGGAGCCACCATCATTCGCGCCCGGAATTGGCGTGTGGCGGTCGGCAGGGTTGATCGCCTTTTCCGCGGTAGGACGCGTATCCCAGTGCGCCAGGTAGAGGATGCGGTCGGGGGCGGCGGGGTTGAATCGCATCATCACGTTGTGCAGCGGAACCTTGGCGCCCTTCGCCGTGACGTTGACCCAGTCCTGGATGATGACCGTGTCGGCTTTCGCCCGCGCCAGGGAGTCGAGCCAGGCCGCCATGCGCTGGTGGGCCTCAGTGCCGGGCACGCGCGGTCCGAAGGCGACCTGTGCCTCCACATAGCGGAGTGCGGCAGCCCCGTCGAACTCCCGGGGAGGGGCCGGCGGCGGCGAGTCGCAGGCCCCGAGCAGCGCCAGCAGCGCGAGCGACCCGGTCAAGCGGTACCGCATCATCGATAGTCCCCGGCGAAGAGCGACAGGTTGAGCGAGGCAACAAGGAACAGCTGGGAGTTCTTCCGGTCGAGGCTCCGGAAGTCGTTCACGGTGTACCCTATCTGGAGGCCGGCTGTCAGAGTGGAGATGATATCGGTATCGATGCTGCCCCGATACTCCTGGCGGCGGGTGTCGGAGATGACCTGGCACTGGGCGGTGGCCTCGCGAGTGAGGCACTGGGTGGCCTTCGACACCAAAACGCTGAACGAGGACCGGGCGAGCTTGCGCGCCCGGCTCAGCGCGCGAGGCAGCGGAAACGCGTAGGAGAGGCTGCCGTTCAGGTCGGCCTGGTCGAGCAGCGTCAGCGATCCGTTGCTGGCCGTCTCCTGCTTGAGGAG
This sequence comes from uncultured Gemmatimonadales bacterium, assembly GCA_963773095.1. Taxonomy (GTDB): domain Bacteria; phylum Gemmatimonadota; class Gemmatimonadetes; order Gemmatimonadales; family GWC2-71-9; genus JAGGAG01. The sequence continues at coordinate 79,716 of CAVYZY010000012.1, forward strand.
GTTGAGGTTGCTCGCCAGGGCGACGCCGTTGCGGAAGGTGATGCCAAGTTCAGGCGAGATGTTGCGCGTCTGGTTGGACACGATGGAGGTGACAGTGCCGCTCACCGGCTGGGTGGTGGAGCCCTGGCGCTGCCGCATGGTGGCTCCGAGCAACAGCACCGCGAACGGACCACGCGCGAAGGGGCGGCTGAAACGGACCTGGCCTGAGGGCCACTCCTTCTGGTAGATCACCGCCAGGCGCTGTGAGCCGCCGATCAACTGGTAGCGGTCCGTGGTCGTTTCGCTGTACTGGCCCGAGATCGTCAGGCCGAAGCCGAAATCCAGGCCCGTGCCCACCTGCGTCGCCACCATTTGCGTGGCGCCGACCGCGAGTTGCCCGTCCTGGCTCAGGAAGCTCGACAGCCCTCCAAAGGCGAGAATGTAGCCAAGTGAGGGCTCGAACACCGCCAGGTCGTAGGTGGATGTGCGGGTCGTGCGCCGGCTGATGTCCAGCGGCCGGAAGCGGCGGATCAAGCTGCCGACACCCGAGGAATCGCCCAGGAGCTGCCGGATCCCGCGGGCATAGTCGATCGAGAATCCCCACTCGTAGCCGCGGAGGTTGGAGAAGGTCTGCGGCAGGAGGAACGCTCCGGCGGTGTCTCCCTCGGCCCGGACCAGCTGGCGGCTGTTGAGGTAGCGATTGAGCAGGAAGTTGCTGTTGGTCCCGAATCTCGGCCGGAACCACGATGCGATGCGGGGCGCGATCAGCAGGCTGGTGGCCGTGGTCCGGTCGCGCTCCACGCCCACATCGATGCCGAGCAGGTCCTGGCGTTCCGCCGTCGCGAGGCGCGCCTGCGCGGTCGAGTCGCCGTACTGGCGCAGGTCGCGGGTGCTCGCGACGTCGGCGTTGAAGAGGAGCATGCCGAGCGGCTGCCAGGTGAGACCGGCCGCATTCCGCCACACGTAGTTGAGCGCCAGGGTGGGAACCACGGTGGCATCGACGGGCCGTACCACGGGCGACACGTATGCAAAAAAGTTGCTCTCGTCGCGCGCGAGTCCGCTGCGCAGGCGCACACTCGACGGCCGCAGAGTGTACGACGCGGTCTTGAGGCTGGTGCCGAAGTCGCTCTCGCGCATCCACCGGGGGAGGCTGTTCACCAGCCCCGTCAGCCTGATCGGCTTCCCCTGCCGGGTCACCGCGATGGCGTAGTTGAGCGTCAAGTTGTAGTTGTCCGTCGACGTCTGCGACAGTTCGGTCTGCCCCTGCCCCCGGGTGTAATCTCCCGTGAAGGAGAGCGGGTCAGCGAGAGTGCGCGTCCACGGGTCGTTGCCGCGCGCCGAGCGGCGCACCAGGACATTGATGCTGCCGATGTTGCTGTTCGGCTTGCGCAGCCCGGGCAGTGCGTCCGCCCTGATGTCACTGCCGGTGAGCAGCTGCGGGTCCACGTTCGTCGTGGCGTAGCTCAGGGAGACGGGTATCAGCAGGCCCACCGAGGCCGGGAGGAAGCGGTCGACGCGAATGTTGCCCGAGGTGAGCAGGCCGCCAGTCGTGCGGAACGTTGGCTGGTCACCGAGCTGCCGGAACTGTCCGTTGACGCTGGACATGAGGAATGCAACGTTGAACACATCACCGGCCGCAAGCCTGGCGTCGAGCGCCCACGCGGTGCCGGTGGTGGTGATGGGACTCGACAGGCGCACGTCGTCCACCCACAATTCCGTCGAGTCGGACACGCCCGGCGCCACCCGGAGGATGCCGGTGGAAAGGCCCTGCGCCGCCGCCAGGTTGGGCGGATTTACGCCGGGGTTGAGGATGTGCACTATGTACCCGCCCTGGCAGGCCACGTAGGCCGCCGGATCACCGCCGCACTCGGCCGCACCCGACGGCGGCAATCCCTGCTGTATCTCCGACTCGATCTGCGCCCGGAGATTGGTCCATGTCTCCAGGTCTACCACCACCTCCGGGTTCCACGCGACTTCCTGACCGATGCTGTGCAGCGGCGTCTGGTACATGTAGAAGTTGTTGGCGTCGCTCTCCACCTTGATGTAGCCAAGCAGTTCGCCGCTGTCCCAGCCCGGCAGGTTGTGGCCACCCCGCATCCAGACCCGCAGCTGCCGGTAGGACATCAGCCGCTGGCTGCCGGCCGGGAAGCGGAAATAGGCCTCCGCGCGCGACCCCTGTCCCAGCTGGCGGGCGACCACGCGGAGCGACTTCTCGTCGATCACGATTCCGGCGGACTGGGGATCGGCCTGCAGGTTGTTGAGGGAGATGAGGACGCCGGGGGGCGGCACGTATCCGAGTGACTTGTCGAGAGTCGAGATGACCGAGGCCACTACGCTGCCGGTGGGCTCCGCGGTGGAGCCCGCGATGCCCTCGATCGGCGCGGGCGCGCGCGCAAGCCAGGGCGCGCCCACGAACGTGAGGCGCGTGAGCGCGAGCCGCGCCACGATGTCATCGATGGCCGGTGGCGCCACCAGGGTGACCCGGAGGGCCTGCACCAGCCGGATGTTGGGCGTGCCGATCACGGCGGTGGGCGTGCGCAGGGGCACGCGGTAAAGGGTCCAGCCCGAGCCTGACGGATCGGTGACACCCTTCCGCACCACGTACTGGGTGTCGGTCAGACTCACGACGTACCGGTTTACGTTGTCGTTGGGCCCTTGGGCATTCAGGACGTTGTCGCCGTTGAGGTCTTCCGTGTCGAGGAAGCCATTGCCCCGGGTGCAGCGCGCGCTGAGATCACCCCATGGAAATACCTGTACCGACGTACCCAGCACCGTCTGGCAGAGCGGAAACGCCGGATCGGTATCCAGGTCGGGCAGCACGATCGGCGGGATGTCACTGAGGATGCCGATGTCGTTGGCCTGCGCGTCGAAGATACCGCTCGATTGTCGCTCGGTATTGAGCACACCTGCTCCCACGTACTGCCGGCCCACGTAAGTCGAGTCACTGCCCGCCACCTTGAGCGTGTCGGGCGCCACACCCACCGCGTCCTCGTTCACCTGGCCCAGGTCGAAGATGAGGTTGACGCCCGCGTTCTCGGCGCTCTTGGCGGCGTCATTGTAGAGCCAGAACTCGATGTAGCTCACGCCGGTGAAGTCGACCCCGACGGTGCTGATCGCCGTCTGCATGGAGCGCCAGCGCGGCGTGCCCGGTCTCGGAGGTTGGGTCCACAGCGAGCGGTTGTTCTGCTGCACCACGCCACCGGCGGTGTCGGCATGCAGTGTCAGGTACATCACCGTCTCGGACACCTGCGACCGGCCGTTCGTCACGAACAGCGTGTCGATCTCGTCCGGAAAGAACTCGACCACCCCGCCGTCCGGGCCGGGAATGAGGTTCTGCCAGATCATCTGCACCGCGTCGGCGGTGTCGAAGGTGGCACCGAAGCCGAGCGACGGATCGAGGCCGGCAGTCGATTGTGGCATGCTGCCGTACTGCCACACCGCCGCACCCAGGCTCACCGCTGTCCCCGACACGCCCTCGAACTCTTCGAGGTATGCCTGCCCGGTGCGATTCGGGTCCGGCTGGGTAAAGGCGAACTCCCCGTTGATGTCCAGGAACGCCTCCGACGATCCGCTCCGGTTCGTGATGGAGCTGACCAGCCGGCTCAGGGCCGTGGGCCTGAAGTGCAGTTCGGTGTTGGCGCCAGCCACGAGGTTCGCGCTGGCCTCGAAGCCCAGCGCCGGCCGGGCAAACGCCGAGCTCTCGCGCTGGTAGATGCCGATGAAGTTGATGCCGCCGGTTCGGCCCAGGTCGTAATGCGTGGTGAGGCCGAAGATCGAGGTCGGCGCTACAGCGAAGATGCCACGTTCCTCGAAGCGGGCCGTGATCTGCGCCACGCCGACGCCGAAGAGTGCCTCGGGGTTGAGGAAGGTGATCAACCCGGTTTCGTACGCGATGGTGTAGTCGGTGCCGCGGATGAGCAGTCGGCTGCCCAGGTACAGCTTCTCCGAACCCTCGAGGATCTGCAGCGCATTCAGGTTGAGCGTCGTGCGATCGCCGGCCCCGGTGGAGTTGTATCGCAGGCGGAACTGGTACATGGTCGGCGGCCCCTGCGAGAACAGGAGGTACACCGGCGTCTGGTACAATGAATCGGCCCGTTCGGTCGGCCCGAGCACGGCGGGATTGGCGAACGGCTTGATGTTGGGAAAAGCCAGGTACGACTCGCGGATGATCTGTTCGGCCCCGGGGTCACGCGCCCGGGGAAAGAGCCGGTTCTCCCGGTCGAAGGTGTTCTGGTCGGTGGGCACCGAGAGGCCGAGCGCACCGAGGTAGGTGGAGAAACTCGAGGGTGGCAACGGACGCTCGGAGCGGCTGAGCGAGATACCCACCTGGAGCGACAGCGGATCGAGGTCCTGGCCCGCGACCCGGTAGAACTGCCGCATTTCGTGCCAGAACGACGGCTGGTCGTTACCCACGAGCGGTTCCACGATCATGCGGAGCGTATCAACCGAGGCGCAGGTGGTGCCGGCGCCCGGCTTCGGCTGGCCCGGGAAGCTGCCGACCGTGACGCCGCCCTCGGTTACGTAGCTCACGGCGATGTAATCCGACCGGAGGTCGACCTTCTGCGCCAGCGCGATCCAGAGGCCGGACGGGTCGGTATAGTAGTCGGCGCCCAGCACCAGCAACTGCCAGGGCACGGGGCCGAAGGTCTTTCCTGCCGGCCCCTGGAAGGCGCAGGACGGGATGCCGCCGAGGTTCGGGTCGACCCCGCCGGTCAGCTGCGGCACCCGGTACCGGTACACGCGGATCTGCGCCGGCCGGACGTCGGGGGAGACGGTCAGCGTGTCGAGGCTCAGGACGTCGATCGCGGGATAGTGTGGGAGCGCGCGCGGATCGACGATCCAGTAGAAACGGCCGTACTCGAAATCGAGGTCACGCTGGCTGCGGTCCTGCGGCGTCGCCGTGGCCTGACCGATGGTGAAGACGCGCTCGCCGATGGCGCTGCCCTTCTGCGTCGCCGCGAGCACCTGCATCTGCAACTGCCCCAGCTCGAACAGTGCGTTGACGCCGAAGTTGTTCGTGGGGATGGACGCGGTGAGGTAGCGCGAGGGAGGGGGACGGAAGGCGACGCTGCCAACCTCGATGCGCCGTATCGGCTCGTCCTCGAGTCCCTCGTAGTACACCTGGATAATGTTACTATTCGTATAGTCGCGCTGCGTGTCCCAGTCGACGTTGACGCGGAGGCGCCGGCCGATGACGCCGCCGCTGCGGATGCTCATCTGGTTATCGATGCGCGGCCCGTTGATCTCGCCGCGACATCCGCTGGACGGATCGCTCAGCGACGCCGGCGTGCAGCGAAGGTTCTTCAGCCGGTCGGCGCGCAGTTCAAGGCGGATGGTGCCGTCGAGCGTGAGGTCCACAAGGTTGCGGTTGATGCCGAACAGCCCGCGCTTCCGCAGCGCCGCCTCGGCGGAATCAGCCGCTTCCTGGCCCCCGCCGTAGACATTGACGAGCACCTGATTGCTGGTGCGCGCGCCCTGGGCGGAGTCGACGGAGCGGTTGAGTGAGGCTTGCCATGCCGCGGCCGTGGCGTCGGGCACGGGCCTCGGACCGAGCACCCACGGCTGCTGATACTGGGGTGGCACCCGCAACGCGAGCGGGGGCGCCCCGAAGCTCGCCTTGACCCCGGCCACCGCCGTGGTGTCGGGGGGTGGCGCCATGGAATCGGCTTGCGCGGCTGCCACGGCTGGACTGAAGGCAATGACGCCCAGGGCAAGGAGGAAGCGCGGCACGCTCAGGAAGCCACTGCCATCGTCATAAGTGGTTTGAATTCCTGAACATAACTCTGAGTCCCGGACCCATCAACCAAGCCAGGAGCCCGCCCAGACACCCCCGTGCGCGTCCTCTCCAGGTACCTCCTCCGCCAGCTGGCGCTCCCGTTCCTTTTTGGCCTGCTCGCGCTCACCGGCGTCATGCTCCTCAACCTGATCGGGCGGAAATTCGGCAGCCTGGTCGGGAAGGGGTTGCCCTGGTCGGTCATCGGCGAGGTGTTCCTCCTGAGCGTTCCGTTCCTGCTGGCCATGACGCTGCCGCTGGCCGTGCTGGCCGCGACCCTCTACGCGTTCAGCCAGTTGGCGAATGACAGCGAAATCACCGCGATGCGAGCTGGCGGCGTCAGCACCGTCGGCATGCTGCGCCCGGTGCTGGCCTGGGCGGTGGTGATGGGCCTGGTGACCTTCGGCTTCGTGGATCAGGTGCTGCCGCGGAGCAACGCGCGGCTGCGCAATCTCTATTTCGACATCGCCAAGAAGAAGCCCACCTTCTCGCTGGTCGAGAACGTCATCAACAGGGTGCCGCCGACCCAGTACTTCCTGCGCGCAAGCCGGATCGACCCGGGCTCCGGCCGGCTCCGGAGCGTGTCCATCTACGACGTAGGGCAGGCGGAGCGGCGACGCATCATCTACGCGGACAGCGGCCTCATGGGCTACACCCCGGACGGCCGTGACCTCGTCCTGAGGCTGTTCCACGGCTCGGTCGAGCAGGTGACCTCGGCCGACCGGCCACTGCTCGAGCACACCACATTCGCAACGCAGGAAATTGTATTCAAGGACGTCTTCGACCAACTGGAGCGGAGTGAGGATCAGTTGGACCGGGGCGACCGGGAAATGACGAGCTGCGAGCTCATGGGAGTGGTGGACAGCGCGCGCCAGGAAATTCGCGACGCGAGATCCCAACGTGCGGAACTTACCCGTTCCGACCTCCAGGTCCTGCTGGGACGGCCCCCTCAACCTGTCCCTCCCCCAGCCAGCACGGCAAGACAGGGCCCCTACCGGGGGGCTTATTGCGGTGTCTTCGCCGCGCTTTCGGGGACTGTCAGGGGGGGGACGGCAAAGCCCGGCGGAACCGCACAGGGGGGCGGGGTTGCCGCCCCGCCGGAGGTTGCCCCACCCGGGGCCGCCGCCCCGGCGCCCGCCCCAACCCCGCCGCTGGCGCCGGGCGCCGCCCGGCTCAGCGACAACGGCACCGTGACGTCCGTGTACGAACGGGAACAGAACGCCGCCCGCCGGGCCAACCGGTACCGGGTCGAGATCCACAAGAAGTGGTCGCTCAGTTTCGCCGCGATCCCGTTCGTGCTGATCGCCGTGGCGATGGCCCTGCGGTTCCCGCGCGGGGGGATGGGGCTCGTGCTCGGGGGCGGGATGTTCGTTTACGCAGTCTTCTACGTCGGTCTCACGGCCGGCGAGACACTGGCCGACCGCGGCTATGCCTCGCCGGCACTGGCGATGTGGTCACCCAACATCGTGCTTGGCGTCATCGCGCTTGTCGGGCTCATGCTGGTCCATCGCGGCGGGGGGACATCGCGCGGCGGCGAAATCGGCGACCTGTTGCGCCCCTTCCGGCGCAAGCGCGCCGCGCCCGCAATCACGGGGAGCCGCTGATGCGCTGGCGCCTGCTCGATCGCTACGTCCTCCGGAACTGGACCCGGCTCTTCCTGCTCACGACCCTGGGATTTCCCATTGTCGCGACGCTGATCGACCTCACCGACAACCTGAAGCGGCTGCTCGACCGCGGGATCCCTCTGGGGGGCATCGCGCTGGGCTACGCGTACCTGCTCCCCGAGAAGATGTTCGAGATCATCCCGGCCGCGGTGCTCGTCGCGACGGTGTTCACGGTCGGCACCCTCGGGCGGCACTCGGAGCTCACCGCCGCCAAGGCCGGCGGCGTCAGCTTCCATCGCTTCGTGCTGCCCATCTACCTAGGCGCGGTGCTGGCGGCGGGCCTCTGCCTGTCGCTCGAGGAACTCGCCCCGACCATGACCGAGCGCAAGGTGCAGATCCACGGGGAGCGGACGGGTTCGCGGGGGCAGCGATACAACTTCGTGTACCGGGCCGAGCGCGGGTGGGTCTATACCGTGCGCACGCTCGACTCGAAGACGCACCGCCTCGCCGACGTCGTGCTCACCCGGCAGGGCACGGGGAGGAATTACCCGTCGCTCGCGGTCACGGCGGACAGCGCCACGTGGGACAGCACCGGGTGGCGCCTGTGGAACGGGTCGAGCCGCGCCATCGTGAATGGTGCCGAGCAGGCCAGCTTCCGCTTCCGGTCGATGCGGCTCACCAGCATGACCGAACTCCCGTCGGACCTGCTCGCCGAGCCACGAAGGCCGGAGGAGATGCGCTATGCGGAGCTGGGGAGGTACATCGATGCGGTGGAGAATTCCGGGGCGGACGCCGGCAAGGTGCGCGTGATGCGCGCGCTCAAGCTCGCAGTGCCGGCCACCTGCATCATCATCGCGTTGTTCGGGGCACCGCTGGCCATGACATCCTACCGCGCCGGCACCGCCATCGGGATCGGCATCAGCCTCGCCACCACGATCGTCTTCCTGCTGCTGGTGCAGCTCTCGCAGGCGCTGGGGTCCGGCGGCCTGGTGAAGCCCGAGCTCGCCGCGTGGCTCCCCAACGCCGTCTTCAGCGTCGCTGCCGTGGTCCTGCTCCTGCGCGCCCGGACCTGACTAGAACCCGAACCGCCACTTCGCGCCCAGTTGCATCGTCCAGCGCGACTGGCGCTGGCCGTAGACGGTGCGCTCCACCACGGCCGGCTGCGTGAATCGGTAGATCGGGCGGTCGTTCACGGTGTCGTAGCCTGAGACGCTCAGGAACGCCGGCCCCTCCTCGAACGCGCTCACTTCCTTGTACAACCCCCAGCTGCTGCTCAGGAAGTTGAGGAAGTTGAAGACGTCGAGCGTGAGCTCGATGCCCGAGCCCTTCACCTGCGGCGTGGTCCAGCCGATCCGCAGGTTGAAGTAGTCCTGCCACGGGTTGCGGCAGGAGTTCCGCTCGAGGATGCCGCCGCGCGCCGCGGCGAGGCACTTCTGGCTGCTGATGAAGTTCTGCAGCGAGTCGTACGCGGCCGGGTTGCTCAGGGTGATCTGGCCTGGGTCGGAGGGCACGAAGACGAGGTCGTTGCCGGAGACGCCGTCGCCATTGGCGTCCCCGTTCGTGCCGGCAGGACCGGAGTTGATCATCCAGCCGTACGGCGTGCCGGAGAAGCCGGTGTAGAACAGCGAGAATTCGAAGCCGGCGGGCAGGTCCACGGTGCCGGTCAGCGTGATCTTGCTCGGCACGTCGAAGAAGGACGTGGTGACGCTCCGGTTGGCGATGGTGCCGGTTCCGATCGAGGCAAACTGGTAATTGGAAAACGCCTGGCTCGACGTCGCCGAGATCTGGTCGGTAGTGTGTGAGTAGGTATAGGCGGCGTTCAACTCGAAGTGGTTGGCGAACATCTTCTGCACCTGCACCGTGCCCGCGAACGTCTGTCCCTCCGACGTGTTGGTGTGGAATACCGCGCTGGTGACTGCCGTGGTGCGCCGGACCACCGTCGCCCGGCCGTTGGCGGCGTTGAACGTGCCGTAGACGGCTCGTCCCTCACCCGAGACCGTGGGGTCCTGCGGAATGTTGGTGTCCTGCAGGTAGATCTGGTTCACCTGCTTCGCGTAATAGCCGTCGAGCGTCAGGATGAAGCCGCCGGGCAGGCGCTGGTCGAAGCCGAGCGAGGCCCGGAAGTTCTGCGGGTACTTGAAGTTCGGGTCGAAGTAGTCGACCTCGCCGGCCACCGCCGTCGGGCTGCCGGTGCGGCACGCCGAGGGCTGCGCTGACGGGTCGACGGTGAAATCAGGGGTGGCGGCGCCGCTGCAGGTCACCTGGATGAAGTCAGCGCCGGTGTTGGTGAAGGAGTTGGCCAGCCACACGTACGGCGGCCGGCCCGAGAAGATACCCACGCCACCCCGCACGATGGTGCGCGCCTGTCCCGTCACATCCCAGTTGAATCCCAGGCGCGGCGACCAGAGGATGTTCGCGTTGGGAAAGACGCCGGTGTTGATCGGCAGGTTCGGGTCATCCACCAGCGCCGGGTTGGTCCGCGGGCTGTTGATCAGCGGAATGTCCGCCCGGATGCCAACGGTCAGCGACAGGCGCTCGGAGGGCGACCACTGGTCCTGCGCGTAGAGGCCGAACTGCTGCGCGCCGATCAGCGCGATCGGGCCCTTCGGCTGCAGCGGCGTGGTGATGCGGCGCTGGAACGCGGACGCCGTGCCCGCGGCCAGGCTGTCGAGGCTGCTGAACGACCAGACACCGATACTCGCCTGGAAGAAGGCGTTGTCGAAGCTGAAGAACTCGTTCTGCGTGCCCACGGTGAAGCGATGCGCCCCGGTGCCGAACGAGAGGTTGTCGGCCACGGAGAAGATGTTCTGGTCGAGGCTGTTGGTCTGCGAAAAGCGCTCGGCGCCCGCCGCGAGCCATGAGGTGGACGCCCCGATGTTGCCGACCGCCGTCAGGATGAGCGGCACCTGCTCGGGCAGGTCGCGGGAGTCGCGCACCGTCTGGTAGCCGGTGAGGAACTCGTTCGAGAGTCCACCACCGAACTCCGCGATCCAGCGCGCGCGCAGGGTGTTCACCTTGCCGAGCTGCGTATAGCCGCTGTTGGAGAGCTGCCACCCGTCGCGCATCCGGCCGGTGATGGCGACGCCGGTAGGGTTGCGGATGTACGCGCCCAGCTCGGCGTCGGAATAGTTGTAGGACAGTTCGAGCTGGCTCGACTCTCCGGTGTTGAACGACAGCTTGCCGAACACGTTGGTGAGCGGGTTGTCGACGTTTGGCGTGCTGCCGTCGCCGGAGTTCGTGATGCCGTAGGTGCCGAGGATGTCCACGAACTGGTTGACCGTGGCGGTGGTGAAGCCGGTGTTGGCCAGGTCGGTCGCATCGTTGCCGGTGAGGTTGTACGGCGATGCGAAGCCGGACTCGCGCGACTGGATGTCCGCCGACACGAAGAAGTGCACCTTGTCAGTCAGTATCGGGCCGCCCAGGGTGGCACCGTACTGCCAGATGCTGAGGCTGGTGAAGGTCGGGTCGTCGCGATAGCCCGCGAGGTTCTTGCTCTGCCGGTACACGAAGGCCGAGCCGAGGAACTGGTTCGTGCCCGATTTGGTGATGCCGTTCACCATGCCGCCGGCGAAGTTGCCCTGCCGCACATCGTACGGCGCCACCATCACCTGGAACTCGGACACGGCTTCGATGGAGATCGCCCGCGCGCCCGACTGGCCGCCCGGCACACCCGACGCGGCCAACCCGAACAGGTCGTTGTTGACGCCGCCGTCGATCTGGAGGTTGTTGTAGCGGTTGTTGTTGCCCGCGATGGACGTCCCGACCGCCTGGGGGGCGCTCGCGATGAGGTCGGTGAAGTTGCGCCCCTGCAGCGGCAGGCTCTGGATCGCGGAGTCACCGACGACCTGCGCTGGGCCCGTCCGGCTGGCATCGAGCAGCGGGTTGTCTTCCTGCGCCGCCACTTCGATTTCCTCCAGCTGCACCACGCTGGGCTTGAGCGCCACGTCGCGCAACTGGCGCGTGCCGAGGCCCAGCGTCAGGCCCTGCTGCACCGAGGGCAGGAAGCCGATGGCGCGCACCGTGAGTTGGTAGCCGGAGCCGGGGGTGACGTTCTCGAAGCTGTAACGGCCGCTGCTGCGAGTATCGGCGATGAAGGTCTGCCCCGTCTGGAGGCTCTTGAGTTCGACCCGGGCGGCGTCCACCACCGTACCCGCGCCCTCCGCGGTGACGGTGCCCTGGAGCGCCGCAGTGGTGACGCCCTGCGCGCTGAGCGAACGCACGCCAGCCAGCAGGACCGCGAGCGACAGCGCCGCGCGGCCGATCAAACGGGGGCAGCTCTTCATGAGGAGGCTTCCTTCGACGACCCGCGGGACACCGGCAAACGACCGTAACGACGGCAACCGCTCGGGAAGGTCCGGGCGAACAGCCATAACTCGTTTGCTCTATTTGGTTTAGCTGATTCTATGAGCGGTCGGTCCGGGCCCGCTGGCGCACCCTTTCAGCCACTTGCCGGGCAAAAACCGCTCACGTCGGGGAGAAGTTACGCACCCTTCGACTCGCGTCAAGCAGGCCGTACAACGCTTTACGATGCCGTGACCGGTTCCTCACCAGAGCCGCTGGTTGACAGGACCGAATCGCGGTCGTTCTTTACCCCCGTTCCCACACCGGGACGAGCACAAACCCAACGGAGCGCCCAAAATTGGCCCTGGAAAAGCCCACGATCCTCGCCGATCTCGTGACCCTCACCAAGCCGCGAATCATTTCGCTGCTCCTCGTGACGACGGTGGCGCCGATGTACATGACCGACCTGGGACTGCCCTCGGCCATGCTCGTGTTCTGGGTGGTGGTAGGCGGCTACCTGATGGCCGGTGGGGCCAACGCGATCAACATGTGGTTCGACCGGGATATCGATGACCGGATGACCCGCACGCGACTCCGCCCGATCCCGGCCGGCCGGATCACCCCGGCACAGGGGCTCCTGTTCGGCGTGGCTCTCGGCGGGATCGCGTTCGCCATCTTCTGGTACCAGGTGAATCCGCTGAGCGCCTGGCTCGCGCTGGGCGGGCTGCTGTTCTACGTGCTCATCTACACCATGCTGCTGAAGCGGAACACCGCGCAGAACATTGTCATCGGCGGGGCAGCGGGTGCGTTCCCGCCGCTGGTGGGCTGGGCCGCGATGACCGGCCGGCTGGACCTGGCGGCCATTTACCTGTTCGCCATCATCTTTTACTGGACCCCGCCCCACTTCTGGGCGCTGGCCCTCATAAAGCAGGCCGAGTACGCCAAGGCGGGCGTGCCGATGATGCCCGTGGTGAAGGGTGAGGCGCGTACCAAGTGGGAGATGCTGATCTACACGCTGCTGTTGCTGCCGCTCACCGTCATGCCGGCGGTCTTCGGCGCGCTCGGGCCCTTCTACCTGGTGGTCGCGGTGCTCCTCGGCGCCCGGCTGCTCTGGTACTGCATCGCGCTCCTGCGCGAGGCTGGTGTCACGCCAACGGCGTGGAAGATGTACCGCTATTCCCTGCTCTACCTTGCCCTGCTCTTCCTCGCGATGGGCATCGACCGCTACCTGCCCCACCGCTCGCGCCAGGCAGCGCCCGAGGTGGTCATCCTGCGCCAGAACTAGTACGCCGCGTTGGTGCTGCTGTAGAAGTCCACGTTGAGGAAGCGCCCCGCTTCGCGTACGCCATCCTCGGTCAGGATGTCACGCCAGTCAGGCTGCTTCCGCTCCTTCAAGTCGCCCGAGATGAGAAGTTGCCAGTTCCCGACGCCGGTCCGGTCGGCGAAGATGTACCACTTTCCCTGGCCCTGGTCCTGGTAGTCCCACACCTCGAACGGTGGCGCGCGCTGGATCTGCGCGCGGCGCCAGAACCTCGTCGCGGCGCCGTTCTTGGCGTAGATGCGGCCGCGATCCGTCTTCCAGCCCGGGACGGTGCGCTCCCTGTAATTCTTGTTGGCGAACGCGACCGCCGCATAGAATTGTTCGCGAGTCCGGTTCTGCGGTGTGGCCTTGTCCTCGTCGTGGGTCTGCCAGAAGTCGGTGAGGTATCTCCGCTTTGCGTCTGCGCTCAGGTTCTTGTTCCAGACCTTGAGCTCGCTCGGTGTCGCGACGTAGTAGAGCGGGGCGAAGGCCGAGTCGAGCCCCTCGGGACTCATGTACTTGAAGTAGCCCTCATCCGAGATGCGCTCGGTGTTGATACGGGCGACTTCCTGCTTCAGGGTGGTGTCGAGTTGCGCCATGGTCATTGGTGCCGAACGGTCCACGGACCGGCTTCCGAGCTGGAGCAGGACCTTCATCTGGTAGGGGCCCGGCGGCAGCCCCTCGAGATCGAGCCGCCCCTTCAGCAGGCCGCCCGAGGCCGCGACCCTGACTGGTGTGTTCGGCGTCTGGAACATCGCCTTGCCGCCGCCGTCGAGCACCTCGACCGACATCGTGCCGGACTCTTCCGTCCCGTCGTTGTAGGCCTCGAGCACATAGTACGCCTCGGATTCCAGGGGCGTGAGGCGCAGTACGGCGGCGGGGCTGAAGAGCGTGTTCCCCTTCCTGATCTCGCCCGGACGGGGCACCGAGTCGGTCGGACCGGCGAGGCGCATGTCCCGGGCGAGTGTCAGGTCGGAGGCATCCGGACGGCCCTGGTACGCTTCCACCGGGACACTGCTTGCCAGTTGCCGGCCCGACACCGAGTCGGTGACTTCCACGGATACCGTGTAGCTGCCCGGCGCCACGGCGAAGTCGATCATCTCGAGCCCATACTCGCCGGGTCCTCGCGTCGGTCGAGCTATCCGGGTGCGCCAGGAGTCGGTGTGCAGGGAAATGCCGGCCTGATCAGCCACCTTCACACCCATCAGGTACGACACGCCGCCGGGCCCGATCTCCATGATCGCCAGCGGAATCTGGATCAGCACGCGCACCCTGGTCTGGCCGCCATTCTCGGGGCGGTAGGATCGCACGGCGCGCAGCGAGAGGCCTTCGGGGGACTGGGCCAGGAGAACCGGAACCTGGAGGGACAGCGCCATCAGGGCCAGAGCGAGCCAGCTCCGGAATCGCACGTTGATTGCTCCGTGGGGACGGGAATTCGGTGACCGGTGACGCCGCTGGGCGCCACCCCGGTCGGTGGACCTGACACCGGAGACGACAGGCAGGCCCCGAAAGACACAGGCGGGCCCCTCGCGGGGCCCGCCTGTCGGACTGCCAACCCGCTTCAGAAGCCGACGCTGAACGTGAAGAAGTTCGTGGGCCCGAGCGTGCCCAGGTAGCGATAGGCATAGTCGAGGCCGACGCTGAACCTGGCCCCGGTCTGGAAGGAAAGCCCGCCACCGAACGCGAGGCCCTGCAGGTTCTCCTCATCCGCGACCGCGCTTGGAAGCTGCGTCGGGGTCATGTTGTTCGCCGGCTGGTAGCTGTAGCTGACCCGAAGCGCAGCGCCGAAGCCCGATCCGCCGAGATGCCTGAAATCGGCTTCCGTAGCGAAGCCGAACGACGACTTGTTGCTGATCTGCTGGTTGAAGTCGCCGAGGAGCGTCCAGCGGGTGTCCGTCGCCGCGACCAGGTCGTACGCCAAGGCCACCCTGAACAGCGTCGGCAGGTTGAATGCCTTGGTGGTCAACTCCCCCGGCTGCGGGTTCGTCGGCACGGTTGGAACGCCGGGCGTGGAATCGCGAGGGATATCGACGAAGAGTGGATCACCCGAGTACTTGAGTGAGCTGCCCAGGTTGGTCAGTGTAAACGAGAACTGGACCGGGTGACCACCGAGCCGCGAGTGGAAGTTCGTGCCGAAATCGACCGCAAATGCCTGCCCGCTGGCACCGCCGAGATGGTCGGATATGAACTTGGCCGTGATGCCCGCGCTGAACCGATCGGAGAAGTTCTGGGCATAGGTGAGGCCGCCGAAGGTCTCGCTGACCGAGTACACCGATCCCGTACCGTCGGGCTGCTCGACGGTGTAGACCGGCTGGTCGCCGAAGCCGAAGGTGCCGAACTGAATGCCGAAGGCGCGGGACTTTCCCGAGAACGGCACTGATAGGCCGGCCCAGGAATAGTTGGTGTTCGCGACGTAGTCGTAAGTGCTGGCCGAGAACCCGGCGGTTCGCTGGAGCGCGATACCGGCCGGGTTGTAATAGAGTGCGCTCACGTCGTTGGCGATTGCCGCAAACGGCGTACCGAGCGCCGCGCCGCGCGCCGACGCGCCGAGCAGGAGGAATTCCGCCGAGGTGGTGCCGTAGGACGTGTTGTCGCTCCCGGTGTTCTGGGCCGCGAGCAGCGTCGGGCCACCCATCACCAGCAACCCCGTCAGCGCCCAGCGAAGTCTTAGAGAATCACGCATGATCTTTCGATCTCCTGAGGTAGGCGGTGGGGCCCCGAATGGAGCCCCACCCGCCGGGCCAGTGGACTACTGGGCGAAGTTCACCACGGTGAAGCGGCCGACCCTGCGAGCATCGCCGGCTTCGATCATGTAGAAGTACACACCCGACGCGACGACCTGGTTGTTCCGGTTGCGGAGATTCCACGCTTCATTTCCGCCGAAATCCGTCGAGTTGTGCTCGAGCATATTGACCAGGATACCGCTCGACGTGTAGATGCGGATGATGGCCTGGCTCGGGAGGTTCACGAACTCGAGGACCTTGTTCTCGGTCGTGGCCTCGTATCCGTTGGTGACGTAGTACGGATCGGGTACCGTGTGCACCTTGGTCAGGTCGAAGTTCGTCGTCGCGACGGTAGAGGTCGGGCTGGTCACCGTGAACTGGACTTTCAGTCCGGGGATCCCCGGCGAACGGGTACGGTCGGTGCAAACGCATAGCCTGACGGCGTAGCGGTGGCCGCGCTGGCCGTCGATGACCTGACGATGCCCGAGTAGGTACGCAGCGTCCATTGCGTGCCCGCCGGAGGCAGCGCACCACCGGTGAGCTGGAAGATGTAGCGCTCACCGTTGATGTAGAGGCCAATGCCCTGGCCCGTGGCCACCGTGGGGCCGTAGGCTGTGGAGACCGGCCCCACCGTGGCCGTGTTTACGAACCGCACCGAATCGGCCACATGGCGGCCGGCCCAGCGGCGCCAACCTCGACGGCCCACGCACTCCGCCACGTTAGGCGGGAAGTTGAAGTCGGACCACTCGACCACGCCGGGCACTACGGACGCAGCCCCCGCATCGCGCACGAAGCCCCAGCTTGCGGCGGCGTTGGTGCTGAACGGCACCGGCACGTCGTGGGTGATGTCGTGGACCGATGCCAGCGCGCCACCGGTACCCCAGGTAACCACCACGTCCGCCTCACGGCTCAGGCCGGCGAAACCGTACCCAAAGAACTGGATGGTGCCGCTGTTCGCCGGCGGCGTCGGCGTCGTCGAGTTGTTCGGATCCTGCTGCACATGATGGATCGGTGCCCACACGGTATCGACACCCGTCAGCCCGCTGCCCACCTTGCCGGCGACGGTAGGATGAGGGAGCGTCTCGTTGGCGCCCTGGAACCAGCGGGAGCCACCGGGTGAGACGGCAGAAGTGCAATTGGTCGCCGTGCTGCGGGCAGAGCGCCACATTCACGCCCCCGTTGTTGCCCACCATCCCTCGGCGGGCGGCCTGGCCCTCGAAGCTGGAGAACTGGATGTACTGCCGCTCGCTGATCCCCACGGAGGCACTGCCAGTCACCGTGCCCGGGATGCCGTATCGTGCCGCGGCGGTCGGGTCGATGTTGATCGGCTGAGCGCCAAGTTGCGCCTTTATGTTCGTGGTCGCGTCGAACTGGACGCTCGCAGGGGCCGGGGGGCCGCCGGCCATCGGCCACGGGGTCACCGTGACGAACTTCGTCTTCACTCCGTCCTTGTCGAACGTCACGTAGAAGATGTAGCACGCGTCAAAGCCAGTTGCTCGACGCCCGGTGCCGCACTTCTCGTTGACTCGTACTGTAAGTATGCGGTCACCGAGTCGATGGTCGCGGTCAGGTTGAACGCCGGCAGCAGTGCCGGTACGACTGGAGCGAACGCGCCGTCCACGCCGTTGGTGGCCGGCGGCGTGCCGCTGAAGATGCCGGTCGCCGCGTCGATCGTGAACGGAGCAGAAACATTCAACTGATTCGGGCCGTCCCCATACAGGCCGGAAACGAGCGTGGCGTTGACCGTGTTCGTGCCCTGGACGCTCGGCGTAACCGCCTTGCCGGTGCGCGGGGACTCGAGGCTGGACGGGCCCGACTGGATAGCTGTTGAGGTCGAACGCCGTGACGGCGTAAAAGTAGCGGAAGTTGTTCTTCGGCTCGTTGTCGATGAAGGCGAATGGCACGCCGGTATTCGCGAGCGGCGGGTACCCGCCATTGCCTGCCGACGTGAGCGCCGAGTCCGCCGAGTTGGGAACGATCATCGCCGTGCTGTCGCTGAGGACGACGCTGTAGGGACCGCCCAGCTTGACCTGGACAATGTCGCCGACGAGCGTCGTGCGCCACGGAGACAGTGGGCGCGACGCCGCTGCCCACGACGAAGTCGTACGTGCAGCCTGTGGGTGACACGACACCCAGTTCCGGGCGGCACGTGCTGACCGGGTTAACCTGACCGGTGAAATCGTTGATCTGTGTACCGTAATAGTCGAACTGCGCCACCAGCGTCAGCTCGCTCGCGTTGTTGACGCGGCCCCGATACACGCGGTAGCCCTCGACGTCGTACTGACGGAAGTTCGGGTCATAGAGCAGGTTCGGTTGGCCCGCGACGCCCGGGACGGAGGCCACGCCGAAATACGGGTCGCCCGAGATTTCGCTGGCGCTTGGCTGCCACACGACCGTCACCTGATTGTTGCCCGGGATCAGGTAGAAGTTCGGCGTGGCCGGCGAGAACGGAAGGAGGAACTGGTTGTCGAAGATCGTCTGAGCGGTCAGCGCCTTGTTGAGCAGCGAGGCCGGGACGGTCTTGATCTCGTTCTGCGTGACCTCCAGGTCCCCGTTGGCGTCCGTGAAGCCCGCGAAACCCGTGAGCGAGTCGATGAGGTTGGCGCCCGACGCCAGCAGGACGGCGTTGTTGAGCCGGACCGGGTTTCCCGGCTTGACGTCGAGGCCGGGGCCCTGGCCGGGAGTGAAATTGGGGACCGCGACCGGCGCGGCGAAAATGTACGCCACGACGATGCTCTTGAGTTCTCCCGGTGCCAGCGTGAGCGGCGTGGAGGACTGGAAGAAGCGGGCGTCCCCCGCACTGGTGGCAACGAAGCAGATGCCCGCGGGATCAGCGGGTAATCCTGGTTGCCCGCCGGCGACGTTGCAGGACAGATCGCCCGCGGTCGGGCTCAACTTGCCGGACAGGTAGCGCCAGAGCTGAGTGACGTTGTTGGCGTCGGGGAAAAGGCTCGGGCCGGCGGCGGTGGAGTTGACCGTGTTGGAGAACAACTGAATCTTGCCGGCGCCGGTCGGGCTCCGGAGGTACTTGACGCCGACGAAACCCGGGCCGGCGAAGAACGGCGCACCCCAGATGGTCGGGTTGGAGTACTGCTCGCCGGCCGTCGGCGTGAACGTGTGTTCGTAGCAGTAGCCCATGGCGAAGGGCATGTTCACCGTGCAGTAGTTGACGCCGGCCGAGGCCACGTCCATGTCGGCGCCGAACCCGGAGTACATTTCCTTGATGGTGTAGCCATCAGCCGGCAGTGTGATACCATACTGCTTCTCGCTCGACGCAACGAACTGTTGGCCGAGCTGCTGCATGATGGGGCGCATGTCCGACCGCACCTGACTATACACGGCCGGGTTGCTCGCGGTGACGTTGTAGAAGGTGAAGACGAAATAGACGATGTCTTCGTTGCCGGTCGGGAAGTTCCAGCCGAGGCCACGGGTCTCGACGGCCACGCCCAGTGGATGATCCCGGCCGTCGCTCAGCGAGGGGTTCCCGTCCCAGGTGACGAACCACACGTCGCCCTGGGAGGCGGAGTTGAGTCCGGTCAGCGCGGGGTCGTAGAAGTTGTCCGCCGGATTGAGCTCGAGCGGCACCTTCGCCGCCGCGGGCCACGCGCCGGCATCGGCCGGGTTGTTGAAGTTGTAGATATTCTCGACCAGGGCGCCGTTGCCGCCGCCCCGGGCGTTGAAGAAGAAGGAGCCCGTGGTGTCGTTGTCCCACGTGCCGCCGGGGTTGCTGATGATTCCGGCGATCTGCAGGCCGGAGTTGTACACGAACTGGTTGGCGGTGCCCTTGGGCCAGAAACCGCCGCCGATCGTCGACGAGCCCGTCGAGTCGCCGCCGACGGTGCCCTCTGCCGCCCGAAGTCCCAGCGCGACCCGGTTGATGGTGAGGCCGCCGAGGGCGCGCGCAAAGAGCCGGAACCCACGCGGCCGGTATCCGGGTTCGGGCTTCGCGAACGCCGTTCCGGGAACCAGTGCCAGGAGCGTCAGCGCCAGTAGTCCCGCCGCCGCCAGGCTTCTCGAACGCAACAAGACTTTCATCGCTGTCCTCTCAGAGTGGAAGCGCAGCCGGCCCGGCCGAACCAGCTGGTTCGGCCGAGCCCGTGGTGCACTGTGTTAGAAAGTGAACTCCAAGCCCAGCCGCAGTGCGGTGCCCGCACCGTAGAAGTACGTGGGGGCTGCGATGTTGTCGTAGTACAGGGCATCGGACGCCCGCAACTGTTCGTCCACTGTGAAGACGCCGTCTCCGTTGCCATAGCGCTGCTCGGCCCGCGACAGGTACACGCAGTTCGGCACTGAAGGCTGGCCGCTGGCCGTCCAGCCGTTGCACCCGCTGGCGTACGCCCCGCCGAACGTGAGGTCGATGCTGGCGTCGGACTTATAGGCCCCGTTCTCCAACGCTTCGCTCGCGTAGCGGACGCTGTCGGAGGTGAAGTTCTGCTGGTGCTCGACGCCGCTCGTGATACTGTTGGTCGTCACGTACTGGGTGAGCGTGTTCGTGAAGCCCAGGATATTCCGCGCGTCGAGGTACACCGACAGCTGGCTGCCACCCAGCATGAACCCCTTCACGAAGCGCATGTCCAACTGCTTGAACCCGGGCAGGCGCACGCTGTTGAGGCCTCCCAGGAAACCACCCTTCGTGCACACCCCACCGCTCCGAATCGACTCGTTGCCAGAAGCTTCGGCGCACGCCGTGTACGCGGTGCCGCTGGCAAACCGGAAGGTCATGTACGCGCCGAAGTTCTGCAGGATTCCGCCCATCGTCGACCCGGCGTTCCAGCCGTTCGGGAACGTCAGCGCCAGGGCGCCCACCAGGTTGCTGGGCCGGGAAAGTGCGGTCGGGGCGATGGCCTGCGGCGGTGGCTGGTTGCCGCCGTTGACCGTGTTCACTACCCGTGATCCGAAGTTGATGTACGTGAACGGATCGGACCCGGTGTTGGCCGCCTGGGTATAGCTGTACCCGACGGTGCCGTTGAACAACTGGCCGAACCGGCGGTTGAGCCGGATGTCGATGCCCTTGGTGTTGCCGAAGTCGGAGTTGGTGACAAGCCGGAGCTGCTGGTCGGCGCCAGTCACCGGATCGAAGGCGTTCACCAGGCGACCGGCGGCGTTGGCCAGGTTGTCGCGGTTGTACGCCGAGATGTCGAGCACCATGTCATCGCTGAACGCATGCTGAACGCCGAATTCGAAGATGATCGACTTGCCGTAGTCGACGTTCTGTCCATACACCTGGTTCGAGTTGGTGGTGGAGATGTCGGTGTTGAGGCCGCTCAGCACCAGCGCGAAGTCAGGCGACTGTACCGCCTGCGCGTAGGAGAGGCGGAAGTTGGTGCGTTCCGTGACCGGGAACGCCACCTGGACCCTCGGGCTGAAGTAGTCGAACGCCTGGTCCGGCACGAAGAAGACGGCGGGGTCGGTGCCGGCTGGCATCGTATCGAGCGCCGGGTTGCTGGAGATCCGGGGGTAGCCCTGCCACCGGTTCGTCCGCGTGTCGAACCGGTCGTACCGAAGCCCCAGCTGGACCACCACGTCGCCGATGTCCAGGCGGTCCTGGATGAACGCGGCGTAGCGCTGCGGCTTCTGGGACCAGAAGTCCGAGAAGAAATCCGGGTCGATCGAGGCCGCATAGCTGGTCATGTCGTACTGCACGAACTCGCCGCCAACCTGGATGCGGTTGTACCGGTCCACCTGCCAGTCGAGCGAGGCATTGCCCACGTACCGGTTTTCCCGGTACAGGAAGAGAAAGTCGTTGGCCGCCCCGCCATCGGGGAAGGTGTTGTTCGCCAACGCGTAGGGATTCGACCGGTAGTTGAACTGGCTCTTGTGGTTGCTGACCGTGTCATTGTTGGTGTAGTCGATCGCACCCGCACAGGTCTTGATGTTCCGGACGTAGCAGTCCAGTCTGGAGAAGACCGAGTCAGTCGGCACGCCCGCCGTCGAGTCGTTGAACGTCGCGTCGAGGAAGGACATGTCGTACTGGAGCGGAATGGGCGAAAAGTAGAACCCGAGCGTACCCGTGCCGGGACCGCCGTCCGTGAAGGGACTCTGGGTGAACCGGTCGGTCTGATAGGAAAGGTTCACATCCAGCGCCAGGGCGCGCTCGGCGGACTTCGCCAGGTTCTGCGTCCAGTTCAGGGTGTAGACTGCGTTTTGCGCCCGGAAGCCAGACTGCAGGTTGCCGGCCGTGCCGGGGTTCAGCCGGTTCCCGTTACTGAAGTTCCGGCCCTGGTTCTGGCTGAGCGCCGCGCCCAGCCGGAAGCGGGAGCCGTTCCCGTAGGAGAAGTTCAGATTGCCGCCAAGCTGTCCCGCCGAGAAGGCCGACTGGGGCAGCCGGGCCCCATGACAGCTCGCGCCGTAGTTGCTGGCGATGGGAGAAGCGGATCCATCCGAATTCTTGGCACCCGAGAAGCTGTCGCAGCTACCAGTGTAGACCGAGTAGCTGTTGATGGTGACCCCCTCGCCTGCGTTG
The DNA here is from genome assembly GCA_963773095.1 of uncultured Gemmatimonadales bacterium. Taxonomy (GTDB): domain Bacteria; phylum Gemmatimonadota; class Gemmatimonadetes; order Gemmatimonadales; family GWC2-71-9; genus JAGGAG01. Next base: position 101,839 of record CAVYZY010000012.1, read on the forward strand.
TCGACCGTGGTGTCGACGCCCGACGTCACGAAGATCGGGTTATTCTCGCGCCCCTTGCCCGACCGGACGGACTCATTGCCCTCGCCAGCCACGTTCACGGTGAAGGTCAGGCCGCCGAAGATCGGACCGCTCAGGTTCCCTTCAAAACGGTTGAACCCCATCCCGATCGTGCTCCCGAACATCTCGTCGCTTTCGGCGGCGAGGCGGCCGGCGATCTTGGAGCCGCCGGTACGGGACGTCAGGCTGACGATGCCTGACTGGGCATTGCCGTACTGCGCCGACGCCGCGCCAGTCGTTATCGAGGCTTCCTCGAAGCTGTTGGAGCCATAGGCAACGCCCGGGGCACTCTGCACTAGAAGCGAACTGGTAGCGGCCGCCGCATCGCCGTTGCCGCGGTTGCCCGGCTGGGTCGATACACCGTCCACGTAGAAGGCCGCCTCGTCGTCTCTGCCACCACGGATCGAAAGGTTGGTCCCGGTGGTACTCCCGACGACGCCCGGCTGCAGCTGCAGCACCTGACCCACCCGGTCCACCGGCAGGTTTTCGACGAAATCACCGTCGATGCGCTGCTTGGTCGTGACTTCGTCACGCGGCACCAGCGGGTTTTCGGCGGAGACCGAGACCACTTCCTCCAGTTGGACCGTGGCCTGCTCGAGCTGGATGTCCTGCGTGAGCGTCTGGCCGGCGAGCACCTTCACGCCCTCGACTTCGGTCTTCTTGTAGCCGATGAAGGCCGCCCGGATCGCGACGGTGCCGGCTGGCACGTTGTTGATGAAGTAGTAGCCCTGCGGGTTCGTGAGTGCACTGAATGCGGTGCCCACAATGACGACCTGGGCGTTCTGGATCGGCGCACCCTGCTGGTCCCGCACCTTGCCTTCGATCTTACCAGTCTGTGCCGCGAGCGCTCCCGCGCTCGCGAACAGCAGCACTGCCGACAACGCGAACCGTCTCGCGAGTCGGGCGAAGGCGCTGACTCCGCTTTGTGTCATAGAAGCCTTCCTCCTGGGCGTAAACCGCGCTGCTAAAGCACTCATCAATGCGATCACCGCTGGAGCGGGCGCTCCGGAGCATTCGTCGAGGGACACGAATACGCCTCAGCGGCGCACTGCGCTGCTTCGCGCTAGCGCGCGAAGCGTTCTTCCTTGGGTCGAGAGACTGCTGGAGTTGTGCAACGGAACTCCGTCCTGGCCGGGACGGCGCGAGACAAGTATGAAGTGCGGTACCGTCGGTGTCAAGCAACCGCGACCCGGACGAGACGTTCCGGTGACGTTCCGTAACTCCCTGAAACGCCTGCGGATACCCGGGAAGTGACGTTCAGGAACGCGACAACGCCGGGCCCGGCAGCCTAGGCTCCGGTGATCAGGTCCCGCTGCGCCGCGCCGGGGGTCACGAAGGCCTCCCCGGGCGTCAGGTACATGTTCACCTCGCTCCGGACCCCGAACCGGCCGGCGAGGTAGACGCCCGGTTCCACCGAAAAGCCCGTCCCCGTCAGGAGTTGTCGGTCGTCGTGGGTCTCGTAGTCGTCCAGGTGGGGTCCCGAGCCGTGCAACCGGTGGTCGATCGAGTGCCCCGTCCGGTGGACGAAGGCCGCTCCGTATCCTGCGGCAGTGATCACCCCGCGAGACACCCGGTCCACCTCGAATCCCCGTATCAGCCGACCTGCCGACCAACCCGACCGCACGAATTCGATCGCCGCGTCGCGGGCATCGCGCACCGTCTCCCACACCGTTTGCACCTCGGCCGGCGGTTGGGGCCCGCTGAAGCCCATCCAGGTCTGGTCGGCGTAGACCGCGCCGGACCGCAGCCCGCCCCACAGGTCGAGCAGCACCACCTCGTCCTTCGAAAGCGCGCGGTCGGATCCCGCGATCGGCTCGTAATGGGGATTGGCCGCGTTCGGGCCGAACCCGACGATGGGCGGATGATCGAACACGAGGCCGCCCGCGTGGATCGCGTCGATCACTTCCCGTTGCAGGGCGCTCTCGGTCAGCCCACTCCTGCCCGCCACCACCGCACGCTGCAGCGCCTGCTGCGCCACTCGCGCCAGCACGGCCGCCGCCGCGACGTGATCGGCGAGGTCATCGGCACTCCATGTGGAAGCGAAGCGGGTGACCAGCGCCGCGGAGGGGACCACCGTCGCACCGAGCTTCTGGAGCAGCTGCACGACGCCGCTCGGCACCCGGTCGAGGTACGGCACCGCATCGTCGACGGCCACCTCCATGGCGACGCGCCTCCCCGCCACCACACTGCGGAGCGCCTCGTGCAGTTCCTCCCAGCGCGAATAGGGCAGCACTCGCCCGGGGAAGCCCGCCACCGACTGCATCTCGATCCGGTGCGCCACCGCCACCGGCTCACCGGTGCGCGGCAGGTAGACGAACAGGCGGCGGCTGCCCATGCCGGTGATCCCGAGCACCTGGCCCAGCACCGGATTCACGCCTTGGAAGTCGTAGAGGAGCCAGCCATCGGCCCCCGCCACCTGGAGCGCCGCGGCGAGCTCGACCTGGTTGGGCGTCGCCACCGTCATCGATACCCCTCGGAATCGGCCCAATGCCACACGCAGACCGCATCACCCCGCGAGCGGCAGCGGTCGTGAGTCATCGCCCCCTCCATGCCTGCGAGGAGACGGAGGAGTTCGGCGAGCATCGACCCGACGTAGCCACAGGCCTCACCGTCGGGCATGGCCGCGATCGTGAGCGAATCGGGGACCCGCGCTTCCACGGCGCGGCCCGCTCCGCGCAGCTCGACACCGAGTGTACGGGATGCCGCGCGCGCGGCCGTCCTGAACCCCACCCGGCGACTCATGCCGCCCGGCGCCACCTTTATCAACGTGCGGGCGCCCCGCCCCGCCGCCTTGGCGGCATGGCGGGCGGCCCGCCGGCCGGCATCGGCAAAGGCGAGTTGTGCGTCTGCCCGCCGCCCCACCAGGCGGAGCACGCCGAGCGCCTCGTCCCGCGGCACCTCGTCGCCCCGCTCCACCAGTTCTTCGTAACGCTCGATCTGGGCAGCGACGGTCTCGCTCAGGCCGAAGCGCTTTGCCACCATCTCGCCGGCCAGCTCCTCGAGCCCATCGTCGAGAGGGGCATCGAGGTTTCGCAGCGCCTGGAGCAGGCTGAGCGGAATCAGGGCGGGGACGGTCGATCGGGCTGTCATGTGATGGCGATCACAAAGTAATCGACGGCCACCTCCCCTCTCTAGGGGTGCTTGCGCCGGTGCCCCGCCCCCGGGGACATTGGCCCCATGAGACCCGACCTCCTGATCTCACTGCTCGTGGCGGTGCTGCTGTCGGTAGGGGGATGGGCGGCGACGGCCCTGACCAGCGGGGGAGCCGTTGCAGCGACCCTGGTCGGGGTGGCGGTACTTCGGGGAGCCGGATGGCCCGGCGCGGCCGTCCTCGGTGCATTCTTCATCCTGAGCACCGCGCTCGGCCGGATTGCCGCAGGCGGGGTGGCTGCCGCGGGTGACGCCAAGGGCGAGCGCCGGGACGCCCGGCAGGTCCTGGCCAACGGCGGCTGTGCGGCACTGGGCGCCGCCTTCGCCGGCAGCGACCTGGGGCTCGCCGTCTGGGTGGTCACGGGCAGCCTGGCTGCGGCGGGTGCAGACACCTGGGCGACGGCGATCGGTTCCAGGAGCCGCACGCTGCCGAGACTCCTGCTGGTGGGGCGGCCGGTATCCGCCGGCACCAGCGGGGGTATGACGCTCCTCGGCACCGCAGGCGCCATCGCCGGCGCGGCAGTCATCAGCGCCGTAGGCGGATTCACCGCCGGCATGCCGCAACTCGTCCTGTGGGGCACCGGGATCGGCCTGGCCGGCATGACGCTGGATTCGATCCTGGGGGCAACGCTCCAGGGACGCTTTCTCTGCCCGGCGTGCGGTGCCGACAGCGAGTGGAGCGTGCACCGGTGCGGCCGCCGGACGACGCGCACCGGAGGTCTGGCATGGTTCACCAACGATGGCGTGAACGCAGTGACCACCGCCGCAGGAGCCCTCGCGGGCTGGCTGGCGTGGCACTGCTGCGCACCCTCCTGAGCCGCGTCCCGTGACCGACCTCGTCACCGACGCGCTCGTGATCGGCACCGGCCCCGCGGGCAGTGCCACGGCCTCCCTGCTCGCCGACGCCGGCTGGCGCGTGCTCGCGATCGACCGGGCGACCTTTCCCCGGGAGAAGGCCTGCTCCGAGTACATGAGTCCCGAGGCGGTGCGGGTGCTCGACCGGCTCGGCGTCAGGGCGACACTCTGCTCGGCGGGCGCGACACCACTCAGCGGCTCGAGCGTCACCGCGGCACGCGGCGCGCGGCTCGTGGGCCGCTTCCCCGAAGGCCAGGGCCTGTCGATCGCGCGGCGTGAGCTCGACCATGCGCTGGTCCGCGCCGCCCGTGGCCGAGGAGTCGAGGTGCTCGAGGCCACCTCGCTCGAACGCCTCATCCTGGAAGACCAGCGCGTCGCCGGCGCGGTCATCCGCGGGCGCGACGGCGTGCCGCGCAGTGTCCGGGCTGCGCTCACGATCGGCGCCGATGGCCTCCGCTCGCGGGTGGCACGCGCGCTCGGCGGGCAGCGCCTCGGCTGGCCGGCGCGCGTGGCGTTCGTGGCCCATGTCGAGGGCGTCCCCGCGATGGCCGATCGCGCCGAGATGCATGTCAGCGGGCAGGGATACGTCGGGCTCAACGCGATTGGCGGGGGCATCACCAACGTGGCGCTGGTGGTGCCGCAGGAGCGTGCGGCCGCCGCCGGTGGCCGGGTCGAGGCATACTTCATGGAGGAACTCGACCGCTTCCCGGCCGTGCGCAGCCGGGTGCATTCGCAGCGCATCGTGCGCGAGGTGCTCGTCACCGGACCCTTCGCGGCGCGTGCGCGTCACGTGACCTCCCCGGGTGCCCTGCTGGTGGGCGACGCCGCCGATTTCTTCGACCCGTTCACCGGCGAGGGGATCTGCGCGGCACTGGTGGGTGGCGAACTGGTGGCACAGGCGCTCGCAGGCGCGCTCGAGAGCCCGACCGCCATCGATCGCGCGCTCGCCGACTATCGCCGCGCAAGGCGGCGGCGCTTCGCCGGGAAGTGGGCGGTGGAGCGGCTCATCGGCTATGCAATGACGGTTCCCGGGCTCTTCGATCACGCGGTCGCGCGCATTGGCCGGCGTCGCGGCATGGCCGACACGCTGGTGGGTGTCACCGGTGCCGTGTTGCCGGCCCGTGCGGTCCTCAACCCCTTCTTCCTCGCGCGGATGGTCCTGTGACCCAGAACGCTGTCGACCCGGCGCAGTTCCGCCAGCTGCTCGGGCGCTTCGCCACCGGTGTCACCGTGATCACCGCCCGGGATGCCAGCGGGCGCCCCCACGGCATGACCGCGAACAGCCTGTCGTCGGTGTCGCTCGAACCACCGCTGCTGCTGCTCTCGATCGACCATGAAGCAGCGATGCACGGACTGCTCGTCACCGCGCCCGGGTTCGCGGTCAACATCCTGGCGAGCAGCCAGGAGACGGTGAGCCGGCGCTTTGCGCAGGATCGCGAGGAGCGGTTCGACGGCATCGGGTACCAGGAGAGCCCGCGGGGACTCATCCTGCTGGATGGCGCGCTGGCGCACATCGAGTGTGAGCGCGCGGCCACGCACGAGGCGGGTGATCACACCATCCTCGTGGGACGCGTCGTCGCGGGCAGTGCAGCCGACGGCCGCCCGCTCTGCTACTTCCGCGGCGGCTACGCGTCACTGGCCTGAGCAATGGCTACCCTCGCGCTGTCACCCATCGGGCATGAGCTGCTGGACGACCCCGGCGCCGATCCGGCGATCGTCACCGAGTCGTTCCGCAACCTGGCCCGCTCGAACTGGTGGTTCGGCGGGGCTGCGGCCGTCCACTTCGGGCTGGCGCAGCTGATCCCCCGAAGCGCGCGGGGCTCTTCACTCACGCTGCTCGATGTCGGCACCGGGGTCGGCGACTTGCCTCGCGGAGCGGCGCACTGGGCGGCACGACGGGGCGTGCGCCTGACGGGCATCGGGCTGGAGCGGAGCCGGGTTGCCGCCGCGCTCGCCCGTCGCGGCGGGCTCCCCAGCGTCGTCGGATGCGCTGGCGCCCTCCCCTTCCGCGCGGGGAGCGCGGACATCGTCATGATGAGCCAGCTGATTCATCACCTCTCGCGGGAGGCCGCGGTCGCGGTCATCCGCGCGGCTGACCGCGTCGCGCGCTTGGGCGTGGTGCTCGCCGACCTGCGCCGAAGCCCCGTCGCGGCGTTCGGCTTCCGCATCGGCGCCGAGGTCCTCGGCTTCGATGCAGCCACCAAGGCGGATGGAGTCACCTCCGTGCGTCGGGGGTATCTGCCCCATGAGCTCTCGGCGATGCTCCGCGACGCCGGGGTGGACGCCGTGGTGCACCGGCGCCCCGGGTACCGCCTCGTGGCCGCCTGGCGCGCCAGTTGATGCGCACGGTCGACCGGGCCGTCATCCGCGCCCCGATGAGCGACGCGTTCCGCGCCGCATCCGACGTGGAACGCTGGCCGGACCTGCTGCCGCACTATCGTTGGGTGCGCGTCCTGGAACGACGTCCCGGCGGCGGACTCGTGGAAATGTCCGCCAACCGGCCTTTCGGCCCGCTCGGCTGGCCCACCTGGTGGGTGTCCGAGATGTGGATCGAGCCGGCGCGAGGCGCGGTCCGGTACCGGCACGTCCGCGGCATCACCACCGGCATGGACGTGGAGTGGACCCTGCGGGACACCGCCGACGGCGTGGACGTCTCGATCGTGCATGAATGGAGCGGCCCGTCATGGCCGCTCATCCGCCAGCCGGCCGCGGAGTGGGTGATCGGCCCGGTGTTCGTGCATGGCATCGCGAGCCGCACGCTTGCGGGCCTGAAGCGCGCGTTGGAAGGCGGGGAAGCAGCAGTGAAAGGAATGACGTGAAGCCCAGGCGAGTCGTAATCACGGGCATCGGTGCCGTGACGCCTATCGGGACCGGACGCGAGGCGTTCTGGAACGGCCTGCTGAGCCGGGTCTCGGCAGTCGGCCCGATCACCCGGTTCGATCCCTCCCCGTTCCGCACCCGCATGGCGGGTGAGGTGCCGGACTTCCACCCGGAGGATCACATCGAGGCGCGGCGCGTACGCCGGTTCGACCGTTTTGCGCAGTTCGGCGTCGCGGCGACGCGCCTGGCACTCGCCGACGCGGCGATCGACCTGGCGCGCGAGGACGGCGAGCGCATCGGCTCCAGCATGGGCACGGCGCTCGCCGGTGTCGCGCGCGCCGAGGAAGAACACGGCAATTACATGCGCGGCGGCCTGCGCGCGGTCGATCCCTCGCTCGCGCTCGCCGTGTTCGGCGGGGCCGCGAGTTGCAACGTGGCGATCGAGTTCGGGCTGTCGGGCCCCAATACGACGAACGGCATGAGCTGCGCGTCGGGGACCATGGCGATCGGCGACGGGTTCCGCGCGATCGCGCGCGGCGACGCCGACGTGATGGTGAGCGGGGGCACCGAGGCGCCGCTCGCACCACTCTGCTTCGGGGCGTTCGCCGTCATCCGGGCGATGTCCACCCGCAACGACGATCCCGCCACCGCAAGCCGGCCGTTCGATCGCGAGCGCGACGGCTTTGTCATGGCCGAGGGCGCCGCGGTACTCGTGCTCGAGGAGCGGGAACGGGCTCTGTCACGGGGCGCGCCGATCTACGCCGAGGTGTGTGGCTACGGCGTCACCAACGATGCGCACCACATGACCCAACCGCGTCCCGACGGGCGGCAGGCGGCGCGCGCCATGGCACTGGCACTGGGCGAGGCACATGTGGCACCGGGCGAGATCGGCTACATCAACGCGCACGGTTCGTCGACGCCCCTCAACGACCCGACCGAGACGAGCGCCATCAAGCAGGTGTTCGGGGATCACGCGAAGGGCATGGCGATTAGCGGGACCAAGGGGTATTACGGCCATGCCCTGGGCGCGAGCGGGGCGTTCGAGGCCGCCATCTGCGCTCTCGCGAGCCAGCGCCACTGGCTCCCGCCCACCGTCAACCTCACCACGCCCGATCCGGCGTGCGACCTGTCATACATGGCCGGCGAGGGCCGGCGCGCCGACCCCGAATACCTGCTGAGCAACTCATTCGGTTTTGGGGGGATCAACGCGGCCCTCGTGTTCCGAAGGCATGATGGCAGGTGAGCAAACAGCGTAAGCGGCGAGCGGTGAGCGGGAATCGTGGGCCCGCTCACTGCTTACCGCTCACGCTGTTCTTCTCTTCGCGCCCTGATCAGCAGCATTACCGAGTACCCCACCAGCACGACGGCAACGATGGTGTACGCCGCCAGCATGTAGCTCCCGTTGTCTGGCGGCTCACGCAGTAGGAACATGGCGTGCCTCCCGCAGTTCGCGCAGACGACCCAGGCCGTAGCGCGTGGTGACCAGCCCCAGGTACAGCAGCGTGAATGCCGCCAGGGAAGAGAGCAGCGTGGCCACGAAGGAGCCCGGCATGGTCGGGCCCTCCGGGTTGAGCACCACGGGTCGGGGATGGATGGTGCGGAACATGTAGACGCTGAGGTGGATGAACGGCACGAGCATCGCGCCCAGGATGCCCACCACCGCGCTGTAGCGCGCCCGCTCGGCCGGGTCGAACATCGTGCGGCGCAGCGTCAGGTAGCCGACGAACAGGAAGAAGAGGAACAGGGTCGAGGTGAGACGGGGCTCCCACTGCCACCAGGTGCCCCAGATCGGCTTGCCCCAGATGGGACCGGTGACCAGCACCAGCGCAGTCAGTACCAGGCCTACCTCGGCGGACGCCTCGGAGAAGGTGTCGAGCCGCCGGTCGCCCAGCCACAGGTAGAGCCCGCTGCAGATCCCCACGAGCCCGAACGCCAGGAAGGCGCACCAGGCCGAGGGTACGTGCACGTACATGATCTTCTGCGCCGGGCCCTGCACCGCCTCGACGGCGGTGAAGACGATGGCGCGCACATACGCGGCGATCACGCCGAGCAGGCCGAGGCCGGTAAGCACCCGACCGGCACGGAGCGCGCGGCCGGCGGCGAGGCGCGCGTCGCTACTCGTCAAAGAGGGCGGGAAAGACGAGGACACTGAGGGTGACGAAGGTGATGTCATAGACCAGGAGAAGGCGGAGCCAGCCAGCGCTCTCGAGAAGCGGTCGCCCGTTGAGCAGCGCCGCGGTGACCTGGGCCGCCCCGGCGAGGGGCGGAAGCATGAACGGGAGCAGGAGTACCGGCAGCATCAGTTCGTTGAACCGCACCCGCGCCGTGAGCGCGCTGAAGACGGTGCCCACCGCTACGAACCCCACGGTCGCCAGCAGGGACACGAGCATGATACCCGGCAGCGCCCCCTTCAGGCTCACGTTGAAGAATAGCACGAAGAGCGGCAGGGCGATGCTCTCCACCACGAGCACGAAGGCAAGGTTGCCGAGGAACTTCCCGACGAACAGCGCCTCGCGCGGCACCGGCGCGAGGAGCAGGCCGTCGAGCGCCCCGTGCTCCAGTTCCACGGCGAAGGCGCGCGACAGCGCCGTCACCGCCGCGAAGGCGCAGGTGATCCAGAACGCGCTGGGTGCGAGTTGTTCCGCGCGCAGCGCGGTCGGGTCGCGCGCGAAATTGAAGATCACGAGGATGAGGGCGGCGAAGACCACCGCCGAGACCAGCGCCGTGCGGCGCCGGAGCTCGGAGCGCAGGTCCTTCCCGGCGATGATGAGGCCCGCCGTCAGGGTGCCGGGCAGCCCGTCCTTCATGCGGCCGAAGTCCCCACGCTGCCCGCCTGCAGAGCGAGCACGCGCGACGCGACGTCACGTGCCTCGTTCACCTGGTGGGTCACGATGATGGTGCCGAGTCCCGCGGGGCGGCGCGCGGCAAGCAGCGAGGTGAGCCGCCCCGCGGCCGCGCTGTCGAGTCCGGTGAAGGGCTCATCCAGCAGGAGCAGTCTCGGCGCATGCAGCAGCGCGCGCGCCAGCGCGGCGCGCTGGATGAGGCCGCGGCTGAGCGTGCGCGGCGAATCGCCGGCCCGGGCAAGGAGCTCGACCTGCTCCAGCGCCTCGCGGGCGACCCGTCGCGGATCCCGGAGCCCGTGCAGGCGTGCCACGAACTCGAGGTTCTCCTGGAGGGTGAGGTCGTCGTACAGCATCGCGCGATGCGAGAGGAGCCCGATCGCAGCCCGGCTCCGGGGATCGGCGGTCCGCACCGGGCGGCCGTCGAGCAGCACGCTCCCCGCGGACGGGCGCAGCAACCCCGCGAGGATCCGCAGCAGCGTCGTCTTCCCGACGCCGTTGGGCCCGGTCACCGCGATGGTCTCGCCCTCGCCGACGCTGAGGTCGACCCCATCGAGGACCACCCGCTCGCCAAAGCTGCGGCGCAGGCCGGTGGCCTGGAGCAGGACGGGCTGCCGTTCGGGTTGGCTGGTGACGGGCACGGCGGGGAGACTAACTGTCCATCGGCGTACAGTCTATCCTCACGCCCTCAGGGCTTCACCGCTCACGTCTGAAAACGACGACAGGCCGGAGCGGGGCGTTGCCAGACCTCGATCCGACCTGCCATCTGGACGCACAGCTTGCGCTGCGGCGCCGTCTCTCAGACCCCTGCGGGTTCGAACTCGAAGAGCATGCTGAGCTTCGTGATGTTGAGCAGGAAGCGGAGCTCGTCGCTCGGATTCTCGAGGACGACGGCGTGCCGGCGTTCTGCGGCCCGGCGTTGCACCAGCATCAGGGCGCCGAGGCCCGCGGAGTCCACGTGTCCCGTGGCAGCGAGATCGACGACGAGCCGGCCTTCGCCTTCAGGCATCGACTCGAGGAGCTCGAAAGCTCCGGTGCGGAATGCGACTCGTGTGTCGAGACCCAGGGTCTCGGGCGCAGCCATCTCCCGTACGTACTGAGGTGTGGATCGCATGATTCTGCTCCCACACCCGATAAGGAAACCCGCGGTTGCCCGCAGCATTTCTCCACCTTCGGCACCGAGCTATCTCGCGAACCGCAGGAGTGCGGTACTGTCGAGACCTCTGGTTTTGCGGCCCCGGATCACTCCGGGTGTGCTCTTATCGGGCGGATCAGGTTCTGTTGTCGGAACGTCGCTGCGTCCCACTTCATGACATAGCGAGACTGATGCCACGTTTGCCAGATGCCTATATTCACACGACTTGGCTCGTTTGCCGGGCGCCGCCGCGCCGAGTTTCGCGGATTTCCCCGGCAGACCGCCAAGCAACGCCCTGCACGACCGTATGCGAATACTTGCACGTTCGCGTTTCTACCTTCGCCAGAGACGCCCTTCATGTCCTCACAGCTCAGTACGCTGCTCAGTGAACAGCGCCGGTTCCCTCCCACGCCGGGATTCGCGAGCGCGGCCCACGGCACCCAGGCGCTCTACGACGACGCCGCGCGTGACCGCCTCGCGTTCTGGGCGGAGCAGGCCCGGTCGCTCGCCTGGTCCCGCCCGTGGCAGTCGGTGCTGGAATGGACCGCCCCGCATGCGAGGTGGTTCAGCGGCGGCCAGCTCAACGTGGCCGCCAACTGCGTCGACCGGCACCTGAGCGGTGCGCGGCGCAACAAGGCGGCGATCATCTGGGAAGGCGAGCCGGGCGACCGGCGCGTGTACACCTACTGGGAGCTGGGCCAGGAAGTCGGCCGGTGCGCCAGCGCGCTCAAGGGCCTGGGCGTGCTGAAGGGCGACCGCGTCGCGATCTACCTGCCGATGATCCCCGAGGCGGCAATCGCGATGCTCGCGTGTGCGCGCATCGGCGCCGTGCACTCCGTGGTGTTCGGCGGTTTCTCGGCGGAGGCCCTGCGCGATCGCATCAATGACGCCGAGTGCACGGTGCTCATCACCGCCGACGGCGGTTACCGTCGCGGCAGCGTGCTTCCGCTCAAGCGCTTCGCCGACGAGGCCATCGAAGGCTGTCCCACCATCAGACACGTCGTCGTCGTGCGCCGCCGGCCCGGCGGTGAGGGAGACGAGGCCTTCGCCACCATGCGCGAGGGGCGCGACCACTGGTGGCACCGGCTGCTGGAACAGGCCTCACCCGTCTGCCCCGCCGAACCGATGGACGCGGAGGACATGCTGTTCATCCTCTATACCTCCGGGACCACCGGGAAGCCGAAGGGCATCGTGCACACCACAGGCGGATACCTCACGCACGTGGCCGCCACGACGAAGTACGTCTTCGACCTGAAGGACAACGACGTCTTCTGGTGCACCGCCGACATCGGCTGGGTCACCGGACACTCCTACGTGGTGTACGGCCCGCTCGCGAACGGGGCGACAGTGCTCATGTACGAAGGGGCGCCCGACTGGCCCGAGCGCGACCGCTTCTGGAAGATCTGCGCGCGCTACGGCGTCACCGTCTTCTACACCGCTCCGACGGCAATCCGCGCCTTCATGAAGTGGGGACCGGAGCACCCGGCCCGGCACGACCTCTCCCAGCTGCGGCTGCTCGGCAGCGTGGGCGAGCCGATCAATCCCGAGGCCTGGATGTGGTATCGCGAACACATCGGCGGCAGCCGATGCCCCATCGTGGACACCTGGTGGCAGACGGAGACCGGCGGGATCATGATCACGCCGCTGCCGGGGGTCGTCACCACCAAGCCGGGCTCCGCGACGATCCCCTTCCCCGGCATCGCCGCGAAGCTCGTGGATGTCCATGGCACCGTGCTCGAGAAGGGCGGCGGCTTCCTCGTCCTCACCGAGCCGTGGCCGGGCATGCTGCGCACCATCTATGGCGACGACGCCCGTTATCGCGAGACCTACTGGAGCCGCTTCCCCGGCCGCTACTTCGCCGGCGATGGGGCCAAGGTGGACGACGACGGCTACTGGTGGATCCTCGGGCGGGTGGACGACGTGCTCAACGTGGCGGGCCATCGCATAGGCACGATGGAGGTGGAGAGCGCGCTGGTCGACCACCCCGCCGTGGCCGAGGCGGCCGTCGTCGGCAAGGCACACGATCTCAAGGGCCAGGCGATCGCCGCGTTCGTCACGCTCAAGGAAGGCCACGCCGCCACGGCGGAGATGCGCGACGACCTCAAGGAACACGTCGCGAAGAAGATCGGCGCAATCGCGCGCCCCGACGACATCCTCTTCTCCGCCGACCTGCCGAAGACGCGCAGCGGAAAGATCATGCGCCGACTGTTGCGCGACATCGCCGAGGGACGCGCCCTGGGCGACACGACGACGCTGGCGGATCCGGGAGTAGTGGCGCGGCTGCGGGAAATGTACGAGGCGGAAGAGTCCTGACTTAGAACTGGATCTGGGCGCCGAGCTCCACCACCCGGTTGGGCGGCAGCTGGAAGAAGGCGGTGGCCGATTGCGCGTTCCTCGCCATCAAGGCGAAGAGCTTCTTGCGCCAGCGCGGCATCCCGGGCAGGCCGCCGATCCCGTCGCCCGATGACGCCGCGCCGCGCCGCGGGGCGCCCGGCTTTGCCTTGGGTTTGTGCTGCACGATGAGCGTCTCGCGGCCGAGGTAGAAGCTCGTGTCGGCGGTGCGGAAGGTCGCGGTGTCCTTCCCTTCGCTGCGCAGCTCGGCGGACAGCTGCAGCAGGGCGAGCGGCACGTCGGGCGTCTCCATGAAGCCGTAGTGCGCCTTCACCAGATAGAACCCCTCCCCCAGTGACTCGCTCTCGATCCGCTCGGCCACCGGCACCAGCGGAATATCGGTCGTCGCCACCGACATGATCACCACGCGCTCGTGCAGCACCTTGTTGTGCTTGAGGTGATGCAGCAGCACCGGCGGAGCGCCCGATGCCTCCGACGTGAGGAACACCGCGGTGCCGGGTACCCGCGGCGGCTTGCGGCGCGCGATGTCGGGAAGGAAGAGGTCGAACGGCAGGGTGTTCTCCCGCACGATCGCCCACAGCCGCCGCCGGCCGACGCTCCACGTAGTCATGAGCAGGTAGATCACCGCCGCCACGACGAGCGGAATCCAGCCGCCGCTCGCCACCTTCACCAGGTTGGCACCGAAGAACCCGAGGTCCACCACCAGGAAGAGGATCGCGAGCGCCAGTGACGCCGCCCACGGCCAGTGCCAGCGCTCGCGCGTCACCGTGTGGAAGAGCAGCGTGGTGATGATCATGGTGCCCGTCACCGCGATGCCGTACGCCGCCGCCAGTGCGGTGGAACTCCGCATCCCCAGCACCAGCGCGATGCAGCCGATGCAGAGCGCCGCGTTCACCTGGGGGATGTAGATCTGGCCCGATTCCCTGGCCGAGGTGTGCTGGATCGTCACCCGCGGCGAGTAGCCCAGCTGCACCGCCTGCTGTGTCAGGGAGAACGCCCCCGAGATGAGGGCCTGGGACGCGACCACCGCCGCCGCGGTGGCGATGGCGACCATGGGATAGAGCGCCCACGGCGGCACCAGTGCATAGAAGGGATTGTGCAGCGCCTCCGGATGGTGCAGCAGCCACGCCGACTGGCCGAAGTAGTTGAGCAGCAGCGCCGGCAGCGCCACGGCGAACCACGCGAGGCGGATCGGGCGGCGGCCGAAGTGCCCCATGTCGGCGTACAGGGCCTCGCCGCCGGTCACCACGAGCACGACCGAGCCCAGGATGAGGAACCCGGTCATGCCGTCGTCGCGGAAGAAGCGGATGGCGTGAATGGGGTTGATGGCGGCGAGCACCGAGGGATCGGCGGAGAGTCCGCGCAGGCCCAGCAACGCGATGCAGATGAACCAGATCACCATCACCGGCCCGAACACGGCGCCCACCCTCGAGGTGCCGGTGCGCTGCACCAGGAAGAGCACCAGCAGGATCGCCGCGGAGAGGTACGGCACCCATCCCTCGAAGACGGTGGTCGCCACGGTCAGGCCCTCTACCGCACCGAGCACCGAGATGGCGGGCGTGATGATGCCGTCGCCGTACAGCAGTGCGGCGCCGAACAGTCCGGCGCTGACGAGCACGGCGCGCCGCCGGGTTCCGGCATGCGCGTGCGGCCGCACCAGCGCGAGGAGCGCCAGGATGCCGCCCTCGCCGCGGTTGTCGGCCTTCAGCACGAAGGTGATGTACTTGAAGGAGACCACGAAGTTCATCGCCCAGAACACGAGCGACATGACGCCCATGACGTTCTCGCGCGTGGGCGCCAGCCCGTGGTGCGGGTTGAAGCACTCCTTGAGCGCGTACAGCGGGCTTGTCCCGATGTCGCCGTAGACGACGCCGAGGGCGGCGAGGGCCAGGAATGCCAGCTCGCTCGTCGAGCGACCGGCGCGGGTGTCGTGTGTCACGGAAGGAGGCTGATCCGGCCTCGGCTCACTGGGTGGGCGCGGGCGCCGGCGGGGCGATCGAATCCACGATGTGCTTCAGCGCGTCATATGGGAGGTTGCCGGCCGCGAGCCGCCCGCCGATCATGAACGTCGGCGTCGACTGCACCCCCACCTTCACGCCCTCGTCGTAACTGGCCTGGATGCGGCCCGCGTATTTCGCGCTCTCCATGCACGCGTCGTACGCGCCCAGGTCGAGGCCGATGGACTTGCCCAGGCTGCGGAACTGGCTGGCCGCATTCGACTGCATCGACCAGTCGTTCTGCGCTTCATAGATGAACCGGTGCATTTCCCAATACTTGCCCTGGTCGTTGGCGCAGGCCGCCGCGTGCGCGGCAATGCGGGACTGGGGATGCTGGTTGAGCGGGAAGTCCCGGTACCTCCACCGCACCCGGCCGGTGCCGATGAGGCGCTCGCGCACGGACGGAAACTGGACGGCGTCGAAGCCCGCACAGGCCGGGCACTGGTAGTCGGCGTACTCGGTGACCTCGACCGGCGCATCGGCGCTGCCCAGGATGTACCCCTGGAAGCCCGCCGTGTCGGCCGTGGTGACGACGACGTTGGCCGGGATACTCACCGTTTTCCGCTGGGACAGCACCACCATCGCACCAACGCCGATCACCGCCACTAGGGCGAGCACGAGATAAAATCGCTTCAATCCGCTGGGCGCGGGCGCCGCCATGGCTCTTCGTCCTCCGGGTCTTCGAGGGTAAACGAACCGTTCAACGCGTCGTCAACGAGCCGCCGGTGTTCCGCGATCTCGGGCGTATCATACGTGCTGCGGACCTCGTAGTGGAACAACTCGCTCCGCGCGTCCCCTAGCAGCCGCTGCAACTCGGCGCTCGACGCCAGCAGGGCGTCCTTCCGGTCCAGTTCCCGGATGAGATCAGCGAGACGGCGCAGGAGCGCCTTCAGGCGCTCGGCGCGTGCGTCGTCGTAGAGCTCTTCATGCTCCGCCATGGACTGCCCTCACCGGACGCAGGCGCGTCCTTTCAGATGTACGGCCGGGAAATGTATATCGCCGGGCCACGGGGCGGGCAAAAACTCCCTAAGTCAAGCAGCCGCAGCGGTCTGGGACCTGTCCAATGGAGTTGAGCACGGGGTTTGCACCAAATGGTGCTATCCGGTTATAGTTACCGGCGCAAAGTACACCGCTCAGACACAGGGGAAGGGATGTCCAAGAAGAAGACCCGGAACACTCCGGCAGTGGCTTCCACGCAGGATCAGGCTCGTGACGAGTTGTTCAGTCACATCCTGCGCTGCGGCGTCATCGAAGCCCTTCCGGAACACCAGAAGGAATGGATGGACGACACCATGCAGTACCTCGCTGAACGGTACGACGACCTCACCGACCCGGAGCTGACTCAGCTTCGCGAGCTCGGCGAGCGGTACTGCCAGCCGGTACGACGCAAGGAGACGGCGGGCTCAGGCGCCGCCTGAAGCTCCGGTCGTGTGCAGGTGATGCGCGCCCCGGCGGAATCCGCCGGGGCGCTCATGTTTCCGGAAACTCAGCCGAGATCGAGTTCGTAGCTCACCGGGATGTCGGGCGCGAGCGAGTGCATCACCGAGCAGTATTTCTCCAGCGACAGGTCGATGGCGCGGCGCACCTTCGCCTCGTCAAGCGAGTCGCCCCGCGCCCGGAAGAGCAGGCGCAGGCCGGTGTAGCGCCGTGGCGGCTCGTCCCGCCGGTCGCCCCAGGCCTCGATGTCCAGGCCGGTCAGTTTCTCCCGCATCTTCGCGAGGATGTCCACGACGTCGGCCCCGCTGCAGGCCGCCGCCGCCATCAGCAGTTGCAGCATCGGTCCCGGCGCCTCGGCGTTGTCAGCGTCGATGTGGGACGCCGGGCCGTTCGGCTCACCGCCCGTGAATCGAAGGCCGCCCGTCCAGGCGAGCGCGATGTGCTTCGTTTCCATCAGGACCCCTTCCCGGTCATGTGTTCCTGTCCCACCCGCTGCCGCAGTCGGCGGGCATTGTAATAGTCCCAGATCGCGTAGAGGCCGACGGCGGTCGTGGCCCACGCCATGGGACGCAGGTACGCCGGCGCCACCAGGAAGGCGAGGAGCGTCAGCATCTGCGCCAGCGTCACCGCCTTGCCGCCGAGCCGCGCGGGAATGGAGGACGCTCGGCCCAGGCCCGCCGTGATGAAAAATGCAACCGACGCCGCGATGTCCCGCAGCACCACGCCGGCGACTTCCCACCAGTGCAGCAGCCCCGAGAATGCGACCACTCCGAAGCTGCAGGCCATGAACAGCCGGTCGGCCACGGGATCCACGAAGGCGCCGAGGCGCGACGGCCCGAGGCGACGCGCGAGGAACCCGTCGAGCAGGTCGGAAACCGCGGCGAGCCCGAGGATCGCGAGCCGCGCGGAAGTGGACGGCAGCAGCACGAATGCCAGCGCGAGCGGAATCCGGAACGCGGAGCAGAAGTCGGCAATGCCCCACCGAGGACGCGCTTGCTCGCCCCCAGGCCCCGGACTAGCTTCGGTCACCTTCGTCATCAAGGCCTCCCGGCGTGCCATGAACCTTTCGCTGCTGCGCAACACCGCCCTCTTTGCCGACCTCGACGAGGCGCAATTGGGCCGCGTGGCCGAAACCTGCCTGGAGCAAACATACCGCTCTGGCGAGACGATCTTCCGCGAGGGCGAGCCGGGCAACCGGCTCTTCATCATCGTGACTGGCAGCGTTCGCATCAGCCGTGACATCCCGAACGCCGGCGAAGAGGCGCTCGCGGTGCTCAAGCCGGGCACCTGTTTCGGTGAGATGAGTGTGCTCGACCGCTCCGACCGCTCGACCGACGCGATCGCGGCCGACGACTGCGTGCTCGCCACCATCACGCGTCCCGACCTCGAAATGCTGCTCGAGTTCGACAAGGAGCTCGCGTACGTCGTGCTCCGCTCGTTCGTGCGCATGCTGTCGGCACGGCTGCGCGCCACCAACGATAATCTTCGCACCTTCCTCGCCATGTCGATGTTCTGATGGCTCTCGACACCGCAGTCATTCCGTGTGGCGGCCTCGGCCGCCGGCTCCGCCCCATCACCAACTGGGTGCCGAAGGAGATGCTCCCTGTCGGGCTCAAGCCGGCCCTCTACTGGGCGCTCGACGAGGCGGCCTCGGCGGGCCTGCTCCGCGTCATACTCGTCGTGACGCCGCACAAGCCGGTTATCGAGGCCGCGGCGCGCCAGTACCAGGGTCCGCTCGAGCTCGAGTTCGTGCCGCAAACGGCGTTTCGCGGCCTGGGCGACGCGATCCTCTCGGCACGCGATGCCCTGGCGGGGTCGCCCTTCCTCCTGCTGCAGCCCGACCAGCTCTTCGATGGACCGAATCCCACGACGGCGGTGCTCGCGGCACACCGGGCATCACGCCGCACGACGGTGGCCCTGGTGGAAATCGGCAAGATGGAGGCGGCGCGCACCGGCGCTCTTGGTCGCGCGACCGCGCGCGCGCGCGACGGTGGCCCGCTGCTGGTCGAGTCGCTCGATGCGCGGGGCTCGAGCCTCGGCCGCTTCGACGTGGAGGGAGAGCCGGTCCTCGCGCCGACAGGGCGCGTCGCCTACACCAGCGATGCCTTCGACGATTTCGACGCGGTGGCGGCCACGGTCCCGCCGGGTGCAGAGATCGACGACCGTCCGGTGCTGCAGCGCATCGCCGCACGGGGAGCGCTCGATGGCGTCCCCGTGCCGGCCAAACTGTTCGACTTGGGTGTGCCGGAGGGATACCGCGACGCCGTGAGCCGCTGGCCGGCCCGGGTTACCTAGCATGGCGCACTACGCCCTGCGTACCATCGAGCTCGACGGTATTGCGCCGCAGCGGCTCCTCGACGCGGGGCAACTCGCCGTGGCCGTGGTCGGAGCTGCCGGCGCGATGGGCATGTCAGCCGAGGGGCCGCCGGTCACCCGGTCGTCGCCCAGCGAGATCTCCGTGGCGCTGCTCTGCCGCGAGGGTCACGTCATCCTGCACGCCGTGGCGACGGAAGGCATCTGCCTGATCGATCTCGCGGGACGGCCCGGCGTGCAGCTGGAACGGGGCCTCGAGGTGATCGGGCGACGGCTGGGCGTTACGCCCCCCTGACAACTCCTTCGGCCCGCGCGCCGGAAAACGCGGCCGCCGCAACATCGCGAATCGCATCTGCAGTCACTGAACGAAAGCGCGCCGCCGGATCCTCCAGTTCGCGCAGGCCCTCACCCGCCATCCAGGCATCGACGATCTCGCCCACGACCGCGCCGGCACTCTGGCGCGAGACCTCGGCCTGCCCCGACAGGTAGTTCACGCCCTCCTCCAGCTCGCGGTCACTGACGCGCTCCTCGGCAAAGCGAGTGAGCTCGGTCAGCATCGCTGCCCGCGCCTCTTCCTCGCGATCCGGTGAGGTGGCGATGTACGTCAGGATGGCGCCGCCATCACGGCGGGGCCACGCCGTTCCCACCACGGTGTAGGCGAGCGAGCGCCGGTCACGCAGTGCATCGAACAGCCGTCCGCCGAGTCCGCTCGCGACCGCCCCCCAGACATCGGCCGCGTGCCGCTTCGGGTCACGCCGGTCAGGGCCCGGGAACGCCATGGCAAACGCCGTCTGTGCCTTGGCACGCGGCGTGACCCGCTGCCAGTCGTTCGGGTCTGGTTGGACCAGCTGGCGCGCGCGCGCGGGAGCCACTGCCCCACCAGGTACGTCGGCGAATACGCCGGCCAGTTCCGCCGCGGCCGCGTCCGGATCGAGATCGCCCACCACCACCAGGGCGCCGCGCCGGCCGGCAAAGCTGGCGCGATGCCATGCGCGCACGTCGTCGACGCCGAGTTTGGGCAGCGTGTCCACCGTGCCGCCGACCGGACGCCCATAGCCTCGATCGCGGAAGGCCGCGCCGAAGGCGAGGAGGAACGGATAGCGGAACATGTCGTCCGCCACCTGCCGCGCTTCCTCCAGCAGCAGTCCACGCTCGGTCAGCACGTCCACTTCATTGTAGGCCGGCTCGAACGCCGCGAGCCGGAGCAGTGTCGCCGCCGCCGACAGGTTCTCGCTCAGCACGGGAAGGCTGAGCCCGGCCCAGTCGATGCCGGCGCTCGGGCTGAGCGTGCCGCCCAGGCCTTCGGCGGCGAAGGCGAGCGCCGCGCTATCGAGCGAACCGGCACCGCGGCTGATCGATCGCATCGCCAGGGAGCCCACGCCAGCCATCTCCGGCGCCTCGGACGCGTCACGGGGCACGTAGTAGCCGAGCGTCACCGCCGGGACGCCCGGCTTCCGGCGAATGAGAAGGTCGAGCCCGCCGAGCGGGACATGCAGCACCTCGGCGATCCGGGACCCCTGCACCCGGCGCGGGGCGCGCGGGGCCGGAGGACTCGCGTCCGGTGGCGCGATCGTCGACAGCTGAGCCACGGCGAACGCCGCGGCCAGCCGCTCGACGGTGAGATCTTCACCCACGCCATCGGGGAGGTAGGCGACCCCGCTCACGCTCTCGGGCAGCAGGTAGCGCCGCGCCACGTCGCGCACTTCATCGGCGGTGACGGTGCACAGCCGCTCGTATTCCTCATCGAGCAGCTCGATGCGACCGAGCGCCTCGGCGCTCGCGAGGGCCGAGGCGCGGCCCTCCATCGATTCGTTCCGCCGCGCCCAGCGGGCCTGCAGCAGCGTGCGCGCGCGATTGAGGTCGCTCTCTCCGGGCCCCAGGAGGGCCAGCCGGCTCGTGGCCGAGGCGATGCCCTCCAGTGCCTGGTCGAGGCGCGCCGGCTCGACGTCGGCCGAGATGGAGAAGACACCGATGTCGCCCGGGGCGTAGTTCGACGCCCCGATACCGGTGACGACGCCCGGCTCGCGCAGGATGCGGTAGAGCCAGCTTCCGCGCCCGGCGCTCAGCACCGCCGCCGCAATATCGAGCGGCACGGTGTCCGGGTGCAGCGCATCCACGGTACGCCACCCGAGTGACAGCTCGGCGCGGGTCACGTCGCCGCGCAGCGTGCGCGCCCGCACACCCTCGCGCGGCGGCTCGTCCGGGGAGGGATCGACCGCGCCCGGCGTCGCTGTCCAGTCGCCGTAGGCCGCGCGCAGCACTGCAAGGGTCTCCTCGACCGGCACCGCGCCGACCACCGAGACGATGGTGCGCTCGGGCACATAGCGCGACCGATAGTACCCCGCCACGTCGTCGCGCGTGTATCCCGACAACTGCTCCTCGGTGCCGATCCGCCAGCGCCGGATGCGGTGATGGTCGAACATCAGCTCGTGCAGCGTCTCGTAGGTCACGGCATCCGGGGTGTCGAGCTTGCGCTTGGCCTCCTGGATGATGACCCGCAATTCGCGCTCGAGTTCGCCTGCGTCGATCAGGGAGTGGCGTAGCGCGTCCGCCTGGATGTCGACGGCCCGCGCCAGCGCCGACGCCGGCAGGACCACGAAGTAGCTGGTCCGGTCGTAGGACGTGGAGGCGTTGAGGTAACCTCCGGCCGCCTTCGTTTCCCGCGCGATCTGTCCCACAGCACGGGTCGGCGTGCCCTTGAAGAACATGTGCTCCAGGACGTGCGAGATGCCGATCCAGCGATCAGGCTCGTCGAAAAACCCGGCGCGCACATAGGTGATGGCGGCGACGGCGGGCGCGGAATCGTCACGCTGGACGAGAAGCGTGAGGCCGTTCGGGAGCACCTCGCGATGAACGTCGGCCGTCCAGCGGCGGGGAGGAGTGGCGGTATTGGTCATGGGATAAGGATAGTCAGGAGCGGTGAGCGGTAAGCGATGCCTGCTCACTGCTCACCGCTCACTGCTCACGCGGTTTCAGTGGAGGATCCGCAGCACTCCCGCTTCCGAGCTCCCGCGAATGAACGCTTCGGCATCGGTCAGCGGAATGACGATACCGGTCTCGGTGCGGCCGCGGCGGGCCAGGCTCGCCATGAACTCGCTCATCGGGGCGTCGGCCCACTCGGGCTCGGCGGCCTTCATCTGCATCAGGATCTCGTCCCAGGTGCCGCGGAAGGAGTGGCCGGCAAGCGTCGCCACATGATGAGCGTCGCCGCCGGGCCGTCTCTGCATCGCCTGCAGTTCCGTGAGCAGCGTGCCGAAGAGCTCGAGCTGGTGCGGATCGCGCACGGTGCCATCGGGCTGCTGCGCCTCGATCTCGGCGAGGAGCATGTCGATGGCGTCGGGCTCGCCTGCCACCTCTCCCAGCCGGCTGTACCATGGCGCGAGCTCGAGGTCATCGTCGGGCAGCCGGTAGACCGTCTTCTTGAGCTCGATGCAGCGCCACAGGCCGAGCTCGTCGTAGTGATCGTCGGGCTCGGTGCGCTCGACATGGTGCAGCGCCGCTTCCGTCTCGCCGCGATCGTAGAGCATGTTCGCGAGATAGATGCGCGCTTCGGGGTATTGCGGTTCGAGCTCCAGCGCGCGCCGGATCCAGAACAGGGCGCCGGGATCGTTGCCGAGCCGGTGGGAGGCATAGCCGAGGCACGCCGCCGCCTCGGGCGACTCACCGTGCGCGGTAACCGCCAGCTCGAAGTACCGGTGGGCCTGCGCCAGCAGCCCTTCCCGGAAGCACGCACGACCGAGCTGCAGCATGAGCTCCAGATCCTCACGGAACCCGAGCGCCACGATCCGTTCATACGCGCGCAGCGCCCCCGCCCGGTCGCCGAGCTTGAGCAGTGCCTCACCCAGGCCGGCCAGGGCATCCTCATTGTCGGGATCGAGCGCGATGGCGATTTCGAAGCTGCGGCGGGCCCACGCGTAATCCTCGCGGGCGAGATGGGCGTACGCGGAGCCGACGTGCAGTTCCACCGCATTGGGATACAACGAGAGCCCCTCACGCAGCAGCGCGAGTGCTTCCTCGTAGGATCCTTCATTGTAGAGCTGGTGGGCCTGTTCGTCGAACTCGTCGGAGCTACGGAATGCGTCCGACATCGGCAGGGGGCCTCCCGTGCGGGTTGGTCAATATTACGGACAGGGGCCCTGTCAGGCAAGAGTTTGGGTCGCAACCGTCTCGAAATATCTATCGCCAACGGCTGGAAAGGCTTGCCGCACCTTCGCCGAGGGCATTGCGGCTCGTGAAGCTATGATTATATTACTGACCAGTCAGTTATATCAGGAGCGGTCACCACGTGCTGGACACATCGCCTTCCCCCCGCTGGCAGCGCCGCCCCGATGCCCGCCCCGAAGAGATCCTGGACGCCGCGCTCGAAGTCTTTGGAGCGCAGGGCTTCGCGGGCGCGCGCCTCGAGGACATCGCGCGTCACGCCGGCGTCAGCAAGGGCACTCTCTACCTCTACTTCGACTCCAAGGAAGCGCTGTTCCGCGCGATGGTCCGCGCTCGTGTCGTCAGCGTGCTCGAAGAGAGTGAGCGGGAGCTGCTGCACGCCGAGGGCGACACGCGCACGAAGCTCGAGTTGCTGATGCGTCGCATCTGGGGCGTGGTGGGCGATCCATCAATGGCACGGATCATCAAGCTGGTGCACGGAGAACTGAACAACTTCCCCGAGCTCGCGCACTTCTACTTTGAGGAAGTGATTCTGCGGGTGCGCGCGCTCGGGCTCAGGGTCCTGGCGCAGGGTGTCGCTGCCGGCGAGGTAAGGCCGGAGCAGGCGCAGTTCGCCGCGCGGGCCATGCCTTCCCTGCTGGTGATGGGCAGCAAGATGCTCCACTTCTTCGCGCCCCTCGACCCGGCTCCGCTCACCGCAGACGCGATCGTCTCGGGCACCATCGACCTTGTGCTGAATGGCGTACTGCCGCGCGACGCGGGGACGGAACGCTGATCATGCGCTCCCTTCGTGCGACCGTGGTCGCATCATTGCTTGCCGCCTCGCCCCTCGTGGCCCAGGCGCCGACCCTCGTCCCCCCGGGACCGCTCACCCTCGACGAGGCGATGCGGTGGGCCTGGCAGCGCGGAGTGGCTGCCTCGGTTGCGCGGCTCAATGCCGACGTGGCCCAGTCGCGCGTCGGCCAGCGCCGCGCCGACCTGCTGCCGCAGGTACAGGGCGAGGCGAACTACTCGCGCCAGACGCTCAACCTCGATGAGTTCGGCATCCCGATCGCCACCGGCGTCACTGCGCCATTCAACCTGTATCACTTCCGCCTCGCCGGCTCGCAGTCACTGGTCAACTTCGCCGCGATGACCCGGGTGCAGTCCGCGTCCGACTCATCGGTCGCGGCGACGTTCGACGCGCAGTCTACCGGGAGCAATGCCGCGGCGGTGGCCGGGGTCGCGTACGTGCGGGTCCTGGGCATCGGCGAGACGATCCGCGCGCGCGTGGCCGACAGCGTGATTGCCGCCGACCTGCTGTCGCAGGCCCGCCAGCTCGCCGATGCCGGCATCAGCGCCGCAATCGACGTCACCCGCAACGAGGTCAACCTCGGCGCCGTGCGCACCCAACTGGTCGTTACCCGGAACCTGCTGTCGCGCGCCCGGCTCGACCTGGCCCGCGCCCTGAGCCTGCCGCCGGAATCGTCGATCGAACTGGCCGATTCCCTCGGCCAGGAGGACCAGCGCCTGCCCACCGACCAGGACTCGGCGGTGGCCTTTGCGAAGGATCATCGACCCGAGGTGCTGGCCGAGCAGCGCCGCACCGAGGCGGTGCGCCTCAGCCGGCGCGCGGTCGGGCAGGAGAACCTGCCCAGCGCCGGCATCGCAGGGTCGGCGCAGGAGAGCGGACAGCAGACGGACGGGCTCGCCGGAACCTGGGCCGTCCAGGTCGGGATCTCGGTGCCGATCTTCGACGGACTGCGGAGGCAGAAGCGCCGGGACGAGCAGAGCGCGCGCTACGACGCGCAGAAGCTCCGCGAGTACGACGTGACCCAGCAGGTGGACGCCGAGGCACGACAGGTCGTGCTCGACCTCGCCGCCGCCCGTGAAGAGCTCCTGGTGGCGCAGCAGCGCCTCCACCTCGCCGATCTCGAGCTCAAGCAGGCGGATGAACGTGTCTCGGCGGGTGTCGCCGGCAGCGTCGAGACGACCAATGCGCAACGCAACCTCGTGGGCGCGCGAGACGCGCTCATCCAGGCCCGGGTTTCCCTGGACATCGCCCGGATCAATTCATACCGCGCGCTCGGCGTCATCGTGCCCGCGAACAGCCAGTGACGCACCGTACTTGCACAGCGAGCCCCGATCATGACTGACGTGCTGACCGACATCCCACCGGCTGCTCCAGCCCGCACGGCATCCGCGTCGGGGCCCGAGCCCGCAACCCGTGCGGAGCGGGTTCGACTCGTAGTCATCCTGCTCGTGGTCGCCGCCGCCGCCACGTGGGGCATCCGGACCTGGCTCGCCAGCCGGCTCGTGGTGACCAGCGACAATGCGCAGGTGGATGGCCACATCACGCCCATCGCGCCCAAGGTGCAGGCGTTCGTGAGCCGCGTGCTGGTGGAGGACAATCAGCAGGTGAAGGCCGGGGACACCCTGGTGGTACTCGACGCGCGCGACCTGCAGCTCCGTCTGGAGCAGGCCCGCGCCGACCTCGCCTCGGCCCGGGCGCAGGCGGGCAGCGGTCGCGACGCGGGCCAGGCCGCAGCGCAGCTGGCCGCCACGCAGGCGCAGGCCGCCGGTGCGGAGGCCACCGTTGCGGCCGCGGAAGCGGCAGCGCGGAAGGCGAGTGCCGACCTCGAACGCTACCGCGGGCTCGCCGCCACCAAGGTCATCGCCGCGCAGCAGCTCGATGCCGCGCAGGCCGCCAACGATGCGGCGATCGCCAACGTCGACGCGGCGCGGCGGCAGGCCACCGCGGCGAGGAGCCAGGTGGCCGCGTCCGCCGCGGCGCTCAAGGGCGCCGGTGCGCGACTGGCGGCCGCCGAGGCGGCGGTCGGCACCGCCGAGACCCAGGTGGGATATACGGTGATCACGGCACCCATCGGCGGCATCGTCGCGCACCGCCGGGTCGAGCCCGGTGAGCTGGTGCAGCCGGGACAGGCCCTGCTCTCGATCGTGCCGTCCACCAATGTCTGGGTTACCGCGAACCTGAAGGAGACCGAGCTGCAGTACGTGAAGGTCGGTGACCCGGTCGAGTTCACCGTCGATGCGTACCGCGGCATCCGGTTCAAGGGCACCGTGGAGTCGCTCAGCCCGGCCACGGGAGCGCGCTTCGCGCTGCTCCCGCCCGACAACGCGAGCGGCAACTTCACCAAGGTCGTGCAGCGCCTCCCGGTGCGCATCGCGGTACCGACGGAGGACCCGGCGCATCCGCTGCGGCCCGGCATGTCCGTCGACGTGAGGATCCGGGTGCGGTAGCCCACAGCAGCATGGCCATCGCGGCACTCCCCCTTCGCCTGGAGCGATCGGAAGCGGAGGTCTACCGGCACCGGTACCTCATCGCCTTCGCGGTCACGCTCGCCAGCGTCCTCGAGCTCGTCGACACGAGCATCGTGAACGTGGCCATCCCGCACATGATGGGGAACCTCGGCGCGACGCTGGAGGAAGTGGCGTGGGTCAGCACCGGCTACATCGTGGCCAACGTCATCATCCTGCCGCTCACGCCCTGGCTCGCGGCGCGCTTCGGGAGGCGGAACTACTACACCGGCTCCATCATCCTCTTTACCGTCGCCTCCTTCTTCTGCGGCAACGCACGCAGCCTCGAGGCGCTGGTCTTCTGGCGGGTCATCCAGGGCATCGGCGGCGGCGCGCTCATCTCGACGGCGCAGGCCATCCTGTTCGACGTCTTCCCGCTGAAGGAGCGCGGCACGTCGACCGCGATCTTCGGCATGGGCGTCATGGTAGGCCCGGCGCTGGGCCCCACGCTGGGCGGCTGGATCACCGACAACTACTCCTGGCCCTGGATCTTCTACATCAACATCCCGCTGGGCATCCTGGCAGCGTACCTCACCTGGTCGTACGTGCCGGAACCGAGGTACCAGGTGCAGCAGGACCGCGGCGTCGACTGGCTGGGGCTGCTCTTCCTCATCATGGGCGTTGGAGCGCTGCAGATCCTCCTCGAGCGCGGTGAGTCGAAGGACTGGTTCGAGTCGACCGAGATCATCACCGAGACCGTCATTGCGGCGATCGGCATGATCGCCTTCGTATGGCACGAGCTGACCACGGAGAACCCGATGGTGAAACTGCGCGTACTCCGGCGCCGGCAACTCGCTGTCGGGGTGGTGTTCGCCAGCATCCTCGGGTTTGCGCTCTACTCCAGCGTCTTCGCATTGCCGGTGTTCCTGCAGAACTACCTCGGCTTCAGTGCGTGGGACACCGGCCGCGTGCTCCTTCCCGGTGCCATTGCCACCGCGGTGACGATGGCGGTGGTCGGCAGGATGGCGAACAAGGTCGACGTGCGGCCGATCATCTTCGCCGGCGTGGTGCTCTTTGCCCTCTCGATGCGGCTGCACTCGCACTTCACACTCGAGACCGGCCAAGTCGACCTGTTCTGGCCCATGATCCTCCGCGGTATCGGGATGGGGCTCATTTTCGTGCCCCTCACCGGCCTCGCCGTGGCCGGCCTCGCGCCCTCGGACATTCCGCAGGGCACTGGCCTCTACAACCTGAGCCGGCAGCTCGGCGGAAGCTTCGGTATCGCCATCACCGCGACCATCCTGACGCACTTCCGGGAGGAGAGCCGCGAGGCGCTGCGTGCGCACGTCACGATGTACGACCAGACCACCCGCAGCTGGCTCGACATGGTGACGCAGCGCATGCTGAGCGAAACCGGCAGCCTCGTGAGCGCGCAGCAGAAGGCGCAGGCGATGCTGGCCCGGGTCATCGAGGGCCAGGCGGCCGTCATCTCCTTCGAGAAGGTCTTCTTCATCATGGGAGCGGCGTTCCTGCTGGCCACCCCGCTGCTGCTCCTGTTCAAGACGGGCCGCGTGAGCGGCGGGGGCGGCGCGGCGCACTAGCCCGGACCCGCCCCCCGCGGCCGGGCCCTATATTCCGGGCCATGCCGGCTTCGCCGTCCCTTCATCGCCCCACATGACGTTCCAGCAGAAACTGCTCCTCGGCTTCGGGCTCATGGTGCTCCCGGTGCTGCTCGTGGGCGCCGAGGCGATCCGCAGCAATGCCCTCGAGCGCCGGGCCCTGGAGACCCTGGGCGAGAGCCTCACGCGGACCCGGACCTACTCCGAGGTCGAGACGGCAATGTTCAACCAGAGCGAGGTGATCTGGCGTTCGCTGAGCGGCATGGAGCCGCGCGCGCGCGCGGAATTCCGGCTCAGCGGCGAGGTGGTGGACTACTGGCTCGACCGCTGGACCGCGGAACTGCAGCCGGATGAGCAGGAGCTCGCCGTGGGCGTGCGGCGCATCGAGACGGAGATCCGCACGGTGGCCGACAGCGTGTTCGCACTCGAGGACCTGGGCAAGCGCGCGGAAGCGTACACGCTGGCCAAGGGGCAGCTCAAGGAGCGGCTGCTGCCGGCCCTCACCGAACTGAACCACCAGATCTACCGGCGCGCACGCGAGTTCAGCGTCTCCCGCGCGTTCAGCCGCGTGGCCGAGATCGTGAACAGCGAGCGTACCCTGCTCTTCTGGATCCTGCTGCTCTCGGTGGCGGCCGGGTTCGGCGGCGCGTGGCTCATCGCGCGCAGCCTCGCGCGCCCCATCGGCGAGCTGCGCCAGGCCATGACTGTAGTGGGCGGCGGCGATCTCGATCACCCGATCACCCCGCGTTCGGGCGACGAGATCGGCGACCTCGCGCGAAGCTTCCAGCAGATGACGGCCAACCTGCGGCAATCACGCACCGAGTTGGTGCACCTCAACGCGGAACTGGGGGCCAAAGTCGGCCAGCTCCAGGCGGCGCAGGCACAGCTGGTGGAGCAGGAGAAGCTCGCGTCCGTGGGCCAGATGGCCGCGGGCGTGGCCCATGGCCTCCGCAATCCACTGGCGAGCCTTCGCGCGTCCGCCCAACTTGCGCTGCGACATCCCGAAACACCCGCGGCCCGGGAGTCGCTCGAGTCGATGATCAGCGAGGTGGACCGCCTCGACAAGCGCATCACGCACCTGCTCACCTTCTCGCGCCCGGCACCGCTGCACCCGATGCGCGAGAACCTGGCGACGCTCGTGGCGGGACTCCTGCCCGCCCTCAACCGCCTCCTGCAGGACCGGGCGGTCACCTTGCGCACCGACCTGCCCCAGGACCTTCCCG
Source organism: uncultured Gemmatimonadales bacterium (assembly GCA_963773095.1). Classification (GTDB taxonomy): domain Bacteria; phylum Gemmatimonadota; class Gemmatimonadetes; order Gemmatimonadales; family GWC2-71-9; genus JAGGAG01. The sequence goes on from CAVYZY010000012.1 coordinate 131,035, forward strand.
ACACCATGCTCGATCCGATGAAGGTGGAGCAGACGATGCACGAACTCATCGCCAACGCCCTCGACGCGATGCCGGGCGGTGGCACGCTGGGACTGGCCGCGCGCGCGAGCGCCGACAGCAGCCGGGTGATCGTGGAGATTTCCGACACCGGGAAGGGCATCCCCGAGGACGTCCTGCCATCGGTGTGCGACCCGTTCTTCACCACGCGGCCCGAGGGCACCGGCCTGGGGCTCGCGATCGCCAAGCGGTTTGTGGAGCAGAATGGCGGCACGCTGGAGATCAGCAGCACACCCGGCCGGGGCACCACGGTGCGAATCCATTTTCCGTCCGCCCCCACCGCAAACGGAGGGCACGCATGAGCGGCGGCACGATTCTGGTCGTCGACGACGAGCGCACCCTCGCCCGCGCCATCCGGGGTTACCTGGCGGAGGCGGGCTATGAAGTCGAGGTGGCGGGCAACGCCGAGCAGGCGCTCGAGATGCTCGATCGACTGCGCCCCGACGTCGTCTTCACCGACGTGAAGCTGCCGGGAATGAGCGGCATCGACCTGCTGCGGAAGATCCGCGAGTTCGACGCCGCCATTTCCGTCTGCGTCATGACGGCGTTCGGCACGATCGAGGGAGCGGTTGAGGCGGTGAAGCTCGGGGCGTTCGACTACATCAAGAAGCCGATCGACCTCGAGGAAGTGAGATTGCTCGCCGACCGCGCGCGCGAAACCTCGCAGCTGCGCCAGGAGCTGTCATACTACCGGAAGAAGGCGGCCAACGATGTCGTCATCACCGGCATCGTCGGCACGTCCCCCGCCATGAAGGCCGTGATGGAGCGGGCCCGCCAGATCGCGGCACTCGACGAGACGCCGCCCGTGCTCATTACCGGCGAGACGGGCACCGGCAAGGGACTGGTCGCGCGCACGATCCACTCATCAGGGGCACGTGGCAGCCGGCCGTTCATCGACGTTAACTGTACGGCGCTCCCTGCCACCCTGATGGAAGCCGAGCTCTTCGGGTACGAGCGCGGCGCATTCACCGATGCCAAGGAGTCCAAGCTCGGTCTCTTCGAGGCCGCCGAGGGCGGCTTCCTCTTCCTGGATGAAGTGGGCGACATCGAGCTGGCACTGCAGGGAAAGCTGCTGCGGGCCATCGAGGACCGCACCGTGCGCCGGGTGGGCGGCATCCGGGACCGCAAGATCGACGTGCGTATCCTGGCGGCCACCAATCGCGACCTCGAGCAGGACGCCCGGCACGACCGGTTCCGGAAGGATCTCTACTTCCGGCTCGCCGTCATCCTCCTGCGGCTGCCGCCGCTCCGTGAGCGCGGCGACGACATCCCCATGCTCGCCGATCACTTCCTCAAGCACTACAGTGCGAAGTACGGCCGGGATGTTCGCCAGATCAACGCGCAGGCCCGCGACCTCATGCGCGCCTATCCCTGGCCCGGCAACGTGCGCGAGCTGAGCCACGTCATCGAGCGCGCGGTCCTCTGGAGCCAGGGCGACACTCTCGACGTCGAGCACCTGTCGCTGAGCACGCCGACCACCGCCGCCCCCACCGCGGTGCCGGCCGCGCCCGGTGCGGCTGCAGCCAGCCCGGCCCCCGCCGACCCCCTGGATCTCACACAGTGGGAACGAACCCTCATTGAACGCGCGCTCTCGGAGTCGGGCGGCAACCAGACCAAGGCAGCTCAATTGCTCGGAATCACCCGGGACACGCTCCGGTATCGGTTGAAGAAGTTCGGTATGGGTGGGTGAGAGCACCCACCCGGGTGGGTGAAGAAACCCAAAATCTTTGATGAACGCAGCCACATTCCGCCCGCGACCATCTTGCCAAGTCATTGTCAGGCAATAGGTAAGCGACACGACATCGAGTGGGGTCCAATGCGGCACGACACCTGCCATAGTAGGGGCTGCGCCGGGAATGCACTCCCCCGGTGGGTGGCAACACCCAACCTATTTGTGAGGGCCGCGTGCAGGCCCAATTACCTCAGAGAACTGGAGCTACCATGCGTTGGACCAAGCCCGAGGCCGAGATCGTCGCCGTTACGATGGAAGTCACCGCTTACGTCGCGACCCTGTAAGCAGCAGGACTGACGCCGAGGGCTCGCGCAAGCGGGCCCTCGGCGCTTTTCCAGGTGCAAGTCATACTGCTGGGAACGGCTGCAGGTGGCGGATTCCCGCAGTGGAATTGCTGGTGTCCCACCTGTCGTGCTGCGCGCCTCGATCCTCGTTCGGCCCTTCCCCGATCCCAGTCATCGGCCGCCATCAGCGCCGACGGCGAGCACTGGTTCCTCCTCAACGCGTCGCCCGATGTGCGCGACCAGGTGCAGCAGCTCAACGGTCACGCGCCGGCAGGCAATCGCCACGTCCCGATCGAGGGTGTCGTCCTTACCGATGCGGAACTGGATCACTCGCTCGGCCTGGTGCTCCTGCGGGAAGGCCGGTCGCTCCACCTGTATGCCACGGAAGCGGTCGAGCGCATGGTTACCGAGGACTCGCGGCTCCTTTCCGTGGCCAGGGCATTCGCCGATGTCCGCGTGACGCGACTGCAGGTCGGCTCCGCCACGGCCTTGACGCTGCGCGACGGCACCGATGCCGGCCTCCTCGTGGAGCCGTTCGTCGTGGCCGCCGATCCGCCGCGGTTCGCCGCGCATACGGAGGCGGGCCACACCGTCGGGCTGATCATCACCGAGCTGGAAACGGGGAAGCGCTGCGCGTACTTGCCCGGCTGCGGGGCCATCGACCACGCGTTACTTTCGCGACTCAAGAACGCGGAACTGGTGCTTTTCGACGGTACCTTCTGGTCCAACGATGAACTGATCACGCTGGGCATCGGCGAACGCACTGCCCTGCAGCTCGATCACCTGCCGATGAGCGGCAGTGAGGGCAGCCTCGAGCGCCTGCGCGCCTTGCCAAGCCGGCATCGCGTCTACGTTCATATCAACAACACGAACCCGGTACTGCTGGAGGACTCCGCGGAACGTCGCGCGGTCGAGGCAGCCGGGCTGATCATCGGGATGGACGGCATGAGGTTCGACATATGAGCACCCGCAATCATCGCATGTGGGCCATCGCGCTCATGCTGTGCCTGGCCGCCACGTCGGTGGCGGCGCAGGACGCGCGGGGTGCCGTCATGGAACCGCCAACTGCCCCGGTCGCCGTCCTGCCCGTGGCGCTCTACACCGGGCAGGCGAACGTGCAGGAAGCGACCGACACCGCCATGGCGGCGCTCGCGGACTCGATCCTGACCCGCAAGCTCGCCGAACTGCTGGGAGACCAGCTGATCCCGCCGCCGCAGACGGCTGCTGCCGCTGTTGCGCGCGGTGACGCCTCCTGTAACGCCGTCGTGGCATGCGCACGGGCAGTGGCTCAGTCGGCCGGCGCGCGGTGGGTCGTGATGGCGAAGGTGAGCAAGACGAGTAACCTGATCTGGCTCCTGACCGGGCAGCTGACCCACGTGTCGGATGGCAAGATCGTGCTGGACGACTCGACCGAGCTCAAAGGCGAGCCCGGTGGCATGATACGCGCCGGTACCCGCATCTTCGCGGAACGCGTGGCGCGCACCGTGCGCGCGGGCGGCGTCACCACCAACTTCCCGATTGGTGCCCCTGAGGCAGCCAACTTCCCGATTGGTGCCCCTGAGGCAGCCAACACCCCGGCAGGCTCATGATGACTGAAACGCTCGTTGCCTCGGAACTGGCTTCCGCCCCCCGCGGCGCCATCCCCGTCCTGGACCGCCCCCTGAGCCCGTCAGAGCTCGAGGCGGCGCTGCGGGCCTTCCAGAGCTCGTACTACGTCGAGCATCCATTCCACCGCGACATGTACGCCGGCAAGCTCACGCCGCGGCAGTTCCAGGGCTGGGTGGCCAACCGGCTCGCGTACCAGCGCGTGGTGCCACGCAAGGACGCGGCGATCCTTTCCAACTGTCCTGATCCGGCGGTACGCCGTGAGTGGATCCAGCGCATCGTCGATCATGATGGAACGCGCGAGGGCGAGGGCGGGATCGAGTTGTGGATCCGCCTGGGTGTTGCGCTCGGCGTGCCCCGCGAGGAAATGGACGACGAGCGGCACGTGCTGCCGTCGGTGCGGCTGATCTGCGAATCGTACGTCTGGTTCTGCAAGTCGAAGCCGTGGGTGCAGGCCTGCGCCTCATCGCTCACCGAGCTGTTTGCGCCGAAGATCCACCAGCAGCGCATCGAGTCGTTCCCGGTCCACTATCCCTGGATCCCGCCCGAGGCGCTCGACTATTTCAAGAGCCGCCTGGTGCAGGCGCCCCGGGACGTGAAGCACGGCCTGTCCATCGTGCAGCAGCACTGCACCACGGTGGAAACCCAGCGCATGGCGTTCGAGGCGCTGGCGTTCAAGCTGGAGATGCTCTGGGCCATGATCGACACGATCTACCATGCTTACCGCGACTAGCGTGCCGTCGCTCTGGCGCCTGGCGCGCGTCGAGTACGACGACGTGCGCAAGCGGCCCGTGCTCCTCTATCCAGAGGGCGCGGTGCTGCTCAATGACACCGGCGCCGCCATCCTCAAGCTGGTGGACGGGCAGCGCAGCGTGGGCGACATCGCCCGCATGCTGAGTGAGCAGTACACCGGGGCCGGCAGCGCCGACCCGACCGAGATCCTCAACGACGTGACGACCTATCTCGCCACTCTGGCCGCCCGGGAGCTGATTCGTGACCAGTGAACGTCCCACCACGCTGCTGGCGGAGCTGACGCATCGTTGCCCGCTGCATTGTCCCTACTGCTCCAATCCGCTCGACCTGGTGCGCGTGGAGCGCGAAATCTCCACCGAGGACTGGAAACGGGTCATCACCGAGGCACGGGCGCTGGGCGTGCTCCAGCTCGGCCTGTCGGGTGGCGAGCCGCTGGTGCGGAAGGACACCGAGGAACTCGCCGCGCATGCGCGGAGCGTGGGCCTCTACAGCACCCTCGTCACCTCCGGGCTCGGGCTCACCCGCCCGAGGGCCGAGAAGTTCCGCGAGGCCGGGCTCGAGCACATCCAGATCTCGCTGCAGGATGCCGACGACGACAACGCGGAGCGGATCGCCGGGGTGCGCTCGGTGAAGCAGAAGCGCGCGGCGGCGGCACTGGTGCGCGAGCTCGGCTTCGCCTTCTCGGTGAACGTAGTGCTGCACAAAGCCAACCTCGATCGCATCCAGCAGATCATCGACCTCGCGAGCGAGATGGGGGCCGACCGGCTCGAGCTGGCCAACACCCAGTACTACGGCTGGGGGCTGCTCAACCGCGACGCGCTCATGCCCACCCGGGAGCAGGTCGATCGTGCCTTCGAGGTCGCCGAGCGGGCGAAGCAGGCCCATCGCGGCAAGATGCAGATCATCTTCGTGCTGCCGGACTACTACGAGGAATATCCCAAGGCCTGCTACGGCGGCTGGGGCAAGGTGTACCTCGTGGTGACGCCCGACGGGAAGGTGCTGCCCTGTCATGGCGCCACGAACATCACGACGTTCGCGTACCCGAACGTGCGCGAGCATTCGATGGAGTGGATCTGGCAGGAGTCGCCGCTGTTCAATGCCTTCCGCGGCGACAGCTGGATGAAGTCGCCTTGCTCCACCTGCGAGCGGAAGTGCGTCGACTTTGGCGGTTGCCGCTGCCAGGCCTTCGCGCTCACCGGTGACGCGGCCATGGCCGACCCGATCTGCACCCTGAGCCCGCACCACCACCTCATCGAGTCGGCGCTCGCCGACGCGAACGCGACCACGCCATTCACCTACCGCAAGCTGTCGAGCGAGCCGCAGCCAGCGTGAGCGCGGCGGCCGTCGCGGCCGTCGGACTCGGCCGCGACTACGGCAGTACGCGCGCGCTCGACGGCCTCACCCTGCGTGTTGACCCCGGCGAACTGGTTGGCCTGCTCGGGCCGAACGGCGCCGGCAAGACCACGGCGATGCTGCTGCTCGCAACCCTGCTGCGCCCGACCCGCGGCCGCGCCGAGGTCTTCGGGCAGGACGTGGTGCAGGCACGGCGCGCAGCCCGGCAGCGACTGGGGCTCGTCTTCCAGGAACCCACCGTCGATCCCTTCCTCACCGTTCGCGAGAACCTCGAGTTTGCCGCTGCCCTTTCCGGGCTCGACCGCCGGCAAGCGCGCGACGCGATTGCGCTGGCGCTCACGCGCATGAGGCTCGAGCCCTTCGCCGACCGTCGCGCCCGCGAACTCTCCGGCGGATGGCGGCGACTCGCCGACATTGCCCGCGCCACGCTCCACGCCCCCAGTCTGCTGATCCTGGATGAACCGACGGTGGGGCTCGACCCGGAGCATCGCGCCGCGCTCTGGGGTTTCCTGGAGACACTGCGACGGGACCAGGGCACCGCGGTGCTCTTTTCGACCCATTACCTGGCCGAGGCGGAGAGTGCGGACAGCGTCGTGCTCTTGGCCGGGGGCATGGTGGTCGAGCGTGGCTCGCCGGCGGCACTGATGCGGCCGTTCGGCACGGCGTTGCTCGAGGTGGAAGGGCCAGGTGTCGACCGGCTCGTGGCCGCCATCGAGGAGCGGCAGCTCGCGACGCTCATCGTGCGCACGCCGGCGGGATGCCGCATCGGGCTCGATGCCCACCACGATCATGCGCTCGAACTCGCCGGGTCGCATCCGGGGATCAGTCGCGCGCTCCTCCGGAGCCCGAGCCTCGAGGACGTCTACTTCGCGCGCACCGCCCCGGCGCAGGGGCGGCCCGCATGATCGCGCTCAGTGCCATCGGCGGCATCGTGCAGCGCGACCTGCGCCGCGCCGCCCGTCAGCCGAGCCGCCTCATCGGCGGCCTGGCCCGGCCCTTCGTGTGGTTGTTGCTGGTGGCGAGTGGTTACAACGCGATCGCGAACCCCGGCACCGGCAGCTCGTACCAGCAGTTCGTCTTCCCCGGCGTGATCGTGATGGCCTGCCTGTTCGGCTCGGCCCTCACCGCGGTGTCCACGGTGTACGATCGCGAGTTCGGGATGCTGCGGCTCATGCTCGCGAGTCCCGCCGGGCCGGCGGTGGTGCTGGCGGGACGGGCGCTCTCGGCCGCGGCTGTTGGACTGCTTCAGGGGCTGGTGGTACTGGCGGCGGCACCGTTCGTCATGCGAATCACGTGGGGTCAGGCCGGCGCTGCGACCACGGCCGTACTGCTCGCGTCGTGCGTCTCGGCGCTGCTCGGCCTGCTGGTGGCGGCGCGGCTCCGGTCAGTGGAAAACTTTGCCGGAATCATCAACGTGCTGCTGTTTCCCATGCTGTTCATCAGCGGCGCGCTCTATCCGGCGAGCGGGCTCCCGCCGGTGCTCCGGTGGATCGCCCGCGTGAACCCGGTGACGCACATGGTGGAACTGGTCCGCGCAGCGCTGGGCCAGCCGACCGAGCTATCCGTGACGGGCAACCTGCTCGCCCTCGCGGCCTTCTCCGTGGCCGCTTTCCTGCTGGCGTCGCTGCTGTTCGATCCGGAGCAGCGCCTGGTCGGACGGCCGCCGAGCGCTCGCGGCGCGTCCGGACGCTAGGGTTCGGTGAAGAGCGACGGGGGACAGGTTCCGGGTGGCGGGTCGGCCCTCCGTTCGAGAACGATCTGCTGCTCCACCAGTGACCGCGCCGGGCTGCGGATGGCACCGCCCACCGGCACGCTCGCCTCCACCGTGACGTCATGGTCATAGCGCACGGGACCGCGCACCGGATCCCAGGCGGCGATGCCACGATCGTTGAGGGTACGGGTGTATGTCGGCGTCAGCGTGTCGCCGGCCGGCGGGGAAACGGTACCCTCGCGAATGATCTGGACGCGGTAGCGCTGCAGGCTCGCGCTGTCGCTCAGCCGCTTGATCGCGAGGCTGTCGCCGCTCCGCCACTCCTCGCCGGCCTGCAGCACCCGCGGCGGCAGGCGTGGCAGCATGTCGTCGAGGGCGCTCGACAGATCGGTCACTTCGCGCACGGCTCCGGGAACGAACGGAACGACGTGAGTTGTCAGCGCGCCGTCCGGCAGGATCTCACCGCGGTAGTGTCCGCCGAGGACACCGGAGGCATCGGGCTCGACGCGGTCGCCGCCAGCGCTGCGCCAGACGCGCAGCGAATCAAACCAGGCGACGTACTCGAGTGAGGGGCTGGAGGACGAGGCCAGCGTCGCAAGGATGAGGTCGCTGTCGCGGCCGGAGTTGGCGGTTGCCGTGCGGCCGGCGGTCTGGAGCGTGAGGTCGCTGCGAACGCTCGCGCGAAACCGGGCACAGGCGAGTTGCGTGGCAGTGTAGTCCGGTGCGGACTGCGCCGCGAGCGGTACACTCGTGGCGAGCAGGATCGCCGACCGCGCGAACGCTCTCCTCACGCTTCTCAGATCCGGCTACTCCGCCCCCATGTACGGATAGCGATAGTCCGTGGGCGAGACGAGCGTCTCCTTGATGCTGCGGGGCGAGACCCAGCGCACCAGGTTGAGGATCGATCCCGCCTTGTCGTTCGTGCCGCTCGCACGCGCGCCCCCGAACGGCTGCTGACCCACGACCGCTCCAGTGGGCTTGTCGTTCAGGTAGAAGTTGCCGGCGGCGTTCCGCAACACCTGGCTTGCCTCGGCCAGCGCCGCGCGGTCGCGCGCAAACACCGCTCCGGTGAGGGCGTAGGGGCTGGTGCCGTTGACCAGCTCGAGCGTCTCGCGCCACTTCCCCGCCGGGTACACGTGCACCGTCATCACCGGACCGAACAGCTCTTCGCACATGAGGCGGTACTTGGGGTCTTCGGTGGTGACCAGGGTGGGCTGGATGAACCAGCCCTCCTTGTCGTCGCATCCGCCGCCGGCGACGACCTTCACACCCTGAGCCGTCTTCGTCGCATCGAGGTAGCCCCTGATGCGCTCGAACGCTTTCCGGTCGATCACCGCACCCATGAAGTTCCGGAAATCGGCTACGTCGCCCATCCTGATGTCGGCGATCATCGCCATCATCCGGTCGCGCACCTCGGACCAGAGCGTGTCGGGGATGTACGCCCTGGACGCGGCGCTGCACTTCTGCCCCTGGTACTCGTACGCCCCCCGTACCAGCCCCACCGCCACCGCGGCAGGGTCGGCACTCTGGTGCGCCACGACGAAGTCCTTGCCACCGGTCTCGCCCACGATCCGCGGATACGAGACGTACTTGTCGAGCCGGCTCGCGACCTGGTGCCAGATCTGCCGGAAGACGGCCGTCGACCCGGTGAAATGTATGCCGGCGAAGTACGGCTCCTCCACCAGCGTCGCCGTGCACATCACCGGCTCGGCAGGCACGAAGTTGATCACGCCCGGCGGCAGCCCGGCGGTTTCGAGGAGCCGGTACACGTAGTAGTTGCTCAGCAGCGCCGCGTGCGACGGCTTCCACACCGCGGTGTTGCCCATGAGCGCCGGCGCGCCCGGCAGGTTTCCGCCGATCGCCGTGAAGTTGAATGGCGTGACCGCATAGACGAAGCCTTCGAGCGGACGGTGCTCCATCCGGTTCCACACACCGGGCGACGATTCCGGCTGCTCGCGGTAGAGGCGCTCGGCATAGGCGACGTTGAAGCGGAAGAAGTCGATGAGCTCGCACGCGCTGTCGATTTCCGCCTGGAACGCGGTCTTGCTCTGCCCCAGCATCGTGGCGCCGTTGAGCAGCGCGCGGTGCGTGGTGGCGAGCATGTCGGCCGCGCGGAGGAACACCGCCGCGCGGTCCTCGAACTGCATCGCTGCCCACTCCCGCTGCGACGCGATCGCCGACTTCGCAGCCGCCCGCACCGTGTCGGCGGTGGCGAGGTGCGCCCGCGCGATGACGTGCCGGTGCTTGTGTGGCGACGTGACCTCGAACATGTCACCACTGCGGATTTCCTTCCCGCCGACGATGGCCGGGATATCGGCTACCTCGCCCGACAGCCGGCCCAGCTCGGCCTTGAGCGTCGCGCGCTCGGGCGAACCCGGCGCATAGGAAAGGATCGGTTCGTTCCGCGGGGACGGGATGTTCGGAATGCCACTCATTGCCGGGACCTGGATGGAGATGGGCTGGGATTATACATCGGCAGGAGGCCGGCTGGCGGAGTGCCGATGACCATCGGTGACGGCAGCACGACGAAGCCGTTCTTCTGCAGGATGGCGCGGCCGTCCTCCGAAAGCGCAAACCGGACGAACGCCGCGGCGAGGACCGGATGCGGCGCACCAACCGGGATGGTCAGGGCGTAAACGATGGGCTCGCCACGCAGCGTGAGTGAATCACGCCCGCTGCGGCTGGCGCCCGGGATGCGAACGCTCGCCGACTCGTACGCCTTCGCGAGCGCGGGATCGCTCAGGTCGATCGCCTTCGGCAGGGTCAGGTACCGGAGCCCGCTCGTCTCCGCCAGCGAGCGATAGCTCCAGGCGTAGTCCAGTTCGCCGGCCTGGAGCAGCGCCGTGAGGTCAGCTTCCTTGGGGCGCTGGTAGCGCGGCGGCATGGCGGCATCGAGGCGCCGCGCCAGCCCCGGCTGGCGGTAGTATCGCTCGGCCAGCTGCAGCACGATCATCGTGCGATAGCCGTTCGGGTCGAGTGCCGGGTCGGAGTGGCCGGTGCGCACACCCTTCCTGAGCAGCACCTGCCACCAGTTGGTACTGTCGATTGCGGCGGCATCGATCGAGCGGTCAGTGTAGGCAAGCACCATGGCGTTGCGCGCGAAGTTCGCGTACCAGGTGGCGAACTTTGGCCGCAGCAGGTCGTCGATGACGTTGTAATCAGCCACCGCGAGCACGTCCGGGATCTTGCCGAGTTCGGTGAGCTTTCGCGCCGCCTCGAGGCTGCCGGAGTTCTCCTGGGCGGGCGTCACCGCGGGGTTGACGGCCCGGAAGGCCTCCAGCAGTTCACGAAATGGGCGGGCCAGGCTCCCAGCGTTGTAGACCACCAGCGGTCCGCCCAGGGCCTGGGCGCTGGCAGGGGCCGGAGCCGCCGCCAGGACGAGCGCCAGCAGGATCCATGACCGGTTCCAGTGCCCGGTTTGCGCCGGAATCGATCGTTGCCGATACTTGTGTCCGCCCCGGGCGCCGCCCGGAACCCACTGCCACCAATCTCGGAACCCGGACTGCTTCATGCGCCGTCTCCTCGGATGTCTCGCCGCCGTCGCCCTCGCCGGCTGCCCGACCTATGACCGCTACGACAGGCTGGCCGACCAGAAGGGCATGCTGACTGCGGACCAGTTCGCCAGCTACGGCCCGGAGCAGGCCCAGAAGATCGCCATCGGCCGTGCCCTGGCGCAGGCGTACGACGGCAAGAGCACGCCCGACTTTGCCGCGCAGATGGGAGTGGCGGTCGCCTTCGCGAAGACGATGCCCGATGTGGTGGACATCAAGGCCGACACCCTCGCCTACTTCCTGACCGTCAAGTTCAAGAGCGGCTGGCACACTGCCGTGCTCCCGATTGCCGACGGCAAGGCGCCGCAGGATACGCCGGGCCTGCCGAAGGCCACGAGCTGAAAATACACTCGACCTCCGGAGCTCCCGTGAAGCGCAGCACGCTGGTCACCGTTGGCGCGATCGTCGTGTTCGGTGCCTACCTCCTCTACAGCACGCTCACGTCGCAGAAGCACGCCTGCACCGTGACCGTCACCTACCAGGGCCGCACCGGCACCGCCACGGCGTCGGCGGCATCCAAGAATGACGCGATGCAGCAGGCACAGACCACGGCGTGCGGGCCGATCACGAGCGGCATGAACGAGTCGATCGCCTGCAGCAACACACCGCCCACCAAGACCGAATGCCAGACGCTCTGAGGTGACGCGGCGCTTCGCGTTTCCTCATCCGCTGATCCTGCTGTTGAGCTGCGTGGCCGTCGCGGCCGCCCTCACCTGGGTGGTACCCGCCGGCGCCTACGACCGACGCGATGACCCTGCGACGGGTCGGGCGGTGGTCGTCGCGGGCACGTATCACCGGGTGGACCCGGCGCCCGTCGGCCCGTTCCAGGCCCTGGTTGCCGTGCCCAGGGGACTGATCGACGCCGCGAGCGTCATCTTCCTGGTGTTCCTGTCGGGCGGTGCCTTCACGGTGGTGGATCGCACCGGCGCGCTCCGCCGGCTGGTGGATGTGCTGGCGCGGCGCCTCGAGGGTCGCGGCGTGCTGGTCATCCCGGTCGTCGGGCTCGCCTTCGTCGCCGGCGGAGCACTGATGCAGATGTCAGAGGAGCTGGTGGCCTTTGCCCCGCTCATGCTGCTCATCTGCGCCTCGCTCGGCCTGCCTCCCGTCATGGCCGTGGCGACCAGCCTCGGCACGGCCACGATCGCCGCGGCCTTCTCACCGGTCGATCCGTTCATGGTGGCGATCGCACAGAAGGTGGCCCAGGTTCCAGTCGGGTCGGGCTGGGGCTTCCGCACGGTAATCCTCGCGCTTGCCATGGCCTACTGGCTCTGGAGCATCACCCGCTATGCCGCGTGCCACGCCAATCCGCCCGCCACGGTCGTGACCGGTGACGAGCGGGACAGAGCCCTGACGCCGCGGCACATGCTCGTGATCGCCGTGGTGGGGATCACGTTCCTGTTCTTCGGCATCGGGGCGCAGCAGTGGGGCTGGGACTTCGACAAGCTCGCGACGCTGTTCCTGATCATGGGACTCGTGTCCGGGGCGATCGGGGGGCTCGGTTTCTCGGGCACCGCCGACGCGCTGGTCGCCGGCGCGCGTGACATGACTTTCAGCGCGATCCTGATCGGCGTGGCACGCGGCATCTTCGTGGTGCTCGACCAGGGACACATCGTGGACTCACTGGTGCACGCCATCGTCACGCCCCTCGAGGGACTTCCGGTGACGTTCGCCGCGCTCGGCATGTTCGCCGCCCAGGCGCTGATTCACATCCCCGTGCCCAGCACCAGTGGACAGGCAGTGCTGACAATGCCGATCCTGGCACCGGTATCCGACCTCATCGGGCTCTCGCGCCAGGTCACGGTGCTCGCCTACCAGCTCGGCAACGGCACGTTCGACCTGCTCTTCCCCACGAACGGGCCGCTGCTCGCCCTGCTGGCCGTTTCCGGCGTCCGGTTCGACGACTGGTTCAAGTGGGCACTGCCGCGCTGCCTCATCCTCGCGGCCTTCGGATGCGTGGCCATCGTGGTGGCGGTCGCGATCGGGTGGCATTGAGGTGGCGCTGATGGACCGGAGGGAATTCCTGGCGAGCGGCGCTGCAGCCGCGGTCGCAACACAGCTCGGCGCCTGCCGTCCGGAGGCCGCCAAGCCTCCAGCGGCGCCGACGGCCGCGTTCGAACTCGACGAGATCACGATCGCGCAGGTGCAGGACGGGATCGCCTCGGGGCGGTTCACGTCGACGACGATCACGAGGCAGTACCTCGATCGCATCGCCACGGTGGATCACTCCGGGCCTTCCGTCAACTCGGTCATCGAGCTCAACCCCGAGGCCCTGGCGGATGCCGCCCGGCTCGACGCCGAGCGCAAGGCGGGCAAGTCCCGCGGCCCGCTCCATGGCGTGCCCGTCCTCATCAAGGACAACATCGACACCGGCGACCGGATGCGGACGAGCGCCGGGTCCTGGGCGCTGGCCGACATGCCCGCCCCGCGCGACGCGTTCGTGGTGGAGCGGCTCCGCGCAGCCGGGGCGTTGATCCTGGGCAAGACCAATCCCAGCGAATGGGCCAACTTCCGTTCGTCGCATTCGACCAGCGGCTGGAGCGGCCGCGGCGGACAGACGCGCAATCCGTACGTCCTCGACCGCAATCCGTGCGGCTCGAGTTCCGGCACCGGGGCAGCCATCAGCGCCAACCTTGCCGCGGTGGGTGTCGGGACGGAGACGGACGGGTCGGTGGTCTGCCCGAGCACGGCCAACGGACTCGTCGGGCTCAAGCCCACGGTCGGGCTCGTGAGTCGCTCGGGCATCATCCCGATCTCGGCAAGCCAGGACACCGCGGGCCCCATGGCGCGCACGGTACGCGACGCCGCCATCCTGCTCAACGCCATGATCGGCGTCGACCCGGCCGATGCCGCCACCGCCGCGGTGCCCGACGGCGGTGCCGCCGACTTCACCACCTTCCTGTCCTCGGGGGGCCTGGGCGGCGCGCGGCTCGGCGTGCTGCGGCGCTACTTCGGGGGGCTGCCGGCACTCGACCAGCTGATGGAGGACTCGCTGACCGCGCTGCGCGACGGCGGCGCCGTGCTGGTCGATCCCGTCGACATCGTCACGGTGCCGAAGCTCGGGGCTCCCGAGTTCGAGGTGCTGCTCTACGAGTTCAAGGACGGCATCAACCGGTATCTCGCGGGGCGCGGCGCCAGCACCAAGTACCACACCCTCACCGAACTCATCGAATTCAACCGGGCCAACGCGGCGAAGGAGATGCCCTGGTTCGGGCAGGAGACGTTCGAGCTGGCCGAGAAGAAGGGGCCCCTCACGGAGCCGGCGTATCACCGCGCGCGCGCGGATTGCCGTCGACTCGCGCGCGCAGAAGGCATCGACGCAACGCTCAAGCGCTATCATCTGGACGCCATCGTCTGTCCCACCGGCGGACCGGCGTGGGTGACCGACCTGGTGAACGGAGATCACTTCGGACTGGCAGGTGATAGCTCGACACCGGCCGCGGTGGCCGGCTATCCGCACATCACGGTGCCGGCGGGATTCGTGGACGGGCTGCCGGTGGGAGTGTCCTTCATGGGCCCGGCGTGGAGCGAGGGGCGCTTGCTGCGCTACGCCTTCGCTTTCGAGCGCGCCACCACGGCGCGGCGCGCGCCGGAGTTCCGGCCCACCATCGGCTAGGTACCCGCCTCAGCCGGGGACGAGTACGCGCTCCTCCTCGAAGATCTTCCGCGCCACGAGGAAGCCCGGCACCCCGCTCACCGCGCCGCCCCGCAACGCCGACGACCCGCACCGATACACGCCCCTCATGTCCGTCTCGACACCCCAGGTTCCGTCCTCTTCTGGTTCGTCGGTGAAGAACCAGCTCAGCGAGTTGTGGAAGATGTTGCCCTGGTCGAGGTCGAGTTCACGCTCGAGGTCCTGCGGCGACTTGATCTCGATGCAGAGCCCGCCCTTGCCGTCGCGTGCCAGGCAGTCCTCGAACGGCTCGGCGGTGACGCGGTTGAGCGCGGCAAGGTAGCGCCGCTTCATCTCCTCCTTCCGCTCCGCTTCATCCTTCGCGAAGAGCCGGTATGGCGCATCGAGCCCGAACAAGGTGAGCGTCTGGTACCCATCGGCCCGGAGCGCCGGCGAGAGAATCGAGTCGTCGGTGAGGGTATGGCAGTAGATCTCGAAGGGTGGCTGCTCCGGTAGTGCGCTGGCCTCCGCCTGCCGGTAGCTGGTTTCCATCGCGGCGTAGCCCTCATCCACGTGGAACGATCCTGCAAACGCCTCGGCGGGAGTGACGCCCGGTGCCCTGAGGCGCGGCAGGCGGCGGAGCAGCATGTTCACCTTCGTCACCGACCCCTCGTCGGTAGCGATGGGCGCGTATTCACGACCGAACAGTCGCGCGAAGGTGCGCGGACCGGCATTGACCAGGACGCGGTCGGCATCCACTGTGTGCTCGCGTCCGTAATGCTCGAAAACCACGGCATGCCGCTTTCCGAGGTCGTGCACTCCCAGCACCGGGCTGTTCACCTCGATCCGGGCGTGACCGTCGGCCGCCCGGCGGATCAGGCCATCCACGAGGGTACGCATGGCACCGACGGGCACCCGCCACTCTCCTGTGCCCTGGCCAATGACGTGATAGAGGAAGCACCGGTTCTGGATCAGCGAGCGGTCGTGCGCATGGCTGAAGACGCCGATCTTCCCGTCGGTGAAGAGCAGCCCGCGCAGCACGTCATCCTGCACGTGCCGTTCGATGGCCTCCCCCAGTGGCCGCTCCACGAAGCTTGCCCACGCCTCGCGTTGAACCGCACTCGCGGTGAACCGGTCGGCCCAGTAGGCCCGCGAGCGAATCGGATGCAGCAGGCTGGGCCACGCCTGTGCGGCGAGCGCCGCCTCGAGCCTGAGCAGCGCCTGGTATCCATCCCAGGCCCGGTCGCCGCCCGTCAGCTCGCGCATCGACGCCTTCGAGCGCGCCTCGTCCACGTTGGAGATGACGAGCCCGCGGGCGACACCCTCGCGCTCGTACGCCGTGAACGAGGCGACGGACCTGCGCCGCGTCTCGAAGCTGATCCCCAGTTCGTCGAGGATCAGCGGGGGAAGCAGGCTCACGAGGTAGGCGTATCTCGACAGGTAGGCGTCGTAGTCGGGGAAGACGCGCTGCGACGCCGTCGCGCCGCCGATCCAGTCGTTCCGCTCCAGCACCAGCACCGACTGGCCCGCGTTGGCCAGGTAGGCGGCGGCCACGAGGCCGTTGTGCCCGCTGCCCACGATCACGGCGTCATACCGGGTGGCGAATGTCATCGATGCCTCGTGCGGGAAACGGTCATTGCGCCGGGCGCGGGTCAGCCGGAATATATGGCTTGGAGTGGGGCCCGACTGCCACTTGCGATTGGCTCAGCCGACCGCTGGATCGCCACACCGTGACACGCCGGCGTCCCTTCCGGGTATCATTCGGCGCGGGGACCCCAGCGCACTCCTGACAGCAACCAATGGACAGACCGGCATTTAGCCGGTCCGGACGGCAGCCCAGTCCGGGGGAGTGCAGGTGGCACCCGAGTTGCTGCCTCCGAGAGTAACGGCCTCGCGGAGGCCGCCCCGTGGGAGGAAGACAATGCCCGAGGTCAAGATCAGCACGATGGACCAGGACGAGGACTTTGCCGCGTGGCTCACGGAGTTGCTGGAACGTGAGGCGGAAGAGGCCGGCCTGCCCACCGGGTTTGACGATCGATACATCGGCCTGACGGACGCGATCGGCGACTGGATCGGCGGCCTCCGCTACTACGTGCGCGGCGGTGTGGCCCACCTGCTCGACCTGGTCGTGGCGGAGGCCTACCGGAAGCAGGGCCACGCCCATCGGCTGCTCGCCGCCTTCGAGGAGCGCGCCGCGATGGAGGGTGCGCACCTCGCCGAGTTCTGGACCGACGACGACCGCGCGGAGGGCCTGCTGGCCGCGCTCGGCTGGACTGTCGTCGTGCGCCGCACCCGCTACATGAACGAGGGCTCATGGACCCTCCTGGAGAAGCGCCTGTCGGAGTGAGCCGCTATATTTCCGCACCCGGTTGTGACCTCCGTATCAATCCTTATTCGAAGGTGACATGAGTCTCACCGACCAGGCGCGCGAGCTCCTCTCGAAGTTCGAAGTCCTGAAGGATCTCGAGTCCACCGTACGCGAAATGATGGCCGCGCACGAGAGCAAGCGCGTGCTGTGGATGCCGTCCGACCTGCTCGGGCTCGCCGAGGGTGATTGCAGCGAGACGCACCTGCGCAACCTGCGCACCCGCGCCCAGCGCATTCCGGACGCCGTGCGGGCGGCGCTTGCGGTTAACACGCTCACCGAAGAGGGCCTGCCGCATTTCCACCGCCTGCTCGCCGTCTATCTCGAGGACGAGAGCTACTGGCGCCTCTGGAACAACCTGTGGACCGCTGAGGAGGACCGGCACGGCCAGGTCCTGCACGACTACACGCGCGACACCCAGCTCTTCGACCAGCGGAAGTTCGAGGAGATGCAGTTCGAGTACATCCGGGCCGGCTTCCATCCGTCGTGGGACCGCGACCCCTACCGCGTCTTCGCCTACACCACGGTGCAGGAGCGGGCCACGCAGCACTCGCACGCCGAGACCGGCCGCGTCGCCGAGGAGTACGAGCCCGGGCTCGCGGCCATCCTCGCCGAAGTGGCGCAGGACGAGGCGCGTCACTTCGTGTTCTACCGCTCGGTCTTCGAGGAGATCCTTCAGCGCGACCCGAACCAGGCGCTGGAGTCGGCATCGCACATCCTCCCCGGCATCGAGATGCCCGGCGCGTCGATGCCCGGCTTCCGCGATTTCGCCGACGTGATCCGCCGGGCCGGCATCTACGGGCCGCGCGACTACCTGCGCATCGTGCAGGAACAGATCCGCTACTGGAAGATCGAGAGCCTGACCGGGCTCAACGACATGGGCAGGAAGGCGCAGGAGCGCATCATGCTCATTCCCGATCGCCTGCGGCGGCTCGCCGACCTGGTCGAGACCCGGAGCCGCGCCAAGACATTCAGCTTCGATGTCGCCTTCAACCGCGAGTTCTCACTGCCGTGAGCCCGCGGTGGTTCGCCGGCCTCCTCGTCGTCGCGATGGCGGGAGGCTGCGGAAAGAAGGAAGAGCCCAAGCCACCCGTCAGCGATGGGGTGCCGGTGGGAGGCGCGCCCTCCGATGCTCAGCAGCTCGGCACCGAGATGTTCGAGCTGATCGACCGGATCGCCGACTATCGCTCCTCCCATGAGGGACGGCCCCCGAAGAGCCTGCGCCAGCTCGGTGTCGACAGCCTCACTCCCAACACCATCCGCCGCCTCGCCGTTCAGGGCCGCACCTTCACCGTGACCGTCGCCTACCGGCGCCCGCAGGGCCGCGCGGTGCAGGACTGCAGTGCTGGCGAGGACGCGCTCGAGCAGGCGGCACTCAACGAGGGGCGCTTCGCGGTCTCCTGCGACACGCCGTCCGGGCCGCAGGGGTTCGAGGTCGTCCGTTGATCGAGACGCTGTTCGCCTGGCTGCGCGTCGCCGTCTTCGGTGCCGCCGCCCTGACCGGCGTGGTGGCCTTGACCAACTGGGCCGTGTCGCGCGGCCAGCTGCAGCCGTTCGGCGCGTGGCCTCGCTTCGTGCGGAGGGCAAGCGATCCCCTGCTCCGTCCCATCGAGCGGCGCCTGCTTGGCGCGGGCGGCAATCCGCAGAGCGCGCCGTGGTGGCTCTTCGCCATCGTGTTGCTCGGCGGCCTCGCGCTCCTCGAGCTCACGCGCTGGCTGGTCGGCATGATCATCAACCTGGCCTACCTGGGCCAGACAGGGCCGGCGGGCATTCTCAGGCAGGTCGTCAGCTGGACCTTCCAGCTCCTCACGGCGGCGCTGTTCGTTCGCGTCATCGCTTCCTGGCTCGGCGGTTTCCGCTACGCGCGCTGGCTGCGGCCGGTCTATGCGCTTACGGACTGGCTTGTGATACCGATCCAGAAGCACATGCCGCCATTCGGGATGCTCGACCTGAGCCCGCTCGTGGCGTACCTGATCCTCATGGTCCTGCGGTGGGCCGCATTCCAGGTGCTTCCGTACTGACACCCTTCCGGGCAAACGCGACCGGCACGAGCATCGCCGTCCGGGTGCAGCCGCGCGCGTCCCGCAACGAAGTCGCCGGACTCCATGGTTCGGAACTGCGCATCCGGCTCACCGCCCCACCGGTCGATGGCGCCGCGAACGACGGGCTGATCCAGTTCCTCGCGGACAAGCTCGGCGTGGGTCGGTCGGACCTCACCCTGGTGTCGGGGGCGGGCAACAGGAGCAAGGTGGTGTCGGCCCGGGGCATCACCCCCGAGCAGGCGGCGCACCGCCTTGGCGTTGGGGGGTAACACTTTACAGGACGCTTCGAAGGCTCAATACTTGCTGGCAGAAGTACCAACTGATGTCCGTGGCAATTTGTGCCTATTGCGGCCACGTAAAACAAACGCTAAAACGGCACCCCCCGGGGGCCGTTCAGGCTCACGGGATTTTTCATTGACGGGGTCCGCATGACGCTGCAGGTGTCGTTCGAGTTCTTTCCGCCCAGGACTCCGGAAATGGAGGAGACCCTCTGGCGCGCGATCAAGCGACTCGAGCCACTGGCCCCTCGCTTCGTATCCGTTACCTACGGCGCCGGCGGGAGCACGCGCGAGCGCACCCACCGCACGGTCAAGCGGATCCTCGCGGAAACGGCGCTGCTGCCAGCCGCGCACCTCACCTGCGTCGCGGCCACGCGCGCCGAGGTGGATGAGGTCGCGCGCGACTACTGGGACGCGGGGGTACGGCAGATCGTGGCCCTCAGGGGTGACCCGCCCCAGGGGGCTGGTCGGCACGTGGCGCATCCCGATGGCTATGCCTACGCGGCGGACCTGGTGAGCGGGCTCAAGCGCATCGCCGACTTCGAGGTGACGGTGGCAGCCTTCCCGGAGGGGCATCCCGAATCGACCTCGGTGTACGCCGACCTCGACAACCTCAAGCGGAAGATCGACGCGGGCGCATCGCGCGCCATCACCCAGTTCTTTTTCGAAAACGACATCTACTTCCGCTACCTGGAGCGATGTCACAAGGCGGGGATCAACTGCGAGATCGTGCCCGGCATCATGCCCGTCACGAACTTCAGGCAGATGACCGGGTTCGCCGCCACAGCGGGCGCGAGCGTGCCGCGCTGGATGGCAACCCGGTTCGAGGGACTGGACGACGACCCGGAGACCCGGAAACTCATCGCCGCCACCGTGGTGGCGGAACAGGTGCAGGGCCTGGCCGCGCAGGGTGTGCGCGAGTTCCATTTCTATACCCTCAACCGCGCCGACCTCACCTTCGCCATCTGCCACCTGCTCGGGTTCCGGGCCCAGCCCGCGGCGGCACAGGCATGAGCGCCACCTGTGCCACCCACGCGCATGCGGGCGGGCGCCCGGTGCCGGCGTGGACGCCCGACCCGTCGCACGGGCCCACGCCCTGGACGCGCGGCAGCCGCCTCGCGGCGCTCGGGGCCCTGCTCCGGCAGCGCATCATGGTGCTCGACGGCGCCATGGGCACGATGATCCAGGCCTACCTGCTGCAGGAAGCCGACTTCCGCGGTGAGCGTTTTGCCGACTGGCACAAGGACCTGCGCGGCAACAACGACCTGCTGGTGCTGACGCGGCCCGACATCATCCAGGACCTGCACGCGGCGTATCTCGAGGCCGGTGCCGACATCCTCGAGACCAACAGCTTCACGTCGAACGCGATCGCCATGGCCGACTACGGCATGGAGTCGCTGGCCCGGGAACAGAACGTGGCGGCGGCGCGCCTCGCGCGCGCGGTGGCAGACGCGTTCGAGTCGGCCCGGCCCGACCGGCCGCGCTACGTCGCCGGCGTGCTCGGCCCGACCAACCGCGCGGCGTCGATGTCGCCCGACGTGAACGACCCGGGCTACCGCGCGGTCACCTTCGATGGACTGGTCGTCGCCTACGCGGAGGCCACCGAGGGCCTGATCGAGGGCGGCGCCGACATCATCCTCATCGAGACGATCTTCGACACACTGAATGCGAAGGCCGCGATCTTCGCCGTCGAGGGCGTCTTCGAGCGCCTGGGCGAGCGGCTGCCGGTCATGATCTCGGGCACGATCACCGACCAGAGCGGGCGCACCCTCTCGGGCCAGACCACCGAGGCCTTCTGGAACTCGATGGCGCACGCGCGGCCGCTCTCCATCGGCCTCAACTGCGCACTTGGAGCCAAGGACCTGCGCCCCTACGTACAGGAGCTGTCGCGCATCGCGCCGGTGTTCGTAAGCACGCATCCCAACGCCGGGCTGCCCGACGAGTTCGGCGCGTACATCGAGGGGCCGGAGTACATGGCCGGGATGCTGGGCGAGTTCGCCCGCGCGGGCTGGCTCAACTTCGCCGGCGGCTGCTGCGGCACCACGCCGGCGCACATCCGCGCCATCGCGGACGCGGTGCAGGATGTCCCGCCGCGGGTGCTGCCCACGGTGGCGCCGCGCCTGCGGCTGAGCGGCCTCGAGCCGCTCACCTGCGGTGCCGAGACGGGGTTCGTCAACGTGGGCGAGCGGTGCAACGTCACCGGCTCGGCGCGGTTCGCGAAGCTGATCCTCAACGGTGAGTACGAGGCGGCACTCGAGGTGGCCCGGCAGCAGGTGGAAACCGGCGCGCAGGTGCTGGACGTGAACATGGACGAGGCAATGCTCGACTCGCAGCACGCCATGACCACGTTCCTCAACCTGTGCGCGTCGGAGCCGGCGATCAGCCGGGTGCCGTTCATGATCGACTCCTCCAAGTGGTCGGTCATCGAGGCGGGGCTCAAGTGCATCCAGGGGAAGGGCATCGTCAACTCGGTGAGCCTCAAGGAGGGCGAGGCGGAGTTCCTGCGGCAGGCAACGCTGGTGCGGCGCTATGGCGCGGCGGTGATCGTGATGGCCTTCGACGAGCACGGACAGGCCGACACCGTCGAGCGCCGGGTGGCGATCGCGGAGCGCGCCTTCCGGCTGCTGGTGGACCGCGTGGGCTTCGCGCCCGAGGACGTCGTCATCGATCCCAACATCTTCGCCATCGCCACCGGCATCGAGGCGCACGACAACTACGCGGTGGACTACTTCGAGGCGACGCGTCGCATCAAGGCGACGCTGCCGGCCGTGAGCATCAGCGGCGGCCTGAGCAACGTGTCGTTCTCGTTCCGGGGCAACAATCCGCTGCGCGAGGCGATCCACACCGTGTTCCTGTACCACGCCATCCACGCCGGCATGGACATGGCCATCGTGAATGCCGGCGCGCTCCCCATCTACAGCGACATCCCGAAGGATGTCCTCGAGCTGGTGGAGGACGTGGTGCTCAATCGCCGCCCCGACGGCACCGAGCGCCTGCTCGCGATCGCCGACTCGGTGAAGGGCCAGGTGGCGGCGAAGAAGGACGACCTGACATGGCGCAGCCTGCCGGTGGAGGAACGCCTCGCCTACGCGCTGGTGGAGGGCAATGCCGACTTCATCGTGGAGGACACCGAGGAGGCGCGGCTCAGGGTGACGCGGCCGATCGAGGTCATCGAGGGGCCGCTGATGAACGGCATGAACACGGTGGGTGACCTCTTCGGTGCCGGCAAGATGTTCCTGCCGCAGGTGGTGAAGAGCGCCCGGGTCATGAAGCGCTCGGTGGCACACCTCATCCCGTACATCGAGGCCGAGAAGCAGGCCGGCGACTCGCGGGCGAAGGGCCGCGTGCTGCTGGCCACGGTGAAGGGCGACGTGCACGACATCGGCAAGAACATCGTGGGCGTCGTGCTCCAGTGCAACAACTTCGAAGTCATCGACCTCGGCGTGATGGTGTCATGCGCGAAGATCCTCGAGACGGCCCGGGCCGAGGGCGTGGACCTCATCGGCTTGAGCGGGCTCATTACCCCGTCACTCGAGGAGATGAGCTTCGTCGCGAGCGAGATGCAGCGCGAGGGATTCACCACGCCCCTGCTTATCGGCGGAGCCACGACATCGCGCGCGCACACCGCGGTCAAGATCGCACCGCAGTACAGCGGGCCCGTGGTGCACGTGCTGGATGCCTCGCGCGCCGTGGGCGTGGCGGGCAGTCTGGTGAGCGAGGGCCTGCGGGAGAACTACGTCCGCCAGGTGGCCGCCGACTACGAGCAGGTACGCGCCGCACGCGCCGGCCGCGACAAGGGCGAGGACCGTGCGCCGATCCTCGAGGCGCGGGCCAACCGGGTGCCGGTCGACTGGCGGGGCGTGACGCCGCCGAGGCCCCGCTTCACCGGCGTGCGCACACTGGAACGGTACCCGCTCGCCGAGCTGGTGGACCGGATCGACTGGACGCCGTTCTTCCAGACGTGGGAACTCGCGGGGCACTTCCCGGCCATCCTGACCGACCCACGGGTGGGGCCGACCGCCTCGAGCCTGTACCTCGACGCGCAGGCGCTGCTCGACCGGATCGTGCGGGAGGACCTGCTCGAGGCCCGGGCAGTGCTCGGCTTCTGGCCTGCCAACAGCGCGGGCGACGACATCGAGATCTATGCCGATGACAGCCGGCACCAGGCCACGGCGGTGATCCACACGCTGCGACAGCAGATGAAGAAGCAGCCCGGCCGGCCCAACATCGCGCTGGCCGATTACACCGCGCCAAGGGAAAGCGGCATCGCCGATTACCTCGGCGGCTTTGCCGTGACGGCGGGCCTCGGCCTTGACCGGCTGACGACGGCCTTCGAGGCGCAGCACGATGATTACAGCAGCATCCTGGCGAAGGCACTGGCCGACCGGCTCGCCGAGGCGTTCGCGGAAAGGCTGCACGAGCGGGTGCGCCGAGAATTCTGGGGCTACGCCCCCGACGAACAGCTGGACAATGACGGGCTCATCAAGGAGATGTACCAGGGCATCCGCCCGGCTCCGGGGTATCCGGCCTGTCCGGACCACACCGAGAAGCAGACGCTGTTCGAGCTCCTCGATGCCACGCCGCGGGCCGGAATCTCCCTCACCGAGAGCTTTGCGATGCTGCCGACGGCGTCCGTGAGCGGCTACTACTTCTGGCATCCCGAGGCGCGCTACTTCGGCCTGGGGAAGATCGGCCGCGACCAGGTGGAGGACTACGCCCGCCGGAAGGGGATGACCGTCGCGGAGGCGGAGCGGTGGCTGGCACCCAACCTGGGGTACGAGCGACAGAACTTCCGTTGAAGCGAATACCGGCTCACGCTAGCTTAGTCGTCAGAAGACTGGTCACCGACCCGGATTCCGAGGACTAACCGCATGCAGGACATCACCACCGCCCAGCTCCCTCTCTCCATCCTCTCGGAGGAAGAGACGATGTTCCGCGACGCCGTGCGCGAGTTCGCGGAAACCGAGATCAAGCCCTTCGTGTCCGAGATGGACGAGGCCGCGAAGTTCCGTCCCGACATCATTGCGAAGTTCTTCGGCATGGGACTGATGGGCATCGAGGTGCCGGAGATCTACGGAGGCGCTGGCGGCAGCATCTTCCTCGCCACCCTCGCCATCGAGGAGCTTGCCCGGGTGGACGCCTCGGCCGCGATCTACGTGGACGTGCACAACACCCTGGTCAATAACGCGCTGCTGCGCTGGGGCAGCGACGAGCAGCACGCGCGCTACTTCCCCCGCATGAACTCCGACCTGCTCGGCGCATTCGCGCTCTCGGAACCCGCAAGCGGCAGCGATGCCTTCGCCCTCGAGTGCAAGGCCGAGAAGGTGGCCGGCGGCTGGTCACTCACCGGGCGCAAGTTCTGGATCACCAACGGCGCCGAAGCCGGCATCTTCATCGTCTTCGCCAACACTGATTTCTCCAAGGGCTACAAGGGGATCACGGCGTTCCTGGTGGAGCGCGGCTTCGCCGGCTTCGACGTGGGCAAGAAGGAGAACAAGCTCGGTATCCGCGCCTCGAGCACCACGGAACTCATCCTCGAGGGCTGTGTGGTTCCCGATGCCAACGTGCTGGGCCCGGTGGGACAGGGCTACAGGATCGCCATCGAGACGCTGAACGAGGGACGGATCGGCATCGGAGCGCAGATGCTCGGCGTCGCGACTGGCGCGCTCGAGGCCGCCACGAAGTACGTGAAGGAGCGGAAGCAGTTCGGGAAGGCGATCGCGGAATTCCAGGCGGTGCAGTTCCAGCTGGCACAGATGGTCACCGACCTCGAGGCCGCCCGCCTCATGGTCTACAACAGCGCGCGCCTCAAGGACGCGGGGAAGCCCTTCTCCACCGAGGCGGCGATGGCCAAGCTGTTCAGTTCTCAGACCGCCGACCGCATCACCTCGCAGTGCGTGGAGCTCTTCGGCGGCTACGGATACTCCAAGGAGTACCCGGCGGAGAAGTTCTATCGCGACGCCAAGATCGGCACCATCTACGAGGGAAGCAGCAACATGCAGCTGCAGACCATCGCCAAGGTGCTCCTCAAGTAGATGAAGCGAATCTGCGGCCTGCTGTTCCTGCTCGGCCTCTGCCGTACACAACCGCTGCGGGCCCAGACGAGCGGGTCCTGGGTCGAGGAGCAGGTCGCGGCCTGGTACCCGATGGCGCTCAAGCTGGCCCGGGGCCGCTGGGGCGTGGCGGTCGCGGACCAGCAGGGCAAGATCCTCTGGTCGGTCAACCTCGACGTCCCGTTCGTTCCCGCCTCCACCGTCAAGCTGCTCACCACCGGCTTCGCGCGATCGCTCGTGGGTGGCGATGCGCGCCGCGACACCCGCGTCATCGGGGTGGGGCAGCTCTCCGACGCCGGTGACTGGAAGGGACGCTGGTGGCTCGAGCTGAACGGCGACGTGACGCTCGAGCGGCTGCCGGGCACCGGCCCGATGTTTCGCGACCTCGCAGCACAACTCCGCGTTGCCGGCATCCGGAAGTTGCGCGGCCCGCTCGAACTCTCGAGCCAGGCCGGCGCCGCCGACGCGGTCTATCCCTCTGTCTGGTCATCCAAGCATCGCGGCCGCAGCTTTGCCCCGCTGGTGGGGCCATTGATGTTCCACGAGAACATCGTGCTCGTGGGCATCAACCCCGGGTCCAGGGCCGGGTCGCGCGCCGTGCTGGTCAGCGCGTCGCCACGCGGCTTGGCGTCGATGGTCACGGTGCGCGCGATGACCCGGAGCGGCCGCCGCACGCGGTTGTCGCTGAGCCAGGGACGCGATGGCCGACTGGTGGTCAACGGCACCATCGGTACCCGCTCGCGGCAGCGCACTCTGCTCGCCACGATGGTCAACCCGAAGCAGGTGCTCGATGCGGTGTGGGAACAGGCCCTCAGGGATGAGGGCATCGAGTGGGACCGGAGCGGCACCAACGGCGCCATGACCAGCGACGCGTCGCGCGTGCTGGCGGAGGTGCAGTCGGCGGTATTCGACAGTGTGGCAAGCGAAGTGAACCGGCGCAGCCTCAACGCCGGCGCGGAACTGCTGCTGCAGTGGGCAGCCGGACGGGGCGACAGCGCCTCGGCCCGCCTGACGACACACGTCGCCTCCATCACGGGGATGCCCGAGGCGGTGCACCTGGTGGACGGCAGCGGGTTGTCCTTCGAGAACCGCATGACGCCGCACGCCTTCATCAACTACCTCGCGCGTTACCCGCTCACGCCCGCGGGACGCCCGCTGCCCATGTTGCTGCCGGCCAATGGCTCGGGCACCCTGCACAAGCTGTCATCGGGCCTGCCGGGAACGGGCGTGGTGCGCGCCAAGACCGGCACGCTCGCGCAGGTGTCCAACGTGGTCGGCTATCTCGGCCGGCCGAACGGCGTGCTGCTGGTGGCCCTCATGTATGAGGGTCCCCGGCCGGCCGCGGCCCGGCAGGCGGAATGGCGCCTGTTCCGCATCCTCGGTGCCGACGGGGTGCTCATCCCCGAGGACAGCTTCCTCGACGACGCACACCTGGGCGGTGACAGCGATAGCCTGGGTGCGGTCGCGGAGGACACGACGGGGCCCTGAGTTCAGTCGCTGTCGCCGCGCCGCTCGCCGGTGCCTGCCGAATCGAGCATGACCGACTTGGATACATCCGGCGGCGCCCAGAGCGGTCCCGCCGCTTCCGGATGGCGAATCTCGCCGCCCAGCCACGCCGTCCGCGCGATCACGGACGTCGAGAGGATCAGCCCCGCCATGGCGGCCACGCCCGCCCAGCGCGGGACTTCCCGGTCCTTCCGGCTGGCCCAGAGACCCAGCGCCGCGATCGCGCCCGTCCCAAGGAGGGCCCAGAGCGCCCAGTCCGCCGATTCCTCGTGCTCCTCCACCAGGTCGTGATCGAAGCCCCGCACATCCTCCAGCTGTTCGCTCGCCTCGTCGCCGGAGAGGAACGCCGGGTAGACCGACAGGCCCGCCAGCAGCGTGACGAAGAGGCTGAGGCGGATGAAGTCACGCCGTCGTGACACCAGGGACCAGCTCAGGAGCAGCAGGGCCACGATGGCCCCGACCACTGGCACGTGGTTGAGCATCAAGTGCAGGTGCGGATAGTTCATGTCGGACTCCCCCCAACGCAGGTGAAACCTCAGCCACCGCTTGCCGCAGGCTCGAGAGCCGGCGCGCGGCGGCGGAGCAGGCGGAATGCCTCGAAGTACCTCTCGACCGTAACGTACAGCACGGGCAGCACCAGCAGCGTCAGCAGCGTGGAGGTCAGCAGTCCGCCAATCACCACCGTGGCCAGGGGGCGCTGGATCTCGGAACCCGGGGAGCGCGAGATTGCCATCGGCACGAAGCCGAAGCCGGCGACGAGTGCCGTCATGAGCACCGGGCGGATGCGGCTCGCGGCTCCGTCAAGCGTCGCGGCGCCCAGGTCGGCGCCGTGGGCACGGAGGTCGTTGATGGAACTCACCATCACCACGCCGTTCAGCACCGCGATGCCGAAGAGCGCGATGAACCCGATCGAGGCGGAGAGGCTCAGGTTGAGGCCGGTGATCCAGAGCGCTGCCACACCGCCGACGAGCGCGAAGGGAACGTTGGCAAGCACGAGTGCCGCCTGCCGCACACGCTGGAAGGCGGCGAACAGCAGCAGGTAGATCGCCAGGATGGCGAGCGGGACCAGGATCGCCAGTCGCTGGAGCGCCGTGCGCTGGTGCGTATACTGGCCGCCCCATTCATACCGGTATCCGGACGGCAGTGGCACTTCGCTGCCCAGGCGGGACATTGCGTCCTCGACAAAACCCACCACGTCGCGGCCGCGGATGTTCGCGCCCACGACGACCAGCCGCTGTCCGCCCTCGTGCGCGTAGGCCTCCGGCGACTCCGCGAGTTCGACACTCGCCAGGGTGCCGAGCGGCACGACCGCCCCCCCAGCTACCGGCACCGGCAACTGCCGGAACAGTGCCGGATCGATGCTCGTCGCATCAGGCATGCGCACGGCCACGCCGATACGGCGCGGGCCATCCACGACCGCCGTGGCGGTCGACGCCCCGAGTGCCCTTTCCACCTCCGCACCCACGGTGCCGCTGCCGACCCCATACCGGGCCATCATCTCGCGATCGAGGGTGATGCGCACCTGCTTGATCCGCGCCGCCGCGGTTGCACGCACTTCGGCGGCTCCGGGCACGGTGGCCAGCACGCGCTCCACCCGGGCCGCCAGCAGTGCCAGCGTATCCGGATTGGAGCCGATCACCTTCACGCCCACGTCGGTGGTGATGCCGGTCTCGGCCTCGTCGAGGCGCATCTGGATCGGCTGGGTGAACGCGAAGGTCAGCCCGGGAATCTGGCTGAGCACGCTGTCCATGGCGCGGAGGAGCGCGTCCTTGCCGCCAGGGCGCCACTCGCTCCGGTCGCGGAGGCCGACATAGGTATCCGATTCATACGTGCCCATGGCCTCGGTGGCGAGGTCGGGACGGCCCAGCTTGCTCACGGCACTCCTCACCTCGGGCAGCGTGAGCAGTGCCCGCTCGATGGCCACGGAGTAGTCCGTGCCCTGTTCCAGCGCCGTCGAGGGCAGGCGACGCGACTGCACCAGCACGCTGCCCTCATCGAGACGCGGCATGAACTCGCGCCCGAGGCGGGTACCGCCGACGATCGCCGCAAGGAACAGCACGGCCAGGGTGCCGATGATGAGCCCGGGATGACGGAGCGTGCGCGCGAGGAAGACGCGGTAGAACTCGCGAAACCGCTCGAATCGGGGCGAGTGCGGCTCCTTCGCATCCTGCAGGAACACGCGGGCCAGGGCGGGCACCAGTGTCAGCGCGATGAGCAGCGAACCCAGGATGGCCGCCACCACGGTGAACGCCATCGGGACGAACATCTTCCGCTCGGTGCCCTCGAGCGCGAAGATCGGCAGGTACACGGCAATGATGATGGCAATGCCGAAGACGACCGGACGCCCGACTTCCACCGTGGCCTTCCGGATGCGCTCGCCCGGCCCACCGGACTCGCCCGAGCGTCGCATGATGTTCTCGATGATGACCACCGAGCCGTCGACCAGGAGTCCGAAGTCGAGCGCGCCCAGGCTCATCAGGTTCGCCGAGAAGCCGAACCAGCGCATCATCACGAACGCCCACAGCATCGAGAACGGGATGACGACGGCCACGATGAGACTCGCCGCGATGTTGCGGAGGAAGACCCACAGGAGCACGACGACGAGCGAGCCGCCCAGCAGCAGGTTCTTCTGGATGGTGTGGGTGGTGCGACCGACCAGTTCGGTCTGGTCGTAGAACGGCACCAGCTGCACCCCCGGCGGGAGCGTCGGCACCAGGACCGCCACGCGCGCCTTGATGCGCGCGATCACGTCCTGGGCGTTCGCCCCCTTCCGCATGATGACCATGCCGCTCACTACTTCGCCGCGGGCGTTGTAGGTGACGGCGCCCTGCCGTGGCATCGATCCGCGCCGCACCGTGCCGAGGTCGCCGAGCCGGATGGGGACGCCGTCGCGCGTCGCCACCGTCACGCGGCCGATATCGTCGAGTCCGGTGAGCCGGCCGACGCCGTGCACGATGAAGCGTTCGTCGCGGCTCTCGGTGTACGTCCCGCCGAAGTTGCTGTTGTCGCCCGCGAGCGCGCGCTCCGCGTCGCCGAGCGTGAGCGACGCCTGCGACAGCCGCCGGGGATCGAGCTCCACCTGGAACTGCTCGATGCGGCCACCCCAGCTGTTGACCTCCACCACGCCATCGACGGTGCGCAGCGCCGGCGCGAGGGTGTAATCCTGGAGCGTCTTCAGCGACATGAGGTCCCATTCGGGCGACGTCGACGTGAGCACGTACTGGTAGACCTCGCCCATCGCCGTCGAGATCGGGCCCAGCACCGGCGTCACCCCGGGCGGGAGCTGCCGCCCGACGTCGCCCAGCCGCTGTGACACCAGTTGCCGCGCGAAGTAGGGATCCACCCGGTCGCGGAACACCACCTGCGTGATGACGAGGCCGAACTTCGTGGTGGAGCGCACCGCCTGCGCATCGGGCAGTCCGAGCAGTGCCCGCTCGATCGGGAATGTGACGAGCTGTTCCACCTCCTGGCCGGCGAGGCCCGGCGCCTCGGTGATGACGCTCACGCTGTTCGCGGTGATGTCGGGAAACGCCTCGAAGGGAATGGTGCTGAGCGCCCACAGGCCGAGCCCGAGAAGCGTTGCGGCGGCGCCAAAGACGAAGACCCGCTTGCGGATCGCGAAGGTGACGAGCTGCCGGATCATCCGATCATCCCTCCGCGGCCGGAACGCCCTGCAGCGCCGCACGCAGGTAGTAGGAGCCGTGCGACACCACGAGCACGCCTGCCGTCAGGCCCTCCACCGCCACGCGGCCATCACCGAGCGACACCGCCCGTACCGGATGGGCGCGGAAGCGCCCGGGAGTCTCCTGCAGGAAGACGACGTCGCCGTCCGTCATGCGCTGCACGGCAGCCTCCGGCAGCACCGCCCTGCCGGTACGGGCGCCCATCGGCAACAATACCGACGCGAACATTCCCGGGCGGACGCCCGGGGGCACGCGGTCGAGCGCCACCCGCACCTCCACAGCGCGGCGCAGCGAGTCCACCACCCCGCCCATGCGCACGACCCGTCCCATGATGGTGTCGGGCGTGGCATCGACCGTGATCGCGACCTGCGTGCCCGCACGGACGAAGACCGCATTCTCCGGCACGAACCCCGTGGCCCACAGATGACGCTCGTCCCCCAGGTCCACCAGCGGCGTGCCCGGCGTGACGACGGCGCCGGCGCGCACGTGCACGGCGAAGACGGTGCCGGCCCGCGTCGCGCGAACCGTCACGTCACCCTGCGGTGAAGGGCTCAGGTGATCCACGACTTCGCGGCTCCGCGTGTACTCCGCGCGGGCCTGGTCGAGCGCGGCGCGGCGGCGCTCGACTTCCTCGCGCGGCACCGCCTCGTCGGCGAGCAGGCGCTGCGACCGGTCGTAGGCCGACTGCGCCATGGTGAGCTGCGCTTCGGCAGCGGAGAAATCGCGCACCGCCGTCGCCAGCTCGTGCGAGTGGATGTGCATGAGCGCCGCCCCGCGCGCCACCTTGTCGCCGGCGATCACGAGCACGTCGTCCACCCGCCCCTCGACGATCGAGCCAACGCGGGCCGACAGTGGTTCGGGTGTTTCGAGGGTGGCCGGCACGACGAGCGGCAGGGACACCATCTCGATCCGCACGGTGTCGGACCGGATGCCGGCCGCCTGCACCTGAGCGGGCGTGAGCACTACGGTGCCGGCTGGGAGCTTCTCCGCCGGCGCGCTATCCGGCGCGCTGCGGCACGCTGCCAGCAGCGCGGCGGCCGCGACGGCCGCGGTCCAGGTTCCGCGCGGGACGGTCATCGCAGTTGCGTTCCTTTGCTGTCGCACAGCATCTCCGCATCGATGGGAATCCCGCTCAATCGTGCCTTCCGGGCGCGCGCGATGCGCTGGGCCGCCCGCCACTCCTCAAACTCGGTCAGCAGCACCAGGCGCGCGCGGCGGGTATCCAGCAGTTCGACCAGTGTGCCCTCGCCGGCGGTGTACCGCGATTCGGACGAGCGGACCGCGCGCTCGAGGTCACTCACGAGCCGGGTGTCGAAGACGTCGGCCGCCTGGTCCAGCTGCTGGAGTGCCGCGCCCGCGCCGACATCGCGCGCGGCGACCAGGCGCTCCAGCGCGTCGCGATCGTCACGCGCGGCATCGGCCTGGAAGCGCGCCGCCTGCTCCGCCGCGGAGCCGGACTGGAGGATGGGGATGTCGAGCGCGATGCCCAGCCAGAGGCCGGAAAAACCCTGTGTCCGGCGAAGGCCGGCCGACGGTCTGAGGTCGGGCACGCGCGCGGCGCTGGCACGCGTCACGGCGGCATCGGCAGCGGCAACGTTGAAGTCGGCCCGGACGAGTTCGGCAGGCCGGCTGCCCGTGCCGGTCAGCACGGGCGGCGGGCAGGTCGCGAGTTCGACCTTTACATACTCACCGGGTGCGGCGCCCACGACACGCGCCAGCTCGGCCTGGCTCTCGGCGGACTGGGCTCCTCGTCGCGCCGAGAACGACGCGGCACTCGCAGCCTCGAGCGCCGCCAAGGCCGCGTCACCACCGCTGCTCCGCCCCTCGGCCGCGCGACGCGCCATCATGACCGCGATCTGCCGCAGCGCCGCGGACTCCTGGCCAGCAAACAGCGCCATGCCCGCGTCCCGGTCGGCCAGGGCGATGGCCTCGATGGCCTGCATTCGGATCTCGGCTTCGGTGCCGGCCCACGTGGCCCCCGCAACGCCCGCCAGGGCGCGAGCCTCGCTGACCGCGCCACCTCGGTCGCCGCCGAGCGTGAGGGTCTGCTCGATGATCGCCTGCCCCTCGATGCCGGCGAGCCCGCTCTTGCCGGTTGTCTGCACCTCGGCGAAAAGGTTCTCCGCCGTGACACTGAGGATGGGGTTGCGCCACGCACCGGCGCGGCGCACCAGCGCCGCTGAGGCGCTCTCCCGTGCCACCGCCGCGCGAATCGCAGGCGCCTGGGCTACCGCCCGGCGCAGCGCCTCGGAGGCATCGAGCCGCAGGGTGTCCGGAGCCTGGCTGATCACGACCATCAGTAGTGCAAACATGCAATCCCGGGTGAGGTGACAGGGGAGAGTCTATCCCACAAACATGAATCGACGATGAATTCGGTCGGTGATTGACGCCACGTGCCTCTTCGCCCAACGTTGCGGCGGGAAAGGGGGCACGAATGCGGATCCTGGTGGTGGAGGACGAGGCGGCGCTGGCGGACGCGCTGGGGCGGGGCCTGCGGCACGCGGCACACGCCGTCGACGTGGCGCCGACGCTTTCCGCCGCGCGCACCAAGGTCGCGCTGGAGGAGTACGACGCCATAGTGCTTGACCTCGGCTTGCCGGACGGGTCGGGCCTGACACTCGCGCGCGAGCTGCGCGAGGCCGGCAGCCGGATGCCGATTCTGGTGCTTACCGCGCGCGATACGATCCCGGACCGCGTCCGGGGCCTCGATCACGGCGCGGACGACTACCTCGTGAAGCCGTTCGCCCTCGAGGAGTTGCTCGCCCGCCTCCGCGCGCTGGAGCGCCGCGCGCCCGAGCTGCGTCCCACCGAGTTCGTCGTGGCCGATCTCCGCATCGACCCCGCGGCGCGCGCGGCGCACCGCGGAGGGCGCGAGATCCCGCTCACGACCACCGAGTACGCGCTGCTCGAGTTCCTGGCCCGGCATGTCGGCACGGTTCTGGGTCGTGAACAGATCAGCGCGCATGTCTGGGACGAGAACTACGACCCGTTGTCCAACGTCATCGACGTGTATGTCGCACGGCTCCGGAGGAAGGTCGACCTCCCCGGCCTGCCACCGCTCCTGCATACGGTGCGCGGGGCAGGCTACACGCTCGATCCCCGGCGTCACCTCGCGTGACCTATCCACTGCGCGGTATCCGGGTACGGCTGGCCATGCTGTTCGTGGCGGGCTTCGCGATCCTGCTGGCCGCGGCCGGGGCCGGCCTCTACTGGTGGCTCGAACGGGAATACCGGCGGGACTTCGACCGCGAGCTCACGGAGACAGCCCATTCGGCGCAGGCGCTCTTCGCGCACGACCGCGACGAGTTCGCCACCACGGCCGAGACCGCCGCCCACCTGCTCACCGAGCTCGTTTTCGTCGACCGCACGATCGTGGCGACCGACGATTCGCACCGCCGCATCGCCTCGACCCTCCCCTACACCGGCGCGCCGCTGCTGCTCGACGACCTGGACCTGCGACTGCACGCGCCGACGCCGGTGACGGTGTCCCTCGCGAGCGGCCGGGCCCGGGTGGTGGAGGAACCCCTGCCCGACGGTGTCCGCCTGCTGGTCGCGATGCCGCTGGCCCCGCTCGAACAGCACCTGCACCAGTTGCGCCTCACCCTGCTCGTCGGCCTCCCGCTCATCCTCCTGCTGGGCGGGCTGGTCGGTGCGGCCGCGTCAGCCTCCGCCCTCAAGCCGATCACCCGGCTCGCCCGTGCCGCCGACGTGATCGCGCGCGAGGTGGCAAGCGGGGCCACCAGCTTCAGCCCGCTCCCGCCCGCGACCGCACCGGACGAGATCGACCGGCT
Organism: uncultured Gemmatimonadales bacterium; assembly: GCA_963773095.1. Classification (GTDB taxonomy): domain Bacteria; phylum Gemmatimonadota; class Gemmatimonadetes; order Gemmatimonadales; family GWC2-71-9; genus JAGGAG01. Next base: position 165,409 of record CAVYZY010000012.1, read on the forward strand.
CACGCGCGCCATGGGCGGACTGCTGGACCAGGGATCGCGCGCGCTCCGTCGGGAACGCGAGGTGGCGGAGCAGCAGCGCCGGTTCCTGGCCGACGCGGCGCACGAGCTCCGGACACCGATCGCGATCATCCGGAGCGCGGCCGAAGTCTCCCTCGCCGGCGACGACAGTGCGGAGGAGCGGAAGGACGCGCTCGCCTCTGTTGCGCAGGAAGCAGCGCGCCTCGGCAGCCTGGTGGCCGACCTGCTCGCGCTCGCCCGTGAGGGAACCGCGACTGCCGTCGAGGCACGCGAGCCGGTATTCCTGGACGATCTGGCCCACCGGGTGGTGGGCCGGTTGCGGCGGCTGCCCATCGCCGCCGGCCGGGAGATCACCCTCGGCGACTTCGACGAGGCGCCGGTGCGTGCCAACCCGGCGCTCGCCGAGCGCGCCATTTTCGCGCTGGTACACAACGCGCTGGTCCATGCCGCCGGATCGCGAATCGAGCTCAGCGCGGGCCGTGACGACACCGGCAAGGGCCGCGCGTCCTGGATACGGGTGCGTGACTGGGGACCCGGCGTGCCGCCCGAGGCGGAGTCGCGCGTGTTCGAGCGCTTTGAGCGGCTCGACCCGGCCGCACCCGGCAGCGGCCTGGGTCTCGCGATCGCCCGGCAGATCGCGGAGGTCCACGGTGGGACCCTCACACTGGAGCGACCCGACGGGGGCGGAACCGCGTTCGTCCTTCGCCTGCCTTCGCTGGACGCCCCCAGTCCGGGCTCGTAGCTTTCGGGTTGCGCGGTTCCTGCGCCACCTCACCCTCCGAGAATCGACCCATGGCAACCGCCGCACCACCGATCGTCTCGCCGTCGAGCGAGGAATCCTCCGGGTTCACGCCCTTCGTCCCCGCCTCGTCGAGCCCGAAGGAACTGACCCTCAGGGCCCTGATCCTGGGTGCGGTGCTCGGGGTCGTCTTCGCGGCCTCCAGTGTCTACTTGGCGCTCAAGATCGGCTTGACGGTGTCGGCGTCGATCCCCATCGCGGTGCTCGCCGTGGCGTTCTTCCGGACGCTCGGCCGCTCGACCATCCTCGAGAACAACATCGTCCAGACCACCGGCTCGGCCGGCGAGTCGATCGCTGCCGGCGTGGTGTTCACGCTGCCGGCTATCCTGCTCATGGGATACGACCTGAGCATCGCGAAGGTCGGCATCATCGCGGCGGTGGGTGGCATCCTCGGCATCCTGCTGATGATCCCGCTCCGTCGCGCGCTGATCGTGAAGGAACACAAGATCCTCACGTACCCCGAGGGCACCGCCTGTGCCGAGGTACTCATCGCCGGCGAGAAGGGCGGGTTGCAGGCCAGACTGCTCTTCCAGGCGTTCGGGCTCGCCTTCCTGTACAAGTTCCTGATGGCGGGGCTCAAGCTGTGGAAGGAAGTCGCGACGAAGAGCTTCACCTTCTTCAATGGTGGCACGATCGCGGCCGAAGTCTCTCCGGAACTGCTGGGGGTGGGCTACATCATCGGGCCGCGGATTGCGGGCTACCTCTTCGCCGGGGGAACCCTCGCGTACCTCGTGCTGGTGCCGGCGATCAAGTTCTTCGGTGCCGGGCTGACGGCACCGCTCTTCCCGGCGACGATGCTCATCAAGGACATGAGCGCGGGCCAGGTACGGTCCAACTACATCTTCTACATCGGCGCCGGCGCGGTGGCCTCGGCGGGCATCATCGCGCTGCTGCGGGCGCTGCCGACCATCGTCAGTGCGTTCAAGTCGGGATTCCAGGACCTTCGTGGCAGCATGGGCACCGCGGCCACCCGCCTGCGCACCGACCTCGATCTGCCCATCTGGGTCACGATCGTCGGCTCGATCGCCCTCGCGCTGCTGCTCACCATGCTCCCGCAGATCGGCGTGAACCTGCTGGGCGCGGTGCTCATCGTGGTGTTCGGCTTCTTCTTCGTCACCGTCTCTTCGCGCATCACCGGGGAGATCGGGGCGAGCGCCAACCCGATTTCGGGCATGACCATCGCGGCGCTGATCGGCACTACCACGATCTTCCTGCTGCTCGGCTGGACCGGCGTCGATTACCGCGTCGGTGCGCTGTCCATCGCCGGCGTGATCGCGGTGGCGTCGGGCAATGCCGGCGCCACGAGCCAGGACCTCAAGACCGGGTTCCTCGTGGGCGCCACGCCGCGCCGGCAGCAGATCGCCATCATCGTCGGTGCCGTGACATCGGCGCTCGCGATCGGCTGGACGCTGACCCTGCTCAACAACACCTACACCACCATCGTGCCCGAGTCGCATCCTGGCGTGGCGCTCGAGGCTGCAGCACCGGGCGAGCATCTTCGCTCCGTCACGACCACCGGCGAGACGCTGCAGCATGAGGGCCGCGCCTGGGCAGTGTACCGGGTGAACGTGGCGACGCAGGGCGTGCTGCCGGGCAAGTACCTGGTCGACCCCGCGTCGAAGGAGATCGCGTACCTCGTGGATCCGGGCATCGGCGGGCGGGTACACGAGTTGAACGGCGCGGCGGTCACCAAGCTCGATTCGCCCAAGGCGACGATCATGGCGCTCGTCACCGATGGCATCCTCACGCACAAGCTGCCCTGGGGCCTGGTGCTGCTCGGCGTGTTCATCACCCTCGGCATCGAACTGATGGGTGTGCAGTCGCTCCCGGTGGCGGTTGGGGTGTACCTGCCGATCTCCACCTCGTCGGCGATGTTCGCCGGCGGCCTCGTGCGCTGGCTGGTGGAGCGACGCCTCAGGAGCACCAACCAGTCGATCGCCGACGTCGAGTCCGGCCCCGGCGTGCTCTTCTCCAGCGGGCTGATCGCGGGCGGTGCGATCGCCGGCATCGCGGTGGCGGGACTTGCGACCCTCTTCGCATCGGCGGCGGACCAGGCCGGTGTCCCGGCGGCGGACTACCTCGCGCACCGTGCGGGAACGGAAGCCCTCGTCGGCCGGCTGGTGAGCGGCGGCTGGCAGGACCTGCTGGCACTTGGCCTCTTCTTCGTCCTCGGCATCCTGCTCTTCCGGGTCGCGAGCCGGAACCACCCCGCGCGCCAGTGATGACCAGGCAGTGACGGAAGCCCTGCAGCTCGGTGACGGCGCGTCCATTCGCCCGCTCGAGGCCGGCGACGCGCCAGCCGTCCTGGAGCTCATCGAGCGGAACCGGGCTCACCTCGACAAGTGGCTGCGGTGGTCGGCGAAGGTGCGCACCCCTGCCGACGTGACCGCCATGATCGCGCGGTTCGTTGCGAAGCAGGCAGCCGGCGACGGCTTCCACTGGGGGATCTGGCAGCAGGATGGGCTCGCCGGCGGCGTGATCTGCCACTACATCAACCGCGGCGACCTGAACGCGGAGCTGGGCTACTGGCTCGGGGCCGACTTCACCGGAAAGGGGCTCGCCACCCGGGCGAGTGCCAGCGCCGTGGAGCACCTGCTGCGGCAGGAGCAGCTGCACCGCCTCGAGATGATCTGCGGCGTGGCGAACACGCGGAGCCGCGCGGTGGCGGAACGACTGGGGTTCACCAATGAGGGCGTGCGGCGCGAGTCGTTCTGGATCACCGACCGCTTCGCGGATCATGTCGTCTACGGCTTGCTCGCCCGCGAGTGGCGCCGGGACCAGGCTGGCGCGGAGCTGTAGCTCGCATGAGTGAAACCCAGTCGGTCCTGCAGCTGGTGGTGCTGCTTCTCGCGCTCGTGCTGACGCTGGGTGCGTTTGCCCGTCGCCTGCCCATTCCCTACCCCATCGTGCTCGTGCTCGGCGGGCTGGTCCTCAGCTTCGTGCCCGGGCTCCCGGCCGCGCCGCTCGGGCCGGACCTGATCTTCACCATCTTCCTGCCCCCGGTGCTGTGGGCCGCCGCGTTCGAGAGCGACCTGCGGCAGCTGCGGCGCAGTGCCATGCCGATCGCTCTCCTGGCGGTCGGCCTCGTGATCATCACCACCATCGCTGTGGCATGGGTGGCGCACCTCACGCTCCCGGGCATCGCGTGGTCGTCGGCGTTCATCCTCGGCGCTGTGGTGTCCTCCACAGACGCGGTCGCGGCCACGGCCGTGTTTCGCCGGCTCGGCATCCCGCGCCGTCTCATTGCCCTGCTCGAGGGCGAGAGCCTGCTGAACGACGCCAGCGCCCTCGTGCTCTACACCGCGGCGGTGACGGCGCGCGTCACCGGTGAGTTCTCCCTGTCATCCGCACTGGGCGACTTCGTCTACGATGCGCTCGGCGGGATCACGGTGGGCATCGCCGTGGCCTATGTGCTGCACCTCGTCTCCCGGTTGACGCGAGACAGCGTGAGCAACGTGGCCCTCACCGTGCTGGCCGCGTACATCTCGTGGATCATCGGGGATAAGGTGGGCGCGTCCGCCGTGCTCTCCTGCGTCGCCTGCGGCCTCACGATGCGGCGCCACTACCTCACCAGCGGCTCATCCGCGACGCGGGTGCAGACGGCCGAAGTGTGGGGCCTGTTCGTCTTCGTCCTCAACGGCTTCATCTTCGTCCTGCTCGGGCTCGAATGGCCGCGCCTCGCGGTGGACCTGCCGCCGGGCGGATTGCGGAACATCGCCCTGGCCACGGCCGCAGTGTGCGCCACCGTGATCCTCGTGCGACTCGCCTGGCTTCCGCTCATGACCTACGGTACGCGGCTGTTCATCCCGCGCCATCGACGCGGCCCGCCGCCGGCAAGGGGCTGGATGCTCATGGCTGGCTGGACCGGCATGCGCGGCATCGTGACGCTGGCGGCAGCGCTGGCCGTTCCCACCGTCTCCGTGGCCGGGGAATCGCTCCCCTATCGCGGACGCATCGTCATCATCTCGTTTGCGGTCATCCTCGTGACCCTCGTGCTCCAGGGCCTGACCCTGGCACCGCTCATTCACTGGCTCGGCCTCAAGGATGACGGCGAGGGCGAGCGCGAGCTCATCCTCGCCCGGCGAACCGCACTCGATGCCTCGGTGAGGCGGCTCGATGCCCTCCAGCAGGCTGCCCCTGCCGACCCCCAGCTGGTGGACATGAACCGGGCGTTCTATTCCGCACGACGAGAGCGGGCGCACGGCCTCGATGGGGTCGACCCCGAGGTGGCCCACGCGTCGCGCACCGCGCTGGCGAATCAGCGCCGCGACCTCATCGACGCACAACGCCAGGCCGTAATCGCCCTGTGGCAGGCGGGCACGATCACGGACCAGACGCTCGCCGATGCCGAGAGGGAAATCGACCTCGAGGACCTGATGTTCGACGCCCGAAGGGAAGGCACTGAGTGAGCGAAACCTTCGCGCGTGCCGAGCTGTTCGTCGTGCTCCTCGCCGCGATGCTCGGACTCACGGCGCTCGCGCGCCGGCTGCTCGTGCCGTACCCCATCCTGCTCGTGCTGGGCGGGCTGGTGCTCGCGTTCATCCCAGGCATCCCAGAGGTGGCGCTCGAGCCCGAACTCGTGTTCGTAGTCTTCCTCCCGCCCATCCTCTGGGGCGCCGCCTACTTCACTTCGCTCCGGGACTTCAGGCGGAACCTGCGCGCCATTGGCGGGCTCGCCATCGGCCTCGTCCTGCTCACCACCCTGGTGATCGGCTTGGTGGCGCACACGATCATCCCGGGCATGAGCTGGGCGGTGGCCTTCTGCCTCGGCGCCATCGTCTCGCCACCCGATGCGGTGGCGGCCACCGCCGTGATGAGCCGCATCGGCGTGCCCCGCACGGTGATCACCGTGCTCGAGGGGGAAAGTCTGGTGAACGACGCCAGCGCGCTGGTGCTCTACCGCGCCGCGGTGGCAGCACTCGTCTCCGGCACGTTCTCGCTCGCAGCCACGGCCGGGAGCTTCATCTTCGTGTCCGGCCTAGGCGTGCTGGTCGGGGTCGCGGCGGGCTGGGTCACGCGCTGGGCGATTCGTCACATGCCGGAAGGCTATGGCCAGATCGCGCTCACGCTGCTCGGGCCGTACGTCGCCTGGATCGCGGCCGAGCGCCTCCATGGCTCGGCGGTGCTCGCGTGCGTGGCGGGCGGGCTCTATGTGCGGCAGCACTTCAGCGCCGAGGTGGCGCCGATGGTGCGGCTGCAGTCACGCAGCGTCTGGGAGCTCCTGATCTTCCTGCTCAACGGCGTGATCTTCATCCTGATCGGGCTCCAGCTCGGACCGCTGCGTCGCTCGCTCGCCGAGGGCAGCGCGGGCGAGGTGCTGCGCTGGGGCGTGATCATCACGCTTACCGCGATCGTGGTGCGCCTGCTGTGGATGCCGGTGGGTGCGCGACTGGTGCGGCTCGACCGGCGCTACCGGGAGAAGAACCCGCTGCCGCCGGCGCGCTACATCTTCGTCGTGGGCTGGACGGGGATGCGCGGCATCGTCTCCCTCGCCACCGCCCTGGCACTGCCTCTGACCGTGGCCGGCGGCGCGCCGATGCCGTACCGCTCCGAGATCATCCTCATCACGTTCGTCGTCATCCTCGGCACGCTGGTGGTGCAAGGCCTGACGCTGGCGCCCCTCGCCCGGCTGCTCGGGCTCTCGGACGAGGACGACAGTTTCGAGCGGGAGCAGCGACTGGCCCGGGAGCAGGCCGCCCAGGCCGCCATCGTGCGGGTAAACCAGGTGGCGCAGGAGGACTGGGTGCCGCCCTCGATCGCCGCCCAGGTGCGGGCGCATTACGAGCACCGGCTCCAGCGCTTCCACCCCGATGCGGCACTGGATCCCGAGTGCAGCGCGGAGCAGGCCGCGGCCCAGCGGCGGTTGCGCCACGCCGCGCTCACCGCGGAACGCCGCACACTGATCGCGCTCCGGAACCGCGGCGAGATCAGTGACGACGTCATGCACCACATCGAGCGCGAGCTCGACCTTGAGGCGATGCGGCAGGGCCTCGGCCACCTCACCCTCGACGCCTCCACGGCGCCGGCCTGACGCACAACGCATATCGGGATATCTTTGCCGGCCATGGATGACACCTCCCTGAAGTTCCTGAAGACACTGCTCGGCACTCCCGGGCCATCCTCCTACGAAATTGCACCCGCCCGCCTCTGGCGCACCGAGGCGGGGAAGCTGACAAGTGCCGTCCGCGGCGACGTGGCGGGCAACTCGTACGCCACCCTGGCGGGCAGCGGCGGACCGGCCGTGATGCTGGCCGGGCACATCGACGAGATCGGCATCATCATCACCCACATCGACGACCAGGGATACCTGAGCTTCGACGGCATCGGTGGATGGGATGCCCAGGTCTTCGTGGGGCAGCGGGTGACGCTGCTGGGCCGTGACGGCCATGTCACCGGGGTGGTCGGGAAGAAGGCGATCCACCTGATGGAGAAGGAGGAGCGCGAGAAGGTCTCCCGCATCGAGGATCTCTGGATCGACATCGGCGCCGCCAGCAGGACCGAGGCCGAGGTGCATGTCCGGATGGGCGACGCCGGTGTGCTCGCAGCGGGGCCGCTCGAGCTGCCCAACGGCCGCCTGGTGAGCCGCAGCCTCGACAACCGCGTGGGGGCCTTCGTGGTGCTCGAGGCACTGCGCCTGCTCAAGGCGGGTGGCGCGACGGCCGCAACCGTCACTGCGGTCGCCACGACGCGGGAGGAGATCTCCTACACCGGTGGCGGCGCCCGGACGTCCGCGTCCGACCTCCAGGCGGTCGCCGCCCTCGTCGTGGACGTAACCCATGCCACCGACTATCCCGGCCTCGAGAAGCGGAAGCATGGTGAATACCGGCTGGGCGGGGGCCCGGTGATCGGGCGAGGCGCGTCACTCAGCAGCCTGGTCTCGGACCAGCTGATCGAGGCCGCTGAGGCGGAGAAGATCCCCTACTCGATCGAGGCCGCGTCGCGCGACACGCACACCGACGCCGAGGCGATCTTCAACAGCCACCGGGGCGTCGCGACTGGCCTGGTGTCGGTGCCGTTGCGCTACATGCACAGCCCGAACGAGATGGTGCTGCTGGAGGATGTCGAGAACACGGCGAAGCTGCTGGCCGCGTTCTGCCGGAGGGTGAAGAAGGAGATGGACTTCGTACCTCGGTGAGAACAGCGGAAGGACCAGCAACGTGAGGAGTGACGACTGAGGAGGTGGCTGCTGCCGCCTCACGCCTCACGCTGTTTCAGTTCCTCCTCACGTCTTCCGCATCCCCGCAAGCGCCTCCTGCGCTGCATCCCGCACGCTCTGCTCATCATCGCCGAGCAGGCCCTGCAGCGCCGTGGCGGCCGGTGCGCTCCCCGCGACCCGGAGCCCCGCAATCGCCGCCAAACGAGTGGTCAGGGGACGCCGGTTGAAGAGGCGGCGGCCCGGGGCTGCCGCGCGCGCGAGCGCCTGGACCGCGTCCGGGGTCCCGATGCGACCCAGCGCCAGCAGCAGCTCGCGCAGCACGTCGGAGTTGGTTTCCTCCTCCGCCGCGAGCGCCAGTGACATCGCGAGACCACGGGAACGCGTGCCGTCGAGTCCCTGCACCGCCTGCAGCCGCACCTGGGGCGAGGCATCATGGAGCAACTGCCGCAGCGGCTCGACGGCGAGCGATGTGCCGATCTTGGCCAGGGCACCGGCGACCGCACGGCGCACCCGTTCATCGGTGTGGGTCACGTGGCGCGCCAGCTGCGGGACGGTGTCCTCGGCCCGCAGGTCGCCGCAGAGCTCCGCAACATTGCGCACCACGAACCATTCGTCGTGCAGCAGGAGGCGGCCGAGGAGCGGTGAGGCAGTGTTCACCTGCCGTAGCGCGTTGTAGAGCGCGCGCCGCTGCTCCATCGACTCCGACTCGACCAGCTCGTGCAGGAGAGTCTCCGAGGCATCCGCGCCGGCGTGCTTCAGCACCTCGAGCGCGTCCTGCCGCTTCGGTCCGCCGGTGAGCCTGGCAATGTGCTCCACCGCCTTCGACGGCAGCATCCGCCGGATGGCGATCTGGTAGGTGCGCTTGAGCTCGCCGTCCGGGATCTCGCGCTCGAGGCGGGCCACCGCCGCCGCGGTCGTCACCACGGCGTCGTAGTCGCAGTCGCGGAGTGAGGAATCCACACCGGCTACGACCGCCTCCAGGCGACCGGGTGCCTCGGGACCCGCCGGATCAGCGGTGAGCTGGCGCAGTGCCTCATCGCGCAGCTCGCCGGGCACGCGTCCAAGATGCCGGTAGCTGTGCGCCGCACCGACCTGCTCGGGGATCGCCGAGCCGTGCAGGATCTCGTCACCGGAGATGAATCCGCTGGCCTGGTCCACCTGCTCCCCGCCCTCCTCGCCAGCGGCGCCGATGTGCACCAGAGGCCGGGTCTCGGGGTCGATGTCGGCGATTAGGTGTTCCACCGAGTCGAAGCGTCCCACCGGTGAGGACAGCGCCCGAAGCACCGAGAGCACCGAGGCAGGTGGGAGCCCACCGGGGAGGCGAACCGACGCGATGCCATGCCCGCGGAGGTGCTCGGTAAGGTCACCGACGCCGGGAAGGTCGGATGTAACTGGAACGCCGCCGAGTTCGACACCCGATTCCCTGACCCGGAGCTCCAGCGGACTCTCGCCCAGCGCGTTGAGAAACGCCTTGAAAGCCCGGGCCTGGTCCTCGCGGCGGGGGGGATGGGCACGCAGCAACGCGAGCACGGAGCTCAGCGTCGCTGCAATCGCCGCCGCAGGTTGACTCATCAGCGCACCGGTCACAACAGGGTTGCTTTCGTTGACGACAGTTGTTGCAGCGCCCAGGGATTGGCCCTAAGGCATTGCAGAACAATGGGTTAGCGATACGTGACTGGGGGCCATACAGGCCGGCCCAAGCCTGCTGGATGTGCAAGGCGCTTGCCATCCGGGCAATCCCGGTTGAGGCCCGGCCCGGCGGGGTCTAACATTGGTCCTTCTCCTGAAAGGGTCTCCGGTGCTTCAGTCGTTCGTACGCATTCTGCTCGTTCTTGCTGTGCTTCCCTCGGTGGCCCTCGCACAGAGTGCCGCCGTCGACCAGCCTCGCATCCTCGACGACATCAAGTACCTGTCGGACGATCGGCTCGAAGGCCGGTTCACCGGCACGCCCGCCGCCGACACGGCGGCGGCCTACATCCAGCAGCGCTTCAAGCAGGTAGGGCTGCAGGCGCCGGCGGGAGGTTGGTTCCAGGAGTTCAAGGTGGAAGGCGGTGCCGCGCAGCACGTGGCCGCCGCCGGCACCGTGGGACGGAACGTCGTCGGCCTCCTGCCCGGCTCCGACCCGGTGCTGCGCGAACAGGTCATCGTGGTGGGTGCGCATTATGACCATCTGGGCGGTGGCGCGTTCGGCGCGCTCGATCCCGACAGCACCGGCAAGACGCACAACGGAGCCGACGACAACGCATCGGGCGTGGCGGCAATCATCAGCCTGGCCCAGCGCCTGGCGCTGAATCCGCCGGCGCGCACGATCGTGTTCGTGGCCTTCAGCGGCGAAGAACTCGGGCTCCTCGGCTCTGCCTACTACGTGCGCCAGCCTGTCGTGCCGCTCGCCAGGACCATGGCGATGATCAACTTCGACATGGTGGGCCGCCTGCGGAACGACAAGCTGATCATCTACGGCACCGAGACAGCGACCCAGTTCGCGCCACTCCTCGACTCGCTCAACAAGTCATTCGGCTTCGACCTCAAGGCGCGCGGTGACGGCTACGGCCCGAGCGACCAGTCGGCGTTCTATGCCGGAAAGAAGCCGGTGCTCCACTTCTTCACCGACCTGCACGAGGACTATCACCGCACCACGGACGACTGGCAGAAGATCAACGTGGCGGGAATACTCAAGGTGACGGACTTCGCCGCAGCACTGCTGCGGGAACTGGGCGACCGGCCGACGCCGCTTACCTTCGTGGACCAGCCCTCGCCCCATGCGCAGGCACCCGCGCCGGGTCAGGTGCAGACGCCGGGGTATGGCGCCTACCTCGGCACTGTTCCGGACATGGCTGGCGACCCGGGTGGCGTGAAGCTGAGCGGCGTGCGCGCGGGCAGCCCGGCGGAAAAGGCCGGGCTGCAACGCGACGACATTATCACCCGCATCGGCGACATGCAGGTCACCGACCTTCAGGCGATGACCGATGCGCTCCGGGCGCACAAGCCGGGTGACGTCGTGCCCATCACCGTCCAGCGCGACGGAAAGCCGCTCACCGTCACGGTCACGCTGGGCACGCGGACCGGCTGATGACCGTGCTCAAGCCGGAGCCGATCGTGGCCGCGCTGCGCGGTGCGTTCACGCGCGACGTCGGCCGCGAGTCGATGCTGCAACTCGCCGCCGAGCGGATCCAGTCAGCGGGCAGCCCATACACCTCGGTGTACATGTACATGCTCCGCGGAGAGGAACTCGTCCTCGAGGCGTTCGCCGGCCGCGACACGGAGCACACCCGCATCGCCGTGGGCCAGGGCGTGTGCGGGACCGCCGTCGCCACCGGCGCGGACCAGAACGTTCCAGACGTGCGCGCGCGGGAGAACTACATCGCGTGCAACGTCTGGACACGGTCGGAGCTTGTGGTGCTCATCCGGCGCGGCAGCGTGATCCTGGGCCAGATCGACGTGGACAGCGACGCGCCCGATCCGTTCACGGCCGATGAGCAGGCAGCGGTGAAGCAGGTGGCCGACGCACTGGCCGTGCTCCTCTGACCACGCGCCTTGTTCGCGGCGTGTCGCTCTTCGAGCGTCGCGTCGGTCAGGGGCCGCCGGTGGTGTTGCTGCACGGCGGCCCCGGTGCGAGCCACGACTACCTCCGCCCCGGATTCGACCTCCTCGCCGAGGGCCGCACCCTCATCTACTACGACCAGCGCGGTGGTGGCCAGTCGCCGGTGCCGACGGGCACACCGGTGGGCTGGCACGAGCAGGTCGCCGACCTCGAGGCACTCCGGGAGGCGTGGGGTCTCGAGCGACTGACGATCTGCGGCTACTCCTGGGGCGGGCTCCTGGCCATGCTGTATGCCACCGAGCATCCCGGGCGCGTGGCGCGCCTCGCGCTCGTGTCCCCGGCGCCTGCATGGCGCGCCGCGCGACTGGAGTTCGAGAGCACGTTCTCGGCCCGGAACATGAGCCCCGCGCTGCAGGCGGAGCGTGCTGTGCTGCGCGACAGCGGACTCCGCGAGCGCGACCCGGAGGCATACCAGCGCCGGTTGTTCGAGCTCTCGGTGGTGCCCTACTTCGTCGATCCGACGCTGGTGCGGAAGCTCACCGCGTTCCGGATCATCGCGCGGACGCAGCAGGAGGTCTGGTCGAGCCTGGGCGACTACGACCTCCGGCCTCAGCTCGCGGAACTCGATGTCCCGGCGCTGGTGCTTCACGGCAAGGAGGATGTGATCCCCGCCTGGGCAGCCGAAGAGGCGGCTCGGCTGCTCCGCGCCGAATGGCACCTGCTCTCGCCCTGCGGCCATTGTCCCCACGTGGAGCAGGCGGACGCGTTTGCACGTGCACTGAACGGGTTTCTTGACGGGCGTGAGGGCGTGAAGACTTGAGGGTATCTTTGTTCTGTGCCCCGCCCCACTCCGTCCGACCTCGTGTTCGATCCCCTCGCTGACGACCGTTTCCCGGCCATCCGCGACGCCCTCGCCAGAACCGGGCGTGACCCACGCGACCGCGATGCCTTCCTCATGGTCCGGGAGAGCGTCTCGCTGATCCGCGACCTGCGCCCCGAGGGCGGCGTCGGCGACGGCATGGACCAGCTCGTGGCGCTCGTCCACCATGCCTACCTCTTCTGGGCCGGCGAGCGGAGCGTGCGATCGATCGACCGGCCCGGCCTTGACCTGCTGCTCACCGCGGAGCTCCCGAGCGACCTGAGCGACGACACACTCGCCTGGTACCTGCAGCTCCCCGAGCGACGCGTGTGGGCGCAGGCCATCGAGGGTTCGGCGCATGAGCCGCTCGACGGCATCTTCGTGCATCACGCTCCAGGGGGGACGCTGCGGGTGCTCGCTGCGCTGGGCATTCACCCCGATCGCGACGGATTTACCGTCGTGGAAGCCACCGGTGCACGCCTGGCAGGCCTTGCGCGACCCGACTCGGCGCCATTCAGCAGTCTGCTCTCCGGGGGCGCGGCAGCCGGCCTCTACTCCATCGCCGGCGCTAACGAGCTGATCGAACTTGGATGGCGCTCGCAGGCCCTGGAGCACCATCCCGGCGCCGTGACCACGGCGCATTGAGCATGACCACACCTCTACCACTCTCCCACGTCGACAAGAAGAGCGCCGCGCAGGTGCTCGAGCAGATCGCGTCGTTCCTCGAACTCAAGGGCGAGAATCCCTTCCGGATCCGGGCCTTCCGTACCGCGTCGAAGACGATCGCGGGGCTGCCGGGCGAGCTCGCGCCGGCGTTGGCCGACGGCACCCTCGCCGCGACGAAGGGCATCGGGCCCGCCACGCTGCAGATCGTGCTCGAGGTGGTGACGACGGGACGGGCCTCACTGCTCGAGGAGCTGCGCGACCAGGTGCCCCCCGGCCTCCTCGACATGCTGCAGATCCCCGGACTCGGCGTGGCCAAGATCCGGCTCATCCACGAAACGCTGAAGGTCGATTCGGTCGCGGAGCTGGAGGCGGCGGCGCTCGACGGCAGCCTGGCTAGACTGCCGCGCTTCGGGCAGAAGACGGCAGAGAACATCCTCAAGGGAATCCGCTTCCTGCGCCAGGCCAGTGCCTGGCGCCTGTCACACCACGCGGCCGAGGAGGCCGACGGGCTGCGCGCGGCCCTGAGCCAGCTCAAGGGCGTGCGCCAGGCGATCGTGGCGGGTGACGTCCGGCGTCGCGCGGAGGTGGTCCGCGACGTCGTGATCGTGCTGACGAGCGAGGCGTTGCCGGCGGAGATCTTCGGCCTCCTGAGCGAGCTGCCGGGGGTGAGCGAGTTCGCGGGGCAGGACGAGCGCCGTGTGACGCTGCGCTTTGCCGGCGGGAGCACGGCCCAGGTGATCGTGACGACGCCGGTCAATCTCGGGGCCGTGCTGGTGCATGCGACGGGCAGCGAGGCTCACTTGCGACTGCTCGCGGCACACGCGGCAGGCGTGGGATTCGCACTCAGCGGGGCGGCGCTCTGGCGCGGCAGCGAGTTCGTGCCCACGCCCGACGAAGCCACGCTGTACGCGGCGCTGGGACTGCAGGTGGTTCCGCCGGAGCTGCGCGAGGGGCGGGACGAGATCGCACTGGCCGCCCGCGGGGCGTTGCCTCGCCTGCTGGAGCGGGACGACTTGCTCGGCTTCCTCCACTGCCACACGAACTACAGCGACGGCACCAATACCGTGGAACAACTGGCAATCGCGTGCCGGGAGCACGGCTACCGCTACATCGGCATCACGGATCACAGCCAGTCGGCCGCGTATGCCGGCGGCCTCCGGGAAGCCGACCTCGAGCGGCAATGGGGCGAGATCGACGCGGTGAACGAGCGCCTCGATGGCGTGCGCATCCTCAAGGGCGTTGAGGCCGACATCCTGCAGGATGGCGCGCTCGACTATCCCGCACCGGTACTCGAGCGGCTGGACTTCGTCATCGGCTCGGTGCACAGTCGGTTCAACATGAATGCGGAGGAGATGACCGCACGGGTGCTCCGCGCCCTCGATGATCCGGGACTGACCATCCTCGGGCATCCGACTGGTCGCCTGTTGCTGTCGCGCGACCCGTACCAGCTCGACATGAGCGCAGTCATCGAGCGGGCCGCGGCGCGCGGGGTGGCACTCGAGATCAACGCCGATCCCCACCGGCTCGACCTCGACTGGCGGGTCCTGCCTGCCGTGAAGGACGCGGGTGCGCAGGTGTCGATCGGCGCCGACGCCCACAACATCGCGGGCATCGACTACGTGGACTTCGGCGTCGGCATCGCGCGCAAGGGCGGGCTCGGGCCCGACGATGTGCTCAATGCACGCGACCTCGACGGGTTCCTCGCGTTTGCCTCGAAGGGGCGCGGCTGATGCCGGCGACGCGGCCCCGCGGCCGGGAAACGAAGGCGGCGCTGCAGGCGCGCGCGAAGGAGATCCTCAAGCGCCTGAAGAAGCGGTACCCCGATGCGCACTGCGAACTCGATCACCGAAGCGCATTCGAGTTGCTGTGCGCCACGATCCTCTCGGCCCAGTGTACCGACGCGCGGGTCAACCTGGTGACGCCGGAACTCTTCCGCCGTTATCCCGACGCGGAGGCGCTTTCGGTGGCGCGCCCGGAAGATGTGGAAGCGATCATCAGGTCGACGGGATTCTTCCGCAACAAGACGAAGAGCCTCATCGGCATGGCGAATGCTGTGGTCGAGCGCCATGGTGGCGACATTCCCGGCTCCATGGAGCAGCTCAGGGTGCTCCCGGGCGTCGGGCGAAAGACGGCTAACGTCATTCTGGGCAACGCCTTCGGGATCAACGAGGGTGTGACCGTGGATACGCACGTAGGCCGGCTGTCCCGGCTGCTCCGGCTGACGCGAAACACCGACCCGGAGCGCATCGAGCGCGACCTGATGGTGCTGTTCCCGCAGCACGACTGGGCCCTGCTGTCGCACCTGCTGATATTCCATGGAAGGCGCACCTGCATCGCCCGGAAGCCCAGATGCGGTGAGTGCGTCCTCGCAGATCTCTGTCCCTCGGCGCAGCTGTGACACGCCGGGTCACGCGTCAAGGAGTCTCGACATGAGTTCAATCATCCACATACGCGGCCTCCTGCTCCTGGCGGCGTTGCTGTTCGCCGCCGCGCCGGCAGCGGCGCAGCAGTCTGCCAGCGTCCAGGCGGCTCAAAACTTCCGCTTCTCCGCCGCGGAGATCGAGGCGGTGGTCCACGCGCGGAACGCCCTCGCCCGGGCGATCGCCACGACCCCGGGCCTCGGCAACCAGATCATCGCGGCGTCGGCCGGCAACCCCACGGTGGACGAGGTCATCGCGCGGCTGAAGCAGATCCCCCAGGTGAAGAAGTCGTACAACAACGCCGGCCTCACCACTCGTCAGGGCGTGCTGAGCGAACTGGCGCTGATGCTGACTGCCCAGGCGTACCAGAACTCGCAGCAGAACCCCGGCGCACCGGCCATCACGCCGGCGATGGCGGCAAACCTGAAGCTTTACCAGCAGTACTCCGGCCAGCTGATCGCGTGGCGGGCGGAGATCTCCGGCCAGGGACCGGTGGTCGATCCCGACATCGTCGGCGTCGCCGGGGCCTATCCCGACAATGTCCAGCTCCGGAACGACGCGGACGTTCAGCAGCCGGGCAACGTGAACGTGGCCAAGGACGTCGACGTCCAGAAGCCGGGCAACGAGAACCTGGCCAACGATGTAGACGTGCAGAAGCCCGGCAACGTGAACATGGGCAAGGATGTCGACGTCCAGAAGCCCGGTAACGTGAACATGGGCAAGGATGTCGACGTCCAGCAGCCGGGGAACGAGTCACCGAACGACCCGGACATGGTGAACCCCATTTCGACCGACCCGGACAACGTGTCGCCGTAGCAGTAGATTCCCGGCCACAACTTTTCCGGAAGGCATTGTGGCCAAGACCGCTACCATCGTTACCAGCAAGGGCACCATCGTCGCCGAGCTCTTCGACGAGGAGGTGCCCAATACCGTCGCCAATTTCGAGAAGCTCGCCAACAGCGACTTCTATGACGGCACCCGCTTCCACCGCGTCATCTCCGACTTCATGATCCAGGGCGGCGACCCGCTCTCGAAGAAGGCGGGCGACCCGCGCGCCGGCACCGGCGGCCCGGGCTACAAGATCAAATGCGAAACCGAGAAGAACACCCACCGGCACGTGGCCGGCACGCTCTCCATGGCCCACGCGGGCAAGGACACCGGCGGCAGCCAGTTCTTCATCTGCCACGCGCCGCAGCCGCACCTCGACCGCAAGCACACCGTGTTCGGTCAGGTCACGACGGGCATGGATGTGGTGAATGCGATCCGGCAGGGGGACGAGGTCACGTCCATCCGGGTGAGCTGAGCTGCACGTCGACTTCGCCGTCCTGGCCGACTATGCCCTCTTCGACCAGCAGGGCAAGCTGTCGGTGCTCGGCATCTTCCGGCATGTGTGGGTGGGCGGGTTTCCTGCGGTGCACCCGCGCACCCACTTGGTGATCCGGCTGCGCGCGCAGCGGAATGAAATCGGCGCGCACGCGCTCCGGATCCGCTTTCTCGACGACCAGGACAACGAACTGCTCGGCGGCGAAGGCACCGTGCAGTTCGGCGAGCCGCCGGCCGGCGTGACGGATGTGGAGGCGGCTGCCGTTCTCGCGTTCGACGTTCCCCTCCCCCGACCCGGCCAGTACCGCTTTGCACTCAGCATCGACGGCGAGCCCGCGGCCGAAGTACCCCTCTCCGCGAGCGCGGCCCCGGCATCTTCGCTTTGACACGGGCTGCTCGGCGCGCTACCGTAAGGCTCAACAGACCGGCGACGGACTGTTAAAGATCCCCACATAAGCCGATCCCATCATTCGGAGTTCGCGTATGCGGCGTTCCGAAGTGTGCTTCGCCCTGGCGGCCGCGCTCACGCTGGCGCTACCCGCCGTGTCACACGCCCAAGGGTACGGTGTTTACGAGCAGGGGGCCTGTACCATGGGGCGCGGCGGCACGGCCGCCGCGAAACCATGCGCCGACGCGTCGGGCATGTACTTCAACCCCGCGGGAATTGCCGGCCTGCCACTGAGCGGCTCCCTCGGCGGCACGCTCATCATGCCATCCACGACCTGGTCCAACGACAATACCCAGATTCAAGCCAGCTTCCTGGACAAGGCGTACCCGGTCCCCAATCTGTACTTCGTGGCCCCGGTCGCCCGGCGTTACGCTTTGGGCTTCGGTGTTTTCGTCCCCTACGGCCTCACGACGGAGTGGGACAAGGACACCTTCGAGGGCCGGTTCCTCGGCTACAAGACGTCACTGAAAGCGATCTACCTGCAACCCACGGCAGCGGCGCAGTTCGGCAAGCTCAAGATCGGCGCTGGTCTCGACATCACCAGCCTGAGCGTGGACCTGGAGCGCAAGCTCGACCTCTCGCAGCAGTTCGCGGCGCCCGGAGTCACGTTCGGGATGCTCGGCATTCCTTACGGCACCGACTTCGCCGATGCGACCGTGACCGGCAGCGCTTGGGGCGTGGGCTACAACCTCGGCGCCACTTTCGACCTCACGCCACAAGTGTCGCTCGGCGTACGCTATACCGCACGCCAGAAGATCAACGCTGACGGCGGGACAGCGGAATTCACCCAGGATTCGACACACCTGGTTCTCACCGCCGGCAACCCGCTCGGGCTTCCCGGGGGCACGCCAGTCGACGCGCTGGTGGCGCCACAGTTCGAGTCGGGGGGATCGCTCGTAACTCAGGGTGTGTCCACGTCGATCCGGCTGCCCAACCAGCTGGTCATGGGTCTCGCGGTAACGCCCATCAAGGCACTGACCGTGATGTTCGATGCGCAGTATACGTGGTGGGAGGTGCTCGACGAGATCCCGCTCGACTTCGAGATCCTGCCGAATCAGTCACTGGTCCTCAACGACAACAGCGTCTGGACCTGGCGTTTCGGCGCCGAACTCCTGCTCAACAAGGAACACGGAACGGTGTTCCGGGGCGGGTTCATCTTCCACGAGGCGGCTGCGCCCGATCAGTCGGTCATACCAAACCTCCCCGAGGCCAGCCGGAACGACTACTCGGTGGGCTTCGGCACCCGGATCTCGAAGACGTTTTACATTGATGCCGCCTACATGCTCGTCTATGCGTATAACCGCCGAGGACGCACGGTCGGCCTCGTTCCCGGCGGCCCCATCACCAATGGTCTGTATTTCGACGCCGGTGCCAGCCTGGTCAGCGTCACCCTGACCGCCACCTTCTGACCGGGAGAACCGAGCTCATGTTTCGTCGCTTCCGGCTCATTGCACTCGCCCTGCCCGTCGTGGCGGGCTGCTACACCAATGAGACCCTCGATCCGCCCGACCTGTCGAACAACAACAGGTTGTTCACCCGGTTTGTTGCCATCGGCACGAGCATCTCGTCCGGCCTGCAGTCGGCCGGCATCAACGACAGCACGCAGCGGCGGGCGTTCCCCGTGCTCGTGGCACAGCAGGCGGGGGCCAGCTTTTTCTGGCCGAGCCTGTACGCCCGCGGCTGTCCGCCTCCGCTCACCAACAACGTGACGCAGGCGCGCGTCGGTGGCGGTACCGCCACGACGTGCGACCTCCGGGCGCTGCCGATTCCGTACAACATCGGCAACCTCGCGGTGCCAGGCCTCACGGCCCCCGACCTCTTCACCAACACGGGGTCGGAGCTCAGCACTTATGAGCGGCTCCAGACCTTCTTCCTGGGCGGCCAGACGCCGTGGAACGCCGTCAAGAACGCACAGCCGACGCTCCTGAGCATCGAGATCGGCTCGTCCGACGTGATCGGTGCGGTGTCGTCGGCCGGCAACCCGGGCGATCCCGACTCCGTCACCACCTTTGACGTATTCGCGGTCAACTACCAGCGCTTCGCCGACAGCGTGGCGACGCTGAACACGAAGGTGGTGGCGTTCACCATTCCCGACGTGACACAGATCCCCTTCACCTCCAGGGGCAGCACCTACTGGTGCCTCAAGACCGGCGCCTGCCCGGGCGTGCCAGCACAGCTTCCGGCCAACTACACGGTGTTGAACAACTGCGCGCCGAATGCCGCGATCCCGGGGTCGAAGGGAGACTCGGTGCTCGTGCCCTGGACGATCGGGGTCGCCGCGCTGTTGCGGGCGTCAGCTCCGCCGTTCCCGGCGTTCACCCTCGATTGCAGCAATGACCTGCTCGTGGTGACTCCGGCGGAGTATGCGAACGTGCGGAACACGACCGACCAGATCAACCAGCTCATTCGCGACGAGGCGGCGGCGCGAGGATGGGCGCTGGTCGACGCGCAGGCCATTTTCACCCAGCTGCAAGTGCAGGATGGCGGCATCCCGCTCTTCCCGAGCCTCGCCGCCGTTCCCACCGGCGGGTCGGTCAATTTTGGCACGTGGTTCTCGCTCGACGGCTTCCACCCCAGCTCGGCGACACACCGGGTGGTGGCGGATTCCATGATAGCGGTGGTGAACCGGGTCTTCGCGACCCAGTTAGCGGCGGTGCCGTGAGGGTCAGGGGTTAAGCGTTGAGAGTCAGGCTTCGCCAAGGAACTGTGAGATGAGGGGTGAGGGGGAGATATTCCCCTCACCCCTCAATCCTTACCCCCCACCGCTGGTGCAGTAACTTCCCCGTCCATGACAATCACCAGAGACCAGGCGCTGGCCCTCGTTCACGAGTACACCCAGTCCGAGCCGCTCCGCCGACACATGTATGCGGTGGAGCTGTCGATGCGGGCCCTCGCAGAGAAGTATGGCGAGAGCGCCGACGAGTGGGGCCTCGTGGGCCTGCTGCACGACTTCGACTATGAGCGGTTTCCCAACGCGCAGCACTCGGCGACCGATGAGCATCCTGCAGAGGGTGTCCGCATCCTCGCGGGCCACGGCCTGCCCGACGCAATGCAGCGGGCGATCCTGGGCCACGCCACGTACACGGGAGTGCCACGCGACTCGCTGATGGCACGGGCGCTGTTCGCGGCCGATGAGCTTTCCGGGTTTCTGGTGGCGTGTGCCATGGTGCGGCCGAACCGCAGCCTGGCCGAGCTCGAGGCGCCGAGTGTGCGGAAGAAGCTCAGGGACAAGGGATTTGCCCGGGGCGTCAGCCGGGAGGACGTCTACCTCGGCGCGGACGAACTGGGCGTACCACTCGACGACCTGATCGGGATGCTCATTGCCGCGCTCCGGCCGCACGAGCGGCTGCTGGGGCTCGGCGCCGCCTGACCTGGTCATTACGGGAGCGGCGGGGCCCCGGGCGCGAACCGGGGCCCCGCTCAACGTTTGAGGAGACTGGTGCGTAATAGGGACGCAGGTGACGGCGAGTTGGCCCGTGAGGCGGCGGCAGGAGACCAGGCGGCATACGGTATCCTGGTCGAGCGTCACGGCGATACTGCCAGACGGGTGGCTCTCTCGATTCTCCGCGACGAGCATGATGCCGACGATGCGGCCCAGGATGGCCTCGTCGCGGCCTGGCGGTCGCTGGAGCGCTTCGACCCGGCCCGGCCGTTCCGGCCCTGGCTCATACGCATCGTAGTCAACGCCGCACGCGACCTGGCACGCCGGCGCATGGTGCGGCAGACGGAAACGGTGAGTCCCGATGTGCCGGCGCCGGGGGCGAGTCCGGAACAGGATACCGAGCGCGCCCTGCTCCGTGAGCGACTGCGCGGGGCGCTCGCGACCCTGCCGGAGCGCCAGCGGCTGGTGGTCACCCTGTTCGACGCGGAAGGCTTCTCGCACGCCGAGATTGCCGACCTGGTGGGAGCACCGGAAGGAACGGTGCGCTCCGAGCTGTTTCATGCGCGACGCGCCCTCCGGGAGGAACTGGGAGCGCTGAGGGAGGAGATGCGATGAGCGGTATCAATCCATTCGACCATGAACGCGACCCGGCGCTGGGCGCGAGGCTGCGCGAGGCGCTGACTGGTGCCGACCAGGCCGGCTTCCTCGCGCGCGTGCGCGCATCAGTGGCACTGACACGCCAGGAGCGCACGTTCGACGTGCTCGCGCGCTGGCTGCGCCCGAGCGTGGCCGCCGCCGCCGCGATCCTGCTGCTGGGTACGGCGGTCTGGTGGTACTGGGAGGCGAACGCCGGCGCCGCCGGCACCGCCACGGTCGCGGAGTTGCTGGTGTCCGATTCGGTCCCGGCGCAGGAAATCCTGCTTGCCGGCCTCCTGGAGGCCCGATGATCTCCCCGACCCGGCGCGCTGCCGTCCTCCTGCTCGCCACCTTCGTGCTCGGTACCGCCGCGGGCGCGGCGGTGATGGCGTACGCCTCGCACCCCAAGGCCTCGCCGACGGCACAGGGACGCTCGGCATGGTACCTCGACCACCTCACGCGCAGCCTCGACCTCACGCCAGTGCAGCGGGACAGCGTGAGATCGGTGCTCGATCGCTATACCCCGGCGATGGACTCGCTCATGAACGAGATCCGCCCCCGGCTCGACACCGTACGGACCGCGATGCGCTCCGAGATCGCGCGCTTCCTCGACCCACGGCAGCAGAAGGAATACGAAGAGATGCGGCAGAAGCACGAGCGGGAACGGAAGTCGGGAGGATCGAATGGCCGGTAGCAGGCTCGTGGTGCTCCTGCTGCTCTTGCCCGGGCTGCTCCGGGCGCAGCAGCCCACGGCGACGCTGGTGACGCCCGGCACTGCCCCCGAGGTGACCCTGCAGGAAGCGATCGCGCTCGCCAATCGCGTGCAGCCCTCGGTGGTGCAGGCGCAGGTGGCGATCCGGAATGCCGAGGCGCAGAAGAAGGTGACGGTCGGCAACTGGCTGCCGAACCTCAACGCGAACTCGAGCGCGGGCTACTTCTACGCCGAGGGCACGGGGCGCGTCGACCCCAACACGGGCCAGTTCATCGGGGCGAACACGGAGACCCAGACCGTGAACCTCGGTCTCAGCACCAGCTGGGATGTGTTCACCGGGTTCCGCCGCGGCAACGACAGCAAGGCCGCGAACGCGGGCCTCACCGCGGCTCACGCCAGCTTCGCGAACGCGAGCTACCAGCAGCGCTTCAACACGACCATCCAGTTCTTTACCGCGTTGGCGGGGCGCGAAATCGTCGCGGTGCGGGAACAAAGCGTCAAGCGCGCCGAGGAACAGCTCAAGGCCGCGGTCGTGCGGCTGCATGCCGGCACGGCGACGCGCTCCGACTCGCTCCGCTCGGTGGTGACGCTGGGCAACACCCGCGTGGCGCTGTCGCAGGCCGAGGCCAACCTGATCGGGGCCGAGGCAGCACTCGCCCGCCTCATAGGGTACAACGGACGGGTGCGGGCCGCCGATGATTCGGTCTTCTACAACCCGGTGACCGTGGTCGATACGACGGTGCTGCTGGACGAGGCGATGCGGCGTTCGCCATCGGTGCAGAGCACCGCGGCAACGCTGGACCAGGCACGGGCGCAGTACAAGGCGTCAAAGTCCACTTACTGGCCCCAGTTGGCCCTGGGCGGCGCCTGGACCTACAACGGGAACAACGCGAACAACTTCGGCCTCCAGAACCAGCGGCAGGCCAGCTTGAGCCTCAACTGGGCGATCTTCAACCGGTTCACGCGGGAGCGGAACGTCGACGTGCAGCTCAGCAACCTGCAGGTGGCCGAGGCGAACGCCGCGGACGCCGAGCACCAGGTCCAGTCGCTGATGCTGGGCCAGTTCGCGCAGGTGGATGCGGCACGGCTTCAGATCGAGATCTCGCAACAGAGCCTGCAGGCATCACGCGAGGACCTGCGGGTGGTGGCCGAGCGGTATCGCCTGGGCGTGGCGACGATCGTCGACCTCCTGGTCTCGCAGGAAAGCCTCACCCAGGCCGAGCTGGAGGTCGTGAACGCCCGGTTCGCGTACCTGCAGGCACTGGCCCAGATCGAAGCCATCGTGGGGAGGCCGCTATGAGCCGTGACCTGCTCGACACCGGAGAGCGGATGGCGCAGCTTCCCGCCGACACCCCGCCGGATGCCGTGATTGTCATCCGGAACCTCGAGCGCGAGTACGTGATGGGTTCCGAAACGGTGCGGGCGCTCCGCGGGGTGGACCTCACCATCCGCCGCAACGAGTACGTGGCCATCATGGGCCCGTCGGGTTCCGGCAAGTCGACGCTGATGAACATGATCGGCTGCCTCGATACACCGTCGGCCGGGGAATACTGGCTCAACGGGCACCGGGTCTCGGAACTGGGCGACGACCAGCTCGCCCGCATCCGGAACCGCGAGATCGGCTTCGTGTTCCAGACGTTCAACCTGCTGCCGCGCGCCACGGCGCTGCACAACGTGGAGCTGCCGTTGGTGTATGCCGGCAAGCCGTCGAAGCAGCGGAAGGAACTCGCGACCGAGGCGCTGCGCCGGGTGCAGCTTGCCGACCGGATGAACCATCGCCCGAACGAGCTATCCGGCGGCCAGCGGCAGCGCGTCGCGATCGCGCGCGCCCTGGTGAACCAGCCGAGCATCCTGCTGGCCGACGAACCGACCGGCAACCTCGACTCGACGACCGGCGAGGAGATCATGACCCTGTTCGATGAGCTCCAGACCCAGGGCCAGACGGTCATCCTCGTAACGCACGAACACGACATCGCCATGCACGCCCAGCGCCAGATCCACCTGAAAGATGGACGCGTTGAGCGCGACTTCCTGACCGAGAGGACCCGCTGATGCGCATCCGTTTTCTGCCCGTCGTGCTTCTGGCCGCCGCCTGCTCCAAGCCGGCTCCGAAGCCGGTCTACCAGGCGCTGGCCGTGGAGAAGCGCGACATCGTCGTCTCGGCCCAGGCTTCCGGCGCGATCCAGCCGGATACCACGGTCGAGGTGAAGACCCGCGGCTCCGGT
Organism: uncultured Gemmatimonadales bacterium; assembly: GCA_963773095.1. Taxonomy (GTDB): domain Bacteria; phylum Gemmatimonadota; class Gemmatimonadetes; order Gemmatimonadales; family GWC2-71-9; genus JAGGAG01. The sequence goes on from CAVYZY010000012.1 coordinate 189,594, forward strand.
GAGGTGCTGCAGATCCTGGCCGAGACGGGCCAGCTGGTGAAGCGGGGCACGCTCCTCATTCGCATCGACCCGCGGCAGGCAAAGAACGCGGTCGACCAGTCCAAGGCGCAGCTGACGCTGGCGCAGGCGCAGCTGGACAACGCGAAGACCCAGCTGGACCGTTCGAAGACGCTGCGCGAGGCCCAGACGATCACGCAGCAGGAGTACGAGACGGCGCAGCTCAACTACGCCAGCGCCAGTGCCGCCGTGGTACGGGCGCGGATCGACGTGGAGAACAACCAGATCGCGCTGGAGGACACCGACGTGCGGGCGCCGATCACGGGCGTCATCATCCAGAAGGGTGTCGAGCGCGGGCAGGTGGTGGCCTCGGCCACGTTCAACGCCGGCGGCGGCACCGTGCTGATGAAGATGGCCGACCTCAACCTGGTGCAGGTGCGCACGCTGGTGGACGAGACGGACATCGGCAAGATCAAGGCGGGCCAGGCCACCACGGTGACGGTTGACGCGTACCCCAACCGGCCATTCCAGGGTGAGGTGCTCAAGATCGAGCCGCTGGCCGAGGTACAGCAGAACGTGACCATGTTCCCCGTGCTGGTTCGGATCGACAACCGCGACGGGCTGCTGCGCCCCGGCATGAACTCCGAGGTGGAGATCCACGTCGGTCGGCGTGACAGTGTGCTGGCGGTGCCGAACTCGGCGTTGCGCACCCAGAAGGACGTGGAGTCGGCGGCCGGTGTGCTCGGCCTCACCATGGAGCAGGTGAACGCGCAGCTGGCCGCCGCCCAGCCGGCGCCACCGCAGGGAGACACTGCGGCCTCGCGCCAGGTATCCCTCGGTGCCGGCGCTGGTGCACCGCCCGCCGCCGCAGCGGGGAAGCCCGCAGGCAACACGATGACAATGCCCGACGGCCGCGTGGTCAAGTTGCCGGAGGGTGCCACCGAGGCGCAGATGCGTGCCATCTTCGCCAAGTTCCGCAACGGCGAGCAGCCCACGCCGGAGGAGCGCGCGCTGCTGCAGAAGATGCGGGCGCTCAACGGTGGCGGAGCCGGGGGCGGGCGGCCACGACCCCAGAGCAACGACTACCAGTTCGGCGGCACTTACGTGGTGTTCCTGGCGACCGCCGAGGGTCCGAGGGCCGCCAACGTCCGCACGGGGCTCACCGACCTCGACTACAGCGAGGTGATCTCCGGGCTCAAGGCGGGCGACTCGGTACTCGTCCTGCCGAGCGCGAGCCTCATCAACTCGCAGCAGGAGTTCAAGAACCGGATCCAGACCATGACGGGCGGCGGCATGCCGGGCATGCGGCAGTCCACCACGCCGTCAGCGGGTGGCACCACGCGGCCGTCGACGCCGGCGGGACGGTAGCCATGCAACTCGGCGAGACAGTCGCGGTCGCATTCCAGTCCATCCGGGCCAACAAGCTGCGGGCGGCGCTCACGATGCTCGGCATCGTGATCGGCGTGGGCGCGGTCATCACCATGGTGGCGCTGGGCAGCGGGGCGCAGAAGGCGGTGGAGGATCGCATCAACTCGCTCGGGGCCAACCTGCTCAACGTCTATGCCGGCCAGATGAACGTGCGCGGAGTAGCGAGCGACCAGCGGGTGAGCCTGACGGTGGATGACGCGGAGGCGCTCAAGCGCGATGCACCGTTGATCAGCAACGTGGTGCCGGAACTCTCGCGTCAGCAGCAGGTCAAGTACGGCAACCAGAACATCAACATCAACGTGGTGGGCTCGACCGCCAACTACGCCAGCGTGCGCAACTACACGGTGCCGTATGGGCGCATGTTCACCGAGGGCGACGATGCCGGACGCGAGCGCTACGCCGTGCTCGGCTCGCAGGTGCCGGAGATGCTGGGGGCCAATCCCGCCGCCATGATCGGCCAGACGCTGCAGGTTCGCGGTATTCCGTTCGAGATCATCGGCGTGCTCAGCGAGAAGGGTTCGCAGGGGTTCCAGAATCCCGATGAGCAGATCCTCATCCCGCTGCAGACCGCACGCTTCCGCGTCTTCGGCAGCGACCGGCTGCGGACGATCACGGTCGAGGTGGCCAAGAACGTCCCGCTGGAGCAGGGCATGGTGGACATGGAGCGCGTGCTGCGCCGCGAACACAAGATCCGCCCCGGGGCGGAGAATGACTTCATGGTGCGCAACCAGCGCGAGTTCCTGGCGACACAGCAGGCCGCGACACAGGTGTTCACGGCGCTGCTGGCCTCCATCGCGGCGGTGAGCCTCATCGTGGGCGGCATCGGCATCATGAACATCATGCTCGTGTCCGTGACCGAGCGCACCCGGGAAATCGGTGTCCGCAAGGCACTCGGGGCCACCAAGCTCAACATTCTGCTCCAGTTCCTCATCGAGGCCCTGGTGCTGTGCATCAGCGGCGGCACCATCGGCATCATCCTGGGTGTGAGCGCCGCCATCGGCCTGTCGAGGCTGATGCACTGGAACACGCTGATCTCGCCGGCCTCGATCGCCATCGCCTTCGCGTTCAGCGCCGGCGTGGGTCTTTTCTTCGGCATCTGGCCGGCGCGAAAGGCGGCGTCACTCGACCCGATCACGGCTCTGCGCTACGAGTAGCGTCCACGTGAATGACCGGGTGCCCCACCCGGTCATTCGTCGGCCGCTTCGGCCCACACGTGGACGCGGCCGTCCGCATCCACTTCGACATGCACCTGCCACGGCTGGCAGCACACCGGGCAGTCCTCCACGTACTCCTGCTCCGCCCCGCCGGTCGGATCGACGGTGATTGCCACGGTTTCGCCACAGTAGGGACAGGAGAGCTCCTGCTCCGTCTCGGCCTGCTCCTCATCGTCCCGTTCGTCCTGCTCCATGTCCTGCCTCCTGGTGCGTATCGTCGCCCCTGTCACCTGCTCTTGCCAATCGGTGCACCCGCGGGCAACATCTTGCCGCGGCGTCGCCCCAACCACACCCTGGTCACCCATGATACGAAGCCTCATCCTCGGCACCGGCATGGCCGTCCCCGATCGCATCGTCACCAACGACGACCTGGCGGCGGCCATGGACACCACCGACGAGTGGATAACGCAGCGCACCGGCATCCGCCAGCGGCACTGGGTGCGTGAGGGTGAGACCGGAGTGGATCTGGCGGAGCGCGCCAGCCGGAGCGCCATCGCGGCCTCGGGCCTCGCTGATGGAGACATCGACGCCATCGTGCTCGCGACGTCGACGCCGGACCACTTCGCGCCCGGCAATGGCGTGCTCCTGCAGCACCGGCTCGGCCTGGGGCCCATACCGGCCCTCGACGTGCGCGCGCAATGCAGCGGGTTCGTCTACGCCCTGGCGACGGCGGATGCCTACATCCGGGCAGGCCTGTTCCGGCACGTGCTGGTGGTGGGCCAGGAGGTGCAGTCTACCGGCCTGGACGCGTCGACCGCCGGCCGCGCCACGGCTGTGATCTTCGCCGATGGCGCCGGCGCCGTCGTCCTGGGGCTGTCCGGAAGCGATGGCCGCGGTATCCTGGGGTTTGACCTGCACTCGGACGGTGCCTTCGCCGACAAGCTCTGGGTCGATGCCCCCGGCTCCATGTATCACCCGAGGATCAGCCCGGAACTCATGACCCAGGGACGCCACTGGCTCCATATGGACGGCAAGGAGGTGTTCCGCCACGCCGTGGTGCGCATGCCCGAGTCGGTGCGCGCCGTGCTCGCCGGCGTGGGCGAGTCACTCGAAGGCGTCACGCTACTCGTGCCGCACCAGGCCAACCTGCGCATCTCGGAGATGGTGCAGAACACGCTCGGCCTGCGCGACGACCAGGTCTACAACAACATCATGTCGTACGGCAACACTACCGCGGCGACCATTCCCATCGCACTCGACGAGTGCGCGCGCGCGGGCCGGTTCAAGGCCGGCGACCTCGTGGTCGGCACGGCATTTGGTTCCGGCTTCATGTGGGGAAGCGTGGCACTCCGCTGGTAGCGGAGCTTCAGGGATATTTGGCGGCGTAGTACTCCCGGGTGCGGCGCGCGCGGAGCCGGAAGAGCTCCTCCTCATGCTCCGCGTGCTCGACACGGAGATAGAGGTCACCGGGCCACATGACGCAGCGCAGCGACCACGGGGCGTCCGATGCGCCCATCATCCATTCCAGCGCGCCCCCACCCGCATCCGTACGCTCGATTTCGCTGTCGCGCTCCAGACGCACGACCGCCGGAACGCCCATCACCGAGGCCCGGGCCTCATCGAGGCGCAACTCCGCCTCGTCCCACGAGTTGAAGGCCAGCGCGCCGGGCACACGATCGTTCCGTTCCAGGAGCTCGAGGTTGACCTCCCAGGGACCGAGGACATCCCATGCGTGGTCCATGCTGCCCACGTCGGGGATGCTGACCACCGGATGTTTGCTGCTCATTGCCGTGCGTCTCCAGGTGCGGCTGGTGCGGGAATACTGGCCGGGTTGTCGCCAAAGCGATACGCATGAAACTCGCCGGCGGGTTGTTCCGTACTGAAACGCGTCCAACACTGTTTTACGGGTCAACTGGGGTTTCTCATGGTAGGCAAACTCATGGCGCTGACATCCCTGCTCATCTTCGCCGCCTCGGCAATCGGCAGTTACATGTTTGCACGCAGCTTCGTGCAGCGGCGGCTCCGCTTCGTGGACGCGATGCGCTCACCCTTTGCCCCGCTCGTCGCCGGCGCGGCCGCGTTCCTCCTCGCATGGCCGCTTTCGGCCCTTCCGCTCGTATCGCTGGGGACGGCGATCGTCTTCGGCGTTGGGACCGGAATGGGGACGGCGGCCGGTGTCAGGGCGCTCGGGCGCGCCGACGCATCGCGTGGGAGGCTCTACCCATGAACATGCGCTGGGAAAGGTCGCGCCTCGCGACCGGTGCAAGGGCACGCTACTTTTTCGTCATGCCAGAGATCACGTGTACCCGATGCGGGCAGACCCGCGAGCGCATGAGCTTCCAGCCCTTCCAGAATGAACTGGGACGGAAGTTGTATGCGGAGATCTGCGGTTCCTGCTGGGCCGAGTGGCTCAAGGCCCAGCAGCAGATGATCAACCACTACGGCCTGAACGTGCGGGATCCCAGGGCCAAGGAAATGCTGCTCAAGAGCATGGAGCAGTTCCTGTTTGCCGGAGGCCAGATCCAGCTGTCGTGAGGTGACGTGGTTCCTGGACGACTGCGCTTCCTTATCGCGGCCTGGGCATTGTCATGCCTCGGGCCGCGCGTGCTTCCGGCTCAGGATGCTCCCTACCGGCCGGCCCTGAACCAGCTCCGTGGCGCGCTCGACAGCGCGCCGACCCTCGCCGACGTCGACTTGGTGGCGGCAAGGTGGAACGCGACATCCCGGAACCCGGCGGGGCGACTTGGCGACGCCTACATCGAGCTTCGCCGTGGCATGCTGACAAACAACCGCCTCGCCCTGATCTCGGCGTGGGATGGCTTCGACCAGGTCGTGCGAATCCACCCCGACTGGCCGTATGCCCGCCTCGGGCTCGCCGTCGCCGCCCTCGAGATCTACAGCCGGCGGTACCCACTTCCCGCCAGCTACGACGACGTGGCTGGCGGCACGCATTACGACGGCTACGCGATCCAGATGAAGCGCATGCTGCGATCCGAACCAACCTTCCAGCCTGCGATCAACTGGCTCGCGGGTACGATGAGCGCCGATGGTGATCGCGAGCAGCCGGGAGCAATCCTCGAGGCACTGCAGTTTATCGCCGACTCGACCAACTCGACGGACCCGCGGGTCCAGCTGGTCCTCGCCCGCGCCGAGCGCCTGCAGGGCGACGCGGCGCAGTCGGTGCCGCGCATTGACGCCTACGTGCGGGAAGGAGGCGACTCGGGCATCGGCGACCTGGAGATGGCCCGCTCGCTCGCGTGGATGGGGTCGCTGGAGAACGCGGCGGTCGAGTACATGGCCGGGGCGCGGGTGCAGACTGATGAGGCGCGGGTGAATTACCGGCTGGACATCTCGTGGGTGGCGACCCCGCGCGAACTGGAGCGGTTCGACAGCTTGCCCGCCGATTCCGTCGGAGCATTTATTGGCCACTTCTGGAGCAAGCGCGACGTGCAGGAACTCCGCTCGGATGGGAGCCGGCTGCAGGAGCACCTGAGGCGCTGGGTATACGTGAGCCAGAACTTCCGCGTGCCGGACCCGGGACGCCGCACGGCATATCGTGAGGTGTTTATTCCGTACGGTGGCACGCCGTGCCAGCAGAGTGCCCAGAACTCGCTCGACGACTATGACTACACCGAGCCGGCGCGACAGGGCGGCTATCGCGCGCCGGAGCGGGTGTTCAACCACCGGGCCATCGTGTACATGCGACATGGCGAGCCGCTGTCCCAGCTGGGCGGCGATTACGCCGCACCACGCTACGGCGCCAGTAACCGGGGCAATCCCGCGCTGTCGAATCGCTATGACCCTGGGTTCCTGCGGAGCGAATCCAACATCCTGACGACCGCGACGTCGGCTCCCGGGCCAGCGACGGCTTACAGGGCGCTCCCGCCAGCCACGCCCGCGCGGATCGCGTTCGAGCGCAGCGTCACCTGGGTCTACCTCATTGGCGGGCAGCTACGCGTCTTCACGTTCGTGGGACACCAGGCGCTCGGCAGCAACACCGCAAGCACGCTGATCGTGAACGTGCCGCCCAACCTCGGTGTGCTGCAGCAACTGGCGTCGCTGTCCGCGTCGTATGCGCGGCTGGCGGGCGAGGCCGAGCGGAGCGCCTTCGGCGGCTCGGTGATCCCCCTTCCCTGTCAGCGGTCGTACCTCGAGGTCGTCGGGCGTCAGCGCGAGGATGCCGCGGTGGCGGTGAAGACGGACACCTACTTGCGCCGCTTCGCGCACCCGCTCCCGGCGGCGATCCAGTTCTCGGCGATGGGCCAGCCGACGCAGGGCACGGGCGAATTGCTCGCGGTGCTCGCCGTGCGCGCTAGCGAGCTGGCGGGCGAGGCGGTACCGGGGGACACCGACGCTGTGCGCTTCGTGCTGCGGCTGCGGGTGGCCGCCATCGACAGCCTCACCGGCGAATCGGTGCGGATGGATACGGTCCGGCAGTTCCTGAGCACGACGGAGATGGTGCAGCGCGACGCGTGGCTTTCGTTCATCACGAAGCTCCCGCTCAGGCCGGGGCTGCGGGAGGTGCGGCTTTCCGTGGAGCAGGACGACGACCGGGGCAGCGTGTTCGGCGCGGCGATCGACCCGGCCGCCGCGGGCTTCTCGGCGAGCGACATCGTGCTTGGCAACGACCACGGTTCGGTACCCTGGCGGCGCAACGACGTGACCGTGAAGGTGAGCCCGTTCAGCGCGTACGTCGCCGGGGAGTCGGTGCCGATCTACTACGAGCTCTACGGACTGTCGAGCGGCGGGGAATATCGCACCACGCTGTCGCTACGGCGCAGCGGCAACACCAAGGTGGCAAGCAGCCTGTCCTTCACCGACAAGGCCAGTACAGCCACGCTGACCTCCAACCGCGCGCTCACGCTGAACGAGGTGAAGCCGGGTCTCTACGACATGATCCTGACCGTCGAGGAGGTCGCCACGGGGCGGCGGGTCGTGCGGCAGCGGGTGATCTCGGTGGATGCCCGTCAGGCCGGCTCTTGACACCCGGCGGCCGCGTGACGAGACTCCCGTGCATGAATACACGGTCGTGGTACTTCTTTTTTACCAGCGCCGGCGCGGCTCGAGCTGCGTCCGGTTCCGGTAGCGTGCAGTAGCGCGACCAGAACGGACCCTCGACGCCCCGCCGGCACCCGCCGGCGGGGCGTTTTCCTTTTGCGGCACGACACGAGTGGCACACACAGGAGCATGACCCCATGCGTGTAGCGATCCAGGGTACCCACGGCGCCTTCAGTGAAGCGGCGGCACGACGCCGGTGGCCCGAGCTCGAAGCCATCCCTTGCCGCGAGGTCGCGGACGCGGTGGCGGCGGTCCGTGAGGGACGCGCCGATGCCGGCTGCCTTCCGATCGAGAACTCGCTGATCGGCTCGGTCACCGCCACATACGACCTGCTGCACGAAGCCTTCGGCGACGGCACGCTCGCGCTGACACACGAAACGCTGCTGCCGGTGCACCATACGATAATGGCCGTGCCGGGCACCGGGGTAGAAGACATCAAGCGGGTCTACTCGCACCCGGTGGCGCTGGGCCAGTGTCGCCGCTGGCTCGCGAAGCACCTGCCCAACGCCGAGCTGGTGAGCGCGTGGGACACGGCGGGAAGCGCCGAGATGGTGGCGGCGCATGACGACCCCACCGAGGCCGCGATTGCAGCGCTGCCCGCGGCGGCGGCCCACGGCTTGGTGCCGCTGGCGGAGCGCATCGAGGACGACCCCACCAACCAGACCCGCTTCCTGATCTTCAGCCGTCAGGGCGCGCCCGTTGCCCCCGCCGGCACCGGACCTTACAAGACCTCACTTATCGTGTCCCTCGATCACCGGCCCGGCATGCTGGCGCACACGCTGCTCGCCTTCAGCGCGCGGGGGGTCAACCTCACTGCACTGCAATCACGCCCAGAGCCGTCGGCGCCGTGGACCTACCGGTTCTACGTCGACGTTGAGGGCGCGGCAACGGAGCCGCGTGTTGCGGAGGCACTGGAGGAGGTCGAGGCGCTGGCGGCTCAGCTGATCATTCTGGGCAGCTACGAAGCATGGACGGAGGGCGTGCCCGGCTTTCAGGTGTTCCACCCGACGCCGGCGCATCACGTAAAGAAGCCGGACATCCCGCTCATCGACCGTCGGCGCTTCCCCGAGGGAACGATCGTGAAGGTGCGCCATCTCGAATTCGGCGGTGCCAGCCCGGTGCTCATCGCGGGACCATGTTCGGTGGAGAGCCGGGAGATGATCCTCGAGACGGCCGAAGCGGTGGCGGCGGCCGGCGGTGACATGCTGCGCGGTGGCGCCTTCAAGCCGCGCACGTCGCCTTACGATTTCCAGGGACTCGGCGTGAAGGGGCTGCGCTACCTCGCGGAGGCGCGCGAGCGCACTGGGCTGCCGATCGTGACGGAGGTGCTGAGCTGGGAGGAGGTGCCGCTGGTCTCCAAGTTCGCGGACATGCTGCAGATCGGGGCCAGGAACATGCAGAATTTCTCGCTGCTGCGGGCGGCGGCGCGAAGCGGGGTGCCGGTGCTGCTGAAGCGCGGCGCGGGCGCTACGATCGAGGAGTGGCTGATGGCGGCAGAGTACGTGCTGGCGGAGGGCAACCCGAATGTGGTGCTGTGCGAGCGGGGCATTCGCACCTTCGAGCGAGCCACGCGCCACACGCTCGATCTCAATGCGGTGGTGCTGGTGCGCGAGCGCTCACACCTGCCGGTGGTGGTGGACCCGAGTCATGCGGCAGGTGTGGCGAGCCTGGTGACCCCGCTCGCCGAGGCCTCGCTCGCGGCCGGAGCGGCGGGGCTCATCGTAGAGGTGCACCCGAACCCGAAGCAGGCGATGAGCGACGGGCCGCAGAGCCTCGACATCCCGATGTTCATCGAACTGGCCCGGCGCGTCCATCCCGATCTGGCGCGCCGGAAGAATGTGCGCCCCCTGACCGCGTGAGGATCAGGTTCCGGTCGTGCCCTTGGTACGGACCTTCACGCTGTCGCTGGTCCTCCATTTCATCTCGGGCGGATTCGGGATCGTGCCCGGCACCGTGATGGTCTTCTTGTTGCGCAGGATCTCGAACTTCACGGTGTTGCCAGGGTCGTAGGACCGGAGGATGCGGTGCATCTGCGCCGTGTTGGCCGGCTTCCGGCCGTCGATCATGAGCACCACGTCACCCCCCTTGAGGCCGAGCGTCGATCCCTGCGGCACGTTGATCACCAGCACGCCGTCGGTGGCACCGAAGTACGGCGCCAGGTCGGGATTGAGGGGCACGAGCTCGAGCTCCTCCAGCGCCGAGGAGATGAACACCCTGAACGGCATGTCCCCGCCACCCATGGGGGTACGCATCTTCATGCCGGGCCCCATTGGCACCCGCATGCCCTCCATCGGCTCACGCATGCCCATGCCCGGCATCATCTGTCCGTCGAAGCCATCCGGGCCATCGTTATCGAAGCGGAAGGAGAACTCCCGGTCGCCATCGGGGGTCATGACGAACACGTTCTCCGGATCCTCCTGCGTCACGAGCGTCGTGCTCTTGCGGTCCTTGCCGCGACGGTAGTCCACCGAAATCGTGTCGTTGGCCGGCAGGCGCGCGGCCAGCTCGATCAGCCGCATTCCCGGCAGGGAGCGATCAGCGCTTCCGTGCTTGCTGCTGCCGCCAACCAGTGAGGTGCCGTCGAGCTTCGTGATCACGTCGCCCGCCTCGAGCCCGGCCTTGGCCGCGGGACCACCAGGAGTGACCCCCTCAACGTAGGCGCCGATCGAATCGCTGGCGCGCGCCTGCAGGTTGACCTTGATGCCAAGCCGGGCGCGCCGGGTGATCATCATGTTCATGTCACCCGACGAGCTCCAGGACGGATCGCCATATCGCTCGATGCGCACCTGAGACTTCGGCTGCGGCGGGGCGTCCTGCGCCGCGAGCGGTGCAGCTCCTGCGCCCAGGGCGAGTGCCATGATCCAGTTTGGGCGGTACATGTAATCTCCTTCGGGCTCAGAGCCCTACGTTGCTCGCGCGAGTGACGTGCACGTCCACCAGCGCATCCAGAAGTCCCACTCGTTCCTGCCAGAGTTGCATTACGTCGGGGCTCCCCATCCCGGGCGGGGCCGCGAGTTCGGTCCGTTCCAGGCGCCGGTCGACATCGGCGATGCGATCCTCGAGGTCGGAGGCGACGCGGCTGGTGCGTCCGTCCAGCACCCTCGCGTCGGGACCGTACGCACCGATCGCCGCTTCCAGTGCGCGTGAGCGCTGCATCAGCGAGGACAACTCCTGCGCCGACGCCGTCGCGGCGGCAGCCGGTGCCGGCCGCTTCACCAGCAGCGCCAGGGCAAGCGAGGCGGCGAGCGCCATCGCGCCCGCCGTCACCCAGCGAATCCGCCGCTGCCGGTGCAGCGCGTTGACCCGGGCCGCCACGCGGGGCCACTGATCGCGCGCCGGCCGCAGGGTGGGCAGCGCGCGCAGCCGCGCAGCGCGCTGCTCCAGTCGATCCAGCTCGAGGCGGCAGGCCGCGCAGCCCTCCATATGCTCGCGCTGCCCGGCGGTTCCGGGCTCGACGCCCGGCTCGCGCAGTGCCAGCAGCTGTTCCATCGTCAGGTGTGTCATCCCAGCACCTCCTCTCCCAGCCACTTGCGCAGGCGCGTATGCGCCCGGGCCAGCTGGGACTTCGAAAAGCTCACGGTCTTTCCCATCATTCCGGCGATCTCGTCGTGGGTATAGCCCTCGACATCGTGCAGCCACACGACGGCACGGGATGTCTCACCCAGCCGCTCGAGCGCCGCCTCGAGGTCCATGCGAAGCGCCGTGTCCTCGCGCCGATGCTCCATGACGTCATCGTGCAGTTCATCGGCATCGCGGTACTTGTTCCGCCGCAGGCGCATCAGCGCCTTGCTCGCCGCGATCGTCCTGACCCATCCCCACAGGCTGCCGTCCTGCCGGTACCGCCCTATGCTCCGGCAGACCTCGAAGAAGGTCTCCTGGACCACGTCCTCGGCGTCCTCGGTGGTGCGGCAGATCCGGCGGGCGAGGTTGTAGACCGGGACCTCGAAGGCACGGAAGAGCGCTTCGAGTGCCACCGCGTCACCCTCCCGGGCCCGGGCAAGCACCGATTCGGCATTGGCGATCGGGTACGATTCCATCAGCAGCGCTCGTGTCATGGCACTGTGAAAGATGCTGGAGGGCGGGCGAGGGTTGCAGGCCGCATGGAGCGGGTTGGCCACGGGGCCTCGGGAGCACCGGGCGCAAGGCGGGAAACCCTTGTCGCAGCGCACCTTATGCGGGGGCTTATATTTGGCCCATGACCCAGTCACCTCCGGCTCCATCCCCTGCGGGGTCCCCACCTCCCGCCGACTGGCTGCATCACCTCGCCGACGAGGCCGATGCCGCGTTCCTGTACCGCGAACTGGCGCAGGCGGAAGGGGACGAGGGTCGCGCGAAGATCTACGGCCAGCTGGCTGAGGTGGAGGATCGGCATGTGGCCGCGTGGCAGAAGCTGCTCACCGAGCAGGGCCACACGGTAACGGTGCCGCCGCCATCGCGAGATGCGCGGCTGCGCGCGTGGGTGGCGCGCCGCATCGGGCCCGGGGTGGTGCTGCCGCTGCTGCTCGAGGAGGAGGGCCGCGAGGTCAAGAGCTACCTCTCGCTCTATCGCGAGGCGCCGGAAGGCGCGGCTGGTCCTACGGCGCTCAAGCTGGCGCGCGAATCGAAGGAGCACGCCGAACGGCTGGCCTCGATGGGCGGGGGTGCGGCGGAACCATGGCACAAGACCGGGGCCGGCGGCTTCCTGCGCAACGTGGTGTACGGCTTCAACGACGGACTCACCGCCAACTTCGGCCTCGTCGCCGGCATGATCGGCGCCCAAGGGGCCAACCTTGGCAGTCATGCGGTGCTGGTTGCCGGTGTCGCCGGCATGGTGGCCGATGCGCTCTCCATGGGATCGTCGGGCTATCTCGCCGCGAAGAGCGAGCGGGAAGTGTTCGAGCACGAGATCGCGATGGAGCGCGACGAGATCAAGCTCATGCCCGAACTGGAGCAGGAGGAGCTGAGCCTGATCTACCAGGCCAAGGGCATTCCCGCCGCGCAGGCGGATGCCCTCGCCGCAGAGGTCATGAAGGATCCCGAGCGCGCCCTCGCCGAGAAGGTCCAGGAAGAACTCGGCATCGGCGAGGCGACGACCACGCCGATGCGGGAGGCATGGGTTACCGGCACCGCCACCGCGCTCGGTGCGTTTATCCCCGTGGCACCCTTCCTGTTCGGCCGCGGACCGCTGGTCATCTGGACCTCGTTCGCGCTCGCAATGCTGAGCCACTTCGCTGTTGGGGCCGCCCGCAGCTTCTTCACCGGGCGCGGCGTAATTCGCAGCGGAATGGACATGTTCCTGGTCGGACTCGGCGTGGCGGGCATTGGCTACGTGGTCGGGGACTGGATCGTGCGGCTGCTGTAGTCTCGCGCGCCTCGCCAGCTTGACAGTGGCACCGGCGCCGCGTATCTCTAGTTACGACAATTGATTCGTGGTCATTTGCCGCGTATTGCAGCCACGTTAAACAAGTGCTAAAAAGCGAGACGTCCGCGCCTCGTTGCCGCGGGCGCTTTTTGTCGTCGCCATCTCCACGGCGACAGGGATGCCTTGCATGACGGCAGCTGCTGTCTCGCTTCAGGTTCGCGCGCTTCCGCTCCGCTGCCGCAATTGCGGCGTTGAGACTGACGCGGCGCCGGTCGCGATCTGTGAACAGTGCCTCGGCCCGCTCGAGCCGCTGTACGACCCTGCCCGGCGCCTGCCGACGCGGGAGGAAATCGCGGCGCGTGCGCCGTCGCTATGGCGCTATCGCGAGTGGCTTCCGCTCGAGGGCAACCCGCCCTACTCCCACGACACCGGCTTCACCCCGCTGGTCGAGGTGCCACGGCTCGCTCCTCTGCTGGGCGTGGCCCGCGTATGGGTGAAGAACGACGCCGTCTCGCACCCGAGCCTGTCGTTCAAGGATCGCGTCGTGGCCGCCGCGATCAACGCCGCGGCGGCCTTCGGCCTCGACACGGTAGGCTGCGCCTCCACCGGAAACCTCGCCAATGCGGTGGCCGCACAGGCGGCACGCGCCGGCCTGCCGGCGTGGATCTTCATTCCCGACAATCTCGAGTACGGCAAGGTGGTGGGCACGTCGGTGTACGCACCCAACCTGGTGCGCATCCGCGGCACGTATGATGACGTGAATCGCCTTTGTGCCCAGGTGGCGGACCGGTTCGGGTGGGGCATCGTCAACGTCAACCTGCGCTCCTACTACGGCGAGGGCTCGAAAACGTTCGCGTTCGAGATCGCCGAGCAGCTGGGCTGGCGGCTTCCCACCGCGGTGGTGGCGCCGATGGCCGGCGGATCGCTGGTGACGAAGCTGGGCAAGGGTTTCCGCGAGTTCGTCGAGGCCGGGCTGGTCGAGGGCGGGCTCCCACGCCTTTATGGCGCCCAGGCATCAGGGTGCGCCCCGATCGTGCGGCTGGTGGAACGCGGCGACGGACAGCTCATCCCCGAAATTCCCGACACCATCGCGCGGTCCATCGCGATCGGCAACCCGGCCGATGGCGCCTACGCGGCTGAGTCGATTCGCCGGTCAGGCGGGTGGGCGGCGAGCGTGAGCGACGCCGACCTGGTCAAGGGGATCCTGCTGCTCGCGCAGACGGCGGGCATCTTCACGGAGACGGCGGGCGGCGTCACGCTTGCGAGTGCGCTGGAGCTGACGCGCACGGGGCACTTCCGCAAGGATGACGAGGTGGTGCTCTGCATCACCGGAAACGGCCTCAAGACGGTCGAGGCCCTGGATGGTTCACTGAACGAAGCACCGGTGCTGGCACCCCGCCTCCGCGACGTCGCGGATCTCGTGGCGCGCACGTCGCAGACTTCACGCTGAGGAGGGCTCCAACATGCCTGTCACTCTGTCCCTGCCGGCCGTCCTGACCCGCCTCACCGACGGCGCCCGCACCATCGAGGCGAGCGGTGCCACGGTGGGCGACGTGGTGCACGACGTCGCGGGCCGGTTTCCCCAGCTCGCGCCGCGCCTGCGCGACGAGCAGGGCAAGCCGTATTCCTTCGTCACGTTCTACCTGAACGACGAGGACATTCGCTTCACCGGTGGCTTCGCCACCGCCGTGCGGGACGGTGATGAACTGATCATCGTGCCCGCAATTGCAGGGGGATGACCTGATGACCGCAACATCGATCGCCGCGGAGCCGCTGCCTGAACTGGGCAACGACGAGATCCTCCGCTACAGCCGGCACCTGATCCTGCCCGAGTTCGGTCTCGACGCGCAGCGCCGTCTCAAGGGCTCCAGCGTGCTCATCGTGGGGGCGGGCGGCCTGGGCTCGCCACTGGGCCTCTACCTCGCCGCCGCGGGTGTGGGCCGCCTCGGCATCGTCGATTTCGACGTGGTGGATGTCACGAACCTGCAGCGGCAGGTCATCCACGGTACGGCGGACGTGGGTCGTCCGAAGCTCGATTCCGCCCGCGACCGGATCGAGGGGCTCAACCCCCACATCGACGTGCAGACCTACGAGGCGCGCTTCACGTCGGCCAACGCGCTCGGCATCGCGCGCGACTACGACCTGGTCATCGACGGGACCGACAACTTCCCGACGCGTTACCTGGTGAACGATACCTGCGTGCTGCTGGGCAAGCCGAACGTATACGGCAGCATCTTCCGCTTCGAGGGGCAGGCGTCAGTGCTCGCGACCGAGACCGGGCCGTGCTATCGCTGCCTCTTCCGCGACCCGCCGCCGCCGGGGCTGGTGCCGAGCTGCGCCGAGGGCGGGGTCCTGGGAGTGCTGCCCGGCCTGATCGGCGTGATCCAGGCGACCGAGGCGATCAAGCTGCTGACCGGAATCGGCGAGCCGCTGATCGGGCGGTTGCTGCTGGTCGATGCGCTGCGCATGCAGTTCCGGACGCTCAAGCTGGCGCGTGACCCGCTCTGCCCCGCGTGCGGGACGCGCGAGATCCAGTCATTGATCGACTATGAGCAGTTCTGTGGATTGAAGGATGAGGACAGCACCGTGGACGCCAGCATTCCGGAACTGACGCCGCAGCAGCTCGCCGCCAGGATCGAGCGGGGCGATGACTTCGACCTGATCGACGTGCGTGAGCCGCAGGAGTGGGCCATCGCGAAGCTGCCGGGCGCGCGCCTGGTGCCGCTGGCCACGCTGCCGGCCACGTTCGGTTCGCTCGACAGCGCGCGGGAGATCGTGGTCTACTGCAGGAGCGGCGTGCGGAGCTTGCGCGCTGCGTCGCAGCTGCGGTCCGCCGGCTTTCGAAAGGTGTCGAACCTCACCGGCGGCATCCTGCGGTGGAGCAGTGACGTGGACCCGAGCGTGCCGACCTACTGAGCCAATGACCTTCCGGACGAGCATGCCCATGCCCTGTTGTTGTGACCGTTGCACGCAGCGGTCGGGGCAGAGGCACGTCCGGTGGTCACCGCCATAGAGGCGCGAGCGACCCGCATGCATCACGGGGCTGCGCGCGGCCCGACGTACTCGTGTCGACCACCTGGCTCGCGGACAACCTCGACCATCCCAAGGTGCGGATCCTCGAGAGCGACGAGGACGTGCTGCTGTACGACCTGGGTCACATTCGAGGCGCGCAGAAGATCGACTGGCAGGATGACCTGAATGATCCGCTGGTGCGCGACTACGTCGACCACGTGGGATTCGAGCGCCTGCTTCGCAGGCTGGGCATCGGCCAGACGACCACCGTCGTGCTGTACGGTGCTCGGCTATGCGCGGGTGCGGAACTACGACGGCAGCTGGACGGAGTGGGGCAACGCAGTGGGGCTGCCGATCGAACGGTAGCGCCGGGTGCTGCGCCGCCAGGGCGCCCTCCCGGGACCCTGGCGGCGCCCGGTGAGTGCCG
Source organism: uncultured Gemmatimonadales bacterium (assembly GCA_963773095.1). Taxonomy (GTDB): domain Bacteria; phylum Gemmatimonadota; class Gemmatimonadetes; order Gemmatimonadales; family GWC2-71-9; genus JAGGAG01. The sequence goes on from CAVYZY010000012.1 coordinate 206,011, forward strand.
GGCTAGCTCTTGAAGACCGCCGCGAACTTTTCGGCGACCTCGGGTCCAGCCTTCTCGCTCACGACTTCTGTCATGGCGGGCACAAGTAGGTTGAACTGGTCCCGCGAAATCCCGATGTTCTTGAGCGAGCCCGACAGGCTCGTCAGCCCATACATCTCGCTGGGCATGCCGAGCCTGGTGCCTTCGTTGATCATGGCATCGCTGCCAGGGAACGAGTTCTTCACCTTGGTGAAATCGCGTGGCTGCATCGAGCGCTGCGCGTAATACAGGATGCCGCCCATTCCCTGGGCGATTTGCGTCGGCGTGAGCCCGGGCACCGCGCCCTGAACCTCGTTGACCACCGGAGCGGAGGAATGGAGCGGGTACCGGAGGGCGGCGGGCGCGGTGGCCGTCTGCGTGGCGGTGTTGCCGCCACAGGCTGCCACAGCCGCGAGGACGGCGCATGCGAGGGTGGAACCAAGGACGTTGCCTGACCTCGTGGCACTTGCTGACATAAGACCCTCCGTGGCTGGCGTGTGCAGGCGCGGCGCATCGAGCTCGGTGCTTGTCGGGCTCAGCGTGTGTCCTGTCTTAGGCCAGACGGGGGATCCTTCCGGGGAGATTCAGGCGGCGAGCCGCATCGTCACAGATTCGTGACCTGGTGGCGTGACGCGCGCGGTGCGGCGCCAGTCGAGCCACGCGAGGACAAGGCAGGTGGTGATCGACACGGTGGAGATGAAGCACCAGGGGCAGAACACCTTGAGCACGACCCACTCGCCGTACTTGAGCCGCACGGTGAACAGGAAGGCTGGAACGATGAGCGCCAGCAGTGCGACGCTCATGCGGCGGGCATCGAGGTGCCGGGGCTGGATGCTCACCAGCGCCACGACCAGCAGTGTCGCGTAGCCCACGGCACCGATGAGCGCCACGTCCACACCGAGGAACCAGCCGTACTTGCTGAACTGTGCGATCTCGCAGCCGTGGCCCTCGGTGCACGTGAGTGTGCCCACGCGCCCCATCTTCCAGAGCTGCAGGTATGTCGCCACGAGGGAATTGACGAGAGCCAGCAATGCGATGGTCATGCGGTACAGCATGATCAGCCCAGGACCAGGTTGAGGAGCCGGTTGGGCACGTAGACCACCTTCTGCACCGACTTGCCCTCGAGGAACTTGGCGATCTGGGGCTCGGCGCGTGCCGCGGCGACGACTGCCGCCTCCATGGCGTTCCGCGCGACGATCACGCGGCCGCGGGTCTTGCCACCCACCTGCACCGCCACTTCGGCGGTGTCATCCACCAGGAGGGTGGGATCGTACCCGGGCCAGCGGGCCTCGAATACCGACGTCGAGTGCCCCAGCCGTTCCCAGCACTCCTCGGCGAAGTGCGGCGCGAACGGGGCCAGCAGCACCACGAATTCCTCGACCAGCTCGTGCTCGCAGCAGTTGCTCTCCCGGATCGTATTGAGCATCTCCATCATCGCTGCGATGGCGGTGTTGTAGCTCAGGCTCTCGAGGTCGTCGGTGACCTTCTTCTTCGTTCGGTGCCATTTGGCGAGCACCGGGCGCAGTACCTCCCCGCCCCGCTCGCCCTCGGTCAGGCTCTGACCCACGAGGTGCCAGACCTTGTCGAGGAACCGCCGGATGCCGTTGATGCCGGCGTCACGGAAGTCGCCGCCCTCCTGGAACGGGCCGAGGAACATCAGGTACATGCGGAAGCTGTCGGCACCCCAGCGGTCGATGTACTCGTCCGGGATCACCACGTTTCCCCTGGACTTGGACATCTTGGCGCCGTCCTTCACGATCAGTCCGTGCGCCCGGAACTTCCGGAACGGCTCCTCGAAGGCGACGTGCCCCAGTTCCTTCAGCACCATCGCCAGGAAACGCGAGTACAGCAGGTGCAGCACGGCGTGCTCGTTGCCGCCGATGTAGGTCGTGACCGGGCACCATTTCGCCGTGCGTGCCGGGTCGAACGGCCGGTCGTTGAACTCGCTGCTCGGGTAGCGCAGGTAGTACCACGCCGAGTCAAGGAAGGTGTCGGAGACGTCGGTTTCGCGCCGGGCACGCTTGCCGCAGGCGGGGCACGACACGAAGTACCACTCCTCGTGCCGGGCCAGCGGCGAGATGCCGGTATCATCGGGGCGGAAATCGTCGATCGCCGGCAGGACCACGGGCAGGTCTTTCTCCGGCACCGGCACCGGGCCGCAGTCATCGCAGTAGATGATCGGGATCGGCGGGCCCCAGTACCGCTGGCGGGAGATGCACCAGTCATAGAGCCGGTACTGCACGCGCACCTCGGCCAGTTCCTGCTTCGCCAGCCAGTCGGTGATCGCGCGCTTCGCCTGCTCCGGTGCCATGCCGTCGAACTCACCGGAGTTGACCAGTCGCGCGGCGGCCGTCTCGACATATGCGTGCTCGAGCGGGGCACTCGCGTCTTCGCCGCCGGCCGCGATCACGCGGGTGATCTCGAGGCCGAACTTCCCTGCGAACTCGAAGTCGCGTTCATCATGCGCCGGAACCGCCATGATGGCGCCGGTACCGTAGTCCATCAGGACGTAGTCAGCGATCCAGACCGGGATGCGTTCCTCGGACGCGGGGTTGATCGCGTACGTGCCGGTGAAGACGCCCGACTTCTCCTTCTCCCCCACCTTGCGGGACACGAGATCCTTGGCCGCCGCCGCCTTGCGGTAGGCATCGACCGCCTTCCTCTGGTCGGCAGTAGTCAGCTGCTCGACGAGCGGATGCTCGGGCGCCAGCACCAGAAACGTGGCGCCGAAGACGGTATCGGGCCGCGTGGTGAAAACGGTGATGTTCTCTTCCGGTGCCCAGTCCACCTCGAAGGTCAGTTCGGCGCCCTCGGAGCGACCGATCCAGTTCCGCTGCGCCATCGTGGTCGTGTCCGACCAGTCCATCTTCGACTTGTCGTCGAGGTTGGTGAGCAGCCGCCCGGCGTAGTCAGTGATGCGGAAGAACCACTGCTCGAGGAAGCGCTGCTCGACCGCGGTGCCGCAGCGCTCGCAATGACCGTTGACGACCTGCTCGTTCGCGAGCACGGTCTTGTCATTGGGGCACCAGTTGACCGCCGCCTTCTTCTTGTAGGCCTTGCCCGCCTTGAACAGCTGCAGGAAGAGCCACTGGGTCCACTTGTAGTAGCTGGGGTCGGTGGTGGACAGCTCGTGGCGCCAGTCAAACATGCCGCCGACGCGGGTGAGCTGGCGCCGGAAGTTCGCGATGTTGCGCGGGATCAGCTCGGCCGGGTTGATGCCCAGCTTGATCGCGTAGTTCTCGCTGTGGATACCGAACGCGTCGTAGCCAATGGGCTCGAAGACATCGAAGCCGCGCAGCCGCTGGAAGCGCCCGAAGACGTCGCTGCCGGTGAAGGCGAACATGTTCCCCACGTGCAACCCCTCGGCGGACGGATAGGGGAACATCATGAGGTTGTAGAACGGCCGGGTGGCGCCGTCGAGGTCGGGCTCGTTCGTGTGGCGCTCCGCCCAGCGCGCCTGCCACTTCGCCTCGACCAGGTCGGGGCGGTAGCCGTCGTGGCCTCCGGGTTGGACCGCGGCGGGGGAGGAACTGCTGTCGCTGGGGTTCATAGGACCCGCAAATCTAGGGTCGCGTGAGGTCAGCGCCAACCGCCGGGATCGCCGCGGCGACGTAACGGTCCCGACAGTTCGGGGCAAGCGGTCTTGCGGTCGCCCGACGCGAGCGGTACATCATCTGGTCACGCAACGACCTTCCAGGGAATGCCTCGTCATGAGCACTCGAACCACCCGCACAACCAAGCGCACATCCCGCTCCACGAGGCCCGAGCCGACGCCCGTCCTGGTACCGGACCCGGCGCCGACGAACCCCTCATATGCCCGGGGTAACCCGCTCACGCATTCCGTGACCTTCACCGACGCGAGCGGCACCGGCTGGCTGGTGTATGTGGAACCGGCCCCGTCCGAGCCGGCGCTGTGGCCCAACGCGGCGGTGTTGCCGGGCCGGCGGTTGCGCTTCGACTCACTCGACCTGTCCGTCACCGCGTCGCCGTTCCCGGCCGGCGCGCCGTTCCTGCCGGAGCGCACCCTGCAGGCGCTGCTGGATCAGGCCCGCTCTGTCGCGGCTCCGGCTGTGGCCGCGCCGTCACACCGGGTCAGCGAGCCCCCGGCCCGCCCGCGCCGCGTCGCAGACGTGCCCGTGCCCGAACTGCATGCGGAGCCGGTGCGCGAGCAGCTGGCCAGCGTCGTGAGCTCCAGGACCCGCTTCGCGTACAGGCTCTCGAGGCTCGCGCAGTCGTTTGCCCTGGTGCTGAACGTGATCCGGGACATGTTCCTGCCGAGGGGCCGGGGCTGAGGCTGCCCGGCTCCCGCACCCGCACATCCTGGCGGTGCTGCCCCCACCGAGCCGCTGTACAAGAACCTGCGCTCAGAGACGCTGGTGAATCCGGTTTCCCAGGGAAAGCGACATGCGCCTCCCCCGGTGGCTGCGCCTCATGCCCGTCACACTGGTCACGGTTGTCGCGGCGGCACTCCTGGCATTGTATAGCGGTTCGGAATACATCCTCCGGCGGCGGTACACCGTAACCGGCCAGGCTCTCAACCTCCCCACTGATTCGTCGGCACTTGAGGCCGGCCGGCACCTGGTGACCTTGCGCGGCTGCCTAGGCTGCCACGGGGCACAGGGTGAGGGACAGGTGTTCTTCAGCGAGCCCCGCATCGCCACGATCGTGGCGCCCAACCTCATCCGGGCGATGACGACGTGTTCCGATGCGGAACCGGACGGCATTATCAGGCACGGTACGCCCGAATGGCCGGACCGTGCTCGGCATGCCAAGCAGCGCGTTCCTGCTGCTGCGCGATGACGATTTCGCCCGCGTGATCACGTTCCTCCGTAGCATCCCCCGGGCCGAAGGGCCGGGACCAACGTGTCGGTCGGTCCGCTCGGTCGGCTTGGCCTGCTCACGGGCCAGTTCAAGGTGGGAGCCACGCTGGTCGGCGAGGCGGAGCGCGCGGGGCGTTCGTGAGTTGCGACTCATGTCGGGGGTGGCGCGCGCACGGTTCTCCCAGGTCAATGACGCCGAACTTCAGGCGCTCTTCGCATAGCTCCAGTCACTTGGCGCGGCGGCGACAGCATCCGGGGCGTGACACGTGCTCGCGGTCAGGGTCCGCCTGTTCCCCCTGCGTCACGATCTAGTAGCTTCCCTGCACCTCCATCCGGAATACCGACGGCGACCATGGCTGATTCCCGCGGCAAGTTCGTGCGCAATCTCTATCTCAGCGCTTTCGCCGGCGTCGGGGTGCTCGTCGTGATCGTCACCGCGGCTCAGTCGTGGCTCTTCCTGCGCGAGGGCGAGAAGGTTCCCATCCATCTCCTGCTGCCGGGCGGCGTCGGCGTAGCCGTTGCCGGCGGGCTCATGGCCTGGCTCCTGGTGCGGCGCATTGTCCAGACCATCCTCAAACCGGCCGGGCGCGCGGCGAACATTGCGATGCGCGTCTCACAGGGCGACCTGCGCTCCATCAGCGAGCAGGAATCACGCAATGACAGCAAGGACATGCTGACGCAGAGCATCTTCGCGATGGTGCGGCAGCTCCGCGTCCTGGTCGAGACGATTCACGGCACGGCGGCTGAGGCCGCGGCGATGGCGCAGGAGATCGCGGCGTCGACCGAGGAGATGACCGCGTCGACGCAGGAAGTGGCGGGCACCACCGGCGACCTGACCGAGCGGGCCGCCCAGCAGGCGATCATCGTCCGCGCGGCGGCGGAGGACGCCAGCAAGATCCTCGAGATCGCCAAGGTGCTCGCCAGCGGGGCCGGCGAGGCCGCAACCCGGAACGCCGCGCTCGCCGTGGCGGCGCGCTCCCACCGGGACCGACTCGACGCGAGCACGACGGAACTCGCGCGGCTCGCCGAGGAGGTGGACAAGGGCTCGGTCGAAGCGGACGCGCTGGCCCTCGCGTCGAGCGAGATCAGCAAGTTCGTCACCCAGACCAAGGCCATTGCGAAGCAGACCCACATGCTGGCGCTTAACGCCTCGATCGAAGCCGCCCGCGCCGGTGACGAGGGCAAGGGATTCAGCGTGGTAGCGGAGGAAGTGCGCAAGCTCGCGGCCCAGGCGGCACAGGCAGCGACCAGTACCAGCGATACGGTGCAGATGGTACTCGAGCGGGTGCAGACGGCGCGAGAGCGGCTGCTCCGGCTCGGCCGCGGGGGCATGGCCGCCCGCGACGCCGCCCATGCGGCGGCGGACGGGCTCCTGACAGTTGCGAACGATGCCGACGCCAACGACAAGTGGACCCGGGGTATCTCCGCCTCGGCGGATCAGGTGCGCGGGCTGATCGAGCAGATCGCCGGGCGGATGAAGGAGGTCTCAGCCGGCACCGAGGACTACGCTGCGGCAGCCGAGCAGATCGCAGCCGCGGCGCAGCAGCTCAACGCCTCCACCGAGGAGATTTCCTCCTCGGCCAACACGCTGGCGGCCGCGGCCGAGAAGCTGACCCGCGCCACCGGGGGAATCCGCCTCGTGTAGCTTGGTGCAGTCCCTCCGGAAAATCTCCAGCACGTCCAGCCGGTTCTCCATCGCTGACGCCTGTGCCGATATCCGCAGTGAGTACTCGTGCCGCAGCGAATCGGCGTCCACCCCCCGCGCGACCATCAGGCGCTTCTTCGGCCCCGGGGCGTGCCGATGATGTCGGCCCGGACCCGGCTCTCCGCCAGGCCGTTTCGGCAGAAGGTGTAGCCCAGAAAGCCCTGAGGGGCCGACGGCAGGGCCGCATCCTGCGCCATCAGCATGGCAGGGTGTACAGAAGCGTGACGGTGAGTGCCAGGGTCAGGCGATCCATGTGCCCTTGCATTGTAACCCGGCGCCGTGGAACCTTTGTCCCATGCGCATCGCGATCTACTCCGAGATCTACTGGCCCATGGTGAGCGGCGTCGCCCTTACGCTGCGCCGGCTGGTCGACGCGCTCCATGCGCGGGGGCACGCGGTGCGGGTGTACTCGCCGTACTACGAATTGCCCCCGGGCGCAGTCGAGCGGCCCGAGGTGCACCGGTCACCTGGGCGGCCGTTCTTCCTCGCGCCCGACGTGCAGTGGGCCTTTCCGAAGGTGAGAGACCTCGTCGCCGACATGCTGGACTTCCAGCCGCAGGTGGTGCACCTCGCTACCGAGTTCGCGATGGGCTACCCCGGGCTCAGGGCCTCGAAGGCACTCGGCCTGCCAATCATCGCGAGCTCGCACACCGACTACGAGGCGTACGCGAGGCCCTACGGCCGGTGGCTCGTCACGGCGGTTCGGCCTGGATGGGCCTACATGCGTTGGTTCTACCGGCACGCGCACAAGGTGCTCTGTCCCACGCAGGTGCACGAGGCGCATCTGCACGCCCGCGGCGTGCACCATACCGGCATCTGGACGCGCGGCGTCAACTCCGAGGAGTTTCATCCGCGGTTTCGCTCCGACGCCTGGCGCGCACGGTTCGGCATCGGCCCGAGCGACACGCTCGTCACCTTCGTGGGCCGCATCGCGCCGGAGAAGAACCTCAACATCATGTTGGATGCGTGGCAGCGCCTGGCCCCGACGCGCGGCAACGCGCAGCTGGTGCTGGTGGGAGACGGCCTGCTCGTGGACAGTATCCGGGCACGGCAGATTCCCGGCGTGCAACTCCTCGGCTACCTGCACGGTATCGAGCTCGCGACGGCCTACGCATCGTCCGACGTGTTCGCGTTCCCGTCGAGCACCGAGACGTTCGGCAACGTGTTGCTCGAGGCGATGGCGTCAGGGACCGCACCGGTTTGCGTCAACGCTGGTGGTCCCAGCGACTACGCCGCAGACGGGCGCAATGCGCTGGTCGCGCCGCCGAATGACGTGGAAGCGTTTGCCCATCAGTTGGGCCGTGCCATGGCGGAACCGGGCCTGCGCCGGCAGATAGGCGAGGGAGCCCGGCAGACGGCGCTGGGTCGGCGCTGGGATGTGATCTACGACCAGCTGCTCGACGACTACGCCGAGACCATCGCCGACCGGAGGCAGCGCCGCGCCGCCGCCTGATCGCAAGTCCAGCGAGGCCAACACGATAGCCCCCGCCCAGCCGCGGGGGCTATCTTTTCATGCTATGCCCCGGCCCCGTTTTGCCCCCCATGCGTGGGGGGTCGTCGCCTTCAGCTTCGCGGTGATCGTCTGGGGCGCATACGTGCGCGCCAGCGGTTCGGGAGCCGGCTGCGGCGCCCACTGGCCGCTCTGCAACGGCTCGGTGCTCCCGCGCGACCCCGGGATCGAGACCATCATCGAGTTCGCCCACCGGACGACGAGCGGCATCGCGCTGCTCCTCGTGGTCGGGCTCGTGGTGCAGGCACGACGGTACTTTCCGGCCGGTCACATCGTGCGGCGCGCGGCCTGGGCGAGCTTGTTCCTCGTGGTGACGGAAGCACTGGTTGGCGCGGGGCTCGTGCTGCTCGAATTGGTGGCCCACAACGATTCCGCGGCCCGTGCCGTATATCTCGGTGTGCACCTCGTAAACACGTTCCTCCTCCTGGCGGCCATGACCCTGACCGCCTGGTGGGGAACGGGCCGGCCGGCACCGCAACTGCCCATCGACTGGCGTCGGCTGGCGCCGCTCGCAGGGGTCCTCGCGGGACTCCTGGTGGTAGGCGTGACCGGGGCCATCGCGGCGCTCGGGGACACGCTTTTTCCGGCGGGTTCCCTGGCCGAAGGGATGCGCCAGGATACGTCTCCCACCGCGCACTACCTGCTACGGATCAGGGTGCTCCACCCGATGCTGGCCATCACCGTTGGCGCGGTACTGCTGACGCTGGCCGTGCGCGGATCCCTGAGGGAGACGTCTCCTGCCGCGGCCCTCGTGGGGCGCCTCGCGGCGGGTCTGGTACTGCTCCAGTTCATAGCGGGTGTCCTCAACCTTCTCCTGCTGGCGCCCATCTGGATGCAGCTGGTGCATCTCTTCCTGGCCGATCTCGTATGGCTCTCTGCCGTGCTGCTGACGGCGTGCGCCGCCGCCGCCGAGGTTGCGCCGGCCGCATCGGGCAGCCAGTCACCCGCACTCGATTACCGCCATTGCGCATCGGTAGGCTCCTGACACCCTGATGGCCCGTCCGCGCCCCAAGCCAACGTTCGAGGGAACGCTTCCGCCACCAGAGCGGAATCCGCTCGCCCTGTCCGTCAGCGCGCTGCTGCACGCGGTCGTGATCCTGGTCGTCATGCTGCTGTCGAAGAAGCTTTCCGAGCAGGAGGCGGCGAAGCCGAAGGCGGACTCGGCAGCGACGACGCGCGAGGTGGCGATGGTCTACGTGCCGCCGCCGAAGCCGACGCCACCACCGCCCAGGCCGGTGGAGCCGGTGCCGACGCCACCTCCCGAGGCGCCGCGGCCCAGGGTGATCAACAAGCGGCCGGAGCCGGAGCCCAATGCACCACCCGAGGCGCCGAGGACGCAGGGCACCGCCGAGCCCGACCAGCCGCGTACACCCGATCCGGTGGGCGATCCCACGGCGTCGGCGCCCGACAACACGCCGGCGGCCCAGGTGAACAAGGAAGACGCGCTCAACGCGTCGATGGAGGTGGAGGCGAGGCGGATCTTCGGGCGGAAGAAGGGCGGCGTGGCCCCCGACGCGGGCCCCGTGGCCACGCGGCCGTTCGAGAACGCGGCCATTCCGGACAGCAAGTGTCCCGAGATCCCGAAGGACTCGACGGGGGCGCCGCCCGATGGAGTGGTGAAGGGACGGGTGGTGCAGCAGGAGACGGGGCGTCCGCTCTCGAACGCGCATCTCCAGATGGTGGGGCAGACATATCACACGTTCGCCAACGAGAATGGCGAGTTCGAGCTCCACTTCGACCTGAACCTGATGGCGGACTGCCGGGTGCAGTACGTGACGATCGTGGCCCCCGGCTATCGCTCACAGATGCTGCCCATCGTGATGGGCGGCGGCATCTCGACGGTGCCGCTCAGGCGGCGCTAGCTACTGCCGCACTGCCTCGATCGAGATATCCAGTTCCACGTCATCGCCCAGGAGCACGCCGCCGGTTTCAAGGACACGGTTGTATGCCACCCCGTAGTCCATCCGGTTGATCGTCCCGGTGACATGAAAGCCGACGCGCTGCTTCCCCGGTCCCTCGCCGGCGGACCCCAGGTATTCCCCGGTCAGAGTCACCGGCTTCGTGACACCACGCATCGTCAGTTCGCCCTGCAGCGTCACCGCATTTCCCGCCACCACGACGCTCGTGCTCTTGAACGTGATCTGGGGATAGGTGGCGGCATCGAAGAAGTCTGCCGACCGCAGGTGATTGTCGCGCTTCTCATTCCTGGTGTCGATGCTGGTGGTCTGGATCACGATCTCGGTCGAGCCACCGCTCCACGCGGCCGGGTCGCCGCTGATCGTTCCCTTCCAGTCGCCGAAAGTACCGCTCACGCGGCTCATCATGTGGCGGATGCGGAAGGTGAGCTCGGAGTGCGTCTTGTCGATCATAAACGTCGCCGTGTCGGCGGCGGGAACCGGCGCGGTGGTGAGGGCGCCCGCCACAGCGGCAGTCGAGAGCAGCAGCTGGAACACGGGAACCTCGATCAGAACGGCTTGTAGATGGCCATGCTGGCGGCGATACCGCCGAGCACCGGCAGGAGCCAGAACACCGTACGAGCGTGGGCAGGCCAGCGATAGGGGACCGTCATCAGCAGCGCAAGCACGACCCAGCAGGCGAGCTTGATGACGACCCAGCCGGGCAGGCCCCCGTCCTTGAGGTCGAGCCGGGCCAGCGCGCCGAAGCCGGCGAGCAGAATGACCAACGTGCCCACTCCGTGGGCGATCGCAATGAGCCTGCGGACGGACGACGTGGCCTTGGTGGCCCCGTTGGCCACCGTGAGGGTCAGGCCCCCGAGAGCGGCGAACGCCAGCAGCACACCCAGAATGTGCAGGACCTTGTAGGTTTCGAGCGGGATCATGGCAGCCCTTCAGGAGAAGTCGACGACGTGACGAGCCGACAAGCTAGGGCCATAGCCGCCGTCGCGGGACCCCTCGCCTACTTGGCATGTGTCCGGGCCGGCCCCGCGGCGCTGGGCCCCGACCAAAGGGAGGTGCTGGGCGTCGGCGCATGGATGCTCCTCTGGTGGCTCATGGAGCCCGTCCCACTCGCCGTCACGTCGCTCCTCCCCGTCATCGTCCTTCCACTCTTTGGCGTGGTAACGCTGCGGGACGTCACCGCCCCGTACGCCAACGAGATGATCTTCCTCTTTCTCGCCGGCTTTCTGCTCGCCGCGGCACTCGAGTTCTGGGGCGCGCACCTGCGGCTCGCCCTCCGGATCGTGGCGGCCGCGGGGCGGAACGGGCGGCGCATCGTCCTCGCCCTGATGGTGGCCACCGCAGTGCTGTCGATGTGGATCTCGAACACCGCCACGGCGGCCATGATGTACCCCATCGCGATGGCGCTGGGACAACTGTTCGGCGAGGGCCCGCCCGCCGACCGCATTCGTACCTCGCTCTTCCTCGGCCTCGCCTACGCCGCCTCGATCGGCGGCATGGGCACGCTCATCGGCACGCCACCCAACCTGATCTTCGCTGCCGCGGCGAAGGAACTGCTGGGCCAGCCGATAGACTTCGCCCGCTACCTGCTCATCGGCGTACCGTGCGTCATCCTCCTGGTGCCGATCTGCTGGGCACTGCTCTGCTATGTGATCTACCCGAGTAACGCGGTGCTGGGCGAGGCGGCGGAGCACGCAGTGGCGGAGCGCCGTGCACGCCTGGGCAAGTTCAAGGGCGGCGAGCGGGCGACGATCGTGGTATTCGGCCTCACGGCACTGGCCTGGATCCTCCGCGAGCCGAAGCAGCTCGGCGGCCTGTCGATACCGGGACTCACGGCACTGGCCCCCGGGCTCAGCGATGCGGCGATCGGCCTTGCCGGCGCCCTCGCCCTCTTCCTGATTCCGGCGAGGGACGTCACCGGCGAGCGGCGCCGCCTGCTGAGCTGGCACGAGGCAAAGGGCATTCCGTGGGAGGTGCTGCTGCTCTTCGGCGGCGGACTTTCGCTTGCCGCAGCGACGGAGGTGACCGGGCTCACGCAGTGGTTCGGCGAACAGGTCACCGGGCTGCAGGGAGCGTCGCCCTTCATCGTGCTCCTCGTGGTGGCCGCGGGCACGGTCCTGCTGAGCGAGCTCGCGTCGAACACCGCAGTGGCGGCCATGGCGATGCCGATCGCGGCGGGACTCGCTTCGGGTGCCGATCTCCCGGCCATCCGCGTCATGGCCGTCGCCGCCCTCGCGGCGTCGGCGGGGTATGCGCTGCCAATCGCGACGCCGCCCAACGCGATTGCCTATGGCTCCGGCCGCGTCACTGCGCGGCAGATGCTTCGCGCCGGCCTCGTCATGGACGTCGTGGCAGTGCTCGTCATCGTTGCCGTGGTGATGCTGCTCGGACCGGTCGCGGGGTGAGCGAGCAGACCACCGACCGGTCTCCGAGGGCGAATCCGTTGAGCCGTGTTGATGCCAGGATCGTCGGGCTCCGGCTCGGCTTCCAGATCCTCGGGCCGCTGGCTCCGGAGCGCGCCGCGCGAGTGGCCGAGCGATTCTTTACCCGCCCGCCCCAGCATCCGCTTCGTCCGCGCGAGGAAGCCTTCCTCGCAACGGGTGAACCTTTCACCGTGAATCACGCCGGCCAGGACCTCGCGTGCTGGAGCTGGGGGAGCGGCCCGCTCGTGCTGCTCATGCACGGATGGGGCAGCCGTGCAGGGCGGTTCCGGCTCTTCGTGCCGCAGCTGCTGCAGCGGGGGTTCCGCGTGGTGGCGTTCGATGGCCCGGGACATGGGCGTACGGGAGGCAACAGCGCCTCCCTGCCCCAGTTTGCCGGGGCGCTCGCCGCCGTGGCCGCCGTGGCGGGCCCCGTCAACGCCTTCATCGGGCACTCGCTCGGCGGCGCGGCGGCGCTCTTTGCGATGACCCGCCTGGTGCCACCGGTTCCCGCCGTGCTGATCGCGGCTCCATCCGATCCGGTCGTGTTCTGGCGCCGGTTCGTGCGCCACCTCGCGATCCCACGCCCGGTGCGGGAGCGGCTGCAGGAGAACCTCGAGCGGCGGTTCGGGGTCACCTGGAGCGACCTCGACCTGGTCCCCGCCGCCGCCGCGTTGCCCACGCCATTGCTGGTCATTCATGACAAGGGCGACGAGGACGTGCCCCCGGAGAACGGGCGCGAAATCGCCGCGGCCGCACCCCTCGGCAGCCTCGTGCTCACCGAGGGGCTCGGGCATCGCGCGATCATGCGGGACAGCGGGGTGGTACGGCGCGCCGTGGAGTTCATCGCGGAGCATGTGCCCCGGTGATCGTGATGGACCGCGTGAACGCGCTGGCGCCGGGCTGGTCGCACGTGCTCTCCACCACCAGCGACCTGGCCGAACTCGATGCCTTTCGCATTCGCGTCGGCGCGCCGCGGCAGGCGTTCCACCTGCGGGGCCGCCGGCCGCACCTCGACCTCAAGGATGCGCCGCGTGAACTGGCACTGCTTCAGCCGGACGTGCTGGTGTTCGAGAGGACGTCGGATCTGTTGAGGTTCCTGAGGGAGAACAGCGTAGACGGTGAACGGGAACCGCATGAGTGGTGAGCTGGGGAGGCTACAGTGATTCGGAGGATGATCGGGGGTGTCGCCGGACCGATCGCGGCGGCCTGCATTGCCGCTGTCGCACGCGTCGCGAATGGCCGCAAGCTCAGGACGCTGTCAGCGCGTGAGCGCCGTGACCTCGATGGCATGTGTCCGGGACTCGACCTCACGGCCGTGCGCGTTGCCGAGGGATGCCGTCTCCCGCTGCTGCCGGGATTCGTGGCCATCACCCTGGGGCGCACCATCTACGTGCGCGGGCATCTCGCGCGGCGCCCGGCGACGCTGCTCGCACACGAACTGGTGCACGTTCAGCAGTTCAATGAACGCGGCTGGCTGGGAATGACCAGCGCCTACGCAACGCTCTGGCTGGAGCACGGGTACGCAGGGCACCCGCTCGAACTCGAGGCTCGCGCGGCCGAACGAACCCTGATTTCACGGAAGAGGACCGCGGCGGACGCGGCGGAAGTCAGGACGGGGTGAACCCGAAGGTGACGTGCACGTGCACGGTGATGTGCTCGTTCATCTTGAAGATGCCGAGGAACTTGCTCAGCCCGCCGATCTGATAGTCCTTCAGGTTGAGCGGGAAGCTCGAATCCACGGTTACCGCCTCGCCGTGGCGCACGACGACCGCCGGCAACTCCACAGCCTGCGTCACGCCGTGGATGATGAAGTCCCCTCCCAGCATCGCATCGACGGAGTCACCGCGCTCCGACTTCACCCCCACCGTCTTCAGCTCGAAGCGGATCGCAGGATACTTGTCCGACTCCATCGACTTGTTCAGGTCCTTGTCGCGCTTGCCGTTCCCGGTGACGAGCGTGTTGACCGGGGCCTCCACGAATCCACGAACGTCGGCCAGCGCCGGTCCTCCGGTCATTGAGCCACTCACCGTGTGGGTGACGCCGGTGAAGTCGCCGGCCGTGGCCTTGCCGTCGAAGCTGAGGGTACCCTCGGCGACTGTGCCGTTCGGGACGGCCTGCTGCGCCGGCGCGGGTGCGGCGAATGCGAGCAGGGCGGCCACACCCATCACGGTCACGCGTGTCATGATCCCAGGTTGCCCAGCGCGAACCGGCCGGTGAGGCTGACACTGCTGCCGTAGGTAACCAGCGAGAAGACCTGCCCCGTCACCGACCAGCGCCGTGCCAGATCCCACGTGAGCCCGCCGAAGATCGCAGCGGCATTCAGGTTCGACTCCACCTTGCTGTCATCGACGATACCCAGGGCGTTGGTGTAGTTGACCTGGAAGCGGGGCATGAGCCGGGTGTAGCCGCCGCCCACGTACGGCCGCACTGTTCCCCGGCTGAATGACGCGCCAAGCGTCACGTCGGCTCCATAGACCGCCGGCTTGAAGGAATCGTCGGATGGGGTGCCCTGGTAGCAGTAGTTCCCAGGGTCCTGCACATCCGCCTCATCACAGGTGAACGACCCATGCACGCTGCCGAACGCGGCATTGAGGCTGAAGTTCGCAACGAAAATTCCACCCAGCGGCGAAGACGACCAGTCGGCGCCCAGGCCGAGGATATTGGCCTGCACCCCCGATACCGGGATCGGCGGAACCCAGCCAGCCTCGGCGGCAAAGCCACCACCGAGACCGACACGAATCCTGGGCTGCGCCGCCACGACGAGCGCGTTGGTGTTGGAAAGTGTCTGGCCGGAAAAGCAGGTGACCGGCGTGTTTTCGTAATTGCTTACCTCGGGCACCGTCAGCACACCGAGCCCGAGTTCCACGCGGCCCGCGGGCATTCGTGCGGGACCGCGCGTCGGGGTGAAGGCGATGGCAACCGACTTGGTGCCCATCGTCTGCGCCTCGGGTGATCCCGCCGGCGCGACGCAAGCGCTCTGCGCCGCAAGCGGGGCCGCACCGAGCACCGCCAGCAGCGGAGCGAAGTATTTCATCATGGCAGCCGAGAATGTCCTAGTTGACCGTCACGGTGCCGGACATGCCGCCTACGTTGCCCGGCGACGGATTGCTGCCATGAGCGGTGCAGAAGAACTTGAAGGTGCCCGCCGACGGGAATGTGACGTTGAAGCTCTGTGGAGCATTGAGCAGCGCCGGCAGGCCGGGACTGGCCGGCAGCGGATCCGCGTTGCCGATATCGGGAGTCACATTGTGGTTCGTCGCACCCGTGGCCCACACGAAGTGCACCGACTGTCCGGCGCTGATGGTGGTGGTGGCGGGGGAGAACACAGCTGCACCGCCGGGCCCAACGGTGATCGTCGGGACGACCGGCGCCGTCGCCGTGAAGCTGACGGGGGAGCCGGTGGCACCGGAGAGCGACGCGGTCGCGGTCTGCGCACCACCGCCGGCGCCGAGGGTCCAGTTGGCGGTAGCCACTCCGCCCGCGTCGGTGTGCACCACCGGGAGTGAGGGTTCCGCCGTTGCCGGTGGCCCAGGTCGACCGTCACGCCGGACTGGGCAACCCCGGCATCAGTGACCACGACGCGGAGCGGATTGGCGAGCGCGACGCCGGCCGTGCCGGTCTGCGCATCGCCGCTGTTGGTCGCGGCCTTCGCGATTGTGAGCGTGCTCGGTGCGCCACCGTTGTCGCTGCTGCAGGCGCCGAGCGCTGCTGCGAAAAGAAGGCCGACGAGGGCCGGCGAGGTTCGTGACATGGTTTGCTCTCATTGCAGAGGTGGACATGGGAGACAGCTGCTCCGGGGGTGCAAGAGGAATACCCCCCACACATCCGCGCGACTCTCAGTGACTTGCGTTGCTGCAACAAGTCGCACACGGGGCGAATCGCCCGTCACGTCGCGGATCGCCCAAGTCAGCGCGGTGGTCCGGTTTCCAGCGGCAATTCCGCACGCTGGCCCCATTCGGTCCACGAACCGTCGTAGAGCGCAGTGTCTGTGATGCCCAGCACATGCAGTGCCAGTAACAGGCTGCAAGCGGTGACGCCTGATCCACACATGGCGATCACCGGCCAGGCGACATCAATACCAACTCCCTCCACCATGAGGCGCAACTCCGCAGGACTACGGAGCAGGCCCCAGCCATCGACTAGACTCGCATAGGGAAGACTCCGACTTCCAGGGATGTGCCCGCCCCGAAGGCCGGCGCGTGGCTCGGGCTCGGTGCCCTCGAACCGGCCGCGTGAACGCATGTCGACCAGTTGCGCTCGACCGGTGCTGGTCAATTCGAGTACCTGCGCCGCGCTGCGCACCATGGCCGGACGAACGACGGCGTGGAACACACCGGCCGCGGGCATGACTGCATCGCCGTGCTCGAGCGCGCCGCGCGCGGCCTTCCAGGCGCCAAGTCCGCCATCGAGCAGCGATACCGCGTCGTGACCGAACGCGCGGAACATCCACCACACCCGTGGCGCACTGAAGTTGATGCCCGACGCATCGTAGACGATGACGTGGTCACCGCTCGAAATGCCAAGCCGCGATGCAACGTCGGCGAACTGCTTCGCTGGCGGCAGCATGTGCGGCAGCGGTGACGAGGGATCGCTCGCCTCGTCGATGTTGAAGAGCTGCGCGCCGGGGATGTGGCCCTCGCGGAACTCGTGGCGGGGGTCGCGATTCATGGCGGCGAGGTACCAGGAGGCGTCGAGCACGCGGACGCCGGGATCGTGCAGGTGCTCCACAAGCCATCGGGCCGGAACGACAGGAGTGACGGACATGGCTGAAGGTAGTTCCCTCGAGTCCTGCGCCTTCAAGTCCTCACGTCCGGTTTGACCGCATGATTCGGGTAGCCGGCCACCGCGAACCTCGCTAACGTGTGCTTCATGCAGCGCGCCCTTGATCCCCGAGCAGCCTGGCGGGCAGTGGAAACCCGCGATGCCCGCTCCGATGGCCGGTTCGTCTATGCGGTGCGATCGACCGGCATTTATTGCCGGCCGAGCTGCCCGTCGCGACGGCCGCGGCGCGACCGGGTCGAGTTCTTCGCCGCTCCACGAGACGCTGAGCGGGGCGGCTTCCGCGCTTGCCGACGCTGCCGGCCGGAGCGCACCGAGGCTCCACTCGCAGAGCGTGCGCGCGCCCTCATCGATGCGGCCGGCGGCACTGATGTACCACTCGCCAGGCTGGCGTCGGAACTGGCGGTTAGTCCAGCGCACCTTCAGCGCACCTTCACGCGGACGCAGGGCATGAGCCCGCGAGCGTATGCGGAGCGCATTCGGGGTGAACGGATGCGCCGGTCACTACGGGCGGGGCAGCAGGTGAGCAGCGCGACGTACGACGCAGGATTCAACTCGAGCAGCCGGGCCTACGCCGCATCCGCGCGCACGCTCGGCATGACACCAGGGAGCTATCGCAGGGGAGGTGCAGGCATGGAGATCCGGTACACACTCATCCACTCGTCGCTCGGTCGCCTGCTCGTGGCCCGGACCGAGCGCGGCATCTGCGCGGTGTATCCCGGCGACACCGATGCAGCGCTCGAGCGTGAGCTCGAGGAAGAGTTCCCACGTGCGGAGCGGTGCAAGGTGGCGACGCCATTCACCGAGGCGCGCCAGGTGCGCGATGCGCTCGACAAGGGCGCCGAGCAGTTGCCGCCGTTCGACGTGACCGGCACCGACTTTCAGCGGCTGGTGTGGGCGGCTCTCGCGCGCATTCCGGCGGGCCAGACGCGCACGTACGGGGAGGTCGCGAAGTCGATCGGGCGGGGCGGGGCGGCGCGGGCGGTGGCGCGGGCCTGCGCCACGAACAACGTCGCTGTGCTGGTGCCATGTCACCGCGTGATTCGAGAGGACGGGGGGATGGGCGGATATCGATGGGGGCTGGAGCGGAAGCGGAAGCTCCTTGGGCTTGAGGGCGCAAAAAACCTGAGGGCTTGATGAAGCAGGCATGACGACTGGAAGTAATGGCAGGACAACAAGTTAGGCGTTTCGCTCCGGCACGTCTTCATGCTTCGCGCGATCACGTCCTTAAGGCGTATTGACGCCATGCCCGGCAGCCCCTACGCTACAGCAGGAGGATACCATGCTCGCATTCCTGCTTGCCGCGTCGTTGATCGCCACCGATCCGCCGGCGCCTGTTTCCGTCACGCTCAGCCAGGACGGACGCTACCTGCCCGGAACAGGGGTGCAGGTCACCGTCCAGCCTGGGGCCGATGGCTATCTGCTGGTCCTCAACGCCGATCCTGATGGTCGTGTGCGGGTGCTCTTCCCGCTCGACCCGACTGATGACGCGTTCGTGAAGGGCGGCAAGAAGTACCAGTTGGAGAGTCGCGGCGGTCGGAACACCGCGTTCGTAGTGGACTGGTCGAGCGGCAGTGGTACCGTGTTCGCGGCGCTCTCCAAGGATCCGCTCCAGCCCGGCGCGTTCGCGCTCAATGGCCACTGGGACTACCGGAACTTCAAGCTGGACAGCGACGATGACGAAGTGGCGCTGCGCACGCTCTCGGAGCAGATCGCACCCGGTGGCGTCCAGTACGATTTCGCCCAGTACTTCATCGCGTCGGCCAACAACGTCGGTTACGACGGCGATGCTACGGTGGTGGCATACGGTGTGGGCGGCGGGTGCTGGGACTGTGGCTATTGGGGTGTCGGCTACGCCGGATGGGGCTGGGGTCTGAGCCTCGGCTGGGGCTGGGGCAGCCCGTGGTGGGGTTATTCCCCGTGGTATCCGTACTATGGCGGCTACTACCCCGGCTACTACCCGGGCTATGGGTATCCGGGCTACGGTTATCCGGGCTACCCGGGGTATCCGGGGTATGGTGGTCAGCTCACCCCGTATCGCGAGCGCACGCTGACTCGCACGTGGGGTGGCCAGCCGCATCCGGGCTCAACGCAATCGGTGCCGGGCGGAGTGGGCGTAAACGGAACGCTTGCAAGTGCGCCGAACACGCCGGGCGGTGGCTATCGCAATCGTGCGGAGACGCCGGGCGTGCAGGGAGGCCTTGCGAGCACGACGGCCACACGCAGGCAAACGGCGGGAATGACATCGTCCTCCCGCAACGCGACAGCGGGCAATGCGTCGCGGCGCCTCGAGAGCGGCCAGATGGCGGCGGCCGGAAATTCCTATCGCCCCGCGCCAGCGCGCGGTGACCGCAGCACCGCTTCTTCACAGGCGTATGCGGGCCGGCGGCAGACCAATGCACAGGGCTACCGCGCCCCGCTGCGCGGCAACACGGCGAATGCGCGCGGTGAGGTGGCGCGCCGTTCGGGTGGCGCGGCGGCGGGGAGCAATGCGAGCCGTGCGACCGGTTCACGCGCATATGGTGGAAGTCGCAGCAGCGGCAGCGTCGGCCGGAGCTCACCGAGCTACGGCAGCCGGGCGCCGAGCGCCTCGGGTGGCAGCCGCAGCTACGGCGGCTCGCGCGGCGCGTCGGGTGGCGGCATGTCGCGCGGTGGTGGCGGTGGTGGTTCCCGCGGCATGAGTGGCGGCGGCGGCGGCGGTGGCGGTGGAGGTGGGGGCGGCGGGCGACGGAGGTAGGCGCTTACAGTGAGGGCGGGCCGATCGGCCCGCCCTCTTTTTTCACCTCGCTCCAGGAAGACGGTCCACCCAGTCGTACTCCCCAGGACCACGGCAGCGAAATGTCGCCGAGGATCGCCCGCGCCAACGCCGGATAGATGCGCTCTGCGCTGCTCCGTTCGTCGAAATCCGGCCGTGGCATGCCAAGGCGGTCGAAGCCCCGCCTCTGCATCTCGAGTCCCACGTCCAAGCCCAGTTCTTCCTCGAGGATCAGCTGGAGAACGTAGAAGCCATCACCGGGGTAGCCGTAGCGCGTACCGGGATCGGAGTGGATGCGCAGCCGCCGATCGGGCATGAGTCAGCGAAAGTTGGCAGACCCTGTCGTGTGCGTCAGCACCATTCGCGGGGGTCGGGTCACGCCAGCGGGCATCATCGCCAGGTCGGGATAGTCCTGGTGCTCCGGCAGCGGCTTCGGCAGCAGTCGCAACTGAGGCGCCGAAGTTCAGGCGGCCCTCGTCCACGAGTTGGAAGGTCATGTACGCGAAGGCCGTCTTCGTGAGGGACGCCCCGTACACGATGGTCTGCATGGTGAGGGGCAGGTTTCGTTCGACGTTGCGACAGCCGTACGCCGTCACCTTCCTGATTTCGCCGCAGGCGGCGACGGACATCGGGAGGGGCAGCAGGACTCGAGGACATGCCGGCGGAATAGGCGAAGCCAGGGTGAAGTGTATGCGGAAGTATACTGGTACCGTAGGCCCGGATAGATTTCGCCCATGTCAACGCTCGACACACTCATCACCCGCTTTCGCGGCGCGGACCGCAACACCCGCCTCGAGACGCTCCTCGACTACTCGCGCAAGCTCCCCCCGCTTCCTCCGGAGTACGAGGCGCTCAAGGCAGAGGGAAAGAACCTCGTCCCCGAATGCCAGACGCCGGTGTACCTGTGGATCGGTATCGAGGAAGGGAAGGTGCGGCTCCACGCTGACGTGCCGCGTGAGTCGCCCACGGTGCGGGGATTCGTCGCACTGCTGCTCAAGGCGCTCGATGGCGCCTCGCCGGCCGATGTGGCCGCGGTGCCAAACGACCTGCTCGACCAGCTGCAACTGACCGAGACCCTGGGGATGATGCGCACTCAGGGACTCACTTCCATTCTCGGGCGGATAAAGCGCTCGGTGGCAAGCCCCGCCTTGCAGGACGCCAGCCCCGGAACCTGAGTGGGATCGTCAAACAGTTCCGTTGCTTCGACTCAGCGCGCAATACCTTGCACTTGCTGTGCTTTCCCGGCACAGTGCTGTGCCATAACTACATATTTCACATTCTTTTAAGCTGACCGTAACGGGATATGCGACCGCCCACCGCCAACTGCTGCAGTCCGGCGCGCTAGATGCATAGGAGCAAGAGAGAGTTCAAGCTCTATACATCAACCTCGAGTGCTGGACATGTACCGAATCCGCCGGGAATCAGGCGAGGAAGTCACCTTCGGCTCCGTCGATGAGTTCGGCGCCGCTGTCGCCGCTGGAGTGGTCACGGCCAAGGCTGAGATCTTCCACGCGCGCGCCGAGAAGTGGCTGCCGATCGCTTCGCACCCGCACTTCAAGCTGGCGCAGGACCGGATCAACGGTGCTGCGGCGCCGAAGCCACCGGTCCGCACCCCAGGGCTCACTGCGTCGGGACAGCGGCCGGCGGTTGGTGCATCGGGCCAGCGTCCCGCAATCGGCGCATCGGGCCAGCGTCCGGCGGTGACCGCACCACAGCAGGGCGTGCCGCCCACGGCTGCCTCGCCGACCAGCAGCGCGCCACGCGCGCCGGTGCCTCAGCTCCGTGTGGTGCGCCAGGACGCGGCCGCCGCCGCAGGACCTGCGGCGCCCGATTCCGCTGTAACCCAGAAGCCTGCTCCACGGTGGAACAGCGCGCAGCGGCCCGCCGCGCGAGCCGTGGCGCCGAAGCCGTCGGCACCGACGGCACCTGCAACAGGCGACCTGCGGCTGATGCGCGCCGACCCGCCGCTGAGCAACGCGGCCACGGCGCCGGAGTTGCCCGAGGTGGAGTTCGAGCTGCTGCCCGCACCCGAGGAGATCGCCGCCCAGGCCGCTGTGACGCCGCCGAGCGTCGAGCCAGTTGCCGTCGAGCCGGCTCCGGTCGAGGCCGTTGCCCCAGTGCCGGTGCCGGTCGCCGAAGTCCCGGTAGTGGCGCGCGTCCCCGAGCCGGTGGCGGAGACGGTGGTCGAGCGTTCGCATGACGTGGTGGAACTCGTGTCACACGAGGAGCGGCCGTCAGCCGCGCGCGGCGAGGTCGACATCATCAACCCCGATCGAACGATGCCGGTGGTCTCCCACCGCGAGGTCAGCGCGCTCGACATCCCGGCTCCAATCCAGGACTTCGCGCCGGTCGATGCGCCCGCTGAGCCGGTGACCCGGCCCCGCTCGAAGGCTCCGCTGTTCGTGGGCATCGCCGTCGCCGCGGCGGCGGCGGTGATCGGGTTCTTCGCCCTCAAGCCGTCCGGCGCCGCTCCCAAGCCCACGCCGGTCAGCAGCGTCACGAATGCGGCATCGAGCCAGCCAGTCACCACACCGGTCGCATCTCAGCCGACGCCAACTGGGCCAGGCACGCGGGCGGTGACCTCCGCGCCGAAGGGTGCCTCGACGGGCCTGGGTGGCGACATGCAGACGAAGAAGCCGAAGAAGCCGGCCGACGACGCGCAGGCGACGCCCGCGACGGATGGGCTGGAGCCGCCGCCGGAAGTACTTCCGGCCGCACCGAGGCTGGGCAAGATCGGCGACGCCGCGGCGCTTCCGACGATTGATGCGGGCGTGGCAAGAAACGACGCGATGGATCGGATGAAGGCGCTGGAGAAGACGCGACGCGAAATCGATTCCAGCATGCGGACGGGCTCGAAGTAGGCGCCCGCTACACCACCCGGCCGGCCAGTACGTCGGCGGTCGTTACCAGCTTCACCCCGCGGCGCTCCCAGTCCCTGAGGAGCGCCGCGCTGCTTTCGGGGCGGATCGCGCGGGTGGCATCGGTAACGAGGTGAATGCGCCCCCCGCGTCGGTGCCGCAGCAATCCCTCGATCGCGTACCGATTGCACACGTCCAGCGCCACGCCGTACAGCACGATGTCGGTGGGGTCGAGCAGGTCGAGCAGCGGCAGCACGTGGGGATTGGTGAAGACGTCGAACCAGTGCTTGTGCAGCAGGAAGTCGCCGGCGTGCGCGCGCACAACCGTCGGCAGCGGCTGGTCGGGTTCGATCACCAGCGGGTCACGCAGGGTGGTCTCGGGGATCTTCCGCTGGCCCGGGGTGCCGCGCATGCAGTGCTCGGGAAACGACTCCCTGAAGTCAGGGGCGTCGCTCAGCTCGCGGTGGCCAGGCTCGTGGTCGTCGGCGCTGGCCACGATGCGGATGCCGCGCCGGTGCGCATAGTCGGTGAGGGCCGCGAGGGTCGGGATGATCGCCTCGCTGTCACCGACGTAGAGCTTGCCGGTGGCACGCATGAAGTCGTGCTGAGTGTCGACGTCCCAGAACAGCGAGCGATCAGTCATGTCACCCGCTCCAGTCGCGGATTCGACCTGTACCCCCGACCCACCTTGGCACAGGGCTTTCCGTCAAGCAGAACCACGTCGGCGGTAAAGTCGAACCGCCCCTCGAAGAGGGAGGAGCCCACGCCGTACGCATCCACCGGCACGGCGAGCTGCTCGAACTCACGGATCTTGTCCACGGTAAACCCGCCCGACACGACAATCCGCACATGCCCGAAGCCGCGCCGGTCGAGTGCCGCCCGCACGTTCTCCACCAGCCTCGGGTTGACACCGGTCGGTCTGAAGCGGCCCATTTCCTCGAAGAGTGACCGGTCCACCAGCATCTCGCTGGTATCGATGCGCACCCCGTACAGCCTGTCTCCCAGCGCCTCGGCCACCTCGAGCGCGGTGCGCACACAATCATTCTGGAAATCGACCAGCGTCACCAGGCGCACCGACGGAGGCATGTACTGGGCAAACTTTTCGGTGGCGCGCACCGTGTCACCACCGTACGCGGCGATCAGCGCATGCGGCACGGTGCCGACCCCTTCACTGCCCCACCAGCTGGCCTGCGCATCGGTGGAGACACCAATGGCACCGGCGATGTGCGCGGCGTAGCCGTCACCGGTCTGGACCAGCCAGTGGTCGTGCCGCGCAGGGAAGAACATCACTTCCTTGGGTGCCGCCGCCTCCACTACGCGTCGGGTGTTGGTGCCGACCTTGGTGCGGCGTGCCAGCACGCCGAGGTAGAGCGTCTCGAGATGGGCGAAGGTGTCATACGGTCCCTCGATCAGCAGCACCGTCTCCCATGGTTCCACGGCATCACCGTCGTGGAGTGCGTGCACCACGAGCTCGGGCCAGCGGTCGGAGCAGAGCTTCAGGATGGCGATGGCCTCGTCGATGCCGCCGAGGAAAGCGTGCTGCTTACCGAACACCTGCATGGTCACGTGCGGGCGGTCGCCGTCGGCGAGGAGGATCTCCCGGGTGCGGACGAAGTACTTGTCGGAGTAATACCCGGCGCGCATGCGCTCCACCGGGAGGTTGAAGATCGCGGGATCGAGGCGTGGGCGACGGCGGGGTTCTGTCATGCGTCCTCAGGTGGTGGGCGAGTCACCAAACCGCGCCTGCTTCCTCGACCGCAGCATACGGCTCAACGTGGCACCACGCGGCGTTCCCGCGTACAGCTCCACGAGGCGGCTCAGCTCGGCCATGGCCCGTCCCGGCTCGGAGAGCTGGTGCTCATACAGGTTCATGAGGGCGAGTCCCACCCGCAGGTCCTCGTCGCGCGTGAGCTTCGCACCGGTGCGGAGCGCGGCCAACTCGAGCGCCGCGCCGGCGGGGTTGTCCATCGGGCCGGCGAGGAGCGCCGCACGGCGCATCGTCGCGGCGACGCGTTCGCGCGGCTCCCGCGCCCGCTGCCCGTATTCCTCGGCGGCAAGCGCGAGGTGTCCGCCCGCCACCAGCGCCTCGATACTGGAGTAGTCGGGGCCCCCGCCCCGTACCCCGAACCCCTGCAGTGCCCGGGCGGCACCGTCGACAAGCGGGTTCAGCAGGCCATCCACCACCCCGACGGTGAAGCCGTACACACCCCAGAGACCAAGCACGAGCTTCAGGAAGCGAGTGTCATCGGCCGCGAGCCAGAAGCCAACGGCCACGACGGTGCCGAAGGCCAGGAGGAAGGCGGCCGCCAGGCGAACCAGGACCAGCGGGTCCTCGAGAGAGACCCGCATCCGGTCCAGTGCGCGGTCCAGCAGGGGAGGAGGTGTCAAGCGACCGAACTTAAGGCGCGCACGAAGACGGCTGCAAGTTGACAGGGCGTCACCCGCTCCCTAAATCCCGTGGTCGCCAGCCGCATTCCCTTCCCGATCCAGGACTGTCCGCGTGACCGACCGCCCTTCCCGACGCTCGTTCCTCGGTTCGGCAAGTACCCTGGCCGCCCTGATGGCGCTGCCCCGTGTGCGAGACGCTGCCGCCATGCAGGCGCCCGCGATCCGGCGCGCCCCACCGGCCCAGCCGGTGGCGATCAGTTCCGCCAACAGCCTCGCGCCGGTGACGCGGACCGCCGAACTGCTACTGCAGGGCACCGACACACTCGATGCCGCAGTGGAAGGGGTAAAGATCCAGGAACTCGACCCGAGGGACGACTCGGTGGGCTATGGCGGGCTGCCCAACGCAGACGGCGTGGTTCAGCTCGATTGTTCCTGCATGCACGGCCCGACAAGACGGGCCGGTGCGGTCGGTGCGCTGGAGGGGATCAAGACGCCGAGCGAGGTAGCGCGGTTGGTGCTCAAGTACACCAACCACATCCTGCTGGTGGGAGAGGGTGCCAAACGATTCGCGCTGTCGTACGGGTTCAAGGAGGAGGATCTGCTCACCCCGGAGTCGCGGCAGAAGTGGCTGGTGTGGCGGGCGAATCGCGGCCCGGACGACGACTGGCTCCAGGTGCCCGACAAGGAACCGATGGTGGTACGGCCGACCGGGACCATCAACCTCAACGTGGTGAGCCCGTCGGGCGACATCTCGTCGATCACCACCACGAGCGGGCTGGCGTGGAAGCTCCCGGGCCGGGTGGGCGATTCGGCGATCGTGGGAGCAGGCCAGTACACCGACAACGAGATCGGTGCCGCCGGCTCCACTGGGCGGGGCGAGTCGAACATCATGGTGGCCGGCGGATTCCTCACGGTGGAGGGGATGCGGCGCGGACTCAAGCCCACCGATGCCTGCCTGGAGACGCTGAGGCGCGCGGTGGCGATGTCCCCTGCCCGGCTGATCGGCGCGAACGGGCGCCCCACGTTCGGCCTCACATTCTACGCGGTGAACAAGCGGGGCGAGTTCGGGGCGGCGTCGATGTATCCAACCAAGTTTGCGGTGCACGACGGCAAGGACGCGCGCTTCGTGGATACGGCGTACCTGTACGAGAGAACCAAGTGAGGCGGCAGGCAACGAGCTGGCAGTCGGCAGTCGGCAGTCGGCAGGCAGGCGGCAACGGGCAGCGCACGGCAGGCGGGTTGATACTGCTGCTGGCAATGCTGCTGATTGCGCCTCCGACCTGGGCGCAGGGGATTTCGACGAAGAAGACATATCCTGGGCAGTGGCTCACCAGCTACTACCCGTTCATCGCCACGCTTCCCAACAACGGTCCGAGCTTCGAACTGCGCGCACAGCACTGGCAGATGGCGCCGTACGAAGCGCCGATGACGGCGGCAGTCCTGTTCAGTGGTCGTGCGGCGTGGGCGCCATGGGGCGGGAGCTGGCTGGTCGACGTGGGAATGAAGGCGCCGTTGCTGAGCCCGGGCTGGCGCCTCACGGCCGACATCCGCGCCGGTACCGAGACCCGCTACGGTTTCTACGGCCTGGGCAACACCAGCAACATCGATCCCGACCTCACCAAGGACACCGAGCCGTACCTCTACCGCGTCGAGCGGGGACTCTACGCGGCCACGGTGGACCTGACCCGCAAGATCGTCGGGCCGCTCAGCGCATCGGTGATGCTCAACGGCGCCATTGCCGACTACAGCTCGCTCTCGCCCGCGTCGATTTTCGAGCAGACGTACGGGCCCGAACTCAACCAGACCGAGGGCTCAGTGACGGGCGCGTTGGTATTCGACCTGCGCGACAACGAGTACGACACGCGGAAGGGCTTGCTGGTGGAGGCCGGAGGCCAGTATGGCGGTTCAGAGCGGAACTACTCGCGCTGGTACGGCATCGCGCGAGGGTGGTTCCCGGCCACGAAGAGCACCGTGCTCGCCGCGCGCGTGTTTGCCACCAACATCGGCGGGACACCGACCCTGCTCTCACAAGAAGTGGTGCCAGGCTGGGAATCACCCTATGCCACGCTCGGCAGCGAAGACTCGCACCGGGCGCTCCCATACGGCCGCCTTACGGGATCCGGGCTGATCGGCACCAACCTGGAGGTGCGGCAGGACGTCATCGCAAAGGGCGAGTATGGCGCGCTGGGCGTGGTACTGTTCGTGGACGCAGGCCGCTCGTACCTGAATGACTTCAAGGTAACGTTCGACGACTGGACGGTGGGTGGCGGCGGCGGGGTGGTTCTCAGGATCCTGCGGGGCAACGTGTTCATCCTGACCTACGGCTTCTCAAAGAACGAGAGCCACGTCGGGTTCAGGACGGGGTGGATGTTCTAACTGCGAAAAAAGGTGAAGTGTGAACGGGGCCACTGTTCCTGTTTACCGTTTACTGTTTACCGTTCACGCTGTTCAGTACTTCTCGTATTGTCGTCTCTCCCTTGTCGCGGGCATACCAGCGCCGCTCCTCCTTGACCACTTCGCCCTTCGGGAGCAGCGGCCTGTTGGCCATGACCCAGGCCTGCAGCTCGGACGGGCGCGGGCCCCAGCGACCCACCTCGCGGAACTCCCCATCGAGGATGATCAGCACCGGAATGGAGCGCGAGCCATTGGTGAGATAGCGATCCATGATGGCCGGGTTCGCATCGCGCAGGACCACACGCAAGTCGACGCCCGGCACCGACTCGGTGACGCGCGCGAGAAACGGAATTGTGTTGGAGGTGTCCATGCACCAGTCCTCGGTGATGGCGAGGAGGTGCAGCTTGCGGCCGTCGACAAGCTCGGCGGCCCACTCCGGGGACTTCGCGTGGCGGTAGATGCCTTCCCACAGCGCCCGGTGCTCCGGCCGGGCCTGCGCCACGAACTGCTCGAAGGTCATGGCCGCGTTCCAGACTGCCCTGAAGTCGAGCGGGGCCAACGAGCCCAAGCCGTCCTGCACCCTGCTGTCCATGGTACTACAACTCCTGAATGACCACGCCTCGCGCCGCGAGGCCGGCGACATAGTCCGCGAACGGAACGGCCTCGTCGGGCGTGTGCACGCCCTTGAGCGTCACGCGCCCGTCGGCCTGCATCTGCCCCGTGAGTGACAGCGAGTACGCCGTGGCACGCATCATCGCCGAAATACCGTGATTGGCGTCGTAGTAGTCGATGAGCCGGAACGTGACATCGGTCTTCCTCCCACCCTTGATACCCGAGACCTTCACCAGGAGTGCCACGAGGTCCCTGCCCTCGGGCTTGTGCAGTTTGGGGTGCACCGCCGCGATGAACACGTCGCGGGGCACGACCTGCTGGCCCTTCACGGTGATGGGCGAGTTGTTGAGCAGGCCCAGCTCCCGGATGGGGCGCATGATCGCGACATGGCCGGGATAGCGGAGCGTCTTGTACTCCATGACCTCCACCTGGCCCTCGTACTTGAACGGCAGCGTGCTGATGCCCCCGGCGGTATGGAACGCCTCGAGGGGGCCCACCGGCGAAGGGAACTCCACCGTCTCCAGCTCGCTCAGCGCGTCGACCTGCGCCGGCTTGCCGCCACGCAGGACCCAGGACGGGGTCGTGTAGTAGTCGAGCGCACCCTCGAGCGAATAGACGATCTGGTAGTTGAGCGGGGGCTCGGGGTGTTGCGGCAGGCCACCGACGTAAATCCGGACCCGCTCCGTCTTGTCCAGGCGGCGGATGCCCTCGGCGGCGAGGATCGCCACCATGCCCGGCGCGAGTCCGCAGTCGGGGATGATAGAGAGGCCCTTCGCCGAAGCCGCGGCGTCGAGCTTCTTCTGCTCGAAGACGATCTCGGTGTTGCCGCCCAGGTCGCTGAAATGGCAGCCGCACTCGACCGCGAGGGCCGCCATCGGACCGTTGAAGTAGTACGGCAGGGCGCTCATGACGGCGTCGTGGCCGGTCATGACCTGGCGCACCGCGGCGTGATCGGAGCCGTCGAGCTGCTTCAGGACCAGCTTGTCGCTGCGGACCCGCTCCAGGAACGGAGGAAGGTGATCGATCTTCAAGTCGGCGAGGGTCACCTGGGTGACGCCCTCGCTGTGAAGGAGATCGTACGCGCACGCCGCTCCCTGCAATCCCGCCCCGAGCACGAGCATCTTCATTTGGTAGCCAGCCTATGCATAAAGTCCTGAAATAGCTGCACTTACGAAAGCCTCGGAAGATAGCCGGGAGGGTGGTTTGCCTCAACACCGCCGGTGTTAGTGAGTGAGGGCTCAGCCTCGGAGGGCGTTACATTACCGGGCATGACCGCTCCGGCCACCACACCGCGCAAACGAGACGGCGAGGCGACCCGTCAACGCCTGCTGCGG
This sequence comes from uncultured Gemmatimonadales bacterium, assembly GCA_963773095.1. Lineage (GTDB taxonomy): Bacteria > Gemmatimonadota > Gemmatimonadetes > Gemmatimonadales > GWC2-71-9 > JAGGAG01. The sequence goes on from CAVYZY010000012.1 coordinate 235,523, forward strand.
GCGGCACTCGACCTGTACACGACCATGGGATTCCGGGGAACGACGACCCCTTCGATCGCGTCTCGGGCGGGCGTGGCGGAGGGAACGATCTACCGGCATTTCACCAGCAAGGAGCACCTGCTGAACGAGGTGTACCGGGGTGCGCAGAAGTGGGCGAGCGGGATCATCAAGGAGATCGAGGAGCAGGAGAAAGGCGCCCGCGCCTCAGAACGGTTGCAGCGGGTGGCCCGCCGCTTCTTCGACGCAGCGGACCGCGACCCGGCGGCGCTCCGGATGTTGCTCCACAACGCAAGCGAAAAAGGCCTGGACGACAAGAGCCGCGAAGCGGCGCGCGAGTTCAGGGAGGGACTGCAGCAGATGGTGGCGAGCGGAAAGTCGGACGGGCTGGTGCGGCCGGGGCCGGCCGACCTCTGGGCATCAGCGTGGCTCGCACTGATCGCCTTCGCCGCCGAGAAAGTGGCAAGCCGGGAGTGGCCTGCCGACCACCCGCACCTGCAACTGGTCATCGACTCCGCGTGGGACGCGGTGTCGGCCAAGCCGATCTAGCGAGCTTCCTCGCGCCGACCGGTGAACACCGTGAGGTCTCGCGGGTTGACCAGCGACTGCCGCCAGCGGACCACCCGCTCCCGCCCCGGTCCCACGGGGCGCACCACCAGTTCCCCATCCAGTTCGTAGCCTAGCGAGTCATCACCCCATCGCACCGGCCACGTGCCGCCAGCAGCGATCGTGGCGGGCGGTCCTGAATCGGGATAGACGCAGAGCGCCGCCTGCCCCTCACAGGGTGCCACCCGCGCGAACGCGGGTGATCCCACCCTCACACTCAGTGCCTGTTCCGCCACGCGCACGTCACCGGCTGCCAGTTCCGCCGGGGCCGGTGGATAGGGCGGCGCGTTCACCCGGAACAACGTCCTGGTGGTACGCACGACCAGCGCGCGCCCGTCCTCGGTCCAGGCGAGCGCCAGCGGCGCGCCGGAGCTGTCGGGGAGTGAGACCTCGCGCTCGGATCCGTTGAGGAGATTGAGGAGCCAGATCCGTGTCCGGGCAGTGTCGGCCTGCTCGCGCGAGCGGAGGAATGCAATGACGTCGCCCGACGGCGCAAGGCGGGGCGACCACTCTGCGGGGAGCGAGAAGGTGAGCTGCACGATGTCCGAGCCCTCCGGACTCAAGGCCCAGAGGTCGCCACGGCCATCGGGGGCATCCGCCACCAGCACCACGTAGGGATCGCGGCCGACCTCGAACTTGTGCCGCAGCGGCGGAAGCCCGCTGCAAGCCGCCATCGCCAGCAAAGGGAGGAGTGATGCGCTAGGGCGCACGTTCGACCTTGGCCTGCAGCAGCCACTTGTGGTTCGGGTCGACGATCACCGTCTCCGGTACGCGTGACACCGGCACCGTGGTGCGGGTGGTGGCGCCGCTCGCATCGACAGTCACCGGCTTTCCGCCCACGTCGATCTCCAGTTTCGGCAGGCGACGGAGGCCCCAAGCCGGCGGCTGGACCTGCAAGATCTCCAACTCGACCACATTTCCCTTCGGCGTCCAGCGCACGGTCAGCATCGGGTATCCCGGCAGCAGGAGCGCCTGGGTGAAGAACCAGTCGAGATCCTGACCGGACACCTCCTGCATCACCTTCTCGAAGTCGGAAGACAGCGCAATGCCGTTACGATAGCGGCTGTAGTAGAGCTGCAGGCCGGCGAAGAAGGCGGAGTCGCCGATGATGCCGCGCAACTCGTTCAGCACCCACGCACCCTTGGGATAGTTGTTGGTGCTGAGCAGCCCCATGAGGTCGGTGGCCGTCGTGTCGACGATGGGCGTCTCGGTGACAGGGTTCTTCACGAACACGCCGTCCTTGCCCTTCTTGCCGAAGACGGCGTTGGCGTGCTGCTGCATCTTGGCCTCGAAGGCGCTGTCACCGTGCACGTGGCCGAGCCAGAGCGCCGCCAGGTAGGTCGCAAACCCTTCCGAGAGCCATAGGTGATGCCAGTCAGCCTCGGTGACGGCGTCGCCGAACCATTGGTGCGCGGTCTCGTGCGCGATGATTTCCTCGTCGACCTGCTTCGCCGGGTAGAGCTGCGCGGCGTAGAAGATCGCGGTGGCGTTTTCCATGCCGCCGAAGCGGGTGCTGGTCTGGACGTGCGCCAGGCTCGGGTAGGGGAACGGTCCGACCATCCCGCTGAAGTACTCGACGATCGCCGGGGCCACGCTGAAGGCCTGCGCGGCATACGCCGAGTCCTTCGGGTACGACCAGGCGGTCTGTGGGACACAGGGGGCGCTGCACGAGACCGGGGTCAGCGGGGTCACCGCCATCTGGGCCGCGCCGAAGACGAAGTTCGACGGCGGGATGCGAGTCTCGAGCCGGTACTGCCAGGCGGCGCGATTCCGGGCCAGCGTATCCACCTTGACCAGGGTGCCGTTGGCGATGACCTCGAGGTCGAGGGGCACCTCCACCCGGAAGTTCACCTCCGCCTTGTCTGAGGGGTGGTCCTGCACCGGCAGCCAGAGGTGGGCGCGGTCGGGCCAGTTGTCAGCGAAAAAAGTGCGATTGCCGGTGGAGTCGATGCGGACGACAAGGCCGTCGCGCGCCATGCCGTGGTAGCGGATGCGGGTGCGGAGCGTGTCTCCCGCCTGCTTGTCGTGAGGGATGTACACGATGTTCCCGTCGCGGCCGTAGGCGGTGCGGTGCACCCGGGTGTTTTCCCGTCCGTCGATGAGCACGCGCACCACGCGCATGGCGGAGTCGAGCGGCACCACCACCGGCGCATCGGAGCCAAGCACCCAGACCGTCTCCACCTCACCCACGACGTGGGCGCCGGTGTCGCTCACGGCGATCAGGATGTCATAGCGGATGGCCTCGTGGACGATCTTGACGGTATCGGCGCGCGCGGCGAGCGGACCCTGAAGCGCGAGCAGGAGGGCGAGAATCATGTGTCCCTGAGACTGAGCGTGAAGTGATAGGCGCCGACGTGCATTCCCTCGCGGAAATAGAACCGGTGCGCCCTGAACCGGTGGACACCGGAGTCGAGGTCGAACGAGTCGCAATCCTTGTCGCGGGCGTACTGGATGAGCCACTGGAGCAGGGTGGCACCGTACGCATGCGACCGGCTGGCCTCGGAGGTGACGAGGTCGTCGACGTAGAGGTTCTTGCCGCGAGCCAGGAGCACGTTGATCCGGAACCCGGCGACGACCCGTACCTCGCCGCCATCCTCGAGTGCGGCCAGGATGAATCCCTCTCGCTGCATGGCCCGGACGAGCCGGACGAACGTCTCCTCAACCAGGTGCGGACGCAACTCGAACATCGCCGGGAAGCATCGCTCGATCTGGGCATCGGTTTCCGCAATCCAGATCGTGGCGCCCGCAGCGGTCATGCCGGTACCTCGAAATCCATGGCCAGGCGCGCCTCACGGATCGGCGCCAGGAGTGTCTTCGCGACGTGCACATGGTGCGGGTGATCCACGTAGCGCTTCACCGCCGCCATGTCGTCTACGACGACCAGGAGGGCGTGGGTGTATTCCGTCCGGCTCTCGGCCAGGTTGGGGCCGAACGCGACCGCGCGGACCTCGGGGATCTTGCCCCTCATACCCAGCAACGCCGAACCGGCGGCATTCACCTGGTCGGGGGTCGCGGAGGCAGTCCAGCGGAAGAGGACGACGTGGTGGATCACTTTGGAGTCGGCGGTCGTGAGTCGTGAGTCGTGAGCCTGGAACGGAGGGAACTTAGTGCCGCAGCGGCCGGACACGAAAAGGGCGGGCACAAGGCCCGCCCGGCTTACGTGCTCACTGGCTTGCCTTGTGTTCGGGCCCTGAATGCCTCGTCCGCCTGGTGGTCGATGTAGTCGGTGTCGATGGGCGACGAGTGGACCCCCCACCAGATGAGTGCCACGGCCGCGACCGCCGCTATTGCCATACCCATCGTCGCACCGTCCATGGCGTAACCTCCTGCGCTGGTGTCGGTTTGCGGCGCCGACCGCACGCCACCGTGCCAATTCGCTGAAAGAGATATGCCACGATGAACGCGATGGTACAGCATCACTTTGCCGCAATCGTGCCCGTTTCATCGCTGCACTGCGGCACCTTCGCCATAGCAGGCGCGCCGCGACATGCTGGCGCTGTCGCGACGGCGTTACCTCCGGAACAGCCTCCGGAAGAATCCCTTCTCCTTGGCAGTACCGAGGTCATCGGCGAAGGCCTGCATCGATTGGTGCCGCTGTTCGGGGTTGAGCGCGAGCGCACGGGCGAGCACCGCTTCGACACGTGCCGGAAGATCGGGTCGGACGGAGCGAGCCGCGCGCGGCTTCCCACGCAGGCGGGTCATCATCGACTCCTGCGAGGTGCGGCCGGCGAACGGGAGCTGCCCGGTGAACAGCTCGAACGCCACCACGCCCAGGGCGAAGATGTCGCTCCGCGCGTCGATCTTCTCTCCCCGCACCTGTTCCGGGCTCATGAACTCCGGCGTGCCGAGAATGATGCCGGTCTGGGTGAGGCGCACGAGGTCGGGGTCGGGCTGAATAGCCTTGCCCAGGCCGAAGTCCATGACGACGGCACGAATGCCGCCCGGCACCGTGTCGTCGGGCACCAGCATGATGTTTTCCGGCTTGAGGTCGCGATGGATCACGCCCAGGTCGTGCGCGTGCTGCAGCCCCTCGCAGGCCTGCACCAGCAGCATCACCGCCTCATCGACTGGATAGGGCCCCCGGCGGGTCTCCGCGTCATTCAACGACTCGCCGCGGAGATACGGCATGACCAGGTAGAGCATGCCGTCGGCGGTTTCGCCGACGTAGAGGATGCGGCAGACATGGGGATGATCGAACCGCTGGGCCAGCAGCGCCTCGCGCCTGAGGCGCTCGACCGAACCGGGATCACCGGCGAGCCGGGGCGTGAGCACCTTGATGGCGACATCGGTGTTGGTCGCCTGGTCGCGGGCCTGGTACACGTACGACATCCCGCCCTCGCCCAGCCGGCGTGTCACTTTGTAGCGGCCGTCGATGACTTGGTTGAGGAGCAGCACGGGCGCGGGTTCCTCGACCACCAGCGAGGGTGTGCGCCTGGGCGCTTCGACATCGGCAAGGGGGGTACCGTCGCGGGCACAGAAGCGGGCCGGCGGTTCGAACATCGACTGGCAGCGGGGACAGCGACGAACGCTCACACCGGGGGTCCTGTTCGCTCCCCGGCCCCAGCCTCGGCGATTCGTTCGAGGGTCCGGACCGCGGCACCGACGATCTCGCGGGCGAATTCGACATCGCGCTGGTCGAGCGCCGCGTCCGATGTCGTCGTGCGCAGAAAGAACAGACCTGCCGGCTCGCCCTGCAGCTCGAAGCGAATGGCGATCGCCGAGCGGAGGGGCACCGGCAGGCCGTCGGCGCGCCAGGCATCGCGGACCGACTCGTAAAGCGCATCGGATGCCACGTCCTCCACGTGCACCACCGCGCCGGTGTCGAGGGCGCGGCGGAGCTCGGGGTAACGCGTCAGGTCCACCGGGAGTGCCTGGATAGCCGGATCCTCGTAGGCGGCAACCACCGTTCCCTGCGTGTCACCCGGCTTCGCCAGGATGATGGAGCAGCGCGGAATGCGGAGTCCCTGGGCCACCCGCCGCACCAGGAGCTGGAAGATCTCGCCGGTGGTGAGGCCGGTGGTGACATCGGCCATCACGTTGGCCGGTGTGCGGAGCGCGCGTTCCGCCTCCCCGTCCTTGACTTCGTGCCGCGCACGCAGCTGCGCCTTCACCCGGGCCACGAGCTCATGCACCCGGAACGGCTTGGCGATGAAGTCCTGGGGACCGGCATCAAGCGCGCGGTACACGTCGGCATCGGGCGGACGCGAGGAGAGCAGCAGCAGGCCCGGAGTTGGAGCGGGCGCCGCGGCACGGAGCCGGGCCACCTCCGCGGCAGCATTTTCGCCGGCAGCGACTATGTCCACCAGCAGCACTTCGGTTGGTCCGTCGGTGAGCGCGGCCTCCAACTCGGTGGCATCGGGCACGGCGACGACATCGAAGCCGTGCTCCCGCAGAACGCGGATGAGTGTGCGCCCGAGCGCAAGATCGGGATCGAGAATGACGAGCCGCGGTGCGGTCATCCCGCGATGAACTTCGCGAACACCGCATCGTCCACGTTGCCGCCCGAGGCGATCGCGGCGACGGGACCGGTCGGGCGATAGCGCCCCGCGAGAAGTGCCGCGACGGAAGCCGCGCCGGAGGGTTCGACCCTGAGGCCCGCCTCGTCGTGCAGGTGCTTCACGGCGGCGCCGATGTCGGCGTCGCTCACCTGCACAGCCTCGCGCACGGCATCCTGGAACACCTGGAATGGCAGGCGGCCGACGCTGGGAGGAATGAGGCCGTCGGCGACGCTGGTCGGGGCATCGAGCGTCACCGGTGCGCCGGCGCGGAGCGCCGCGGCGGCTTTCGCAGCGTGCTCGGGCTCCACGGCAATGAGGTCAACCTCTGCTCCGGTGGCCGCGATGGCCGCGGCGGCACCCGCGAGCAGGCCCCCGCCACCCACCTGCACGAGCAGCGCCCGCACGTCGGGCCACTCCTGGAGGATTTCCATGGTGAGGGTTCCCTGCCCCGCGATCACGTCGGCGTGCTCATAGGGTGGGATCAGCACCAGCCCCTCGCGCTCGGCGATGTCGGCGCAGACCTTCGCCCGCTCGTGCCGCTCGACGAACACGATCTCGGCGCCGTGGCTCTTCACCCCGGCCACCTTCACCGCCGGTGAGTCCCTGGGCATGACGATGACGGTGCGCACGCCAAAGCGCTTGCCGGCGAAGGCAACCGCCTGGGCGTGATTACCGCTCGAATGGGTGACGATGCCGCAGGCCCGCACTTCGGGCTCGAGGCGGGAGATGCAGGTCCAGGCGCCGCGGATCTTGAAGGCGCCGATGGGCTGGAGGAACTCGGCCTTGAGCCGGACGGGAACCCCGAGCTGCGCGGACAGGGCCTCGAGCGGGATCAGCGGCGTCCGGACGGCGACACCTTCGAGCCCCAGTGCCGCGCGCCGCAGGTTCGCGAGATCGACCAACGGCGGCCCCACCGCCGCTTCAGGCATCCCCGTCCGCGGGTACCACGGCCTCCGTCGCGTCCTCGGCCGTTCCCTCTTCCTTCACCACGCGCGCCACGCCCACGACAGCGTCGCCGTCGTCCAGGTTCATGACCCGCACGCCCTGGGTGTTGCGCCCGATGACCCGGATGCCGTCCACTGGCACTCGGATGATGACGCCCTGGCGCGTGATCATCATGAGCTCGTCCTCGGGGATCACTTCCTTGAGGGCCACGATGGATCCCGTCTTGTCGGTGACCCTGAGGGTGATGATGCCGCGGCCGCCGCGCTTCTGCACCCGGTACTCCACCAGCTCCGAGCGCTTGCCGTAGCCTTTCTCGCTCACCACCAGCATGGTGCAGTCGCGCCGCACCACCACCATGCCGATGACGGCGTCGCCCTCATCGAGCTCGATGCCCTTCACGCCGGTCGTGGCGCGGCCCATGTCGCGCACGTCGCCGTGGTGAAAGCGAATGCTCATGCCGCCGCGGGTGGCCAGCACGATGTCGCTGTTCGCGTCGCAGACCTGCACGTCGATCAGCTCGTCACCTTCCTCGATGTTGATGGCGCGGATGCCCGTGGTGCGCACGTTGCCGTACTCGGACAGCACCGTCTTCTTCACCGTGCCGTTCCGGGTGGCGAAGATGAGGTGCTTGTCCTCGGCGAACTCGCGCACCGGCACGAGCGACGCGATGTGCTCGGTGGGCTTGATCGCGATGCAGTTGACCACCGGCTTGCCGCGCGCGGCGCGCCCGGCCTGCGGGATCTCGTGCACCTTGAGCCAGTAGACGTGGCCCTCGTTGCTGAAGAACATCAGGTAGTCGTGTGTGCTCGCGATGAAGAGGTGCTCGACCCAGTCGTCGGCCTTGAGGTCGGCCCCGGTTGCCCCGCGGCCGCCGCGACGCTGCTTGCGGTAGCTGGAGACGGGGATGCGCTTGATGTAGCCGGTGTGGGAGATGGTAATGACCATGTCCTCTTCGGCAATCATGTCCTCGACCGTGAACTCGCCCTGGTCGGCGAGGATCTCGGTGCGCCGTTCGTCGCCGAAGTCCTTCGCCACCTCGCGCATCTCGTCCTTGAGGATCCCCATTCGCTTCTCACGGCTCGCCAGGATGCTCTTGAGTTCCTTGATCGTGACCCGCACCTCGCCCAGTTCGGCTTCCAGCTTCTCGATCTCGAGGCCGGTGAGCTTGGCGAGGCGCATGTTGAGGATGGCGTCCGTCTGCTTCTCGGAGAGCTTGAACCGCGCGCGCAGCTTCCGGTCGGCGTCAGGGGTGTCCTCGGAGCCGCGGATGATCTTGATCACCTCGTCGATGTTGTCGACGGCGATCTTGAGCCCCTCGAGGATGTGCTCGCGGGCCTGGGCGGCATCCAGGTCGAACTGGGTGCGCCGGGTGATCACCTCGTGGCGGTGATCGACGTACCGGAGGATGATGTCCTTCAGGTTCATCACCTTCGGCGCGCCGTTGTCGAGCGCGAGCATGATGACACCGAAGGTGGACTGCATCGAGGTGTGCTTGTAGAGCTGGTTCAGCACGACGTTGGGGATCGCGTCGCGCTTCAGCTCGATGACGATCCGCATGCCGTCCTTGTCGGACTCGTCGTTGACCCGGGAGATGCCCTCGAGCTTCTTCTCCGCCGCCAGCTCGGCGATCGCCCGCACCAGGTTCTCCTTGTTCACCTGGTAGGGGATCTCGGTGACCACGATCTGCGACTTGCCCGAGGACTCCATCTCCTCGATCACCGCCCGTGCGCGCATGACCACGCGCCCGCGGCCGTTCTCGTACGCTTCCGTGATGCCCTGCCGGCCGTAGATGTAGCCGCCGGTGGGGAAGTCCGGGCCGGGGATCACCTTCCGCAGATCGGCGATGGTGACGTCGGGATTGTCGACCAGTAGCTCCACCGCCTTCGCCACCTCGCGGAGGTTGTGGGGCGGGATGTTGGTCGCCATGCCGACCGCGATGCCGCTCGAGCCGTTGACGAGGAGGTTCGGGATCCGGGAGGGCAGGACGGTCGGCTCCTGGAGCCGGTCGTCGTAGTTGGGCTGGAAGACGACGGTGTTCTTGTCGATGTCGTCGAGCATCGTCACCGCGATGCGCGTCAGCCGTGCCTCGGTGTACCGGTAGGCCGCGGCGGGATCGCCATCAACGGAGCCGAAGTTGCCCTGCCCATCCACCAGTGGATAGCGCAGGGAAAAGTCCTGCACCATGCGCACCATGGCGTCGTACACCGAACTGTCGCCGTGCGGGTGGTACTTGCCCAGCACGTCGCCCACCACCGTCGCGGACTTCTTGTAGCCACGCCCCGGCACGAGGCCGAGCTCGTTCATCGCGTACAGAATGCGCCGGTGCACCGGCTTGAGCCCGTCGCGCACATCGGGCAGCGCGCGGGAAACGATGACGCTCATCGAGTAGTTGATGAACGACTGCTGCATTTCTTCTTCGATGAGGCGCGGAACGATCCGTTCGCGACTGTTCGGTGCGGTCATGAGCGTCCAGGGTCGGGTGGGTCAGCGGCCGTTGAGGCGGCCGGAACAGGGCCGAAAGATACCCGGGACGCAGGCGTTGCGGCAAGCGAAAAGTGGGCGCCTAAGCGCTTGGGAGACAAATGCTTATGCGGTGCCCTCCGACCGGACGACGGTTCCCGCCCGCCGGGTCTCGAACCAGTGCTGCAATTCGTCGAACCAGACGTAGAAGACGGGCGTGATGTAGAGCGTCACCAGCTGCGAAAAGGCGAGGCCTCCCACCACCGCGAGACCCAGCGGACGCCGGGATTCGGCACCGGCGCCGGCACCAAGGGCGATCGGCAGCGTGCCCATCAGCGCCGCAAAGGTGGTCATCATGATCGGCCTGAAACGGGCGGACGCCGCCTCGAGAATCGACGCCTCCGGCCCCTTTCCCCTACGCTCGGCCTCGATCGCGAAGTCGATCATCATGATCGCGTTCTTCTTGACCAGGCCCACCAGCAGGATGATGCCGACGAAGGCGTACACGCTCAGGTCCTGCCGGAAGATGAGCAGCGTCAGCAGCGCGCCGAAACCGGCGAACGGCAGGCCGGTGAGGATCGTGAGCGGGTGGATGAAGCTCTCGTACAGGATGCCGAGCACGATGTAGATCACCGCGACGGCCAGAACCAGGAGTATGAGCAGGCCCTGCTGCGCGTCGGCAAAGGCCTGCGCGGCGCCGGAGAAGTTCGCGGTAATCCCGGTGCCGATGATCGGCGCGGCGGCGGCCTCGACCGCCTTCACCGCGTCGCCGATGGCCACGTCGGGGGCCAGGTTGAAGGAGATCGTCACCGACGGAAGCTGTCCCGAGTGGTTCACGGAGAGCGGACCCACCGTCTCCGTGACGGTCGCCAGCGCCGTGAGCGGCACCAGCGTGCCGTTCGGTGCCCGCACCGACAGCAGCCGCAGGGCATCGAGGTCGCGCTGGTACTGGGGCAGGAGTTCCATCACCACGTAGTACTGGTTGTTGTCGGTGAAGATGGTGGACACCTGGCCCGCGCCGTAGGCGTTGTAGAGCGCCTGCTCGATCTGCTGCACCGTGACACCGAGCGATGACGCGCGGTCGCGGTCGATGGCGACGTTGATCTGCGGGTTCCTGATTTGCAGGTCGCTGGTCACGTCGCGCAGCTGCGGCAGCGCCGCCAGCGTCACCTCGAGCTTCTTCTCGGTGGCGTAGAGCTGATCGATGTCGCTCCCCTGCAGGGTGTACTGGTAGAGGCTCTTGGACGACCGCCCGCCGATGTTGATCGGTGGCGGGTTGGTGAAGAACACCCGGATGCCGGCCACCGCTGAGAGCTTGCGGGTGAGCTGACGCGCCACCGCGTCGGCATCGAGTCTCCGGTCCTGCCGAGGCTTGAGCCTCACGATGAACCGGCCCTGGTTGGTGGCCACCGCGCGGCCCCCCGATCCGATCGCCGACATGAAGCCCGCGACGTTCTCGTCGGCCACGAGGATGGCCATCGCCGCCTGCTGGTACCGCACCATGGCCTCGAACGACGTCCCTTCCGCCGCCTCGGTGGTGCCGCGCAGCTGGTCCTGGTCCTCGCTCGGGATGAACCCCTTCGGCACCATCTGCCAGAGCACCACCGTGCCCACGAGCACGAGCGTGCTGAACACGAGCGCCGCGGGGCGATGGGCCATGACCCAGGCCAGGGTGCGCTCGTACCAGCGGAGCGATGCGTCATAGCCTCGCTCGAACCATGCGGTGGCCTGCTCGACGCGGCTGGGTGTGCTGCCACGATGCGCCGGCTTGAGGAAGCGGCTGCCAAGCATCGGAGTCAGCGTGAGCGACACGAAGGCCGACACCAGGATCGAGACGGCGATGGTGACGGAGAACTCGCGGAAGAGCCGGCCGACGATACCGCCCAGGAACAGGAGCGGAATGAAGACGGCCACCAGCGACAGCGTCATGGAAAGGATGGTGAAGCCGATCTCTTTCGAGCCGTTGAGGGCGGCCTGCATCGGCTGCTCGCCCATCTCCATGTGGCGCACGACGTTCTCGAGCATCACGATGGCGTCGTCCACCACGAACCCCACCGACAGCGTGAGCGCCATGAGCGAGAGGTTGTCGAGGCTGTAGCCCAGCACCTTCATGACCGCGAAGGTGGCAAGCAAGGACATCGGTAGCGCCAGGCTTGGGATGACGGTGGCCGAGAGATTCCTGAGGAACAGGAAGATGACGAGCACGACGAGGCAGAGCGTCAGGTAGAGCGTGAACTTCACGTCATCCACCGACTCGCGGATCGTCTGGGAGCGGTCGTAGATGGTGGTCACGTCCACCGACGGCGGCAGACTCAGGCCGATCTCCTGCATGGTCTTCCGCACCCGGGCCGCCACTTCCACCGTGTTGGTGCCGGGCTGGCGGTAGATGGCGAGGACGATGCCGCGGGTCTCCTTGTACCAGGCGGCGGCCTTGGTGTCCTGCACGCTGTCGATGACGCGACCGAGGTCCTCGAGCCGAACCGGCCGCCCGTTGCGCCAGGCCACGATGAGGGGACGGAACTCCGCGGCGTTCTGCAGCTGGCCGGTGGCCTGGACGGCATAGGCGCGGTCGGTGCCCCAGAGGATGCCGGTGGGCATGTTGACGTTCCCTTGGCCGATCGCATTACTCACCTCGTCGATGCCGATCTGCCGCGCCGCCATGGCCTGGGGATCGAGCTGCACCCGCACGGCGTACTTCTGCGAGCCGTAGACCTGCACCTGGGCCACGCCCTCCACGGTGGAGAGCCGCTGGCCGATGGTCACCTGGCCGAATTCGTCGAGCTGGGAAAGCTTGAGCGATGCCGACGTCAGGGCGTAGACGATGATCGGCGACTGGGACGGGTCCACCTTCTGGTAGGTGGGAGGCACGATGTTCTGGGGCAGCTGCCGGATGGTCTGCGTGATGGCAGCCTGCACGTCGCTCGCGGCCGCGTCAATGTCCCGGTCGAGGGCGAACTGGAGCGCGATCTGGGTGTTGCCCTGGAAGCTGGTGGAGGTGATCGCCTCGACTCCGGCGATGGTTGAGAACTGCTTTTCGAGCGGTGTCGCCACCGAGGCGGCCATGGTGGTGGGGCTGGCACCCGGCACCGACGCGCTCACCGAGATCGTGGGATAGTCCACCGGCGGCAGGTCGCTCACCGGGAGGCTGCGGTATGCAACGAGCCCGAACACGAAAATCCCGGACATGACGAGCGTCGTCATGACCGGGCGCTTGATGAACGGTTCGCTCAGGTTCACGAGGCACCTCCGGACTTCTGCACCTGCACCCTGGCGCCATCGGTGAGGCGCAGCTGGCCGTCGACAACCACTTGTTCTCCCGCACTCACCCCCGCGGTGAGGACGGCAATCGAGTCCGTCTGGCGGAGCAGCGTCACCGGGCGCATGTGTGCACTGCCCGAATCCACCACATAGACGTAACTGCCCTGCTGGCCGGTGACGACCGCGCTCGACGGCACCACAATCGCAGCCTTGTCCACCGAGAGGTCGAGCTGCACCCGCACGAGAGCGCCAGGCCAGAGCCGGTTGTCCTTGTTGGCGAACTCGGCCTTGAGCGCAATCGTGCCGGTGAGCGAATCGACGGCGTTATCGAGGAAGTCGAGCGTGCCGGTCACGGCGGAAGCGGTGTCGCCCACCGGGATGGCGCGCACTTCCTGCTTGCGACCGGCCAGGGCGCGAAGGTCGGACAGGTACGCTGCGGGCACGCTGAAGCGCACCCGGATCGGCGCCAGCTGGTTGATCACCACCAGGGCGTCGCCGCTGCCGGCGCGCACCAGATTGCCCTCGCGCACGAGCACCGAGCCGGCACGCCCCGTAATGGGTGCGCGCACGGTGGCGTACTGCAGGCTCAGCCGGGCCTGGTCGATCTGCGCCTGGTCGGACCGGAGCGTCGCCTCCAGTCCCGCAGCGGTGGCTCTGGCCTGGTCGAGTTGCTGTCCGGTGACGTACTCCTTGGCCGCGAGCGCTTCGAACCGGTCGCGGTCGCGCCGGGCACTCTCCCACTGGGCAGAATCACGGGCGAGCGCGGCTTCGGCCTGGCTCAGTGCCGCGCGGAACGGCCGCGGATCGATCTGGAAGAGGACCTGTCCTTCGGCAACCTGATCGCCCTCCCGGAAGGTGACTCGGTCGATGAGCCCCGACACCTGCGCCTCGACCTGCGACGTGCGCACTGGCTCCACCGTACCGGTAGCCTCGAGCACACGAGGCACGTCGCGCTGCACCGCGGATGCGAGCGTAACCGGTGCGGCGACCTGGGTGGGCGTGCCCTTGGCTTTGCAGGCCGATGCGGCCGCGACGATGAGTGCGAGATGTCGAAGCCGGGTCACTTGGTCGAGTCCGTGGGTTCGGAGAGTCGGATACGCGCGTTGCCATCGGGATCGAGCAGGGCGGCATCATGGGCCAACTGCACCAGTGCTGAATACCACTGGAGGTGGGCCTGGATGCGCTGCGCCCGCGCGTCGGCGAGGGCGTTCTCGGCGGCAAGAAGATCTATGAGGCCGCCGACGCCTTCCTTGTACCGGGCCAGGGCTGCCTCCGCGGAAGCGGTGGCGCTGGTCATCAGCTCTGCGGTGGTGCGCACCCGCTGGCTGGCGGTGCGCTGCGCTTCATAGGCAGCGAATACCTGGTAGGTGACCTGCTGCGTCAGGCTCAGGGTGCGGGCACTCTCCACCTCGGCGAGCGCCTGCGCTTCGCGGGTATTGAACTCCCAGCTGAAACCGTTGAACAGGGGGACGGCCAGGGCGAAGCCGAGTGAATAGAAGTTTCCACCCCCGCCACCGCTCGAGAGAATGATGTTGCGTCCCGCCGCACCGGTAGCCGAGATCGCCGGCAACCGCGCCGACTTCACGGCGCGGGTGCGCTGCTCGGCGGCCGCCCAGGTGGCCTGTGCCGCAGCGAGATCGGGCCGGTTCTCCAGGGCGTGCTTCACCAGCACGTCCACGCTGTCGGCCACCTCGGCGATCTGCCCATGACTCAGTACCACGTCGGCATCGAGGTCCATGGTCGCGGGAAAGCCGGCGGCGGTGGCAAGCGCCCCGCGCGCCGTGCGCACCTGTCCCTCGGTGGTCTGCACCGCGAGCAGCGCCTGCGACACCGCCGTGCGCGCCTGGAGCACATCGGCGATGGTGGCAACGCCCACGCGCCGCCGGTCTTCGGCGGCGGCGAGGTTGACTTGCTGTTCCTCGAAGGTTGTGCGCTGGGCCTTCAGCAGCGCCCGGAGGCCGACGTAGTCGTAGTACGCGCGCGCGGTGCGGAGCACTACGTCGGCGATGATGGAATTGTGGGTCCAGTCCGCGGCGAGCAGTGCCTCACGCGCCGCGCCGATGGTGCCCGAGCGGCCGCCGAGGTCGAAGAGCAGCCAGCTGAACCCGACGCTCGGAATGTAGAGCACCTGCTGCACCGACTGCCGTCCCTGGGTAGCCGGGTTCTGCAGCCCGGTGATGCCCATGGAGCCGTCGACCTGCGGATAGGCCAGGCCGCGCGACGAGCCGTATGTCGCCGCCTTGGCCCGGGCGTTCTCCCACGCCATTCGGGTATCGGGACTGTTCCTGAGGGACAGGTCGACCAGGTCGGCCAGGCTCAGCGAGTCGCGCCGGGCCACGAACTCGGCCGGGAGCGCCAGGGGCGTCGGCGCCGCCTGCGTGCGGTCCTGGGTCGGCGCCGGCGGAGTCCAGACTCGCTCGGGCGCCGGGGAGGTAGACTGGGCGCCGCCCACGCCAGGCGAGGCCGGGGCACAGGCGACCAGCCCCGCAGTCAGGGTCAGGAACCAGGGCAGCAACGTGGACGGACGCGCGGTCTCGAAGTGGCGCAAGATCGGGGCAATTCAGGGCGAGAGTGACGAAGATTGGCCCGTTCGGCCGCGGGCACGACTTCAGATATACGTCCTGATCTCGCCGAACGTTGAATAGTAGGGCGGGCGGATGCGCCGACGGCGGCCTCGACATGAGAGCCGCCGTCTCGCTTCGCTTGGCGGGTCGCCCGAGCGCGGGCGGCCATCCAATCCTACGGTTGTCGCATCCCTGCGGTGTCAGCGCGCCGAGGTATCTCCACCGAACTGGGCCGGAAGGGGGCGGGCGAGGTAAAGGGTTGGGGCGCCGGGACCACTCAACGGTACTGTCCGGGGCGAGCCCTGTGCTGGCGTGATTTCCATGGTTCCACTCCCTGTTCTGTTCCTGGCGGCCGGAGTGACCTGTCGTCCGGCCTTCACAACCTTGGATGCATCCCGGCGGCCAATGGTTGCGTAGGGGTGCAGCGCAACCCTTTCCAGGCCCACTGTGTCTACGTGCTGTCCCACGGATCGAATCCAGCGCCCGGGAGCCAGGTGGACGACCAGCAACTGATCGGGCGTATCCAGGCCGGGGACCCGGCGGCGGAACGTCAGCTCTTCGAGACCTACGCGGACCGGATCCACCGGATCGTCTTCCGATTCCTCGGCGATGCGGAGGCTGCCCAGGACTGCGTGCAGGAGACGTTCATTCGGGCCTTCGACCGCCTGGGGACGTTCCGGGCCGAGTCGGCGCTGGGAACGTGGCTCGGTGCCATCGCGGTATCGGTCGCGCTCAATGCGCTGAGGGGACGAAAGCGCGACGAGAAGCGGCACGCCCCGTGGGAAGAGGCCGAGGTCGTGGCGGCACCGTCCGCCCGCATCAGCGAGCCGGACCTCAAGACCAGGCTGCACGCCGAAATCGACCAGCTGCCGGAGGGTTACCGGATGGTGTTCCTGCTGCATGACGTGGAGGGCTACACGCACGAGGAAATCGGGACGATGCTCGGCGTGCAGTCGGGTACGTCGAAGGCCCAGTTGTTCCGTGCCCGGGCGCGGTTGCGCGAACGGCTGGCCGATTTTGCACCGGAGGTGAGTGGCACATGACCGACGAACGCGACGAAACCCCGCTCGACCCGCGGATAGCCGAACTGGCGAAGGGTTATAACGAGCCGCCGGCGGTGAATACCGAAGCGCTTTGGGGCCAGATCGAGGCAGGCCGGCGGTCGATAGTCGACAGTCAGCAGTCAGTTGTGAGTCGGCAGGCGGCAGGCGACCGGCGACGCGCGCGGGGGAGCCGGCGGCCGGTGCTGAGCACGCGTGCGGCGGCGTGGATCTCCGGCATCGCGGCGCTGCTGATTCTCGGCATCGGCATCGGCCGGCTGACCGCCCCGTCCGCGGCGCCAGTGGAGACGGTGGCGTCGAGGACTCCGTCCACGGCCCTCGAGATCGCCGCGGCTCAGCACCTGAACCAGTCGGAAGCGTACCTGACCCTCTTCCGCGCGTCGGTGCGTTCCAACGACGTGGACAGCCTTCCGGTGGCCGCTGCGCGGCAGCTGCTTGCCACCAACCGCCTGTTGCTCGACTCACCGGTCGCCGATGCGCGGCTGCGTCCGCTCCTGCTCGACCTGGAGCTCGTGCTCGCCGAGATCACGCAGCTCGGCGCGGCCAGCCGCCCGGCTGAAATCAAGTTGATCACCGACGGCCTCGACCATGGCGACGTGATGATGCGCCTGCGTGTCGCCCCGGGCCGCGGCTCTCTTCCGAATGGAGTGCTCTGATGCGCGTCTCGCTGCTTGCACTGTTCCTCGCGTCCGTCCCCGCAGCCGCCCAGCTGGCGCCGTCAGCGGCGCCAAACATCGCGCTGGCCGCGCGCGCCGCGTACCAGTCGTCACTGACGCTCGCCCCGGCTGTACCAGCGGCGTCCGCATCACGCAGCGAGTGGTACCAGGGGGACCCGGCTGACTCGCTCTACAAGGCGGCGCGGAACGCGCTGAACAGGAACCAGTACAAGACGGCGGCCGACCTCTTCCGGCAGGTGCGCTCGCGCTACCCCAAGTCGGCGTACGTACCGGACACCTACTACTACGAGGCGTTCGCACTCTATCGCACAGGGAGCAGCGCGGACCTGCGCCAGGCCAGCAACATGCTCGAGACCCAGGCCAGCAAGTATCCGCAGGCCGCGACGGCAGGCGACGCCCGCGCGCTGACGTCACGCATCGACGCGCAACTGGCGCAGAAAGGCGACGCACAGGCGGCGGAGCGGATGTCGGCCACGGCGTCGGCCGCCGCCGCACCGCGCGCCGCGCCGCCGCCGCCGCCGCCGATGGGGCCAACGACTCCGCCCCCGGCGATGGCACCCCTCGCACCGGCCGCGTCGATCGACCGCAGCCGGACGCCCCGGCCACCGGCGACACCGCGCGCGCCCCGGGCGCCACGCGGTGACGACTGCGCCAACGAGGATGACGATGTGCAGATGGCGGCGCTCAACGGGCTGATGCAGATGGATGCGGCCAAGGCGACGCCGATCCTGCAGAAGGTGCTCGCCCGCCGTGACTCGGGGTCGACGTGTCTGCGTCGTAAGGCGGTGTTCCTGATCGCGCAACAGGACAATGCGAACGCCGAGAGCATCCTGCTCAGCGTGGCGCGCAACGATCCCGACGCCGAGGTGCGGGAGCAGGCGGTGTTCTGGCTGTCGCAGGTGAACAGCCCGACGGCGGTGATGGCACTCGACTCGATCCTCCGGTCGTCGACCGACCCGGAGCTGCAGGAGAAGGCGCTGTTCGCCCTGTCGCAGCAGGAGTCGCCCAAGGCGACACAGATGCTGCGCGCCTACGCCTCGCAGGAGAGCGCGCCGGAGGAGATGCGGGAGAAGGCGGTGTTCTGGCTGGGACAGCGGGGGGACACGGCGAGCATCGGGTTCCTGCGCACGCTGTATGGCCGCACCTCGAACGCGGAGCTCAAGGAGCGGATCCTCTTCGCGGTGTCGCAGTCGAACAACGCGGGCGCCCAGGCGTGGCTCCTCGAAGTGGCGCAGAACCCCAGGGAGTCGATCGAGGCACGGAAGCAGGCGCTCTTCTGGGCGGCGCAGAACGGCGCGAGCATCGCGAGCCTGAGCAAGCTGTACGGGCAGCTGCGGGAGCCGGAGCTCAAGGAGCAGCTGATCTTCGTGTTGGGACAGAGCAACGACCCGGCGGCGGTGACCAAGCTGCTGGATATCGCGCGAACCGATCCCGATCGTGAGCTCAGGAAGAAGGCCATCTTCTGGCTGGGCCAGTCGAATGATCCGCGCGCGGCGCAGGCGCTGGAAGCGATCCTCACCGGCAGCAAGTGAGGCCGATCATGACCAGCGTGTGGCGCAATGTGATCCGGGGTGCGGCGGCGGCGCTGCTGCTCCCCGGCGTGGCGGGAGCGCAGAGCCTCGAGAGCAAGGTGTTCGCGAAGCAGGACGCGGTGGTGCGGCTCAGCTATGCGAGCCGCCCCGGCGTGTGCGGGAGTGGGGACGGCAACATCAACATCAGCGATGGCGACGACGAGCGCGATGGCTGGACGTCCGACTGCGAGCAGGGGCCGGTGCGGGTGGCGATCACGATCGCCCATGGCAGCGTCACCCAGGTCAAGACGCGGGTCGGGGGCCGCTGGCTGCCGAGGAGCGGCGTGACCGACCTGGGTACAGTGCCGGCGCCTGCTGCGTCGCAACTCATGCTGGCCATCGCTCGTAGAGGGGGGAAGGCCGCCGAGGACGCCATCATGCCGGCGATGCTGGCTGACAGCGTCCAGATCTGGCCCGACCTCATCAAGCTCGCGAAAAGTCAGAACGTGGACACGGACGTCCGCCGGTCGGCGGTCTTCTGGGTGGGCCAGGCGGCCGCGGCAGCCGCTACCGCGGGTTTGGTGGAGGTGGTGGGTGACGCGGCGGTGAACCGCGACGTGCGGGAGGCGGCGGTGTTCGCGCTCTCGCAGCGGCCCAATGCCGAAGGGGTACCGGCGCTGCTGGCGACGGCCCGGACGGACAAAGACGGGAAGATCCGCCGGAGCGCGATCTTCTGGCTGGGCCAGTCAGAAGATCCCCGGGCGCTGGCCTACTTCGAGGAAGTCCTCGCGAAGGGACCAGCCAGCGGACACTGACCTGTTGCCCGGCGCAACCCTTTCCCGGCGGCCGCCATCTAAGCCGCACACGTTAGCCAACGGACGCCGGGGACTGTCATCGAATGCTGGTTGCACTGCTGCTCCAGGTTGCACTTGTGGCGTCGCCCGGCGGCGGTGCCGCACTTCCCGATTCGGTGCCCATCGCTGCCGCGCGGACCGTGCACGCGATGCGTACCAGTGAGGCGGTGCGCATCGACGGCATCCTGGAGGACAGCATCTGGGCCCGGGCCACGCCGGTGTCGGGCTTCGTGCAGCGGCAGCCGAAGGAAGGCGCTCCCGCCACCGAACGCACCGACGTGCGGGTGGTGTTCGACAACAGCGCCGTGTACATCGGCGCGGAGATGTTCGACGCGACGCCTGATTCCATCAGGACCCAGCTGGCGCGGCGCGACAACTGGGTCAGTGCCGACCGCTTCTACGTCTTCCTCGACCCCTACCGCGACAAGCGCACGGGTTTCTACTTCGCGCTCAACGCGTCGGGGGTGCAGTACGACGGCACCCTGTTCAACGACGACTGGGACGACAACACCTGGGACGGGGTCTGGCAAGGCGCGGTGCACCGCACGCCGACGGGGTGGACGGCGGAGATGCGCATTCCGTACTCGCAGCTCCGGTTCAAGCCGGGTGCCGTTCCGGTATGGGGCATCAACTTCAAGCGCGACATCGCGCGGCGGAACGAGCAGGACTACCTCACCTTCACCCCTAGCGACGGCAGCGGATTCGTCTCGCGCTTTCCGGAACTGCAGGGGCTCGAGCTCAACCCGCCGCGCCGTATCGAGCTCCTCCCATACACCACCGCCAAGGCGGAGTACATCTCGCACGACCCGGGCGACCCGTACAACGACGGCTCGGTGTACGGCATCGGCGTAGGCGGCGACTTCCGAGTCGGGCTCGGCTCCAACCTGACGATCAACGGCACGATCAATCCCGACTTCGGGCAGGTCGAGGTCGACCCGGCGGTCGTGAACCTCAGCGACGTGGAGACCTTCTTTCCCGAGCGCCGTCCCTTCTTCGTGGAGGGTGCCAACACCTTCACCAATTTCGGTTTCGGCGGCTCGAACAACTACTGGGGATTCAACTGGTCCTCGTTCGACTTCATCTACACCCGCCGGATCGGGCGGGCGCCGACAGGGGCCACGCCGGATGATGCCTCGTATGTCGACGAGCCGGCAGGCACGACGATCCTTGGCGCCCTCAAGCTGTCTGGCAGGCTGGGCGGCTGGAACATCGGCGCGCTGTCGTCGCTGACGAAGCGGGAGTTCGCCGACTACCAGGTGGACGGCGCGCCGGGCAACGTGCAGGTCGAGCCGCTCACCACCTGGAATGCGATCCGGATGCAGAAGGACATCGCCAACGGGCGGCAGGGCATCGGCATCATGTCCACGATCACGCAACGGTTCTTCAACGAGTCAGGAATGCCGGACCAGATGAACCGCGGCGCCTACACCCTCGGCGTGGACGGGTGGAGCTTCCTCGACAAGAACCGGGTGTATGTGCTCGCGGGATGGGTGGGCGGCAGCCTGGTCACCGGCACCTCGTTGCGGATGACCGACGTGCAGGTGAGCAGCGTGCACTATTTCCAGCGCCCCGACCAGGACTACGTGAAGGTGGATTCGCAGGCCACGAGCCTGGGCGGGTTCGGCGGGCGCCTGGTGCTCAACAAGCAGAAGGGACCCTTGCAGCTGAACGCGTCCCTGGCGGCTATCAATCCAGGTCTCGAACTCAACGACATCGGCTTCGCGCCCCGCACCGACCTCATCAACAGCCATGTGGTGGTGGGCTATCGCTGGACCAAGCCCACTTCGCTGTACCAGCGCACCAACTTCAACGTCGCGGCTTTCGGTGCGTGGGACTTCGGCTGGGACAACACCGGACTCGGGATGTTCGCCAACGGCAACATGCTCTTCCGCAACTTCTGGAGCGCGCGCACCCGGATCGGGGCCAGCCCGCAGACCACCAACATCCGGGCGACGCGGGGCGGGCCCGCGATCCTCAACCCGCAGGGATTCGATGGCGCGGTGGGGTTCAGCTCCGACGACCGGAAGAGGGTGGTGCTGAACTCGGACTTCTACTACAACCGCTACCAGCAGGGCGCGGATAACAGCTGGGGCATCGACACGTACGTGGAATGGCGGCCGATGCAGCGCCTGCAGCTGAGCGTTGGGCCGAGCCTGTCACGCAACCTGACCAGTGTGCAGTACATCGGCACCTACGCCGACCCGACCGCGACGAACACGTACGGCAGCCGCTACGTCTTCGGCGACCTCGATCAGTGGACACTCTCGGGCAACATCCGGCTCAACTGGATCTTCACGCCGAAACTGAGCCTGGAGCTGTTCATGCAGCCGTTCGTGTCGTCGGGCAATTACCGGCAGTTCTCGGAACTGGCGGCACCGCGCACGTTCGACTTCAACGTGTTCGGGCAGAACGGGTCGACCTACGATCCAACCACCGGCGTCGCCGACCCGGATGGCCCGGGCGGCCCGGCGGCGGCGATCGACATCGGGGACCAGAACTTCCAGTTTGCGTCGCTGCGCGGAAACGCGGTGCTGCGGTGGGAGTGGTCGCCGGGCTCAACGCTGTTCGTGGTGTGGACGCATAACCGGGCCAATTCGACCAATACCCTGACGGATAGCGAATTCAATCCTGGCCAGTCGTTCGATACCATCATGCAGTCTCCCGCCGACAACGTGCTCCTGGTGAAGTTCACATGGTGGTTGAATCCGTGAGGGGAGTCGTGAGTCGGCAGTCGTGGGTCGGCAGTGAGTCGTGGGCTAGGGGTTAGGAGCCAGGAGTTGGGAGGTAGGAGTTCGTGGGTTGCTGGCTGCTGCGTTAGATTTTTCCCCCCATGTCTCGCCCGTCCGTGCCCGCCTTTGCGGGTCTTGCCGTCCTGTTCATCGCTGCCTGCGGTCCGGCACCGGCCTCCGGGGTACCCCTGCTCACGCTCGTGCCTGGGAGCGACTCGGTGATGGCCCCGTTCGCGGAGGCCACTGATGCGGCGTGGCTGGAGGGCGACCGCTGGGCAGTGCTGCTCCCGGGCGGCCCCGAGGCGGACATCGTGGACTTCCGCAGCCGGTCGCGCGCTCAGCTGGGCACGAAGGCAACGCTGGAGAGTCCGTTCAGTGTGTTCCGGGCAGCGGACACGCTCTACGCCGGTGAGCCGCTCAAGCGAAGGCTCACGTTCTGGACACTGGATGGCGCGCTCGTCCGGGTCGAGCCAGCCTCCGACCTGGTGCACGGCGCGCTGCCGCGGGCACGAGACGATGCGGGCCACTTCTACACCGAGCTCCGCCCGTCGGGGGGTCCGGACGGGAGCGGCAACCGTGACTCGGCGGTAGTGGCCGAGCTCGACGGCAACAGGGCCGACACGGTGGCGAGGCTGGCACCGATCGACCTCGCGAAGGTGGCCAGTCCGACGGGCGAGCGGTTTGAACGACTGGTGTTCAGCGGCGTGGACCGGTGGGGCGTGTATCCCGACGGGACGGTCTGGCTGGCGCGGGTCTATCACAATCGCGTGGACTTCCGGTTGCCCGACGGCACGACAAAGAAGGGCGAGCCGCTGCCCGACCGGGTACTCGAGGTGACGCGTGCCGACCGCGAGCTGTTCGTGCGCAAGTTCCCCGAGGAACTGCGCGGTACCGCGGAACAGCTGCCGTTTGCGCCGATCAAGGCGGCGTTCACCGGCGCCTTTGCCGATGCCGAGGGACGGATCTGGCTCGAGGGCAGCCGTTCGGTGAGCGATTCGGTGCAGCGCTACAACGTGGTAGGCCGCGACGGGCGCCTCAAGTTCGTGGCACTGCTGCCCGGTACCGGCCGCGCGATCGCCGCCTCTCCCACCCATGTACTTGTTGCCGACCTGGTGCGCGATGGCATCCGCCTGCGACTCGCACCAATGCCTGCAGTCCCGTCAGCTTCCTCCGATACTGCCAAGTGAGAGTGATGAGAATCCGAAGCAATTACCTGCCGATCGTGCTCGTCCTGCTGCTCGCCGGCTGCGGCCCGAAGGTGCCGTCCGTGACGCTCGCGGTGGACAAGAAGCTCAACGCCACCTTCGGCGGCGTGAGTGCCGTGGTGGAGATCGCGGGCGGCCGGGTGGCCTTCGCCGACCCGATGGCGCGGCGCTTTCACACCGCTGACTTCGCGACCGGCGCGGTCGACACCATCGGGGTTCCAGTGGATTCCATGCCATACGATGCGCCCCCGTCGCTGTACAAGCGGCCAGGGTGGGTGGCGTTGCTCGCGGGGGACACGGTGGCGGTGGTGGATTTCGGCGCCACCCGCACCACGCTGTGGACGCCGGCCGGGTTCGCGCGGGCGCTCAACATCCCGCCAGAGGGTGGCGCGACACCGGTGCTCTCATATGACACGCTCGGGCACGGCTACAAAGTGGACTTCCGCACTGTGACCGGCGGCGCCGAACCGGGCACGCAGATGCGGAAGGACAGCCTGCCGGTGCTGCGCTTCACGCTGGCAGGCGGCGGCATCGATACCATCGCGCGCCTGAGCGTTCCCGAGTTCGGGGAGGCGAGCTTCGGAGCCCAGAAGCAGACGGTAGCCCAGATCTTCGGGCCGGCTGACATCTTCGGCGCCCAACCCGATGGTTCGATCTGGGTCGCCCGGGCCCGCACAATGTCGGTGGACTGGCGCGCCCCCGACGGCACTTGGACACGCGGGCCGGAGCACCGCTTCGCGAAGGTGGCGGTGACAGAGGAGGACAAGAAGCGGGTGATGGACCGCCTGCACGCCCGAGGCCTGCCGAGCAACATGGAGGTGGTGTTCCCGTTTGCGAAGACGAAGCCGTCATTCGAGGCCGCCATCGGCCGGCCGGGCGGTGAGGTGTGGCTGCAGTACAGCCGGGCCGATGAAGCCGACCCGATCATCTATGCCGTGATCGGAAAGGACGGCGCGATGCTGCGCACGGTGACGGTGCCGGCGGGCGTCGGGATCACGAGTGTCAGCAGCCAGTACGCCTATGGCGCACTCAAGACCGGTGAGACACGCGAACTGGTGCGGCTCGCGATTCCCTGACGCGAGCGCCTACGTCGTACTCGTACCACCCCCGAGATCGATGACCAGCTTCCCCGTCTGTTCGCCGCGGGCAAGCCGCTGGAATGCCTCCATGGCGCGATCGAACGGCACGACCTGGTCCACACCGGGCCAGAGCAGCCCCTCGCCGGCGAGCCGCACGATCTCCCGATAGTCGGCGTGGCTTCCGAGGGTCGAGCCCAGCAGCGACCACTGATGCCAGAAAAGCCGTCGAATATCGATCGCGACATGCGGTCCACCGGTCGCACCGCAAGTCACCAGCCTTCCGCCCCGCCGGAGCAGGCGGGTGGACCGCTGCCACGTCGGCTCTCCCACAGTGTCTACGATGACGTCGGCGCCGCGATTGGCGGTGAGCTCGCGCACCCGGGCCACTACGTCGTCCGTGGCATGGTTCACCAGCGCCTGCGCACCGAACCCACGCGCCACTTCGAGTCTTTCCGCGCGGCTGCTCGTGGCGATGACACGAGCTCCGGCGTGCACGGCGACCTGCACCGCGGCGAGTGCCACGCCGCCGCCCACGCCCCACACGAGCACCGTTTCCCCGGCCTCGACCCGCGCACGCGACACCAGCATGTGCCACGCCGTGAGCGTGGCGAGAGAGAATGCGGCAGCCTGGGGCCACGGCATGGCGGCCGGGACGAGGCCAAGGTTCGACTCCGGTACCACGACCAGCTCCGCCAGTGTGCCGCTGCGATGCTCGCCCAGTACCTGGAGCGCGGCACACAGGGACTCCTCGCCGCGGCTGCATTCGGCGCAGGTGCCACAGGACACGCCGGGATTGATCATGACGCGGTCTCCCGGACACACCATGGTGACGGCACTGCCCACCGATTCCACGATCCCGGCGCCGTCGGAGCCTACGATCTGGGGAAAGACGTAGGCCACCCCGGGCAACCCGTTGGCCACGAACAGGTCCAGGCGGTTGATTGCGGCGGCTCGGATGCGGACCCGGACGTCGTGGGGGGCCCGGATCTCCGGGGCCGGCACCTCGGCCAGGGCCAGGTGCTCCAGCCCCCCCACCGATTCGAGGACCAGCGCGCTCATCAGGAACCCGGCGCCGGCGGGCGCACCTGTTGCAGGCTGGTTCACGGGGTGACAGGCTTTGCAGTCATCGGGTCGCTTTTCGGGTTCACACGCAGTTGAGCCGCTTGCAGAGCGAGTGAACTTGTGCATCTTAGGAGCGTTGGCGGAAGGCCCTATCGCCTCGACCGCGGCGGGTATCGCCGCATTCCAGGTACCACAGGAGCGTACGATGGCCGAGCTTGAGTCGAGCTGGCAGAGCGCCGGGTGGATGGACGAACTCCCTGGGTCGGCGGAACCCGCAATGCCCCCGCCCCCCCCGCCCCCACCACCCCCGGCCCCATCGCTGGCCTCCACGGTGAAGGCGGCGGTGGTCAAGGCGGAGAAGGCGGTTGAAAAGGCTGTCTCCAAGGCCGCCAAGGCGGTGAAGAAGGCGGCCAAGAAGGCACCGAAGAAGTCGGCCAAGCGGAAGGCAGTCCGGAAGGCCAAGAAGAGCGTCCGGAAGACCAGGCGGACGGTGAGGAAGGCGGTTCGTAAAGTCGCCCGGAAGGTGTCGAAAAAGAAGAAGACCGCGAAGCGGGCAGCCCGAAAGGCAGCCCGCCCGGCGAAGAAGGCAGCCCGCAAGGCGAAGCGGACAGTCAAGCGGGCGGCCCGCAAGGCGAAGCGGCGGTAGCAGGTACTGCTTTGACGACGCCCCGGCTCTCATGGAGCCGGGGCGTCGTGTATTTTGCGTACTTACCGCCAACCCGGACGCCATTTGCGGAAGCGCCTGCTCGCCCTCCTCCTGTGCGCCGCGGCATGCCACAAGAGCCCGCGGGTCGAGGTCGACCCGGCGCCTCCCTCGCTCGATCCCCAGCGCCTGACCGAAGTACTGGAAGCCCAGTTCCAGAAGTCGGCCGCCGACTGGAACGCCGGCAACCTCACGGGCTTCATGTCGACTTACGCGAATGACAGTACCACGATGTTCCGGTCGGGCCCGCAATTCCAGCATGGATTCGTCTGGATCGAGCAGTACTACGCCCCGGCCTTCGCGCCTGGCGCCAAGCGGGACAGCCTCCGGATCGAGGGCCTGTCCGCCCGCCCGCTGGGCACCACGTACGCCCTGGTCACGGCCCGATATGTGCTTTACCGCGATGGGGTTACCACGTCGCGCGGTCCCTTCTCCCTCGTGCTGCAGGAGCAGACCGATGGCTGGAAGATCATCCTCGATCACACGTCCAGCGATCCGCGCTAGGTCCCTGGTGGTCGCAGCGCTCCTGCTCACCACGGGGGCCTGCGATCGCACGCCCCCGGATGGGGTGGCGCTCGTCGGCGCGACGGTGTTCGATGGGTCGTCACCCCAGCCGCAGCTGGACCAGGTGATCATCATCCGCAACGACAAGATCGAGGCGATCGGGACGCGGGCAGAGGTGGATGTGCCGCGACGGATGCGTACCGTGGACCTGACCGGGAAGTACGTTGTGCCCGGGCTCATCGACGGTCACGTGCACCTGCAGCGGTGGACGCTGCCACGCTTTCTGGCCGCCGGTGTCACCAGCGTGCGCGACGTGCACGGAACCTTCGATTCCATCCTGGCACTGCGGGAGCAGGCCAACCTTGGATCGCTCACGAGCCCGAGGATCTTCAGCGCCGGTGCGATGATCGATGCCGCACCGGCGACGTACTCGGATGCGTTCGTGGTGGGCGGGGCCAACGACGCGCGCAAGGCCGTGGATAAGCTCGCCGTGACCGGTGTCGACTACGTGAAGACCTACACCCGGGTCACGCCCGAACTGATGCGCGCCATCGTGGACGAGGCGCAGACGTTCGGGCTTCGGGTGACGGCGCATCTCGGACTGACTGACGCGGTGACCGCGGGCGACATGGGCGTCCGGGCCATCGAGCACATGAGCGGGGTGCCGGAAGCGATCGTCGCCAACAGCGCCCCGCTCTATGCTGCGCATCGGGAGGGGTTCTTCGCCGGGTGGACGGCGTTCGAGAAGGCGTGGGCCGGCCTCGATTCGGCGGCAATGGCGCGGGTTGCGGAGCAGCTGGTCGCTGACCGGGTGACGATCGTGCCCACGCTGGTGCTACACGAGACCCTGAGCCGGCTCGATGATCCGGCGATCATGCAGGACAGTTCGCTCAGGATGGTGCCCGATTCCGAGATCAGCCGGTGGGACGTGCCGGGAATGGTTGAGCGCGCGGGGTGGACCGCTACGGACTTCAGTGACTTCCGCGCGTCGCGGCCCAACCAGGATCTCTTCGTTCGCATCTACCGCGCGAGTGGCGGGAAGGTCGTGGCAGGCACCGATGCCGCCAACCAGTTGATTGTCCCGGGACAGAGCCTCGTTCGCGAGCTCGAACTGCTGGTGCAGGCTGGATTCTCCACTACTGACGCGCTCTTCGCGGCAACG
Organism: uncultured Gemmatimonadales bacterium; assembly: GCA_963773095.1. Lineage (GTDB taxonomy): Bacteria > Gemmatimonadota > Gemmatimonadetes > Gemmatimonadales > GWC2-71-9 > JAGGAG01. The sequence continues at coordinate 263,398 of CAVYZY010000012.1, forward strand.
CGCGACGCCGCCCTCCTGCTCGGTGCCGACTCGCTCGGCGCACTGGTTCCCGGCCGCAAGGCCGACCTCGTCATCCTGGCACGCGACCCAGTCGCTGACATCAGCAACCTGCGGAGCATCCAGCAGGTCATGGTGCGCGGCCACCTGATGTCGACCGACTCGCTGCGCCGCAACTGGTAGCGATGTCGCTCACGCGCATCGTCCTGGCCTGGCTCGCCACCAGCGCATGGTTTGCGCTGGCCGAGATGGTACTCACCCGGCTGCGGGGCCAGCCCAGCCCGACGCGCGGCCCAGCGCCCAGATGGGTTCCCCTGGTGGAGGGGCTCGTGTTCACCCTCTTCGGTTCGCTCTGGTTCGGGAGCTATGGTCCGGGCCGGGGCGGATGGATCCTGCTGTTCGTGCTGCTCGGCCTGCTGCTCGAGGTGCCGGTGCGGCTGCGGGATGTGGTGCAGCGGTCGCAGCCCCGGGGGCTGGCAGCCGCCGTAGGCATTGCGGTGCTGAGGTGGGTGGCGGCGGGAGGGATCCTGGCGGTGCTGATGTAGAAACAGCGCGAGCTGTGAGCGGTGAGCGGTGAGCGGGCCCAGGTGAGCAGGTTATCTTCGCGACGTGAATTCAATCAGACTCACAAGCCTTTCTCATGGGGCGGGGTGTGCATGCAAGCTCGGGCCATCCGAGCTCGCCGAAGTGCTGCGGCACATTCCTCAGGTGTCGGATGGCTCCCTGCTCGTCGGTGCATCCACCGGGGACGATGCGGCGGTGTACCTGCTCTCCCCTGATCGGGCGCTGGTGGCCACCGTCGATTTCTTCACGCCCATCGTGGACGACGCCGCCGACTGGGGAGCCATCGCGGCCGCGAATGCGCTGAGCGACGTATACGCGATGGGTGGCACACCGTTGCTCGCGCTCAACGTGACGGCGTGGCCCCGCGAGACGCTGCCGCTCGACCTGCTGGGCGAGGTCCTGGGCGGAGCGGCGGAGGTGTGCCGCGAGGCAAGGTGCCTCGTTGCGGGCGGGCACACGGTGGATGACCCGGAGCCCAAGTTCGGTATGGCGGTGATCGGTGAGGTGCATCCCGACCGGATGCTGACGAATGCCCGGGCACTGGCCGGCGACGTACTGCTGCTGACCAAGCCGCTCGGCACCGGCATCCTCACCACGGCCTTCAAGAGAGATCTCTGCGGAGAATCGGAGCTTGCACCGGCGGTTGCCTCGATGCGGATGCTCAATGCCGGTGCCGCGCGCGCCGCGGTGCGGGTGGGCGTCCACGCTGCGACCGACGTGACCGGGTTCGGCCTGCTGGGTCACCTGCACAACATGCTGATGGCGAGCGGCCTGGGCGCCGAGATTCGCGCCGGGGCACTGCCGGTCTTGCCGGGGGTGCGGGATCTCGTCGACCGCGGCGCGGTGGCAGGTGGCACGCGACGCAACCTCGAGGCGCGCCGGGACGTGGACTGGGATCCACGCGTGAGCGAAGCCGACCGCATCCTTTGTGGTGACGCGCAGACCTCGGGCGGATTGCTGCTGGCTGTCGCCGGGCAAGATGCGGCAGAACTGCAGCGACAACTGAAGGTGGAGGGAACGCTCGCGAGCACCGTTGTCGGACGATGTGTCGCGGGCGTGCCGGGCACCATTCGCGTGCTGGCGAGCTAACCGATGGGCCTTCGCTGGACACCCGAGCGGATGGACCGGCTCGAGTCGGCGGCGCGACGCGGACTCCGCGTGACGGTGGCGCGCCGCGGCACGGAGTATGTCGTGGTGGCGCGCCGAGTCGGGGTTGTGGGTGGGAAGGAGACGTTCGTGGGCTTCCTTCCGATGACCGGCGAGGAACTGAGCTTCGCGCTCAACGATATCGACGCCTTCGAGGTGATCGGACTGTGAGCCAGCGGATCGCGGTCGTGCATCTCGATGAGAGCTGCCTGGGCAATGGACGCGAGGGATCAACTCCCGGGGGCGCGGGCGGGCTGATCGAGGTACGCACCAGTCGCGGTATCGAGCGACGCGACGTGCTGGTCGGCGACCCTGACACGACGAACAACCGGATGGCGCTGACCGGTGCGATCGCCGTGCTCGTGTTGCTCGCGCGGAAGGAGACACGGTTCCGGGCGCTGTTCGTCTCCGACTCGGAATACCTGGTGAAGGGCGTCCGGGAGTGGGCCCCGGGTTGGGAGCGGCGGGGATGGACGCGCAAGGGTGGAGCGATCGAGAACCTGGAGCTGTGGCAGTCGCTCGTCTCGGCGGCGCGGCGGCATGACGCGCAGTGGACCTGGGTGCGCGGGCACAGGGGTCACGCGAAGAACGAATACGCCAACGACCTGGCGGTACGGGCGGCCAGAGAGCAGATCACGTCGGACGGCGACGTGGCATCGGAGTTCGAGTCGTGGCTGGCGGCCAAGCGGGCAAGGAAGCTCTATCTCGACTACGACGCTGACGTAGCGTTCTCCGTGCTGGAGAGGCGGCTTGCGGCGGGAGAGAAATTCCTCCTCAGGGAAGAGTCGTAGGGCGGGAAGCTCAGCCAGACCCTACGAGATTGGCACCCAGGTGCGCACTGCCGGCTGGCCACAGCCGGGCCACAGCACCTTCACGTACGACCCGTCAGCCAATTCGTAGTGCACCTCGCCCGCCGAAATGCGGGGGGCCGCGGTGCACGTCGGGTCGTAGAGTACCGGAGTGACGGTGTTCACGGTGAACGTGCGCACGTTGCCGTTCCGGCTGAACGTCACCTGGCCACTCTTCACGGCGCTGCCGCTCGGGAGGGGCTCCTCCCGGACCAGCGTGGCGCCGGCGTCGGGCGTGAAGACGAGCAGGGTGTTGTGCGCGACGGTGGCATCACCGCGGTGGGCAAAGGTGCGGACGATGGACACCTGGTTGCTCAGGCTGAGCTGCGATGCCGTGGCCGTGAGTGTACGCGAGCCGTTGCGGGTGGCCGACCAGGAGTCGACGGCATTGGGCGCCGTATACTGCCACTTGAAATTGTCGTACGTGAGCAGGTAGGCGAAGCTCGGCGCCGGATCGGGATCGCTGATGCTGATGACGCCGGTGAGCTCGACGGTGCCGCCGCGCCAGCCGGTGAAGCTGCAGGCCGGCAGGGCGTAGGTGAACGTCGCGTTGTCGCGGATGCCGTCGCCATCGGTGTCAGCGGTCGATGAAAGGGTGGCACAGAGGGGCCTGAGGAGCGCAGGGCCCGACGGCGAACTCATCAGCGACATCGACATCGCACCGTCGGCGCCGCCAAGGGCGTCGAGCGCCAGTTCGGTTTCATCGGCACTCGCCGAGCCCAGGTCGAGCGCGTCCTGCTGCACGCCGGCTGTGGTATCGATGGGCGAAGTGCTGTCGGAACAGGCGCCGAGGAACGCGGCGCCGACCAGGGCGGCCCCGACCAGCCGAGTTCGTATGTGACGAAGATCACGTGACATCTGCTACCTCCCCTGAAGCGTGTGTTGGAGCGGCCATTCCTGCTGCAGCCAAGGACGCGGCCCCGGGGGTGGCGTTAAGCGTCGACCGGACGGGGCGAGGTGTGTAGGTTCACGACACGTGTCGGACGCCTGACGTCTTCGGAGGAACTGCGTGCAGGACATCGAACGCCTGTTTCGGCACCTTACGCGGACCCTGCTCGCGCTCGACCCGGCCCGGCTGCAGCAACCGGTGACCGTGGGTGAGCTGGTGTCCAGGTTCGTGCCCTACCGCACGAGCCGCCGCGCGCTTGGCGTGGAGTCGAGCGAGGACTATGAGTTGCTGCTGCTTCGGTTCGCCAGCGGCGAGGGAGGATACGCGAACACCGAGCCTGGCCCGGTACGGCTGCGCTTCGCGAGCGAAGTGAAGAGTCCTAATCCCGACTTGTCGGTGCTGCGGGAGTTCCGAGACGCTGCCTTCGTGCTGCAGCCGATCCCGCTCGCCCGGGTGCTTTCCGGGCAGACCGAGGACGACGCCTACGCGCCGCCGCCGCGCCAGGCTGCGCCCGCCGTGGAAGAGCTGGTCGAGGTGGTCGAGCAGCTGGACGCCGCGGCAGAAGCGATCGAGCCGCTGCCGTTCGACGCGGTGCGGTCGGTTGGTGCGGAGGAGTTCAACGTGACGCCGGTTGCGGAAGCGCCGGCGGCGCCCGTGGCCGCAGCGGCGCGATGCAGTTACTGCGGCGGGTCACTGCCGCCAGGGCGCGCGGTGCACTTCTGCCCGCATTGCGGGCAGTCGCAGTTGCTGGGCCGGTGTCCCCGGTGCGAGGCGGAGGTAGAGTACGGCTGGCGTCACTGCGTGAGCTGCGGAACGGGGCTCAGCTTTGACAGCTGAGCCCTCACACAGCGGAACCCCACACCGGTCACCGGATGATGTGAACGAAGCCGAATTCGTCGGTGACCAGCGCCAGCAATCCGTCGGCTGTGAACGTGATCCTTCGCGGTGCGCCCCCTACGTTGAAGGACCGCTGGATGCTGGGGCTGGAAATGGTGGCAACGCTTAGGTTATTCAGGGGACCCGGGGCCGCAAGATCCCCCAGACGTCCCCTAGCGCGACTGACCACACCACGGGACAGGCGGCGAGGCAAATCCCTGCCTGATCAGCATTTATGACTCCTGCAGATGTCGTTTTCCTGAGTGGCGCCCGCACCGGCTTCGGTGCCTTCGGCGGTGCGCTCAAGTCGCTCTCCGCCACCGACCTCGGCGTGGTAGCCGGCAAGGCCGCCATCGAGCGGAGCGGACTCGGCGCCGAGCTGATCGATCACGTCGTGATCGGCAACGCGCAACAGACCTCGGCGGACGCGATTTACCTGGCGCGCCACATCGGACTCCGCAGCGGATGCCGAGTCGAGACACCGGCGCTCACGGTCAATCGCCTGTGCGGCTCGGGGTTCGAGGCGCTGGTGCAGGCAGCGCACCAGATCCGGCTGGGTGAATCGCGCGTGGTGCTGGCGGGCGGCACCGAGTCGATGAGCCAGGCACCGCACGTGGTGCGGGGCGCACGCTGGGGGCTCAAGTTCGGGCAGGCACCGGCGCTGGAGGACTCGCTCTGGGAAGCACTGCGTGACAGCTGGTGCGACACGGCTATGGCGGAGACTGCGGAGAACCTGGCGACCCAGTACGGCATTGACCGCGCGACCGTGGATGCCTATGCGCTCCAGAGCCAGCAGCGCGCGCGGGATGCGTGGGCGGCAGGCGCGTTCACCGACGAGCTCGCACCGGTGGCGCTGACCGATCCCAAGACGAAGCAGCCGGTGGCATGGGCACGGGATGAGCACATGCGCCCGGACACCACGCCCGAGGGCCTGGCAAAGCTCACCCCGGCGTTCCGGAAGGGTGGCGTGGTGACGGCGGGGAATGCGTCGGGCATCGCGGACGGTGCCGCGGCGATGGTGGTGGCCGACGCCACCTTCGCCCGGGAACGGGGACTGAAACCGCTGGGCCGGCTGGTCGCGTATGCGGTGGCGGGTGTCGAGCCTTCCCTCATGGGCATCGGTCCGGCACCGGCCGCCCGCGCGGCACTCGCGCGAGCGAGGCTGACGCTTGACCAGCTGGACCTGGTGGAGGTGAACGAGGCGTTCGGGGCGCAGTATCTCTCGGTGGAGAAGGAACTGGGCCTCGACCGGGCGCGCACGAACGTGGACGGTGGCGCCATAGCGGTCGGGCATCCGCTCGGTGCGAGCGGCACCCGCATCCTGGTGCACCTGCTTCATGCGCTCAGGCGCCGGGGTGGCCGCTACGCGCTGGGGAGTGCCTGTATCGGTGGCGGGCAGGGCATCGCCGTCATCGTCGAAGCCATCGGCTGAACCGGAGCACCACCATGGAACTCCTGCTGCCCGCCCTGCTGCTGGTCGTGGCCTACTCTTTCGGGAGCCTTCGCGTGCTGCGCCAGTACGAGCGCGGCGTGTCATTCTTCCTGGGCAAGTACTGGGGCACGAAGGGACCCGGCCTCACATTCGTGCCGCTCGGCTTTGCCCAGATGAAGCGGATGACGCTCCGCACCGTGGCACTGGATATCCCGGCACAGGACGTCATCACCCGCGACAACGTGTCCGTCAAGGTGAACGCGGTGCTGTACATGCGGGTGCTCGACCCGGCCAAGGCGTTCATCGAGATCGAGGACTACCTCTACGCCACGAGCCAGCTGTCCCAGACCACGCTCCGCTCGGTGCTGGGGGAGGTGGAGTTGGACGAGCTGCTGGCCGACCGGGAAAAGATCAACGCGGTGCTCAAGAAGATCATCGACGAGCGCACCGATCCGTGGGGCATCGAGGTGTCGGCGGTGGAGGTGAAGGACGTGGACCTGCCCGACCAGATGAAGCGGGCAATGGCGCGGCAGGCGGAAGCGGAGCGGGAGCGCCGGGCCAAGGTGATCGCGGCGCAGGGTGAGCTGCAGGCGTCGGCGACGCTCGCCGAGGCGGCGAAGATGCTGGCGTCAGAGCCGGTGTCGCTGCAGCTGCGCTACCTCCAGACGGTGACGGAGATCGCGGCGGAGAACAACTCGACCACGATCTTCCCGCTGCCGATGGACCTGCTCCGCCCGTTCATGGACATGGCCGACCGGGCAGCGCGCATGCGGGATGACAAGGTGATCGCGGCCGCGCCGGCGCAGCCAGCGCTGCCGCCGTCGGCCCCGATGCCCGCCCATGAACTGGGCGACCTGATGCAGCGGCTCCGTGAGACGGCGCACAAGGAAGAAGCAGACAAGCATGGGAAGTGAATTGACGCCCAAGTTCGATCAGGAGGCACTGCAGCGGATACTGCAGCGCGCAGCGGAACTGCAGGCCAATGAGCGCGACGTGACCGGGTCGCTCGACGGCAACGAGGTGCTGGCTCTGGGGCGCGACGTCGGCATTCCCGAGCGCTACCTCCGGCAAGCGATGCTCGAGGTGGGCCAGGTGCGCGAGGCGCCGGAGCCCGAGGGTTGGATCGACGAGATGATGGGGCTCGCGTCGGTGCAGGCGGAGCGGGTAGTGCAAGGTGACCCGGGCGCCGTCGAGGCCGCGCTGGTGCGCTACCTCGAAACGGAGGAAGTGTTCGGCACCATTCGCCAGACCGATGGGCATTTGATGCTGGAGCCGGTGGGCGGATGGCAGGCCGCGGTGCGCCGGGCAACGGGAAGCAGGAAGTTCATGCTGCAGAAGGCGGAGCGGATCTCGGCCACGATCGTGCCGCTCGAACCGGGGCTGTGCCAGGTGGTGCTGCGCGCGAGCCTGCGGGATCTTCGGCGGGGATACATCGGCGGCGCAGCGGCGCTCGTGTCAGTGGCCGTCGCCGGCACGGTGGTGCTCGGCGCGCTCAACGCCTTCTGGCCCGTACTGCTGATGCCACTGCCGGGGGCCTTCGGATTCTCCTGGGCCATCGGGAAGTCGTACCGTACCGTCGCCGAGCGCACCCAGCTCGGGCTCGAATGCGCGCTGGATCATGTCGAGCGCGGCTCGGTGCGCACGTCGCACCAGTTGCCGGGCCGGAAGACGGGCCTCCTCGACACCGTGATCTCCGAGATCGAGACCCTGGTCGCCAACCGCACGCCACGCCCGGGGAGTTCCTCCCGCTCCAAGCCGTGAGCGGCATCCGCTCCGTCGGAGTTGTCGGAGCGGGGCTGATGGGTGCCGGCATCGCCCAGGCGGCGGCGGCGGCCGGCTTCGATACCGTCCTCCGGGATGTGGACGAGGCGGCGCTGCGGAAGGCGCGCGCCGGGATGGAGAAGTCGACGGCGAAGTTCGTGGAGAAGGGCCAACTCACCGCGGCGGCACGCGAGGCTGCGCTGGGCCGCGTGACGACGACCACCGACCTTGGCGCACTCGCGGCCGCAGATCTCATCATCGAGGCGATCACGGAGGATCCAGCGGCCAAGATCCTCCTCTACCGCGAACTGGACTCACTCTGTCCCCGCCCCACCGTTCTTGCCAGCAACACGTCGAGTCTCAGCATCGCGACACTCGCCGCCGGGAGCGGAAGACCTGACCGGTTCGTGGGACTCCACTTCTTCAACCCCGTGCCGCTGATGCCGCTGGTGGAGGTGATACGTGGAGTCACCACGTCGGCGGAGACGTATGACGCGGCACTTGCCTTCGTGCGCGCGCTGGGAAAGCAGACGGTGGAAGCGCGTGACGTGCCGGGATTCGTAGTCAACCTGCTGCTGGTGCCCTTCCTGCTCGATGCGGTGCGGGCCAAGGAGCGCGGCGTGGCATCGACCGTCGACATCGACCGCGGCATGGTGCTCGGGTGCGGTCACCCGATGGGGCCGCTCACCCTGCTCGATTTCGTGGGCCTCGACACGGTCGTGCTGATTGGCGAGATCATGTTCGCCGAGTATCGCGAGGAGCGCTACGCGCCGCCGACGCTGCTGCGGCGGATGGTGGCGGCGGGGTGGCTCGGGCGAAAGAGCGGGAAGGGGTTCTACGACTACGGCGTGACACCGCCGGCCGCGGTGGAATTGGAATGAGCAGCGAGGCGGCAAGGCAGCCGGGCGGCAGGAGGATCTGCGCAGGACTGCTGGTGCTCCTTGTTGCCTGCAATCCAAATACGACGCGGCCACGGGTCGTTCCCTTCCCAGAGGATCCCTCGATCGAGGTGCGGGCCAAGTTACCGCCGGCGACGGAGCGCCTGATCAGGGCGCTGACCGTGGACAGTATCCCGATTGCGTTCCACTCGGTCCGCGACGGCTGGGTGGAGTCGCCGTGGCTCAACGCCGAGACGCTCAAGCCGACGGATGCCAGGCCTCTCGGGACGGACGTCGTGCGGATCAGGGGATGGGTGGATCCCAGCAAGGAGGGATTCTCCATCATCACGGTGGAGGGGGCGTACCGGCCATACGCCGATCCGTCGTTGCCGGAGCGGGAGCTCGAGCGGCCGCTCCCGAAGGACCATCCGGTGCAGGTGAAGCTCGACAGCATGCTGGCACGGATCCCCAGGGGCCGCAGCGCCATCGCGACGCTGGTGCCTGTTCCCGACGCGGCGGACTCGAGCAGCGCCAAGCCAGATTCGACCACCAAGAGGCAATAGCATCGCGCACAGGTACTCCACTCAGTCAGGGAGCCCCATGACTTCCCCCAGCCCCAGCCGGCTTCCGCGCAGCATCGGGCTCTGGAGCGCCATCGCCGTGGTGATCGGCTCGACCATCGGGTCGGGCATCTTCCGGTCGCCAGCCGGGATCGCGGAACGGCTCCCCGGGCCGCTGCCGATGCTTTCGGTATGGGTGCTGGGCGGGATCTTCGCGCTGTGCGGCGCGTTCACGCTGGCCGAGGTGTCGAGCGCGATTCCGGAGACGGGCGGGCTGTATGCCTTCCTGCGCGACGGATGGGGGAGGCTGTACGGCTTCCTGTTCGGGTGGTCGCAGCTGGTGATCATCAGGGCGGCGTCGCTGGGGGCGATCTCCATCACGTTCGCCGAGTATTTCCTCCGGGTGCTGGGCTACGATCCGCGGGTGGCGCCGTACGACATGTACTCGCACCGCCTGGCAGCGGTGGCGATCGTGGTAACGGCGACGTTCAACCTCGTGGGCGTCCGGTGGGGGGCACTGGTCACCAACATCACGACACTCGCCAAGTACGGCGGCCTCCTGTTCATCATCGCCCTGGCACTGACGCTGGGGCTGCCGGAGACGGGTGGGCACTTCACGCCGGCGGTGCCGGCGGGGAGTTTCTCGATCGCACCGTTCGGGCTGGCGCTGGTGGCGGTGCTCTGGGCGTACGACGGGTGGGCGGACCTGAGCTACGCGGCGGGCGAGGTAAAGGACCCCCAGCGGAACCTGCCCAGGGCGCTGATCATCGGCACGCTGCTGGTGATTGCCATCTATGTACTGGCCAATGTCGCGTACCTGTCGGTGCTCGACGTGAACGAGATCCGGGGTTCCAAGCTGGTGGCGGCCGACGTAGCGGAGCGGCTGATCGGGCGGAAGGGCGTGATCTTCGTGTCGGTGACGGTGATGCTCTCGACGTTCGGGACACTGAGCAGCGTGTTGCTCACCTCGCCGCGGATCCTGTTCGCCCTGGCCGACGACAAGCTCTTCTTCCAGCAGGTGGCGAAGGTGCACCCGAAGTTCGGGACGCCGTACGTGGCGATCATGCTGGTCGCGGCGATGGGCGTCGCGTTCGTGCTGCTGCAGACCTTTGAGAAGTTGACCGATACGTACGTGATCGCGGTGCTGCCGTTCTATGCGCTAGGCGTGGCGGCGGTGTTTCCGCTGCGGAAGAAGGCGAGCTACAAGCCGTCGTTCCGGACGCCGGGGTATCCGGTAGTGCCGATCCTCTTCATCGCGTCGACGATCTTCCTGCTGGGGAACTCGGTGGTGGAGCCGGACACACGGGTGTGGACGCTGGGGATCTTTGCGGTAATCCTGGCGGGGATTCCGTTCTACTGGTTTGTGGCGAGACAGCAGGGGCGGTTCGTAGCGAAGCTCAGTGGACCGAGCAGTTGAGTATCATGAAGATCACGAGGAGTACCAGCTACGTGGCGCCTCACCACGGGAGCGGCCATGTCAAAGGCACCTCTGGTATTCAGGACCACGCACCGGATCCAGTTCTCCGAGCTCGATCCCTACAATCATGTGGGCACCGGGAGGTACGCGACCTACTTCGTTGATCATCGGATGGAGGGGCTTCGTGACTCTATCGGTTGGGACTTGACGACCCTGGGGACGTTGCCATTCATGGTGTGGGTCCGGAGAATCGAAATTGACTTTCTACGGCCTGCCCGGGGAGATCAGGAGATCACAATTACCTCCTTTGTGCGTGAGTTCTGCGGACCAGACGCGCTCATCGAGTGCACCATGGTCGATTCCGCGGGCACCGACCTCTCGCGCTGCCACATGACCGTTGCCTACGTCGACAAGGCAACGAATCGCGCGGCGAATTGGCCGCCCGAGGTCATGGCGCTCTTTTGTTCGAGAGACACCGCCTGAGGACCTTACTGTCTCACACGTTGCGCCGCCACCATGCAGGCTCCCTCGGAGAAGGCAGATGAGACGACCGACCCTCCAGAATGCGCTGGCCCTGGTGGGCTGCGTCCTCATCGGCTGCAACCGGGCCGATACGCGTGAGGCGCCGCCCGCAGCCACCCGTGCCGACTCCGCCGGTGGCGACTGGGGCCGGCCCGCGGTCCTGGCGCGCGACGAAGGCGAGTCGCGCATGCTCCAGGGGCGGAAGCCGCTCTTCATCAAGGTCGATCCCCTGACTTCGGGGTCGCGGACCCTGACCGTTGGCCTGGAGGATATGCCGCCCGGTGACTCCATCGGGATCCACAAGCACCTCGGCGAGGACGAACTCGTCTTCGTGCACCGAGGCCAGGTCGAAGTGACGTTGGGTGATGTACGGCATCGTGCGCAGGCTGGCGCCACGGTGTTCATTCCGCGAGGAACTTGGATCGGCTTTCGTGTATTGGGGCCGGACACCGCGACGATCCTGTTCGTATTTAACACCCCAGGCTTCGAGAAATGTCTCAGGATCCTTTCGGCGCCCGCAGGCGACGCGTATGTACCACCGGCTGACGATGTAATCGCTGCTGCCAGGCACGAGTGCCATCAGGTTCGCCAGGCGGACGTCATCCGATAGTACCGCTTCTTCGCTCAGCGACGGCCTTCCCCGCCTCTGAGAGATCGAGCGCTCAATTGCGCTTGAGGGACCAGGCAATGTCCAGCGTACCAGATACGCCGTTGAGGGGATCTGCGTCAGGATGCACTCTGCCTGGAATGCTGCCGGCCAGGTCAATGCCAATTGCGCTGGCTGGCTGCGGGTCAATCTCCATCCCGCCGCTACCACCCACCCTCGCCGGATTCGCCTTGAAGCTCGCGGTAGTCGTCTCTCGCGTGCGGTAATTCGTGGTGGTCAGAGTACCCTGCCCCGTGGGACACCACGCCGTGACCCTGTACGCGAGCTGACCGTTGTCCTCAAAGAACTCAATAGAGAACATGCCGGGGCCCGAAATAGTCCCAATGGTCTCCCTCAACTCATCCAGTCTCCCCGCCTCCGTCGACATGGTGGAGTCTGACTGCGAGCCTGCGCAATAGGCAAGCCCGTTCGTCAGCGTGACTTTCACGGTTGTGGTCGCCAAGGCTTTGTATTCCGGTCCTGATGAGTTCCCGGACTTGGTGACCAGGGCCGCACTCCAGCTGAAGGTGCCAGAGTAGTGATCTGCGTAGTTACAGGACACAGCCGCGTCAGGCCGGCAGCCAAAGACCCCCGTCCCGGTGAGCACTGCTGACCCCCGGTTACCGCGCGTGTCGGACACCACCAGGGACGCATTGCGCGAGCCGACGGCTTGGGGCATGAACTCCACCCACACGTCGCAGGAGCCGCTCCGCCACGTTGAGTCAGCGCAAGTATTGCGTTGCCGCGTCGAATACAGCTCCAGCGGGATGCGGAAATCCGCTTCATTCGGTCCTGTAATCGTGACCGAGACGGCGTCAGTCGGGCCCCCTCCGGGAGGCAGGGTAACCCTGAACTGGAAGGTCGTGCCCGACATTCTCACGATGACCTGACCAAAATCGTGCGAGGCGGGGCTGATGGTGAGGACGGTCGACGGGCTCGGGCGCGCCGTTCCGACCGTGACGGTCAGCGAAAGAAGCCCGGGGAGCGACAGGAAGCGTGAGAGGCCCGCACGGTTCGGGTTCCACATTTCTCAGTCCTCCTGTCTCGGGGGTGGAGCATGCCGCACACTCAGGCCCTCACTGCTTCACGATCTCATGTTGGCGAAGACGCGAATGACCGAGTCGCGCTTGAACGAGCGTTCCGGGATGTAATACGTGTTCGAGTACGCACTGTCCATCAGCGGAGCAAGGATCCGGCAATCCTTACAGTTCTCGCGAGTTGTGCGCCCGATACACCCGAGCAGGAAGTCGGGACGATCAGTCATTGTCGCAATCGCCCGACCTGTCCAAAATGGGGTTCGCGTAACGAAGCCCCGTCGACAGCGCCATTGGAGTGATGCGATGCGTTTCACTGCCCCCCAGGCCACATTTGCCCTCCTAGTGCTGAGCGCCAGTGCCTGCATGAGCCCGAGCCAGCCGGGCGATCCCCCACCAGCGAACACTGTATCCGTGCAGGGCGTGCGGGTGACGCCGCAAGTGCTCCAGTTTTCTGCCACTGGCGAAACCAGGCAACTGCTTGCGACGGTCTCCCCGGCCAACGCGACCGACAAGGCCATTGTCTGGGAATCGACAGACTCCAGCGTGGCGTCCGTCGATGCTGGCGGCCTGGTAACCGCGAGGGCTGCCGGCTCCGGTGTCTTCGTCACCGCCTACACCCACGATGGACACCATCAGGCTTCCGTCAACGTGAGCATCAACCCGTAGGCGCGGCCGGATACGGCCAGAGTTGCCCTAAAGGATCCCCGGGTTGGCCTTCCATACTGCATAGGTGAGCGCCGTCGCGAAGCTGACCCAGGCGAGATAGGGAACGAGCAGCGCTCCGGCAAGCGGCCGCACCCGCCAGAACATGTTGAGCGTCATCGCCACGACGACCCACACCAGGATGACGTCGACGAACGCCAGCCCGCCTTGCTGCCAGGTGAAGAACAGCCACGTCCAGAGGGCATTGAGCGCCAACTGCACCAGGAAGAGCATGAGCGCCACCCGCGCGCCGACAAACCGGCGGGCCCGCCACACCAGCCACGCCGCAACCGCCATCAGGAGATAGAGCACGCTCCACACCGGGCCGAAGACCGACCCCGGCGGAGCCCATGCGGGGCGCTGCAACGCCCCATAGAACTCACGCGAATTGGCGGCGGCGGCCCCACCGATGGCCGCCGCGAGCGCCGTGATCGCGATCCAGCTAAGCAGGCTCGGGATGGTCGAGCCACCCGCCCTCTCGGCCCCGCCCTGCGCCATGATCCAGCCTCCCCCAGGTCTCACACCCACCCAGCAGTACCCAGCCAATCATACCCCGGTTCCGCCGCGCGTTGGCCGGTCCGGCCCCGGCTGCGGTCGGCACTTGACTCGGCCTTGACCCCCCGGCGGCAGCGTTCGGACGGATACCTGTTGCTGAACCTCACCCGTCCAAGGAGCGTGCCCCATGAAAACCCGTCTCCGGAACGCCATCGTCGTCCTTGCCATCGCGGCGCAGGCAGCATGCGGCGATTCGAACGGACCAAAGGAACTGCAACTGCGGGACATCGCGGGCAGCTGGAAGGCCACGAAATTCGAGATCACCAACCTCGAATCCTCAGAAAAGGTGGATTTGCTGTCGTCCGGTGATATCGCCGAATTCAGCATGACCCTCAGCGCCACAGGGGCGGTGACGTTTTCCTCGCGTCTACCGGAGGAAACGGAACCCGACGTTACCACAGGAACACTTGTCCTGGACGGAACGAAGGTGACCATCACCCTGGACTCCGATGTCATGACTGGAACCGTCGCCCTCGCAAACAAGGAGCTGACCATCGACATCCCTGAGCTGGAAGACGGGATCAAGCTGGTGATGGTATTCCGCCGGATGTAACACAAGAGCATTCAGGGAGGGCGATATGCGACTCGACAACGCGGGACCCAGACTGATGGGATGGACGGTACTCCTCGCCGGAGTCATGAGCGGGGCGTGCTCGAGTTCTCCGGCCGGTGACGAGCCGGTGCCGGAACCGGAGCCGAAAGCAGCCGCGCTGGCCTGCCCCGGCGCCAGCACCGGGCAGCATATCCTTGTGGACGCGTCCCGCGATGGCGGGGTGTGGTGGTATCCCCAGGGAGAGGCCGGCTTCGATCCCGAGGCCCCGCACCAAGGGCAGCGGCTCGCCGACTACCTGCGGTCAGGCGGCTACGTCGTGGACGAGCTTCCGAGAGGCGAGGTGGTCTCCGACACGCTGCTGGCTACGTACGCGGGAGTGATCCGGGCAGGGCAGTATGGCACCTACACGGCGGGCGAGTTGCGGGCGTACGACTGGTTCCTGGGCTGCGGCTCGACGCTGGTCCTCCTCGGAGAATTCCTGCATGAGGGCGGGCGCGACAAGCTCGCCGAGAGTATCGGGATCCCTTTCAGGGGGAAGGTGACGGGTGTGGTCACCACGTTCGCCGCGCATCCCATCACCCAGGGTGCGGACATGCTCCCGTTCGTCGCGGGCGCGGTACTCGTCGAGCCGATCGGCAGTGGGATAGAGGTGCTGGGCTGGCTCGACACGGGCGAGGCAGTGATGGGCGTCCTGGCTCACCCAAAGGCGCGGATCTTCTTCCTGGGCGACACGAACGGACTGGAGGAGGTGCCGCAGCCGCTGGTGGACAACCTGATTGCGTGGGGTTTCGAGTGAGCGTCCCCGCACCTGCTCAGACTACGTAGGCCTTCACCCACTCCTCGAGCTGCGCCAGGTCGAGGAGTGCGTCCTTGCAGGGGCCCGAGGGCAGCGTCATGGTGAGGCCAAGCACCGGCACCTTCCCCGCGACGTCGTGCAGTCCGCTCACCATGTCGCGCTCGCAGGCCACCGCCACCACCGCGCGGGGGCGCCGCTCGCGGATCACCCGCCGGGCGAGCTGGCCGCGGGTGGCCACGAAGACCGGCACATCGTACTTGCCGGCGATCTGCAGCACCCCATCGAGCGTGGCGCGCGACAGGCAGCGTGGAATGAGGAGGAGCAGCTCGCCCTTCCCCACCTTCCGGTTCCGCTCCAGCACCAGCGCGTTGTAGACCTTCACCGCCGCGTTCTCGACCCAGTCGCGCCTGCCGAACCGCTCCGCCACTCGCGACGTGAGCCGCATGAGCCGGAGGAACGGTCCCCGCTCGGCGAGGCGCTCGGGCAGGAGCGGGCGGCGCATGTAGTAGGAGAGGAGAATCGCGCCCCACCAGAGCCAGAGCACCGACGCCACCACACCCAGGCCGATCCACACGTAGCCGGGCACCCGCGCGCTGAGATGGGCAACGTGCGGGGCAAGCAGTTCGGCAATGAGGGCGAGGACGCCGAGGGCAAAGGCCAAAGCCAGTGCCGACCAGCCGAAGAAGAGTGCCGGCGGAGAGTCGTAGTTCCCCTGGTTCGGCAGGGCGGTGCCGTCCCACTCGTCCCACTCGTGACCGAGCCGACGGTCGACATCTATATGTATGAGCTGGGCGCGCTGGGCATCCGACATAGGGGAACAAGATAACGTAGCTTTGCGCTCATGCCGTCCGCCCCTGCCCTTCGCGGCCCGTTCCGTACCGACCTCCGCGCCCGCGCCGCTTACAGCGAGGGCGCGGGGGTCTATCGGATTGTGCCGGCAGCCGTGGCGCTCCCGGCGGATGAGGCGGACCTCGTGGAGTTGCTCAAGTGGGCAGTCGGCAGTCGGCAGTCGGCCGGCAGTCGTCAGCCGCTCGTATTGCGCGGGGCGGGGAGTGCGATGGGCGGGGGCAATGTGGGAGAGGGCGTGCTGGTGGACCTGACGGCGATGGCCGAGCGGCAACTCAACATCGACGCCGCCGCGCGGACGGCGGTGACGTCGGCAGGCGTGACGCTGGGCGAGATCGAGCAGGCCGCGGCGCCGTCCGGGCTGCGCCTGCCGCCCGATCCATCGAGTGCGCGCTGGGCGACAGTGGGCGGTGTCTTCTCGACCAACGCCTCCGGGCCACGGACTCTGCGGTACGGCAGCGTGCGACGCTGGGTAAAGGAGGCGACGATCATCACCGCCGGTGGAGAGCGGCTGGCGCTGCGCCGGGGCGAACCCGCCGGCGACTCGGCGACAACGCGCCGCTTCGAGGCGGAGGTGGCGCCACGGATCCGGGCCGAGGCCGCGATGATCCGCGCGCGGTTCCCGCGGACGCGGAAGAACTCCTCGGGCTATGCGCTCGATGCCTGGCTCGACTCGGGTGACCTGCTCGACCTCTTCATCGGCGCCGAGGGGACGCTCGGCATCGTGACGGAGGTCACGTGGCGACTCGACCCCATTCCGGCGTTCCGTTCGGCGCTGCAGGTGGGGATCGCGACGGTCGACCGGATCGCCGACGTGATCGCAGCGCTGACGGCGACCGGTCCTTCGGCGTGCGAGCTGCTCGACCGCAGCTTCCTCGACGTGGTGCGGCGCGGTACGACCGGCGCCGACGTGGCCGTGCCCGACGCCGACGCGGTGCTGCTGCTCGAATACGAAGAGGAGACGGCGGGGGCACTGGAGGACGCGGTGGCGCGGGGAGTGAGCGCGGCCCTGGCGGCGGGGGCGCTCGCGATGCGACCCCGCACGCCGGAGGACGAGGCGGCGACCTGGGCACTGCGCCACGCGGCGAGTCCGATCCTCGCCCGATTGCCGGTGACGCAGCGATCGATGCAGGTGGTCGAGGACGGATGCGTGCCGGTGAAATGTCTTGCTGAATACCTGCAGCTACTGCGAGATGCGGCGGCGCGGCGTGGTCTTCCCATCGTCCTCTTCGGCCATGCGGGTGACGGCCACGTGCATGCGAACCTGCTCCCGGACACCACGCGCCCCGGGTGGACCGATGCCATCGCGTCGCTGCTCGCGGAGGTGAGTGCCGGCGTCATCGCCATGAAGGGCACGCCGGCGGGGGAGCATGGAGACGGGCGGCTCCGCGCTGGTCTCACGGAGCTCGTCTATGGTCCGGAGATCACCGGGCTCTTCCGGCTGGTGAAGAACTGCTTCGACCCACTGGGCATCCTGAATCCGGGCGTTATCCTTCCGGCCGGCTCCGCCGGGGCGCCGCTCACCCAGCTCAAGGTGGGCAACGCGGCGGCCCAGATTCCGGACGACATTGTATCGGCGCTGCGGACCATCGAGCGGGAGGGCGGCTACGACCGCTCACGCCTGACGGTGGCAGACGCCTCTCACGACCCACGACCCACGACCCAAGACTCACGACCATGAACATCCTCCGCGAACCGCGCGTCACCCTGCTCGCCCGCCCGCAATTCGTCGAGCCGGCGCACCTCGCCATCTCCTGGAAGGGGTCGTCCACCGACGGTGAGCGCTTGGCCGAGTTCGCCGGGCGGCTCTGCTACATGAGCCAGCGCAATCCCGCCGGGCGGAGCACCGCCGAGTACCTGGAGAACATCCTGAAGCAGGGCCACGGGTCGGTGTTCGAGCACTCGACCTACGTGCTCCTCCTCGAGGGGATCTCCCGCTCCTGCACCCACGAGCTGGTGCGGCACCGGGCCGGGTTCGGCTACTCCCAGCTCTCACAGCGGTACGTGGACGAGTCGGAGGCGAATTTCGTCATGCCCCCGGCGATCCAGGGCGACGCGGTCCTCGAGGGGGAATGGGCGAAGGCGATGGAGTCGGCGCAGGCGTCCTATGTGGGGGCGGTGGAGCGGCTGATCGAAAAGTACAGCTGGGTGGAGAGCGGCATCCACCGGCGGAAGATGGCGCGCGAGGCGGCCCGGAGCGTCCTGCCTAATGGGACGGAGACGAAGATCGTGGTGAGCGCCAACGTCCGCGCCTGGCGCACGATGCTCGAGCTTCGCCTGGGAGAGGGAGCGGAGCTCGAGATCCGCCGTCTCGCAGTGATGATCCTCCGCGTCCTCAAGGTCGAAGCGCCGGCACTTTTCGGCGACTTCGAGATCTATCGCGCGGTCGATGGGACGGAATGTGGGCGGGTTGGGTACCACAAAGTCTGAGAAAATCCCGAAAAAACTATTGTGCAATCGTTTTGCATTCCTTACCTTAGATTCGCGCGCGCGAGAAAATGATCATTTCGAGGTTCGCTCGTCCGGCATCGGACGTCTTTTTTTGTAGAGGGCCCGTTTGGCAGTTCGGATCGGACTAGCCTTCAACCTCAAGCCAGAGGCACCGGCACCAGTCGCCGGGGCGGACTCGCCCTCCCCCGTAATCCCCAATCACAACTCAGAAGGCACGGCGCTTCCCTCGGCGCAGCGCGTCCTGCGCAGCGACCTGGAGCAGCCTGATCTCTACGCCGAGTGGGACGAGCAGGGCACCATCGACGCCGTAGCCGCCGCGCTCTCCACCATAGGAGAAGTGATCCTCCTCGAGGCGAACGAGACCTTCCCCGAGCGGCTCCGCGCCGCCCGTCCCGACTTCGTGTTCAACATCGCCGAGGGGCTCTACGGCCCGAACCGGGAGGGTCATGTCCCGGCCATCTGCGAGTTCTTCGGCATCCCGTACCATGCCTCCGACCCACTCTCCCTTTCGCTCTGCCTGCACAAGGGCCGGACGAAGGAGGCGCTGCTCCAGCACGGCGTGCCCACCGCCCCCTTCACCATCGCGTGCACCCGGGACGACGCCCGGAACGTGGCGCTGCCCTTCCCGCTCTTCGCGAAGCCGTGCTTCGAGGGATCGGGCAAGGGCGTGAGCGTCCAGAGCCTCTGCCAGAACCGGGCGGAACTGGTCACGCGGGTGGAGGCGCTACTCGACACCTACAAGCAGCCGGTGCTCATCGAGACCTGGCTTCCGGGTCCCGAGTTCACGGTGGCGGTGATCGGGAACGGCGAGGAGGCACGCTGTTTGCCAATCGTCGGCATGAACTTCGACGTGCTGCCCGCGGGCGCACCGCCGATCTACGGCTATGAGGCGAAGTGGCTCTGGGACACGGTCGCCAACCCGCTGCAGCTGTTCGAGTGCCCAGCGCAGGTGCCGGAGGAACTGACCCGGGACATAGAAGTGGCGGCACTGGCCGCCTACCGGGCGCTCGAATGCCGCGACTGGTGCCGGATCGATGTCCGCTGCGACGGGGCGGGACGGCCGATGGTGGTGGAGCTCAACCCGCTGCCCGGCATCCTTCCGGACCCGATGGACAACTCCTGCTTCCCCAAGGCGGCGCGGGCGGCGGGCATGAGCTACGACGACCTGATCCGCACCGTGGCCGACATCGCCTGGCGGCGGATCCGCGGCGGGACCCTGCTGGCAGAGGTGAGATGATGCGCGCAGTCATCCTGTACGACGGCGGGAGCGACGAGTGGTCAGCCCAGGACGTGGCCGCGGTCATGGCCAACGTGCGCGAGGTGCGGACCGCCCTCCGGCGCGCGGGTCATGAGCCGGTCCTCGTGCCGGTTCGTCTGGGCGACTTCCGCTGGCTCACGCGCGCGCGGAAGGCCGACCTGGTCTTCAACCTGTGCGAGGGGATCAACGGCAAGGCGCGTTACGAGGACTTCGTGGTCGGCGCGCTCGAGCTCACCGGGGTCCCCTTCACCGGCTGCCGGCACTGGCCGATCGCGGTCTGCCACCGGAAGTACGTCGCGAACACTCTGCTCGCCGCGGGGGGCTTGCCGGTGCCGGCCTTCACGCTGGCGCAGGGGAACAAGATCCCCGCCGACTTCCCGCTGCCGGCGATCGTGAAGCCGAACGCCGAGGACGCGAGCGTCGGGATCGACCGGGACGCGGTGTGCACCACGCGCCGGGCGCTCAGGAAGCGGGTGGCCACCATGCTCGAGCACTTCGACGAGGTGCTGGTGCAGGCGTACATCGGCGGCCGGGAGTTCAACGTCGGGTTCATCGGCGACCGGATGCTGCCGATCTCGGAGATCCGCTTCGACCAGATGCCCGAGGGCAGCTGGCCGATCGTCACCTACGCCGCCAAGTGGCACTCGGGCAGCGCCGAGGACATGGGCACGCAGCCGGTCTGCCCCGCGCGGGCGCCGTCGGAACTGCTGCGCCGGATCGGCGCCGTGGCACGTCACGCCTGGCACGTCATGGCGAATGGCGAGGGTTACGGCCGGGTGGACCTGCGGGTGGATGACCAGGGTCAGCCGTGGATCCTCGAGGTGAACCCCTGCCCCGATCTGTCGAGCGACGCCGGCCTGGCCCGGATGGGGCGTGCCGCCGGCTGGAACTATGACGAGCTCGTGCTGCAGGTGGTCGAGGAGACGCTCAATCGCGCGCGCCGGGCGTCCGCGGCGGCAGCAGCACAGGTGCCAAGCAGCATCCCGGCGTGACCGTCGCCGCCGTGGTGCTCCTGCGTTCCCTCACGCCCGCCGATCGCGTGGCGGTCGAGACGATGACGCGGGGCACCGGGTTCTTTCAGGAGGACGAAGTCGCCATCGCCGTCGAGGTGTTCGACGCGGCAGTGGCCGGTACGTCCGACTATCAGGCGCTCGGTGCCGATGTGAATGGCGCCCTCGCCGGCTGGATCTGCTGGGGACCGACGCCCTGCACGCTCGGGACCTGGGACTGCTACTGGATCGTCGTCGATCCCGCCCACCAGGGCGAGGGGATCGGCTCAACCTTGCTCGGCGAAATGGAGCAGCGGCTCGCGGGCCGCGCGCGACTGATCGTCGCCGAGACGGCGGGACGTGATGACTACGGGCCCACGCGGGCGTTCTACGAGCGCCGCGGATACCACGCCCAGTCGCGCATCCCGGACTTTTACGCCCCCGGCGACGATCAGGTCGTCTACGTGAAGTATCTGAGCGCTGCGGTTCGGCCTTAAGGAGGACGGGTACCGGCATGGAGACCTGGCAGGAGGTCCTGCGAAAGAACTCGATCGCTTCCCTCGAGGCGCTCGCCATCAAGTTCGGCCCGGAAAACTTCCCGGAGCTGGACCGGCTGCGGCTCGCGGCGGAGAACTTCGAGTTCCGCATCTCGCCCGCAATGGTGGACCTCATCAAGGAGCCCAACGACCCGATCTGGCGCCAGTACGTGCCGACGGTCGACGAGCTCGAGGTGGTCGACGGGATCGTCGACTCGCTCAATGAGGATGAGGACAGCCCGGTGCCGAACATCACGCACCGCTACCCCGACCGGGCGCTGTTCCTGGTTTCCCCGGTATGCGCCTCCTACTGCCGCTTCTGCACGCGGCGGCGAAAGGTGGGCGATCCCGAGAAGATCCCGATGTCCCAGTTCGAGTCGGCGTTCCAGTACCTCGAGGAGCACACCGAGATCCGCGATGTCATCATGTCGGGCGGCGATCCGCTGCTCCTCAATGACCGGCGGCTCGACATGATCCTGGCCCGGCTGCGGTCCATCAAGCACATCGAGATCATCCGGATCGGGAGCCGGGTGCCGTGTCACCTGCCCGAGCGGATCACGCCGGAGCTGTGCGAGACGATCAAGAAGCACCACCCGGTGTGGATCAACACCCACTTCAACCACCCGGACGAGCTCACCCCGGCGGCGGTGAAGGCCCTCGGCATGCTGGCCGACGTGGGGATTCCGCTGGGCTGCCAGACGGTGCTCCTCAAGGGGGTCAACGACAGCCCCGAAGTGATGAAGTCGTTGATGCACCGGCTGATGATGGCGCGGGTGCGGCCGTACTACATCTACATGGCCGACCAGGTGGCGGGCGCCGAGCACTTCCGGACGACGGTGCAGACCGGGCTCGAGATCATGCACGCGCTCCGGGGATGGACCAGCGGCCTGGCCAACCCCTACTTTGTCATCGACGCCCCGGGCGGCGGTGGGAAGATCCCGCTCCTGCCGGAATACGTCGAGAGCATGACCGATGAAGAGGTGGTGCTGCGGAACTTCCGGGGCGAGCGGTTCGTCTACCGGCAGGCGCGCGAGGAGGTGGGTGTCGGGGCCGGCTCGTCCGATCCCGAGTACCTCTTTCAGCCCACGCTGCAGCTCAAGAAGTCCCGCAAGCGGGCGACAGCGCCGAGGAAGCGGAAGACGGCGTAGAGGGCGGGTAGGGCGGGTACAGAATAGAAGCGGATCAGAGCTCGGTGCCCTGATCCGCTTTTGTTTTCCGTTCCTACCCGCCTCACCCGCCCTACCCGCATTATTCAGCAAACCTCACTTCCGTACCGTCCAGTGCGAGATAGAGGATCTCGAGCCCGCCGTCCCGGCCAGGCACGACGACCGGCGAAACCCCGAGCGCGACGTCCGCATCGACCGTGCTGTAGCGCCAGCGCGAGGCCGTGGTACAGACGCTGGAACAGGTGGCGTAGCGGAGCCGGTCGCGGTCACTATCGATGAAGGCTGCCTGCACCCGGCCGTTCGCATCCACCGTCAGGCCACTCCCCTGTCCGACGGCGGGGCTGGTGGTGAGGTCGAAGGTCGTCCAGCCGGCGATGGTCACGCAGGCGCTTGCGCAGGTGGCGTACTTCAAGGTGTTACCGGTCGAGGCGAAGTAGGTCACCGCCAGGAGGTGGTTGGGACCGAGCGCGATGGCGGGCTCCTGGCCTCCGTCGACCGTGGAGATGAAGCCCATCGTCCACTCCACGGCATTGACGCAAGTGGCCGTGCAGGTCGCGTACTTGAGGTTCCGGCCGCCGCTGTCCTGGTAGACGATGTGACGGGTGAGGCCATCGACGACAATGGCGCTCGACCGACCGACGTTCGGACCGGTGTCCGGCGTGCCATTTTCCCAGTTGGCGTCGAGAGTGCACAGCGCCACACAACGCGCGTACCTGAGGAACCTGCTGATACCATCATAGTAGGTGGCGTGCACGACGCCATCAGGTGTCACGGCTATGGCGGGGTTGATACCGATCAGGCTGCTCGAGTTGTCCGCCGTGGCGAAGGACCAGGAGAGCAGGTCAGTGCACGCCGTGAGGCAGGTCGCATACCGCAATACCTGCAGCCGGTCACTCCGATAGACGATGTGGACCCTGCCCGACAAGTCGACGCCGATGGCACTGGAAGAACCGACGTTGCCGACGTCCAGCGTCACCGGGGTGCTCCAATTGGTCGCCAAGGCACAGGTGCCGGCGCACTCGGCGTAGAAGAGGTCGCCGTTGACAGAGTCAGCATACACGGCGTGGAGGCCGCCCGTCGAATCCTTCGCCAGGGCAAGGTGACCGAAGAAGCTGGTACCGGTTGCGAGCGGGAAGTGAACGATGGGCCGGGTCGTGAAGGACCAGGTCTGCGCGGCCGGCAGGGCGCCGCCATTGGTCGAGAGGAGCGCGGTGGAGATCGTTGCCCGGTACTTGGTGCCGGGAAGGAGCGATGCGGTCGCCTGAATCTGGTTTCCACCCTGCACCAGGATCTTGCGGGGCACGTCGAAGCCGTCTGCATCCGTCACCAGGCTGAACGAGGTGACGGTGGCCGTGGACGTCTGGACTGCGGAGTCGGTGTATGCGTAGACCGGCAGGCCATAAGGCGCCGTCAGCGCATCGGCCGCGGGAAAGGTCGAGTCAATAACCAGAGGGGTCGAGCCGCCGCCGCCGACGACGGGGGGCGCAATGGGAACAGGCTCATCACAGGCAGCCAACCCACCGAACAAGAGCAGGGCGGCGACGCTGCGCCGGTTCCATAGTGAGCTCATCAGGTCCTCCGGCCAGCCGGCCTCGAGTTCGAACGGACTACATCCCCGGGAAAGATCGCAAGCGACGAGCCGGGCTGGAGACCCCGGGCATCAAATAGCCCCGACCCGGGGCGCAAGTTGCTGCAATCGGGCTACTTGGGCGCCGGCCCCGGCTCAATCCCCCACCGCTCCACACCCTCGAGCCAGCTCCACGGATCGATCGCCACCCCGGTGATTCGCCGGGACGCGACCGCGGATTGCTCGGGAGTATAGAGGAAGACGGCCGGCACATCCACGTTCATGGAATCGAGCACTTCGTGCCATCGGGTGCGCGCCAACGGCAGTGATGAGGCGGACAGCGCCACCTGGATCAGTGAATCAACGACCGGGTTGGCATAGTGCCCGTAGTTGAGTGCGCCCCATCCTGCGCGGGTCCATTGATCGACGAGCCCACGCGGGCTGGGCTCGTCGAGGTAGGCGCCGATGTACGCATCAAACTTCCCTTCGGCGAGCCGCTGCTGGAATACTGGAAAATCGACGGCATCGATGGAAACCTCGGCACCGAGCCTGCGCCAGGACTCCTGCAGCGCTTCCGCGAGCAGCTTGCGGCTTGAGCTGGTGGATGGAACGAGCAGCCCGAAAGCGAGTCGAGTACCGCCGTGCCGGCGCACACCGGAGGCATCACGCTTCCACCCCGCGGAATCGAGCAGCGCCGCGGCGGCCGCAGTGTCGTACGGCAGGGTGACGACCCCGTCACCAGCGATCCACTGCAGGCGCGAAACGGGGCCCTCGGGTACTGCGGCATTGGCACCGAAGACGGCCCGGGCAATGCTGACCCGGTCCACGCCGAGCGTCAGTGCCTGCCGGACCGCACGATTGCCGAAGCGCGGATCCGGCTTTCCCCTCGCACCCGCAAACCTGAACGCTGCGAAGCCGTAAACTGCCGAGGGATAGGGGAGCAGCCGAAGCAGGCTGTCGGCCGCGGCGCGCTGCGACTGCGCTGGCGGACCGGCGTGCTCCAGCAGCTCCGCTTCGCTCGCGAGGAGGAGGTTGAGCGCGGCATCGGGATCGGTGGTGAAGCGCCAGACCAGGCGCCGTATGGCGGGCGCGGGCTGCCACGCCGAATCGGCGTCGAGCGTGACGGAGGTGCCACGCGCCCAGCTCGTCACGCGATATGGTCCGCTGCCAACGAGGTGGGCAATGGAGGTATCGCTGGCCCAGGAACCGGGAGGAGTGCCGGACCATATGTGCTCCGGCAGGACGCGCACGTGCCACGTGGCGTCATATAGCTGCTCGGGAGAGTAGCCGGGGAAGTGTACCAGCACCGTGGCGGAGTCGACCGCCTCGGCCCGCACCCCCTGGAGCGCCGATGCCGCCGCGGTTTCGAGTGAGGAATCGGCGTAGGCGGCGAAGGAGAAGGCGACGTCGCCTGCCGTGACCGGTCGGCCGTCGTGCCACCGCGCGTCGGGGCGGAGATGAAAGCGCCAGCTCAGCGAATCCACCCGCTCCCAGGAAATTGCGAGGCCGGGCCGAAACGCCGTCGGGTCGATGGTGGCACCGCCGGCCTGGAAGGACGCCAGCCGTTCGTAGACACGGTCGCCGATGTCGCGGCCGACCGACTCGAACACCAGGGGCGGAAATATGCTCGCAGGCTCGCGCACTGCCGCGATGCGGACAGTGCCGCACTCCTGACACGGTGTACGAGCGCGTTCGCACCCCGTCAGAAGTCCGAATGCAGACACGACCAACAGGAGCGCAAGTGGATGAGTCATACGGACTCCGAGCGTGGATCCCGCTGCGACTGGCGCCCCGGCGCCTGAATCGCCATGATGTGACCGGAACGAAACGTTACATATGGACCGGGGGGTACCCGGTGTATCTTTACTGTAAGCTATTACCCTAAAGCTACTTAGCAAAATATATCGGTTGGGAACGGCACCTGCTTAATGGTCCTCGTCCGGGCTCCGCAGAGGGCCATCCCTTCCAGACCAAGATCCAGAGGTGTCGTCATGCGAAACTCCAGTGTGCTTACTCTTGCGGCCGGCGCGGCACTCCTCGCCGGTTGTTCCGACTCCGGCACCGGGACGGCAGCTGACGCCACAGTGCGATTCAATGTTGCGACCTCGACCGGTACCGCAGCCGGCGCGGCGCTCGACGTGAGTGGCGGACCGGAGACGTTTACGGACGGCACCAACACACTGGTGGTCGAGAGCGCCCAGATGGTCCTGCGCGACATCGACTTCCACTTCGTCGAGACAGCGACCTGCACGGAAGATGGCTCCGATGACGGTTCCGTTGATGGTGGCAATGGAAGTGGCGACGACAACGGCGGCAACAGCGGCTCCAGTTCCACGAGCGCGTCCGCCAATGGTAACGTTGCCCTTTCGCACGACGATGACGGCAACGATCAGGACTGCGACGAGCTCCGGATCGGGCCGTACCTGCTGGACCTGCCCCTGGGCGCGGGCGCGGCGCGGGCCTTTTCGATCGAGCTCCCGGCCGGCAGCTATCGCGAGGTGAAGTTCAAGGTGCACAAGGCCACGTCCGAGACCGACGCGGCGTTCGTCGCGGCGCACCCGGAGTTCGAGCAGCGGAGCGTGCACGTCGTCGGTACGTACAACGGGGTGGCTTTCGACTTCGCCAGCGACGCGACGGCCAGCCAGGAGAACGAGTTCAATCCGCCGCTGGTAGTCGATGGCGCGACGGCTACGGACCTCACGCTGTTCGTCGACCTTTCCAGCTGGTTCCTGGTGAACGGCGTGCTGGTCGACCCGGCACAGGCCAACGGCGACCAGCCGTTCGCGAGCCAGGTGAAGAGCAACATCAAGGCGTCCATCCGCGCGTTCGAGGACGACGACCGCGACGGCGAGGATGACCACAACGAGCATGGGAGCGACAATCAAGGGCACAGCTGACCGGAGCCGCATTCGCGGATGACGCCGGACTGGAGCGTGTTGATGGTCACGCTTAGCGAGAGCTTCCGTACCACCCTCGAGGGGGTGGTGCGGGAGCTCGGCGCATTGCCAGTACCGTGGAATCCTGCGGAGGGGCGCGCGTCGGTCGATGGGCCAGTCCTGGTGCTGGGCGGCGGCGCCGAGACGGACGCGATCGACATGATCGCGGAGCTCGACAAGGCCAACCCATTGCTGCTGGTGGGCGCCTCGACGGACCACCGCCTGGGATCGGCGGCGGTGCGCGCCGGCGCGCGCGATTACTTCGCCCTGCCCGGTGACCTCGATGCGCTGCGCCGGACGCTGGAGAGGGAAGGCCGGGAGCGCCGGGGGGCGAGCGAGGGTGGCCGGTTCGCCGCCGCGGAGCGGGCGGCGAGCGGATTTGCCGCGATCGTCGGCAACAGTGAACCGATGCGGCGGGCGCTGGATCAGGCGCGGCGCGTCACCCGCCACGGCGGCGTGACGGTGCTGATCACCGGCGAGACCGGTACCGGCAAGGAACTGCTGGCGCGGGCGATTCACTACGAGGGGCCGCGCGCCACCGGACCCTTCGTCGAGATCAACTGCGCCGCGATCCCGGCGTCGCTCCTGGAGAGCGAGCTGTTTGGGCATGAGAAGGGCGCCTTCACCGGTGCCATCGCCACAAAGCCGGGACTCTTCGAGCTGGCGCACGGCGGGACGCTTTTCCTCGACGAGATCGGCACGATGCCGATGGAGCTGCAGGCCAAACTGCTCCGGTCGCTCGAGAGCCGCGAGATCCGGCGGGTGGGGGGCCAGCGGACCCATCGCATCGAGGTGCGGGTCATCGCGGCGACCCATGGTGACCTCCGGAGCGCCATCACCCGTGGTGAGTTTCGCGAGGACCTCTTCTACCGGCTCAACGTCGTTTCGCTCGCGCTGCCCCCGCTGCGCGAGCGCCTGCAGGACGTGGAGCAACTGGCGGAGGTGTTTCTCGAGCGGCTGGCCGCCACCTACGCGCTGCCGGTGCCACCGCTCACTCCGGCGCTGCGTGCGGCGCTGCACGCACATCCCTGGCCCGGTAACGTCCGCGAACTGCGCAACACCATCGAGCGCGGCCTCGTGCTGTCGCCGCGTGGCTCACTGGATGCCGACGCGCTCTTCGCCTCGGATGCCCCGCCCACCATGCCGGCGGGTTCGGGAGCACTGCCCTTCCCCGCCGACCTCGGCACGATCAACCGCGCCGCGGCGCGGGCCATGGTCGAGTTCACCGGCGGCAACAAGAGTGAAGCCGCCAGGCGTCTCGACATCTCGCGCCCACGACTCAACCGACTGCTCGATGACTCCACTCCCTAGCTCCGGCAGCCGGCCGGAAGGACTCCGCATGTTTGCCCGCTCCCGATTCAGGGTGCCGACCGTCGCCATCGCGCTGGCGCTCGCCATCGGCTGCTCTTCCGACACGGTCTCTCCCAACGCGCCGGGGTCGGAGCGGCCACCCGAGGCACTCAATGTCTCCCGGCTGGCCACCACGGCCCCGCAGCTCGAGGAGAGCACGGTCTCGTTCTGGGCGATCAAGGGCCAGGGCGTCGAGCAGAAGCTCTACTTCCTCGATTCGCAGGGTCAGCGGGGCGACGAGTACCTCGCGCTCAAGCTCGAGAACGAGTCGTTGAGCCTCCGGCCCGACGGTTCCGCGATCGCCGAGGGTGACTCGGTGCTCATCACGATCACGGTGGAGGATCCCGCACTGCTGCTGTTCGAACTCCAGCCGACGGGCCTCAAGTTCAGCACCGGCCAGCCGGCGGAGTTGAAGATCCACTACGCGGAGGCGGACGACGACCTGAACGAGGACGGCGTGGTGGACGGCGCGGACAGCCAGTTGGAGACGATCCTCGGGATCTGGCGCCAGGAGCTGCCCGGGCAGCCCTTCGTGCGGCTGGGCAGCGTGAAGGTGGAAGGGCTTGAAGAGCTGGAGGCTGAGCTCCTGGGGTTCAGCCGTTACGCGATCGCCTACTGAGACGAACCAGCATGATCGCGCCCACCGCCGAACCCGACCTCGTCGCCACCCTGCGCGCGCTGTTGAGCGCGGGCCGGTATCGTGATGCGATGGCGTCGTGGCTTGGCGCCCCGCCGGCGGAGGCGCGCCGCAGCGAGGCGCTGTTGCTGGCCGCGACCGCGTCGATGCGCCTGGGCGAGGTGGCGCGAGCGGAAGAGCTGGCGGCGGAGGCAGCGGAGTCGTTCCGGCTGCGCGCCGACCAGGATGGCCGGCTGCGTGCCCTCAACCTCCTGGGCGCCGTCGCCTTCGAGCAGGGTGCGCTCGATGACGCGGTGAGCCGCTTCGAGATGGCACGCGGGCTGGCACGGCAACTCGAGGATACTCTCTTCGAAGCGCACGCGACAAACAACCTCGCGTCGGTGGTCCACCTTCGGGGCGATGCCGCCATGGCGCTGAGCCTGTATCGCGCGGCGCTGCTGGGTTACCAGCGTCTCGGGGACCGGCGCGGCACGACCCAGACCTACCACAACCTGGGTCTCGCGTTCCGGGAACTGGGCGCGTGGCAGGACGCCGACGAGGCGACCGTGCAGGCCGTGCGGCACGCGCGGCTGGTGGAGGACGCGGCTCTCGCCGCGCTGGCGGTGACGGGGCGCGCGGAGCTCGACGTGGCGCGCGGGGCCCTGGATGTTGCGGCACGGGAGCTGGACCGCGCCAGCGAGCTGGCGCACCAGGCCGGCGACCAGCTGGGGATCGCCGAGATCGGGCGAGTCCGTGCCGTCGCGGCGCTGCAGCGCCACGATGCGGCCGCGGCGCTCGTCGAGGCGCGCGCCGCCGGCACGATGGCGGAGGAGCAAGGATCGGCGCTGCTGGTAGCGGAGTGCGCCGCGGCGGAAGCGCTGGCGCTGCACCGGCTGGCGCGCCGGAGCGAGGCTGAGGCGAGCCGGCGCAAGGCGGCCGACGGATTCGCGCGGCTGGGCGCAGTGGCGCTGGCCGAGCGCTTCAGCCGCGAGTGGGAGCAGCCCGCTTCCTAGACGCCGCCGGAGCCCCAAAGCACCGGCGCATCAGGCGACGGTGATCTCCTTCGCCAGGTAGACGTCCTGGATCAGGTTGAGGAGCTTGATGCCCTCGGCCATCGGGCGCTGGAACGCCTTGCGCCCGGAGATGAGGCCCATGCCGCCGGCTCGCTTGTTGATGACGGCGGTCTTCGCCGCCTCGGCGAAGTCGTTGGAGCCGGAAGCGCCACCGGAGTTGATGAGCCCGGCGCGTCCCATGTAGCAGTTGGCCACCTGGTACCGTGTCAGGTCGATGGGATGGTCGGTGGTGAGTTCGGTGTAGATGCGCTGGTCGGTCTTGCCGTACGGATTCTCCTTGCTGTTGAGCGCGTTGAACCCGCCGTTGTTCTCCGGCAACTTCTGCTTGATGATGTCCGCCTGGATGGTGACGCCGAGGTGGTTGGCCTGCCCGGTGAGGTCCGCGGAGACGTGGTAATCCTTGTCCTTCTTGAATGCGCTGTTGCGGAGGTAGCACCACAGCACCGTGGCCATGCCCATTTCGTGGGCAATGGCGAATGCCTGGCTCACCTCGACGATCTGGCGGGATGACTCGGGCGAGCCGAAGTAGATGGTGGCGCCCACTGCCACGCAGCCCATGTCGCGCGCCTGCTTCATGCTCGCGAACGCGATCTGGTCGAACTTGTTGGGGAAGGTCAGGAACTCGTTGTGGTTGAACTTGACCATGAAGGGGATCCGATGCGCGTACTTCCGCGCGACCGAGCCGAGCACCCCCAGGGTGCTCGCCACGGCGTTACAACCGCCCTCCACCGCCAGCTTCACGATGTTCTCGGGATCGAAATAGATCGGGTTCTTGGCAAAGGACGCTCCGGCCGAG
This sequence comes from uncultured Gemmatimonadales bacterium, assembly GCA_963773095.1. Taxonomy (GTDB): domain Bacteria; phylum Gemmatimonadota; class Gemmatimonadetes; order Gemmatimonadales; family GWC2-71-9; genus JAGGAG01. Next base: position 294,161 of record CAVYZY010000012.1, read on the forward strand.
TGCTCGATGCCCTGATCGACGGGAAGGATCGACAGATATCCGGTACCAGCGAGCCGCCCGTGGCCACTGAGTGACTGAAGGCTGCGCAGGACCGGAGTCGGCCGATCGGACACCAGGTGCATACGATCCACCCAGTCGGGGCCGGGCAAGTGCAGCGATTCCTTCGTAATACCGGTGCACCGGTGCTCCAGGAGGCTCTTCGCGTCGCTGCCCAGGTGCTCGGTGATCGCTGACAATGGGGCCATAAATCCCTTCTCCATGTTGCTTTGGGCGGATCGGACTGCCAGGGGTACCGGGCGCTCGCACCGCGCCCGGGGCAGTATCCTATGGCGCGAGCGGTCCGGGCGCCACCGTTGCAGGAGTTAACCCCTCTGGACACCGGCTACGGGCGTCACCATGTTTGGCAGCACCTATTGGCTAACCCGTAACTGAGGATGATTTTATGCGCCGTTTGTTCGTCCGCACCGCTGCCGCAGCCGCCGTGCTCGCGGTGGCCAGTTCCGCACCCGCCTCCGCCCAGATCCCGACGTCAGCCTTCGAGATCACGCCCATGGTTGGCTACATCTTCGGGGGCGGCTTCCCGACCGACGGCTTTACTGGCATCCCGGCCGGCAAGCTCAACATCGCCAGCGACATCGGCTACGGCATCGAGGTCGGCTACACGCCCAATGGCAACACCTGGTTCGAGCTGACGTACATGCGCCAGTCCAGCGATGTCACTTTCGACCCCGACGTCGGCACCTGCAACCTCACCACTTGCACCTCAGGCATCTCGACCAACTACATCCATGCCGGCGCCCGCTGGGAGTTCGGGCAGAAGAACATCAAGCCGTTCATCGGCGGCGGCCTGGGCATGACGATCTTCGACCCGTCGGCGTCCAGCCTCGGTTCCAACACCGACTTCTCGCTGTCGCTCGAGGGCGGCGTGCGCTACATGTTCGGGAAGGGCGATCAGCAGCGCGTCGGCATCCGCGGCACGTTCCGCGGCTGGTTCTCCTTCGTGCCCAACGGCCAGTACGCAGCCTGGTGCGGGTACTATGGCTGCTACGCGTCGGAGAACTCCTCCACCGTGACGCAGGGTGAAGTCTCGGGCGGACTGGTCTTCGTCTTCTAGTCGCCGCCACGGGACGAGTCAAACGAAACCCCGGGCGGTGCCCGGGGTTTCTCGTTATGGAGTGGCCATGGGGGCGCTGCAAGGTGGAGATCTCACTCAACGGCGCTCCCGCGGGATCGCAGGAGTTCGACGTGGCGAAGTAGAGTACTACACTACCACGACGGCCGCAGCCCACTCGGTGGGCTGCTTGTCGTTCCTGTAGAGAACATCGAAGTCGACCTCCACCTCGGCGCCGGCATGCTTGATCGCGTAGCGGTCCATGTTGCGCGTGGCCCGGCCCGAGATGAAGGTGCCATCGGGCTGATACTTCGACTTGTGCTTCGGGCACTGGAAGCGACCTTCGTCGACCCAGCGCAACGCCGTGTTCTGGTGCGGGCAGGACAGGGCAAAGGCGTACACGTGGCCCACGTAGCGCACGAGTATCAGCTCGTCTTCCTTCGCGATCTGCACGCCGTCCTGTGCCGGTGTGGCAAAGGCCTTCACGTTGGCCCCGGTCAGCCGGCCCACGACCCCGGTTACATGGGTCGTCAGTGCCGCCACGGTCTTCGGGGCAAGCCCCTCCGCCAGGAAGGTCAGGGCAAGCACGGCCAGCGCGCGGCCCAGGGCCTCGCGGCGCGTCAGCGCGCAGCCGTCGCACCCACGCGAGGGGGGGTCATGCCGGTCAGTCGTCATTTTGCGTTACCGGTTCAGGCTGCGTTGCTCAGCACGGTGCCGAGCAGGGTCGTCAGGAACCACAGCGCCACGCTGGCGCGGGCCGATACGCGCAGGCGCCGCCATGACGAGTCGTCGTGCGGTTCCTTGCCGCAGGCGCGCTCGAGCCGAAGCATCCACGCCCCATTGGCGACGAGGAGCGCCACGCCGCTCATCTTGAGCCAGAACGGCACGGAGTCCCAGTAGGTCTTGCGGTCGGCGAGGAAGAAGGCCGCGCCGCTCACGGCAACCACGGCTAGCGCAGTGAGCACCCAGACGTGAACGCGCTCCTGCGCCTCCCGCATCGCTATGAGGGCGGAGCGGTCGCCGGACGGTATCCGGAGCATTGCGCGGTCGCTGGCCAGGGCCATGCCGCCCGCCACCATCAGCCCGCCGATGTGGAGGAACTGCACCGCGACTTGTGCGGGAGTGCTGTCCTGGTAGAAACTCGCCCAGCCATCGATCAGCGACACCACCGAAATCGTCACCATCCGGTGCCTCAGTCCTTCCAGATGAGCATCATGAGCCAGGACGCCGTAGCGACCGCCATCGAGGTGATCGCGAGCGTCTTGTGGGTGCTGGCATCGCCGCCCTCACCCACCTCACCGTCCTCTATCTCGGGGGCGGTGGCGCCCGTGGCCACGAAGCCAGCTTCGGCCACGAACATCGCGATCGAGTGGACCCAGCGCCGGGTGCGGCCGGCGGGATCGTGACGGCTCTCGATCAGGTTCCACACCCCCGTCACCGTATTGACGGCAAAGAGCGCGGCCGTTGCACCGGCAAAGACGCCGTGCCAGTCCTTCGAGAAGGACGAGGCGTTGTTGCCATTGTTGATCAGGTCCGTTCCCGTTGCATAGGAGCCAATGAAGAACGGCAGCATCGCCCAGCTGGCGTACTGATGGATCTTGAGCCGCACGTAGTACCCGTCCGAGTACTCGATCGACTTCTTGCGGGTCGTGTCCGCGAACATCGCGTGAACGCCGGGTTCATAGCGAGCGTCCTGGAACGTCGTGGGGGCAATCGCCTCGATGGTCGGAGCGAGGCTGGGTGCCTCGATCACCACCGGCGCGGGAGCCGGAAGCGCGGTGTCCGCCAGGGGGCCCACCAGCGCGGCGAGGGACACCTGCAGTACGGCTAGCATGAGGCACTCCGGCGGTCAGGGGGGCGCGGCCCGGCAGGAAGCATTTCAGGCTAGTCCGCCATCATGAATCGTCGATGAACGGGGAGTGAATCGTCCCGCCCGCTGCCGCCGTGCATGGCACACCGGATGCCAACTGGTGCATCGCCGCGAGCGGTGCAGATTGATGTTGCCTGCGCCGGCGAACGCGGCATCGCCGGCCGCCGGGGCCCTGCGGTGATGCGCCGAGTCTGTAACGGCGCATTCCACCTGCAACACGATGATGCAACGGAGCACCCATGCCCTCGAATCCCCGTGATGCCCTCCGCGCCTGGTTCCTTGGCCCGCGCGCCGAGAACGCCGGCCTCATGGAGCGGCTCATTACCGAGTCGTTCCGCGACCACGTGTTCTGGCGGCGGAACTACCACCCCGAGGATGGCGTCACGATCCGGGAGGTAGACCGGAGACAGCAGGCATACGAGGACGCCAACGCCACGCTGACGCAGGAACTGATGGGGCTGCTGGCCGAACTCAAGCGCGACGTGCCCTTCTTCAGCGGGCGGTACCAGGGGCACATGATCTGCGAGCCCACGATCGCGGCGCAGGTGGGCTACTTCGCCGCGATGCTGTACAACCCCAACAACGTGACCCGGGAAGCCGGACCAGTCACGACCCGGCTCGAGTTCGAGGTTGCTGAACAGTTGGCGCGGATGATCGGCTACGATCCCGCCGCCACCTGGGGCCACCTCACGTCGGGCGGAACGGTCGCCAACTTCGAGGCGCTGTGGATTGCGCGGAGCCTCTTCTACCTCCCGGTGGCCGCGGCCATGGCGGCCCGCGCCGGCGCACCGGATGTCGAGGTGCAGAGGCCCGACGGTACCAGGGCTCGGCTCTCGTCGATGGGACTGTACGACCTCCTCAACCTCCGCGGGCCGGCCGCGCTCGACGCGTGGGATGCGCTCCTCGCCTTGGTGCCCCGCGCCGCCTGGCCCGAGGTGATCGACCGGCACACGCTCGCACACGCCGGCTATCAGGAGTACACCAGGCGCCTGGCGCGGCACTGGGGCGATCCGCTGCCCGACAGCGTGGTGCTGGTGGCCGCCACCGCGCACTACTCCTGGGAGAAGATCGTGCGCGCGCTCGGCATCGGCGCGGAGCAGCTCGCGTTTGTGCCGGTGGACCGGCACTGTCGAATCGATCCCGATGCCCTCTGGGAGCGGATCGAGCAGTTGCATGCGCGCCGGGCGCCGATCCTGGCCTGCGTCAGCGTCTGCGGCACGACGGAAGAAGGCGCCATGGACCGGCTGGACCGGGTGCTCGAGGTGCGGGCCCGGGCCGAACAGGAGCTGGGCGTCACCTTCCACCTGCACGCCGACGCGTGTTACGGCGGCTATGCGGCCGCCGTGACGAGGCGCGCCGACGGGTCGCATCGCACGGCAGCGGAGATCCGCGCCTCCACCGGCATCGACTGGCCGTCGGATGACTGGGTGCAATCGATGGTGGCGCTGGGCTGGTACGACTCGGTGACGATCGATCCGCACAAGCTCGGATACGTCCCCTACCCCGCCGGCGCCATGCTGCTCCGCGACCGGCGCGCCCGCGACCTCGTCGCGGTCGAGCCGCCGTACCTCGCGCCCGCCGCGGGCGGGGCGCAGGACACGTCGTTCCTGGGACAGTTCATCCTCGAGGGATCGAAGCCTGGTGCCGCGGCCGCCGCGGTGTGGCTCGGGCAGAAGGTGCTGCCGCTCGATGAGCGCGGGTACGGCTACCTGATTGAGCAAACCGTCATCGGGGCGCACCGGCTGCACGACGCGATCGACACCGCCGAACTCGCGCCCTTTCGGGCCATAATGCTGCCGCGGCCCGACCTCAACATCGTCTGCTTCGTCGTGACCCATCCGTCGCTCGCCAGCCTCGCGGCGGTGAACCGGCTGAATGAGGGAGTGTACCAGCGAATGAGCCTGGGGGGATCCGACCAGATGCCCGACTACATGATTACGCGCACGCGGCTCACGGCCCCCAACTATGACGGCGCGGCGCCTCCACTGCTCCCGGCGCTCGGACTCGACGCCGGGGAGTGGAAGGCTTCCCCCGAGGGGCTGGTGGTGCTCCGGTCAACCGTCATGGGTCCGTTCCTCACCGCCGATGCGGGAGGAGCGGATCACGTGGCCGGTTACGTTGCGGCACTGCGGCGCGCCTGTACCGCGGCCATGGACGAGATCACGCCCGCCGACTGACTCCCGTCAGGCGTGCTGCAGCTCGGCGCGCTCCTTCGACTCGGACGCGACCTTCGTAGTCACTTCTGGTGGCGCCTCGGCGAACCCGTGGAACTTTTCCTTGTGGGTGCCCCGGCCATGCGTGATCGAGTGCAGCGCGGTCGAGTAGCGGTAGAGCTCTGCCGCCGGCACAATGGAGCGCACGCGCGTAAGTCGGCCGTCGCGGTCGGTGCCGAGGATGTGCCCGCGACGCGCGCTCAGGTCGCCCATCACGTCGCCCAGGGTTTCTTCCGGGGCCCAGGTCTCCACCTCGATCAGCGGCTCGAGCAGCACTGGCCGACAGCTCGGGGCGACGTTCCTGAACGCCTGGATGCCCGCCATCTTGAATGACATCTCATTCGAGTCCACGTCGTGATAGCTGCCGTCGAAGCACTCCGCCTCGAAGTCCACGACGGGATGACCCGCGAGCACGCCGCGCAGCGCTGATTCCTGGATACCGCGGTCCACCGCGGGGATGTACTTGTTGGGGATCACCCCGCCCACCACCTTGTCGACGAAGTGGTATCCCTCGCCCCGCGCGAGCGGCCGGATGCGAATCCAGCAATCGCCGTATTGTCCGCGGCCACCGGTCTGCTTCTTGTGCTTGCCCTGCCCTTCACCCCGAGCGCGGAAGGTCTCCCGGTAAGCGATGCGCGGGCGCGCCAGCTCCGCCGAGACGCCGTAGCGTCGCGCAATGCGGCCGAGGATGGTCTCGAAGTGCCGCTCGCCCATGCCATGGATCAGCGTCTGTCCAAGCTCGGAGTTGTACTCGAAGTGGAACGACGGATCCTCCTCGTGGAGCCGGTGCAGTGCGGACGCCAGCTTGTCCTCGTCGCCCCGCTTGGTAACGAGCGCCGCCGTCGCCACCGCCTCGGGAAAGTCGATCGGCGGAAGCCGTACCGGAGCGTCGCGGCGGCAGAAGGTGTCGCCGGTGTGCGTGTCCTTGAGCTTGGCGACGCATCCGATGTCGCCCGGCAACAGCCGCTCGACCTCGACACGCTCCTTCCCTTGCGGTACCGAGAGGTGGTTGATCTTCTCGGCTACGCCGTGCTCCGCGTTCCACACCTCGTCGCCGCTGCTCATCTCGCCCTTGTAGAGGCGGAAGTAGGTCACGTCACCCACGTGCGGTTCGGAGACGGTCTTGAACACCCGGCCCAGGAGCGGCGAGTCGGCATAGTCGCCGCCGGGCGGGAGGGGGGCCTCGGCGGCCGAGGGAAGCAGCTCGACGATCTCCTTGAGCAGCGTGCGGGTGCCGTAGGTGAGGTCGGAGCTGCAGCAGAAGAGGGGCACCACGGCACCAGTCACCACTGCATGCTTCATAGCCGCCGTGAACTCGGCGCGGGGGATCTGCTCTCCCCCGAGATAGCGCTCGATCAACCCGTCATCAGTGGCCGCCACAGCCTCGAGCAGCTGGTCGCTGTACAGCTTCACCTGGGCCTCGAGCTCCTTCGGCACAGGGACCACCTCATACTCGCCCCGCGTGCCCTTGTACTCGTGGCAATGCCCGGAAAACAGGTTGACGATCCCGTGGAATCCGCGCCCATCGCCGACCGGCACCTCGACGGGCACGACGCGCGACGTCAGGTGCGTGCGGACATCCTCGTACACCCGCTCGAAGTCGGCGTTGTCCTTGTCCATCGCGGCCACCACCAGCATGCGCGGCAGGTGGTAGTGATCGCAGAGCTCCCAGATCTTCTCAGTACCCACCTCGACGCCGGCGGTGGAGCTCAGCACGACGAGCGCGGCGTCGGCCACGCTCAATGCGGCCACGGCCTCGCCGAGGTACTCGAGATAACCGGGAGTGTCGAGCAGGTTGATCTTGGTGTCGAGCCACTCGGCGTAGGCCGGGCCCAGGGTGATTGAGTGCTGCCGCTCGATTTCGTCGGGGGAGGTATCGGTGAGGGTGCTGCCATCCTTGATGCGGCCGTGGCGCCGGCTCGATCCCGATACATAGGCGAGCGCATCCACCAGGCTGGTCTTGCCGCTGCCCCCGTGGCCGGTCACCGCCACGTTTCTCAGGGCGTTGGGGCCATAGACTTTCATGGCCTGCACCTCCTTCGGTTGGAGTCATGTCCATCATGCAGGCGGAAGGTGCCGCTGTCAAATCCGTGGGCCGCACGGGCCGATCGCGTGAAGATGGCTTACTGCGGAATTCCCAATGCCCCGTGGGACGCGCGCACCTGTCCCGTTGTCGCCTTCACTTCCGCTCGACCTCCGCGATGAATGGCAGGTGATCCGATCCGTAATCCGCTCCGACATGCGCGCCGACTGCCTTCAGTTGATCGTCCAGCAGTACATGATCGATGCGCACCCTGATCCAGCCGTTGAGCCTGGTGAACCCCCAGCCGTTGCCGGCGGCACCGAATGCGTCGTCGAGGCTGCCCCAGTACCGCTTCCAGATGATACTCTCGACCGGCAGGTTGAAGTCGCCCAGTACTATCCGGGGCGCGGGGGTCGAGTCGATCCAGCGGCGCACGACACGCGACTCGGTGTCACGGAGGAGGTTGTTCGCGTCGATGAGCGGCGGCGCGTTGGACGGGTCGCTGAGCAGGTATTGCACCCCGTGGCGGGGGGTCTCCAGGTGGAGTACAAACACCGTCACGGTTCCGATGGGCGCCAGGACCTCGTAGCGGGACACGGCGGCTGACCCGCCGGCGGCGCGGAAGTCCTGCGCCTGCATCAGGACAGGTGCCGCCCGCAGTGGATAGCGGCTCAGGAAGCAGATGCTGGATGCGGTGTCGATCGCCGCCCAGCCTTCCAGGGCACCCAATACCGCATGCATACCGAGCCCGCACTCCTGCAAGCCGACGATATCCGGCCGGGTATCGGCGAGGATCTCCCTGAGCCTGAACGAAACGACGTTTCCGCCCTCGACATTGTACGTGAGGATTCGGAGCGGCTTGTTTCGCGGCCGGAGCGGGGCCGTGCTCACGGTCCCTCCCATGAGCGGGCCGACGACCACGAGCGCGGCGACACCGACCGGCAACAGCGCCAGGCGCCGCCACGCCAGGGCGAACGGCAAGAGTGCCGCAACAGGCAGCAACCAGGGCCAGCGCCCGGTATAGATGAGCGCGGTACCCCACCAGGTGCGATCGCCGAAGAACCGGTACACCATGGTCACCGCCAGCAGGGCAACGACGAGGAGCCAGCCGATGCCATCGAGCGGCGTCAGTACCACGCGCCCGATCCTGAGCCGTGAACGCGGCGCCGCACCCCGGACCCACTGTCGCAGGCGCGCAGCGCGGAGCCGGTCGACCGGCGACTTGCAGGTCGGGCACCGCGCCGCTGCCCAATATCGAGCAGCGTCGACCGCGACGCGGTGGCGGAGGGAACACTTGAAGACGTATCGGGGCTCGGCCATAGGCGGCGAAAGGTAGAGCCGTGCTCACCAAAGCCGGTATACTCTTTTACATGACTCCCACACGCGTTGCCCTCGTCACCGGTGCCACCGAAGGTATCGGACGCGCCGTTGCCTTCTCCCTCGGCCGGGCTGGCTGGTCGGTCGGTGTCTGTGCCCGCACGCAGGACCGGCTGGAGCGACTGCTCCTCGAATTGCGGGGCGCCGGCATCAAGGCCGATGGCCTTCCGGCCGACGTGGGCAACGAGGCGCAGGTACGGGCCCTCGCCGCCCACGTCGGCAAGGCCCTGGGCCCGGTCGATACCCTGGTGAACAACGCCGGCGTGCTCATCGCGAAGACGTTCAGCGAGCTCAGCGTCGATGACTGGGACACCACCATGCGGACGAACGTGCGGAGCCTTTTTCTCGTGACCCGCGAGGTGCTTCCCGGCATGCGCGCGGCCGGCCGGGGCGACATCGTCAACGTGGCCAGCCTCGCCGGGCGCAACGGCTTCGTGGGAGGAACGGCCTACGTGGCCTCGAAGCATGCGGTGCTCGGCTTCAGCAAGGCGCTGATGCTCGAGGAACGGAAGAACAACATCCGCATCATTGCCGTCTGCCCCGGGTCGGTGGCCACCGCGATGCTCGAGAACCAGCCGCTGCTCCCCGCCAACGCCGAGAAGATTCTCCGCCCTGAGGACGTGGCCGACACGATCCTCGCGGCGCTCCTGCTGCCGGGTCGGGCGCTCGTGAGCGAGCTCGACATCCGTCCCACCAATCCGTGAGCCGCATCCCGGACCGGTGGGCGGTGACCCGTTGTGTCTGCCAGCGCATGACTTTCGACAGCCTGTTGCGCCTGGCAAGGGAGTACGGCTGGACGATCGAGGAACTCGTGGCCAATACGGGATGTGGCGACCAGTGCGGGATGTGTCACCCCTACCTCGAGCGAATGCTGGAGACCGGCGAAACCCGGTTTGCCCCGCTCCCCGTAACGGACTGGCTGGAATCTCACTGACCCGGATTACCTTGGAGCCATGCACCGCCGTCCGCTGCTGACCGTGCTTCGTGGATTCCTGCTGGGCCTCTTCGTGCTCGGCGGCCCGGGGATGCCCCTGATCGATGCGCTGGTGTGGCACGGGTCGGGCACGGAGCAGGTGGCAGGATCGCGGATCAATGCCCAGGGCGCGCCGCGTGCTCACACCGATGAATGCGCGCTCGCCGCCCCACTGCCGGTTCCCGCTCCGGTGCCGTGCTCGGTGCAGCCGGCCATCGGATCCCAGGCGCTCGATGCAGGCGCCGATCGCAGTGCTGCACCTCGTCCGCGTCACCTTCACACCCGATTCCAGCACACGCCCGCGAGCCCCGCCCGTCAACTCCGCCTGACCCCAGCAACACCCTGACATCGCGCAGTCGCTGATGCCCGTCACCACGGGCCATCGGCGCTGCTGGTTGCTCATATCACCGTCCTCGCGGGCGGTTCATCGTGCCTGGAGATCCCGCATGTACGCACTGCTCTTCGCCGCGGCGGTAGCATCCGCGGCATTGCCTGATACAGCTGCATCAACCCCCGTTCCCGACGCGGCACGCCTGCACGGGAAGGTGACGGACTTTCATGGAAATCCGCTCGCCGGCGTCCGGGTGACCGTCGCCGAGTTTTCACGCTTGGTGCTGACCGACCAGGAGGGGAACTACGCGCTGGTCAACCTGCCGAGTGGTACCTACAACGTGACCTTCGCGCTGCTCGGCTTCGGGCCGCAGTCGCGGCGCGTCGCCCTGGGCACGGACGACCTGACACTCAACATCACCCTCAATGAATCGCTCGTCGAACTCCCGCCGCTGCAGGTGACCGCCAGCCCCAATGCGTCGACGGCGCTTACGTCGCCCCAGCCAGTCTCGGTGCTGGGCGGTGCGAAGCTCGAGGCCGATCACACGGCCAACCTCGGCCAGACGATCGACAAAATCCCCGGCGTCACCGCGTGGACGACAGGCGCCGGCATAGGCAAGCCGGTCATTCGCGGCCTGTCGGCCAACAACGTGCTGGTGCTCGCCAACGGACAGCGCACCGATACGCAGCAGTGGGCCGACGAGCACAGCCCCAACATCGAGACGTCCGACGCCGAGCGGATCGAGGTCATCAAGGGCCCGGCCAGCGTGCTGTACGGCTCCGATGCCGTAGGCGGGGTCGTCAATGTCATTCCCCCCGCGATTCCCGATGCAATCGGCACCAAGGCGACGGTCGGCGGCAAGATCCTGGGAGCGTACGGCACGAACAACATCAACCCCGATGGCACGCTGATGCTGAACGGGGCCAGCGGGGGATTCGGTTTCCGGGCGGCACTGGTCGGGCGGAACGGCGACAATATCGTCACCCCGGTCGGCACGCTGGACAACACCGGGTTCTCCACGGTGGACGGCAGCATCGGCCTCGGCTATCACGCCAAGTGGGGTACCCTCACCGGTTCCTACGTCCATCGCTACGAGACCCTGCAGCTGATGGACGAGGATCCCGCGGCCACCCCGTTTCAGCACGTCACCGACAACCGGTTCAACGTCGGACTCGTCGCGCCGACCGGCGGCGCGTCACGGATCGAAGCCAACGTCGGGTACGACAGCAACCGGCGGCGCGAGTTCGAGCAGGCGGGTGACACCGAGGACGAGGTGGCCTCCGGGCTGCAGAACGGGCTCTGGACCAGCGACGTGCACTACCACAACAACCCGCTGGGTCCCTTTGTGGGCACGATCGGCGTGCAGGGCTACCACAACGGATGGGACCGATTCGGCACCGAGAAGTTCCTCCCGCCCAACCAGGCCTTCGGCATCGGGGTCTTCGGCTTCGAGCAGGCCGACTTCGGTCACTTCACGCTCTCCCTCGGGCTGCGGTACGACTTCCGCCAGCTCGACGTGGATGAAGCTGAGGTGGGGCGCGAAGACCGGAACCGCATCGTCCCGGAACAGACGCGCACCTACAACTCGGTGACCGGCAACATCGGTGGCCTGTACCACCTGAGCGAGCCGGTCGCGCTGGTGGTCAACGTCGGGCGTGCCTTCCGGGCCCCGAGCATCTTCGAGTTGTTCGGATATGGGGTTCACGAGGGCGTGCCACAATTCCTCATCGGCAACGACTCGCTGCAGAACCAGACCTCGTGGACCACCGACTTGGCCCTGCGGGTGCAGAGTGGCCACGTCCAGCTCGAGGTCGGCGGGTTCTACACGCCGATCCACAACTTCATCTACTCGAACCCCACGTCGGGGCTGGACACGAACTCGGCCGATCCGGAAGCGTCGGGGCTGCAGGAATATGAGGTGACCCAGGGCAATGCGGTGTTCTACGGCTTCGAGGCCGGGGTCGACTACCACCCGACCCGGTGGCTGGAGCTCGAGGCGGGTGGTGACTACACCTACGCCCAGAACCAGGTGCTGGAGCAGCCGATTCCCTGGATCGCGCCGATGCGGATTCGCTACTCGGCCAAGGTGATTGGCGGCGACGGCAAGTGGTATCGCGCACCCTACTTCTCGGTGGGCGCATCGACTGTCCTGGAGAAGGTCGCCTCCAGGGTCGACCCGAACGAACTCGAGCCGGGCACGCCGATTCCCGGCGACTACACCCTGGTCAACTTCGGCGTCGGCGCACAGTTCCCGGTCGGGGGCCAGCTGATCTCCCTCAACCTCGACCTGTTCAATGCGTTCAACCAGCAGTATGTCTGGTTCCTCAACCGCTACCGCAACTTCGTGGAGGACAGCCGGAACCTGGGCATGGGAAGAAACTTCATGGTGCGGATGGCGTGGACGTTCTGAGAACGGTGTTCGCTGCATCGGTGCGCCGGGAGGTTCACAACCTCCCGGTCACCGCAGCAGCACCTGCTGGACCTTGGGGTTTCCCGGCACAAAGTAGAATGAGAAGCGCCGGTCGTCCTTCACGCTCAGCACGTTGACGATGTTCTGCTGGCTGGGGAACATTTCAAACAGCAGGTCGTTGCGGATGCCGAGGGTCTTCGGTGGTGCCTTGGCCGCATACTCGACCACGAACCAGATCATCGGCTGGCCCTGCTCGTCCACCTCGACCCCCGAGGCCTGCACGGTGCCCTGAAGGCGGGCGCCGTCGGCCTCCACCCACATGCGCTCGGCGAGATACCCGGAGAAGAGGGAGTCGGCATCCTTGTTCGTGCCCAGGTCGAGCTTCTGCAACTTGTGGAACTTCATGAGGCCGAGCTGCAGGTCGTCCTTGAAGCAACGGATGCGGGAGACGATGGCAGCGCTGTCCACCGCGATGCGGGTGAGGGTGACGTGGACGTCGTGAGTGGAGAGTCCGGAGTCCAGAGTCGAGCGCATTACCGGTGCGGTGGCGTTCATCAGCATGACCAGACCAAGCGCGAGCCCTCGACTCTGGACTCTCGACTCACGACTCACGAAACCCCCGCCCCTTCAGCCGACCAGGTGTTGTTGTCCCGGTTGACGTCGGCAAACACCTCGTTCGGGTCCACCACCACCTTCGTCACCACCTTGTCGGTGAAGAACCCGTACTGGTGCTTGAGCTCGTTCTGGCGCCAGGCATCAGCTGGGATCTTCACGAACTCGGTCGTCCCATCGGCGAAAGTGACGTTCATCTGAATCGGCAGCAGGATGCCACCCTTGTTCTCGATCGTGATGCGCACGTAGTTCTTGCCCCGCTCCGTGGAGCCGATGAGCGAATCGGCCGACTGCACCTCCACCGACGTCACCGCCTGGTCGTTCGCGTACGTCGTGAAGAACCACCCGCGCCAGAAGTAGTTGAGCTGGTCGCCACCACCCTCTTCCAGCGTGCGGAAGAAGTCGGCCGGCTGCGGCTGCTTGAAGGCCCACTTGGTTGAGTACTCCCGGAACGCCTGGTCGAACAGCTCCGGGCCCATGATCTGTTCCCGCAGCATCACCAGCCCGGCGGCCGGCTTCCCGTAGCCGTTGTTGCCGAAAGCGCGGTGGATCACGTCCGACTCGGTCATGATCGGCACCTGATCGGGGTCCTGCATGTACTTCACGATGTTCTTCGCCGGGCCGCGGTTGCTGGGATAGTCCGTGTCCCAGTCCTTCTCCGCATAGTACTGCAGGAAACTGTTCAGGCCCTCGTCCATCCAGGTCCACTTCCGCTCATCCGACGCGACGATCATCGGGAACCAGTTATGGCCCACCTCGTGGATCGTGACGGAGATGAGTGCGTGCTCCACCTGGGGCGTGTAGGAGCCGTCAGGCTGCGGGCGTGCCCCGCAGAAGGCGATCATCGGATACTCCATGCCGAAGACCGGCCCGTGAATGTTCGACGCCTTCGGGTACGGGTACGGGAACGCCATCCGCCCATAGCTCTTCATCGTCTGGATGATCGCCTTGGTCGACACCTTGTCCCACAGCGGCATCGCGTCCCGCGGATAAAGCGAGTGCATCTCTATCGGCTTCTGCGCTGGCTGGTACTTGAACCCCGCCGCGTCCCACACGAACGTCTTCGATGACGCCCAGGCGAAGTCGCGGACATTCTCCGCCTTGAAGTGCCAGGTGAGTGGTGCCGTTCCCGCCGGTCGCGTGCCCGGCGTCATCACCTCTTCGGCCGTGATAATGAACTTCGGCGCCTCCGACGTAAATGCCTCCGCCAGCCGTGAGCGCTGCGTCGCCGTGAGCACCTCGGCCGGGTTGAGGATCACGCCGGTGCCCTGCACGATGTGGTCGTGCGGCACCGTCAGGCTCACGTCGTAGTTGCCGAAGTTGAGGTAGAACTCACCCTGCCCCAGGAACTGGTCGGTCTGCCACCCGTTCACGTCGTCGTACACGGCGGAACGGGGGTACCACTGCGCCATCTCGTACAGCCACCCGTCCTTCACCTGCTCGCGCACGCCTCGCCCGTTGCGGCTGTTCTCGGGTACGCTGTACGACCAATCGATCTCGAGCACCGCCGACGAACCCGACGCGAGGGAAGACGGGAGCGGGATCTTGAGCTCGGTGCCGTTGATCACGTAGGGCACGTCGACCAGCCGCACCTTCCCCTTGGCGCCCGCCGGCACCTGCACCTGCACCTGCACCCGGGTGATGCGATCCCCGCCATCGAACGGCGTGGGGTCCAGGAATCTCCGGGCCATGGGGCTCAGCTTGGCGGGCAGTGCCGGCGCCGAGGCGATCGTGCGGCTCACCTTGGGATCGTCGATGTTCTGGTCCAGCTGGAACCAGAGATACGGCAGCGCATCCGGCGAGTTGTTGTGGTAGGTGACGCGCTCGCTGCCAGTGAGCTTGTGCGCCACAGTGTCGAGCGTGGCGCGGATGACGTAGTCCACCCGCTGCTGCCAGTAGTCGGGCCCCGGCGATCCGCTCGCAGTGCGCACATCGCTCGGATCGGGCCACGCCTCGATCGCGCGGAAGTTGGAGAGGTTGGTCTTGGGGTTGGGGCCGGCATTGAGCCACTGCTGTGCCAGCAGTGGCGTGGCGCCGAGCGCGGCGACGATGGCCAGCGCGGCCGTGACGCGTGCGGCGGGACGACAGGTCAGCAGTAACATGCGGGCATCCGTTGGTCAGGAGACAGGGTTGAGTCGGTCGACGATCATGGTCAGCGCGACGGCCATCGTGCCGCCGCACAGTACGAGCACCCACTCGCGCCGGGTGAGCCCGAGGGTCCGCACGGCGATCACGCCAAGCAGCATGACGGCAGCAACAATGAACAGCTGGCCAACCTCCAGGCCAACGTTGAAGGCGAGCAGCGGCGCCACGATGGATTCCTCACCCCCGAGCAGGCTGCGCAGGAACGTGGAAAAACCGAGCCCGTGGATCAGTCCGAAGGTCGCGGCCAGCACGTACTGCGGCAGTTGCGAGCGGGTGGGGCCGGTGTCCTCGGAGTCTCCCTTGGAGAACACCATCGCCGCGATGCTGGTCAGCACGATCGTCACCGGGATCAGCACCTCGACCAACTGCGACTTGACCCGCACCAGGTCGAGCGTCGCAAGTGCCAGCGTAAACGAATGGCCGAGCGTGAACGCCGTCACCAGCCAGACCAGGCGACGCCACGCCACCGGCGGGTACGCCGCCGTGAGAGCCGCAACAAAGAGGATGTGGTCGTAGGCCCTCGGGTCAGCGATGTGGCCAAAACCGAGGCGGAGATAGACCAGGAACTCGGACAGTCAGGCTCCTCGCGCTGCTGCGGGGGCGATTGTAACGAACGGCCAAATATACGGACGACTTGCGGTACGTACGCCCGGCGCCCCGACGCAGTTTCGTGGCTAGAGGATCCCCCACAGAAACCGCCCCGCGTCCACGCCAAACTGCCACCCCCCTTCCCGGAAGCCGTACGCCACGTCGAACCGCAGGACGTCGAACAGCATGAGAAATCCGACTCCCACCGACGGGTAGCAGCCATTGGTCGCCGGCCCCCCCGCCTGCGCCACCCGGTCGGCGACACACACCAGCGTACCGTAGGGCGCGAGCGTCGCTCTCGGCGGACTCTTCCCGTACTTGAGCAGCGGCACGGAAAAGAACGGAACCCCGATCCGCAGCTCTGCGCGCTGCGAGATCCCGAATCTTGCAGCGAACTCGTGGTACGAATTGCCCGGGCCCGTCACCATGCCACCCAACCGCACCAGCTCCTGGCCCGGCACGGCACCGCCGCCGACCGCTCCGGCGTGGGTCTCCAGGTGCAGAAGCGGCGAGCCGACCGGGCGATCGTAAACCAGCGAAGCCGCCGCGCGGACGACCACCGCATCGGGGGATCCGTCGCGTGGATCGATGGCTTCGATGCGACCGTTCACGCTCCAGCCCAGCGTGCTGCCGCCGGTGCCCACCGCATCGCTCTGGCGCGTGAGGGTCAGGTCGAGTCGCACGGCGTCGAGCTCGAGTGCCGGGATCGTCTGCCCATAGGCGCCGCTCCACGGCGTGGCGTTGACACTGAGGCTCTCCTGGCGCTCCGCCGCGAGGCGCACATCCCACGTGAGCGCACTCCCCGGTTCCACTCGCAGGGCAAGACCCGCGGCGTACACATCGTAGGGATCGGTGTCGTCATAGCCCAGGATCTGCGCTGCGAGCGTATTGCGCACGCCCGATACCTCGGCGACATCTCCCGCGTCGCGATACGCGCGCCCTCCGAACGCCGAGAGGCGCAGGGCCGGGCGCGCACGCCATGAAAGCTCCAGTCCTCCCTTGAGCTGCTCGTCACTGAAGCCATACGCCACGCGCGCGCCGGCCCGCCACGCTCCGCCCAGGCCCACGCGCCCGTCGATGCCGAGCCCGAGCCCTTCCACGCGGTTGACATGCGCGAAGTCGGAGATGCCGCGGCCGCCGATCGACACGCGCGTCGCCCGATCCAGTACGCTCTGCCGCACCAGCTTCTCCGCCTGCTGTTGCACCGAACGCACTTCGGCGGCGGTCACTGCCTGCTCCGTCGGCCCCAGCGCGGCCATGATCGGCTGCCGCCACTCGTACCCGTCTCGCTCCTCCGGCGTGGCGAGGGTGATGCGAGTCGACGGATTGGCCACGACCGGGCGGCCGCCAGTCGGAAGCGGCGGCGGCGGGGTGGCGCTGTCGGCGTACACGGCGTGATTGGTCACGAGCCAGCGCGCGCGCACGATTCCGTCCACCGGGAAATCGAACCAGGTGCTGCTGCGCACCACCTCGAGCTCCTGGCGATAGGGCAGCCAGTAGCGTCCATCCACCAGCAGGTTCTCCAACACGAGCGCGAGCTTCACGATGCGCTGATCGAGGATCGCCGCGCGGGTAAACGTGACGGCCAGGCGTACGAGGTCGCCCGTTGCGCGATCGAGGTAGAGGCTCCCCACCATGCCCGGTGCCTCCGGATTTCGAGGCCGAAGCAGGAGTTCGTACGCCTCCACCCGGCGCCCCGGTACCGTGATCGAGATCGAATCGGCGATCGCGAAGGCATACCCTGGCCGCCCGGCTGCGGAGAGCGGATGGGCCAGGTCGCGCACATCGTGTCCGTCGCCCAGCCGGATGCGGTCGCCCAGGTTGTTGGTGACGACGCCGTACCGGTCGTTGTAGAAGCCGACATCGCCCGGCAGCAGCATCGTGTCGCGCCGGCCGATGATGCGTTGTTGGGTGACCCCCGGCGCCTGCCACCGGACCAGCGAAGCCAACTCCACCAGCTTCACCACGCGCGGTGGCAGGACGGTGGAATGGCCCAGGTCCACGAGGAACTGCAGCGTCCCCGTGGCATCGCCGGTCCACACCCGAAGCGTCGAGTCGACATGCGCGCGCCTGGCCACGGCGCGATCCACCATGGCGTTGGCCGCCGGGCTGTCCCAGGCCTGGGCTGCGACTGGCCGGCCCCACAGGCCCAACACCACGCCCAGCGCGAGCCCCGACATCCGGATTAATACGGATTGCCGGATGCCCGTCCGGAGGTATCCTTCCCGTCCCTTGTTCAGATGTCTCAACCTCAAGCTGCTACGAGATTTACGTGCCCACTTCGACCCCGGGAACGACCCGCGCTGCGCTCGCCGCTTCCGTAGCCGCCCTGCTCCTCATCGCGTGCGGTGGCAAGTCGTCGGAAAGCGCGGCGGCCCCGAAGCCCGTAACCACGACGCCGGCCTCTGCCACGTACTGGAAGCCCGACTCCGGTGAGCGTCACCTGCGGAACATCCGCCAGTTGACCTTTGGCGGCAACAACGCCGAGTCGTATTTCTCGCGCGACAGCAGGCAGCTGATCTTCCAGCGGCAGGAACTGGTCGACGCCGGCTGCGACCAGCAGTACCTGATCAACGCCGACGGATCGAACATGCGCCGCGTGTCGAACGGCGCGGGCCGCACTACGTGCGGATTCTTCTATGACGGCGACAAGCGGATCCTCTACAGCAGCACGTCACAGCACGACAAGGCCTGCCCCATTCCGCCCGACAAGTCCCATGGCTACGTCTGGCCGATCGGCTATCTCGAGATCTACACGTCGAAGCTCGATGGCTCCGACCTCCGGCAGCTCACGAACAACGGCACCTACAACGCCGAAACCACCGTCTCGAACGACGGTAAGAAGCTGATCTTCACCAGCACGATGCATGGGGACATCGACCTTTACACGATGAACCCGGATGGCAGCGAGCTGAAGCAGATCTCCAACCGTATCGGGTATGACGGCGGCGCCTGGTTCTCGCCCGACGGCAAGCTCATCGTGTGGCGCGCGGCGTACCCCAAGACCGCCGCCGACACCGCCGACTACGAGCGGCTGCTGAAGGATCACCTGGTCCGCCCGTCGCGCACCGAGGTCTGGATCGCCAACGCCGATGGCAGCAACCCCCGCCAGATCACAAGTCTCGGCGGCGCCAACTTTGCGCCGGTGTTCACGCCCGATGGCAGGAAGATCATCTTCTCGTCCAACTACAAGAACCCGCGCAGCGGCGCGTTCGACCTCTACCTGATCAACCTCGACGGCAGCGGGCTCGAGGCGGTCACCACCGACCCCGAGTTCGACTCGTTCCCCATGTTCAGCTATGACTACAAGCACCTGGTCTGGGCGTCCAACCGCCACGGCCGCCAGCCGGGCGAGACGGACTTGTTCATTGCCGAGTGGGTGGAGTAGACTCTCCGTCATGCCCACCTACACCTACGAGACCCTCTCCTCCACGCCACGCCGGTTCGACGTGCGCCAGTCGTTCAGCGACACGCCGCTCGAGCAGGATCCCGAGACCGGCGAGCCGGTGCGCCGGGTGATCAGCGGCGGGGCAGCCCTGCTCACCTCAAAGGAGAGCAGCAAGGTGGGCGAGCCGCCGGCGTCTGGTGGAGGGTGTGGCAGCAGCTGCGGCTGTGGGCACTGAGCCCACGCCGCTGCGACGACTGGTGCCTCCGAGGGCGCTCCTGGCGAGCGCCCTTCTTTTTGCCCTCGCGTGCGCCCTCGACAGCTGGGCCTGGCAGCACCTGCGCGTGAGCGACGTCTACGGCAAGGACTGGGGGCGGTTCTTTCGTATCGCCGGCTTCCTCCCCACATGGATGCTCGGCTCCGCGGCACTGATCCTGAGTGATCGCGGCACGGCATCGCCCGCGCCGCGCCGGTTCTGGTGGCGCGGCATGCTGCTTACCGCGGCACCGCTCGCCAGCGGCCTCGTCTGCGAAGTCCTCAAGATCCTGCTGCGACGCGAGCGGCCCGGCCTGCATGACGGCGCCTACGTTTTCCGCAGCTTCGCCGACCGTCCGTGGAGCACATCTGCGATCGGACTGCCGAGCAGTCACGTCATGGTCGCTTTCGCCGGCGCCGGCATGGCGAGCTATCTCTTTCCCCGAACCTGGCCCGCGTGGATGCTGTTCGCCGCCGGGTGTGCCCTCACCCGGGTTGCGGCACAGGCACATTTTCTGAGTGATGTGGTGCTGGCAGGGATCGCGGGCATCTTCGTAGCACGGTCGATGTGGCTCTGGCTCAATCCGCTAGTTGCGGATGGGAGGGGCGGGCGGGGCGAGCTGGCCCAGTAGCCCCTCTGCTGCCAGCAGGTACTCCTCGATGTCGAAGTGCTCCGGATCGATCATCGCCTGGACCGCGCAGCCCTTGATGAAACTGACTGCGACCGCCGCCAGCCCGTCCGGCGTGACGAGGGAAAAGCGCGAAGGCTCGGCCTCGAGCACTTCCCCGGCCATTGAACGGAATGCCTCCCGATACCGCGACAGCTCGCCCCGCATCTTCCTGCCGATCGCCTTGTGCCTGCCGCCCATCACCCAGAACTCGAAGAACAGCCTGAGCCTCAGGGGCTCGCGAGACAGTCGGTCCATCTCCTGTCTGAGCAGCGCGAGCAGGCGCCGGAGCGGCGCCGGGATCTGCTGGATCTCGGGACCGATATGAAGGACTGTGGTTGTCGCAAGCAGCCAGTCGAGGAGCTCGACGATGAGTTGGTCTCTCGACCTGAAGTGGAACAGCACCAGTCCGGTGCTCAGCCGCGCCTTGGCGGCGACCAGCCGTACCGTGAGCCCATTCAGCCCGTGAGTGGCGGCGACGGCGTAGGCGGCCTTGATGATCTGGTCCCGGCGGGTCGTTTCCGACGCCTTGCGTCCTGGCATGTCAGAGCCTCGGAGCTAGGCTTTCGGGCCCGAAGCACTCTGCCCGTCCAGTTGCCCCAGCAGCCGCAGCAGGCCGTCCAGCACGGTCAGCGGATGCGGCGGGCACCCCGCGATCCACAGGTCCACCGGCAGGTCGGCCGGTACTCCGTTTTCCACCTCCGGGCTGTCCCGGAAGGGGCCGCCATTGATCGCGCACGCGCCCACCGCGATCACCAGTCGCGGGTCCGGGATCGCCTCGTAGGTGCGGTAGACCGCGTCCCGCATGTTCCGGCTCACCGCCCCAGTGACCACCAGGCCGTCGGCGTGCCGGGGCGACGCGACGAACTGGATACCGAACCGCGCCATGTCGAACACGACATTGCCCAGCGCCACCAACTCTGACTCGCATCCGTTGCAGCTGCCGGCCGCGACCGAGCGCAGGCGCAGCGACCGACCGAACAGCTGTCGCATGCGTTTCCCGAGCGCCTCGATGGCAGGGAGCTCCCCTGACTCGCTGACCAGGCCGGAGCGGTCGCGCGCGGAGAGGCGCGGATCGGTGGTGAAGGTGATGGCCCCATGGCGGCAGGCAGTCGCCTCCTCGGGCGCGAACAGGCACGCGCCGATGTCGAGCGAAGCCCGGCCGTCCGGTGCGACGACGAGCACCGGGGAGGGCATGGCCGCCTGGCACTCGTGGCAGGTCTCCAGGCATCGGGAGCCATCCAGCGCCGGCCTGCCGCGATAGCGCTCCGGGAACTCCGCGGCCCCGGCGGGAAATGCCGAGGTCCGAGTGCCCTGTGCCAGGCGGGTTCGAAGGAAGTCGAGCATTAGAGGTCGTGCCCCGCGTACGACAGGTTGAAGCTCTTGTTGCACAGCGGGAAGTCCGAGATCTGGTTTCCCGGCATCGCCACCGCCAGCGCGCTCCAGTTGTGGAACGAGGGATCCACCACCTTGTGTCGCCGGACGTTCCCGGCGTCGTCGGTGATCACGACGTGCGCGATTTCCCCTCGCCAGCCTTCTTCCAGCGCCACCGCCAGTTCTCCGGGCCGGAGCGCGCCGCACGGCACCTGGGCGGCTCCCTTGGGCAGCGCGCCTGTCTGCTCGATGACGAACTCGAGCGAGCGCTGCACCTCCAGCCAGCGCACCAGCGTTCGCGCCAGGACGTCACCGGCCCAGGCGGTCGCCACGGGAATGTGGGCGAACCGGAACACTCCATATGGGTGGTCGTGCCGCACGTCCCGCGACACCTGGCAGGCTCGCGCTGCCACGCCGACAAGGCCGAGCTCGAGGCACTGTTGCCGCGATACGGCACCGACGCCCTCGAGTCGAGCCTGCACCGAGGCGTTCTTGAGCAGGAGATGGCCCACCGGGCGCAGCTCATCGTCCAGCACCGCCAGTCGCGCACGCATCTCGTCCGCCATCCCGGCCGGGATGTCGAACAGCACGCCTCCCGGCCGGATGAGGCCACGCCCGTAGCGGTTGCCCGAGAGGGTCATCAGGAGGTTCAGGCACTCGCCTCGCATCCGCCCGAAGTACGCCGCGGCGGGCTGATACGCGATGTCGCCAGCGATGGCGCCGAGATCGCCGATGTGATTGGCCAGGCGCTCCAACTCGAGGGCGATGCCGCGGATGGTCTGCGCCCTGGGCGTCTTGCGGCTCCGGGCCAGCGCCTCGATGGCACCGCAGGCGGCGCTCGCATGCGCGATGACCGTGTCACCCGCGATCGACTCCGCGACCAGGACGGCGTCCGGCCACCGGCGCGCCTCCAGCAGGCGCTCGACTCCCCGGTGCTGATAGCCGAGCATGATCTCGAGGAAGAGCACTTCCTCGCCGTGTGCCTGGAAGCGGAAATGCCCCGGTTCGATGATGCCCGCGTGCACCGGACCCACGGCGACCTCGTGCACCTCGTCGCCGTGGATCTGGAAGAACGGATACTCCTCCCGGTCCGCCGTGCCGCTCGACGCGGGCCGACCCGCCTCGTCAGGCGGATGCCGTCGCACCGGCTTGAGCCACGGGTGACCCTCGGGGACGACGCCACACTGCTCGGCGATCTCGCGCTCGAACAGGTGCGCCTCCGGACACTCCGGAGTGAGCGCCGGATACGAACCCTCCACCCTGGTGGACAGCGCGCCGAGCTGCCCGCGCTCGTCCTGCGCCAGGATGGCCACGAGCTGGATCCGGTCCGCGACGTCGGGCAGCCCGAAGAACGCGACCAGCCGCCACCCGTCCCGCACCGCCTGGCAGGCGGTGTCCCGGAAGCGCGGCACCGTCTCCATCGGGAGTGAAGCGAAGGGGATGGCGCGCCGGTTGCGCAGGCCGAGTCCATCGAAGGCCGTCATCGCGCTCCCCCTCCCCCGAGGCCCCAGGCTGCCTCGGTCAACACGCGCTGTAGCGCGGGCGGGATGTACACCCCAAGCAGGAGGACCAGCGCCAGCAGCACGATCGGACCCGCGACCAGTAGGAAGCTCTCTCGCATCGGAGGGGCCTCGGCCAGCGGCGGGTCGTAGATCATCTCCAGCACCACGGCCGCCATGCCGACGAAGATGAGCGCGAGGAGCGCCAGCATCGCGACCGCTACCCACGGGTGCCCCTGTCCGACCGCCGCGTTCAGGATGGTGAATTCGCTGAGGAACAGACCGAACGGCGGTGACCCGGTCACGGCGAAGAGACCGAGGAGCAGCAGCACCCCCGTCACCGGGGCGCGCCGGAGAATGCCGCGCGCGGCGCCCGCATGCGACGAGCCCGTCACCAGCACGACGTTGCCGACCGCGAGGAACATCAGCCCCTTGATCAGCGCGTTGTTGACGAGGTGAAGGACTGTCCCGTACCGGCCGACACCACCCAGCCCCAGGCCGAGCACCAGCAGGCCCATGTGTTCCACGCTCGAGTAGGCCAGCAATCGTTTCAGGTCCGACTGGCCGATCATGAAGGCCGCCGCGACCACCAGCGACATGACGCCGAACGCCACGAGCAGGGGCTGCACGAACGCCGCCTGCCCGGCGGCCATCGTGATCTCGGTGATGCGCGCGAGCCCGAGAAACGCGCAACTCGTCAGGGCGCCCGCCATGAGCCCCGCGACCAGGCTGGGCGCCTCACCGTAGGTATCGGGCTTCCACGAGTGCAGCGGCGCCAGTCCCATCTTGGTTCCGTAGCCGACCAGGAGGAAGATGAACGCGGTCTGCAGCAGCGCCGGCTGCAGGCTGACACTGCCGGCGATCATGTCCTCGAGCAGGAGCGGACGCCCCGTGGTCTGCGCGGCGGCCAGGAAGAACGTGCCGAGCAGCGCCAGCGCGATGCCCACGGACGACAGCAGGAGGTACTTCCACACCGCCTCCAGCGACCGGCGGTCGTGCCGATGGTACACCAGGGGTGCGAGCGCGAGGGTGGTCGTTTCCATGCCCACCCACAGGAGCGCCATGTGATGGCTCACGGCTACCAGCGTGGCCGCGGCGAGGAATGCCAGCAGGCCGCTGACGAAGACCCGCCCTCCGCGCGGCGGCTCGGTTTGCAGGAACCCCGCCGCGTACACGGCGATCACGAGGAACAGCACGCTCACCAGCGAGACAACGAGGAGGCCCAGCGCGTCGATCGCGAGCCATCCTCCGATCTCCGGCGCGACCGGACTACGCCAGAGGACTCCCACCCCGCACAGGTGCAGGACCGAGGTCCCGACCAGCAGGCCGAGACGCACGTTCAGCGGTCGCACCAGGTAGGCGGCCGACGCCACTGCGATCGGGACCAGCACCATCGGGAGGAGGATCATCAGTCCTTCAACTCGTTCAATCGGGTCGAGTCCAGCGAGTCGAACGCGCGATTGATGTGGAAGACCACGATGCCCATGATGAAAATGCCGACGAAGATGTCCAGGAGGACGCCGAGCTCGACGAGGAAAGGCACGCGCTCCGCCTGGCTCAGCCCGAAGACGTAGATCCCGTTCTCGAGAATCAGGTAGCCGACCACCTGCGTCAGCGCCTTGTTCCGCGTCGTCAGCACGATGAGGCCGATCATCACCGTGGCCAGTGCGACCGGGATGAGGAGGGCGCTCTCCGATTCCGGCAGCGGAATGCGCTGGGCGATGCCGAACGACAGGGCCACCACGATCGTCCCCAGCAGCAGCGAGCCGGAGAAGCCGATCAGCGGTTCGATCTCCCGGCGTACCGCAGCCTCGCGGATGGCCCAGGAGAGGAAGGATGGCAGGAGGATCGCCTTCACCAGGAGCGTGCCGACCGCGAGCCCGATGATGTGCAGTGACCAACCCGGATGCAGCGCAACGGGCAGCGCAGCCAGCAGCGCTCCCTGGATCGCGGTGGCGCGAATGGCCGAGCTCAGCCGCGTGGTCCCGAGCACCCAGAAGTTGGTGAGGATCACACCGAGGAGGAGCAGCTCATGAAGATCTGACATGACTCACCGCAGCAGGAGGATCACGCCGACGACGGCAAGGGCGCCGGCCGCCACGAGGAACTGGGGAAGCCGGTTCATCCGCAGTCGCGCCATGCTCGCTTCGACGATACCGACGCCGACCGCTACGGCCACGAGTCCGCCGAGCAGGATCAGCGCTGCCAGCGGCGGCCCCACCAGTGCGCGCGGCACCAGGAGGCTCACCACCAGCGTACCGAAGAGCGTGAGCTTCACGGCGCTGCCGAACAGGATCATGGCGAGCTCCGGCCCGCTGTGATCGAGGACGATCACCTCGTGAATCATCGTGAGTTCGAGGTGGGTCCCGGGATCGTCCACCGGCACCCGGGACGTCTCCGCGAGCGCCAGCATGAACAGCGCGACCGCCGTGAGGGCAAGCGATGGCAGGGTCAGGGCCCAGACCGCCGCCAGCCGCTCCCCGAGCATGCCGGCAAGCGACAGTTCACCGGTGGCGAGGACGAGCACCGTGAAGCAGAGGAGCAGCACCGGCTCGGCGAAGGCAGAAACCGTGACCTCCCGGCTCGCCCCCATCCCCTCGAAGCTCGACCCCGTATCCAGGCCGGCGAGTACGAGGGCGAACCGGCCCAGTCCCAGCAATCCCGCAAACGCAACGAGATCTCCGGAGAAACTGAGCAGAGCCGAGTGACCATCCAGCGGCAGGAGCGCGGCGGCGGCGAGCACCGTCGCAAGCGTGATGATCGGCCCGATGCGGAACACCGCCGTCGTGGTACCGCTGTAGACGACGTTCTTTCGGAGCAGCTTCGCCAGGTCCCGGTACAACTGAAGCACCGGCACTCCCCGGCGGCCCGTCAGGAACGCCCGGGTGCGGGTCGCGATACCGGGCAAGGCGGGGGCCACCGCCAGGACCATCACCAGCGTGACGAATGGCCAGGGCGTCATGTGCCGCCCTGCCACCGCATCAGGTGATAAAGCAGGACAAGCAGCGTAGAGACGACGGCGAGGAGGTACCATCGGATGCGGGCACCCGGCCATGCTCGCAAGCGCCGGCTCCAGCCATCCAGCGCCCGCCAGGTCGGCAGTACCGCCTTATCCTGCACCAGGTCCACCGGGTGAGAGTGAAAGCTCGTCGGCTCTCGTGCCTCCCACACCGCGGCGAGCGGTCCGAATGTCGACAGCAGCGGCGCCGCATAGGAGGACGCGCTGTACTGCATCCGCGGGGTCAGCCGGGGGCCCGCACACGCCCACGTCGCGCCGGCGCGGGCCTTCCCCGCTCCGCGCATGTACCCGCGGAGTAGCATCAGCGCGCCCCCGACCAGAATGAGGCCCGCCGCCACCGTGGAAACGCCCGTGGCCGCGGCGGCCCATGCCTGCACCGCGGTGGTTCCGTCCATCGTTTGCGCCACACTTGCGGCGACCAGCCGGGCGGGCGCGAGAACCAGCGCAGGCACGAGGCCGATGGTCGCGCAGAAGCCCGCGAGGACCAGCGCGGGCACCACCATGGCCGCCCCCGGTTCGCTTCCGGTGAGGCCGTCGCGCGGCTGCCCGAGGAACAGCACACCATCGAGCTTGCTGAAGCACGCCAGCGCGAGCCCGCCGATCAGCGCCAGTCCCGCCGCGCCGAACACCACGAACCGCATGGCCTCGCGTGACCCCGCGGCGGTGAGGAGCGCGCCGAACACGACCCACTCGCTCACGAAGCCATTGAGCGGCGGCAAGCCCACGATGGCCACCGACCCGATCCCGAACGCCACCGCCGTCAGCGGCATCCGGCGCGCGAGGCCCCCCAGCCGGTCGATCTCGCGCGTGCCCGTCGCCCGCACTACCGCCCCCGCACCCAGGAACAGCAGGCTCTTGAACAACGCATGGTTCAGCGTGTGCAGCAGCGCCCCCATGAACCCCAGCAGCGCCACCACCGGGTGGCCATAGACCATCCCCAGGACTCCCACCCCCATGCCCAGCAGGATGATCCCGATGTTCTCCACGCTATGGTACGCGAGAAGCCGCTTGAGATCGTGCTGGCCCAGCGCCCACAGCACGCCCAGCACACCCGAGACGAGTCCGAGGCCGAACAGGGTCCACCCGAACCAGGCCGGCGGTGAGCCCAGGAGGTTGAGCACGCGAAGCAGGCCGTAGATCCCCGTCTTGAGCATGACGCCGGACAGGATCGCGGAGACGTGCGACGGGGCCGCCGCGTGTGCGCCCGGCAGCCAGAAGTGCAACGGGACGGCGCCGGCTTTGATGCCGAACCCCACGAGCGCGAAGACCAGCGCGAGCGTGCGCGCGGTGCTTGCGGCCTGGCTTCCCGCCGCGAGATCGGCGAAGCTGCGGCCTTCGGCATGCGCGCTCAGGGCGGCAAACATGCCGAGGAGCGCGAGGAGGCTCGTGTGGGTGAGCACTATATAGACCAGGCCGGCGCGACGAACGTCGGCCCGCTCACTCTCGAACACCACCAGCAGGTACGCACACACCGCCATCACTTCCCAGGCGGCCAGGAACGGCATCATCGCCTTTGATGTCACCACACCTACCAGGGCCACCAGGAGTACGGCGAACAGGCCGTGCACCACGTAGATGCTGCGATGCGCCCGCTCCGGTGCCATGTAGGCCGTCCCGAACACGCCGGCGGCGGCCCCGACCGGAAGAATCACCAACACGAACCACGCCGACAGCGGATCGAGGCCAAAGCTCCACGGACCACCGGGAAGTGACCCCGCGAGTACGGCGGTCGGGGCCGGGGCACCACCCAGCACCCGGATCGCCGGAATGACGCCCAGGATGCACCCCGCGACGAGCAATGCGGCATAGAGTCGGTCGGCTACGGTGCTCCATCGCCGGAAGAGCACCGCGCAGGCGGCGGCGGCCAGCATGAAGCCCGCTCCCCAGATGAGTCCGCTCACGGGTGCCGCACGATCGCGGTGAACAGCGCACCCAGGAGGAGCACCACCGTGAGCACCATGTACTGGAGGTATCGCGTGATCCGCCCTTGCTGCAGCGGACGCAGCAGCTCGGCGGCGGCGCGGACTCGCTCCCAGAGCGGACCAGCCACCCTGGTGAGGACCAGGTCGCCCGTGTCGCTGCTGAGCGACGTGGCATCACGTTTGACTCGAGGTGCGGCGACCGCGCCGAACGCGCGCAGCACCGGCGCGCTGAACGACGAGGCGGTGTACTGCATCCGGCTGCCGGGGCGGGCATAGGCGCATCCCCACGTCATCCCGATGGCCGGCTCATGGGATCGGCCCGCGCGGTGACGCAGGTACCACATCAGCACCACCAGGACCGCGAGCAGCGCACCGAGGACGCCGACGGAAGGCAGCGCGCTCGCGACAACTGACCCGGCATCGGCGATTCCATCAGTGCGCCCCGCCACGATCGTCCCGACGACCACGACGGCGGGCCGTACGGCAATCGCAGGGTACGCGCCGAGCACGACGCACAACACGGCCAGCGCGAGCATAGGGACCACGAGGCCCGGTTCATCACGCACCGCTACCTCCGGGCCACGCGGCCGGCCCAGAAATACGCCGCCGCCCAACCGGGTGAAGCACACCAGGGCAAGCCCGCCAATCAGGCCGAGGCCGGTAACGCCGAGCGCCATGAGCGCTGGCAGCATCGGGCTTTGCACCCCGCGCAGCAAACCTTGCGCAACGACCCACTCGCTCACGAAGCCATTGAGCGGCGGCAAGCCCACGATGGCCACCGATCCGATCCCGAACGCCACCGCCGTCAGCGGCATCCGGCGCGCGAGGCCCCCCAGCCGGTCGATCTCGCGCGTGCCCGTCGCCCGCACTACCGCCCCCGCACCCAGGAACAGCAGGCTCTTGAACAACGCATGGTTCAGCGTGTGCAGCAGCGCCCCCATGAACCCCAGCAGCGCCACCACCGGGTGGCCATAGACCATCCCCAGGACCCCCACCCCCATGGCCAGCAGGATGATCCCGATGTTCTCCACGCTGCTGTAGGCGAGAGCGCGCTTGAGATCGTGCTGGCCCAGCGCCCACAGCACGCCCAGCACGCCCGAGCCGAGTCCGAGGCCGAACAGGGTCCACCCGAACCAGGCCGGCGGGGACCCCAGGAGGTTGAGCACGCGGAGCAGGCCGTAGATCCCCATCTTCAGCATGATCCCGGACAGCACGGCGGAGACGTGTGAGGGAGCCGCCGCGTGCGCACCCGGCAGCCAGAAATGCATGGGTACCACGCCCGCCTTCATCCCGAACCCGACGAGCGCCAGCAGCAGCACGAGGCCGCCTCCCCAAGGGATCGCGGGTGCGGCCGCTGCCAATGTCCCGAAGGTGAACTCGGACGTGCCGCGCCCCCAGACCAGGAACATGGCAATCAGGGCCAGTGTCCCCGCGTGCGTCAGCACGAGGTAGATCAGCCCGGCGCGACGGACCGCTTCGCGGTCCCCGTCGAACATGATGAGGAAGTACGCGCTCAGCGCCATGATCTCCCACGCCAGCAGGAAGAGCACGGCAGCATGGGCCACCACGACCATCACCATCGCGGCAAGCAAGAGCGCGAACACCGCATGGGCCCACGCGACCTGTCGGTGCGCGCGCTCGTGTGCGAGGTAGCTCGTGCCATAGCTGGTGGCTGCTGCCCCGGCGATACCGAGCACGATCAGGAACCACCCGGCGAGGGGATCGACGAGAATGGCCCACGGCCCCCCGGGCACGTGCGGCTGAACCGACAATGCGATTGGCGATCCGCCAAGCAGTACTCCCCCGCCCGCCCCGGCACACGCGAGCAGGCCCGGAAGCACGAGCATCTTGTGGGTGAGATCACCGAGCCTGGGCGCACGCGCGAACACCAGCGATGCAACGCCGCCCAGGAGCACGAGCCCGACACCACCGATAAGGAGGATGGCAGGATTCATTGCCCAGGGCGCTTGGGGACCGCGAACGACCCGGTCGTTTGCACCTCGAGGTCCCGGATGCGCTCCAGGAGCTGTTCCGTCGGGGCACGATCCTTCAGCAGCCGCCGCAGTTCCGGGTTGCGCAGCGCGAAGGCGAGCTGGGCGAGGATCCGGAGGTGCGAGGGGACCGTGGCGCTCACCACGAGGAAGACCGCGTGGACCGGCAGGCTGTCCATCGCCCCGAATTCGACCGGTCGGCGCAGCAGGCAGAGGCTGACGAACGGCTGCTCCACGTGAAGCAGGATCGGATTGCGCACGTGCGGGATGGCGATGCCGTCGCCGATGGCGGTCGAGCCCATGGCCTCCCGCGCTTCGAGGACGGCCAGCAGGAATTCGCGATCCACCTCGGCCGACAACGGCAGTCGCTGGACGATGGCGGCCAGCACCGCGTTCCGGTCTTCCCCTTCGACATCCCGATGGATGCCGCCCGTCTCGAGCAGGCTGGAGAGCGGCGGCACCTCCTCCGGCGACCGGCGGGCCTCCTCCAGGAGACTCCGGGACGCCGGGACGCCGTGCTCCACCGCCCACTGCCACACCTCGATCGCATTCAAGTGAAGCCGCTCGTTCACGCGGTGCACCGGCAGGCCGCGCTCCTTGATCCAGCGGCGGAGCGTGGACTCGCCCACGTTGAGATAGGCCGCGGCCTGACGGATGGTGATCTGCATGGGATTATCGGCCTGTTGCCCCGGTGTCGCCGAGCAGGATGCGCTCGGTCTCGCGCACCAGCGTGACGACGGCTGCTGTTGAGGTCGCCCTCCGAATACCGTCGAGAAACCCGGGATGGCGACAAAGGCTCGCCGCTCGCGCCACCAGCTTGTCGGATGAACTGATGCGCTTCATGCGCAGGTCCATCCAATAGTCCACGACGGCTCGCTGGAACCACGAGTGCCCGCCGACCTTGAACCCGGGAAGTTCCACGCGCCCGAGTAGCCGGTACACCGTGCGCTCCGAGAACTGAAGATGCTCCGCCAACTGCTTTCAGCGTGAGGACGCCCGCCTGCAAGTGTTGGTGTTGAACGCGTGTTCAACGTATCGGGCCATGACAGCGACTGTCAACCACCGCCAGAACATGCCACCGCTTGGCGGATTTCCAGCCCGCGGCCTCCACATTGACATTTCAACTACATAACTATATAGTCGAATATGCTCAATTCCCCGCACACCCGCCGGGAACGCCGGCCCTGCACCCTGCCGGCCCTGCTCCTCC
This sequence comes from uncultured Gemmatimonadales bacterium, assembly GCA_963773095.1. Taxonomy (GTDB): domain Bacteria; phylum Gemmatimonadota; class Gemmatimonadetes; order Gemmatimonadales; family GWC2-71-9; genus JAGGAG01. Next base: position 325,137 of record CAVYZY010000012.1, read on the forward strand.
TGCTGTCGGCCGCGCCACTCGCCGCCCAGCAGCCGATGACCCTGGGCGACGCGTTCCGCCGGGCCGACTCGACCGCCTTCGCCAATCGCATTGCCGCCGGAGACGCCCGGGCCAAGGGCGCCCAGGCAACCGCCGCCCTGCAGGGCATCCTCCCGACGGTGCGCGCCGAGGCCGGCTATGTCAGCTCTGACAACCCGCTTGCGGCCTTCGGGTACACCCTGCAACAGCGTGGGGTGACGCTCGCCTCCTTCGATCCGGCCAGCCTCAACTACCCCGCCGCGGTCAACAACTGGAATGGCGGCTTCGTGGCTGAAGTCCCGCTCATCAACGTGGATGCCTGGTACGGACGGTCCGCCGCCTCGAGCGCCGCGGCCGCGGCAAGCGCCAGCAGCGGATGGACCCGCGAGGTCACGCGCGTGGAGGTCGTGCGGGGCTACTTCGGTGCCGTCCTCGCCGGCGAGCAGGTCACGACCCTCGTCACCGCCGCCGAGGCGGCGCGGGCACACGTGCGGCAGGCGGAATCGATGGTGGCGAACGGCATGGCCACGCGCTCCGACGCGCTCCTCGCCTCGGTTCAGGCCGGCCAGGTCGAGGCACAGCTCATTGGCGCGCGCGGCGAGGCCGACATCGCCCGCCAGCGCCTCGCGCTGCTGATCGGTCAGCCCGGTGATACCGCCTTCACGCTCCCCGACTCGCTCCCCTCGGCCACGATGATCCGCGAATCGTCGCAGGGCTCGAATCCCGACACTGTCGCGACCCGGCTCGACGTGAGTGCGGCGCGGCTTGGCGTCGAGGCGGCAGAGCGCGACGTGAGCCGCGCCAACGCGAAATACCTCCCCCGCCTCAATGGCTTCGGTCGCTACGACTGGAACAGCCCCGACAAGCCGTTCGGCGGTCAGGGCAGCTACACCGTCGGCATCATGGCCTCGTGGTCTCCATTCTCGGGCGCGTCGGAGATCGCGGCGCGGCAGGCGGCGCGCGGTCGTGCCGAGGCGGCAAGCGCTGGTGCCGAAGCAGCCGAAGCCGCGGCGAACCTCGAGGGGCAGGCCACCGCCACGCAGCACGTGGTGGCACTCGCGCGCCTGGGCATCGCGGAAACGGCGGTCGTGCAGGCCGCCGAGGCGCATCGCATCGTGGCACGCAAGTACGCCGGCGGGCTCGCCACGGTCGCGGAGCTGCTGACGGCAGCTGCCATGGAGACCCAGGCTCGACTCGGACTCTCCGAGGCTCGATACCAGGCCATCGCTACCGACGCTGCCGCACGGCAGGCGACCGGCCGCGACCTGATGGCCCTCACTGCGCTGGAGAACTGAAATGCGAACGCTGATGCCGGCATCCGGCGTCCTGCTCGCGACGCTGATTCTGGGTGGTTGCGGTGGTGAGGCTGCCCCCGCGGTGGCCGAGCGGGCTGCCGTCACCGGGGTTCCTGTTGCAGTGACCGACACGACGATTCCCGACGTCCTCGAAGCGGCGGGCACCGCGGCACCCATCCGCATGGCAACCCTGAGCACGAAGCTCATGGGATCCGTCACCGCGGTCCTGGTGCATGAGGGAGAGCACGTCGCGTCCGGCCAGTTGCTGGCCCAGCTCGATGCACGCGATCTCGTGGCGAAGCGGAGCCAGGTCGAGGCCGGGCTCGCCGAGGCCACCGCCATGCACACCGAGGCGAAGGCGCACGCCGAACGCATCCGCGGCCTCTACGCGGACAGCGCGGCGACGAAGGCACAGCTCGACCAGGCCGAGACCGGGCTCGCGCGCGCGGACGCGGCCATGGCCAACGCTCGAGCCATGGCGGCGGAACTCGCGGCGACCGCCTCGTACGCGGAGGTACGCGCGCCATTCGCCGGGATCGTCACCCGCCGCTACGTGGATCCAGGCGCCTTCGCGGCACCGGGTGCACCGTTGATCGCGGTGGAGGACGCTACCACGCTCCGAGTCACCGTGAGCGCCTCTCCCGACGCAGTGCGCGGCCTGCGCCGAGGCAGCGTCATCCAGGCCATCATCGGCGATTCTGTCGCCCGTGCCACGGTGGAAGGCGTGGTGCCGTCGGGCGCCAACCTCTATACCGTGAACGCGCTCGTTCCCAACGCGAACGGGCGCTTCCAGAGCGGCAGCACCGCGTCACTCGCGTTACCCCGCGGAACCCGGCGCGCCCTCCTGGTGCCGGCGGACGCGATCGTCCGCCAGGGCGACCTCACCGGAGTCCGCGTTGCCTCCGCCGGGTCCTCCTCCCTCCGCTGGGTCCGGCTCGGCCGCGCAGGCGGCCCGATGATCGAGGTGCTCTCCGGCCTCGCGGGCACCGACACGGTGCTCGTCGCAACCGGGGCACGCTAGCCATGGGCATCGCGGGACGCGTCGCGCAGGCATTCCTCCGCTCCAAGCTCACGCCGCTGGTGGCGGTCGCGTCGCTCGCGGTCGGCGCCCTGGCCATGCTCGCCACGCCGCGCGAGGAAGAGCCGCAGATCTCCGTGCCCATGATCGACGTGATGGCGGCGCTTCCCGGCGCCTCTCCCACCGAGGTCGAGAACCTGCTGACGCGCCCCATCGAGAAGCTCATGTGGGAAGTCCCCGGCGTCGAGTATGTGTACTCGATGGCCAGCGAGGGCATGACGCTCGTCACGGTTCGTTTCAAGGTGGGAGAAGACCAGGACCGTGCCGTGAGCCGCGTGTTCGCGAAGATCGGATCGGAGGCCGACAGGGCGCTGCCCGGCGCCATGCCTCCGCTCATCAAGCCGCACTCCATCGATGACGTGCCGATCCTGGCGCTCACCCTCCACGGCGGCCGCTACAGCTCCGACGCGCTGCGCGTCATGGCGACGCACCTGGCTGATGACCTCGCAACCATTCCCGACCTGGCGCGCATCGACCTCATCGGGGGCGAGCCAACCCAGCTCCGGGTCACGCTCGATCCTGCACGACTGGCCGGCAGCGGAGTCACCCCTGGCGAGGTCATGCAGGCGCTGCGTGCCGCCAACGTGCAGTTGCCCGCCGGCGAGTACGCCACCGCCAACGAAATGTTCCTTGTCTCGGTGGGAGCGCCCATCCGCACCGCGCGCGACGCCGGCGATGTCGTGATCGCGAACCGCGCGGGACCCGTGTACCTGCGCAACGTGGCCACCGTCGTCGAGGCGCCCGCCGAGGCCACCGATTACGTGACTCACGCCGCGCGTGGCGAAACCGGCGAGCAGGCGGTGACGCTCGCCATCGCCAAGCGGCCCGGGGTCAACGCCACCGACATCGCGCACTCGGCGCTGGCGCGGGTGGAGGAGGCAAAGAGCCGCCTCCTTCCCGCCGATGTTCGCGTGGATGTGACCCGCAACTACGGCGAGACGGCGAACGAGAAGGCCAATGAGCTCATGCTCCACCTCCTCATCGCGACCCTCTCGGTCACGGTCCTGATCGGGCTCTTCCTCGGATGGCGGGAAGCCGTGGTGGTGCTGGTGGCGGTGCCCGTCACCCTTGCCCTCACGCTGTTCGTCTACTACGCGCTCGGGTACTCCCTCAACCGGATCACCCTTTTCGCACTGATCTTTTCCATCGGCATCCTGGTGGACGATGCCATCGTGGTGGTGGAGAACATCTATCGCCACCTCCAGATGGGCGATCGCGCGCCGGAGCTGGCCGCCGTCGAGGGTGTGGACGAGGTCGGCAATCCGACCATCCTCGCCACCTTTACCGTCATCGCCGCCATCCTCCCGATGGCGTTCGTCTCCGGCCTCATGGGGCCATACATGCGGCCGATCCCGGTGGGCGCATCCGCGGCCATGTTGGCGTCGCTGGCCGTGGCATTCATCATCACGCCCTACCTCGCCCTGCGGCTCCTGCGTGGCCACGTCAAGGCGGCGGCTGCGCCGCACGACCGGGCCCACGAGCCGGAGGAAGTGACCCGGTTCGCGAAGTTCTATGCCGGCATCATGACGCCGCTCATGGACCTCCCCCGCCGCCGTAGCGCGTTCTATGCCGGCATCGGCGCGCTGCTCCTGGTCTCGATGAGCCTCCTGGCAGTCAAGCTGGTCGAGGTCAAGATGCTCCCGTTCGACAACAAGTCGGAGTTCCAGGTGGTGCTCGACCTGCCCGAGGGCGCCACGCTCGAGACCTCCAACGCCGCGGCACAGGTGGTGGCGGCGTACCTCCGCACCGTGCCCGAGGTCGTGAGCACGGAGTCGTACGCCGGCACCGCGGCACCATTCAACTTCAATGGACTGGTGCGGCACTATTTCATGCGCCGCGCGCCCAACGTCGCCGACGTGCAGGTCAACCTGCTGCCCAAGGGCGAACGCCACCGCCAGAGCCACGCCATTGCAGTGGCGGTGCGTCCGGCGGTGGATTCGATCGCCCGGAGCTTCGGCGCCAGCGCCAAGATCGCCGAGATCCCTCCCGGCCCGCCGGTGCTCTCGACCCTGGTGGCCGAGGTCTATGCCGCCGATGACAGCACGCGCCTCGCCGCCGCGGAGCGCGTCAAGGCGGTGATGCTCGCGACCCCGGGCGTCGTGGACGTGGACTGGACCGTTGAGTCTCCCGAGGCGAAGCGGGTGTTCCGTGTGGACCGGGTGCGCACCGCCGAGGCCGGCGTGTCGGTCGAGCAGGTGGCGCACGCGCTGACGATGTCCCTGTCGGGCGCCGGCGCGGGGCTCGCCAGCGTGCCCACGGCGCGCGAGGGCGTGGCCATCGTGCCGCGTCTCGGGCTCGCGAGCCGCAGCGGGGTCGAGGCGTTGCTCGCCGTGCCGGTGGCGACGCCGCGCGGGCCCACCCCGCTCGCGCGGTTCGTCACCGTCGATTCCGCCACCCGCGATCCGCTGCGCATGCGCAAGAACCTCCGGCCTGTCATCTATGTCACCGGCGACGTCGCCGGCGCCATCGAGTCGCCGGTGTACGCCATTCTCGCGATGAATAGCTCGCTGGACACGCTCCGCGTGAACGGCACCGCGATCACGCGCTACAATGCAACTGCCCCGGCGCGTCTCGACGAGACGGCCATCAAGTGGGATGGCGAGTGGCAGGTGACCATCGAGGTGTTCCGCGACCTTGGCATCGCCTTCGCCGCCGTGCTGGTGCTGATTTATGTGCTGGTGGTGGGCTGGTTCCAGTCGTTCAAGATCCCGCTCGTCATCATGGCGCCGATTCCGCTGACGCTCATCGGCATCCTGCCGGGACACGCGATCACCGGGGCCTTCTTCACGGCCACGTCGATGATCGGCATGATCGCGCTCGCGGGGATCATCGTGCGGAACTCGATCCTGCTGGTGGACTTCATCCAGCTGGCGGAAGAGCGCGGCCGCCCGCTGCGCGAGGCGGTCCTCGAGGCGGGTGCCGTGCGCTTCCGCCCGATCGCCCTCACGGCCGCGGCCGTGGTTATCGGCGGGGTGGTGATGGTGCTGGATCCAATCTTCCAGGGCCTCGCCGTGGCCCTCATGAGCGGCGCCATCGTGGCCACCCTGCTGACGATGGTCGTGGTGCCCCTGCTCTACTGGGAACTGAGACGCCGGGAGGGACAGACAACGTGAAGATGCTGGTGCTGACCTACAGCGGCGCTGACCCGGAGCGCGTGAGCGCGCTGCTGGATGCTGCGGGAGTGCCGGGGCACACCTGCCTCGAGGGCGGCCGGGGCCACGGGCTGACCGGACCCCGCGCCGGGACGCGCGCGTGGCCCGGGACGGTGACGGTCTGTTTCGCGGTGGTGGACGATGCCATCGCTGCGATGGCCGAGACACGGTGCAGGTCCGCGGAACTCCCCCTCGGCGAGCGGCTGCACGTGGCGCTGCTGCCGGTCGATTCGTTCACTTAGTTCTGGAGGTGCGTGATGTGCAGTGATGCCATAATCCGGCGGATGGCCGGGATCTTTGTGATGCTGTCGGTGGCGCTGGCAACCTGGGTGCACCCGGCCTGGTTGTTCTTCACCGCGTTCGTGGGGTTCAACCTCTTCCAGTCGAGCTTGACGGGCTTCTGCCCCCTCGAGCGGATCCTCGGGCGCGCCCGGTTGTTCGGCTGCACGCCCCGGACGAACTGATCCTAGCGGTGGCGGAGGAGCTTCCGCTTGCGGCCCAGCTCCTCTTCCAGCCCGCCGCACACCAGTTCACACATGGTGAACACCTGCGGGTCCGTGATGCGGTACCAGCTCGTGGTGCCCTCTTTCCGCCGGTCGACGTACCCCCGCTGGAAGAGCACCTGGAGATGCTTCGACACGTTCGCCTGGCCCCCACCGGTGCGCTCCGCCAGGTCACCGACCGAACGCTCCCCGGCGCGCAGCGCCTGCAGCAGGCGCAACCGCATCGGGTCCCCGAGGGCCTTGAACCGCTCGGCGATGAACTCTGCGTTGGCTTCACTCAATTCGGCCATGTCCACCGATCTCCCGATTCATGACTATGCCCGATTCATGACTATGTAGTAATATAGTGTTGTTGCCCGCCGCGGCATACATCGGCGCGGCCCACGCTCCATATTTCAGGCTCATCTTCAATCCTCGAGGACCTGTCGTGCGGATCCGATCAACCCTGGTACTCGCCGCCCTCCTGTTCGTCGCCGCCCCGGCCCCGGCGCAGCAGGCTTCGCCGAAGGAATACCCCGGCCTCGAAACCGGAAAGATGTGGCAGTTCGACGTCCCACCCCTGGAGTACTGGAACGCGCGCTACGGCTTCCAGCCATCCGCCGGCTGGCTCGACCACGCCCGCCTTTCCGCGCTGCGCTACGCCGGCAACTGCTCCGCCTCCTTCGTGTCGGGCCAGGGACTGGTGATGACCAACCACCACTGCGCCCGCGAGTGCATCGAGAGTGCCAACCAGACCGGTGAGGACCTTCTCGCCAACGGTTTCGTCGCCCCCACCATGGCCGATGAGCGCCGCTGCACGACCGTCTTCCTGGACCAGTTGCAGGAGATCACCGACGTCACTGCCCGCATGCAGGGTGCCATCGGCAGCGCGAAGCCCGAGGAAGCCACCAGGCTCCGAACCTCCACCATCGCCGGGATCGAGAAGGAATGCATGGGCGCCTCAACCGACGCCTTCTGCCAGGTGGTCACCCTCTACCGCGGCGGCCAGTACAAGCTCTACCGCTTTCGGCGATTCACCGACGTGCGCCTCGTCATGGCGCCCGAGAGCCAGATGGCTTTCTTCGGTGGCGACCCCGACAACTTCACCTATCCCCGTTACGACATCGACATGTCGTTCGTGCGAGCCTATGTGGACGGCAAGCCCGCTGCCATCGAGCACCACTTCGCCTGGAGCAAGGCCGGCGCGAAAGAGGATGATATCGTCTTCGTCATCGGTAACCCCGGCTCCACCGGCCGGCTCAACACGATGTCCCAGCTCAACTACCTGAAGGAAGTGGCTTATCCCGCGCAGCTCGCGACCCTCGACCGGCGCATCGGAGTGGTCGAGCGCCTCTCCGCGATCAGCGACGAGCGCGCCAAGGCCCTCCGCAACCAGTACTTCAGCCTCCAGAATTCCAGGAAGGCCATTGGGGGATACCAGTCAGGGCTGCTCGATCCCCAGCTCATGGCGCAGAAGAAGGCGTGGGAAGCCGACTTCAGGAAGCGGGTCGCAGCGAATCCGGAGTATCGGCTCAAGTACGGCCAGGCATGGACGGAGGTGGCCCTGGTGCAGCAGCAACTGCGTGCCACCGCGGTCAAGCGGCGCTACTACACGTTCAATGCCGACCTGAGCCGGCTCCTCCCCATCGCCGGCACGTTCGTGCGCTACAACGACGAGATGGCGAAGGCCGATTCCCTGCGGCTGCCTGCCTACAAGGACGTCAACCGGAAGCAACTCGAGATGGCCATGGTGGCGGGCGCACCGATCGACACCGTCGCCGAGCGCATGTGGCTCACGGCATGGTTCACCGCGATGGAGAAGGAACTGCCTGCGCTCGATCCGGTGCGTCGCGCCGCACTCGGCGGGCGTACCCCGGCGGCTGCGGCCGACGCCATGCTCGCCTCCACGATCCTCATCAGCCCGGAACAGCGCGTCGCCCTGTTCACCAGCGGCGCCGCGGGCATCACCGCGTCGAAGGACCCGTTCATCGTGCTCGCGCGCGTCATCGACCCGCTCGAGCGCAGCCAGACGAAGCAGGTCCAGGCGCTGTCCAGCCGGGAAAGCGCCGCCACCGAGCTCATCGCGCGGGCACTGCTCGCCACCTACGGCAACAGCGTCGCGCCCGACGCCACCTTCTCCCTGCGCATCAGTGATGGCCAGCCGAAGCGATATCCGATGAACGGCACCTTCGCCCCGGCGTTCACCACGCTCTACGGACTCTATGACCGGAGCATCGGGTTCGAATCCAGGGGTGCCTGGACCCTGCCGGAGCGCTGGCAGCAGCGGAAGGATTCTCTCGCCCTCGCTACGCCGTACAACGTGGCGTCCACCAACGACATCATCGGCGGCAACTCGGGCAGCCCGGTGATCAACCGCGATGCCGAGGTGGTGGGGCTGATTTTTGACGGCAACATCGAGGGACTCCCGAACCGCTTCCTCTTCACCGAGTACCAGGCGCGGGCGGTCTACGTCGATTCGCGCGCCATCGTCGAGGCGCTCCGGAGCGTATATGGCGCGAAGTCGCTCGCCGACGAACTGACGGGCACCACCACGGCGCTGCGGTAGCCAACCACATTGCCAGACGCAAGAAGAAGGGCGGCCCGATGGGCCGCCCTTCTTGTTTCATGAATGCGCGGAGGTCAGGAGATCCGCGGAAAGCTTGCCTCCGTCGGCGCCGCCCGGCGCAGCAGCTCGATCCAAGGGGCGATCCCATCCGCCACCTGTTGCGCCATCGCCAGGTGCAGCCGGGTAAACGCGTCAGCCGCGCCCGTGGTCAGGATCAACGCGCCGCTGACGCTCCCGCCCGCCCGCAGCGGGAACACCAGCTCGATTTCCGCGCCGCCGCCCATCACCCCGTGCGGCACCTCGCCGGAAATGACCCGGCTCACGACCGCATTGCTGACCGGCGTCGACGCGATCTCGCCGAGATGCCGGTGATCCCCGGGTACCAGCAGCACCACGCGGTCCGGCTGTTCGGTGCGCAGCACCAGGCGCACCCGATGAAACGGCAGCAACGCAGTGGCCTCCGCCATGTACTCCCGCAATCCGGTGGAGAAGTCGGGCACCGTGGCCAGGATGGTGGCCATGCGCCGCAGTTGCGTCGGGATGGCGTTGGCCGAACCAAGCTGTGCCCGGATGATCTTGAGCTGATGGGACTGCACCAGCGCCTCCACCCGGCTCGCGATCCAGGGCGCGAGCCGGGTGAGCGACTCCGCGTCGTGCCCATCGTAGACCCCGACCGCGTCTCCGCCCAGCAGCAGGTAGCCCACCACTCGCCCGGCCACGACGAGACGAACGCCAAGCGCCGATCGCACTGCACCGTTGCGGTCGCTCTCCGCCCAGCCCGTCCACCCCGCTTCCATCAGGGCGTCAGCCAGCAGCACCGAGTCGCGTCCGTCGAACGCGCTGGACGGGTCGAGCAGGTCGCGCGGCACGATGAGAGCGCTGTCGCCCCAGAGGCCGCCGTCTTCGTGCGCACTCAGTCGGTAGACCTGCTCTGGTGACGCACCCGGTACGAAGATGTCGAGCCGCTCATGTGGAATGAGCTGGTCGAGCGCCGCACTCGCACCGCGAGCGAAGCCCCGCGGCGTGTGGGCCGATCGGGTCGCCGCGGCGAGGGCGTTGATGACGCGTGTCTCCGTGCTCGGTTCGACGTCCGGTCGTTCCGGATCGGCCAGGCGGCCAAGCGTCGGGGCGATACGGCGAGCTACCGCAGCCAGCCGCTGGCGGGTCTCGGAGTCGTGCATGCCGGGGGCGAACGACGCGACCAGCAGGAGTCCAGTGTCATCGCGCCCGGTGCGGCAGGCAAAGCAGGAAACCGATCCGTACCCGGCGTCGCGAATCACCGCTTCCAGCAGTGCCAGCTGCGGCGCGCCGATGCGCGGCGCCGGCAGCGGTACCCGTAGCTCATCCTCGGCGAGCGCGGCGGGGCCGACCAGCGCCGAGCCGCCCGACACCGGGAAGTGCCAGATCGCGAGGAGGTCGTGGGGAATCTCGACGCCCACCACGTTGCTCAACGCTTCGTACCACGTCGTGAGCACCGAGGTCTCGCGCAGCGATTCCTCCGGACCAGGAACGGGGACCACGAGTTCGTCGAGGTTGGGATGCATGGCGCCGGGAAGTGCACGACGTATGCCGAGGACGGCACCACACATAAGTGATGGCATGACAAGTGTTTAGCGACCGCCGACCAAGCTTCGACTGCAGCCGGACGGCGAACTGCTGCCGCGTCTTGCGCCTTATACCCCCTCCCCCTATATTTCCGCTGAGCCTTATCGGAGCCATCACATGACGCCCCTCGCCCTCAGCATCAACGGCATGTCCTGCGGACACTGCCTCAACGCCGTGCGCCGTGCCCTCAGCGACACGCCCGGCGTGTCGGTCGAAGCCGTTCGCATCGGCCGCGCTGAAGTGCAGTACGACCCCGCGCTCGCCACACCCGAGCGCATTGCCGCCGCGGTCACTGACGCGGGCTACGAGGCGACCCGTGTCCAGTAGCCACGACTCCCACAGCCACGCGCCCCCGGAAGACACCGCGCAACAGCGTCTGCGCCTGGAGGTGAGCGGCATGACTTGCGCCGCGTGCAGTGCCCGCGTGCAGCGCGTCCTCGAGCGTACCGACGGCGTCAGCGGCGCCAACGTCAACCTCATGACCAGGACCGCCGCCGTCGATTTCGATCCCGCCGTCACGTCACCCGAGGGACTCGTGGCCGCCGTAGAGAGCGCCGGGTATGGCGCGGTCGTCGATCCGGAGAGTATGCCGGCCTCGCCTCGCCACCATCATTACGATCACGCAGCTGCACCGGCATCAGCCGCGGCGCCAGCCACCGCCCACGTGCACCAGCACGCGGCCGGAATCACGCCATGGGTGCCCCTCGCCTTCTTCGCGCTGGCGATGGTCATCTCGATGCTGCTCGATGGCGCGCCGGGCGGGCACCCGCACAGCCTGTCCGATCCGCTCATGCGGCTCATGCAGCCCGTCGCTGCCCTGCTGCGGGAAGGGATCCCCGGCGCGGCCGCCGTCCCCGCATCCGCCTGGCGCTGGACGCTACTCGCGCTCACGCTGCCGGTTGTGCTCGTACACGGCCGCCATTTCTACGTGCGCGCCTGGTCCGCCGCGAAGCATGGCGCTGCGGACATGAACACGCTCATCGCGCTCGGCACTGGGGCAGCGCTGTTGTTCAGCATCGCGACTACGGTTGCGGCCCCTTGGTTCGAGCGGCAGGGCGTCGCTCCCGCCGTCTACTACGAGGCGGTCATTGGTATCATCGCCCTTATCGTCACCGGACAATGGCTGGAGGAGCGCGCCAAGGGTCGTGCGTCGGCGGCGCTCGATCGCCTGCTGGCGCTCCGCCCCCAGACGGTGCGCCTTGTCCGTCCCGGCGGTGACGTGGAAGTGCCGATTGCGCAGCTCGCGGCCGGCGATGAGTTCCGGGTGCGTCCCGGCGAGTCTATCGCGGCCGATGGCATCATCGTCGATGGCCAGGGCACCGTGGACGAAGCCATGCTCACCGGCGAGCCCGTCCCCGTCGAGCGCCACGTGGGAGACGAGGTCGTCGGCGGCACCGTCAATCGCACCGGCGCGCTCCGCGTGCGCGTGGCCCGCACCGGCGCCGATTCAGTGCTCTCTCGAATCATCCGCCTCGTCCGCGAGGCCCAGGAAACGCGCGCGCCCATCCAGCGGCTTGCCGACCGCATGGCCGGTGTCTTCGTGCCGGCGGTCGTGTTGATCGCGGTGGTCGCGGCCACTGTCTGGTATTTCGTCGGGCCTGAGCCACGCCTGCTTAACGCCCTCGTGGCCGCGGTAACCGTGCTCATCATTGCCTGCCCCTGCGCCATGGGGCTCGCCGTACCCACCGCCGTCATGGTCGGTACCGGTCGTGGCGCCGAGCTCGGCATCCTGATCCGCGGCGGCGAGGCGATCGAGCGTGGCGAGAAGATCGACCTGGTGCTGCTCGACAAGACCGGCACCGTCACCGAGGGCCGGCCCCGCGTCACCAGCGTAGCGATGACCTCCGGCGCGCCGATGGATCGTGACGCACTCGTCGTCCTCACCGCTGCTGTCGAGCAGGCCAGCGAGCATCCGCTCGCCGATGCGGTGCTCGCGGCGGTGCCCGCGGGCAGCACCCTGCCCCAGGCTGCCGCCCTCGATATCGCCGTCGGGCGTGGCATCGCCGGTACCGTGAACGGCCGGCGCGTCGCCATCGGCAGCGCTGATTTCATGCAGGCGAGCGGCGTGATCACCACCGAGCTCGATGCCGTTACGGCCGAGCAGGCGGCACTGGCGGCCACGCCGGTGTTCGTCGCGGTCGATGGCGCCCTTGCCGGCATGCTCGCGATCGCCGACCCCGTTCGCGCCACGAGTGCCGCGGCCATCCGCACGCTCCGCTCGCGCGGGCTTCAGGTGGTCCTGCTCACCGGCGACCGGCAGGACACGGCCGACGCCGTCGCGCGCCAGGTGGGAATCAGCGCCGTAGAGGCGCGGGTGTCCCCCGACCGCAAGCTCGATGTCGTACGGAAGTACCAGGGTCAGGGTCGCCGCGTGGCCATGGTGGGAGACGGGCTCAACGACGCACCCGCACTGGCGCAGGCCGATCTCGGCGTGGCGATGGGCGGCGGCACCGACGTGGCCCTCGAGACTGCCAGCGTCAGCCTGCTGCGAAACGACCTCCGCAGCGTCGCCGACGCACTGGCGCTCGTGCGGCAGACAATGCGCGTCATTCGCCAGAACCTGGGTTGGGCCTTCGTCTACAACGTCATCTGCATTCCCGTCGCCGCAGGCGTGCTCTACCCGGCCTTCGACATCCGCCTCACGCCCACCATGGCCGCCGCCGCGATGGCGCTGAGCAGTGTGAGCGTGGTGACGAACAGTCTGCGCCTCAAGCGCTTTGCCGGAGGGTCGTTGGCCTCAGGGCCCGCTCACCGCTAACTACTCACGCAGTCGAGGGAACGGTTCATGTCCACTGACCGCCACGCAGACATCGACCCCGCCACCAAGCAGGCCGTCCTCAACCGGCTCCGTCGCATCGAGGGCCAGGTCCGCGGGCTGCAGCGCATGGTAGAGGAGGAGCGCTACTGCGCCGACATACTGACGCAGATGCAATCGGTGCAGGAGGCGTTGCGGGGGGTGGGACGTGAACTGCTGGAGAATCACCTGCGGCATTGCACTACGACGGCACTCAGGTCCAATGATCCCGCGCGCGCGGAGGAGATGTACCAGGAACTGCTGGAGCTCGCCTGGCGCAGCGCGCGCTAACGCGATCTCGACTCCAAGGCCCGCTTACCGCTCACGCGGTTTGTGCCCTTGCCGCGTCCCTTACCACACTTCTCGCGCCGAACAGCACCAGTATCCCCCCCAGGAGCGCCACTATCGGCAGCAGGAACATCGCGTATTCCAGGCCGAAGCGGTCGGAGAGCCCGCCCACCAGCGGAAAGGCGATCGCATCCCCTGCCAGGTGGATGAAGAACAGGTACGCGCCGACAACCGTGCCACCGATCTGCGGCGGCACGACATCGAAGATCGTGGCGCTCAGGGGACCGTTGTACCAGGTCAGAAAGAAGAACGCCGCGCAGAAAACCGGGATGAAGAGGGAAATGTCCCGGATGGTGAGCAGCCAGATCGCGAGCGGCGCCCCCAGCAGGAAGCCCGCGCCAGCCACCAGCGGGCGCGCCGACGGCACCGTCTTGCGGAGGCCATCGGCGATGGCGCCACCGGCCAGCGTTCCGGCGATGCCAAAGATGAGGCCGTACTTTCCGAGGAGCAGTGTCACTGCGCCCACCGACAGCTCGAGCTCCCGTGACATGAAGCTGGGCGCCCAGCCGATGATCCCGTTCATCCCGAACGAGATGAGCGCGCCGCCCGCGAAGACATAGAGCAGTGTCGGCGTCTTCAGCACCGTTCGCGCCGCCTCGGCCAAACCTCGCGATGCCGTGGTGAAGGCGGCATCCTCATCAGTTCCGTCCGGCGTGTCACTGCCGCCCGCGCGCCGCACCCAGCGGCGCACATCCAGCGCCAACCCGATCGCGGCGAGAGTGCCCAGCGCCGCGGCATCGGCCGAAGTGTCGTTGCCCAGCGAGACGTGAAAACCCAGCGCCGCGACCGAGCCGGTCACAAGTCCCAACAGGAGGTAGCGGAAGCTCGACGCGAGCGCCGCCCCGCCCGCCCGCAACTCCTGCAGCGTAGAGCCCAGCGACAGCAGTGATCCGCCCGCTCGCGACGGATCGATCAGCCGGGCGGCGAGGGCACCGATGACGAACCCCGGCACGCCGAGCGCGAGGAACGCAACCCGCCATCCATACGCCACACCGAGCTGTCCCGCGATCAGGATGCCGAGCACTCCCCCCAGCGGGATGCCGGCCATGAACACCCCCATCGCCAGCGCGCGGCGTGGGCCCTCGAAGTAGGTGGCCACCAGTGAGGTCGATGCCGCGCCCGCGGCTGCTCCCCCGAGGCCCACCCCGGCCCGGGTGAGCAGCAGCGGAAGGAACCCCCGCACCAGGCCGCCCGCGCTCGTGCAGATGCTCCAGAGCCCAACGCCGGCGGCGATCACGGCCGGTCGCGAGCGCATGTCGCTCAGCACGCCGAGCGGGAGGGACGCGATCGAGAAGATCAGGACGTAGGCGGAGGCAAGCCACCCCAGGTGAGCATCCGTCAGGTTCAGGTCGTGCTTGAGCGGCTCGAACAGCGCAAAGATTGCGTTGCGCTCCACGTAGTTGAGGAGGTTGATGATCGTGAGCAGTCCCAGCGCATACCCCGACTGCCGACTGACTGCCGACCGCCGACTGCCGACTGCCGACACTCAGTCGCCTAGCACGTATGCGAAGATCAACGGCGCGACAATCGTCGCATCCGACTGGATCATGAACTTGGGCGTGTCCACGTCGAGCTTGCCCCACGTGATCTTCTCGTTCGGCACCGCCCCCGAGTAACCGCCATAGCTGGTCGATGCGTCCGAGATCTGCGCGAAGTAACCCCAGAACGGCACGTCCTCCATCTGCAGGTCCTGCACCATCGCCGGCACAGCACAAATCGCGAAATCCCCGGCGATGCCGCCACCCACCTGGAAGAATCCGACGCTCGGCCTGTCCAGCACCGCGTCCCCACCCTTCGCCTTCCTCTTGGCCGAGTTGTAGCCGCTGGCGTCGAGATACCAGCGCATCAGGTGCTCCATCTGCTCCGTGCCGCTCTTCACGCACTGGTGATGCTTCACCTCACCGCGAAACACCGCCGCGGCGAACATGTTCCCCGTCGTGGAATCCTCCCAGCCGGGGTGATATACCGGGATTCCCTTCTCCCACGCGGCCAGCAGCCACGAATTTGCCGCCGGGATCTGGTAGTGTGCCTCCATCTTGCCACCGGCGAAGATGTCCTGCAGGAACTCCGCCTCGAACTTGCGCTCACCCGAGGCGGCCGCGGCTTTCCAGCGATCGATCAGCTTCCGCTCCAGGTTCCGCATCACCGTTTCCGGGATCGCGGTGTCGGTGACCCGGTTGAAGCCCGCCTCGTACAGCTCCTTCTCGTCCTGCACCGAGAGCGCGCGGTAGTCCTCGATGATCTTGTAGTCGTTGTAGGCGAGGAGGTTGAAGAGGTCCTCCTCGAGATTGGCACCGGTGCAGCATATGCCGTGCACCATGTCCGCCCGGATCATCCGGGCCAGGATCTGGCCGAGCTTGGCTGTGCTCATGGCGCCCGCGAGGGTCACCAGCATCTTCCCGCCCGCCGCGATGTGTTTCTCGTACGCGCGTGCCGCCGCCACCGTCTCGCGGGCGTTGAAGTGCAGGAAGTGCTGGTCGAGAAAGGAGCGAATGGAGCCCATCGGTCGATCTCCGGACGTGTGAGTGTCGCCTACTCCCGGCGGGCCCGGGCATCGAGGACGATCTGTACCGCTTCCTTCGGGTCGTCCGTAACGTGAAAGAGGTTCAGGTCCGACGCGCCGATGTTGCCGGCGCTCACCGCCGTCTGGCGCAGCCAGTCCACCATCCCCTGCCAGTAGCTCGTGCCGAACAGGATCACCGGGAAGTTGCTGACCTTCCCGGTCTGGATCAGCGTCAGTGCCTCGAACAGTTCGTCCAGTGTGCCGTAGCCGCCCGGAAATACGATGAAGGCCGTGGAGTATTTCACGAACATCGTCTTACGCACGAAGAAGAACTTGAAGTAGAGCGCGCGGTTGGCGTATGCATTGCCCCGCTGCTCGAACGGCAGCTCGATGTTGCACCCGATCGAGAGCCCGTTCCCTTCCGCGGCGCCTTTGTTGCCCGCCTCCATGATCCCCGGCCCCCCACCGGTGATGACCGGAATGTGCTGCTCGGCCAGGAGGCGGCACGTCTCCCGCGCCCGCTCGTAGTACGGGGTGCCCTCTTTCGTGCGCGCAGAGCCGAACACGGTGACGCCGTCCAGCACGTCGGCAAGGTTGTCGAATCCCCACACAAACTCGCCCAGGATCCGGAGGACGCGCCACGAGTCGCTGACCCGGATCGCCTCCTCCCTTTCCCCTGGCGACGCAACCTGATGCAGCAGTTGCTCGTCTTCCGTGCCGAGGGATGTCGGATTGGTCAGGCGAAAGGGCATCGGGGTCGGCGTCGAACCTTGGGTCATGGGGTCAGGTGCTCCAGGAGTGCCCGGTAGTCGTCGGGCACGTTGTAGAAATACGGTGACACGCGAACGTGCCCGGGGCGTGCATCGGTGATGATCCCCTTGGCGGCCAGGTTCCGCACGTCCCGTGGAGGATCAGCGCTCGGCAGCATCACGATGCCGCTCCGCTCCGCCGACGTGCTGGCCACCTTGGGCTTGAACCCGCGTTCCCGGGCCAATGCTACCAGGTCTTCCGTGAGCGCCGCCGTCTCGCGCCGCACGGCGTCGATTCCGATCTCTTCCAGCAGTTCGAGGCCGCCCAGTTGCGCGTACACCGGCATCAGCGCCGGCGTGCCGCTCTCCAGCCGCCGGGCGTCGTCGTGCAGCTCGAGCGCATTGGGATCGAAACGGAACTGCTCCCGGTGGCTGAACCAGCCAGCGGCGCGCGGCGCCAGCGACGGCAGCAGGTCGGCGCGCGCATAGACGAACGCGATGCCGGTCCCGCCCAGCAACCACTTGAGCCCGCCGCTCGCATAGAAGTCCGCGTCGATGGCATTCACATCGACCGGTATCTGCCCCGCTGCCTGGTACCCGTCGATCAGCGCCAGCGCACCGTGCCGGTGCGCGATCGCGGAGATCGCTGCCGCATCCTGGATGCACCCGCTGGTGAAGAAGACGTGGCTCGTCGCCACCAGTGCCGTCCGGTCGTCGAGCGCGCGCTCGTACAGCTCGAGCGGCACCCGCACGCCGTCGGGACTCTGCAGCACCACGACCTCGACCCCGTGCGGCACCCGCGCCAGCCACTGGTAGGCAATGGTCGGGAAGTCGAGCGATGTTACCACCACCTTGGGACGCCGTGTGTAGTCCAGCGACTCGGCGATGCTGGTGAGCGCGGTCGAAATGTTGGGGTGCAGCGCGATCGTTCCCGCCGGGGCGCCGATCACCCGCCCATACGCCGCGCGTAGCTCGGCCAGCGCCTCCCACCAGGTGTCATACCACGCCGACGCGCCACGGGTCTCCCACTGGTCGAGATAGGTGTTGACCCGCGCCCGCGACCGCCGCGACAGCGCTCCGAGGGAACAGCTGTTCAGGTACACGGACTGCCGGAAGATCGGGAATTCGTCGCGATACCGTGCGGCGAGCGTTGTGTGCAGCGGGCGCACGGTCATAGGGTGGCAAATATAGTGCGTTATCTTGTTGGCTCATGACCGGTGCGCAGGGAAGTCCGCACGAAGGCTGGGAGGGACGCTACCCCGGCAGCTGGCCCGCCCTCACGGGAACGCTCGCCCTCCGCGGTCTCCTCAATCCGCGGGTGGGGATCGATCTCGCGCGTACCGCCTGGGCGTTCCGCCGCCGCCGGTGGTGGGCCCGGTTCCCCTGGCTTCCCCTCCCCGACCTGCCCTACCTCCGCTGGCGCATGTACACGGCCTATGGTGACGAGGCCGCCGTGCCCCCTGCTGAAGACGTGATCCGCTTCGCCCGCTGGCGCCGGGAAACCATGCATCTCTAAGACCTCCGACCCGCTTACCGCTCACCGCTCACGCAGTTCCGACCTACCCGCCCGCCCTTATCTTTCCCTCATGGCGAAACAGCACCCCCACGTCGTCATCATCGGCGCCGGCTTTGGCGGCATGTATGCTGCCCGCGCGCTCGACTCGGCCTCCGTGCGGATCACGGTGGTCGACCGCCACAACCACCACCTGTTCCAGCCGATGCTCTACCAGGTGGCGGGCGCCGCACTCAATCCGTCGGACATCGCCGTACCTATCCGCCGAACCCTCCGGCGCGAGGCGCATACCGAGGTCATCCTCGCCGACGTGGCGAAGGTCGACACCGCCGCCAAGGCCATCCGGATGACTGACGATAGTAGTATCGCGTACGACTACTGCATCATCGCCACCGGCATTGAGACATCCTACTACGGCAAGGACGAGGCGTGGGCGCCCCTCGCTCCCGGCCTCAAGACTCTCGACGACGCGCTCGATATTCGGCAGCGCGTCCTCCTGGCCTTCGAAAGGGCCGAGCGGGAGGCCGACGTCGCCCGCCGCCATGCCCATCTCACCTTCGTGGTGGTAGGTGGTGGTCCGACTGGAGTCGAGATGGCCGCCACAATCGCCGAGCTGCGTAGATACACCCTGGCGCGCGATTTCAGGCACATCGACCCGCGTGAGGCTACGGTGCTGCTGCTCGAGGGCGGCCCCCGTATCCTGCCCAGTTATCCCGAGCAGTTGAGCGCCATCGCCAAGTCGAAGCTCCGCGGACTCGGGGTCGAGGTCCGCGAGAACATGCTGGTGAGCAGCATCGGGCGGGGGTGTATCGAGGCCGCCGGCTGGACAATCCCGACGCATACCGTCGTGTGGGCCGCGGGCATGCGTGGTTCAGCACTGCTGAAGACGCTGGACACCCCGCTCGACCGCATGGGACGCGCGATCGTCGAGCCCGATTGCACCATCCCGGGACATCCCGAGGTGTTCGTCATCGGCGACGCGGCGCACTTCGAGGACCCGGTGCACGGCACGCTGCCTGGCGTGGCACCTACGGCGATGCAGATGGGCCGCTACGTCGCGCGCGCGATCTCGGGAGACCTGCAGGGAAAGCCGCGCACCCCGTTCAAGTACTTCGACAAGGGCCAGCTCGCCGTCATCGGCCGCGGCCAGGCGGTCGCGGATATCTGGAAGCTCCGCTTCTCCGGGTTCGTTGCCTGGTTCATCTGGGCGTTCGTCCACATCGCGTTCCTGATCGGCTTCCGGAACCGCATGCTTGTCATGCTGCAGTGGGCCTGGTCCTACTTCAACTACGAGCGCGGGGCCCGCCTCATCACCGGCACCGAGCAGCTCGGCGCTTCCACTTCCGGCCGGCCTGAAGTGCGCGGATGACTGCGGGTCCGCCGCCGCCTATTTCCGTCGACCAGCTCAAGGCCTACGCGCTGTCACTCGGTTTCATTGCCTGCGGCATTGCCGATCTCTCCCCAACTCCTCATGGCGATGTGCTGGACCGCTGGCTGGCCGCCGGATACGGCGGAGTCATGCGCTACATCAACCGGCAGGCAAGAAAGCGGAAGGACCCGCGGCGCATCGATCCGCGCGGAAAGTCAGTGGTTGTTGTTATCGATAACTACTACTACGCACAAAGCGCTCCGGAGCACCGGTTCAAGATCGCCCGCTATGCCCGCGGCGAGGACTACCACCTGTCCACCATGCACCGTCTTGAGCTGCTGTCCGAGTGGCTGCTCGCACACGGTGCCTCCTGGGCCAGGCCCTTCGCCGATGCCGGACCGGTGCCCGAGCGCGAGCTTGCCCAGCGCGCCGGCCTCGGCTGGATCGGCAAGAATACGATGCTGCTCCGTCCCGGCGTAGGCTCATGGTTCGTTATCGGTAGCGTTATCAATGACTTGGCGCTCAGGACTGATGAACCGTTCGAGACCGACCACTGTGGTAGTTGCACTCGCTGCCTCGATGCCTGCCCGACAGGTGCCTTTGTCGAACCTCGGCTACTGGACGCCACCCGGTGTCTCTCCTACCAGACCATCGAGCACCGCGGAACCATCCCCCCGGACATCGCCGCCAGCATGGACGGCTGGATCTTCGGCTGCGACATCTGTAATGAGGTCTGCCCCTGGAACCTGCGCTTTGCCGCCGATTCCACGATGGACGCGTTCCGGCCCCGCGACGCAGTGGACTTGAACGACCCGGACTGCTTCAGCCGCTTGTCCCAGGAATCGTTCGACGCCCTGTTCGGCGACACAGCGCTGGCTCGCCCTGGGCTGGAGCGCATGCGCCGGAACACCCGAACCGCCGCAAGCCAGGGTGCGGCCCCGTTACCGTCCGCTGACTTGCGCCATCGCTGAGCGGCAGGTCCTACGGCCCACGTTGCTCGGCTAGCTGGGAGGGATGGTGGAGGACAGGCGCTTGGTGGAATGCTCACTGGCCGGCTGGGCGACAACGCCATGGCGGGCAACGTCACGGCGTAGCCACGCAGGGCAGGGCAGGGAACTCGTCGCCGCGCCGAACGCCGCCTCTTCAGGGACGGCGTTCTCGTACCCGCCCTACCTGCCCTGCCCGCCTCACCCGCCTATTGCTGGATGACCGAACACCTGCTCCACACCTCACTGGAACTGCCCCAGCCGGCGGCTACCGTGTTTGCCTTCTTTGCCGACGCGGCAAACCTCGAGGCGATCACCCCACCCGAGCTCCAGTTCCTCATTACCACACCCCTCCCCGTCGCCATGAAGAAGGGCGCGCTCATCGACTACAAGCTCCGGCTCCACGGGATCCCCTTTTCCTGGCGGACCCGGATCAGCGAGTGGGAGCCGCCGTTCCGCTTCATCGACGAGCAGCTGCGGGGCCCCTACGCCCTCTGGGAGCACACTCACACCTTCACCGAGGCGTCCGGGGGAGGCACCCTGGTCCAGGACACGGTCCGCTACCGCATGCCACTCGGCTTCGTGGGCCGGCTGGCCGTGCCGCTGGTCAGGCGCGACTTGAGCCGTATCTTCGGGTATAGACAGGTAAGGGTGCGGCAGCTGCTCGGTTCCCTGCCGACTGACGACTGCAAGCTGACTCGTCTGTGACCAACGTCACCGTTGCCGAAAAAGGTGACAAACTTGGTGATCTGGCTCACTACGCAAATGCTTTGCCCCAATTAGTGTTAGCCCGCCTTCGGCAGCCGCCAAATCCGCGCGCGGTCGCCGGATTCGAAGTCGACGCGCACCAACGCGGGCTTCGGATCGAAAAACTCAAGGTTGCGGAGCGTTCGCTGTTAAGGGAGACAATTGCATGCGTAAGTTGATGCTGGCAGGCCTTCTCATCATGACGGCTGGTTGCGCGAGCCGCAAGGATCTCGAGAAGGCACAGAGTGAGGCGACTTCACTCGCCGCCGAGAAGGACAGCCTGTTGAGTGAGGTCCTCGCGACGAGCAAGCTCGTGAGCGACGTCAACAGCGAGCTCGCCAAGGCCAAGGGGCTGGGCGTGAGCCCGACCACGACGAGCGAGGGCACCACCGCCTCGAGCGCCGCCGAAGATCGTCAGATCCTGCTGGGCAAGATCCGTGAGGCGGTGGCCCGCCTCAATGAGAGCGAGGCGCAGCTCGAGCGCACCAAGGCGCGCATCGGCTCCCTCGAGCGCAAGGACGCGCGGCTACTGAAGCAGATCGACGACTTCCAGAAGCAGATCACCGAACTGCGCACCAACATCGAGGCGCAGCAGGCCACGATCGAGGAGCAGAAGACCACGATCGTTGCCCAGAAGGTCCAGATCGAGCAGCTCGGCGCCCAGGTTGAGACGGTCACCGTCAAGAACCGCCAGCTCGCCGACAGTGTCACGCTCGTCAGCAACGAGGCCAACAAGGTGTTCCTGGCCATCGGCTCGAAGGACTCGCTGCAGGCGAAGGGTGTCATCGTCCAGGAAGGCAAGAAGTTCCTGGTCTTCGGTGGCAAGCAGACCGTGCCCGCGCGCGACCTCAACCCGGCCGCGTTCCAGGTGCTCGATGCCCGCACCGATCGCTCGATCACGCTGCCGGAGGGCAAGAAGTACAAGATCGTGTCCCGTCAGGACCCGAAGCTCCTGCAGCCGGGCCCGGACGATAAGGGCAAGCTCGTCGGCACCCAGACGATCACGAACCCCGGGGAGTTCTGGGGCGCGTCGAAGTACCTCATCATCGTCGAAGATTGAGCTGCGTCATGAACAGCACCGCGCAGGCCCGAAGCTGGGCCTGCGCGGTGTTTTTCTTTTCGGCCATCGTCGCCGTTCCCGCCCGGGCCCAGGCCCCGGCGGTTGAGCAGCAGATCGCCGGTGCCGTGCTTGCGGCTCCCGATTCGATGCGGGCCGGTGCGGCAGTGCTAGGGTGGCAGGGCGGGGAACTGGTCGAGATCAGGAAGGGCACCAACGAACTGATCTGCCTGGCGGATGATCCGGCCACGGATCGCTTCCAGGTGGCGTGCTACCAGAAGTCACTCGATCCATTCATGGCCCGGGGCAGGGAACTCCACAAGCTGAAGCTGTCACACCCGCAGGTCGACAGCGCGCGGATGCTCGACATCAAGGCTGGCAAGTGGAAGATGCCGTCGACACCGACGGCGCTCTACAACCTCGTGGCGCCGAAGGACAGCCTCGACGCCGCCACCGGCCTGCCCCTTGGCAACGGGACCCGCTGGTACGTCGTGTACATCCCCTACGCCACGGAGGCCAGCAGCGGTTTCTCCACCTCAGCCGACGGTTCCGGCCGTCCCTGGCTCATGTATCCCGGCGAGCCCTGGGCCCACCTCATGGTGACGCCGAAGTAGGAGCGAGCGGGCAGCGGTGTTCCCTGATCCAGTCCGCGAAGAAGCGCACGGAATCACCGTATACCGTCGCCCCGCACACCTTGCAGGTCACTGCATGTGTGTGTCCCTCAAGCGCCTCGGCACTATCGGGTGGAACTGGGCGGATGACGGTGTTTTTCAGCGTGGACACTACGACAACTCGCCGACGCGTGCCTTGACGATTCGTTTCACGAGGGTCAGGGGCGGAGCATTGCTCAGGGGAAATTGAATCGTCCCCTTTGACGTCTTGTATCCCTTGATCGCCACACCCAATGCCCGCCGCACCCCGGCACTCAAGGGATACAGGCTGGTGTGGTTCTTCCAGGCCGCGTACCAGATGAGGATCCGTCCGTCCTGCTTGAACGCGGGAATCCCGTAGCTGACGCAGTCGGTCGCGCCGGGAGCTGCCGCGCGAATGGCCGTGCGCACCTTCTTGAGATCCCTGCGCGCACCCGGTGGCAGGGACGCGAAGTAGGCCTTGAGCCGCGCCCGTTGCCTCTTGGCATCCGGTGCCGAAGCAGCGTTGCTCATGAGGTCAGCCACCCCGCAATCGAGAGCCACGTGTCGGTATTCCCCACGGCGAAGCGCAGCGGCAGCGACAGCATCAGGAAGAGTCCACCCCACAGGAAGGCAGGGTGTATCCGGCCGTGGGCAGCGCGGTCGTAGGCCATGCAGGCCACTACGAACAGGCACGTCCCACCGATCGTATAGGGCGGCCCTCCGGGGCCGAACCACCTGGGCACGCGCGCGATGGCGGGAGTCAGGAGGGTGATCGTGGCCAGCAACATGAGGCGCTTGTGGGTCTCGCTGCGCCGCCGCCAGTACAGGCCAGCCCCAGCGAGAATTCCGAATACCAGCACGGTTCCGATCGGCACCGAGAGAAATGCCAGGGGCGAAGCCGACCCCTGGTGTGCCGCGCCCCGCCGGGCACCCGCGATGCCGGCCAGGTAGCCGGCCACCATCACCGCTACCACGAGCACCCCACCGGCAATGCCCAGGCGCCGATGCAGGTCGGTCCGCCTCGCCGAGATGAGCGACGTCTGCGTGAGGAACAGCAGGATCCACGACGTCGACAGCGCACCGTGCACGTGCAGCAGGGTGGTGAGCTCCGGTGATCCGAGGGCGCTCCTGAGATAGTAGGTGCGGGCAAACCCGGCGAAAGCGGTCACGGCAGCAGCGATCGCCATCCCCGTGAAGAACCGATGGTCGCGAGCTCTCTGTGCTGGCATCGTGCCCCCGACGACGGGCTGGACACCTGTGATACCAAGTCCTGTGCTCACGGCGCTCCTCCCTCGCGGAATCCGGCTGAGCAAGACTACGGCAAACCCGCCGGGTCCGATAGCCGTGAACGTGCCGGGACAGCTAGTTTTCCAGCATGATATCCCAGCTCCACAGCATCGCCATCTTCGTCTCCGACATCGATCGCGCCCTCGCCTTCTACCGGGACACGCTTGGCCTCCCCCTGGTGCGCCAGGGATCCTTCGGCGGCGAGTTCCTCGAGGCTGCCCCGCACCTGGGCGTGCACCCCGCGGTCCATCCCGAGGCGAAGAAACTGGTCGGCCGCGAAACCGGCCTCACCTTTCACGTTCCGAACCTGGTCCACGTCGCCGGCGTCCTCCACGACCGCGGCGTCCGCTTCGTCCGCGAACCGACCAAGATGGGCTTCGGTGTCATGGCCATGATCGCCGACCCCGACGGCAACGTCTTCGCCCTCTGGGACGACGAAACGCCCGACGACGATCAGCAACGCACCCATGGCTGACCACCGGCGCCACTTCGCCAGTGACAACTGGGCCGGCGCGCACCCCGAGGTGGTGGCCGCCATCACCGCCGCGAACCATGGCCATGCCCCGAGCTACGGCGACGACGCCGTCACTGAGCGGACCGTGGCCCGCATCCAGGCCCTTTTCGGGGCGCCGGTCTCCGTGTTCTTCGTGTTCAACGGCACCGCGGCCAATGTGCTCGGGCTCGGCTCCGCCCTCGAGCCGTATCAGGCGGTCATCTGCTCCGATGTGGCCCATCTCAGCGTCGATGAGTGCGGTGCGTACGAACGCCTCGCTGGAGGCAAGCTGCTCACCGTCCCCGCGGCCGATGGCAAGCTCACGCCCGAACTTGTCACCTCGCGCATCGCCAACGTCGGTGTCGTGCATAGCGTTCAGCCCGCCGCCATTTCCATCACCCAGGCCACCGAGTACGGCACCGTCTACACCGCCGCCGAGATTGCGGCGCTCTCCCGGCTCGCGCGGGAGCATGGCCTCCTCCTCCATGTGGACGGCGCCCGGCTCGCCAACGCCGCTGCGACACTCGACCTCTCGCCCGGTGCCTTCACCACCGGGGCCGGCGTGGACGTTCTCACACTCGGCGGAACCAAGAACGGTCTCCTGGGCGGCGAAGCGATCATCTTCGCCGACCCGGAGCGCGCCGCCGCTTTCGGCTTCGTACGGAAGCAGGGCATGCAGCTCGCGTCCAAGATGCGCTTCGTGTCCGCCCAGTTCGAGGCACTCCTCACCGACGACCTCTGGCTCCGGAGCGCCGCCCACGCCAACCGCATGGCCCAGCATCTCTACCATCAGGTCCGCGTGGTGCCCGGCGTGGAGGTGACCCAGCGCGTCCAGGCCAATGCGGTCTTCGCCTGCATTCCCCCCGCCGCCATCGCCCCGCTGCAGGAGCACTTCAATTTCCTGGTGTGGAATGAGCGCACGTCGGAAGTCCGCTGGATGACCGCGTTCGATACCACCGCAGAAGACGTGGACGCATTTGCCTCGGCGATCGCGCACGAGGTGCCTCGTGCGCTGCCGGCAGGTGGCGCGCGATGAACGCCGTCTGGGAAACCATCTGCTCCATCTGGTCCTGGTTCGTGCTCGGCGCCTCCATGGTGATCTGGCTGCCGCTGATGGCCTTGCTCCGGCTCTTCACGCGGCGGTCCGATCCCGGCCGCTATTGGGTCGGCTACATGTTCCGCCAGCTCGGGGTCCTCATGGCCACCCTCAATCCGCTCTGGAAGTTCAGGATCTCCGGAAAGATGCCGGAAGATCCGCGCCGGCCCTACCTGGTGGTGTCCAATCACGAGTCCTTCGTGGACATCCTGCTCATCAGTCACCTGCCCTGGGAAATGAAGTGGCTCAGCAAGGCCGAACTCTTCAGGATCCCGGTCCTGGGCTGGCTCATGCGCCTCGCCGGCGACATCCCCGTCGATCGCGGCAATGCTCGCTCCGCTGCGGAGGCGATGGTGCGGTGCAAGCAGATCCTCAGGGAGAAGGTCTCCGTCATCATCTTCCCCGAGGGCACGCGCTCCACGACGGCCGACATGCTGCCATTCAAGGACGGCGCCTTCCGTCTCGCTATCGACGCCGGTGTTCCCATCCTGCCACTCGCGGTGAGCGGCGCCGCCACCGCGCTGCGGAAGCATGACTGGCGGTTCGGTCGCTCGGTGGCGGAGGTCAGGGTGCTCGAGCCGGTGGAGACGGAGGGTCTCACCCGCGCCGACATCGGCGCGCTGCGTGATCGTGTGAGGGATCTGATTGCGCGCGAGCGCGACCAGATGCGCGGCACCCAGCGCCACGCCGAAATCAGTGGCTAGCGCTTCCTGATCGTGTAGTCGCCCGCGCGTTCCGCGGGCACGACCTCCCATCCTCCATTGAGCGTGACACGCCACCCGGCACCGCTCACCCCGCCGGGCGCGGGCCCAGCCACGAGCCCTCGGCGAGCGGAAGCCGGAGCGTCGGCCCCGTCACATGGCGCGCACGCAGCGAATCCCACAGCGCCACCTGCGCTGCCTCGCGCGCCATCTCCGTTGACCGGATCTCGTCCAGCGCGTACTCCGCGAAGCGCGCGTCACTCCGGTTGATCGTGCTGATGTCGCGTGTGGCTAGCCGTCAGCGCTGACCATACTGCGCGTCGGCCTCTGCCGCCGATTCCTGCAGCAGCACGACCCTGGCCGGGTCCATGCCTGCAGCCGCCACCCCTATCGGCGACCGCCCGTACAGCTGCTCGAACAATGTGAGCGCTGCGAGATACGATCCCGTCAGTGCCGGATGAAATCCATCGCTCGAGTACAACTCGAGCGTCGGATCACGCCGCCACGCCGCGCGCCACGCCTCGCCCGCCGGCACCAGGATTCCGTCCACCGCCGCGGCGGCGTTCGAATATGACATCCGCACCGAGTCACGCGCAGCGGGACGATTCGCCTCCGGCCACACCATGAGCAGCGCTACCCGCGCGCCGTAGTTCTTGGCCAGGTTCGCGAACTTGCGGGTGCTCTCCAGCAGGTCGGCCTGGCTCGCCGGCAGCGCCGACGGCCCCTGCTGCAGCACGACCACGTCCCAGTTGCCCTGGCTGATCATGCCCTGCGCCGCGCCCTCGTTCCAGTGATCCCCCAGTGAAAATCCACTGCGAATGACCTGGCCCACCACCATTGGCGGTGCATCGGCCGACGCCGCGACCTGCGCCGTCATCCCCGGAAGATCGTTGTCGTAGGTGAGGCTGTTCCCGACGAACAGGACGCGGAGTACGCTGCCCGGGAACGGGGGAGGGGGTTCGCTATCGCCACCGCCGCAACTGATCAGCAGCGTGAGGGAGAGCGCGGCGCCTCGAAGGTGACGCTGAAATAGCATGCGGTCGCAGGGAAGGGGATTCCCTCCCTACGACCGCACCTGAACCTCGGTTTCCAACCCGCCTGCCGCCCACCGCCTGCCCGCCTAGGCCGCGGTCTTGCCCTTGGTGAAGAATCGGTAAATCAGCAGCAGCACGACCGCACCGATCGTCGACGCGATGAATCCAGCGGCTTGCCCGTCCTCGTAGTGGCCGATCGCCTTGCCGAGGAACGTTCCGACGTATGAGCCGGCGATGCCCAGCAGGATGGTGATGATCCATCCGCCCGGATCCTTCCCCGGGGTGAGCATCTTGGCGACGGCGCCGGCGAGAAAGCCGATCAGGATCGTGTATAGCACGGATACCTCGGGTGGGGGAAAAGTTGAATGTGCGCCCCGGCGGACCGGTCCGCAAGCAACAGACTCGCGTCTCTCCCGGCCCTCACTGACTGCCGACTGACTGACGACTGTCGACTGCCGACTCACGACTCGCTTCAACCAGCGTCTGCCTCCATCTCTGGTACCCCCGCACGCAGAGCAGCAGGAAGCACCCGTACAGCACGGCGGTGGGCAGCAGGTGCTTGGCCCAGTATACCCCGATCGCGAGCACATCGATCGCGACCCAGAGGAGCCAGTTCTCCAGGTACTTCTTCGCCAGCATCCACTGCGCCACCAGGCTGAACGCCGCGATCCCCGAGTCCCAGAACGGCAGGGCCTGGTCCGTGTATCGCCCGAGCACGCTGCCCAGCAGCACCGTCCCGGCGGCGCCGACGGCCGCGCACGCCGCGAGCACTCGCGGCGGGGCCCGGCTCACCGCGAGCCGGCCGTGGTTCTCACCGCCCCGCACCCACTCGTACCAGCCGTAGAACTGGAGCACGAAGTAGATCGCCTGCAGGCCCGCGTCCGCATACAGCTTGACCCGGGCGAACACCGCGAAGTAGAGCGCGACCATCACCGCGCCAACCGGCCAGCCGCGCCAGTCTTCGCGCACGTTGAGCCACACGCTCACGAGGCCCAGCCCGGCTGCGATCCACTCGACCGTGTTCAACGGTCGCTACTCCGCGGCACGGCCGAGCGCCGCCGGTGCCCGGACACCGCCAACCAGGCCGGCCAGGAGCAGAAGCGTCAGCACATACGGCAGCATGAGGAACAGCTGATAGGGCACCGCAAGTCCCATGGCCTGGAAGACGAACTGCAGTGCAGTCGCCGCCCCGAAGAGCAGGGCAGCACCCAGCACACCCACCGGATGCCACCGCCCGAGCACCACGATGGCGATCGCAATGAAACCGCGGCCCGCCGTCATCCGCTCGGCGAAGGTACCCACCTGGGCCAGCACCAGCGTGCCGCCCGCCAGACCCGCGAAAACACCGCCGGCGAGTGTCGCCATGAACTGGATGCGTCGCGCCGGCACTCCCGCCGCCCGGGCATGTTCCGGTGATTCACCCACCGCCCTGAGCGCCAGCCCGGTGCGTGTGCGAAAGAGGAACCACCAGCAGAGCGGCACCGCCGCCAAAGCGATATACGACGTCACCGGCTGGCTGAAGAACGCCGGTCCCACGAAGGGCACCCCTGCCAGTCCAGGAATCGGCACCGGTGCCAGCGTCGGCAGCGAGAGCCCGGCACCCGCCGAGCCGAACGCCGCCTGATATACCGCACCGGTGAGCCCAACCGCGAGCAACGTCGTGGCTGTGCCCGAGATGATCTGGTCTGCCCTGGCGCCAATCGCCGTCAGCGCGAATACCGTGGCAAGGGCGAGCCCCGCCGCCGCGCTCGCCGCGAGCCCCGCCCATGCCCCACCCGACGAGGCGCCCAGCGCCGCCGCCAGCGCTCCGAAGAGCATCGCCCCCTCCACCCCGAGATTGATCACGCCGCCGCGTTCGGCCAGCATTTCTCCAAGCGCCGCGAGCAGCAGGGGCGTTGCCACCCGCACCGACGCCGCGAGGAACCCGTCAAGCACGCCCGCGTCGAGCATCATGCGGTCACCACATCACGGTGGCGCGAGGAAAGTGCATCAGCCAGCAGCACGGCGATAATCGTGACCGCTTCTGCCACGTATACGGCAACCGCCGGCACGCCGGCGTCCCGCTGCATCGCGCCGGCGCCGGCCTCGAGCGCACCGAAGAGGATGGCACTCACGATGATTCCGGGCGGGGATTGCCGCGCCAGCAGTGCCACCGCGATTGCGGTGAATCCGTAGCCCGGCGAGAGGTTGGGATAGAGCGCATAGCTCACCCCGCCCACTTCGACGCCACCGGCGAGTCCCGCGAGCGCACCCGACATGAGCAGTGCCATGGCAGCGAGACGCTGCACCCGGAGTCCACCCGCCACCCGGGCGGCGCGCGGGCCGCGCCCCACCGCGCGCAGCTCGAACCCGGTCATCGTCCGGCGGAACACGTACCACGCGATGACGCAGCAACTGAGCGCAAGCACGATCCCCAGGTGCAGCCGCGTGCCGGGAAACACTGGCAGGCGCGCGACGAGTGGCAGCGGATCGCTCTGCGGGTAGATGTGCTGCGCCTCCTGCAGCGGCCCCTGCACCATGAAGCTCACCAGCGCTTCGGCCACGAAGTTGAGCAGCAGCGTGCTGATCACCTCGAGCACGCCGAAGCGGAGGCGGAGCCAGGCCGGCACCGCCACCCAGCACGCACCCGCGGCGAATGCCGTCGCCAGCATCAGTGGAATCGCCGCGAACCCTGGCCACTCCCCGAGCTTGAGGCCGATCCACGTCGCTGCGATCGCGCCGGCGTAGAACTGGCCCTCGCCCCCGATGTTGAGCACGCCCGCCCTGAGGCCTACGGTGAATCCGAGCGCGATGAGCATGAGGGGAATCGCGCGCACCAGCGTGCCCGACGTGAACGCGTACCAGCTCCCAAAGGCACCGCGCACCATGGCGCCGAGCGCCGCCACCGGGTCATAGCCACTGGCCGCGAAGAAGAGCGCCAGCACGGCCAGGCCGGCGCCGAGTGCCGCGAGCGGCAGGAGCAGCGGGACGATGCGCAGGCGGCTCATCCGGTCCGCCCGGTGAGCATCATCGCCCCGATCTCGGCGCGCGTCGCGTGCACCCCCGCCTCGCTGAGCGTGCCGCGCGCCATCACGACGATGCGCTGTCCCAGTGCCATCACCTCGTCCAGGTCGCTCGAGTAGAGCAGCACCGTTACGCCCCGCGCCGCGGCCTCACGCACCCGGTCGTGTACCACACGCGTGGCCTGCACATCGAGGCCTCGCGTCGGATTCTCGGCCACGATGACCGCTGGGTCCCGCTCCAGCGCTCGCGCAATGATGAGCTTCTGCTGGTTGCCTCCGCTCAGGCTTGCCGCCGGGGCATCTGGCCCTGCCGCGCGCACCCCGAACTCCGTGATCATCTCCCCGGTGCGCCGGCGCGCCGCCTTCCAGTCGAGGCGTCCCTGCCGTATCCAGGGGGCTGACCGGCCCAGCCCCAGTACCACGTTCTCGGTCACGGAGAGTTCCGGGATCAGGCCCTCGGTGGTGCGGTCCTCGGGAATGAACGCGAGAGGCTGGCTCACCTCGCGCGTCCCCCGGAACACCGGCAGCACCCCGGCAATGGCACGGAGCAGTTCCCGCTGGCCGCTGCCCTCGATCCCGGCCACCGCCACGATCTCGCCGGCACGGATCCCCAGCGACACCTGCCTCACCGCCATTCCCAGCCCAGACTCCCGCGCAACCTCGAGACCCGCCACATGCACGCGCCGTGGCGCATCATCCACGGCGAACGCCGCTGGCGCCGGTTCGTCGAGCAGCGCCGCGTCACCAATCATCGCGTGGGTGAGTTCCCTCGACCCCAGACCCTCGACCTGCCGTTCCAGCACCACGCCGCCGCGCCGCAGTACCGTGATCCGGTCGGCGCCTCGCAACGCCTCATCCAGCTTGTGCGTGATCAGCACCACCGCCCCGCCCGCCTCGGCGAAGGCACGTGCCCTGGCCAGCAGTTCATCCGCCTCGCTCGGCGCCAGCACGCCGGTAGGTTCGTCGAGCAGCAGCACCCGCGCGTCGGCCGCGAGCGCCTTCACGATTTCGAGTCGCTGCAGCAGCGCCACCGGGAGTGTGGAAGCGCGCGCCCCGGGGTCGAGTGGAAGTTTGAGCCGTACCGCCAGCGCCGTCACCCGCACCGCCAGCTCCCGCGGCCGCACCTCCCACCCGGCGAACAGGGCGATGTTCTCTGCCACGGTCAGCGCAGGGATTGACGTGAAATGCTGGTGCACCATCCCGACCCCCGCCTTTCGCGCATCCCGCGGGGAACGCAGGCGACGCGGTGCGCCGTCGATGAGGATTTCACCGGCGTCGGGTGCCACCATTCCGCCCGCCACGTGCATCAGCGTCGACTTGCCCGCGCCATTCTCGCCCAGGAGCGCGTGCACTTCGCCGGCGCGCACCATGAGGCCCGCACCCGTGAGCGCCTGCACCGTGCCGAATCGCTTGTGGATGTTGCGAAGCTGGAGGATCGGTTCCCCGGTCACATGCCCGTGGGATGATCGTGGAAGGAGTGCGGCAGCACGAACTTGGTCGCGAGGTGCTCGGCCAGGGCCCGCACGCCCACGGTTTCGGTGGCGTAGTGTCCCGCGTGAAACACGTTCACGCCGAATTCCATCGCGTCGAAGTAGGTGTGATGGGGGCCCTCGCCGGTAATGAAGGTATCGAGCCCGGCATCGCGCGCCTCCTTCACCATGGTGCCCGCACCGCCCGTCACGATCCCTACCCGCTGCACCTGTGCCGGGCCGCCCGCAATGAGGCGCGGTGCATCCGCGAGCCCCAGCACCGATTGCAGCCTGGCCCTGAGCGCATCCCGCGATGCCATGCCCTGGGGCAACGTGCCCCAAACGCCGATCGGGTTTCCCCGATAGCTGCCGAAAGCCCCCTGCAGCTCCAGGCCGAGCAGTCGCGCCAGCACCGCGTTGTTCCCCACCTCGGCGTGCGCATCGAGCGGAAGGTGCGACGAGTAGAGTGCGACATCGTGCGTGAGGAGCGTCCGGAGACGGCGGTATCGGCGGCCGGTCACCGGCAGGTTGCCGTCGAAGAAGAGCCCGTGATGAACCAGCAGCAGGGGCGAACCGCCCAGCGCCGCCACTCCGTCGATCGTGGCCTGCGACGCATCCACCGCGGCGACGACGCGGTCCACCGTGCCGCTATTCTCCACCTGCAGCCCGTTGACGGCACCGTCGTAGTCGGGAACGTCGCGTACCCGCAGGTACCCATCGAGGTACGCGACGATGTCGGCGAGTATCACGGATTGGCTCATCTCAGCCCCGCTGGCCCGCCCGGTGGGCAGCGGCAGCCTGCATCTGCCCGGGACGGATCGCCGGACGCAGGGTGCCTGCAATGATCGAGTCCCGAGCTGCCTTCAGCTGCGACTCCAGTTCCGGTGGCAGCGCCCCGGCAAACGCCGGGTTTGCCTCGTAGCGCACCACCCCGCCCTCCAGTCCGAACACGATCACGCGGGGTGCGAAGTGCCCCTTCTGTACCTCACGCGCGATCGTGAGGAGCGCGCGCGGCAGGTCGATCACCGCCGACCCCGGTACGATCGCGGGGGCGAGCGCCGACTGGTCGGCATTCGCACCGAACACCAGCACCCCGGGCGTTTCCTTGGCCGCCTGGAACACCCCCAATGCCGCGGCATCGGCATTGTGATGGAACACGTCGACCTTGACCCGGATGAGCGCCAGCGCCGCCTCGCGCCCGAGCGCCGCATCGTCCCAGTTGTTGAGGTATGTGGACCGACTCTGGACGTTGGGGTTCACGGCCGTGGCACCGTTCACCCACCCCTCGTACGCCGCCTTGACCGGCGGCAGTTCCACGCCACCCACGAACCCGATGACGTTCGACTTGGTGAGGCGGCCCGCCACCATCCCGGCCAGGTAACTCGCCTCCTCCAGCCGGAAGATGAGCGGCGCCACCTTGTGCTTCGTTCGCGCGCCCGAGGTCACAATGAAGATCGTGCGGGGATACTCGGCGCTCACCCGCTCCGCGGCATCCTGGAACTCGTAACCGTGCGCGAACACCAACCCGTAGCCCTGCGCAGCGTAGGCCCGAAGCGCTTCCTCCTGCGCCGCGGGAGTGCGCGCCTCCACATGGCTCACGGGCACGCCAAGCGAGTCGTGAATCTCCTCGAGCCCGTGATACGCGCCGGAGTTCCACGCTGCGTCGGTAACCGATCCCGGTGTGATCAGTCCGACGCGCAGGCCCTCGGGGGTCGCCGGCGCACGGGTGCATGCCGCAAGCGCCAGCAGGCCGAAGAACAGTCGTGCGGGTCTCACGTTGTGCTGCTGGTCTCCCCGTCCATGCGCACCTCGCCCGATACCCGGGCGCCCTCGAGTATCGCGATGCGCTGGGTCACGATGTCACCCTCGATCACCGCCGATGCCTGAAGCTCGACGCGCTCTGACGCGTGGATGGTGCCCTTTACCTGGCCCCCGATCACGCACTCCTTGGTATGCAGGTCGCCCTCCACCGTCGAGCCCGGAGCTATCAGGATCTGGCTCCCCGCCCGGATGGTACCCCGCACCTTTCCCTCCACCTTCACGACTCCCTCGGCGTCGAGATCACCCGTCACCGTGAGGTCGTGCGCCACGATCGAGAGCGGCATCTGGTCGCTCGCCCGTCGGCGGGGATGCTCGCTCGCGCCTTCCTTGTTCCCGGCAAATATCGACATCAGCCCTCCTGTTTCACGAGCGTTAGCGGATCGATGGCGGCTCCCTTGAGCCGGATCTCGAAATGCAGGTGCGGTGCGCTGGATCGGCCGGTGTTCCCGGCGAGGCCGATGACCTCGCCTGGCTCGATCGTGGCACCCTTGCGGGTCACGATGCGAGACAGGTGCCCGTACAGCGTCTGGTAGTCGTCGGGATGCTGGATCAGCACGAAGAGCCCGAATTCCGGATCCTGCCCGGCGTCGAGCACGGTGCCACCGCCGGCGGCGCGCACGATGCTGCCCGTGGCCACGGCGATGTCCACTCCTTCGTGCGGCCCATCCGGATCATTGGCCGACCGGCCGCGTGTCATGTAGCTGGGATCGTCGAGCGGCCAGAACGCTGGCACCGAGGCGCCAGACGGGAAGCGCCGAGTCAGGGAAGTGTTGGCCCGCACCGGTGGCGCGAGCGGCAGCGTGGACGAGGCGCGGGCCAGCGTCGGCATCACATCACCGCCGATCATGCCCCTCACCTGCTCGTAGCGCCGCTCCACGCTGTCGAGCGCCGCCGCGAGTTCCCGGATGCGCGCGTTGTCCAGTTCCAGGCGCGCCACTTGCCGCTCGAGTGACGGCACCCGTGCCGCCGCGCGCACCAGCGGTGCATAGGACAGTGCCACGAAGACCAGGAGGCCCACGATGGCGGTCATCGCGCCGAGCGCGAGGCGCAGGCCCCACAGCGGCAGCCGGATCGTGCGCGCCTGCAGCGCCCCGTCCGGCTGCACGAGGATGGTGACGTGCCGGGTCTCGCCTTTGCGGTTGGCGCCCTTCATCCGGTGAAGGGCGCGCCCAGGATGATCTCGAGCAGTCGCGCCAGGTCGTCGTTGGAGTAGTAGCTGAGCGTCACGAGGCCTCGCCCCCGGCGCTTGGCCGTGACCCGCACATCGGTGCCAAGCCGCTGCCGCAGTGCTTCCTCCACCCGGCGGACGTCCGCGGTCGGGTTGCGCGCCTCTGCACCCGCGGCGCGCTGGCGGCGGGCCGGCGGACGGTCGCCGCGCACGCGCGCCTCCAGCTCGCGCACCGACCACCCACCAGCGACGGCTTCACTCGCGAGCCGTTCGATCGCGGCGGCGTTCTCGAGCGCGAGCAGCGACCGCGCATGACCCTCGCTCAGTTTCTTCTCGTGCACCAGTTCACGCACCGACGCGGGGAGCTTGAGCAACCGGAGCGTGTTGGCCACGGTCGAGCGGTCCCGTCCCACCATGCGCGCCAGTTCCTGCTGCGGTACCGCGAATTCATCGAGCAGGCGCTGGTAGCCGACCGCCTCGTCGATCGGCGAGAGATCATCGCGCTGCAGGTTCTCCACCAGCGCGAGGGTGAGGAGCGTGCGGTCATCAGCCTCCTTCACCACGGCGGGCACGTTGGCCCAGCCCAGCTGCTGCACCGCACGCCAGCGCCGCTCGCCCGCGATCAGCTCGTACGCGCCGGCACCGGCGGAGCGCACCACGATCGGCTGCAGCAGCCCCGACGATTCGATGGAGCGGGTGAGGTCGGTCAGTTCTGCGGGGTCGAAGTGGGTGCGCGGCTGGAACGGATTCGGCCGGATCGCGGCGACCGGGAGTTCACGCAATGCTCCGGACGCCTGCGCCTGCTCACGGGATACCGGTCCCAGCAGGGCCTCCAGTCCGCGGCCCAGTCGCTTCGCCTCGCTCATGCCTGGGCCTCCGGAACCGCCGCCTCAGCCTCGGACTCTCCCGGCGCGCGCGCTGCGCGCTTGATCAGTTCCTGTGCCACCGCGAGGTAACTCTTGGCTCCCACCGATTGCACGTCGTACAGCAGGATCGGCTTGCCGAAGCTCGGTGCTTCCGCCAGGCGCACGTTCCGCGGGATCGCCGTGCGGAACACCTGTGCCGCGAAATACTCCTTTGCGTCCTCCGAGACCTGGCGACAGAGATTGAGCCGCGCATCGTACATCGTGAGCAGCA
The DNA here is from genome assembly GCA_963773095.1 of uncultured Gemmatimonadales bacterium. Lineage (GTDB taxonomy): Bacteria > Gemmatimonadota > Gemmatimonadetes > Gemmatimonadales > GWC2-71-9 > JAGGAG01. The sequence continues at coordinate 361,239 of CAVYZY010000012.1, forward strand.
CGCCATCGAGCGCGAGCGGCGGATTGAAGTTCTGCTGCACCAGTCGCACGGTATTGAGCAACTGTGAGATGCCCTCGAGGGCGTAGTACTCGCACTGGATGGGAATGACCACTCCGTCGGCGGCGGTGAGCACGTTGAGCGTCAGCAGTCCGAGCGACGGCGGGCAGTCGATGATGATGAAATCGTAGCGATCCCGAATGCGCGCGAGGCCGCGCCGCAGCGCCGTCTCCCGCTCGACGCGATTGACCAACTCGAGCTCAGCGCCCACGAGATCCTGCGTGGCCGGCAGCACATCGAGGAAGGGAATGCCTACGTCGTGCGCGATTACTTCATCGGGATCGCGGCCATCGACCATCACGTCATAGAGCGAGGCGTCGAGCTCGCCCTTGCTCAGCCCCACTCCGCTCGTGGCGTTGCCCTGCGGATCGGCGTCCACCAGCAGCGTCCGCTTCTCGGCGATCGCCAGGGAAGCAGACAGGTTAACGGCCGTGGTGGTCTTCCCCACGCCGCCCTTCTGGTTGGCAATGGCAATGATTCTGGCCATTAACGTAAGCACTTATATAGCAATTAGTTACGCTCCGAGTTACCGCAAGTGAGAGCTCGGCGCCAACGAGGGAGAGTCAATATATGTAGTTCCGAAGATCCGACAACTGCTCGGCACAAATTGATGCGACAACTACTCGGCACCTCGAAGCGCTGGTGTGCCTGGCGCCACCAACACCGAGCTGGAATGCACCGTTTCACGTGAAACGGTGCATTACCAATCGGAAGGCAGACCCCCGATTGGCTGCCCGCAGTCCGCCGCCACGGCGTACCTCAGTCACAAGCCTGTGCCGAAGTCCCAGGCTAACGCCGCTGGTGGGGACCTCCGTGAACCACCTGATCCAGGCTTCGAGCTGGGCCAGTTCGATTCGTGAACCTCGCCCGGCCATGACGCTTGGCAGCCACCTGCATGCGCCTCACGTGGACTCAGGACGGGCAAGCTCGAGACCCACAATCTCGCCATTCCGCAGGCTCGCGGCCCGGCCGTCCAAAGGCAAGTCATGATTGGCAGAGCGGAGAGCCGGCTTGCGAGCAAGCCTCTCCCCTCTCGAGGACCGGCCGGCCATCGCGTCGCGCCGAACCGGTGTCGGCCAGCGTGTAGTGGCACGCTCCGATTGGCCATGGATCCGGGCCCAGCGAACCTCCCGCGTGGTCGACGAGGTCATGACCAGTTCTGCCTCGCCGCCGCGCGTTGGATCAGGGCCGGACTCGCGTTGCTCCAGCCATGCCATCGTTTCACGTGAAACACTCCGCTTGAAGAATTTCTTAATGCGAATCGTGATTTCTGCCGTAATTCATTATCAATCATAGATTTACAAGAACTGTATTAATTTCGGCATTCATTCGGGTATTGCCTGTCGCTTAAAAGAGGGGCGATCGTCGGACCGCCCCCATCCCGCTTACCGCCTCACCGCTCACGCAGCCCCTAACTCTTCACCCACCTCCAGATCTCCGACAGCTTCGGCCGCTTCCCGTACATCAGGATGCCCACCCGGTAGATCCGCCCCGCAACCCAGACCACCAGGAGCATCCCTCCGAACGTCAGCGTCATCGACAGCAGCAGTTCCGCAATCGGGATCGGCGCCAGCGAGTACCGCACCGGGACCACGAATGGCGCCATTACCGGGATCAGGCTCAGCGTCCGCGCCAGCGATCCGCTCGGCTCGTTGAGCAGCGAGAACATCGCCATGAACCCCGCTACGATGCACAGCGTCACCGGCGTGTTGGCCTGCTGCGCCTCCTGCTGCGAGTTGCACATCGCTGCCACCGCCGCGTACGCCGCGGCATAGAGCAGGAACCCGAGCACGAAATAGATGAGGAACACCGCAAGCAGGTCCGGTCGCACACTGGGCAACTTCACCGCCGTGAGCGCGTCCGGTGACGCGCCGAACAACCTCGCGAGTGGCGCGCGGTAGGTCGTCACCAGCATCGCGGTGCTGCCCCAGATGCCCAGCTGCAGCAGGCCCACGCCACCCACGCCGACCACCTTGCCCAGCATCATCTGGAATGGTGTCACGCTCGATGCCAGCACCTCGGCGATCCGGTTCGTCTTCTCCTCCATCACCGAGTTCATCACCTGTACCCCGTACAGCAGCATCGCGAAGTACAGGATGAAGCCCATGACGTAGGCCAGCATGAACGACGTCGCACCCGATTCACCGGTCAGCTTGCCCGCCGTGACCTTGGACGTCACCACATCGACCGAGCGCGACGCCTTCATCCCCGTGAACACGTCTATCCCCGCCCGCCGCAGCCGCTCCTGTCGCAGCGTGGTCTGCAACTCGGTCTCCAGCTTCCGCATGTCCGCCATGCTGCCGACGTTCACGCCCAGATAGGGAATGCGCCCGCCGTCAACCGATTCGTCGGTGAGCACCAGGATGCCATCCAGGCCCTCGATGCCATCCTTGTGCACGCCCGTGATCGCGATCAGCGAGTCGCGGACGCCCTCCACCCGGTCCCGCGCCGGCACCCGCACCACCGAGTAGCGCGCTGCCCCGTTCGTTCCCTCCCGGCGCGACGCCGCCAGCGCCTCGGTCACCTTCATGCCCACGTCGCCGCTGGCGCCGTCCACCACCGCCACCCGCTTGGGTTCGGTTTCCCGGCGGTCGAGCAGGATCGGCAGCACCGTGAGGCCCACCATCAGGACGGGGAACAGTACCGTGCCGATGATGAACGCACGCGTGCGCACCTTCTCCAGGAACTCGCGCCGCATCACCGCCCAGATCTTATGCATGAGCCATGTCCTCTCGCGCCGGCGCGCTGGCGGCGTCCGCTCCCACCTTCGCGATGAAGATCGACTGCAGCGAAGGCTCCACCACCTCGAACCGCGAGATGCCCACGTCGGCGTTCACCAGTGCGCGCAGCAGTTCATCGCTCGCCGCGCCCTCCGCCAGCTCCGCCTCGGCGCTCGCGCCATAGTCGTCCACCCGGTGTACCAGCGCGCGATCGGCCAGCACCCGCGCCGCCCCCTCCTGGTTCCGGTGGAACGACAGCGCCACGTGCCGCCCGCCCGCCTCGCTGCGGATGTCCGCCAGCCGGCCGTCCACCACTTTCTCGCCTCGCGCGATGATCGCGATCCGGTCGCACATCTTCTCCGCCTGTTCCATGATGTGCGTCGAGAAAAGCACCGTGCGCCCGGCCCGCGCGATCTCCACCACCACGTCGCGCATCACCTGGCTGTTGACGGGATCAAGGCCGCTGAAGGGCTCGTCGAGGAGCACCAGTTCGGGCTCGTGCAGCAGTGAACCGATGAACTGCACCTTCTGCTGCATCCCCTTGGAAAGCTCCTGCACTTTCTTGTTGCCCCAGTCCGCGATGCCGAGTCGCGCCAGCCATTGCGCCGAGAGGTCCCGCGCGCGCTTCCGGGACAGGCCCTTTGCTTCGCCCAGGAAGGTCAGTTGCTCCGCCACCAGCATCCGGGGATACAGTCCGCGCTCCTCCGGCAGATAGCCGATCCGCTCCGACAGCCCGCGGCTCGCCGGCTCGCCGCCGAAGAGAGTCACCCGGCCTTCATCGGGCAGGATGATGCTCAGGATCATCCGGATCGTGGTGCTCTTGCCGGCGCCGTTCGGGCCCAGAAGCCCGTAGATCCCGCCTCGCGGCACCGTGAGCGACAGCTTCCGCACCGCGGTATGACCGGCGAATCGCTTGGAAATGCCGTTCAGCTCGATCGCGTTATGGTACATGAAATCTCCATCCGGAGGGCAGGGACGCAGGTTCCCCCGAAGCACGCTGTCCTACGGTCGGGGGTGACGGGATGTTTCCGCTGGCTATCTCATCATCTTGGTTCGCTGTTCATGTACCGGTCCAGTCCTGAACCGGGGTGCGCCGGCACTATGGACTACTGTCCCTTCGAGGGTTATCGCTCTGCTACTGTGGCGGTGGTCCTGGAGGACACTCCATGAGGATGCAGCGGACATGACCCTTCTTGCTACCTGGGCCCCACCCCTCGATGTGCAAACACGTGGTGAACACAGGACACCCTGGGCTAGCCTCCGACTGCGACATTTTCAACCGCCGTTGACACGGTTGACGACGCCAGTCTGGACGGACAAGTTAGGCGCCTCATCGCATCACACGGCAACGCTAAGGGTTATGAGGGGCAATGTCACCGACCTTCCGTGTGTTCTTCTCGATGCTTGCAGCGTTCCTGCTTCTCACCCTCGCGGCCGTGATACGCTCGGTCTGGCGCTTCTACCGTCGGCAATCGCGGTCGGATGCAATCAGTGTCGCCAATCCCGAGCAGGCGTCCGGGTTCACCGACGGTCTCCTGCTGGTTGGCGTGGCAACGGCTTGGTACAGCGTGGCAATGGGTTGGGGAGGTCAGTTCACGGCCTACCCGATCTACGTCGACCTCGCTCGAATCAGCCCAGAGGCATTCCGCGCCTTCGGCCACGGCTACCTGTCGCGAGTGGCGGTGACCCTCTTTCCCCTGGGCGTGATGTGCCTGGCATGGGGGCTCCTTCTGTGGTTTCCACATCGCCTTGTGCCACGACGCACGGTGTGGGCGATTGTCACTTTGTGCGTCTTGTTCATCGCCGTCACGCCATTTGCGGCCATCGCCCAGGACAACATGCTGGTTCAGGGCTTCTCTGCGACACTCTATGCGCGTCTCATGTGGGCGAACGGCATACGCTCCCTACTCTTCACAGCGATTGGTCTGCTCTCGCTCGCGGCCGTTCGCAGTCGATGGACCGCCCGGTCATCCCATTGAACCAGGCGCCTAACATGCGCTTGAAGCTGACGGGGGCGCGCTGGCCGTGGCAGCCGCCGCGCCTTGGGTTGTGCACTGAGGAAGCAGGGTGCATGGCTAGCTTGTGACAACCCCATCAGGCACAGATCGCCCGATGCTTCGACTCGCTGTTCCCTCCGATGGCGCCCGCATCGCCACCATCTACGCGCCGGCCGTCACCGAGCGCGCCACCTCGTTCGAGCTGACCCCGCCCGACGCCGTCGAAATGGGGCGCCGGGTCGCCACCCTCCTTGCCCGCACCCCCTGGCTGGTCGCCGAGGACGGTGACGGGCTGGTGGTCGGCTATGCCTACGCCAGCCCCCATCGCGATCGCCCCGCCTATCAATGGTCGGTCGAGGTCTCTGCCTACGTCGATAACGCGGTGCACCGGGCCGGGCGGGGCAGGGCGCTCTATTCAGCGCTCTTCCAGATCCTCGTTGCCCAGGGCTTCGTCAATGCCTACGCGGGGATCACCCTGCCAAACCCGGCCAGCGTCGGCTTTCACCAGGCGATGGGATTCGAGGAGGTCGGGGTCTATCGGGGGATCGGCCACAAGTTCGATCGCTGGCACGACGTCGTCTGGCTCCATCGGCCGCTGGCACCGCGGCTGCCCGGCGTAACACCACCGCGCGCCCTGCCCGAACTGGTTGAAACAGGGGAACTGGGCGGCGTGCTGTCGCCGCCCTGAGGGACCAGCCTAGCCGACCACTTCGCTCAGGCGAACGATGCCGGCCACCTCGTCGTGCGGCACGACCAGGTGCATGTGGTCGGCCCGTATACCGAACTTGTTCGTCCGCCTGAGGTACTCCTCCCGCGTCATGCCGCCGGCCGGATCATGCACCCCGACATCGTGCAGCAGCAGCCCGGTATCGGTGCGCTCATGGTAGCGGCCCACGTACGTCCGCCCCGAGACGCCGTCCAGCACCACGGTGATCCCGTGCAATTCCTCGTGCCCCGGATGAAAGACGTGGCCGCTCAACTCGACGCCCTCGACGCCTCGGGCGCTGCGCAGTACTGGTCGAACGCCTTGATCAGGTCGCTGGCGACAGCATCCGGGCCGCGGCCCTCGATCTGGTGCCGGTGGATGAACGACACCACCTCGCCATCCTTGAACAGTGCGATCGACGGCGAGCTCGGCTGGTAGTCGGCAAAGAACTGTCGCGCCCGGGCCGTGGCCGGCAGGTCCTGCCCGGCGAACACCGTCACCACGCGATCCGGCTTCGCCGTGTGCTTGAGCGCCTGCCGCAGCGCCGGTCGCGCATTCCCTGCCGCGCAGCCGCACACCGAGTTCACGAACACGAGCGTCGTGCCGCGCTGGTCACCCAGCTCCGCATCGACCTGCTCGACTGTCTTGAGTTCCTGTACGCCCATCGCGACCATCTCCTCGCGCATGGGCTTGACCATCATCTCTGAGTAAGGCATCGGCTTTCTCTATGTGTTAGTTGAGCAACCCGCTCACCGCTTACTGCTCACCGCTCACGCTGTTGTCCAGAGCCTTCTTCATCGTATGCCACGCCAGGCTGGCGCACTTCACCCGCACCGGGAACCGCGCCACGTTCGCGAATACCTGCAGCCGCGCCGGAAGCTGCGCCTGCGCCTCCGCCGATGCCTCTCCCGTGACGAGCCCATGAAAATCCGAGAAGAGCCGCTCGACTTCGGCAATCGTCCTTCCCTTGACCGCGACCGTCATCAGTGACGCTGACGCACGCGAAATGGCGCATCCCTGGCCCTCGAAGCGCACGTCCTTCACCACGTCACCCTCCAACTCCAGCCACACCGTCACCTCGTCGCCGCAGAGAGGATTGTGCCCCTTCGCGTGGCGCGCGCCCTCCGAGTCCAGGTGACCGTAGTTGCGCGGGGTCTTGTTGTGGTCCAGGATGACGCTCTGGTACAGCTCGCTCACGGAGGACATCAGGCGAACAGCGCTCGCGCGCGCTCAACACCGCGGCCCAGCGCCTCCACGTCGTCCGGGGTGTTGTACACGCTGAACGATGCCCGCGCCGTGGCTGTCACCCCGAAGCGGCGCATCAGTGGCTGCGCACAGTGGTGCCCCGCCCGGATCGCGATCCCTGCCTCGTCCAGCACTGTCCCGAGATCATGCGGATGCACCCCCTCGAGCGTGAAGGAGATGACCGACGCCCGGTTCGCCGCGGTGCCGATGAGCCGGACGCCCGGGATCCCGGCGAGACGCCCGGTCGCGAGCGACAGCAGCTCCGTCTCGTGCGCTACGATCGCTTCCGCACCCACCGACTCCACGAACGCGATCGCCTCGGCCAGCGCCACGGCGTCAGCCACCGCCGGTGTGCCGGCCTCGAACTTCATCGGAATGTCCGCCCAGGTGATGCCGTCGAGCGCCACCGCTCCGATCATGCCGCCGCCGCCCTGCCAGGGCGGCATCTGCTGCAGCAGTGCCTCGCGTCCGTACAGCGCGCCGATCCCGGTCGGCCCGAAGAGCTTGTGCCCCGAGAACGCGAAGAAATCACACCCGAGTTCGAGCACGTCCACCGTGTCATGCGCCACCGACTGCGCTCCATCCACCAGTACCAGGGCACCAGCCGCGTGCGCCAGGTCAGCAATGCGGCGCACCGGGTTGATGGTGCCGAGCACGTTCGAGAGATGGGTCACCGCGACGAGACGCGTGCGCGGGGTGATCAGGCGCGCCAGCGCATCCAGGTCGAGCTCGCCCGCCTCGGTCACGGGGGCCATGCGCAGCCGCGCGCCGGTCGCGTCGGCCAGCATCTGCCACGGGACCCAGTTCGAGTGATGCTCCATCTCGGTGACCAGGATCTCGTCGCCCGCCTTCACGGCGGAGCGGCCCCAGCTCTGCGCCACGAGGTTGACGCTCTCCGTAGTGCCGCGGGTGAAGACCACCTCGCGGGGCAGGGCAGCGCCGATGAACCGCGCCACCGCCGCGCGGGCATCATCGTACATCACCGTCGCGTCGGCGCTCAGCGCGTACACCCCGCGATGGATGTTCGCGTTTTCCTCGGCGTAGAAGCGCGCCAGCCGGTCGATGACCCGCTGCGGCTTCTGCGACGTCGCGGCGCTGTCGAGGTAGACGAGGTCGGGATGGTTGCCAAAGATGGGGAACTGATCCTTGACGTGAAGGCGTGAGGACTTCAAGGCGTGTGGCGACAGAAGGGCGGATTCGGTATCCGCCCCCTGCTCCACTGCCTTCACCCGCATGGCATTCTTCACGTCTTCACGACCTCACGCCTGGATCACGCCGACACGTTCCTGAACCAGCCTGTCCAATTCCGCACGCACCGGCTCCAGCGCCACCTCCGCAACCACTTCCGCCGCAAACGCGTACGTGAGGAACCGCCGCGCCGCCGCATGTGGAATGCACCGGCTCTGCAGGTAGAACAGCATGTTTTCGTTGAGCGCACCCACCGTAGCGCCGTGGGTGCACTTCACGTCGTCCGCAAAGATCTCGAGCTGCGGCTTGGTGTCGATCTTCGCGGTCTCCGAGAGCAGCAGCGCGCGGTTGGTCTGCTTCGCGTCGGTCTTCTGCGCCTCGGGCGTCACGAAGATCTTCCCGTTGAACACGCCGTGCGATCGGCCGTCCAGGATGCCCTTGTAAACCTCCCAGCTCCGGCAGTTGGGATGGTCATGGAAGATCGTCGTGTGGTTATCCACCAGCTGCTCGCCCCGGCCGAAATAGAGGCCGTACAGCAGGCTCTCCACGTTGGCGGCGTTCAGGTGGCTCCGCAGGTCGTGACGGGCGATCGCCCCGCCCATCGCGAAGCTGAAGTTGCGGTAGTGGCTGTCCCGCTCCTGGGCCACGTGGGTACAACCCACATGGAATGCCAGCTCGCTCTCCCGCTGGATCCGGGTGTGCTCCACCCAGGAATTTTCCGCCACGACGACCTCGGTGACCGCATTCGTGAGGTACCGCTCGTCGCCTGCCAGCGTGACATAGCTCTCGATGATCGATGCCCGCGCCTCGCGCTCTACCACCACCAGGTTCCGCGGATACACGGCCGTCTCACCCGCTCCCGGCGCCGTCACGAAGAGCAGGTGGATCGGATGTGCCAGGTCGGCGCGTGCTGACACGTGCACGAAGGCGCCATCCGCGATCTGTGACGAGTTCCACGCCACGAACGGCGTCGCGTCGATCGCAACGTGGCGGCCCAGGTGCTCCTCGAGCAGGGGATGTGAGCCCAGCGCCTGCGTCAGGCTCCCGGCCCGTACGCCCGCCTCGAGCGCCACCGAGGACAGGTCCGCGCTGTATCGGCCGTTCACGAACACGACGCGCGGCCACTCGGCGTGTCCGAACATGAACGGCGCGAGCGACTCGAGGGAAACTGTCGCCTCCGGCGCCATGCCGAAGGTCGCTGACGCGATCGGTGAGATGGGCGTGAACCGCCACTCCTCGTCCCTCGACGTCGGCAGGCCCAGCTCGGCGAAGCGCTGCCCGCCCTGCTGCCGAAGCGTTGCGAGCCACGCCGGCAAGGTGGTGTCGACCCGGTCGGCTACTGCCGTCATGCGCTGGCCCCCGTACCGGCCAGGTCCTCAATCCACTCGTAGCCGCGCGCCTCGAGCTCAAGCGCCAGTTCCTTGCCGCCCGACCTCAGGATCCGTCCGCCGACCAGCACGTGCACGAAGTCGGGCACGATGTAGTTGAGCAGCCGCTGGTAGTGCGTCACCACGATGGTCGCGCTATCGGGGCGCTTGAGCTTGTTGACCCCACCCGCCACGATGCGGAGTGCGTCGATATCCAGCCCCGAGTCGGTCTCGTCGAGGATCGCCAGCCTGGGCTCCATGACGGCCATCTGCAGGATCTCGTTCCGCTTCTTCTCGCCACCGGAGAAGCCGGCGTTCACGAAGCGCTGCATGATCTCCGGACCCCACTCGACCACCTTGAGCTTCTCCTCCAGCACGTCGAGGAAGTCCATCGGATCGGCTTCCTCGAGTCCCTTTGCCTTCCGGATCTCGTTGTAGGCCGCGCGAAGGAAGTAGGCGTTGGTTACGCCGGGAATCTCCACCGGGTACTGGAAGGCCAGGAACACGCCCTTCCGGGCCCGCTCCTCAGGCTCCAGGTCGAGCAGGTCCTCGCCCTCGTACAGCACCTCGCCCCCGGTGACCGTGTACGACGGGTGGCCGGCCAGCACCTGCGCCAGCGTGCTCTTGCCCGAGCCGTTCGGCCCCATGATGGCGTGCACCTCGCCGGCATTCACCGTGAGGGTCACGCCGCGAAGGATTTCCCGGTCGCCGGCCGACGCGGACAGGTTGCGAATCTCGAGCATGCTCATCCAACACTCCCCTCAAGTGAAACGCCGAGCAGCTTCTGTGCTTCCACCGCGAACTCCATCGGCAGCTCCTTGAACACTTCCTTGCAGAAGCCGTTCACGATGAGCGATATGGCGTTCTCGGTGTTGAGCCCGCGCTGCTTGCAGTAGAAAATCTGGTCCTCGCCGATCTTCGACGTGGACGCCTCGTGCTCCACGTCGCTCGTGGCGTTCTGCACGTCGATGTACGGGAAGGTGTGCGCCCCGCAGCGGTTGCCGATGAGCATCGAGTCGCACTGGGTGTAGTTCCGCGACCCCACCGCCTTCGGCAGCATCTTCACCAGGCCGCGATAACTGTTGTTGCCCTGGCCCGCCGAGATCCCCTTCGACACCACCGTGCTGCGGGAGTTCTTCCCGATGTGGATCATCTTGGTGCCGGTGTCGGCCTGCTGCTTCCCGTTCACCACCGCCACCGAGTAGAACTCGCCCACCGAGTCGTCGCCCTGCAGGATCACGCTGGGATATTTCCAGGTGATCGCCGAACCGGTCTCCACCTGGGTCCACGAGATCTTGGACCGCTCCATCGCCTTGCCGCGCTTGGTGACGAAGTTGAAGATCCCCCCCACGCCCTTCTCGTCCCCGGCGTACCAGTTCTGCACCGTGGAGTACTTGATCGTCGCCCCGGACAGCGCCACCAGTTCCACCACGGCCGCGTGCAGCTGGTTCTCGTCCCGCTTGGGCGCCGTGCAACCCTCCAGGTAGCTCACGTAGGCCCCCTCGTCGGCCACGATGAGCGTCCGCTCGAACTGGCCCGTCTCCGCCGTGTTGATGCGGAAGTAGGTGGACAGTTCCATGGGACAGCGCACCCCCTTCGGGATGTACACGAAGGAGCCGTCCGAGAAGACCGCCGAGTTGAGCGCGGCGAAGAAGTTGTCGCTCGCCGGCACCACCGAGCCCAGGTACTTCTGGATCAGCTCGGGGTGCTCCCGCACCGCCTCGCTGAAGGAGCAGAAGATGATTCCCTGCTCCATGAGCTTGGCCCTGTAGGTCGTGCCCACCGACACCGAGTCGAAGATGGCGTCCACCGCCACGCCGGCGAGCAGCTTCTGCTCGTTGAGCGGGATGCCCAGCTTCTTGTAGGTCTCGATCAGCTTGGGATCGGCATCGTCCAGGCTCGCCAGCTTCGTCTTGTTCCTGGGCGCCGAGTAGTAAATGATGTCCTGATAGTCGATCGGCTTGTACGTCACGTTGGGCCAGTGCGGCTCCGACATCTTGAGCCAGCCACGATAGGCCTTGAGCCGCCACTCCAGCAGCCACGCCGGCTCGCCCTTCTTCTCCGAGATGAGCCGGACTACATCCTCCGAAAGTCCCTTGGGGATGCTGTCAGCCTCGATGTCGGTGACGAAGCCGTACTTGTACTCCCGCTGAACCAGCGATTCCACTGACGGACTGGTCATGCCTGGTCTCCTGGCCGCAGCGCGCGCGGCGTGATCTGCACGACGTCGACCTGACCCGCGCCGCCGTCGAATTGGACGTGATACTCGCAGGCGGTGCATCCGGCGAGGATGTGCGCCTTCCGGTCTACCGCGGCCGACAGGACCTCTTCGAGGAACCGCCGCTCGGCGACGCAGATCTCCGGGTACAGTTCCGCCACCGCCTGGATGGCGCAGTTGTGCTCCTTGAGCGTCGCCCCATCCCGGCCTGAGGCCTGCCACTCGGCCATGTACCCCTCGTCCGCCAGCGCGCGCGTGACGATCTCCATCCGGTGCTCGGGCGGCTCGCCGGCCAGGGCCTCGCGCAGGCGCAAGGCAAGCGCCTCGAACCGTCCTTCGAGCATCGCCACCGCCCCCGCGCGACCCTCGCGGAGCGCCACCTGGTCCAGCAGCTGAGTCAGGGTCTCTTCGTAGCGGCGCGGGAAGAGCGACTCACTCCCCGCCGAGAGCCGGTACGCGAACACCGGCGCTCCCACCCCGCGATTCTGCCGCTCGTACACTACCAGCTGCTCGAGTTCCAGTTCCTTGAGGTGGTGTCGCACCGCGTTGAGCGACAACCCGAGGTGCGTCGCAAGCTCCTTGGCCGTAAGCTGGCCGGCGCGCTTGAGCGCCAGGAGCATTTCGCTTCTGGGACCGCGCTGGCCGAGCGGGCGGGGAGATGGTGTTACCGAGGCTGACATATCAAGCAAAAGATCACGGAAGAAAAGACAATTGTCAATTCACCTCAACATTATGGCGCGAATTAAGCATTACGTAATAGGTAGTTTATACTACTACTAGCGGGAAAGCTCACGTGGGGATTGACCTTCGTTCCGGCTGGGCTAGGATCCCGACGCTATGTGGCGTCTCGTGTTCCTCACTGCTTTCGCTGCGGTCGCTGCGGGTCCGGCGTACGGCCAAGGCTCCTCAACCGTGCTCACGGTGCCCGACAGCGCCACCCGGTCAGGCGTCTCGGCCGATTCGCTCGGCGCTGGCCCGGTCACCGAGGACCGGCCGCAGGTGGCGCGCGCATTCGCCGAGCTCCTCATCCTCAACGCGGCCGCCGTGGGCATCAACCACCTGGCCCGCGACATCCCAACCGCCGGGCCGCAGTACTGGTGGGACAACCTCCGCGGCGGCTGGAACTGGGACGGCAACAACATCAGCACGAACAACATCGAACACCCCTACGGCGGCTCGGTGTACTACAATGTCGCGCGGTCGAACGGGATGTCCTTCTGGGCCGCGGCACCCGCCACGCTGGCTGGCAGCCTCATGTGGGAGATCTTCGGTGAGGCATCGGCGCCTTCGCTGAACGACCTCATCATCACCACCCTGAGCGGCATCACGCTGGGCGAGGCAACCCGCCGGCTCTCCATGATCGTCCTCGACAATCAGGCCACCGGCGTCAACCGCGTGTGGCGCGAGGCCTCAGTGCTGCTGCTCAACCCCGGCATGGGTATCGACCGGCTCTCGCGCGGGCAGACCTGGCACCAGCGGCCCAATCCCGGGGAGCACCGCCCGGGCAACCTCAGGGGCATCATGGCGGTCGGCGCCCAGCGGCTCACGCTCGCTGGCGGCACCGGTGAAACGCTGGACGTCGCCGCCGCGGTCTTCGGGCTCCAGTACGGCGACCCGTTCGGTGCGCGTGTCCGGCCTTTCTCCTACTTCACCATCACGGCGGAACTCAACTCCGGGCCGAGCACCACGCTCACCCAGTTCGGCACCCGCGGCATGCTGGCATCGCTGGGCCGGAATGACGGTATCACGAAGCAAGTGGCCGGTGTCTTCATGGACTTCGACTACCGGTGGAACGAGTCGTACCAGTTCTCCGCGCAAAGCGTCGGTCTCGGCATGCTCTCGCGCACTGGCGACGACACTTGGCACGTCTATACCGACGTCAGCGCGGAACTGCTGCCGCTCGTGGCCAGCTCCGACCCGTACGCCAATGCGCTGGTGAACCGTGCCTACGACTACGGCGCAGGCGTGGGCGGCCGCGCCATCGCCAGCCTCGAGCTGCACGGCGCGCGGCTCCTCACGGTGGGTTATCGCGGATTCCTGACCGCCACCGTGAATGGCGCATCACAGTCCAAGTTCATTCAGTTCGCCACGGTCGAGGCGCGGACACCGCCCGTCATTGGCCTGTCGGTCGGCGCCGCCTACAACATGTACATCCAGAGCAGTGCCTACGCAGCGCACCCGAACTCGACCGTCTCGCTGCCCAGCTGGTCCGTCTTCATCTCAACCTCCGGACGTTGAGCTACCTTTCGTCATGACCTGCGAGGAGACACTATGCTGCCCCTGATTTTTGCCCTTGCCACCGCCCCGCTGCCCATGCTGCGCGGCGAGATCTTCGGTGACCTCCGGCTCGGCGACAAGTATCTCGCCGACGTGAAGCTCCAACTCACCTGTGGTGCCGAGAGCGTCGAGGGCACCTCCGACAAATCCGGCTCCTTCCGCCTCACCGTGAAGGGAAGCGGGAAGTGCCAGCTGAAGATCACCTACGACAAGCAGACCCCGTCGATCGACGTGGTGCTCTTCGACCAGCCGGCGCGCTACCGCTTCCTGCTCGAGCAGGCGGACGGGAAGTACGTCATCAAGCGGGTGTAGCGCATGCCGGAAGAGATGACCATCGTCAAGGACGACAAGGACCGCTGGGACAAGCTCGCCATCATCCTGGCGCCCGTGGGCGGGCTGCTGACGGCGCTGGCGGTCGCGAGTCTGGGCATCTTCGGGTCGCGGGCGCTCGACCAGCGCCAGAGCAGCGAAGCCAAGCTCCGGCTCTACTCCGAGTTGATGAGCAAGCGCGAGGAGTCCGAGGCGACGCTGCGGAAGGAGATGTTCCAGTCCATCATCGGCTCGTTCTTCGACGCGCAGTCCACCTCGCTCGACGCCAAGCTCCTCAAGATGGAACTTCTCGCCCAGAACTTCCACGAGGCCCTCAACCTCACGCCGCTCTTCCAGCACATCCGCCGCGAGATTGCAGCCGCACCGATTGCGCCGCCGCTGAAGCGGGCCTATGAGGTCCGCCTGAGCGAACTCGCACAGGAAATCACCCGCAAGCAAATGATCGTGCTGGAATCCGGCGGGCAGCGCTTCGACTGGACCGTGCTGCTGAGCGACAGCCTCATCGCCGGCACCAAGACCGAGACGCTGGAGGACGTCGAGCTCACCCTCGACAACATCAAGCGCCGCTTCCGCGTCACGCTCTACCAGGTGGATACCGTGCAGCGGGAGATCCGGGTGGGGCTCGAGATCGAAACGCCGAATCAGCCCGACGTGTCCCCCACGGAGTCGGGACGCTTCTCGGTAGAGTTCATGGTGGGATTCTTCAGTTCACCGATGATCGACAACACCAGGCTGTCCAACGACCAGCGCGTCTCCATGGTGCTCACCAACCTCAACAACGCCGGCGCCGGCCTGAGCATCGTGTACTTCCCCGGATCACGCGCGAGCCTGCGCGAAAAGCCGTACTACGAGGAGATCCTGCGGAAACTCGCGGGGCAGTAGCCCCGCTTACGGTTCCAGCACCACGATCCCCACCGCATCCAGCTGCCGCGCCTGGAAGGTGCCCCCGTCGGCAAAGGCCGGGTCTACCGTGCCGTAGCTCACCCGCTGCACCTCCACATCCACTTCGCACTGCTCGCCCGAGGCCAGCGGCGGCAGCAGCGACGG
This sequence comes from uncultured Gemmatimonadales bacterium, assembly GCA_963773095.1. GTDB lineage: Bacteria > Gemmatimonadota > Gemmatimonadetes > Gemmatimonadales > GWC2-71-9 > JAGGAG01. The sequence goes on from CAVYZY010000012.1 coordinate 376,391, forward strand.
ATCGACGGACACGGTGGCGCTCCCCGGATCGCCCACCACCGTCGTGGTGATCGTGTTGCCCGCGCCGGACCGGGTGCATTGCACTGCCCGCATCACCACCTGCACCTGGTCCAGCATGCCCGACGGAGCCCACGCGACGAGCAGGTTGTCGCCCGCGGTCACCGAGACACCGGCCAGCGGTGCCGTCACGCTGAGCGCCGCCGGCATCGTCACCTGCGAGGTCGGGGCATCACCCCCATCCCCCCGGCTCAGCGAGATCGTGATCACCGTGCCCGCATCCAGCTGCGTCAGGCTGCTCGCGTACTGTCCTCCGCCCCGCGGATCGACGGTCCACCGCATCTGCTTCACCTGCCCGGCGGCGGTCGCAATGAGGGCGTCATTGTCGGGCAGGCGCACGCTGGCGAATCCCTGGGCCTCCAGACGCCCGAACACGAACGTGATGCTGTTTGGTGCCGCCGAGACGCTGAAATGGGGGCTGATCTCCGATGTCGGCGTCGAGCCTCCGGTGCTGTCGGAACAGGCCGCTAACCCGGTCACCAGCAGCACTGTCGGCACAGCTCCGGACCGCTGAAAACGCTGTACCATATTATCAATCAATGGTTTACAGGACTGCTTCGCGCCGCTGTGGCTTGCGGGGTAGTTGACAGTATGCCGAACGGGACCGACCTTGGCTCCATGGCCGTCCGTCGAATCCGCCTTCTGGGCGATCCCGTCCTTCGCGAGCGCTGCGAGATGATAGCCAATCCGCAGTCCGCAGCGGTCCGTGTCGTGGTCGACGACCTCGCTGATACGCTCCGCGACTGGCAGTCGCGCTTCGGCGCCGGTCGCGGTATCGCCGCCCCGCAGATCAGCGCGCCGCTTCGCCTCGTGTACATCGAGATGGACCAGCCCTGGGTGCTCGTCAATCCCGAGATCGTCGACATCGGCGACGAGGACTTTGCGGTGTGGGACGACTGCTTCTCCTTCCCCAACCTGCTCGTGCGCGTTCTGCGGGCCTACCGCATTCGCGTGCGCTATCACGACCTGCGGGGCAAGGCGCATGAAGCCGAGTTCGAGGGCGACCGCGCGGAGCTGCTGCAGCATGAGATCGATCACTTGGACGGGGTACTCGCGGTAGACCGGCCGCATGGACTCGATCCCTTCTGTCTCAGGGAAGAATGGAATCGGCTCCACGCCGCCGCCGGGCGCCACGGCGAACCCGAATTGCGGTCCGCGCCCTATGCCGAGCCTAGCATGATCTGATCCGCGGCCACCGCTAGAACCAGCGAAACACCCGCACCATCAGCGCGTCACGACCCCCCGTTGCCCAGCCGTATCCCACCTTGACCGGACCCAGTGGGGTCTTCGCACCCAGCCCCACTCGTACTCCCCCGAGCCACGAATCGCCGCCGAAATCACCCTCTTCGCTCATGCTGCCGCCCCCGACATCGAGTTGCGCCTCGAGCGGACCGATCACGCGATACCAGAACTCGGCCTGCCCCGACAACTCGTTGCTTCCTCGAAGCTCGGACGGCTCGATGCCGGGAAACCCCGCCGACCCACCCAGGGCGAAGGTGAGCTGCAGTGGAAGGTCGGAACCGACGCCGGCTCGGAACAGCGACCGGACACCGTATCGGGGGGTGCTCCACGGGAGCTGTACCTGCAGGAAGGCTCTGCTGTATGATGACGTCCAACTGGCGTCCAGGAGCACCCTGCTTGCATTGAACGCCACGAAACGCTCGGCCCGCACCGTGACACCGCCCGCCGCGCCATTCGGCTCATCCGGCTGATACCAGAGCCGGCCCACCCCCCCGATCGCCGCGGACCAGCCGTGGCCCAGCGTTCGCTCGATGCCGGCGAAGCCCGTCAGGTCCCTCGTGTCGATCGATTCGAGTTCGGTGCCACCGGCGGTGTACACCGGGATCCGTTCCAGTCCACCATTGAGCGTGAGCGCCGGCGCAAGTGTGTGCCACCCGTAACGGAGGTTCTTTCTCAGACCGAGCAGCGCCTCGTCGCGCAGGCCGCCCAGCTGGACCACCGAGCTCGACTCCAGTCCGAGTCCGAGCAGGTTGCGATACACCGCACCCAGCCACACTTCGCCGCCCATCACGTTGTCGTACGCGATACCGCCCGCAGCATAGAACCGCGGTGCGGGGCGCACCACCGGCGTGAACGACACGCTGTCGCCGGTACCGCCTGGGTAGAGCCACACGGCATCGACCAGTGTCGACTGCACCAATCGGGCAGTTCGCTTTGTCAGGACCGGGTAGGGAATGGAATCCCCGGCGACCAGTCCCAGGTCGGCCAGCACATCGATCGCAGGATCCTTCTGGCCCTTGAGCGCTGGGTCCTTCTCGCTGGCGAGCGTGATCCTCTCCACATACCGCGGCAGCACGTCGGCACGGCGCCCTGACTTGTTGAGCGGGTTGAGGCAGGAAACCTGTTGAAAGACCGAGTCCGCCGTCTTGACGCCCAGCGCCAGGAGTTCCGCCGCCTTCTCGGGCGCGAAGTCCAGTGTGCTGTACTTCTCCACCGGGAACAGCACATGGATGTCGTCGGGACCCAGCTCGCCGAGGGGCTGGTCGGCGAGGTAGTCGAGCAGCCGCGCAGCCACCGCATCGGGAGCGAGGAGGGGAATCGTGTCCGACTGCGGGATGCTCACGTCTGAAACGATCACGCGCACCGCGCCCAGCTGGCGCGCGATTCCCACCGGGACGTTCGCGACGAGGGCACCATCTGCCAGGTAGGCGCCGTCCATGTATACTGGCGTGAACACGAGCGGGATGGAAATGCTGGCGCGGACCGAGCGGGGCAGGTCACCACTGCCCATGACGATGGGCTTGCGTGTCCGCAGGTTGGTCGCGACGGCGCGGAACGGAATGGCGAGTGAATCGAAATTGCCGCGCGAGCTGAGGTTGCCGAGCAACAGCTTCTGCGCCAGCAGCGTGTTGACGTCCCGCTCGTTGAGCGCATTGGCCTGGAGGCCCGCTACCCCCTCGCCCTCGGCGAAGGCAACCAGTGGCTGGCGCCGGCCGAGCGGACTGGGAGCGACGGGATCGAAGGTGTGGATCAGCATGCCGCCGGGCGCATGCCGCACGATCGAGTCGATCTCGACGCCGGTCAGCCCGCTGGCATACATCGCACCTACCACCGACCCCATGCTCGTGCCCACGATGATGTCGGGAACAATGCCAAGCGAGTCGAGCACCCGGAGCACGCCGATGTGGGCCAGCCCCTTGGCCCCGCCACCGGAGAGCACCAGGGCGGTCCGGGCAGGCGCGCAACTGCCGATCTGGGCGTGCACGGCGGGAACCGCGAGTCCCGCGAGCACGGCCGTGGTGGCAAGGGAGCGAAGCAGCATGTGAGCCGAAACTTAGTCATGGCCCGCCGGGCCGCGGCCCCCTTGCGCCGGTCCCAACGCACTTCTATACCTATGCCATCGCGCCGCACAACGCGGCAGCCCGGAATGGAGAGGCGAATGACGTACGTGATTGTCGAAGCCTGCATCGGAGTGAAGGACCGTGCCTGCGTGGATGTCTGTCCCGTGGACTGCATCTATGAAGGCGAGGACCAGCTATACATTCACCCGGATGAGTGCATCGATTGCGGGGCCTGTGAACCGGAGTGCCCGGTGACTGCGATCTTCCCCGAGGAAGACGTGCCCGACAACATGCGCTCGTACATCGAGAAGAACCGCGAGGTGTTCAACAGCGACACTCCGCCGGGGCGGCCGAAGAGATAGGGCGGGTGAGGGGGGTACAGAACAGGAAAAAGCAGAGAGGGGCCGAATTGACTCGGCCCCTCTGTCGTTTCTTACCCGCCCTCAAAGGAGGGAGACCCGCGGGGCCGTACTAGCTGGCCGCGACCCCGGGGCCTTGGGGAGAAGCACCACCAACTGCTAGACGGGCCCGGCAATGGAACAGCCAACGGGACCGTCATGGTTATAGACGCCCGGGAGGTCCGAAAGGTTTCGTTGCTGGACGGCGGTCAGGACGGGGCGGGCAGGGACTTGAGAAAATCTGCGAGCAGGGAATTCACCTCGGCCGGCGCTTCCAGCGGCGGCAGGTGGCCCGCATTCGCGACAATCTCGAGCCGGGCGCCCGGCACCGTCGACGCCATGCTGCGCGCGGTGTCGACCGGCGTGATCCTGTCCTGCTCGCCCACCACGATCATCGTGGGCAAGTCGTCGAGAGTGGCCAGAAGTGCTGTCGAGTCGTTGCGGTCCCGCATGGCGGCGAGGGCCCCAGCGATGCCCGCGACCGGGGCGGCGAGCATCATGGCTCGCACCCTTTCCACCACGTGCGGCATCGACTGCGCCGCCCCGGGCGCCAGCATCTTCGGGAGCATGTGCTCCGCGATCGCCAATGCGCCCTGCTCTCGTGCCAGCGACGCCTGCTGGTCCCGCGCGCGCCGGACATCGGGCGCATCGGCCTCGGCCCGGGTGTCGAACAGCACGAGTGCCCGGACCCGCTCCCGGTGGCGCCGCAGGAACTCGAACGCGACGTAACCACCCATGGAAAGCCCGACCAGCACCACATCGTCCACCTGCAGCGCCTCCAGCAGCGCCGCGAGATCGTCGGCATAGGTGGGCATGCTGTATCCGAGGTCGGGCGCATCCGACAGGCCCAGCCCGCGGAGGTCCGGGGCGATCAGGCGGTAACCTTCGAGTCCCGCCAGCTGCGATGCCCAGAGGGTGCGGTCGAGGGGGTAGCCATGCACGAAAAGCACGGCCGGCCCCTTTCCGCGCACCTCCACGGCCAGGCTCACGCCGTTCACCGTCATCCGCTGCACCCCCGGCGGCTCGAGCGGGCGGGTGGTGAGGAACTGCCCCAGGTCGGGTGGCACCGGCGTCGGGCGGCCAGCGCGATCAATACAGACGAACACGAACTCCGCCGTGGCGATGAGCCGGTCGTCGCTCAGCCGGCGCGCCGTCTGCCGCATCGTGAAGCTGGTACGACCATGATGCGTGAGCGCCTGGTGGAACCGCAGCACGTCGCCCGGAAACGCCGGGGCGTGATAGTCGATCGCCGTCTTGCGCACCGCCGGCCAGGCACCCTGTACCGTGAACACGTCCATGCCGGGACCGCGGGCCAGCATCTCCCAGCGCGCCCGCTCGAACAGGCTCAGGAACGAGGCCTGGTTCAGGTGACCGAACGCGTCACATTCATCGGGATAAACGGTCAGGTCGATCTCGGGGCCGGCCATGTCGGAAGGTACGTCCGGGTATTGGACAGAGCGAGGATAACCCCTTAACTCTCGACCCACAGACGACCGTCGACTGACGACTGACTCCTGACCACCCGACGACTCCCATGAAGCCACCGACTGACTACATCCGCCACGCTGCGCGTCTTGCCCGGAAGCTCCAGTTGGATGCCGCCATGGGCGGTACGCCGCAGCCCGACGCCGAGTTTTTCAAGGTGCTGAGCAAGGCCCTGGACGAGGTCGCCACCGGGCTGGAGCAGGTCTCGCAGCGCGAGTAACGCTGCATGGGCTTGAGTCCTGTTAGTACGACAGCGTCGAGGCAGTGTCTAGACACAATAACGACACTGTACCAACCATAACCCTCCTGCTCCCCTTTAACGTGGCTGTTCTAAACGTTTGAGTGGCGCGGGGTTGCCGCACGGTCCGAGTTAGCCCAGTTTTCGGCGTGCCTTCCCACCTGTCTTCGTCCGCGCCGACTCCGGTCGAGAACCTGCTGATCGCCGATCAGGCGTCATTCGACAGCCTCATGCCCCGCTTGGCCGCCACCGGGCTCGTGGCGGTGGATACCGAAGCCGCCAGCTTCCACAAATATCTCGATCGCGTGTACCTGCTCCAGCTTTCCTCGCGCGAGGAAACCGTAGTGGTGGACCCGCTGGCCGTGCGAGACCTCTCCGCGTTTGGCGCGACCTTGGCCGATCCGGCCATAGAAGTCGTGTTCCACGATGCCGACTATGACCTGCGGCTCCTGCACCAGGAGTTCGGCTTCGAGGCGACCCACGTCTTCGACACCCGGGTCGCGGCACAGTTGCTCGATGAGCCCGGAATCGGCCTCGCCGCGCTGCTCGAAAAGTATCTCCAGCTGCGCATCGACAAGCGCTTCCAGCGGGCCGACTGGTCGATCCGCCCGCTGTCGGAGGAAATGCTCGCCTATGCCGCGACCGACACCAGGCATCTCGCCGAGCTGCGGGACATCATGCGCAACCAGCTCATCGAGCTGAGGCGCTTGACGTGGGCGGAAGAAGAGTTCGTGGTGATGGAGGGGGCGCGCTGGGATACCGAGGACGCGGAACCCGGCTGGCTTCGGCTCAAGGGCGCCAGGCTCCTCAAGCCCCGCGAGCTGGCGGTCCTGCGGTCACTCTATCAGTGGCGGGACGAACAGGCGAAGCGTCTCGACCGCGCGGCCTTCCGCATCCTGAACAACGAGCCGATCCTGGCCATGGCGAAGGCCCCACCCAGGGACATGGACGCCTTGAAGAAGATCCCCGGGATCGGCCCCGATCAAGCGGAACGCCGGGGACGCCACCTCCTCGCTGCGGTAGAGGAGGCACTGGCACTACCCGACAGTCAACTGCCCCGCCTTGAGCGGCCCCCTCGCCGGGCCGCCGACCCGGCCCTCGACGCCCGGCTCGAGCGGCTCAAGCTCGTGCGGAATCGTCTCGCTGCGCGCTATCCCTTGCAGCCGGGCGTGCTATGTCCCAACGGGACCCTCGAGGCCATCGCCCGCGCGAATCCACGCTCGCTCGACGAACTGGCCACGATTCCCTCGCTTCGCCGCTGGCAGGCAGCCGAAATCGGCGCCGATCTCCTCGCCGCGCTGCCCGAGCCCGCCACCGCGAGCTGAACCGCGGCAGCGCTTCGCGCGTCAGTAACCGAGAAACGCCTTCACCCGCGGGTCCATCTTCTCCGGCGTCCAGTAGGGTTCCCACACCAGTTCCACCTCCACCGCCGTGATGCCGTCGAGCTCGGCGGTGACCCGGCGGGCCTCCTCCATGATCTCGGCACCCGACGGGCAGCCGGGCGACGTCAGCGTCATGTTGATGTGGGCCACCCCCTCATCGCTCACCGCAACATCGTAGACCAGCCCGATGTCCATGATGTTGAGGTTCAGCTCGGGGTCCTTCACGGCACGCAGCGCCTTGCGGACGCTCTCAGCGGTTTGCATCTGGCAGCTCCCTTCCGAATAACCTGCGCTCGTTCAGCACTCGGACCCCGCCACGGCGGGACATGGCACGGTGGCCAGGACCGCATCGGCGAGGTTCGCCCGGATGCGGCGCAGTGCCTGAAAAGTCTCTCTCACCATCGGCTCATAGGCCCGGTTGGTGAGGAAGATGACGTATACATCGCGCGCCGGGTCGATCCACATCTGGGTCCCGGTCCACCCCGTGTGCCCGTAAGTGCCGGGGTCGGGATGCCGCCCGAACGACGATGGTTCGCGCCCGGTCGTCTCGGGCGTATCCCAGCCGAGCAGGCGCGCACCACTCGCCACCGATGGCTGGAGAAAGCGACGGACGGTACCCGCCGACAGCCAGGTCACTCCATCCAGTGTACCCTGCCCGAGCCAGGCGCGCGCCACCCGAGCCAGGTCGGGCGCTGTGGAGAAGAGGCCGGCGTGACCTGCCACGCCCCCAAGGAACGCGGCATTCGGGTCGTTCACCGTTCCGTAGCGGATCTGGCCCTGGGACGTGGTGGGCGCCGCGAGGCCGCGCGCTGCCGGTTCTACGCCGAAGCTGGTGTGCGTGAGCCCAAGGGGTTCGATCACCTCGCGCCGTACCAGCACGTCGAGCGGCGCCCCACCCACCTGTTCCAGGACCACCCCGAGCAGGATCGCGTTGAGGTCGCTGTACTCTGCCGCGGTTCCCGGCGGCCGGCGCAGCGGCTCGGCACAGATGCGCGCCACCGCGTCGACCGGAGACGCCGAGACCTGCCACAGCGCGATGAACGCCGGCATGCCGCTGGTATGGTCGAGCAGCATGCGCACCGTCACCAGCGGCTTCAGTCCCCCGGAGAACGCCGGGAGGTAGCGTGAAACCGGCGCGTCGAGGTCGAGGGTTCCCCGGTCCACGAAACGTGCCGCCACGCCCGTGGTGGCGACCACCTTGGTCAGGCTCGCCACATCCCAGAGCGTGCCGTCCGGCGAGGGATGCGCCGAGGCTCTGCGCCAGGTAAGGCGCCCGTAGCCGCGGCTCAACAGCGTCGTATCCAACCGTCCCACGACGACCACCGCACCGGGGTAGACCCGCCGCGTCACCCCCAACGTGGTCACGCGGTTCACCCCATCGAATGTTTGCGCCGCCAGTGATGCACCGCCCACCGGCACACCCGCGCCAAGGATGACCGCCGTGAGATACCGAAAATCTCTTCGCATGCGCCGTCCCGTCGCGGTTGGTCTCCTCCTGATATTAGCCTCCTGCCACGGATCCCCGGGCACGAGGCTTTCCGGCGCTACGCCTGCACGCAGCGTGCCCCTCACCGATACCCTGATCTCGGGTCCGGAGGATTGTTGCGCTACGAGGATTTCACGAGTGACCTGCTGCTGCGGATCGATGCGGGGGTGCTCGAGGCTTACCAGCGCTACGCGCGCCGCTGATCAGGGTACGAGCACCTCGCGCACCGCGCCCGGGGGCAGGCGGTAGAGGAGCAGAACGCTGCGGCGGTCACGGTCGGATGGCAGGCGCGCATGGGTGGACGGGTACATGATGTCGAGCGAGTCCGCGGAGTGCGGCAACCCCACGGCATGGCCAACCTCGTGCATGGCCACGCCGGCCAGCGCCGGATCAGGCAGCATCGTGCCCGCACTCGTTCGAATGGCGAGCGTGATGTAGGCCCGCCGCACGCGGCCGTACTGGTCCCACGCCAGGTCGGTCTGGCCCACGCGGTCGTACTCGAAGTGATCCACCCACCGCACCGTGATCTCCGCGCCCGATGTGTCGGGTGACTCGACGAAGCTCATGCCGGCACCGGTACCCTGCCACACCCGGAAAGCGTCCCGGGCCGCGTCGGCCATTCGCGGCGCGTAGTCGCGCGGCGCGCCATCGACCAGCATGGCGAAGCGAAGGGCCCTCCCGCTGCGATCCGGCCACCGGCGGACCACCGAATCGGTGCTCAGGAGCATCGAGTCGAGGTAAGTATCACGGCCTTCCTCGGACAGCTGCCGCCGCACCGCCAGCCGGGCGAGGTGGTCGGCCGGCGAGAGTGCCTGCTGCCCGGCCGACGACGATGACGGGGACGCCGACGGACGCGCCGCCCCGGGCGCCGGGCTCCGGTCGCTGGCGAGGGCGGAATCGCCTTCGGTGGGGGCGACGAACGTTGCACCCGCCTCCGCGCGCCGTGGCCAGCTCCGGGCCACTCGATCCGCGATCACGAGCACGAGCAGCAACAGCGTGACCGTCGGCAACACGATGCGTCGCAGCATGGTGCGTGAATTATGCCCAAGAACCGCCGAGATTGGCAGCATCGGCGCTGGCGTCAAGGATTCGCCCCGTCTAGGATTGAGCCACCCATGCTCCCCCTCGCGCGCGCGCTGATTCGCCGGCGCTGGATCGTCATCGTCCTGTGGACGATCCTCGGCGCTTATGCGACGCTCCGCGCCCCCAGGACGCCGGAACTCCTCAGCGCGCGCGGCGGATCCTTCAAGATCACCGAAGCCGACGAAGTCGCCGCCCTCATCCGGACGCGTTTCGCGGCGCCGCTCGGCGAAACTTTCGCGCTCACCCTCCAGGCACCGGTCGCCGTCGACTCGGGACGGTCGGGCAGCGTGCTCGACAGCATCGTCGCGGCGCTGCGGCGCCAGCCGGAGATCCGTGAGGTGGTCACCTGGCGCGACGCGCCGGGACGTCCCTTCATCAGCGCCGATCACCACACCACCGCAATGGTGATCGCCCTCCGCACGACCTCCGGCGACACCTCCGCCATGATGGTGCCGGTCATTCGTGACACCGTGCAGCAGGTGCTGCGCCACTTCGCCGACCGCGAGCAGTACCGCACGCTCCTTACCGGCCGTTCCGCGCTCGACGTAGACACGCGCACGCTGAGCACCCGCGAAACCCGGCGCGGTGAGCTGCAGCTCCTGCCGCTCACGCTCATCATCCTGGTACTGGCTTTCGGCGCGCTTGTCGCCGCCGCGCTGCCGCTACTCATCGGGTCGCTCACGATCTCCGTGTCGCTCACCATCGTCGGCCTGCTCACGAAGATCACGCCGATGTCGATCTTCGTCCTGTCCATCGCCACGATGATCGGGCTCGGCGTGGGCATCGACTACTCGCTCCTCATCGTCACCCGCTTCCGCGAGGAGATGAGCCGCGGATCATCCCGCCGTGACGCCGCAGTGAACACGATCCTCACCGCCGGCGGGGCGGTCATCACCTCCGGGCTCACCGTGGTGGTCGGCTTCGGTGCCCTGATCTTCACGCCCCTGGTGGAGACCCGGAGCACCGGCATCGGCGGCCTCATCGTGGTGGGATCGGCCGTGCTGTTGTCGGTGACCCTGCTGCCGGCGCTCCTCGCCGTCCTCGGCCGCAACATCGACCGCCCGCGCTGGCTCGCCCGCAAGCTCGCCTGGTACCACTCGCCCCAGCTCTGGGAGAAGTGGGCCCGCACCCTGCACCGGCACCCCTGGCGCGCGCTGACGCTCGGTGGCCTCTTCATCGCCTTGCTGAGCCTGCCTGCGTGGGGGCTGCGCGTGGGCGTGCCGGCGCGCCACTGGTGGCCGGCCCATACGGAATCGGGCGCCGGCGCCAGCGTGCTCCAGTCGCTGGGCGCGATGGGTTACGTGGTCCCGGTGCGCGTGCTCGTCGAGATTCCCGAGGGCAGGTCGCTTACCGAGGCGGTGTACCTGAGGGGACTCAAGAGCCTCTCCGATTCCCTGCGCGTCGATCCCCGCGTCGGCGACGTGGTGAGCATGGTCGACCTGTCCGAGGGAAACTCGATCCTCAAGTACTCACTGCTCTACAGCAACCTCGACTCCGCCCGCGTGCAGTATCGCCTGCTCGACACCTACCTCGGGCAGGACTCGCGCATCGCCATGATCGATGTCTTCCCCGCGGACACCACGTCACTCCTCACCGGCATGGGCGTCGTCACCCGAGCCCGCGCGCTCGCGGCCAGTCCGCCGAAGCAGCTCCGCGACGCGAAGATCCTGGTGGGCGGCTTCCTCGCAAGCAACGTGGACCTGCAGGATGACCTGCTCGCGCGCTTCCCCCTGCTGGTGGCGCTGATCCTCGGCGCCACCGGCATCATGCTGGCCATCGCGTTCCGCTCGATCCTGATCCCGATCAAGGCGATCCTGCTCAACACCCTCTCCGTCGCCGGCACCTTCGGCCTCGTGGTGCTCGTCTTCCAGAAGGGCTTCGGCATCCGGGTCCTCGGCCTCGAGGGAGCCACCGATGCCATCTTCGTCGTCGTGCCCGTGCTGGTCTTCGCCGTCGTGTTTGGCCTGAGCATGGACTACGAGGTCTTCCTGCTCAGCCGCATCAAGGAGGCCTTCGACCGTACCGGCCGGAACGACGAGGCCACGATGGAAGGGGTCAGCGCCACCGCGTCGGTGATCACTTCGGCCGCGCTCATCATGCTCCTCGTGTTCGGGGTGTTCGCCTTCGCGCACGTGCTCGCGATGCAACTCCTCGGGTTCGGGCTCGCCGTGGCGGTCCTCCTCGATGCCACCGTAATCCGCATGGTGCTCGTGCCCGCAGTCATGCAGCTCATGGGGCGGTGGAATTGGTGGCCCGGGGTTGATCCGCGCCAGCCGGCCCGCCCCAAGCCGGTGCAATCGGGAGAGCATCACATTCCATAGGAGGCATGATGACGCACTCGCCGGACAAGCCGTCCCTGCGCCGGGTCCTGCGGGTGAAGGATCTCGTGTTCTTCTACGTCACCGCGGTCCTCGGCATGCGCTGGGTGGCCACCGCGGCCGCGGCCGGCCCTTCCGCGCTGATCATCTGGGTCCTTGCCGCCCTCTGCCTGTTCGTGCCCCTCGCTTTCACCGTCATCGAGCTCTCGTCGCGCTATCCGCATGAAGGCGGCATCTACGTCTGGACCAAGCGAGCGTTCGGCGACTTCGCCGGGTTCATGACCGGCTGGACCTACTGGGGCGCCAACCTCACGTACCTGCCTGGCCTGCTGTACTTCACCGCCAGCACGGCGCTCTACACCTTCGGCAATCGCTACGCACATCTCCAGGATTCCGGCGCCTACTTCATCACGATCGCCTTCATCGGCCTCGTCATCGCCGCTGCCATGAACATCGTGGGCCTCGAGGTGGGCAAGTGGCTCTCGACCGTCGGTGCGATCGGAACCTGGATCCCGATGATCCTCCTGATCGGCATGGGCTTCGCCGTATGGGCGCGATTCGGCTCCGCCACGCCGATCACCGCACACTCGCTCCTGCCATTGACTGGCCTGCGCGAAATGGTCTTCTGGTCCACCATCGCCTTCGCCTTCACCGGACTCGAAGCCGGGTCATTCATGGGCGAGGAGATCGTCGATCCGCGGCGCAGCATCCCGCGCGCGGTCCTGATCGCCGGCGTCAGCATCGCCGCGATCTACATCCTCGGCACGCTTGCCATCCTGCTCGCCCTGCCCCAGGTCGAGATCACCGGGCTGGGCGGCATCATGGATGCGATCACCGCGACCGGTGTTCGCATCGGCCTGACGGGCCTCGCCCCGATCGCCGCCGTCCTCATCGTGCTCAATACCCTGGGCGGCGTGGGTGTGTGGCTCGCGGCACCTGCGCGCCTGCCGTTCGTCGCGGGCATCGACAACTACCTGCCGCGCGCCTTCGGCCGCCTGCACCCGAAGTACGGGACGCCCCACGTCGCGCTCCTCATGCAGGCCGGCGTAGCCGCCCTCTGCGCCATCCTGGGCCAGGCAGGCGAGACACCGAAGCAGGCCTACGAGATCCTCGTGAGCCTGGGCGTCGTCGCCTTCTTCCTTCCCTACATCGCGATGTTCGCGGCAATGATCAGACTGCAGCGCGAGCCGGCGGGGCCTGAGGTCGTGCGGCCGCCCGGTGGTCGCCCCGTGGCGATCCTCATGGGATGGACCGGTCTCGCCACGTCCGTGGCGGCGATCGTGCTCGCGTGCGTCCCGCCCGCCGGTGAGGCGGACGGGCGACGCTACGTGATCAAGGTGGTTGGATTGAGCGCGCTGCTGGTGGCGAGCGGAGCGGTCGCGTACGCGATCGGGAGCGCGCGTCGGCGCGCCGTCGGTGCTATCGCGTGAAGCCTGCCACGCCCCTGGCCACCAGCACCAGTGCGCCACAGATGAGTGCCACCAGCGCCACCGCCCCTGCTATCGCGCTCCGCGTCAGCACCCGCTCACCACTGAGGTAGGGGTCCGCCTGCGGGCCCTGGGGCGGCATCGTATCGCGGATCGCGCGCCATGCCGCCCGGCGGGCCTCGAAGTCGCCACCCGGCGCGATGCCGCGCCCGGGGGTGATGCCGTCATCGCCAAGATTGGGGAAACCGAGCGGATTCGACTCCACCCGGTCCAGCGCATTCCGGTCGTCCTGCGGACGAAACCGCTGCCGCGCGAGCCACCCTGCCTGCACCGCGGGATGGTCCTTGAGCCTGATCCAGGTCTTCTGCACCGAATCGTAGACGAAGTCCTCACCTCCAAGGAAGCCCAGCTCGAGCGCATCGAGCAGCGCCTCAACACCCGGAAACAGCCGGGTGGCCCCGACGGCATCGGTGACAGTGAAGTTCGGCATGTATCGCTCTAGAACGGGGAGGGGTGCGGTGTCTTCGCCGGCCAGCGAGGACGCCTGACGCAAGATTCACCAGATGACAGCGGCGGTCAACAGTCTGGAGTCAACTCTTCGCATCCAGCCAGTTCTCTCCCACCCCCACATCGGCCACCAGGGGCACCCGCAGCGGCATCACCGATTCCATCTCCAGCCTGACCATGGCCTCCATCACCTCGACCTCGGCGGCCGGCACCTCGAACACCAGTTCGTCATGCACCTGCAGCAGCATCCGGCTCGCGAGCCGGCGCTCCGCGAGCAGGGTGTGGATCCGGATCATGGCGAGCTTGATCAGGTCGGCGGCCGATCCCTGGAGCGGCGAGTTCTGCGCATTGCGTTCGCCGTAGCTGCGGAGGTTGAAGTTCTTCTCCCGCACCTCGGGGATGTACCGCCGACGCCCGAGCAGGGTCTCCACGTAGCCCTGCTCACGGGCCAGCTCCACCTGCCGGTCGAGGAACGCTCGCACCCCGGCGAAGCGCTCGAAGTACTGCGCGATGAACAGCTTCGCCTCCTCCTGCGTGACGCCGAGCTGCTTGCTCAGCGCGAACGGGCCCTGTCCGTAGATCGTCGCGAAGTTGATCGTCTTGGCGCGCGCGCGCTGCTCCGCGCTCACGTTCTCGACCGGCACGTTGAAGATCAGTGCCGCAGTCTGCCGGTGAATGTCGCCGCCCTGCTGGAACGCCTCGATGAAGCCCGGGTCGCCGGACAGGTGCGCCATGATGCGCAGCTCGATCTGGCTGTAGTCGGCCACCACGAAACGGTTGCCCTCCGCCGGCACGAAGCCGCGACGAATGGCCTCGCCCCTCGGGGAGCGCACCGGGATGTTCTGCAGGTTGGGATCGGACGACGACAGCCGGCCGGTGGCCGCGCCCGTCTGGTTGAAGCTGGTGTGGATCCGCCCCGTGAGCGGGTTCACCTCGAGCGGCAGCGTGTCGATGTAGGTGGACTTGAGCTTCTGCAGTTCCCGGTAGCCCAGGATGAGCCGCGGGAGGTCGTGTCCCATGTCGGCCAGCTGCTCGAGGACGTCGGCATCGGTGGAAGGGCCGGTCTTCGTCTTCTTCAGCACCGGCAGCTGGTGCTTGTCGAACAGCACCGTCGCGAGCTGGCGCGGCGAGTTGAGGTTGAGGTTCTCGCCGGCCACCAGCGCAATCTCCACCTGCAGCTGCTCCAGGTCGCGCGCCAGCTCATTAGACAATCGCTTGAACAGTGCGAGGTCGATCTGCACGCCGGCCCATTCCATGTCCACCAGCACCGGTACCAGCGGCATCTCCACGTTCTCGAGCACCCCGCCCATGGGTGTGCCCGCCAGCGCCGGCGCGAAGGCGGCGTGCAGTGCCAGCACCGTCGCGCTGTCCCTGCCGCAGTACGCGGCGGCGGCGGCAACCGGAACTTCCGCGAACGGGATTTCTCCCTTGCCGCGTCCCGCCACGTCCACGTACGTCTGCATCGCGCGGCCGAGGTACTCGAGTGAGAGCACGTCGATGCCGTAGGAGCGCCGGCCCGAGTCGAGGAGGAATCCGGCAACCATCGAGTCCCAGGTGACACCCGCAAGCTCGACCCCGGCGCCGCGCAGCACCTGCCAGTCGAACTTCACGTGATGTCCCGCCTTGGGCACCGCGGGATCGGTGAGCAGCGCCACCAGCGGCAGGCATGCCGGGTCCGAGAGTGGCGGGAGGTTCTTCACCGGGGCCGGGGCGGCGAGTTCCCCGCCCTGCGGGCGGTGCCCGAAGGGGAAATACCACACCTCGGTCGAGCTCGCAGCGAGCGACAGGCCGATCAACTCCGCCCCGCGCGGTGAACGCGAGTCGGTCTCGGTGTCGAGCGCCACGAGCGGCGCCTCGCGGAGCCGCGCCACGATGCCGGGCAGGAGGCCGGGGTCGTCGATCACCGGGACGGCGTCAGTGAAGCGCGAGGGCGTGAGGACTTGGGGACTTGAGGGCACGGGCGCGGCCAGCGGCTCGGCAGGGGCGGGCGTGAGAGCGAGAGCCGGCTCCGCCGCAGGCGTATCCACCAGCTTCTTGACCAGCGAGAAGAACTCGAGTTCGGTAAGCAACTGGATCAGCGCCGCTTGGTCGGCGGGCCGCGGCCGCAGTTCCTGCACCGCGACGCTCACGGGCACGTCGAGGTGGATCGACACCAGCTCGCGGGAAAGCCTCGCATTGTCGGCGTTCGCTAGCAGCGCCTCGCGCGCACGCTTCGGTTCCACCTTCTCCGCGTTCGCCAGGATCGCGTCGAGACTGCCATACTCGGCGAGGAGCTTCTGCGCTCCCTTTTCGCCGATGCCCTTCACCCCCGGGATGTTGTCGGAGCTGTCGCCCACCATGGCCAGGAAGTCGATCACCTGCCCCGGCGGAACACCGAGCCGTTCGCTCGCGTTGGATGCGTCGACCCAGAGCTCTTCCACCGCCGCCGGTCCGCCGCGGCCCGGATTGAGCAGCACGACCCCCGGCCCGATCAGCTGGTAGAAGTCCTTGTCGCCCGACACGATCACCGCCTCCATGCCCGCCGCCGCCGCGCGCGTCGCCAGCGTCCCGATCACGTCATCGGCCTCGTACCCCGCCACTTCTACCAGCGGGACGCCCAGCGCGTGCAGGAGCTGGTCGATCCGCTCGCAGGCGCGGTCGAAGTCGGCCTGCAGCTCGGCATCCAGTTTCTGGCGCGTCGACTTGTAGGCGGGGAACTTTGCCGTGCGGAAGGAGTCGCCGGCGTCGTTGATCCAAGCGAGGTAGTCGGGCTTGTGCTTCTCCCGCAGCCGGAGCAGGAAGTTGACCACGCCCCAGGCGGCGGAGGTGTTCTCGCCCTGCGCCGTGCGGAGCGGGCGCGAGATCAGCGCGTAGAACGCGCGGTAGATCAGCGCGTAGCCGTCGATCAGGAAGAGGCGCGGAGTGGTCGTCTCCATCAGCGTCCGAGCCGCGCTGCCACGCGGTCGAACTCCGAGCGGGATTCCGGGGTCAGGCGATAGCGGTTGAACCCCGAGTCGTCCCGGAAGTAGAGCGTGAGCCGCTGGCTCTGGTAGGTCCAGCGGATCACCCTCGTCTGCGTCAGGCCGTTGGTGTCGAATACGTCGTCCGGTTCTCCCAGGCGGATGTAGACCTCGCCCCGCTCCGTGCGCCACCCGGGCACCCCCTCGTCCGTGAAACGCTGCGCCGACACCGCCACCCGCCCGAAGTAGGCGTTGAGCACCTCGTTCTCGGGCGTGTCAGGATTGGGGTCCGTCTCCTTCCAGAAAGTTAGCCATGCCGCCGCCCGCCGGTCCGGCTCGGCTTGCTTGAGCCGGTCGACTTCCTCCTGGTGCCCGAACCACTTCAGCATGCCGATCATCTCGTCGAAGTTCGTCACCAGCCACGCCGCCGAGAACGACACCACCGCCGAGACGCTCTTCTGGTCGGGCTGGCTCCCCACCACCATCCGCAGCTCCCCCAGCGCCATGCTGTCGGGCCGGAGCTTGATGAACTGGCTCTCGACCGGCAGGCCGCCGCGGAAGCGGAGGGAATCACTGTACACCAGGCTGTCGGCGGCGGTGCGCACCTCGAAGGGCACGGCGGTTGGGCCGGCAAAGCCATATCCCTCGAGGTAGGCGAGCAGCGTATCGCCGCCGAACGCGACGGCGCCACGCGGGTTGAGCACGATCCGCAGCGATTGTTCCAGCCGCTCGCGTCCCGTCACTTGATAGGCGAGGATCGGGGCCGAGGTCGTCGCCGTTCCCAGCGGCGACACCGCCAGCGGCAGGTCGGCCTTGTTGACCGTGCCCGACTGCAGGTCGCGAATGGTCACGGTCAGCCCGTAGGTGCCGGGCACCAGCCGGAAGAACTTCTGGAACAGCACGCTCTCGTCGGCGCGACCAGTCTCCTGGAAGCTGTCCACCCGCACCGCTTCTTCCTGGCCGCCGCTCACCGCCCGGCCGGTGGCGGGCTGGAACACGGCATCGACCCGGTACCGCGCGACGTACACGTTGTTGTCCTTCTGGAACGAGAGCGCGCGGTTCTCGAGTGAGATCCCGAGGATCACGAGCACGGTGTCGCCCACGCCCTTCACCTGGGCCACCGAGCCGGTGAACGGCAGCGGGTCCCCCGCCGAGAGCCGGCCCAGCTTCTGGAACAGCGCCTGCTGGTTGAGCAACGCCGAGAACCCCTGCGCAGGGGCCTTGGCGTCCTCGGTGCCCACGCGCTTCCACCCCCCGCATGCCGCGAGAACGCTCATGAACACCACTGGCACCAGTCCTCTGTTCCGTCGCATGCGACTCCTCTGAGGCGGCCCTTTCCCGGCGTGCGGGCCGCTCACCCATCGTGATCCGGGGTCCCGACCGGCGTCAGGCAACCCCGGGAAAGCTTGCTGGCTCGGCGAGGGCGCGCTAGCTTCGCCGTCCATGACCTCCGACAGCCTGCAGGGGCGCACCATCAACGGATATCGCCTCCTCAAGCAGATGGGCGAGGGAGGCACCGCACTCGTGTACCGCGCCGAGCATCCCGATCGTGGGACGACGGCGATCAAGGTACTGCGACATCGCCTCGCCGAGGACCCCGTGGCCGTGAAGCGCTTCCTCAGCGAGGCGGATCTCGGCAAGCGCGTCAGCCACCCCAACATCGTCAAGACCTACGACTACGGGCAGGCCGAAGGCCTGTACTACCTCGCGCTCGAGTGGGTTGAGGGCGAGCCGCTCGCCAACTTCGCCACGCGTTCCGGCCCGCTCGCCCCCACCGTCGTCGCCACCATCGTGGAGCAGATTGGCGGCGCCCTGGCCGCTGCGCACAAGGGTCGCATCATCCACCGCGACCTCAAGCCGGCGAACATCATGTTCGACCCGGCCACCCAGCGCGCCACCCTGCTCGACTTCGGCATCGCGCGTGATACCGAGAGTAATCCTGACGAGCGGCTGACCCGGGCGGGTTTCTTCGTGGGAACCCTTCAGTATGTCGCCCCGGAAACACTGAGCGGCGCGCTGGTGAACGAGCAGGCCGACGTCTACAGCCTCGCCACCATCGCGTACTACCTGCTGACCGGCGAGCACCCCTTCAATGGCAAGAACCCCCGGGAGCTCTTCCAGCAGCTCTTGACGCAGGACCCGGTTCCCCTCAGCCAGGCGACCAAGGGCCTCAAGTTTCCGCCCGCCGTCGAGGCGGCGGTCATGCAGGGGCTGATGCGGGACTTGTCGCAGCGTACCAAGACGGTGGACGAATTCGCGACCGCCTTCTGCACGGCGGTGCGGTCCACTGAGGATCCCAAGGGCGGCTTCCTGAAGAAGCTCTTCGGGCGATGAGCGACCAGGCGGCACTGGAGCAGCTCCTCAGGGAGCGCTCGGTGCGGTTTGGGGATTTCCTCCTCGCCTCCGGCCAGCGCTCCAGCTACTACATCGATTGCCGGCTCACCACCATGTCGGCCCAGGGCATGGTGCTCATCGGCCGGCTTGGCCTGCGCGCCATCCGTGAGGCGGGCTGGGCACCCGACGCCATTGGCGGGCTCACGATGGGGGCCGACCCGGTGGCCTACGCCGTGGCCGCTGCCAGCGCCGCAGCACCGCCCCTCATCGATGCCTTCAGCGTGCGCAAGGAAGCCAAGGCCCACGGAACGGGCCGCTCGATCGAGGGCAACTTCCGCGAAGGCGCCAGGGTGGTCGTGGTGGAGGACGTGATCACGTCCGGAGGTTCCGCCGAGAAGGCCATCGCCGCCGTGCGCGACGCCGGTGGGATTATCCTGGGAGTCCTGGCAGTCGTGGATCGCCTGCAAGGCGGAAGGGCACATTTGGAAGAGCTCGGCCACGTAGTCGTAGTATTAACAACTACTGTGTCACTCGGAGTCCACGCCTCAACGTCCTGACGACTCCCTCACGACTCACGAGTGACGACTGACGACATGTCTTCCCACCATTCCATTTCGCCTTCTACGTGAAGGACCTCGCGTCCACCCGCCGCTGCTACGTCGGCCCCACGATGTTCCTCCAGGACGAGAGCGGCAACGCCATCGAGATGAGGGCCTTCCGCCACCCGGAGCACGTCTTCACGGCGTGACGCGCACCGCCGATGTCGTGATCGTCGGCGCCGGCGTCATGGGCGCCGCAGTCGCGTGGCACCTCACTACGCTCGGGTGCCGCTCCATCATGCTCCTCGATCACGCCTCGGCCCCCGGCACCGGCAGCACCGGGCGGGCTACCGGCGGTTTCCGCGCGCAGTTTGCGTCGGCCATCAACGTCCGCTTGTCGCTCCTCGCGCGCCAGAAGCTCCGGCGCTTCCACGACGAAACCGGAGGGGACTGCGGCTACCAGCCCGTGGGTTACCTCTTCCTCGCCGCCGACCAGACCCAGCTCGGCACGCTGCGCGAAGCCATCACGGTGCAGCGCGCCGCAGGGCTGGCGGAGTCGGTGATGGTATCGACCGATGACATCGCACGCATCAACCCCTCGATCGTGCTCGACGACGTGGTCGGCGGGTGCTTCGGCGCCACCGATGGGTACATCCGCCCCCTCGGCATCCTGCAGGGCTATCTCGATGCCGCGTTGCGCGGCGGCGCGCGGGTGCAATACGAGGCCGCTCCCGTCCGGTTCGAACGCGACGGCGATCGCATAGCCGCCGTGATCACTCCTCGCGCGCGCATCGCGGCGGGTCACGTCGTCAACGCCACCGGCGCCTGGGCCGCCGATCTCGCGCGGCTGGCCGGAGTCGACCTGCCGGTGACGCCGACGCGCCGCCAGGTAGCCCTCACCGCCCCCACCAGCGCATTGCCGCCGTCCACCCCGATGACCATCTTCGCGGAAGACGGCTTCCATTTCCGCGTGCGCGATGGGCGAGTGCTCCTGCTCTGGCCCGCCGACACCGTTGGGGCCGATCGCTACGACACGACATTCGACGCGCGCTGGCTGGAGGGCGTCGTCTCCCGCGCGCACCAGCGCGTGCCTGCGCTCCGTTCCGTGCCGATCGACCGCGCCGGAAGCTGGTGTGGACTCTATGAGATGTCGCCCGACCACCACGCCATCCTCGGTGCGGCACCGGGGCTCGTCAACTTCTGGCTCATCAATGGGTCATCCGGGCACGGCGTCATGCACGCGCCCGCCTTGGGCCAGTTGCTGGCCGAAATGATCCTCACCGGCGGCGCCGTGTCGCTCGACGCACGCGCCCTGCGGCCCGCCCGATTCCTCGAGGGAGCGCCCAACCCGGCGCCCGTCCTCCTTTAAAGCGGAGACCGATCCCAGCATGCGCCACGTACACACACCGGACGCACCGCGGCCCGCGGGTCACTATTCGCAGGCCATCGTCCACAGCGGGGTGGTCTATGTCGCAGGCCAGCTGCCCCTCGATCCCACCTGGCCCGATGCACCGCACGGGACGGTGGAAGAGCAGACGACGCGGGTGCTCCGCAACGTCGAGGCAATCCTGCGCGCCGCGGGGAGCGACCTCGACCACCTGCTCTCCGTGACCCTCTACGTCACCGACGTGGCGCACTGGCCCAAGGTCAATGCGGCCTACGCCGAGGTGCTCGGTGCACACCGGCCAGCGCGCACCGTGGTGCCGGTTGCCGGACTGCACTACGGCTATCTCGTGGAGGTGACGGCAACCGCCGCGGTGAAGGCCGACTGACCACGGGCCTGCGTCACTGAACCCGGCGTCACTGGACCCGGCGTCACTGCGCCCGCGTACGGGGAAGCCACCCTTGGCCTGGTCCTGCAGATCACCGGCGGCTTGCGGGGCACGAGCATGGTGCTCGAGGGGGTGGTCATGGCCCAGGGCGGTGCCACGATGAAGCAGCGTGCGGCCTGGACACCCCAGCCCGACGGCAGGGTGCTCCAGTTCTGGCAGCGATCGTTGGACGGCGGAACACCTGGACGGTGGCGTTTGACGGATGGTACCGGCGCAAGCCGTGACCGATGCCGTGCAGCAAAGGCCCACCGGCTCGTCACCCCCTCAGACCCGAGCGACATGTGTGGTGCCGGTGCGCTGCAGTGGATGAAACCGCTCCCAGATCGCGGCGTAGGGTGCAATAAGGAGCGTTACAAATCGTTCCACCGCCACTGGAAACGGAAAGCGATGTCGGAACTCGGTTGAGGTGATGCCGAGGAGCGACCGGACGTGCCGGCCAAACGACTGGGGCGACGAGTATTCGAGCCGGTAAGCCACGTCGGCGATCGAAAGCCCCGAGTCCTCGAAGAGTTGCGCCGCATGCAGGAGCCGGATGGCGGCGAGGTAGCTCTTGGGACTGGGCAGGTCAGCGCGGGCGAATCGTGACATGAGGGTGCTGGGCCGAACGCCCAGGCGCTTGGAAAGGTTGCGCACCGTGGGCGTGTCGGGAGCGAGGCGGATCATCGCCTCGAGGAAGAGCCGAGTATCTGGCGTCACGTCCCTGAGGGCGGCCAGCACCGGACCTTGGATGCGAGCCACGGAGCGCGTCACCGGCTGGGTCAGGAGCTCGCGAAGGTGCGCCCAGCCCGTTGGGGCGGTAACGTCGATGACGCGCTTGACGCCGCTGGCCCCCAGCAGCAGCAGGGTCTCGGTGGCGCGGGGCCCATACTGGGATACGAGGGCCACCGTGGGCACGCTGGGGAATTCGCGGATCAGGTGTGCCACGCCGTCCACCTGCTCCGGGCCGCACTGCTGCACCGAGAGCAGCACCGCATCGACCGGACGCTCGCGCACCATGCGGATGGCGTCGGAGATGGACTCGCGGTGGAGGATGGCGAAGCACCCGGTGCCTGCAGCGTCGACGCGGGAGCGTTCGCCGGGGGAGAGTATGGCGGCGACCGTGGGAGAGCCCGCGGCGCTGGATGGCGCGGCAGCAAGCATGATGACCCTGGCTGTGAATTGGGGCGGAGAAGGTGGTCCGCTCCGCTCAACCGGGGGTCAAACGGCACGGGGAGCCGCGGGTTGCAATGACCGCGCAACCTCCCGCGGGGTCTAGGCGTCCAAGGAGTATGGAAACCCCGACCGGTCCCGTACCGCGAGGGGCTTTCTCGCCATTCCCCAACGAACGTGGAGCCGCGGATGAGTGAACCCATCGGGCCCGACCTGCGCGAGCGCCTCCAGCGAGCCCTGGGGACGCAGTACCAGCTCGAGCGCGAGCTGGGGCGCGGCGGCATGGGGGTCGTCTTCGAGGCCAGGGACAGCACCCTCGACCGCCGCGTGGCCATCAAGGTCGTGCACCCCGCGCTGACCCATCACGGCGGCATCGTTCGCCGGTTCCTGGCCGAAGCCCGCATGATCGCGAAGTTCCGCCACCCCGGCATCGTGGCGGTGCACGCCGCCGGCGAGTCGGACGGGCTGCTCTACTACGTCATGGACCGGGTCGAGGGCGAGACACTGCGCGACCGGTTGCGTCGTGAACCGCGGCTCAGTGTCGATGATGCCCGGCGTATCACTGCCGACGTGGCCATGGCGCTCGATGCAGCCGCGCGTGCCGGACTGGTGCATCGCGACGTGAAGCCAGAGAACATCCTCATCGATCGCGCCTCCGGCCGCCCCATGCTCGTCGACTTCGGCATCGCCCGCGCCATGGCCGGCGAGCCGGAGGGCGACGAGCCCACCACCGGACGGGGCGTTGCGCTCGGCACACCGGCCTACATGAGCCCGGAGCAGGCGGCCGGCGAGGAGGTGGATGCGCGCAGTGACCTCTATTCGCTCGGAGTCGTCGCGTACGAAATGCTGACCGGCGCGCCGCCCTTCACGGGATCGCACCGCGTCGTCATCTCGCGCCACCTCACCGACCGCCCCACGCCAGTGGAGAAGGCACGGCCCGACAGTCCTGTCGCCCTTTCCGGCGCCGTCATGCGCGCGCTCGAGAAGCATCCCGATGAGCGCTGGCAGACTGGCGAGGCGCTGTCGAACGCCCTCAGTGGCGAAGCAACCGCAGCCCGTCGTCGTGCTCCCCGCCGGCGCATCGCGGCGCTGGCGGGCGCGAGCCTGGTGCTCGTCAGCGCCGTTGCCCTCATGGGCCGCAGCGGTGATGGCCCGCCCCGCGGCACCAATCCCCGGCAGTCGATCCTCGTGTTGCCGTTCGCCAACGTGCGGGCGGATTCCTCCGGCGAGTGGCTCCGCGATGGCAGCGTCAGCATGCTCTCCCTCGCCCTCGGGCAGTGGAACGACCTGCAGGTGATTGGCCCCGAGCGGGTGCACGACCTGATGGAAGCGTCGCACATGCGCGAGGGTGGCGCGGTCGGACTCGACGAGGCGCGCCGCCTGGCGCGCAAGGCGGGCGTGTGGACCGTCGTGCTGGGTGAATTCGACCGGAGCGGCGATACCCTCCGGCTCGCCGCGCGGGTCGTCGATGTCGCAACCGGCAAGCAGGTAGACCTGGCCCGCGTCGAGGCACCCGTCGACGACGAGGTGCGCCCGCTGTTCGACCAGCTCGCTGCGCAGCTGCTCGACATTTCCGGCGCGCCACAGGGCGAGCGGGTCGGCTTGGCCCAGGCCACCACCCGCTCCGTCGAGGCGTATCGCGCCTACCTCGCTGGCGATGGTGCACTCAACCACTGGAACCTGCCGGCCGCCGAGGCCTCGCTCCGCAAGGCAATCGCCGCCGACTCCACCTTCGGGCTCGCGTACTACAAGCTCTCGGTGACCCGCGGCTGGATGCTCGGCGCAGGGGACTCGATCGGGGCCAACGCGATTGCACGCGCCGAGCTTTACGCGACGCAGCTGCCGGTGCGCGAGCAGACCATGATCCATGCGTACCGCACCTTCATCCAGGGCGCGAACGCCGATGCGCGGCGGCTGTACCAGGAACTGCTCCTGAAGAATCCCGGCGACCCCGACGCCTGGTACGGCCTGGGCGACGCCTGGTTCCACGACGACAAGCAGCCGCTCCCGCTGCGCTTCACCGAGTCGATGCGTGCGTTCAAGCGGGCGCTGGCCCTCGACCCGGGGTACGCACTCGCCTTCGAGCACGTGAACTACGTACTCGGGCGCGCCTCGCGGCCGAACCCGCCGTGGGTGCTGCTGCCGGGTGACTCGATCGCCTTCGTGTATGGTGACAAGGACAAGCGGCTCGTCGACAGCGCCGCGACCACCTTGGCGGTGACGCGCGCGCGCGCGGAGGCGATCCGCCTCGCGCGCGACTGGGCCAACCTGCAGCCCGCAACCGCCAAGGCCCACGAAGCGTTGCTCGCGGCCCTGATCGCGGCGCAGGACTATGACGGCGCCGGCAGTGAGGTAGCGCGCTTCCGCGCCGTGGTGCCGAAGCATCCCGAGCTGCCGTTCGACGACGCGCGCATCCGCTTCGCCTCCGGTGACGCACCCCGCGCCGCGCGGCAGCTCGGCGTGTCGATCGATTCCCTCACGCCCGAGGACCTGCGGCCCATCGCCGGTGCCACCGACGCGGCCGAGCGGCTCACCATCGCTGCCAACGTGCTCGCGTACCAGGGAAACGTCGGCCAGGCGGCCAAGCTCATTGACCTCGCCAATCGCGTGCGCTTCGGCGACCCCGTGGCAGGGACGCCGGAGGCCACCGAGCGCGACGCGTGGAACTGGCGGATGCAGGGCGAGCTCTACGCCGCGGTCGGCGTGCCCACCGCCGGGATGCGGCGCATCTGGCAGAGCGCCGCCGAAGCGAGCCGCTCCGTCGCCCCCGAGAAGCGCGCCAAGCTGCTCGCCGCCGGTGGCGCCGCCGCAGTTGGACTCCTCACCTCGGCCACGCCCGATGAATCGGCAGTGACGGAGATGCAGACGATGAGCGGCGCGCAGCCGGCCAAGGAAGTGCGCGCCCTCATGGCGCTCGAGCACAATGACCAGGCCGCCGCGCGGAAGGCCCTGGCCGAGCCGGACTCCCTCACGATGTCGATGAAGGGGCCATCCTACCTGGTCTTCAGGCGGCCGCTCGCAGCGCAGGCGTACTACCTCCTCGGCGACTACGAGCGTGCGCTCAAGCTGCTGGAGGGATTTGACGGTCCCGAGCTCAACGCCGACCAGTTCGACATGCGGTGGGGAATCGTCGGGCGAGTGCGCCTCCTTCGTGGCGCAGTGCTCGAGAAGCTGGGCCGGCCCGACGATGCGCGGGAGCAGTACAAGCTCGCGTTGGCGCAGTGGAGCCAGGCCGACCCGGACCTTCAGGTGTTCGTGCAGGAGGCACAGCAGAAGCTGGCGCAACTACAGGAGCGGAGCTGACGCTGTTAGTTTTTGTAGTGGGTTGGACGTGATGGTCGCGGGTGCTTCGGCACTCGAGGAAAGTCCGAGCTCCATCGGGTAGACTGCCAGGTAACGCCTGGGCGCCGCAAGGCGACGGACAGGGCAACAGAAAGCAAACCGCCCGGCGCAAGCGCAAGCGAACGACGGGTAAGGGTGAAATGGTGGGGTAAGAGCCCACCGCGCTGCCGGCAACGGGAGCGGCACGGTAACCCCCAGTCGGAGCAAGGCCAAATAAGCGGCGAGGTGTGACCCACACCGCCCCCCGTCCGGTCCCTTCGGGGATACGGGCGGTAGCCGCGGGTAGGCTGCTCGAGGCGACCGGCGACGGTCGTCCCAGACAGATGACCATCCCCAGGGCTCACGCCAGGGGAACAAAACTCGGCTTACGGTCCGACCCACGGCCGCCTCCGGTACTCGTTGCCGGAGGCGGCCGTCCGTTTGTGATCCCTGACCCGCCGTGCTTCCCCACGCCCCCGGGCGCGGCTAGAATTTCCCCCGGTACCACGCGTTCGCGGAGCTGCGGCATGGCGTCATCATATCGCCCCCAGGGCGGTGACAAACCCTATCCGCCGCACTGGGAGCAGGTGGCGGAGATCCGCGTACTCCGGGCCCCCGTCAACGACTGGGACAAGCTCTCGGTGTGGGGCGCCGACATGCGGAAGCGCGGCTGGCGGCTGCTTCAGGTCAACAGCGACAATGGCCAGATCGTGGCGGTATTCGGGAAGTCCCGTCGGGGACACGCCCGCGACGTTCCCTGAGCGCTCCCCCCGGGGGGGGCGCGTTCCTACCTTCGAGGATGACATGCAGGCTCGCATACTGATGGCCGGCGCCCTGTTCTCTGGCGTGATGATGTTCCCCCCTCCGCATGCCGGCAGCATCACCGCCCGCTACAAGGTCGCGCAGCGGATACAGCAGGAAGTGGATGCGACCGCGCTGGGCGGTGGCAAGCAGGGCTTCGTGGTCAAGACCACGAGCTACGTACAGCTCACGCTCACCGACTCCACCGGCGGACGCAGCGTGAAGGTGCTGGTCGATTCGATCCATGGCGACTCCCTGCCGCCCGGAGCCCCGGCCGACATGTTGAGCAAGGCCGCCGGCGTGGTGGTCACCGGCTTCGTGGATGCGAAGGGCAAGGTGAGCAACGTGAAGAGCAGCAGCGACGCCGGCGGGCTGCAGTTGAGCAGCCTGGTCCAACAGCTCCTGCCGCCCCTCCGCGCCCCACTCAAGGTCGGCGATGCCTGGACCGACACCACCGAGACCTCGAACGCCGTCGCGTCGGGCACCATGACCACGCGCACCGTCACCAACTTCAAGGTGACCGGCACCGAGGCGCGCGGCGCGGTGAAGGCGAGCAAGGTCGATGGCGCGTTCAGCTCCTCCATTGCCGGCACCCAGGAAACGCCGGGGGGCTCGGCCGACATCGAGGGCACCGGAACCGGCACGTCGAGCTACTCCGTGGCGCCCGACGGCAAGCTGCTCGCCGGCACGTCGAGCACGACCAGCAACCTGAATGTCACGCTGGCGGCGCAGGGCGCCACCCTGCCGCTGGTGCTGAGCCAGTCGGTGGAAATCACGCCGATCCCCTGACCTTCATGCGGTGCAGAGCACTCCTCGCCGTGTGGCTCGCAGCAATCGCGTGCGGGCCATCCGGCACGGGCGGGGCCAAGCCGCCGGCGCCCGCACCGTCAGGCCGGCCCGCGGCCCCAGCGCCATACCAGCCCTCTAACTCCGGCGGCGGGGGCGTGACGGTGGCGCGCTACACCTCGAGCGACGCGCACTACGCCATCGACCGCGCCGACACGATCACCTTCCAGTACCCCAACGGCCTCCAGACACAGGTCGTCGAGCGCAGCATGTGGATCCGGCTGATCGTCGGCCCCGGCATGACCACGGCCCCCATCAACATCACGCTCGACTCCATCCGCGTGGGCAACGTCCCGCGCGACTCGCTCATATCCGCTGACGGACTGCGCTGGACCGGTACGCTCGAGGACGGCGTCCGGCTCGGCACGCTCGCGCCATCATCACGGCACGCGCTGGCGGAACAGCTGGTGGGCAATGTGTTCCGCGACCTCATCGCCACGCTGCCACCAGGGGGCGCCCGGTCAGGCGCGAGCTGGACCGACACGACGGCCACGACGGAGCAGGTGGCCGGGAGTGAGGTTCCGGTCACGGTGATCCGCGCGGCACGCGTCGAGGGTCCGACCGGCACTCCGTCGGCGGTGCTGCTCGAGAGCTCCTCGTCGGTGACGGGCGGCGGCAAGAGCCAGCGCTTCGGTGAGGAGATCGGCGTGACGCTGAGCGGCACACGCACGCGCACCCACCGCGTATCGGCCGCCGGGCAGCTGCTGGGCGCCGAGGGACGCGACTCGCTCGCGATCTCGTTCGACCTGCCGTCGGTGGGCCAGACGGTGCCCGCCACCCAGCGCGGGCACCTCAGCATCCAGCGGATGCAGGGCACCCGCTGACCTCGATGGCCACCGCTCGCCGACGCTGGCGCTGGTGGTGGCTGCTCGTTCCTCCCTGCCTGTTCATCGCGTGGCTCTTCGCGGTGTGGCCCCCGCCCTCGTGGTATCGCGCGCACTTCCCCAGCAACACCGCCTTCATGCAGATGCGAGGCACCATCGGCCGCTACCGCCCCGTCTCCCTCGACTCCATCGCCCCGGCGATGGCGGTGGCCGCCATGACCGGCGAGGACACCAGATTCTGGGAGCACGACGGCATCGATTACGAGGCGATCCTCAAGGCCCTAGGCTATCGCCGCGGTGACTTCGACTGGCACGACCCGCGTGATCGTGCCGCGCTCTGGAAGTCACTCGGCCGGGCGTGGGAGCGTCGTGATGCGCTGCGTGGCGCGAGCACGATCACGCAGCAGCTCGCCAAGAACCTCTACCTCTCGCCATCACGGAACCCACTGCGCAAGGCGAAGGAGGCCGTCACTGCCTGGCGGCTGGAGCGCGTGCTGGGAAAGCGGCGGATTCTCGAGCTGTACCTCAACGTGGCCGAGATGGGACCCGACACTTGGGGCGTCCAAGCGGCGAGCGAGACCTACTTCCGCAAGCCGGCCATGCGGCTCACGCGCAGCGAGGCTGCGGCGCTCGCGGGACTGCTGCCCTTCCCGCTGCGGTCCAACCCCGCACTCAAGCCCGGGCGCATGCGGTGGCGGCAGAACCTCATCCTGCGGCGCATGTCCGGCGAGTCGCTCGAGATCCCGAAAACCGATGCGGAGATCCCGGCCCAGGCCGATGCGGACACCGCGCCTGCGGAAGGCGATACCACGCCTGCGGAACCCGACACGACGCCTTGACCGCAGGAACCGGCTGGTCCCTGGTGGCGTTATGATGGGGTCGTTCCAGACAATCACAGGGAGAGATGTCGCAGATGCGGACCAGGATCATCGTGCTGGCCCTCGGCACCTTCTGGGCATCGGTCGCACACGCCCAGTCCCGCTGGGCAGGGTCGTTGCAGGGCGGCTACAGCGTGAGCACATCGACCGCGGCGAACTTCCCCAGCGGCGGCTCATTCGGGTCAAGTGCCTTTTTCGGCCGGCAGCTGAGTCCGCTGTTCACCCTCGGCGCCGAGGGTGGGTTCTACGGAGTGGAGAACACCACCACCGAGGCCCGCGTCGATTGCCCTCCGCCGTCGGTGCCCGGATCACTTGGCTGCAACGAGACCGACCGCGCGGAACTGGACTGGATACAGCTGGGCGCCACGCTCCGCGTCGGTCCGAACAAGGGCGGTTTCCGCCCCTACGGCGCGCTTGGGGTGGGCGTCTATTTCGGACAGCGTGACACGGAAAGCACCATCGCAGACCCGTCCACCGGCACGGTGTACCCCGGCTTTCCACTCAGCAGCAATGTGGACCGGACGGCCGTGGGCGCGAGCATTGGCGGCGGACTCGACTGGGTGCCGAACAGCAACAGTGTCTGGAGCCTCGGCCTCTCGGCCCGGATGCATTCGCTCACGGGCGGCGACCAGAACGGCGAATACGGCGGGGATACCTTTGTGACGGTGCTGGCGGGGGTGGGGTACCGCTGGTAAGCCGTGAGCGGTAAGCGGGTACTCCTCACATGGGCCCGCTCACTACTTACCGCTCACCGCTCACGCAGTCTTAGTCCACCAGCCTCAACGGCATGACGAGAGCCAAGAAGCTCGCCGGATCATCCCATCCCACCGGCTCACACGTCGCAGCGCGCTCGGGCGCCTTGAACGTCATCCGCACCTCGTCTGTGGGGATGTACTTGAGCACCTCGAGCATGTAGGCGGCGTTGAAGCCGATCTCCAGCGCGTCACCCTCGTAGGTAACCGTGACCTCTTCCTGGGCTTCGCCCAGGTCGGGGGTCTGCACGGAGAGCTTGCAGGAGCCGTTGGCGAAGGCCATCCGGATCCGGTGGGTCTGATCGCTGGCCACGATGCTCATTCGCCGGAGTGCCGAGGTGATGGCGCCCTTGTCGGCAGTCATCACCTTGTCGTTCTCCCGCGGGATGACCTGCTCGTAGTTCGGGTACGGTCCCTCGATCAGCCGGGTGAATACCTGGGTCGTGGGCGACCGGAACCCGAGATGGTTCTCGCTCCGGGCCACCTCGATCTCGTCCTCGGCGGAAAACAGCTTCCTGATCTGCTCCAGTGCCTTGGGCGGCACGATCAGGTCGGCCTGGGCTCCACCTGCCGTCGCCGTGGGAACGTCCATCCGGGCCAGCCTGTGACCGTTGGTGGCCACCATGCGCATCCGGTCGGGGCGCAGCTCCCAGAGCACGCCGTTCAGGATCGGGCGGCTTTCCTCGGTGCTGGCCGCAAAGGCCACGTGCGTGATGAGCTTCTGCAGGTTGCCGGCAGTGGCCTTCCAGCCGCCATCGAACTTGACCGCCGGGAAGGCGGGAAACTCATCCTTCGGCAGGCCGAGGAGCCGGAACTTGGAACGGCCACATTCGATCGTGACCCGCTGCTCACCCGACGCGGTGATCCTGATCGACGCATTGGGCAGCTCGCGGACGATTTCGGCGAGCTTCCTTGCCGGAACGGTGATCGACCCCTCCTGGTCGACGGATGCTGGCACGGTGGTGCTGACAGCGATGTCGAGATCGGTTCCCGACAGCCTGACACCATCGTGGGTGGCCTCCACCAGGATGTTCGAAAGCACCGGCAGGGTGGTCTTGGTCGGGACACTGCCCGCCACCGCCTGCAGGCCTTCCTGGAACTGCTCGCGAGTGATCGTGAACTTCATTGCGGCCTCATGCGTCCCGGAGAAGTACCTACCAGAACCTGTATATAAGAATGTAGCAGTAGTAGTAGAGGGTATGGAGATGTGGACGAAACCCCGAATCTCCTCGCCCCGGTACGACTTGCCTCACCCGACTCGCGCAGGCTCGTTGTGGGGCATGCGGACATCTCGCCGCTCGAACAACAATTCTTCCCGCTATTCAAGACTTTCAACGAACAACCAATCAACATCGGGATAACCATCCGGAAAAGCTCGCGACCAATCATCTGATCGCGTTGACGATCACCACCGATTCATGCGCACTACGCTTCTGGCTGCAGCTCCATGCGAGCGAGCTCGACCTTCTCGCGGAAGCCGCGGTCTCGCGACATCAACCGCGCCACCTTGTCGACACTGTGAATGACAGTGCTGTGATCCCTTCCGCCAAATGCCTGCCCGATCTCCACCAGTTGCATCTGCAGCAGGTCGCGCGCGAGGAACATCGCGATCTGTCGTGGCACTGTCAGCGTCTTGATCCGCGCCTTGGAGCGAAGCCCCTCTGGTGTGACACCCCATCGACGCGCCACGACCTCCTGCACCTTGTTGATGGTGGGGAGGGCCTTGGAGGGTGCGCCCGTCTCGTCGGAGGGCCTGATGCGGTCGGCCAGCGCCTCACGGGCCAGCTCGATCGAGACTTCCTTGTGCTTGAGCGAGGCGTAGAGGAGCAGCTTGATGATGCAGCCCTCCAGCTCGCGCACATTGGACCGAACATGCTCCGCGATGAATCGGAGCACGTCGTCCGGGATCGCCATTTCCAGGTGATCCTGCTCTGCCTTCTTCCGCAGGATCGCGATGCGGTGCTCCAGGTCGGGCTGGCCGATGTCCGCGACCATGCCCCACTCGAACCGGCTGACGAGGCGGGCCTCGAGTCCGGGGAGCTCCTTCGGCGGCCGGTCCGAGGTCAGCACGATCTGCTTGTTGGACTCGTACAGGGCGTTGAAGGTGTGAAAGAACTCTTCCTGCGTCATTTCCTTGCCCTCGAGGAAATGCACGTCGTCCACGAGGAAGAGGTCGACATCCGCCCGGTAGCGCCGGCGGAACTCCGGCATCGTACGGCTGTGGATGCTTTCGATGACTTCGTTGATGAACTGCTCCGCGCCCACGTATAGCACACGCGTGTCGGGTTGTCGGCCGACCACGGTATGCGCAATGGCCTGCATCAGGTGCGTCTTTCCGAGTCCCGTCGCACCGTAAATGAAGAGCGGATTGTACGTCTTGCCCGGTGATTCGCTGACGGCGTGAGCCGCGGCGGCGGCAAGTTCGTTGGACTTGCCGATGACGAACGTCTCGAAGGTGTAGCGCTCGTTGAGCGGCTGGGCGCTCGGATTGACCTTGGCGGTCGGTGCTGTGGCGCTCGGTGGCGGGGCCACGAAGAGGTCCATCTGTGGCCGCTTCGTGCGCTCTTCCTGCACCTTGAAGACGACGCTAACTGGTTGCCCCGCGGCCTTTTCGGCCAGGCGCGACAACACGGCCGCGTGCTTCGACTCGTTCCACTGCACCGCGAACTGGTCAGGTGCACCCACGATCAGCGTTCCGTTCTCGAGGGAGATCGGCGCGGCTGGCTCGAGCCACGTGCGGATCGTCTGTTCAGAAAGCTCACGGAGCGCATCGTCGAGCAGGCGCGTCCAGAGATCTTTCGCGGAAAGTTGCATCGAAATCCAGGCTACAGCGGCGGAGGGATGATCCAACGGCGCGAGATATTACGAGTCGCGTGTGGATAAGTCAACCTTGACCCTGACGTGGTGGCGCGGCTAGTTTGTCGGGCTCATTGGAGGACTGTTAATCGTATGATGCCGACATATCGTCCGCGCAACAAGAAGCGCATCGCCAAGCACGGTTTCCGTGCCCGGATGGCCGACCGTTGGGGCCGGGAAGTACTGTCCCGCCGCCGGAAGAAGGGGCGGAAGCGGCTTACCGTCTCCCTCCCGTCGAAGCACGGGCGGGCCTGACGACCGGAGAGGGCTTCGCGCGGTCGCGCCGGTTGGCGCGAGCAGCCGACATCCGGCGGTGCCTGGCCAAGGGTCGGCGCCGCCGGTCCGCATTTCTCGACCTGATCTGGATTGACAATGCACTGGGCCATCCGCGCATGGGGTTGATCGTTCCCCGATTCCAGGCGACTGCGGTGGCCCGCAATCGTCTCAGGCGCCGGCTCAAGGAACTGTGGCGGCGGGAAGTGCAGGCGGTGCAGCCGGCGTTCGACCTGCTGGTGCGCGCGCGCCGTGAGGCCTACAGTGCGTCGTACGACGCGTTGCGCGCCGAGCTTCAGGGCTGGCGGGACGCCACGTGCCCCGTCCGGTGAATCATGGACCTGCGTCTCCTTCCGCGCCGTTCGCTCATGGCGGTGGTGCGTGCCTATCAACTGATGCTTTCCCCGCTGCTACCGCCGAGCTGCCGCTTCACCCCATCGTGCTCGGCGTACGCCCACGAGGCGCTCACGCGGCACGGAGCCCTGCGTGGCTCCTGGCTGGCCGCGCGACGGCTCGCACGCTGTCATCCCTGGAATCCGGGTGGCTACGACCCGGTTCCATGAATTCAAGAAAGGCTCGAGTCGCGAGTCATGGATAGACGTACGCTGTGGGCGGTCCTGCTGATGATGGCGATCTTTTTCGTGCCGACGTTCTTCATGAAGAAGCCGGTGCGGCCGGTGACGCCTCCCGCCTCCCAGGCCGCCAGCGATACCGCGCCTGTCGTCGCGCCACCCACCGTGGGGCCCAGTGCCGCAGCGGCCGCGCCTGTGGCCCCGGGCAGCGTCACTGCTGGCCCTGCCGACACCATCACGGTTACCACGCCCCTTGCGCGCTACGGGGTGAGCACCCACGGCGGGGTGCTGACATCGCTCGAGCTCGAGCGTTACAAGTCCACGGCGCCGGCCACCAAGGGGACGCCGGCCGAACTGGTGCGCCAGGGCTCTCCGCTGCTCGGGCTGGCGGTCATCAGCGACTCGGACACGCTGCACCTCGATCAGTGGGACTTCCACGCCGAGCCGGCAAGCGTCAACGTTACGAGTGAGCCGGCGTCGCTGACGCTCACGGCGGAACAGGCGGGGCATTCGGTGCGGATCCGGTACACCTTCTCGCCCACCGACTATCAGGTGGGCGTATCGGGTTCCGTCACCGGCGTCGGAGCGGCCGGCGGCCAGCTGGTGCTCGGACTCGGTACCGGGCTCGCGAACACCGAGGCCGATTCGGTCGAGAACTTCCGCGCCGCCGCGCTCGTCACGTATGGCGGGAGCGCCGAACGGCACGACCTGGCGAAGCTCAATGCCGGGGAGACGGTCACGCTGAGCGGGCCCTTCGCCTGGACCGCGCTCAAGTCCAAGTACTTCGTCACGGCGGTCCTGGCCTTCGATTCGACCGGTGGACTGCTGAGCGGGGTGTCCGCCACGCCGCTCCTGTCCGCCGGCAAGCGCCCGACCGCAGCCGCGACACTCCTGCGCATGCCGATCGCCACCAGCGGCGAGTTCTCCTACACGCTCTACGCCGGCCCGATGGAGTATGACCGGCTCAAGCGCATCGGCCACGACTTCGATGACGTGAACCCGTACGGCCTGCCCGGGTTCCGGACACTGATCCGGTTCTTCGCGGCACCGGTGCGCTGGCTGCTCGTGTGGATGCACGATTCGCTGCATCTGGGGTACGGTTTCGTCCTGATCGCCTTCGGGCTGCTCGTGCGCCTGCTGCTGTGGCCGCTTAACCAGAAGGCCATGCGCGCCAATACCGCGCTGCAGGCGCTCCAGCCGAAGCTTCAGGGCATCCAGGAGCAGTA
Organism: uncultured Gemmatimonadales bacterium; assembly: GCA_963773095.1. Lineage (GTDB taxonomy): Bacteria > Gemmatimonadota > Gemmatimonadetes > Gemmatimonadales > GWC2-71-9 > JAGGAG01. Next base: position 411,216 of record CAVYZY010000012.1, read on the forward strand.
CAAGCAGGATCCGGCGCAGCTGCAGAAGGAAATGTTCAAGCTGTACAAGGAGAACGGGGTCAACCCGCTGGGCGGCTGCTGGCCCATGCTCCTGCCCATGCCGGTGCTCTTCGCCCTGTTCTTCGTGCTGGGCAACTCGATCGAGCTGCGCGGGGTGCCGTTCCTCTGGTTCCCCGACCTGGCACGGCCGGACCCCTACTTCATCATCCCGATCCTGAGCGGCATCTCGATGTTCGGGCTGACCAAGGTCGGGCAGATGGGGATCCAGCACACGGCGCAGACGAAGATGCAGGCACAGATGATGACCTACATGATGCCGGTCATGATCACCATCTTCGGGTTCAACTTCGCGTCGGGGCTCAACCTGTACTGGACGGTCAGCAACCTGGCCAGCATTCCGCAGCAGTGGCTGATCGCGCGGGAGCGGATGAAGCTGCAGAAGGCCGAAGTGAAGGCCTTCGTCGAGATAAAGACGAAGCCCGATGACACCGTGACGCGGAGCAAGAAGAAGCGCTAGGCGGGGTTATCGCTTGTGTGAGCCGTCGCAGAACGGCCGGGTCTTCGAGAGTCCGCACCCGCAGAGCTTCACCTGGCCCGGGTGCTTGGCCGGCGGCGGCTCCATCGGATTGCCCTCGTTGTCGAGAATGATGACCGGCCCCTCGATGACAAGTGGGCCGGAGGGCTTCCAGGTGATCTTCGTCGGGGTGTCTGCTGTGTCTGACATATCAACAACGTAAGCGGTGAGCTTACGCAGTCCTCACTCCCCCTGCTCGCTCCTCCGCCTCCCTCGCTTCGTCCGCCCCGGCCAGCAGCGCCGCCGCGATACCACGCTCGCCCACCAGTGCCTCCGTAAGCCGGTAGCCCATGTAGTAGCCCGCCCGCTCGGGGATGACGCGCCCGGCCACGAGGCGTGCCGCCGGGCTCATCCCGCCCGAGAGATACCGCAACCGGAGCCCGAGTCCGGCCCGGTCGATATCAGGTGCCGCCGCGCGGCGCAGGAAGGCCTCCAGTTCGCGCAGGCGCACGTACAGGCGCCGCGGATAGCCGAAGTAGTCGGACGCGCGAAAGCCCGGCGCCACCGCCTGTGCGGCGTGTACCGCCAGGCCCTCGTTGACCAGCAGCTCCCGCAACGTGGCCCGGCTCCCGACCTCCCAGTAGTCGTAGTAGCCCCTCGACTCGCGGACGATGCGGCCGATATCGCTGCGGCTCCCGGCGGCGGTATAGCGGACGGTGTGCGCCAGCTCGTGTCCGATCCAAAGTGGCAGCAGTTCCGGCCCCAGGCCCAGTCCGTAGGTCTCGGGATTGACCCGCCCGGTGAAGTGCTCCAGGCAGATGAACGCCACTCCCCGCCCGTCGATGACCAGTTCGCCGGCGTTCGCCGCGCCCATGCCCACCATCAGCACGACGTCGGTCGGCTGCTGGATACCCAGCACGTCCACCGCGCGCGCAATTGCCTCCTCGGCGATGCGCTCGAGGTCGACCGATTCAATCAGCGAGTAGAGGTCACGCCGGTCCGCCCGCATCGCCGCCTGGATGACCTCGACCGACGGGGGACTGTCGGGATCGAGGACGTAGTTGCGCCAGTAGGCGTCGAGGAGCGGGCGATGTGCGGAGTGGAACGATCGGTAGGATGCCTCGCTGTCCGGCGCGTTGATCAGCGCGAGAAATTCCGGCACGAGGTTGATGAGCACGTGACACGATATGAGATGCGTCGTGTCATCGCAAGACTTCAATGCAACTGCTGCCGCTTCTGCTTTGCGATATCGTCCAGGAAGCGGCGCTCGTCGGGGGTCAGGCTGGCCAGCCCCTCAGCGCTGATCTTGTCGAGCACCCGGTCCATCTCACGAGCCACCGGATCGGCCTCGCCGCCCCGCGACGGAACCGAGGCGGTGGACGCCGCCGCCGGGACCCGGCGCGATCGCTCAGCCTCGGCGGCACCTGGCTGCACCATGACCGGGCGCTGCACCTGACGCCGCGGAGCACTGCTCTCGGGCCCGAACGACTGCAGCCGGAAGAACAGGTAGCCGAACAACGCGCCGCCGAGGTGCGCCTCGTAGGCGATGTTGGACCCGCCCCGCAGGAACGGCAGCGCCATGATCGCGTTGAAGCCCACCAGCAGGATGGCGAAGGTGCGCGCCTTCATCGGGATAGGAATCGGAATGACGATCATTTCGGCATTGGGCCAGAGGATCGCCAGTGCCACGGCCAGCCCGAGCACCGCCCCCGATGCGCCCACGAAGGGCGAGACCACGGTGAACTTGGACAGGAGCAGCGCGAAGAACGCCGCGCCTACGCCGCAGTAGAAGTAGTAGAGGAGGAACTTCTCGCCGCCGAGCCGGTGCTCGACCGCCGAGCCCAGCATCCAGAGGCCGAGTGAGTTGGCGAGGAGATGGAGCAGGTCGGCATGGACGAACATGTACGTGACGAAGGTCCATGGCCGGCTGAAGGCGCTGGCGGGATCGAACGCGAGCGCGCGGAACGCCCCCTCGGAGGTGAAGACGGTCTCCAGCAGCAAGAGCACCACCGCGTTTGCGATGATGAGCCGCGTTACCCACGGGGTCATCCGGGGATGGGAGATCGCCTGCATGCCTGCCCCGCCTCTCTACCTGGGCTTCCTGCTTCCAATCGCCGAGCGGCAGATCCGATCACACAATTCGGGGAATCCGATTCCCACTGCGCGCGCCGACTGGGGAAGCAGGCTGGTCGCGGTCATGCCGGGAAGGGTATTCACCTCTAAACAGTAGGCCTCTCCCGAAGGTGTCAAGCGAAAGTCCACCCGGGAGTATCCGCCGAGCTTGAGCGCCCGGTGGGCTGCGAGCCCCAGGCGCCCGCATTCGGCTGCCACCTCCGCCGGCAGGTCGGCCGGGAAGATCTCCTCCGACATGCCGGGCGTATACTTGCACTCATAATCGAAAATCTCGTGCCGGGGAATGATCTCACCGACCGCGAGGGCCGCCCCGTCCAGAATACCGACAGTCAGCTCGCGTCCCGGGACGAAGGCCTCGATCATCACTTCATCATCGTGACGCCGGGCCTCCTCGATAGCCGCCGCCAGCTTGCCCGCGGAACGGACCACCGACAAGCCGACCGTCGATCCCTGCTTGGACGGCTTCACCACCACCGGCCACCCGAGCTGCGTTTCCACCTCCTGCACCGTGGCCGGGGCCATCAGCCACGCCGCCGTGGGGATGCCCGCCTCGTGGAAGAGCCGCTTGGCAATGTCCTTGTCCATCGCCATCGCGCTCCCTATGGGGCCGCTCCCCGTATAGGATACCCCGATCATGTCGAGGATGGTCTGCAGGGTGCCGTCTTCGCCGTGGCCTCCGTGCAGCGCCAGGAACAGCACCTCCGCGTCGCGCACCGCGGCGAGGTTGGCCAGGCCGCTGAGCAGGAGCCCGTGCTCCAGGGCCTCGAGCTGGGTCAGGGACGGTGGTGCCGCACCCACGGAAGCTGACAACAGCTGGGTCTCATCTGTCTCGGGAATGAAGCCCCGGGCGGTGTCCACGACCGCCACCTGGTGTCCAATACTTCGCAGGGCCGCAATGACTTGCACGGCCGATGCGAGTGCAACATCACGCTCGGCGGACGTGCCGCCGGTGAGGACTGTGATCCGCATGTGAGGCGGGGCTCCTGGGAGGGCGGCAGGGGGCCTGCCGCCCGCTGTTCATCTCGTTCCGATCAACTGCTGCAATACATCATACCTGCTTACGATCCCGATGAGCGCGCCGTCCTTCCGCACCAGGGCTGCAGGATTTTCCCGTGTAAGCATCGGCGCCAGGCGGTCGGTGGGGAAAGTGTGCTCGACCACCGGGAAGGGCGGGTCCATCACCTCCCGTACCGGGCGGTCGAGCAGCGCCGGCTGCGCCAGCGCGCGCGTCATGAGCGCCGATTCGACCAGCCCGCCCACCGGCTCGCCATTCTCGATCACCGGGATCTGGCTCACCTCCCAGCTGCTCATCAGATTGAGCGCCTGGCGCACCGCGGCCGCGGGCGCCACCTGCACCAGCGCGGGGGCGCTCGTCGGGCGGCGCTGCTGCAGCAGCTGCTCGACCGTGGCCTGGGGACGATCCAGCAGCTGATTCTCCTGCATCCAGTCGTCGTTGAACACCTTGGAGAGGTAGCGCTCGCCGGTGTCGCAGAGGATGGTGACGACGTACGCGTCGGGATCATCGAGTTCGCGTGCAATGTCGAGCGCCAGCGCGACGTTGAGGCCCGCGGAACCGCCGACCAGGATGCCCTCTTCGCGCGCGAGCCGCCGCGCCATCATCATCGACACGCGATCGGACGCCTGACGCCACTCGTCGATGGTGTCGAACCAGATGGTGCTCGACACCTTGTCGCCGCCGATCCCCTCCACCTTGTATGGCGCGCCCGATCCTTGGGCCATGACACCCGTGCGGGCGTATTCCGTGACCAGTGAACCGACCGGATCGCCGGCGACGATGCGGATCTTCGGGTTCTTCTCCTTGAGGTACTTCCCGGCGCCGCTCACCGTGCCGCCGGTGCCGGCTCCCGCCACGAAGTGTGTCACCTTGCCGCCGCTCTGTTGCCAGATCTCCGGGCCCGTGGTCTTGTAGTGCGCCTCGGGATTGACCTGGTTGTAGTGCTGATTGGCGAGGAAGGCGCCCGGGGTGTCATGGACGATCTGCTTTGCCTTCATGATGTAGTTGTCAGGATGGTCGGCCGGCACCGCCGTCGGCGTCACAACCACTTCGGCGCCGTACGCGCGCAACAACCGCACCTTCTCCTGGGACATCTTGTCGGGCAGCGTGAAGATGCAGCGGTATCCGCGGAGCGCCGCGGCCATCGCCAGCCCGACGCCGGTGTTGCCGCTCGTGCCCTCGACGATGACGCCGCCCGGCTTCAGTTCGCCGCGCTCTTCGGCGGCCTCGATCATCGCGAGGCCGATGCGGTCCTTCACCGACCCGCCCGGATTGGCGTATTCGGCCTTGCCGTAGATCGGTGTCCGGAGGCCGGCACCGATCCGGCCCAGCCGGATCAGCGGGGTCCAGCCGATGGTGTCGAGCACGTTTTCATACGCTGTCAGGTGCTGACCGGTCATGGCGTAACTCCACGGCCCTGCGGTGTGCGGAAGTAGATCGGCTGAAGGAACGCCATGGCGACCTTGGCGCCATCACGCTCCGCCGGGGCGTAGCGAAGCGACGGCGCCGCCTGGATCGCGGCGCTGTCGAGCGCCGGGTAACCGCTCGATTCGGCCAACCTGGTCGAGTCTCGCATCAGGCCACCGCTGCTGTCTACCACGAGCCGGAGGAGGACGGTGCCCTCAATGCCCTGGGCGGCCAACGCCGGGGGATATTCCACCGGCGAATTGGGGTTGAGCGGCACTGGCGGCAGCTCGTTCGCTCTGGGCGCCTCCACCGGGCGCGACGGCAGGCTGACGGTGCCGTCTCCCTTGCCGGAGCAGGCGCCGAGGAGGGCAAGCAGGATCAGTCGATGGCTCATGGGGACAAGTTAGCGACGAGGGCGTGGAGGCGCCCCTACATTGCTCCCGGTGGAAACGTCCCTTCCCATCGACCTCGTCCTGGGCGACCTGCGCGCCGCACTGGCGGCGGCCCCGGGCGTGGTGTTGCAGGCTCCGCCCGGCGCCGGCAAGACCACCCGCGTGCCGCTCGCCGTGCGAGATGCGTCATGGCTTGGCGGTCGGAAGATCGTCATGCTCGAGCCGCGACGGGTCGCGGCCCGGGCGGCGGCGCAGTACATGGCGCGGTCACTCGGCGAGGAGGCGGGCGGCACCGTGGGCTATCGCACTCGGCTGGACACGCGGGTCGGCGCGCGCACCCGCGTCGAGGTAGTCACCGAGGGCATCCTCGCCCGCATGATCAGCACTGACCCGGCGCTCGAAGAGTACGGCCTGGTCATCTTCGACGAATTCCACGAGCGCAGCCTTCACGCCGACCTCGGGCTGGCGCTCGCACTCGAGACCCAGGCGATCCTCCGCCCCGAGCTCCGCATCCTCGTCATGTCGGCCACGCTCGAGGGCCAGCGCGTGAGCCGGCTTCTGGGAGATGCACCGGTGGTGACCAGCGTCGGCCGAAGCCATCCCGTCGAGATCCGCTACGAGCCGGGGCAGGAGGACGGTCGTATCGAGGGCCGCGTGGCGCGCGCCATCGGCGACGCGCTGGCGCACGATGCTGGCGATGTGCTGGTGTTCCTGCCCGGCGCCGGGGAGATCCGGCGGGTCGGGGAAATGCTCGCGGGCGATGATACCGTGATCGTCCCGCTGCACGGAAACCTGACGCCGGAGCAGCAGGACAGGGCCCTGCGACCGGATGAGCGGGGACGCCGCAAGGTGATCCTCGCAACCTCGATTGCCGAGACGAGCCTTACGATTGATGGGGTGCGCGTGGTGGTGGACAGCGGGCTGTCGCGCGTGCCGCGCTTCTCGGCGCGCACCGGGATGACGCGACTGGAGACGGTGCGGGTGTCCCGGGCCAGCGCCGACCAGCGGGCCGGTCGCGCGGGGCGGCAGGCGCCAGGCGTGTGCCATCGCCTGTGGAGCGAGCCGGAGCAGGCGGGCCTGGTGCCTTTCCATGATCCCGAGATCATGGACGCCGACCTGGCGCCGCTGGCGCTGACCCTGGCCGCCACCGGCATGGATGCTTCCTCGCTCCGCTGGCTCGACCCGCCGCCGGCCGCCCATCTCTCCCAGGCAAGGCGGCTGCTGGGGGAGCTCGATGCCGTGGATGACGAGGAGCGCATCACCGCGCACGGTCAGGAGCTTGCGGCGCTCGGGCTCCATCCGCGGCTCGGTCACATGATCATCGCTGCGCGGTTGCTGAACGCCACGTCGCTCGCGGCTGACATCGCGGCCCTCGTGGAGGAACGGGATATCCTGCGTGCCGAGGGTGGCCCGGCCGACCCCGACATCCGCATCCGCCTCGACCTGCTGACGCAGCGGGGCATCCCGCGGTTCGTCTCGGGTGCGCGCGTTGCGCGCGAGTCGGTGGAGCGCATCCGCACGCACGCGCAGGCGCTCCGGCGGCAGCTCGGTGTGCGCGCCGCGCCATCGAACAGCATCGACGCGGGGCTGCTCCTGGCGCTCGCCTATCCGGATCGAATCGCGCAGCGCCGTCCCGGCACTGCGCGCTTCCTGCTGCGCAACGGTCGCGGTGCCGTCCTCGCGGTACCGCATGCGCTGGCCGACGCCGAGTTCATCGTGGCCACGGACCTCGATGACCGCGGCGCGGAGAGCCGGATCTTCCTCGCGGCTCCGGTCAGGCGCGAGGAGATCGAGACGTACCTCGCCTCGCAGATCGTGGTGCAGGAAGAGATTACGTGGGACGCCGACTCGGCGAGAGTCGCGGCGCGGCGCACCCGCCGGCTCGGGGCCATCGTAATGGGCGAGGGGATGGTGCGTGAGCCCGATCCGGTGGCGGTGGCACATGCATTCGCGCTGGGACTCGAGCGCGCGGGGCTCGCGGCCATTCCCTGGAGTGACGGATTCCTCCGGCTGCGCGAGCGCCTGGCGTTCCTGCATCGCGTCGACGGTGCATCGTGGCCTGATGTGTCGGATGCAGCGCTGCTCGCTCGCCTCGAGCACTGGCTGGCGCCGCACGCCGCGCGGCTGAGGGCACTCGCCGATCTCGGCCGCATCGACTTCACGGCACTGCAACTGGCCGACCTCACCTGGCGGCAGCGGCAGGCGCTGGACACCGACGCGCCGACTCACATCGAGGTACCGAGCGGGTCGCGGCTGCCCATCGACTATGCCGACCCCGAATCACCGATGCTGGCGGTGCGGCTGCAGGAGATGTTTGGGCTGGCGGAGACGCCGCGGATCGCGCGAGGACGCGTGCCCCTCACGCTGCACCTGCTCTCACCGGCGCACCGGCCGGTGCAGGTGACGCGCGACCTTGGCGGATTCTGGCGCATGAGTTATCACGACGTGCGGAAGGACCTGCGCGGCCGCTATCCGAAGCATGTGTGGCCGGAGGATCCGCTCACCGAACCACCGACGCGGAGGGCCAAGCCGGGAAGGCGCTAGTGTCCCCTCCATCGTCCCTGCGGGTGGGCACGTTAGGCAGCACGAATATCACCGCAGGATCCGGACAGCACATCACAATTCCGCCGACCACATCGAGTTGCGCGCTCGGGCGCCCGTCCGTGGTTTCCGGCAAGCTTCCTGCTATTGCCGCGCTCGAACCTTCCAAGACTGGAGCGCGGGGCGCGCGAGTGCCTCGTAACACAAAGGCATGAGAGCGAACCGTACTCTACCAATCGGCACCACGACGTGGCGCGTGCTCGCCACGTTCGATTTCGACAACCAGGACCTGAATGGCCGGGCCGCACTGGTCGAGGGTGCGACGCTGCTGTTGCTGCGCCCTGACACGCTGCTCGAGGCGATTCCGCTGGTGGAATTGGAGCTCGTCGGTGAGGCCGACCCGATCGTCGGTACCGATCCGGCCGTGTTCCGGGCCCCGCTCACGCTGCGCGACGGTCGCACGCTCGCCCTCACCGGTGAGCTGGGCGACCTGGACCTGCTGATGCGCTGGGTGGGGTACCTGCAGGAGCGGCAGCGGAAGGGTCGCGCGGCGAGGGCGAGGAAGTACTAGGAAGAGGGCGTGAGGGCGCGAGGAACTCACGCCCCGCGAGCACGTCGCTGCAGTTCCGCGAGCCGGTTGAGTGCCTCCAGCGGTGTGAGCGTATCGAGGTCGATGTCCCGCAGTGCCTCGAGTGCCGGGTGCGGTGCTGCTTCCGCAAAGAGCGCCAATTGTCCCGGATCGGGCACCGGTTCGGGAGCGCCGGGCACAACCCGGTGCTCGCTCTCGAGCCGCACCAGGACTTCCCGCGCACGCTGCACTACGGCATCGGGCAATCCTGCCAGCTGGGCTACATGCACACCATAGGACCGATCGGTCCCGCCCGGCTCGAGGCGATGCAGGAACACGACGCGGTCGCCGGTTTCGCGCACGGCGACGTTCATGTTCCGCGCGTGCGCCAGGCGCTCCGGCAGCTGCATCAGCTCGTGATAATGCGTGGCGAACATCGTCTTGCACCCCACGAGGTCGTGCAGGTGCTCGGTGACGGCCCAGGCGATCGCGACGCCGTCGTAGGTCGAAGTGCCGCGGCCGATCTCATCCAGCAGCACCAGGCTCCGCGCGGTTGCGCTGTGGAGGATCGCGCTCGTCTCGCTCATCTCCACCATGAACGTGGACTGCCCGCGCGCGAGGTTGTCGCTGGCACCCACGCGGGTGAAGAGCCGGTCCACGACGCCCACGTGCGCGGAAGCGGCCGGCACGAAACCGCCCAGCTGGGCCAGCACCACCACGAGCCCGATCTGGCGCAGGATGGTGGACTTTCCCGCCATGTTGGGCCCCGTCACCAGCAACACCCGCTCGCTCGCGCTGAAGGCGACGTCGTTCGGCATGAACTGCTCGCGCGGCATGAGCCGCTCGAGCACCGGGTGACGTGAGGCGCGGAGCACGAGTCCGTAGCCGTCGTCGAGCGTGGGGCGCACATACTGGTTGGCCTCGGCCACCTGCGCCAGCCCCGCCCAGACATCGAGCCGCGCCAGCACGCGCGACGTGCGCTGCACCCGGGCGATGGCGGCGCCCACCAGGCTGCGGAGCTGGACGAACAGTTCGGCCTCCCGTGTCGCCATCCGTTCCTCCGCCCCCAGCACCTTCGCCTCGTACTCCTTGAGCTCGGGTGTCACGTAGCGCTCGGCACCGGCCAGCGTCTGCCGTCGGTCATAGTCGGCGGGAACCCGGTCGCGATGTGCGTTGGTGACCTCGAGGTAGTACCCGAACACCCGGTTGAAGCCCACCTTGAGCGACGCAATGCCGGTGCGGTCGCGCTCGCGCTGCTGCAGCGACGCGATGTACTGCCGGCCACCGTCCCGCAACGCGCGCAGTTCGTCGAGCTCGGCGTCGTAGCCCGCCTGGATCACGCCACCTTCGGCCAGCGTGGCAGGCGGACGCTCCGTCAGTGCCCGGGCCAGCACGTCGGCCACGTCGCGCAGCAGGTCGAGTTCGTCGAGCGCGGTGGAGAGCGCCGTGCTCCTGAGCTCGGCTCCGCCGGCGAGCGCGGTGAGCGCCTCGAGTACGTCGGGCAGGCGAAGGAAGGAGTCGCGAAGTGCGCCGAGTTCACGCGGCGCGGCGCGCCCCGCGGCGGCACGGCCAGCCAGCCGCTCGAGATCGCGTACGCCATCCAGTGCCTCGCGCATCCGCGTGCGGCCGCGGCCGTCGCGCAGACAGGCCTCGACCGCGTCGAGCCGCGCCTCGATCGCCGCGACGTCACGCAGCGGCGACAGGACCCATTGCCGCAGCAGCCGGCCACCCATCGGGGTCAAGGTGCGATCGATCGTCTCCAGCAGCGTGGCGTTCCGGGTGCCGGCCACGAGCGGCTCGACCAGCTCCAGGTTGCGTCGCGTCATCTCGTCGAGCCAGAGGTGCGCGTCACTCCGGCGTACCGCTGGTCGCGACAGGTGCGGCACGCCGCCGGGCTGGAGTTCGGCCAGGTAGCGCAGCAGCGCACCGGCAGCGCCGAGGGGTGCCGCGTCCTCCGTGCTGATGCCGAGCCCGTCGAGCGATGCAAGCGAGAACCGCCGGGCCAGCTCCTCCCGCGCGAGCGCCGCATCGAACTCCCACCGCTCCCGCGCCGTGCGGAGTGCGCGGTCGGTGGAGGTCCACGATGCATCCGACGGCACTACCACTTCCGACGGGCCGTAGCGCTCCAGGGCGTCGGCCAATCCATCGGCGGGCACGCGCTCGAGCACGAATTCGCCCGTGGAGAGGTCGATCGCCGCCAGGCCGCCCTCGCACACCGCGACCATCCAGTTGTTGCGCGCGCCGGGAAGCCATCCCTCCTGAAGCATCGCGCCCGGCGTCACCGTCTCCACCACCTCGCGGCGCACGATGCCCTTGGCAAGCTTCGGATCCTCCACCTGCTCGCAGATCGCGACGCGATGACCAGCGCCGATCAACTGACGCAGGTACTCGGCGGCGGCCTTCACCGGCACGCCCGCGAGCGGCACGCCGTCACCCCGCGCGGTGAGCGTGATGCCGAGCACGCGCGCGCCCAGCTCGGCGTCGTCGAAGAACATCTCGTAGAAATCGCCCATCCTGAAGAACAGGATCGCGTCGCGGTGCCGCGCCTTGATCTCACGGTACTGCAGCATCAGCGGGGTATCGTCGCTGGACTTGCTCACGGCGCCACCACGAAGGGCGAGCCGCCCAGCTTCGCCTTCACCTTGGCCACGGCCGCAGCCGCCTCGGTGCGCGTCGAATACTCGCCGAGCCGGACCTTGTAGTAGCCACCGTCGCGCACGATGACCCCCGTGAAGCCGGCTCTCGTCGCGCGGTCGAGCATCACGTCGGCGGCTTCCTGCGAATTTGCGGCGACGATCTGCACGCGGAACACCGCCGGCGCGGGACGTTCTGCCACGGGCACCGGGCGCTCGGGCGCGGTATCAACGGGCGCGGCAACGGCCGGGGGCAATGGCGCCGGCGTCGCAGCAGCCTGCACGCGCGCCACGGTATCCGGTGTGGGAGGTGGCGCGGCCGCGACTGGTGCGACGGTCGTGGGCGCGGTGGCGACGGGCGAGGCCGGTGCCGCCGCAGGACACCGGCGGCTCAGCGCCACGAGCTCGGCCCGGGTCGATGCGTCGTCTCCCGCCCGCGCCAGGCCCTCGCTGACCCACTGGCATGCGACGCGAGGATCGTTCAGGTCGAAGCCGGCGCGCGCGCCCCAGAGCGCCGCCACGGCGTAGAAGGTGGAGGTCGCGTGATCGGTGCGGAATTTCTCGAGCGTGCGCCCCGTGGCCGCGGGATCCCCGTTGGCGTAGTCGAGCTGGGCCAGCGCGATCATCGCCGGTTCGGCCCAGGGCGAGAACGGGTACTCCACGATGACGCGCTGGAGCTGCCGCCGCACTTCCTCAGCCGTCGGTGCCACGAGCGCCGAGCTGTAGAGGATTCCGGGGAAGAGCGTGTCCGTGGGGACGGTGGATTGCTCCATCCGCTTGAGCGTGGCGCGCGCGGAGTCGATGCGGCCATCCTGGGCGAGACGGAGGGCGGCGGTCAGCGGCGATTGAGCGGCAAGATGACAGGGCGGCAGGGCGGCAAGAAACAACAGCACCAGACCGCACTGCGCACGGGACATCCTGCCGCCCTGCCGCCCTGTCATCTTGCCGCTCATGCGACTCTCTCCGCCCGCGATACCCCGAGCCGCAACACCAGTTCGCCGAGCAGCGCTTGTTCGTCACTCAGTGTGGTGCTCTTGAGCGCCTGGTCGGTGGCGAGCGTGGCGCGGATGGCGGCGCTGAGGCGCGGCGCGGGCCAGCGCTCCGACCATCGCGCCCAGCGCGCGGCTTCCGCCTTCCACTCGGGCAGCCCGAACGGCCGGGAGGCGAGCAGCGAGCGGAAGATCACGCCCTCGAGCGCACCACCACGCGTTCCCTTGTCACGATGCGCGCGTGCCAGCATCACACCCGAGAGCGTGGTGCCAAGCAGGCTCACGAGCTTGACCCCGGAAATGCCCGACTGGTCGAGTACGGGGCGCAGGAGCGTCAGCGCCCTCCCGGTCGCGTCGTCGAACACGGCGTCGCGCCAGTCGTACATCGTCTCGCCATGCCGCACACCCACCAGGTCACCCACCAGCTCGCGGGTGAGTGGGGTGCCCGGCGCGAGCGATGCGAGCTTCGCCAGCTCGGCGTCGAGCGTGGTGAGGTCACTCCCCACGGCGTGCAGCAGGTGCTCGGCCGCCTCCGGCTGCAGCGTGATGCCGAGCTGCTCCGACCGGTGCGACAGCCAGCGCAGCACCCGCTCCGGTGGCAGCGCGGCACAGCGAACCGTCGTCGCGAGCTTCGCGAACTCGGCCTCGAGTTCCGGGTCCGCCCCACCCTGGACCAGCACCAGCACCGTCTCGGCCGCGGGCTTTGCGAGGTAGCGCAGCAGCTCGGCACGTCCCCGCGACTTCTTCTGCCACCCCTCGACATCGCGCAGCACCACCACCCGCCGGTCGGCCATCATCGGCAGCGTGTTGAGCAGCGTGGACAGTCCTTCGGGGTCGAGCGAGGTGGCGGTGCGCTGGTCGAAGTTGAACTCGCGCAGGGAGGGATCGAGCACCCGGTCGGTGATCTCGCGGACCAGGTCGGCCTTGAGGAGGTCCTCCGCGCCCACCAGGTAGTACACGGGGGCGACGTCGCCCTTCTTGAGGGCGCGGAGGGTGGCATCGAAGGTCTGTTCGGGCACGCCCCATCCTATTTCCGGAGGGGGGTAAACAGAAGGGGCGGAAACCCGCCCCCCGAATCAATCCAGGTAGGGCGCGATCATCTCGGCAAATCCGGCCCGGGCACGGTTAAGCCTGCTCTTGACCGTCCCGAGGTTGCACTGGGTAACGGCCGCAATCTCCTCGTAGCTCTTCCCCTGCAGCTCCCGGAGCACGAACACCTCGCGGTGGGCCGGCGAGAGGCGCTCGACCGTCGCGTCCACCAACTCCTTGAGGTGGCGGTTGGCATACATGTCGTCCGGCCGGCTGGTGGCGTCCTCGAATTGCAGGGGACGCTGGTCCTCGTCGCCGCGGGCGCGGGCCGACTGGTAGTACACCAGGGGATTCCGGCTGCGGTTGCGCAGTTCGTTCTTGGCCAGGTTGGACGCGATGGTGTACGCCCAGGTCGAGAACTTCCTGGTCGAGTCGAACCGGTGCAGGTGGCGGTGGATACGGATGAACGCTTCCTGCACCAGGTCCTCGGCGCGTTCGCGGTCACCGATCATCCGGTAGATGAAGCGGAGGAGGCGAGATCGGTAGCGCTGGAGGATCTCGCCGAACGCGCGCTCATCGCCCGCCAGATGCCGGGTGATGATGTCGTTGGTGTCGAGGTTCAGTCGTTCCACCGCTGGGGAACTGTTCCACCGCGCCACCTTCGCGGCGGGCAGTGGGGGCGTCGCTGCGGTCATCCAAGTCTCCGGCGTCTAGTCTTGACGACCCCAACATACTACATGTAGACAAAATGTTCAAGCTTTCAATACAAAACATTGCACAAACATTAACGCGGTCAGGGTCTTGGCGTCGCGGATCTCTCCCCGTTTGATCCTGCGGCCGACCTCGGACCATCGGACTTCATGGACCTCCATGAACTCATCCGCCTCGCGGGCGGTAGGAACGGGGCTAAGATTGTGGGCGGAGTAGAGATGGATGAGTTCGTCGGTGAACCCCGGCGTAGTGAGGATCGGCACCAGCCGATTGATCCGGCCGGCCGTCATGCCCGCTTCCTCGCGCAGTTCTCGGCGGGCACAGGTCTCCGGCGCCTCGCCGGGCTCGAGCCGTCCCGCCGGAATCTCCCACAGGTAGCCGTCGGCGGCGTGACGGAACTGGCGTAGCATCAGCACCCGAGGGTCGGGTGCGTCGAGGGGATCGAGGAACGGCACGACGGCTGCCGCACCGGGGTGGCGTATCATCTCGAGGTGGCCGATACTGCCGTCCGGGAACTTCACGGTATCGACGTCGACGTCGATGATCTTCCCGGAATACTTTCGCTCAGTGGTGATCCTGGTCATGGTTGCTCCTCGCTGGCCGAGTGAATTCTAGCCCGTGACCACAACGGACCCCGTTCCCGAGTCTGTCCCGGCACCCAGAATGGTGCTCTGGCCGCTGGCGCTCGTGGGCGTTCTCCTCGCGGCCGCTGCGGCCTGGTTTGCACAGGCCAACGACGTGAGCCTGCGCGGGACGGCGCGCCTCGCCGTCGTGCTCGCGCCAGGCGCCGTTGCGCTGCTGTGGTCGATGGTGGCGTACGCGCTTGCCTTCAGGCCGGCCTTCCCCCAGGTCCCCGCCCGCTGGTGGCTCATTGCACTGGCCGGCCTTTCCCAGACACTGGGTTTCGTCATCCTCGCCTTCCGCGACCAGACGCCGAACATCCGGCTTCCCGGTCCGGCCGCCGAGGCGGTGAGCCTGGCGATGCAGCTTTGCTTCATCGTGGTGCAGCCGCTGATCGTGCTCGGCCTTGCCGCCTTCCCCTCGACCGAACTGGGCCGCCTTGCGCGCCGGCGCTACCTCCTCGACGCGACGATCATCGCGTTGAGTGGTGCGCTCGTGCTCTGGGCGGTCTCGAGCCAGCGCGCCGCACTCGTGGGAAGCGACCGGCCGTCAGTGCTGCAGGTGGTGTACGCCGTGGGCGACCTCCTGGTGCTGTTCACGCTCGCCACCCATCTCTTCCGGCTTTCACCGCGCCTCCCCCTCTGGCAGGGACTGGCCCTGCTCACGGCGGGCGCCGGGCTGCTCCTGCTCACCAACAGCTGGGTGCCCAACCAGCCCGCGGCGGCCTCGCTGCGCGGCGCCCTGCCGCACGAGCGGACCTTCTACGCCGAACTCGTGTTCGTCGCGGGCCTGGTGTACCTGTGGGTCTGCGCGGGTGCCCAAGGCCCGCCTTCGACCGCCGAGCGCCGCGCCACCGGCGTAGGCCTCGTGTCCTTCGGCGCGCTGGCGGCCGGCTATGTCCTCCTCGCCGTGGTGGCGAGCCGGAGCGAATCACGGCTCGTCATCGGGCTCACCGTCGGCGCCGCGGTGCTCACTGCCGTGGTGGTGGTGCGCCAGATCGTCACAGTGCGGGAGAACCTCGACCACGCGGCCCAGCGCACCCGCCGGAGCGTAGAGGAGCGGTTCGAGTCCCTGGTGGCCAATGCGTCGGAAGCGATCGTGGTGGTGGATCGGGACGGGACCGTGCTCTACGCCAGCCCCTCGGTGCAGCGGCTGCTCGGCCAGGTGCCGGAGGATGTGATCGGCCGGCCGTTCGACGAGTTGCTGCACCCGGACGAGTCGGTGTCCGCCCGGACTTTCCTCCATGAGCTGCTGGCACGGCCATGGGGCAGCACGGTCCGCTCGTGGCGCCTGCGGCGCGCTGACGGTGGCTTCGCCTGGGGTGAGACGACCGCGACCAACCTGCTCGCCGATTCGAACGTGCGCGGCATCGTCCTCAACACGCGGGACATCACCGAGCGGCGTGAGCTGGAGCAGCGCCTCACGCACCAGGCGATGCACGACGGCCTCACCGGCCTCGCCAACCGCGTGCTCTTGCGGAGCCGGCTCGAGCAGGCCCTGCGGCGCCCGCGGCCGGGCGCCCTGCCACCGGCGCTGCTCTTCCTCGATCTCGACGGCTTCAAGGGCGTCAACGACACCTTCGGTCACGCGCAGGGCGACGCCCTGCTCATTGCCGCGGCAACCCGGCTGCGCGAACAGGTGGGCGCGCAGGACGTCGTCGCCCGCCTGGGCGGGGACGAGTTCGCCGTGCTGCTCGAGTCGCCTCGCGACCGGCAGGCGGTGCTCGACATCGCGCAGCGCATCACTTCGGCGCTCAAGGTGCCGTTCCGGGTGTTCGGCCGCGAAACCGCGGGCTCGGCGAGCCTGGGCGTCGCCATCGCGGAGCCGATCGATTCGGCGGGCGACGTGCTGCGCCACGCCGACGTGGCGATGTACCTCGCCAAGGCGAACGGCCGCGGCCGCTACGAGCTCTTCGAGCCGCGCATGCTCGAGTCGGTCGTGGGGCGGCTGGGTCTGCAGTCGGACCTGCGGCGGGCGCTCGACAACCCCGACAGCCGCGAATTCCTCCTCGACTACCAGCCGATCATGGAGCTGGCGACGCAGCGGGTCGTCGGCGTCGAGGCGCTGATCCGTTGGGATCATCCGGTGCAGGGCCGCATCACGCCGGCGGTCTTCGTGCCCCTGGCCGAAGAGACCGGTCTCATCATTCCGCTCGGTCGCCGCGCCCTTCACCTTGCCTGCAGCGACTCGGCACCCTGGGTGCGCGAGTACCCCGGCATGCACGTGACGGTAAACCTCTCGGCGCGGCAGCTGCCCGATCCCGCGCTCGCGGCCGAGGTCTCCAACGCGCTTGCGAGGTCGGGCCTGCCTCCGGCGTCGCTGGTGCTCGAGCTCACCGAGAGCGCGATCATGCAGCAGCCCGAGCGCTCCGCCCAGGTATTCCGCGAACTCCGCGGACTCGGTGTGCGGCTCGCGATCGACGACTTCGGTACTGGCTACTCCTCGCTGAGCTACCTGCAGCAGCTGCCGGCCGCGATCCTCAAGATCGACCGCTCGTTCCTCACCTCGCTCGACCAGGGGCCGAACGGGGCGACGCTGGTGCGCGGCATCATCGGCCTCGCGAACGGACTCGGGCTCATCACCGTCGCCGAGGGCATCGAGACGGAGGAACAGGCCACGATCCTCCGCGCGCTGGGCTGCAGCTGTGGACAGGGGCTTCTCTTCTCGCCGCCGCTGCCGGCGTCGCAGGTCAGCAGCTGGCTCGATGACGCGGCGGTGATCAGCGCCTCGGGCGGAGCGCGGGTACTCGGTCGTTAACAGAGGAACCAATGGATAACGACGACATTCTTCGCGGGCGACTTCTCTCGCGCCGCGAAATCCTCGCCATCATGGGCGCCAGCGGCGCCGCGCTCTTCCTTGGCGGCCCCGTCCCGGGCCTGGCCGATACCGGCGCCGGCCGCATTCCGGGCTGCGTGGTGCGGCCCGAGATGACCGAGGGGCCCTATTTCGTCGACGAGAAGCTCGATCGCTCCGACATCCGCACCGATCCATCCGACGGCCTGGTAAGCGCCGGTGCGCTGCTGGCACTCACCTTCAACGTGTCGCGGCTCACGAACGCCTGCGCGCCGCTACCCGGCGCGATCGTGGACGTGTGGCAGTGTGATGCGGCAGGGGTGTACTCGGACGTGACCGATCCGCTGTTCGACACGGTGGGCAAGAAGTTCCTGCGGGGCTACCAGGTCACCGATGCCAACGGGATGGCGAAGTTCATCACCGTCTATCCGGGCTGGTACCCGGTCCGCACGGTGCACATTCACTTCAAGGTGCGTTCGCCAGTGACGGCCACGTCAGCTTACGAGTTCACCTCGCAGCTCTTCTTTGACGATGCCTTCACCGACCGGGTGTACACGCGGCCGCCCTACGCCGGCCGGGGCACTCGCAAGGTGCTCAACCCGGGTGACAGGATCTACCGGCAGGGTGGGGGGTCGCAACTGGTCCTGGCGGTGAAGGAAGCCGGTGAGGGATACGCGGCGGCGTTCGATATTGCCCTGCAGGGTGTCTAGAAGAGGCTGCGTACCCAGGCCACCGGGACCTTCCACGACTCGGCCATGAGGTACTCCAGCTCGCGCTGCGGGTTCTCGGAAATCGGACTGGTGGTGGTGGGCGAGAGATAGGCGGTGATCCCCGTGCGGCGCGCCTCCACCCGGAGCCGCGCCATGTGGAACGGGTCGCTCACCAGGAGCACCGTCTTCACCTTTGCCTTGCGCGCCCACGCGGCCACCGCCGTCATCGACTCGCCGGTGGAGTGTCCCTCGGCTTCGAGCACCACCGCCGATGCCGGCACTCCGCGCGCCGTGAGATAGCGCTTTCCCACCGTTGCTTCACTCTCGACATCGCCGCGCCCCACTCCGCCCGTGACCACGACACGCGGTGCGAGATTCGCTCGATAGAGCTTGAGGGCATGGTCGAGCCGCGCCTGCAGTACCGGTGACGGCCGGCCGTTGTACTGGGCGGCGCCCAGCACCACGATGGCATCGGCGGGGCGGCGCTCGTCCACCGTCGCCGTCGTGAGCACCACGACGAAGGCGGCGACGAGCGCCACCGCGGCGAGCAGCGCCAGGCCGAGCAGGGCGCGGGCCGAGCGACGGAGGATCTTCATGCTGGCGGGGGAGCGGCGCGGCGGCAGGCCGGCTCAGAGCGCGTAGGTATCACCCTGTTCCGGAACGTGGACCTCGCGCACCCCCTCTTCCCGGAGGAGGTTGGCCATCGCCCCGAGCGACGGGGGCTCGCCGTGCACGACGAAGGCCCGCTTGATCGGCCCACCCAGCTTCCGGACCCACGCCCGCAACTCGTTGCGGTCGGCGTGCGCCGAGTAGCCGTCGATCGATACCACTTCAGCCCGCCGTTCGTACATCTCGCCGAAGATCTTCACCATCGCCTGCTGCTCCTGGATCCGCCGTCCCAGCGTGTGCGACGCCTGGAACCCGACGAAGAGCACGCAGTTCCGGTGGTCGCCGACGTGATTGGCAAGATGGTGGAGAATCCGCCCCGACTCGGCCATGCCCGAGGCGGCGATGTACACCGCCGGGCCCGTGAGCTTGTTGAGCTTCATGGAGTCGGCCACGTCGCGCACATAACGCACCAGCGGGAAGTCGAACGGCGAGAAGCCTTTCTCGATCAGTTGTTCCCGATGGTCGAACACATCGGGGTGCAGCCGGAACACTTCGGTCGCGCTCACGGCGAGCGGGCTGTCCACGTAGATCGAAATCTCGGGCAGTTCACCTCGGCGCCAGAGCTGGTGCAGCGCATAGACCAGTTCCTGCACCCGACCCACGGCAAATGAGGGGATGAGGACCTTCCCGCCCCGCGCGGCAACGGTCCGTACCACTTCGCCCAGGCGCTGCTCCGCCTCGGCTACGCTCTCGTGATCGCGGTCGGCGTAGGTCGCTTCCACGATCAGGGTGTCGATCGGCCCCGAGGGTGGCTGCGGGTCGCGGATGATCGGGAGGCCGCTGCGGCCGATGTCGCCGGAGAAGACGATCCGCTGCGGCGTTCCCTCGGTGCACCGCAGGTCCACCGTAGCCGAGCCGAGGATGTGCCCGGCGTCGGTGAACTCGGCGGTGAGCATCTTCCTCAGGTGCAGCGGGCGGCGGTACGGAAGTCCCACCATGAGGTCCTGCACCGCGGCGGCGTCCGCGAGGTTATAGAGCGGCTCGCTGTCAGGTCCGGCCTTGCCGTGGCGGGCGAGGAACTCCGCGTCCTTCTCCTGGATGTGCGCGGCGTCGGGCAGCATCACGGCGCTCAGGTCGCGCGTGGCGGGCGTGCAGTAGATCGGTCCATGGAAGCCGTTCTTCACCAGCAGCGGGAGGCGGCCGGTGTGGTCGATGTGCGCGTGGCTCACCACCACCATGTCGATGCGCCGGGCATCGAACGGCAGTTCGGCGTTGAGCTTGCGCGCCTCGGCACGGCGCCCCTGGAAGAGCCCGGCGTCGAGCAGGATCCGCGCGCCCGCGGCCTCGAGCAGGAACATGGAGCCGGTGACCTGGCCCGCGGCGCCGTAGAACGAGAGTCGTGGTGTCATGGTGCTCCCCTTACCTCGTCCCGAACAATCGATCTCCCGCGTCACCAAGCCCCGGAAGAATGTAGCCCTTCGCGTTCAGTTCCCGGTCGAGCGCCGCCGTGAAGATCGTCACGTCGGGATGGGCCGAGCCCATCTGCTCCACGCCTTCCGGTGCCGCGAGGAGGCAGAGGAACCGGATGCGCCGGGCGCCCGCGGCCTTGAGCGCTGTCACTGCGGCGACGGCCGATCCACCGGTGGCGAGCATCGGGTCAAGCACGAAGAAGTCCCGGGCGTCGTCGGTGGCCGGGACCTTGAAGTAGTAGTCGCGCGGTTGGAGGGTCTCGTGGTCGCGCACCATGCCGATGTGGCCCACCCGGGCCGACGGCACCAGCTGGGTCAGCCCGTCTACCATGCCGAGTCCGGCGCGAAGGATCGGCACGAGGACAAGCTTCTTTCCGGCCACCTGAGTTCCCACCATCCGCTCGAGCGGAGTCTCGATCTCGTGCGGCTCGGTGGGGAGGTCCTTGGTCACCTCGTAGCCCATCAGCACGCTGATCTCGGTCACGAGCTGCTTGAAATCCCGCGTGGTCGTGTGCCGGTCACGCAGGAGGGTCAGCTTGTGCTGGATGAGGGGATGGTCGAGGACGATAAGGTTGGGGAAGCGTTGGGCGACCATGGCGCAAATATGTCGGGCGGATGCGGTGCAGGACAACCTGTCCCTGCCGGGCCAACTTGGCGTGCAGGCCGGAGCCGGACGTGGCGGGTGTGTCCGCGGCCTGATTCTCAAGAATGTGTCCGTGAACGACTTGGCTCTAATGGTGCGCCCCGTCGCCGGACGGCATGCGGCGTGCCCACGGCGAAGCGATGGAACGTCCCGGATTCCTTGCCGCTGGCCCCGCGCAGGGGTGGGTGCGAGATTCGCCAGACATGGGACTTGCCCGGCGTCTCGCGCTGCTCACCGCCGTCATTGCGGTAGCACTGGTGCTGGGCGCTACCGAAGTGGCCCTGCGCTGGTCCGAGCGATCCCGACTCGACGACCGCCGCCGTGAATCGGTGGAGCTCGCGACCTCCTGGAGCGAGTATCTGTCGCGGGTGGCGCCGCAAGGCGAGCGCGATGCCATCACCCAGGCGCTCACGGGCTGGCCGAGCCAGCACCTGAGCCTCTCCAACGCAGCCATGTTCGTCTCGGGGAGCGGCCAGCTCGAGCTCATCGCGTCCAGCGATACGAGCGAGCTGGCGGCACCGACACGCAACGACTCGCTGGCGATGGCGAACCACCGGCCCCAGGTGTGGTACGTCAGGGGGGACGCGCCGGCATGGAACGTGGCGATGCCGATGGGCGCGCCGGCAAGTCCGTACGGCGTGTTCCACGTCAGCGTCTCCACCGCTACGCTGCGTGGCTGGGCACGACTGGAGCGGCAGCGTGCCTATGTGCTGGCGCTGGTCGCGGCACTGCTGGTGTCAGGAGCGGTGGCGTACCTCACGTCGATCTGGGTCGGTGGTCCGCTGAGCACGCTCGGCGCCGCGATGGCGGGCGCCCACGCGGGCGTGGCCAGCGCGCCGGCAGCGCCGGAGATCGGGCCCGAGGAGTTCCGCCTGCTCACGAGGCGGTACAACGGCCTCCGCGAGGCGCTCACCACGCGGCAGCGGGAAAGCGAGGCGCGCGCCGCGCTCCTGGCATTGGAGGAGCGCGCCCGGAGCCTCGATCGGCTGGCGCTGCTGGAGGAGACGGCCACCGGCTTTGCCCATGAGATCGGCACGCCGCTCAACACCGTGAGCGGCCACCTGCAGCTGCTGCGCGATGACCTGAAGCGTGCCGAGCAGCCGGCGTCGGTGGAACGGGTGCAGCTGTTGCTGGCCCAGGTGGACCGGCTCGCCGCCATCGTGCGAACACGGCTCGACCGAGGCGGGTGGCCGGCGCCGATGCTGCAGGCCACGGAACTCGACGGGCTCGCGCTGCGGATGCTCCGGTTCCTCGAGCCCTCGCTGGTAGCGGCCGGGGTGAACGCGCACCTCGAACCCTCGGCCGCGGGTCCGGTGACCGCCTTCTGCGACCCGGCGCTGGTGGAGCAGATCCTCCTCAACCTGCTCAAGAACGCCATCGAGGCGCTCGACGCCGGCGGCAGCATCGTGCTCCGCACCGGGGCCTCGGCCGACCGGGCCTGGGTCGACGTGGCCGACTCGGGTCCCGGCCTCGCGCCTATCATGCAGCAGCAGCTGTTCAACCCGTTCGTCTCCACCAAGGGCGAAGCGGGTACCGGGCTGGGGCTTGCCGTGAGCCGCCGGCTCGCGCGTGCGCAGGGGGGCGAACTCGAGCACATTCCGGGTGCGCGGGGCACCACCTGGCACCTCTCCCTTTCACGAAAGCCCGCATGACCGCTACCGCTTCGACTCCCCGCCTCCTGCTGGTCGATGATGACGAGGCGGCGTGCACCCTCCTGGCCGAGGTGCTGGAGCGGGAGTCGTACTCGGTGGTGCGGGCGCTGTCGGGTGCGGAAGCGCTGGAGCGGGTGGATCGCGACGGGCCGTTCGATGCGGTGCTCACCGACCTGCGCATGCCGGGGAGCAGTGGTCTCGAACTGCTGCGCGACCTGCGCGCGCGCGATGCCAATGCCATCGTGTTCGTGCTCACCGCCTTCGGCGACGCGGCGGCGGCGGGCGAGGCGATCCGGGCGGGCGCGCACGACTTCATCAGCAAGCCCTATGACCTCGGCCAGTTGCGCGTCACCATCGGGCGCGCTCTGGCGAGGAGCAAACTCGCATCGAGCACGCGCGGCGCACCGGTATCGCCCGCCGCCGCCCTGCGCGCGAGCGAGCCGACGCTGGTGGGACACAGCCCCGCCATCATCGAGGTGATGAAGACCGTCGCGCGCGTGGCGCCGAGCCAGGCGAGCGTGCTGATCTTCGGCGAGACCGGCGCCGGCAAGGAACTCGTGGCGCGCGCGATCCATCGCTACTCCGACCGGGCGCAACGGAAGTTCGTCGCGGTAAACTGCTCGGCACTCGCCGAGGGCATCCTCGAGAGCGAATTGTTCGGCCACGTGAAGGGCGCGTTCACCGGGGCACAGGTGGCCCGACCGGGGCTCTTCCGCGAGGCGGACGGTGGCACGCTCTTCCTCGATGAGATCGGGGATATTTCGCCGGCGCTGCAGTCGCGCCTGCTGCGGGCCCTGCAGGAGCACGAGATCGTGCCGGTGGGCGCGGAGGCACCGGTGCAAGTGGATGTGCGGATCATCGCGGCCACGCACCGGGACCTGCCACAGTTGGTGCGCGATGGCCGCTTTCGCGAGGATCTCTACTACCGGCTGCACGTCGTATCGCTCACGCTGCCCCCGCTCCGTTCGCGCCGGCAGGACCTTCCGCTGCTTATCGACGACCTGCTGCGCCGCCTCGCGGAGCGACACGATCGTGGCCCGGTGGCGGTCGATCCCGAGGCCCAGGCGCTGCTGCTTGCGTACGACTGGCCCGGGAACGTGCGCGAGCTGCTCAACGTGCTCGAGCGGGCACTGGTGCTGGCGTCGCAGGACGTGATCGGCCCGGAGCACCTGCCGGCCGAGATCCGGCAGCAGGACGCGACGCGGACGGTCGGCGCCGCGACGGACGGGGCGGGGCAGGAGGAGTCGGCGCCGCTGCTGCCGCTCGCCGACGTGGAGCGGCATCACGTGCTGCGGGTGCTGCGCGCGATGGAGGGGAGCCGCGAGCGCACCGCCCGCGTGCTCGGCATCTCGCGCCGCACCCTGACCCGCATGCTCCAGCGCTGGCGCCCCGACCTGCCCCCCGAATAGCGGCGCCATTCTGTCCAGCCGGGTCAGAGTGTCTCTGACGCTCTGTCTCCCAACCCCGTTTTCGCTCCGTTTCCCCAGTCAAGTCACAGCCCCAGCAGCGGTGCATCACGCGCCCTGCGTAAGAGTTGCGCCGCGCCGGGCGGTGAGCGCGTCGCGCGAACACCGTTGTGGCATCAGCGATGCTTTAGGAGGCGGCAGCGCCCGGAGTTACGGCGGCGGTTCGATGGCAAACCACACCGGAGGATTCGTTCCATGATCGGCAAGTTCGCAATCTCGCTGGCGTCGGTAGTTCTCTCCGCGACGGTGCTCACCGCGCAGACCTCGGCCACGCCCCCGACCGTGAAGCCCGCCACTCAGGTGACGAAGGCTCCGGCGCAGACCCCGGCACCGGCCGCGAAGCCGGCGTCCACCACCAAGCCGGCGACCACGACCACGGCTGCGAAGCCGACGGCCGCTGAGACCAAGGCGCATAAGAAGTCGGCCGAGGAGAAGAAGAAGGCGGACAAGAAGGCGGCCGAGCAGAAGAAGAAGACTGCGGATGCCGAAGCGAAGCAGGCGAAGAAGGCCGACCAGCACATGAGCAAGCCCGCGACGACGACGGCACCGGCGGCCAAACCGGCCACCAAGCCTGCGGCCACCAGCACGAGCAAGTAGGAGAAGGTCCTTCCGCGAGGCAGCGAAACTGGCTGCTGTCCCTCACCTGAAGCCTCGCATCGCGCCCCTTCGAGCAATCGGAGGGGCGCTTCTCCATTCTAGGGAGGGAAACGGAGCGGCCGCAGGCCGCGAAGTACCCCGTCGTAGCCATGACAAAACGCTGCCGACGCGAGGGCGTCGGCAGCGCTTGTCATGGCTAGGGAGGGAATTGAACCCCCGACACGCGGATTTTCAGTCCGCTGCTCTACCAACTGAGCTACCTAGCCGAAGGGCGGGAGAATATAAGGGCGTCCTGCCCCTGAATCCAAGCCGCAAACGGGACGGGTAACTCGCGCCATCCTGCGCCGGCCGATCTGTCTCACGGGGCCAAGATGACCCGCTGATGACGATCGCCATGTGGCCTCGCAGCGTCCCCTACGGTCAACGCACGCACGGACTTGCGGCGCTGGATCGTGCCGATGATTGCACGGCACGGGCGATGCCCTTGAGCCCTTGCCCTCTGCAAGGAGCCCCGAACATGATCCGCTTCATAGCCGCGCTCGCGCTCGCCGCATTCCCCTTCGGTCGCACCGAGCCCGTGAGCGACCTCCCACTCCGCCCCTTCGCGGCCACGGTGCCGTCTCCCGTCATGGCCGTCATGCTCACCGGAGAGAGCGGCTGGGTCGGCATCGACCGCGCCATCACGCAGACCCTGCTCGATCGTGGCATCCCGGTCGTGGGCTTCGACATGCCTGCGTACCTCAAGAGCAAGCGCACGCCGGAACAGATGGGCGCTGACCTGGCGCGGGTGGTCCGGTTCTACCTCGACAGCTGGGACGCCGACAGCGTGCTGCTGATCGGTGACGCGCGTGGCGCCTCCGCCCTCACCTTCATGGCGGCGCGGCTGCCCGACGACCTGCGATCGAAGGTGAAGCTTGTCGGCCTGCTGGAGCCGGGACTGCAGCTGGAATCGATGCCGACATTACCCGAGGCGACCCGCCTCACCGGGCTCTCCGTGGTGTGCGTGTACGGGCGCAAGGAATCGAACATGCTCTGCCCGGAGCTACCGCCAGCCGTCGGTAGCGTGATCGTGACGGATGGCAGCCATCACCTCGACAAGGACTATGCGATGCTGACCGACCTGCTCCTCGAACGCGCAGCGCATTGACGCCCTGATGCACTAATTTCCGGGGTATGAACACGCCCCGGATATTCTTCGTCGCGGCACTGCTCGCTGCACTCCCGTCGGCGGCGTTGGCGCAGGCTGACGCCTGGTCGCTCCATGGTCACGACCTGGGCGGCCAGCGCTACTCGCCCCTCACCGCCATCAATACCGCTACGGTGAGCCGGCTGGTGCCGAAGTGGACCTGGCACAGCGGCGTCACCGCGACCTTCCAGGCGACACCGATCGTCGTAGATGGCGTCATCTACGTGTCGCTGCCGTTCAGCGGCGTGGTGGCTCTCGATGCCGCGAGCGGCCGCGAGCTCTGGCGCTACAAGCATGAGTCGCGCACTACCAAGCTGTGCTGCGGGCCCGCCAATCGCGGCGTGGCGGTATCGGGCGGCAGGGTCTACGTCGGCACGGTCGATGGCCGCCTCGTTGCCCTCGACGCCCGCACCGGCGGCAAGGTGTGGGACATCCTCGTCGCCGAGTATGAGGGCCGCACCGAGGCGACGAGCCAGCTGCGCAGCGACGACTCGCTGTCACAGGTGGGCAAGACCGGCTCGACCGGCGTCGGCATCAGTGCCGCGCCCATGGTGTACGACGGCAAGGTCTTTGTCGGCATCGCCGGCGTGGGCTACGGCCTGCATCCCGACAAGGGACTCGCGGTGGTGGGGCTGAGTGGGCAGTACGGCCGGGCGGGGCTCATGGCGGCGTTCGACGCGAAGACGGGCGCGCTGCTCTGGAAGTTCACTGTCACCGGCCCTGGCTGGGAGGGCACCTTCCGGCACAGCACGCCCGACGGCGTGCCGATGCAGCGGGACATCACGCGGGAGCACGCTGACTCGGCGGCCCATGCCGATGCGTGGAAGTACGGCGGCGGGTCCATCTACGCGTCGCCGGTCATCGACGCGGCCCGCCACCTGCTCATCTTCGGCACCGGCAACCCGTCGCCCCAGATGGCCGACGCCTCCCGCCCCGGCGACAACCTCTATACGTCGTCACTGGTGGCACTCGACCTTCGTACCGGGAAGATGGTGTGGCACTACCAGCAGGTGCCGCACGACCGCTGGGGCTACGATGTGGCGAGCCCGCCGGTGCTGCTCGACGTGACGCAGGATGGCAAGCGGATTCCCGCGGTGGCGCAGGCAAGCAAGACCGGCTGGGTCTTCGTGCATGATCGGCGCGATGGCACGCTGCTCTTCAAGTCGGACCCCTTCGTGCCGCAGCGGAACCTGTTCACCCCGCCGCAGCCCGGCGAGGGCGTGGTGGTCGCCCCCGGCATAGCTGGTGGTGCCAACTGGTCGCCTTCGGCGTACGACCCTCGTCAGCACCTGTTCTTCGTGGGCGCGCTGCACCTTCCCACGCGCTACATCGCGCACGAGGTGAGGGGGCCGGACAGCAGCGTGACCCAGTACGCCAGCACGCAAAACACCGGCGAGGCGTGGGGCACCCTCAGCGCGCTTGACTTGGGCCACGGCGGGAGGCTCGCGTGGCAGGTAAAGACCGAGGAGCCGCTCATCGGTGGCGTGCTCGCCACCGCGGGTGGGCTGGTGCTTTCCGGCGCGGGGAAGGGCGTGTTCGGCGCCTTCGACGCCGCCACCGGGCGGCCGCTCTGGACGTACCAGTGCGACGCGGGCGTGAACGCACCGCCGGTGACGTACGCGGTGCGGGGGAGACAGTTCGTGGCGGTGGCCGTAGGTGGAAACGCCCTCTTCGGATTCAAGCAGGGCGATATCGTGATGGCATTCGGTCTTCCGGAGTGAGCAGTCTCACTCGGTTTCCCTTTGGCACTCGCTCGGAGCATGTCATGCCCCGTACCTTCCCCATTGCCCTGGCCGGCGCATTGCTTGCCGCCCTCGCCGCCCCGGCAGGCGCACAGCAGGTCGCCATGACTGACGACGATGCCGCGCGCATGCATGCACTGCACGAGCACGACGCCCCGGTGCCGAGCGGCGCCGTGCAGCCGCCCCGCGCCGAGGTGGTGTCCGACACCGTCATCTACGGCACCGTGGACGGGAAGACGCTCACCGGCTTCCGCTCGCGCCCGAAGAACGGGAAGAAGGACACGCCCGGCATCGTGGCCGTGCACGAGTGGTGGGGCCTCAACGACAACATCCGCGCGGTGACCGAGCGACTCGCCGGCGAGGGGTACGTCGCCCTCGCGGTGGACCTCTACGGCGGCAGGGTGGCGGCGACACCCGACAGCGCCACCGCGCTCATGCGCGCCGCGAGCAGCAACGTCGTGGGAAACCGGGCTAACCTCTCGGCCGCCATCGACTACCTCCGCGCTCAGGGCGCGAAGAAGGTCGGCACCATCGGCTGGTGCTTTGGCGGAGGATGGAGCCTGCAGGCGGGGCTCGTGGGCGGGTCGAAGGTCCAGGCGGTGATCATGTACTACGGAAGGCCGATCACCGACCCCGCCCAGTTGCAGGAGCTGCAGGCGCCGCTGCTTGGCCTCTTCGGCAGCCAGGACGGCGGCATTCCCGCCGACAGCGTCAAGGCGATGGCCGCCGTGCTCGACAGACTGGGCAAGACCGAGACGGTGGAGTTCTTCGACGCAGGTCACGGCTTCGCCAACCCGTCGGGCAGGAACTACAATGCCGCCGCCGCTGAAGCTGCGTGGAAGCGGTCGACGGAGTTCTTCGCGCACTACCTCAAGTAGCGGTTGCCGATGGCTGGCGCGATGCGTTGCGTCATCAACCGCTTCCGCCGGCGCGAAGACGCGCGGCCGGCGAACGCTGACGTCCGCGACTTTCATCGTACCCTCCCCGGCTACGGACGCACGCCGCTCATCCGCCGCTCGGTGCTCGCCCAGGCACTGGGCTTGAGTGAGCTGTACGTGAAGTACGAGGGCTCGCGCTTCGGGCTCGGCGCGTTCAAGGGACTTGGCGCCTCCTGGGCACTGCACCGCCTCTCGCAACTGCAGCCGGGGTCCTTCGCCGCCGTTTCAGCGGCGAGCGAGGGAAACCATGGCCGCGCGGTGGCGTGGGCGGCGCGGCTGCAGGGCATTCCCTGCGTGATCTACCTGCCGGCGCGCGTCGCGACGGAGCGGGTCGAGAACATCCGGCAGGAAGGCGCGACGGTGATCCTGGTCGATGGCAGCTACGAGGACACGGTGCACCGCTGCGACGCGGAGAGCCGCGCGCGTGGATGGCAGGTCATTTCGGACGTGGGATACGACGGATACCTCGACATCCCGAACCAGGTAGTCGAGGGATACGGCACCCTTTTCCAGGAGATCGACGAACAGCTCGACTCGGCCGGATGGAAAGCGCCCGATCTGGTGCTCATACCCGGTGGCGTAGGAGGGATCCTGCACGCCGGCGTCGTTCACTACGCCCATCGCCCAGGCGGGCCCCGCGTGGTTGGCGTCGAGCCATCGTCGGCCGACTGCCTCACCACGTCGCTCGAATCGCCCGACGGCCGGCCGACCGTGGCCACCGGCGACGGTGCCACCACGATGGCCTGCCTCAACTGCGCCGAGGTGTCGCTCTCGTCGTGGCCGGCGATTCGTGATGGCGTGGATGCGATGATCGCGATCGATGATCGCGACGCGGAGGAAGGGGTGCGGCTGCTTTATCGCGCAGCAGCAGGTGACACGGCGCTCGAGGCTGGCACGTCAGGAGCGGCGACCACCGGGGCGCTCGCCGCTCTCATGCAGGACTCCCGACTGGAAGGCCTGCGGAAGCATCTGGACCTCGGGCGCTCCAGCCGAGTGCTGGTGCTGTGCACCGAGGCTGCGATCAACCGGGCCGAGTTCGAGCGCTGCCTCTCGGCGTAGACGCCCGGGCAATCATGGTGATGCCAGGGGAACGTCAGCCTTGCTCCACGCCGCCGCGATCCGGGGCTGGAGCGCTGCCGCCTCGGCCTTCCCTCCGCTCGCCTTGAGGCTCTGCTCCAGACCATAGAGCGCCTCGCCGTTCTCCGGGTACTGCACCAGCGCGGCGCGATAGACCGCCACCGCCTCCTTCGTGCGGTGCGCCCGGAGCAGCGCCGCCCCGAGCGACAGGCGCGTCGGGTAGTGCCAGAATGCCGGTTCCATGTAGGGGAGCATGTCCTCCGTCGCCACCGCGCGCTGGTACTCCTTGACCGCCTTCGCCCAGTCGCCGGCCTGTTGCGCGATGTTCCCCGCCAGCATCGCGGCCGACACGTCCAGCAGCATCTTCCGGATCCCCGCCGGCTCCGCCTTCGCCAGCGCCTCTACCGTGTCGAGCGTCGCCACCGCCTCGGCGCCACGCCCCTTGGCTGCGAGCGCGCTGCCGCGCGCGTAGAGCGCCATGCCCCGCGCCGCGTGCAGCGTGTCGGGCGGTACCGGCAGCGCCAGGATCTCATCCCAGCGCCTGTAGGTGGCGAGATACAGCTGCCGGGCTGGCACCATGTACTCCGCCTCGACCGCCAGATGCGCCACCTCGAGCGGCATGTGTTCGGACGCGGCCGTGGCCGCCATGATCGCCTCCTGGCTCCGCCCCGCAAGCGCGGATGCGAAGGCGAGGAAGTGATAGTTGTGCGGGTAATAGATGGCGGCGTAGACGCTCTGCTGCCCCGGGCGATCCGCGATGAACGTCTCATCCGCGTGCACCGCGTGCACGTTGGCATCCACCGCGTCGTTGTAGCGCCCCACCCGCGCATAGATGTGCGCCGGCATGTGCACCAGGTGTCCCGCCGCCGGCATCAGCGACGCGAGCCGCTCGGCGCACGGCACTGCCAGCGTCGGATTCACCTTCTCGACAGCATGGATGTAGTAGTGGCATGCCCCGGGATTCATCGAGTCGGCGGCGATCACCCGCTCGAGCATGGGCACCAGCTGCTCCAGTCCGGGATTGGGCTGGCCCTGCGCGTTCCAGTAATCCCACGGTCTCAAGTCCATCAGCGACTCGGCATAGAGCACCTGCGCATCGAGGTCGGTCGGGAACTGCTGCGCCACCTGCGCCATCGCGCGGGAGTACGCAATGTCGAGCGGCGCGCGGTTGGCCGGTGCCGGGTCGGCATAGCGCGCGGTCAGCGCCTCGATGTAAGCGCGCTCGCGGTCGGACACCTTCGCCGCCGCGGCGCGCGCCTTCGACAGCGCCTGCCAGGCGGGGGCCGCCGCCGCCGGATCCATCGGCAGGTTGATGTTGGGGCCCAACACCAAAGCCGTACCCCACCAGCACATGGCGCAGCCCGGATCGAGCGCTGCCGCCGCGCGGAACGAGCGCTCCGCCTCTGGATGGTTGAAGGCATACGCGAGGCGGAGCCCCTGGTCGAACAGGCGCTGCGCCTCGGGTGTGGCGGTGACGGCGAAGTGGTGGTCGCCCAGGCCAGCGATGATTGCTTCCGTGGCGACCGGGGCGTCAGGCTTGGCGGTGCAGCCGCCCAGTGCCATGCCCAGCACCATGATCAGGCGCGACCAGTTGCCCGAATTGCGAGGGTCGCGAGGGCCCGATCTCCCGGCGCGCATGAGCGGACGCTCCGGTCTCACGGAGCAGAGGTAGCACTCGGGGATGGTGCACTGCAGCGAGGTCCACCGGTTGCACGAAGGGCAGAAGAGGGCGTCGAAGACGGCATAGTGCACCAGGCGCCCGCGGCAGGCGGTGCAGCTGGCGAGCACCACCCATCCCTCGATGCGCAGTTGTCCCAGTTCAACGGTGCCGTCCCGCAGGTCTTCCCGAATCTCTACCATGGTTTCCCTTTCCACCGGGCTCCGGCAGGGAGCCTCTCATGAGGGAATGCGCACGATACCGCCAAAGGGCGACATGCCTTCCTCCAGCCGCCGCAAGATGGTGTCGGCGTCGGCTGGCCGGGCGGCTGGATCATGGGCGAGGCACTCGGACACGAGCGCCGCCACGGTGGGCGGGGCATCGCCCAGGTCACGAATCGCGTCCCTCAGCTGCTGCGGCCGGCGGCCGGTGAGCGACTCGGCGGCGAGCAGGCCCCACGCGTACAGGTCCACCCTGTGGTCGAGTATCGGCAGTGCTGCGCGCTGCTCCGGCGCCATGTACGCCGGGGTGCCCACTGCCGCGCCGCTCGTGGACTTGTCCATGGTGACCGCGCTGCGCTGCACCAGCTTGGCCACGCCAAAGTCCATGAGAAATGCATGCGCGCCGGCACAGAGCACGTTGGCCGGCTTGAGGTCGCGGTGCACCACGCCGGCGGCATGGGCGTACGCCAGCGCCTGGGCCACGTCGCGCAGCAGCGGCAGCGCGTCGGCATAGCGCAGCGCGCCGGCGCGGTCGAGCCGGGCCCGCAGCGTCTCGCCCTCCACGTACGGCATGACATAGTAGAGGAGACCGTCGGCATCGCCCGAGTCGATCAGCCCCACGATGTGCGGATGCGCGAGGCGGGCGGCGATCTGCACCTCGCGCTGGAACCGCTCCGGCCCCCACAGCTTCGCCACCTCGGGGTCGAGCACTTTGAGCACCACCTGGCGGGCGTGCTTCCGCTCCTCAGCCAGGAACACCACGGCGGAACCGCCCCGTCCGATCAGCTGGCTGATGCTGTAGCGGTCGCCCAGTGCGCATCCCAGGCGCTCGGCGATGTCGGCGTCGGCGGGTACCGGCGGCCGGTCGAGCAGGCCCTGTTGTTCATGGGCCCGGAGAAGGCGCTCCACCTGATCCCGGAGGGCGGCGTCGCCGTCGCAGGCCTCGTCCAGCCAGCGGGCGCGGTCGGGGCCGCTGCGGTCGGAGGCCGCCTCGAAGATCTCCAGTGCGTACTGCCAGGTATCGTGGGTCATCCCGCCGGGTCTGGTGCTCCACCAGGGTAGAGCTCGGTATAGAGGATGGCGCGGGCCCGCTTCCAGTCGCGCTGCACCGTCCGCTCCGTCACGCCGAGCGCCGCCGCCACCTCGGCGTCAGTAAGGCCGCCGAAATACCGGTACTCCACCACGTCGCGCAGGCGCGGGTCGAAGGTGCCCAGCCGCTCCAGCGCATCGTCGAGGGCGATCAGCTCGTCGGGCGACACCGGCTGGGGCGAGGCCGCGTCGCCGAGCGTGGTCTGCTGCCATCCGCCACCGCGCCGCTGCGCCTGCCGGCGACGCGCGCGATCCACCAGGATCTGGCGCATGGCCCGCGACGCGATCGCCAGGAAGTGCGCCCGGTCCTGCCACTCGGGCGACGACCCCAGCAGCCTCAGGAGCGCGTCGTTGACGAGTTCGGTCACCTGCATCGAGTGCCCGTCGCGCTCGCGGCGCAGCAGCGCCGCCGCGCTGCGCCGCAGTTCAGACTGCACCAGGGGGTACAGGCGGTCAACCGCGTCGGGATCCCCTCGGCCGTGCGCCTGCAGCAGGGCAGTGATGTCCTCTGTCATGTCTCCCACTCGTCGATGCTGCGGGGCCAGTCATCCTTGAGCAGCCGCGACAGGCTCCGGTCGGCCAGCACCCGCCCGCCCGTCTGGCAGCGCGCGCAGTAGTTGGTCTCGTTCTCGGCATAGCGGATGCGCTGCACCGGCGCACCGCACGCCGGGCACGGCTGCCTGAAGCGTCCATGCACTGCCATCCCGTCGCGAAGGGCGGTCACCTTTTCCGGGAAGCCGTCCCCGGCTTCTGCGCGGAGCCGGTCGGTCCACTCGGTGAGGGTGGTGCGCGTGGCGTCGAACAGCAGTGCCACCTGCTCGTCGCTGATGCGCGAGCTGAGCATCAGCGGCGAGAGCTTCGCGTGATGCAGGATCTCGTCGGAGCAGGCATTGCCGATGCCGCTCATGAGCCGGGGATCGGTGAGCGCGCGCTTGAGCGTGTGGTTCTCGCACCGGAGGCGCGCGTTGAACTGGGCCAGGCTGGCGCTCAGCACTTCCAGGCCGCCCCGCTCGAAGCCGGCGAGTGCCCCCTCGCCCCGAACTACATGGATCGACGCCCGTCGCTTCGATCCCGCCTCGGTGAGGTAGAGCGTGCCGTCGGGAAAGCTGAACTCGGCGAGGACCATCTTGCCTCGAAGTGACTTGCCGGGCACGCGCCATCGCAGCCGGCCCGCGATCATGAGATGGATGACCAGGAAGAGGTCCCCCTCGAGCGCCAGCACGATTCGCTTGCCGAGCCGGCGGATCCCGGTGACCGTCCGGCCCTGGACCTCGGAGATCGGCGGGTCCACCGTGCGCAGCACGAATGGGCTGCCAAGGCGCACCTGCACCAGCGGCTGTCCCAGCACGAGGGGGGTGAGGCGCTCGATGTATACGACAACATCCGGCAGTTCGGGCACGCTGCCCCCCGGGAATGACCCTCCGAGTCTAACTTCCCCGCCGTCATGAAATCGACCGCCGCCTCCCGGACCATCGCGCTGCTCGAAGGCGCCAAGGGCCTCCTCGTGCTGCTCGCCGGCGTCGGGCTGCTCGGGCTGATCCATCACGATGTGCAGGCGCTGGCCGAGGCGCTGGTGCGCGAGGCCCACCTCAACCCCGCCAGGCACCTTCCCAGGATCTTCATCGAGGCGAGCGGCAGCATCGATGACCATCGCCTGGTGCTGCTGGCGCTCGGCGCGCTGGGCTATGCCCTGGTGCGGCTGGCCGAGGCGTTCGGGCTGTGGCACGAGCAGGCATGGGCCCAGTGGTTCGGGGCGCTGAGCGGCGGCCTGTACCTGCCGCTCGAGGTCAGGCTGCTCCTGCGTCACTTCACCATGCTGCGCCTGTTCGTCTTTGCGTGCAACCTGCTCATCGTGTGCTACCTGGCGTGGCGCATTGTGCTCCGCCGCCGGGAACATCACGCGCTCCTCACGGCCCACGAATCACGACCCACGACCGATGGCTGACGACTGCTTCGCCATCACCGCACCGGGCATCGAGGCCACCACCGCCTCTGAGCTCGTGACGCTCGGCGCCACGATCGACGCAACCGAGCCGGGCGGGGTTTCGTTCCGGGCCGACGCGACACTGCTGTACCGGGCCAACCTCGAATTGCGCACCGCGAACCGGGTGGTGAAGCGGGTGGCGCAGTTCGAGGCCCGCACCTGGTTCGAGCTCGAGCGCCACGCGAAAAAGGTTCCCTGGGGCACACTCCTCGGCGCCGGCATGGCGCCCGATTTCGAGGTGACCAGTCGGAAGTCGAAGCTGTATCACAACCGCGGGATCGCGGAACGGCTGGGGCGGATTGTCGGGGTGGAGGGAAGGGCAGCCGACGCTGAGCCATCGCGGGCAGCACGATTTCAGGTGCGGGCGGTGCGCGATCGGTTCACCATCTCGGCCGATGCATCGGGGGAACTGCTGCACCGCCGGGGATACCGCCTGGAGACGGCAAAGGCACCGCTCCGGGAAACACTCGCCGCTGCGATGCTGCTCGGATGCGGCTGGGATGGCACGGTCCCGCTGGTCGATCCCTTCTGCGGTTCCGGCACCATCCCGATCGAGGCGGCGCTCCTGGCGCGGCGGATTCCGCCCGGACTCCACCGGAGCTTCGCGTTCGAGTCGTGGCCCGACTTCGATGCAAAGCTGTGGGCCAGGATCCGTGCCGACGCCGAGTCGCGCATCCTGGCGGGAGCGCCGGCCATCATCGGGAGTGACCGCGACGCCGGTGCCATCGAGGCGGCCCGGGCCAATGCGGAGCGGGCGGGCGTCGTGCCGAACATCGACTTCCGCAATGCACCGCTCTCGGCAACGGACGCGTTGCCGGGCCCGGGACTGCTGCTCACCAATCCGCCCTACGGTGCGCGCATCGGCGAGGAGAAGGCGCTGCGGAATCTCTACGCGCAGCTGGGCAACGTGGCCCGCACCCGGCTGCCGGGATGGCGCGTGGCGCTGCTGGGCGCCAACCCCCGTCTCGAGGGACAGGTGGGTGTGCCGCTGCACGAGGTCTGGCGCACGAACAATGGCGGTATCCCGGTGCATCTCGTGACAAGCTGACGCGGCTTGGTTGTTCGGGTCCGATTCGGTAAGTTTGCGGCCCAAATGGAGGAGTACAGATGTCCGAGACAACCGTTCCTTCCGGCCTCGCCGAGCGGCTGCGTGATGCCACCGGTGCGGCGCACACTGCCGCCGAGCGCACCGCCTTCGTCAAGCACCTGTTCA
This sequence comes from uncultured Gemmatimonadales bacterium, assembly GCA_963773095.1. GTDB lineage: Bacteria > Gemmatimonadota > Gemmatimonadetes > Gemmatimonadales > GWC2-71-9 > JAGGAG01. The sequence continues at coordinate 446,815 of CAVYZY010000012.1, forward strand.
AGGGCACGCTGCCGCGCGACGGCTATGTCGGCCTGATCCGCGCGCTACACCCGGTGTACGTGGCCCTGGAGGCGGCCATGGGCGCGCACAAGGACGACGCGGTGGTGGGGATGGTCTACGATCCAGCGCTCAACCGTGCGGCGTCGCTGGAGCAGGACCTCGAGTTCTTCGCCGGCAAGGACTGGCGCTCGATCCCGGTGGTGAAGGCCGCGTCGGACTACGCGGCGCACCTCACCGACCTGGGCAAGCGCATGCCGCGCGGTCTGGTGGCGCACGCGTACGTGCGCTATCTCGGCGATCTGTCCGGCGGACAGATGATGGGCCGCAGCGTTGCCAAGACCTACGAGGCCGGCGAGGCGGGCACGAATTTCTACAACTTCAAGGCCGTGGCCGACGTGAACGGCCGGAAGAACACCTATCGCGCCGCCCTCACTGCGCTGCCGCTCTCCGCGAAGGAGCAGGACGCGGTCGTGCAGGAGGCGATCGCTGGGTTCGACTACGCGAAGCGGATGTTCGACGACCTGGATAGAGCCTATCCGACAGCGTAAGGAGGAACTGCAACGGCGTGAGGGGGACCTGAAACTGCGGTAACCGCTTTGCTCTTCCGCCTCACGCTGTCGCTGTTCCTCCTGACGCTGTTTCTTCACATGTCATCCCTCTTCGAAGAAATCAAGGCCGCCCTCCGCGGCACCGACACCGACTACACCGAAGGTCCCCTCCGCCGCGCGATCATCCTGCTCGCGGTGCCGATGGTGCTCGAGATGGTCATGGAGTCGCTCTTCGCGGTCGTCAACATCTTCTGGATCGCGAAGCTCGGCGCCGACTCGGTGGCGAGCGTGGGCCTCACTGAGTCGGTGCTCTCGATCATCTACGCGCTGGCGATGGGGCTCAGCATCGGTGTCACCGCGATGGTGTCGCGCCGCATCGGGGAGAAGAACCAGGACGCAGCGGCGCGGGTGACGGTGCAGGCGGTCCTGCTCGGGCTCGCGGTGGCCAGCGTTCTGGGCACGTCCGGGTTCCTCTTTGCGCCGCACCTGCTCGGCCTCATGGGGGCGACACCCCAGGTGATCGCGGCGGGGACCGGGTACGCGCGCATCATCCTGGGCGGCGACGCGACCGTTATCCTCCTCTTTCTCATCAATGCGGCATTCCGGGGCGCGGGCGATGCCACGATCGCGATGCGCGTCCTCTGGACCGCGAACGCGATCAACCTCCTGCTCGACCCCTTTCTCATCTTCGGCTGGGGTCCGTTCCCGGAACTGGGCGTGACCGGTGCGGCCGTGGCGACGACCGTCGCGCGCGGTTCGGGCGTGCTCATCCAGCTCGCGGTGCTCGCGAGCGGCACTGGGCGGCTCGGTGTGGCGCGGCGCCACGTCGTGGCCGACTTCCAGCTCATGTGGGCGCTGATCCGCCTCTCGGCGGTCGGCACGTTCCAGATGATCGTCGGCATGGTGAGCTGGATCGGCCTGGTGCGGATCCTCTCCACCTTCGGCAGCGCGGCGCTCGCCGGCTACACCATCGCGATCCGCGTCGTCATCTTCGCGCTGCTGCCGTCATGGGGACTGAGCAACGCCGCGGCGACCATGGTGGGCCAGGGCCTGGGGGCGAAGAAGCCGGATCGCGCGGAGCAGGCGGTGTGGACCGCGGCCAACTACAACGCCGTGTTCCTGACGGCGGTGGGCGTGATCTTCTTCGCCGGCGCCAACGTGCTGGTGGGATTGTTCACCCACGACGCCGACGTGGCGGTGTTCGCCGTGTCGTGCCTCAGGATCGTGAGCCTGGGCTTTCCGCTCTACGCCTACGGGATGGTGCTGACGCAGTCGTTCAACGGGGCCGGCGACACCTGGACGCCCACCTGGCTCAACCTCTTCTGTTTCTGGCTGTGGGAGATCCCGCTGGCGTGGGCGCTCGCGCATGTCATGGGATTCGGGCCGCGTGGCGTGTTCATCTCCATCACGGTGGCCTTCTGTACCCTGGCACTCGCGAGCGCCGCACTTTTCCGGCGCGGGCGCTGGAAGCTCCGCGTCGTCTAGCTCTTCGACCCTCCCGCCTGTGACGGATAGTTCCCGCTCCGCAGGTAGTTCCACAGCGCTTCGATCTCCGCGTCGGTCAGGTTGGCGGTGAGCTTCCACGGCATCGGAGCTTTGAGCGTACTGCCGTCGGGCCGCTTCCCGGTGCGGAGCGCGGTGGTGAAGTCGGCCGGCGTCCAGTTGATCATGCCGGTGGCGCTGATGTTGGCGGCGGGCGGGGTGCCCGGCGGCATCCCGACGATCGCTCCGCCGGAGAGCGTGGCGCCGTGGCAGGCGAAGCATCCGCCGGTCCGCGCGAGGTACTCTCCCTCGGGGAAGTTGTGCAGACCGACGCTGTCGTGCTTGACCACTTCCGCGGGGAAGAGCGGCAGCTTTCCGGCGAGATAGAGGGCGCGAGCCATCGGGCCGAAGGTCCGCCCGGGCAGGGAGCGGTCGACCTTGGGCACCGAGGTGATGTACGCCACCAGGGCCGTGAAGTCAGCATCGGTGAAGTACTGGTATTCCTCCGCCGGCATGATGGCCAGGCCGCGATGCTTGGGCCCGACGCCGTGCCGGATCGCGCTGTCCCAGTCGGCCACGGTCCAGCCGGCGACGGGACTTCCGGGCCCGCCGGTGAGGTTCGGGGTCACGATGTACCCCAGCGCCTTGTCATCGATGAACACCTTGCCGCCCAGATCGGCGGTGTGGCAGTCGACGCACTTGCCGATCGCGGTGGCGACGTGCTGTCCCCGTGCGAGCGACGCGCTGTCGGTAGGCAGCGTAAGCGGCCGGGTGGCGACGTCATAGCTGCGATTGAAGCGGAAGACGGTGTAGCCGTAAAGCGCCGCCACGGCGCCGGCGATCACCAGCAGGAATCCAAGAAACCAGCGTCCCAGTCGGCGCATCATCTCCTCCGTGTGAGCAATTATCCTGCGTCCGGCTCTTACGGGATCGACTGGGAGCTGGTTTCAAGGTGAAACGGGCGCCGATCTCTTACTTCGTTGCGGTGACCTCGAGCTTCGACACGTGCAGGTTCAGGTTGTGATTGACCCGGAGCCCCACGATCCCGTCCGCCGCGAGGTCGGCCCGCGGCCGGCTGGCCACCTTGGTCCCGTTGATCAGGAAGTCCACCGAGGCCGGGGTGGCGACCACGGTCAGCAGGTTTGCGGCGCTCTCCGACTTGCCGTCGTAGAGCTTGATCGCCGGGCTCTTTGTCCAGGGGATTACGTCCTTGGTGTCCTTGCCAGCCCGCTGCTTCACCAGATAGTCCCCGTCGTTCCGGATCATGAAGTACAGGTACGACTCGTTCTCGGCCTCGAGATTGTTACCCCCCACAAACATGCCGAACGCCTCGGCGTGACTGCTCGCCGGCTTGAACAGGAAGATGTTCGACTCCGCCTTGAACGACCCCTTGGCGGTGGTGGCGGGGTTCCAGAGGATCACGGCCGGACCGGTGGTGACGTGCCAGCCGGGCGCCATGGAGACGAAGGAAAGCTTGGTGCTGTCGGGGCCGGGTTCGTCCAGTCGCACCTTCCAGCCGTCGGGCCGCTTGGCCTGCGCAGAGACGGGCAGCGCGGTTACGGCGAGCAGGAACAGGGCGAGACGTGTGGAGCGGGGCATGAGATGACCTTATGAAACGGGATCGTGACGTGGGAGCGGTTGCCAATTCTGGTACGGGAGTAATACTGGAGAAGTTCCGGGTGGGGAACCCCGCCTGACACCCGCGGTGGGCGGGTCTCGTAGCGATAGGATCCCACCAGGCAGGTCTCAACGGCAACGCAGGGCGCAGGAGGTCACCATGACGGTCATGACCATGAATCCCCCGGGCACCTTTGCCTGGATGGAGTTGGGCACTACCGACGGTCCCAGGGCAAGGGCCTTCTACATCGAACTCTTCGGGTGGGACGTGCGCGAGAATCCGATGGGCCCCGGGTTCACCTACTACATCTTCCAGCTGGGCGGCAAGGACGTCGCGGCGATGTACCAGCTCATGCCCGACCAGCTGAAGCTGGGCATACCAGCGCACTGGCTCTCGTACGTTGCCGTCACCGATGCCGACGCCGCAGCCGCCAAGGCTACCACTCTCGGAGGCAAGGTGGTCATGGGGCCGCACGATGCCGGCGAGCATGGCCGGATGGCGATCATCACCGATCCACAGGGCGCGGTGTTCGCGGTGTGGCAGGCGAAGAGCAATCCCGGCGTGGGACTTCGCGGCGACCCCGGTTCGCTGGTGTGGAACGAGCTCATGTCCACCGACTTCAAGGCGGGTGCGGCGTTCTACGTCAAGCTGTTCGACTGGACCACGACGGTCATGTCGATGCCCGGAATGGACTACACCATCTTCGAGCGAGAAGGGAAGGGTGTGGGTGGCGGGATGCAGATTTCCCCCGACATGGGACCGATGCTGTCCAACTGGCTGCCGTATTTCGCGGTGAGCGATTGTGACGGTACGTCGGCGCTCGCGACGACGCTCGGGGCGAAGGTCGTGCGGCCGCCGACGGACATCCCGGATGTCGGGCGGTTCGCGGTGATCGTCGACCCGGCAGGCGCGGCGTTCGCGATCCTGCATCCGAAGCCGGCAGCGAGTTAAGAGTCAGGAGTTAGGAGTTAGGAGTCAGGGGGCCTCTTACACCCAACTCTTAACTCCTAACCCTTCAGCACCCTGAGCAACCACGTCACCACGATCCACGCCAGCCAGAGTGATCCCGCCACCAGGGCGAGGAACAGCAGGCCGAACAGTACGATGACCCACTTGCTCCGCCGTTTGGTCCGTGCCGGCTCGGCCAGCCACGCCTCAAGTACCCGCCGGTTCTTCGTGTTCGCCTTCCACGTCGCGTCGAAGAGGTCTCCGATGAGTGGGACCGAGCCGAGCACCGTATCCACGCCGATGTTGAGCAGCATCCGGGTCAGCACCGTGACCGGGGCGCGCAGCTTGAACGCCAGCAGCAGCGCGTAGGCGCCGAGTGCGCTTACGGCGATGTCGCCCACGCCGGGCACCAGCCCGATGATCGAGTCGAGGCCGAAGCGGAACTGCGTGCCGGGGATGCGGAACAGTTCGTCGAACGCCCAGGCCAGTTTGCGATACCCGTCGAGCGCCCGGTCCTCGGGGAGGACAGGCGGATGCGCGACGGGCGTCTTCGCCGCGGGGGTGGTGAGTGAGGACCTCTTCGCCATGGGATGAATGATACTGCCGCTTCCCCGCGCTTGAATGGTTCGGCCTGCGTTCGAGTGATGATGGTACTCGTCCCCTCAGCGCCGAAGCTTGAAGATTTGAGCGGGAGGAGTGGGATGGCGAGCGCGGCAGGGGCGGGTGCGGCGTTCCCCGGGCGCGACGGGCGACCGCGCCTGCTCCAGCAGTTGCGTTCGGTGCTCCGTGCGCGGCACTACAGCCGTGCGACGGAGCGGGCGTATGTCCGGTGGGGGCGCCGGCTGGTCCGGTTTCACGGCATGCGCCATCCCGCCGAACTCGGTCCAGCCGAGATCACTGCCTTTCTCACCGATCTCGCCGAACGGGGCAGGATCAGCCAATCGACCCAGACCCAGGCCCTGAGCGGCATTCTCTTCCTCTATCGATCGGTGCTCCAGCAGGACTTCGGCTGGCTCGACGGGTTGGTGCGCGCCAAGGCGCCGGAGCGGCTGCCGGCTGTGCTCACGCGCGATGAGGTCGGGGCGGTGCTCGACCTGATGAGGGGTACCAGCCGCATCGCGGCGGAACTGCTGTATGGCAGCGGGCTCAGGCTGATGGAAATGCCTTACGCTCCGGGTCAAGGACGTCGAGTTCGAGAAGGGCCAGCTCACGGTGAGGCGGGGCAAGGGTGCCAAGGACCGGGTAACGATGCTGCCGAGGGTGGTGCAGCCGGGGTTGCGGAAGCATCTCGCGGATGGTGAAGGCGCAGCACCTGGAGGACGTTGCCCGGCAGCTATTCAAGGCAGCGCGAGCTCGGCCTCCCCTTGCGTGCCGCCTGTCCGTGTGTTAAATACTGAACCACATGGTTCACTATACCCAGACCCGCTTCGATGCCTCGTTCGCCGCGCTCTCCGACGCCACCCGACGTGGCGTTCTGGAGCAGCTCGGGCATGCAGACGCTTCAATCACGGACCTTGCCGAGAAATTCCGCATGACCCTCACGGGCATAAAGAAGCATGTCGGCGTCTTGGAGCAGGCGGGGCTAGTCACCACGGAGAAGGTCGGGCGCGTGCGGACCTGCAAGCTCGGCCCGCGCCGACTGGAGGAGGAAGCTGCATGGATCGAGAGATACCGCCAGCTCTGGGACGCACGCTTCGACGAGCTGGACAAAGTTGTCGAGGAATTGAAACGGAAGGAGAAGGTCGATGAACGCAAGAAGAGAGAGTGAGGTTGCCCCCATGAAGAATCGTACGACGGTGGAGCGGAAGTCCGAGCGTGAGCTCGTTGTCACGCGAACTTTCAACGGCCCGGCGCGCCTCGTGTTCGAGGCGTGGACCAAGCCCGAGCTGTTCAGGCAGTGGTGGGTGCCGAAGTCGATGGGAATGTCCCTGCTTTCCTGCGAAATGGATGTTCGTGTCGGGGGCAGGTACCGTTTGGAGTTCGCACACGGGGACTCACAGTTGGCGTTCTTCGGCACGTACAAGGAAGTAACACCGCACTCGCGCCTCGTCTGGACCAATGAGGAAAGTGACGAGGGTTCCGTCACGACGGTGACCTTCGCGGAAAAAGGCGGCAAGACGTTGCTGGTCATGCACGAGCTTTATCCCTCGAAGGAAGCTCTCGACGCCGCCGGCACCGGGGCGGCGGATGCGATGGGAGAGACGTTCGAGCAACTGGACGAGCTTCTCGTCACCCTGGGCGCGAGCGTGGGACGGTCATGAAGTCGTCGATCTCGCGTCGGCTGCCTGGCTCTTCACTACGCGGAAGTGAACCCCGACGAGTTGTCGTATCAAGATGAGATGGCCGTACGCTTACGCCGCAGTCATCGATAGCGTCTTCAGTGCGCCGTTCACTTGGTGCCCGACTGTCCGACCAGCTGCCGCGCTTGTCGGAGGTCGCGCCGATCGACTGGGCCGAGTTTCACCGGCAGCAACGCCGTGCTGGAAGCATTGCGTCCCCTTGGCACCGTGGGCCCGCTTGGCCCCTACCCGCTCGACTTGGACGCTGAGGCGGCCGATGGCGCTTGGAGTATCGAGGCTTCGGACCCCACCTTCTATGTGCTCGACGACCTATTGGGGCCGCTCGTCACCGTCGAGGTTCGGTCCTCCGCAGACCTTCGGCCGCCGGTATTCGAGGCGCTTTGGAAGGTTACACACGTCCCCGGGCTCGTTCGCGTTGGTGTCGCCGTGGCTAAGCAGCGGTACTTCTACCTCGACGTCCAAGGGATCTGGTTTCTCGATCAGGGTGGCGAGCGCGCAGGATCACTCGACGAGGCCATCGGCCTGCCGATTGTCGGAGGAAGTGCGGCATAACAAGCACATGGTGGCTGTCGGCCGCGGGCCTTGATGCGGCACGAGCGCGGCCCGTGCTGAGAGCCTGGGAGGCCGCCGCGCTCGCGCCGCCACCGCGGCCGCAGCACATGTGCAACGCGTTATGTAGCGACAGAGATCCGAGGCGAGGAGGAGTTCCTTGTTCGAGTGGACGCCAACGGCCCGAAAACTAGGCGCCATCTTCGGGTTTCTGCTCGTATCGGGGCTACTGGCGATCGGCCAATCAGCGATAGGCGCGTGGGCAGCGCGTCGTGACAGTAAGTTCGCACTCCTGCCAGCGCTGATCGTGCCCGCGCTCTTGGTCTCCTTCTGGCTTCAGCATGACTCGGGGCCGCTGGCGACAGCCACCATTGCAGCGCTGACGATCCCACTGATTGTCGCGGTTTGGCGATCTTGGGCCGTGTATCAGCGTCGACCGGCCACGTCTTTCAGCGTGCTCATGGCGCATGGTGTGGGTGCCTACTTCCTGGCGCTGCTGATAGCCCTTGTAGTGGGGGTGGCAGGCATCATTTTTGTGGGAGAGCACTTGTAGGGTCGTGTGGAGGCGCTACATAACAAGCAAATGGTGCTGTTGGCCGCGGGCGGTGGTACGGCACGGGCGCGGCCTGTGCTAGGAGCCTGTTGAGCCGCCGCGCTCGCGCCGCGACCGCGGCCGCAGCACATGTGCAACGCGTTAGGCATCCCGCCACGGACGAACGACATGGATGCTCGATCTCAAACGCCGGGGGCGGGGAAGCAACCAGACGCGCGCTCTCAAGAACCCAGGCTGTATGGTGAACTGGCCTCGTGGTGGCCCCTCTTGTCGCAGCCTGCCGAGTACGAGGAGGCGGCGTTGTTCTACCAGCAGATCCTGATCGAGGCCTCTGACCAGCCACCGCGGACGCTCCTCGAACTCGGGTCTGGAGGGGGGAACACCGCCTCGCACCTCAAAGCGCGTTTCGAGGTCACCCTTGTCGATCACGCTCCTGGGATGCTCACCGTAAGCCGAGCCCTCAACCCCGAGTGCAAGCACGTCGAGGGTGATATGCGGGTCGTGAGGCTTGGCCGACACTTCGATAGCGTTTTCATTCAGGATGCAATCGGGTACATGACCACGGAGAACGATTTGCGAAAGGCGATTCAGACGGCCTTCGTGCACTGCAAAGCGGGCGGAGCGGCTCTCTTCGCACCCGACTACATTCGCGAGAACTTCCGACCCTCGACACAACACGGCGGTCACGATGGTGCAGTCCGGAGCCTGCGTTACCTTGAGTGGACGTGGGATCCCGATCCATCAGATTCAACCTACACCGTTGACTTCGCCTACCTGCTGAATGAGAGGAGTGGTTCCGTGCTCGTGGAGCAGGACCGACATGTCCTCGGATTGTTCGCGCAAGCTGAGTGGCTCCGCCTCCTCGCCGACGTCGGCTTCGAGGCGAGAGCGGTGTCATTTCGGCACAGCGAACCGGAACCATCAGCTCGCGAGGTGTTTCTTGCCATCAAACCCGCCAAGGGATCCGTAATGCCGGCGGATGCCTAACAGGGCGATGAAGCTGGCACCAGCCCGCTGCGCGGTCTGGCGCAGCTTATCGCCGAACCGTTAGGCTGGACGCGCAGAGGAGTATCGTACGCTCAACCTCTTGGGAGTGAAGTAGCACATGGACCTGCTCGCCTTCTGTCCCGGGACTCGTCGATTGCGTCCCATTTGCTGGCAGGCGACTGGCCTGCTCCTCGTGGCGGTGTGCAGCTGTTCGCCAATGGCGACGGCGAACGAGTCCAGCGGCAGCACTCACCTCTTTGTCTGGGCCTGGGACGTCGACAAGAGGTCAGACGATTTTCTGGCGGTCGTAGATGTGGATCGCCGTTCGGCAACCTACGGGCAGGTCGTCAGCACTTTGCCCGCGCAGGGCGGACGCGGCGCGCATCACGTCGAATACGAACTGTCCACGAATCAGCTCTTCGCCAACGCATTCGAAACAGGGCGCACATTCGTGTTCGATCTCGGCGACCCCGCCCACCCGCAGTTGCTCAGCGACTTCGGCGATGCGGGCCCCTTCGCGCACCCGCACAGTTTCGCCCGCACGCCGAGCAAGACGGTGCTCGGCACCTTCCAGGGACGCGCGGACGATCACGGCGCGGTCGGCGGGCTGGTCGAATTGGACAACCGCGGGCGCATGCTCCGGGGGTCCAGTGCCGCGAATCCACTCGATCCGGACCTTCGTCCGTACAGCCTGGCCGTGGTCCCCCAGCTCGACCGCGTGGTTACGACGTCGGCCGACATGCACGGCCGACTCGTGGGGCGGTCGGTGCAGGTCTGGCGGCTCTCGGACCTGACGCTGCTGCATACCGTGTTGCTGCCGCCCGGACCGCGCGGCGACGAGCACCTGCACCCCGCCGAGCCACGAGTGCTCGCCGATGGCAGGACCGTGATGGTCACGACGTTCCGCTGCGGGATGTACGTGCTCTCTGCGCTCGACAGCACACCGGTCGCCACCCTGGTGCGTTCCTTCCCGTGGTCGGCGGTGGCAGGAGAGGATACGGACTGCAACGTGCCGGTGCGGTTCGGTCGATTCTGGGTGCAGCCCGTGGGCACGACCGGATCGTTGGTGGTGCTGGATGTATCGAACCCCTTGAAGCCGGTGATCGTGGACGAGCTCGGTTTCGGCATCGATGCCCGCCCGCACTGGCTCGCGCTCGAAGCCGGGGGACGGCGCATCGTGATGACCGGCGGCGGAACGCTGGCCGGTGGCGTCTACCTGATCGACGTGGACCCGGAGACCGGAAAGCTCCAGCTCGCGGGCGGCCTTCCAGCCAACGGCTCCGGGATTCCTGGGATCCGCTTCGACCGTGAGGAGTGGCCCCATGGCAGGACCGGTCCGGCATTCGCGCATGGAGCCGTCTTTGGTCCCGTGAAGTGAACTCGCTCGCCGAGGGCCTAACGGTACTTGCTGCTGCGGAGCGGCGTTCGGAAGCTCGCTACGCTCGAGATGATGTGACCGCTCGCAGCAGAAGCCAACGTTAGGCCGCTGCGTTCTTCCCCCGGTTGGAGCACCATTGCACGGAGCGAGTACGACGACGGTTGACCGCGGCGATCGAGCCCGCAGGGGCCTCCTCCTCTATTTCGGGGTACTCCTGCCGAGTTCGGCCGTGCTCGAGTGGCTTTTGCTCCGCGCAGGAGATTCCATCCGGAATCACTTGGGACTTGTCCTGGCCCTGATGTGGATGCCGGCTCTGGCTTCGATCATGGCTCGGCTGGTCCTGAAGGAGGGCAGCGCCGACATCTCGTTTCGTTTCGGCGGGCGGATTGGCCTGCGGATGACACTGATCGCCTGGTTCTATCCCCTCGCGGTCGGAGCCCTCGCCTACGGTTTCGCTTGGGCCGCCGGCCTGGTCCAGTTCAGATCCCCAACGGTTCCTGGCTTCCCGGCGGTGAGCGCTCCCCTAACGGCTTTCAGCACCCTAGTCGCGATTCGCCTCACAATCGGCGTCCCGATAGCCGCCCTCGCCGCCGCAGGGGAGGAGATCGGCTGGCGGGGATATATGCTGACTCGGTTGATCGAGGCGGGAGCACCGTTTCCGCTCCTCCTCAGCGGCGTCGTCTGGGCCTGTTGGCACATGCCCCTTATCCTCGGCGGTGTGTACGCCTCGGGGCTCCATCCCACCGCCTCCGCCGGCCTGTTTCTCATCACGACTCCAGCGATTGGACTGCTCCTTGCCCGCGTCCGCCTGACGTCCGGCAGTATCTGGCCTGCCATCGTGGTCACTCCGCATGGAATGCGACAATTCAAGGAGTATTTGACTTTTCCAGCGCGCCGGACGCCACGGCTCTCTGGGTCGGCGAGTCCGTGGTGCTCGTTGCCGTCGCGGCTGTCGCCGTCGCTTGGGTACTGGTGCGGGGCACTTGGCCGCGGTATCGCGCCCCTGGAGTGCCGATCGAGGCAGCGGCCTAACCAGCGCATGCAACTGCCGAGGGCCTCATTTGCGCGGGCAGCGCCCTCGCAGCTGATGCACCAGTCGTTAGGCCGACATCCGAACATGCGAGAGGAAGATCATGAGCAAAGTATTCGTCAACATCGGACTTAGCCTCGATGGCTACATGGCACCGGAAGGAATGACGATGGAGAATTGGGAGTACAAGAACTGGGGCGCTAAGTGGGGGGCGCTGATGGCCTGGATCCTCGATCAACAGTGCTTCCGCGAGAACCTCAAGCTCGGACCAGGGGGAGAGACCGGCCCGGTCAATGACCTGGTTCGCAGCACCACGGAGCGCATCGGTGCCAACATTATGGGCAAGCGAATGTTCGACCAAGGCGAGCGCGCCTGGCCAGAGGAGGCTCCGTTTCACACACCGGTATACGTTCTTACCCATGAGAAACGCGAACCCTGGGCGCGCCCCGGTGGGACAACCTTTTACTTCATCAATGACGGGCCGGAGCGTGCCCTAGGCCTGGCGCGGGAATCCGCAGGCAGTCGTGATATTCGTATCGCGGGTGGAGCGGATGTAATCCAGCAGTACCTGAACCTGGGTGGCGTTGACGAGCTGGAAATCGCCTTGGCACCCGTGTTGTTCGGCGGCGGGCGGCGTCTCTTCGAGAACCTACGCGAGCCTGGGCCGCAGTTTCGCATTGACAAGATTCTGGATGGTCCAGCTGCCACACACTTGCGCTATGTGCGTCAGTGAGGGCGGCCTAACAAGGCGTTGCGCCCGACGAGGCCAGCGCTACGCTCAGGCCTCGCGGCAGAACGCCAGAATCGTTAGGCGCCATCATTCACGGCGCTCACCAACGGACTCCAGGACAGTTGGTCGGCTTTGGGCTAGTCGCGGACGGAGCAGCTCATGGTTCACACTAGTCGAGATGCGTTCCCCACACTATCATGGAGCCAGCGGGCGCCCTCTTCCGCCACAAATGTCTGCATCCTTGCCTCCTGTCTTACTACTTGCCTCGGGGGCACTATGAGTGGCCTTCCCCTCGTCGGTCGGATCGACACGATCATCATTCGGGTCCGCAATTGGGAAGCGGCTACCGATTGGTATTTCGAGAAGCTCGGGCTCAGCCCAAGTTGCACTGACTCTACGCAAGGTTTTGCCGTGCTTCCCTTCAATGACCACACCCTCACCATTTGGCAGTTGAAGCCAGGGGAAGTGCTGCCGCCGCACGGGACCGCTGTCCCCTATCCGATCCTCGTGACGAATGATGCGGAGGCGCTTCAGGCGACGCTTCTAGCGCGTGATGTTGCGGTCGGGCCCATCGAGGTGGTTGAGGGCGTGAAGTTCTTCACGTTTTGGGACCTAGATGGGAATCGCTTAGAGGCCTGCCAAGTCATCGCCGGCTCGTAGCTTCTGGCGCCTCTGGCGCCTGACTACCGCCTGCAGCTGCCGAGCCTCAGCCGACCGGCGGTGCCAATTGGGCATCGCGTGCCTCGGCCCGCAGCTGAGGCGTAGCCGTTAGACCGACGACGCACCCCGGGTGTCGCGCGTGCAGCACACCAGGACTCTCAAATGGCCCCGATGACTCAGTCTACTCTCCTCCGCTTCTGCGTGCTCGCCAGCCTTCTCGCGAGTTCGTGCGACGGTCCAGCACCCGCATCCTCCCGCGCCGCGCTTCCGCCCTTCGATCTGGACGCGACGCGTCGACTCATTGGGGAACAGAACGCGCGGTTCACCCAAGCGCATCTCACGGGCGACATCGCCTTGATCGACTCGATGTTTGCACCCGATGCCAAGTCCTTCCCGCCCGGTACCGCCGCGGTGACCGGCCTTCAGGCGATGCACGACTTCACCGTCGAATACATCAAGGCCGGCCTCACCGAGTTTCGCGAGGAGACTACCGACTTCTACGGAAACGCGGACTTCGTGGTCGATGCTGGGACCTACGTCGTGACGTACGGGCCCGAACACGTGACCGAGCGCGGCAAGTACCTGAACGTCTGGAAGCAGGTGAACGGGAGCTGGAAGATCCAGTCAAACATCTGGAACAGCGACGCGCCGGTTCCGACGCCGCAGTAGCCCGATGTTAGGCAGCAACATGCACATATCACTCCTCATTGCCGGCGGGCTCGGCCTAGTACTCGCTCTTGGCCTGGCGGCCATCGGCCTCGCTCAGTACTTGACCCTTGGCCGTCGACGCCTGCCGGGAGCTCCACCTAGCGTGGAATGGAATTGGTTTCAGGGAACCAATCCGATCTACTATCCACCCGAGGCACGCGGGGACCTCAGGCGCATGCGTCGTTTGGCAGCACTTCAGCTCCTTGTGACCGTTGTGGCACTGGCCCTGCTGATCCTCGCACTTATGTAGTGCAAAGCGCTGGGGCCTAAGTACGATTTGAAGCTGTCGGCCCGCGGCGGCCACGTCCGTGGGGAAGAGATCCATCTTGTCTGTGGCCACCGCAGGCCGCAGCTTGAGCGCCATCCGTTGGGCAGCTCCGGGGGAATCGCCTTAGGCACATCTTTCATGCCTGCTAGACTACGGCGTTCCGGTATTCACTGACGAAGTCGTGTCGTCGAACTATCCGGTCTTCAAAGGCCCTGTGACCTTGTACGTGTTGAGGAGGACGCCGGTCGGCGTGCCTATCGTGCTGACGAGCTCGAAAGTCTGTGCCGGGGTTCCCTCCTCGAGGAGGCGCTTCCCCGTCCCCAGCAGGACCGGAGAGACGATCAGCACTACTTCATCCGCCAGCCCATGTTCGAGCAGCGTCGTCGTCAGCGTGGAGCTGCCAGACAGGACAAGGCCCGGGCCGTCCTGCGACTTGAGGCGGCGAACGCCTTCGACGATGTCCGGTCCCACACCCTCGAATGGGCCCCAGGCAAGACTCTCCGGACGATGGGTCGCGACGTACTTCGTTGCCGCATTGAGGCGGTCCGAGAGCGGACTGCTCGGCGCCTTCGGCCAGAAGCCCGACCACATATCGTAGGTGCGACGGCCCAGCAGCAGGTCGAAGCGCTCGCCATGCGCGGCCATCACAGCGTCCCGGCCCGCGGGCGTCCGGTACGGCGCAGTCCAGTCGCTGTAGGGGAAGTCGCCGTCATCGGCGGAATGCTGGATCACCCCGTCCAGCGAGATGTGCTCGATGATCTTGAGCTTTCTCACGTGTGTTTCTCCACCGGCATCGGGAAGCGTTCCTGGAACCACGCCTCCCATACCAGTGTCTCACGGGCGACGGTATCGGCCGCCCTGTCGCCGTACATGTACAGGTTCATCGCCACCGTGCCCTGGCCACCGGGATAGGTGGCGGTGCCAAGGGCGGCTATGCCTGGCCCCGGCTTGTCGAGCCTCAGCAGGGCGTCGTAGGGATCCTCGGTGACAAGCTCCACCACGCCGCCGAGCGGTGAGACGCCCGCGGGCGTCGCCCAGCGCTGCCCGACGCTCACGCCTTTTACTCCCAGCGCCGCGGTCAGCGTTTCCCAGGCCTCCGCCTCCGTACTCGCGATGGGAGTCGTGACCTGCATGATCGCGGACCGTTGGCCGCGGAAGTGCTTGAGATAGATCCGGAGGATGTTCAGGAAACCTGCCCATCCCGACTTGGCACCTTCCAGCTGGTTGTCCCACTCGTCCGTGCTGGCGAAAAGGCTATGGACAATGCGGAGGAGGCACACACCACCCGCCCGCGCCTCAACGTTCCACTCGGTTGCAACGGGCGGCGAGCCACCGTAGACCTCACCCTCCCCGGCAAACTTCCGCGGCGGATCCCACGCCGTGATGGCACCACCGATCTCCATGCCCGGGCCGAACTTGAACTTCATTGCGACTGGCTTCCCGTCCCTCTCCACGAACTCAGCCGGCACGAACCAGGACGAAATACCCGGCCCGGTGGCGATGGCCTGCCACACTTCCTCCGGCGTGCCGGCAACTTCGAATTCGACCTGAACCGAACGTCGTCCGTTTGCTTCAACTTTCACGCTCATGATAGCTCCTTGGGCTCGGATTTCTGGGGTAGCGGGTGCGCCATGATCACCAGGCGGTGCGCACGGCCGCCGGGGGCGGATGCATCGTGATATTTCGAAACCAGTTTCGCGATGGCGTCGGTGAGTTCGTGCGTGAAGGCCGCCCGATCGGTCGGCGACCGGAAGCGAACCTCGGTATCCACCGACAGGGTCGCCAGGCGCTTGCCCGCCTCGCTCGCGCGCCGAACGAGTTCGCCCACCTCGCGCACAACTCGTGCGCCCAGGGCGATGAGATAGCTCGCGGACAACCGATCGACATCCCGGTTGGGATCGACGGCGACCGGGCCCAGGGCGCCCGGCGAAACGACATAGGAAGCGGCCGTCGCGACCAGCAGCCGTTCCGTCAGCCCGCCCCACTGGCGTTCCTGTGCCAGCCGCACCAACCCGTGCGCCTCGAGCGCGCGCAGGTGGTAGTTGACCTTCTGCCGAGCCAAGCCGACCCGCGTGGCCAACGTCGCCGCCGAGGCGGGCGCGGCCAGTTCGGAGAGGAGTCGGCTTCGCGTCGGCTCCAAGGCCACCGTCGCCGCCGCCGGATCATCGATGACTTGGATGTCGAGCATGAGGAGATAATATCATTGACAACTTTTATTGTCAAGCATGATCCAGGACATCGCTGGTGCCGCGTACCGCGACCGCAGCACATCACCTCGGGAGACGTCGAATTCCACACCGGAGGGTCGGACCCCGTGACGTTCAAGGTGTCTGGGCCGAGCGCCGGGCACCTTCGCGGTCTCTGATCCGAACTTGGTGCCGTGCTCACCGGTCGACGCACTTTCGACGTCGCCCACGGCTGGGGCGGCAATCACGCCTGGGGACCAGCATTCGTGCTTACCCACCACATCCCCGCCGGATGGCCGCGACCCCAACTCGACCGTCCACTTCGTGACCGACGGCATCGAAAGCGCCGTGAACCAGGCCAAAGCCGCCGCCGCCGGGAAGTTCGTTGGGGTCCACGGCGCTGACACCATCCATCAGTGCCTGAATGCTGGCCTCCTCGATGAAATCCACGTCGACATCGCGGCGGCGACCGCGTCGGTCGAGCGGGCGGGTTGCTTCGGGTGGGCTTGAATGATCAGGAGATCTGAACCTTTGGTCATTGGTTTTGAAGATTGAGATCTCGACTGGCGAGCAGTCGCAGACGCGACCTGTTGGCATCGCCTTCGGTGGGTCTTGCCTTCTGTGCGGCTATTCTATCTTCCCCCGGTTTCGCTTCGGGTCGGCGTTCCTGTTCCGAGGCTGCAAGCCTTCGCTGCGCGCGCCAGAATCGGACTGAAGCCTCCGTCGGTTTGTCGTGTCGCGCGAAACCTCGTTGCAAAGTCAATGGCGCCGCCCAACAAGGCGTTGCAGCAGACGGGCTTGTCGGTCGCGCGTGAGCTTCGCTCACGCACTCCCTCTGGCGCCCGCAGCTGAACGCCGATACGTTAGCCCGCTTCAGGAGGATGGCTGTAATGCGACCCCTTCGGTACTCCATAAACGTCACATTGGACGGGTGCTGCGATCATCGTGCAATGTTGGCGGACGAAGACTTGCATCGTCACGCGGTCGAGACCCTCGACCGGGCCGATGCCCTCCTGTTTGGCCGGGTGACTTATGAAATGATGAAGGCCGCGTGGCGGTCGCCGGCGCGGACGGGAGCGAGGCCTGATTGGATGGAACCCTTCGCCCGGACGATCGACGCGGCGAGGAAGTACGTGGTGTCGAGCACGCTGGACAGGGTCGATTGGAACGCGGAGCTCGTGCGCGGGGATCTGGGGAAGGCCGTTCAGCAGCTCAAGCGGGAGTCCGGTAAGGGACTGTTCGTAGGAGGCGTGAAGCTCCCGCTGGCGTTGGCGGAGCTGGGATTGATTGATGAGTACGAGTTCGTGGTACAGCCCAGGCTAGTGGGCCATGGGCCGACATTGTTCGCGGGGCTATCGAAGTGTGTCGACTTGAAGCTCGTGAGCCGGCTGGAGTTCGGCTCGGGGGCGGTGGCGATGCGGTATGAACCGAGCAGGTAGCCATCGGACTTGTTACCCGAGTCGGCCGCTCGGTGCTCCGGCGAAGGGCCGCTCCTTGTGGCCCAGCCTTGCCAGATCCGGACTCGATGTCCCCGGCCACTGTACGGGCTCGCTTGGAGCGAAGGCGGGTGACACCCTGGCTAACGCACGGTCTCGCGGACCCTAGGCAGATCGAGCTGTCACCCCCCATAGTCTGGCTCCGAACGCAGCACTGAGATAAAGATACAAGGCGGCCAGCGTCGGACTTTGCACACCGAGGAGGCACGGTACTTACGGCGTAGGAGGATCCTCCAGCGGAGTTCTCTATGCGATCGAAATCCCTCTTTATCCTGGGTCTCTTCTCGCTCAGCTGCTCCAGCAGCCTAGCACCGGCAGCTGACGTGCAGGGAACGTGGGCGGCAGACTTCAAGGCGCCAGGGGCGAGTTTAGTCCTTGACCTGTCACAAACCAACGGTGCGGTTGAGGGTACCGGGAGCTACGCGATCGAGGCTGGACGCGCGGGCAGTCTCCAAGTACTCGGCACTTACGCGCGACCGAGCATTACCCTGAGCCTCACTTTTGACTATGGCTCAACGGAAACCTACGCTGGAACCGTCCTCGACTCTCAGCATATGAGCGGCCAGATCTCTGATAGTACAGGACACGTAACTACCATGGCTTTCACTCGCCGTTAGGCGGCGGCCCACCTACTCCCACCGGACTCTGCACTGCAGTGTACGACGGTCAGGGGGCAAATGGCACGCAAAGGCAGTAGAGGCGAAAGCGGGCGAGGAAATGGGGTGATAGGGCTGCCCTACCTTCGCTTCTATCACTCCAAGTCGCTTCGTACCAGGACCCTCTCAGTGCTCGAGGCGCTGGAAACCGCAGAGGACCCGACCAGGCACAGAGAAACACTGACGGAGATCGTCCTCGAGTTGACCGAGGCCGGTCTCGCCTACTACTTCGTCAAACCGGTTCAGGCCGCGAAGGTTGGCTACCTGGCTGAGCAGACCACCAGGCTGGGCATTACCGGCATTCTCCGCGTCATGGGACCCGTTGCCCGGCGTGTCATCGGTGGGATGAGCGCCGACCAGCTTCTGTCGGTCAGCAAGCATGTTCGTCATCTCATGGAGTGACACCAAACAAGCCGCCGCAGCGATTTCACGAGTGGCTACCGTGGAGGGGCAATGACCGGACACAAACGGGGCCCCGCAGGGTGGGCCCTGTGATGTGGGTCGAGCTCGGTCACGGAAGTCGTCATGACCATGATGTCCTGCTCACTATTCCGGGCTACCGCTGGATGGCCCCGATCGCCGGCGCTCGCATTGGCGTGGCTGTCTACCGATTCATCGGGAGCGGTGAGGATTGATTATGCTGCCCAGCAGGTGGCTGAGGGCGCGCCAGGCTTGACCGGAAGGAGGGGCTCCGCCCATGGAAGCGCAACGCCTCCGTATTGAGGGTGATGCGAGCGCGGGCTTTGAGGCCGTGCGCAATGTGTTCGCCGAGAACTTCTCCCGGCGACACGAACTGGGCGGCGCTTGTTGCGTGTACCATCGAGGTGAGAAGGTCGTCGACCTGTGGGGCGGTATCCGGAACAAAACGACCGGTGAGCCCTGGGAAGAGGGCACGATGGTCCTGGTCCACTCGACTACCAAGGGCCTGGCCGCGATGACCCTGGCGGTCGCCCATTCCCGGGGCTGGCTCGAGTACGAGCAGCGCGTCTGCAGCTACTGGCCGGAGTTTGCCCAGCAGGGAAAAGAGACCATCACCGTTCGCCAGCTCCTGGCTCACCAGGCGGGCTTGTTCGCTTTCGAGGAGCAGGCGGACAGGAACCTGATCGCCGACCTCGATCGCCTGGCGGTGGTGCTGGCCCGCCAGAAACCGGTGTGGGAGCCCGGCACGCGGCAAGCCTATCACGCGATCAGCCTCGGCTACTACGAGGGCGAGTTGCTGCGCCGGGTCGATCCGCGTCATCGCAGCCTGGGACAGTTCTTTCAGGACGAAATCGCCTCTCCCCTGGGCCTCGACTTCTACATCCGCCTGCCCGAGTCGATCCCGAATTCCAGGCTGGCGACGCTGGCCAGGCCGAGCCCGGTCGCGATGCTGCTCGGGTTTCCGATCCGGGTGACGCTCACCGGGTTCAATCGTCGCTCGAAGATCTATCGGGCGCTCGTAGGTTCCGAGTTTCCCCACGACGAACAGCGCATCTATGCCCGCAATTTCGAGGTGCCGTCCGGCGGGGGCGTCGGCACGGCACGCGCGATCGCCCACGCCTACAACGTGTTCGCGACCGGCGGACGGGAACTGCAGCTGCGCCAGGAGACGCTGCTGGCGCTGGCAGCGCCGGCGATCCCCGCGACGCACGGCTTCTACGACGAGTGCATGATGGGCGACGGAGTGCGGTTTTCGCTGGGCTTCATGAAACCCGGGCCCGTATGGCCTTTCGGAAACGAGGGCTCGTTCGGATCGCCTGGAGCAGGCGGTTCGTTTGGCTTCGCCGATCCCAAGGCCGGCATCGGCTACGGATACGTCACCAGCCAGATGGGGGCAGCGCTCACGGGGGACCCGCGCGACCTCGCGCTGCAAGACGCGGTGTACTCGATCATTCCACCGATGACATAGGCGTGGGTTCACGCTCCCCGACGGCGCGGTGTGGTCATCTGGCGGCCGCGCATTGAATGGTCCCGCGATGAGAGGTGACGCCATGCGGTACTTCCTGTTCACCATGTCCGCCGCTTTGTCACTCGCGGTGAGCATGCCCGCGCGCGCACAGCGCGGACCCGGCGCGGCACCGTCGCATGGCCCGGGCTGGCTCGCGCGTGTGAGTTTTCTCGACAATCCTGACCAGACGGTTCCTGTCACCGCCGCAGAACGAGCGTCGGTGGCCGCGCGTCTGGCCGCCATCGAAGTCGAGTTTCTGAGGATCGCAGCCATCGATAGGCCACAGGGCTTTGAGGCCAAGGCGGCATTTGGGTGGAACGGAGGGCAGTTCACCGTGCGCGACCAGCTGATCGGAAACTCGTACTCGCTCGCGTTCGCAGCGCCATCGTTCGGGAATCGCGTAGAACCCACACGGCCGATCGTCGTGTACGTGAACCCCTTTGGCAGGACGCTTGCACTCGATCAGGATGCGCCGCTCGCGGTCGATGAAGATGGGGGCGAGATCTACCTGGAGCAGTTCCCGGGGCGTGCAATACCCGGAGCGACGGCCGTGTACGAATACGAGCAGCAGGAGCGACCGACTCGCCCCGAAGGGATCACGACCAGCTACGGAGGGAAGATGGCCGCGCTATTCACGGCCGGAAGTGTCTCTCCCTGGCTGCCGGTGTCGCGAGAGCGCTACCTCAAGGCCATGATCATCCAGGTGGAGGGGAAGAACCAGGAGACACTGAAGGAGATGAAGGGGGCTGCGTCGCAGACGCCGTACGAGGAGTGGATCGCGGGGGCGGCGGAGCGACGGAAGGAGCGCGAGGCATCGATGGCCATGGTCACCGACAAGGCGGCGGCCGCGAAGGCACTCGAGGCGCTCGAAAAGACGGAACGGGAGGTGACCGCGAGCCTCAAGGCGTCGGAGGCGAAGGACCGCGAGTTCAGCGCCCGAATGACGACAAACATGCTGGGCGACCAGTTTCGCGCACAGATCGCCGCGATGTCCCCTGCCGAACGCGCCCAGACCGCCTGGATGGCAGGAGGAATGCTCGTTTCACCCGACGCACCGGGCGCGCGCCGGATGGTCACGCTCAACCCGGCGTTCTATCGCACCCGAGGGTCACCGTTGCAGGCACGCGCGATCTTCGTGATCCTGAAGACCGGCGGGTACGCGAGCACGAGTCCCGGCCAGCGGGGATGGATCAACATCGATCGGGCTGTGGTCGACGCGTACACGCAGGTCAACTGGGCGGCGTTTGCACGGATGGTCGCTTCCCCATGATCGGGACACTGGCGATGAGCGCAGACGGCGCTACCGCGGCCGCCTCGCCAGTCTTTCCCGTGGGGAAAGCGAGAGTCGCTTCCAGGCCTGCCTTGGCAGGTCGACATTCCTGGAATGGGACGGCATTGCTCCGCCGATCATCCGGATTTCGCCCGGCCACGTAGGCGTTTCGACCGCAACACTTTCGCAGAGCGTCATGCAGCCTCACGCGTCCGTCTTTATCGCCACGAGCCTCGATGGCTTCATTGCGCGATCCAATGGTGCGCTCGACTGGTTGCCGGCCAGTGGTGGGGAGCCTCACGGCTACGACGAGTTCATGGCCACGGTGGATGCGCTTGTCATCGGCCGCAAGACATACGAGACTGTTCTGGCGTTCCCCACCTGGCCCTATGGCGAGAAGCGCGTCGTCGTGCTCAGCACCCGAACGCTCGCCCAAGCGCCCTCCGAGGCCGTGGTGGAACAAATGTCCGGAGCTCCAGCCGACATCCTGTCGCGCCTTGCCTCCAGCGGCATCCAGCATGTCTACGTCGACGGTGGCATCACTATTCAGCGTTTCCTTCAGGCCGGGTTGATTCAGCGCCTGATCATCACCAGGATCCCCGTGCTCCTCGGCGAGGGAATTCCGCTCTTTGGCGCCTTGGCGGGCGACATCGCCCTGAAGCATGTCGCGACGCGCCAGTACGCCAGTGGCCTCGTTCAAAGTGAGTATGTGGTCGCAGCCTGACCACCGCGGGGTCGTGGCACCCGGTCGGTGGCGGCTCGCGGGTCACAACCTCATCAGGCCCTGAGATGCCCATCCGCATCGTACGACCGGGATCGCCTCACAGCCCCGGAGAGGGCGTACGGATTGGCACCGTGCGGCAGCCGTCATGAGGGGTGCCGCGCGGGGACTTCGCTCGCGCAACCTACTATGACGTCTGGTTGCCGGAGCTTGCCCCGAGTGAGGCGCTGGTACGGGAGGCTCGCTCGGCAGCGACGGAGGTCGAGTGGATGCCATCGCTCGGTGTTGCGCGAGGTGCTCGCTGAACTTCACGCGGCCCTCGTCCTAAGGCCGTCCCTGCAGCATATTCGTGGAGCGTAGCCAGTCACAGGTCGCAAATTCCAGATCACAAGGGAGCGCAAGCACACATGCAGACGACATTCATCGCACTCGCCCTGGCCGTCCTGACACTGGGACCAAGTGCTGTCGCCGATGAAAAGGCGGATGTGATGGTGACCGTGAACCAGTTCGTGAGCGGCTTCAACAAGGGCGATACGAAGGCGGCCGCGGCGGCGTGCGCGGATCAGACGTCCATCATCGACGAATTCCCGCCCCACGAGTGGCACGGTGCGGGCGCCTGCCTGAAGTGGATGGGTGACTACGACAGCGACGCCAGGAAGAATGGCATCACGGATGGGGTCGTCACCCTCGGCAAGCCGCGGCACATCGATGTCGGCGGAAACTATGCCTACGTCGTCATTCCCTCGGACTACGCGTTCAAGAAGCAAGGGAAACCAGTCAAGGAGACCGGGTCGATGTTCACGTTTGCGCTGCAGAAGGGCCCGGCCGGCTGGCGCATCACCGGATGGTCGTGGGCGAAGAGTTGATACGAGCAAACCACCGCGCTGAGTGGATACGGCCTCCGCATCGAAGAATTCCGCCCTCACGACCGGAGCGGCGCATGGACGACGACATCAGGGTGTTCGGTGAACAGCTTGGTCGCCTGGTTCTCGCGAAGGACTGGGCCGGCGTCCACGCGCAACTGGCTCCCTGGCTGCAGCGCGCCTCGACTTCCGACAGCGTGCGTACCTTCTTCGAGGAGGAGTACCAGCGTACGCTCGAGGCCAACGGCATCGAGGGGCTCCACTACCCGGAATTTCCCGATCCCGACGTGGGCGGCAATAGTTTCATCAATGCCACCGGGCTCCGTGAACCGATCTCGTGGGAGGGAGGCAGGGTGCGCCCTGTTGCTGCAGAGGTGACCGACGCCAACATGCGGTACTGGATGCAGCTCAAGCTGCTCTGTTCCGACGAGCAGCTCGATACGTTGGGCTTCGATACCTTTTGCGACACCTGGATAGCGGTTGTCGCCACCGAGCAGGGACTGCGGGTCGGGTACTGGAGCCAGGGGGCGTACTGAAGTCATGAACGATCGGGTCACTATCCGCGCAGCAGCGAGGGACTGACCTTGGTCCCGTTTCTTCGACCCCGCCGAGCTCTAATGGAAGTGGCGGGCGCGCCGGCTGGTCTGGGCGCGCCGCTTGTCCGGTTACTGCTGCCGCCAGAGCGCAATCAGTTCCTCAGTACATGTCTCGCGGCGAAAACCCGCTTTGACCCTCTGCTTTCCCGCCTCCACGATCATTCGTGTTTCCGCCGGGTTGGCCAGGATCCATTGCACTGTGCGCGCAATGGACTCCGGGCTCGCGGGTTCACACAGGAACCCGGTCACTCGGTCCTCGACCAGTTCAGGGACACCAAGTACGGCCGGCGCAATCACGGGCCTCCCGCTGATCATTCCCTCCATCGCCGCTATCGGAACGCCCTCGCTGAGGCTCGTCAGAACAGCGATATCGCAGGCCTGGAATTGCTCACGCACCTCCGTCGCCGACCTGGCGCCCAGGAAGGTGACGCGTGAGCCGATTTCCAGTTGCGTGGCCTGGGCCAGGAGTTCGTCACGGAGCCTGCCGTCACCGACCAGTACGAGCTCGACGTTCATGCCAGCATCGCGAAGCAGGCGGACAGCCTGCAGCAGATAGGTGTGTCCCTTTTCCGGATCCAGGCGCGCCACACAAAGCAGTCGCACGACGCCGTTGCTGGTCGCGGGAACGCGCGTCTCTCCCTCGAACTCGTTGATGTAGATGCCACATCGGACGATCGGGAGCTTCCCCTCGTCGAGATGGTAGTGCGAGGCGAGGTGGTCCCTGTTGAAGTAAGAGATGCAGACCATGCGATGAGCCGCCGAAACCAGTTCCGCCATGTTGCCGGGTGGGCGCTCGTATATGTCGTATCGATGCGTGGTAAAGGTGAATGGAATCCCCGTCCATCGGCTCACCCACATCGCGGTCTGGGCGGCGCGGTCGGCAAAGTGGGCGTGTAAATTGGTGAATCCCTGGCCCTGCAGCGCCGTTGCGATTCCCAGGGCCTCACGCGCAATCCACCGGTTCCCGCCAGCGGCCCGCGCCTGGCTGAGCGTACGCAGGGTCAGGGATGGATGCCGCAGGATCTGTCTCGCCAGGGACATGCCGGTGTCCCTCGCGGTCGCGCTTTTCCAGTAGGTGACGCGCCCGGCATCCAGCAGCGCTCGGGCCCTGGGGTGCAACACCTCGGTATTTCCGGCCAACAATGAGAAGACCTGACAAGGAACGCCGGCTTCCATCACCGAAAAGATCTCATTGATGATGAACGTCGTCGAGACGTTGGGAAAGCTGTCCAGGATGTAGGCGATTTTCATATGACGTCAGTAGGGATACGATGAGAATCTGTCTCGTTGCCACGGAGTACCGCGGCATCGGCGCCTATGGGGGCTTCGGTGTCCTCACCCACGACCTCGCGCGTGGATTGGTCGCGCGAGGCCACGAAGTCTACGTTGCGATGCCCCGGAAAAGCGGCCAGAATCCGATTGAGCGCCTGAACGGCGTCACGGTTGTCAGTTACCCCTCGCCGCTGTACGTCGACATCGACAGTGTCCTTTCATACACCGGCTTGTACAAAACGATAGATGCGGACGTCTACCACAGCCAGGAACCGTCCACCGGGACCCGTCTGGCCCAGATTGCGGAGCCGCGCAAGAAGCACATTGTCACATTCCAGGATCCGCGCGATCTCGCTGACTGGAGGCTGGAATGGGCTCCCAGGAAACTCAGTAGACGTTACATGTGGAGGTTCTATCTGAAATACCAGCAGACCTCGGGACGAGCGGCGAGACGTGCGCATGCTCGCTATTGTCAGGCAAAGTGCATCACTGACAAGGTCATTCGGCTCTACTGGCTTTCCGAACGGCCCGGATTTCTGCCGAACCCTGTTGCAGTCCCGAACGAAAGTCTGCCGAAGGACCCGCGCCCAACGGTGTGCTTTCTCGGTCGATGGGATCCGAGGAAGCGACCAGAGGTCTTCGTCGCGTTGGCTGCACGTTTTCCGGATGTTCACTTCATTTTTGCGGGTGCCTGCCTCAACGATGCCGCCCGTGATGCGCAGCTCAGGGAGCAGTGTCGCCAGGTCGAGAACCTGCAGATGCCCGGATGGCTGGATGCAGACGCCCGCGCCCGGATCCTGGGCAGGTCATGGATACTCATAAACACCAGTACTCGAGAGTGCCTTCCGGTCTCCTACCTCGAAGCAGCCGCACACCGGTGTGCCATACTCTCCCATGGCGACGCCGACGAGTTCGCCAGCACTTTCGGATACCATGCCAGGGCAGGCGACCTGGAGGACTACGTAAGAGGCCTGGCATTCCTTCTGGAGGACAGTCGATGGAGGGCCTTGGGCGCGAAGGGTTACGGGTACGTGCTGAACACGCACGAGTATGAAAACGTGATAAGCCAGCATATCGCCGCTTATGACCGCGCCTTGGCTGTATGACGCCGCTCCCGGTACGACGGGCTAGTAGAGGAAGGGAACGACGGCCTTGCGCTCGACCGGGTAGTCCGGAAAGCGTTCCCGGTACCAGCGATGATGCGACCGCGCCCTCGGCACCAGGTTCGCCCCCGTCCACAGGAAGAAGACGAGCCCTGCCGGTGACCAGGTGAGGATGGCCCAGCCGAGCCACTCGACGAGTTCACCGAAGTAGTTAGGGCAGGAAACGAGGGCGAAAGCGCCCCCATACGGAATCCGGTAGCCGGCGTCGCCTGGGGCGCGCAGTTCCCGCAGGATCGCGTCCGACTGCTGGTTGAGCGCGAAGCCACCGAGGAACAGCATCAGGCCGATGATGAACCGCGGATCCCCGAACCATTGGATGCCGCGTGCAGGTCCCAGCGTGAACAGGCCGCGACCCTGCAAGTAGCCGTTCATGACATTGAAGGTGAAGCCCATCGCCATCACGCTCACGGGCATGCGCAGCTGCCCGCCTCGCGGGCGAAACGGATAGATGAACGCGCGATAGGCGTAGTGCAGCAGCCACAGCAGCAGGAACGCGATGGCGACCGGGTCCGTCCGGCGACCGGATGCCAGGAAGCAGGCGAGGAAGACGAGCACCGCCGGGGATTCCATGATGACCCAGCCGGCGGTACGATGGATGGTCGGCCCCCAGCCCGGGCGGCTGTGCCGCCCATACGGCGCGGCGAGGAACTGCAGCGCGATCAATGCGCATGCGCCCACGCCGGCCCACACGATCAGCAACCACGAGTAGAGCTCGCGCTCCATCGAGAGTCAGTCCTTTCCGGTTCACGGCAACTTACAACGGGAGCATCGGACGGATGTACCGCGTTCGCCAGCAGGACCTGCCCTTTCAGGGCAGCTCACACCAGTTCGTCGGGGCCGACAACGGCGACGTAAATGTCTCCGCGTTTCTCCTCAGCGCACTTCCGGGGCGCGGTCCCGGGCCGCATCGTCATCCGTACGATGAGGTGCAGTTCGTCAGGGAAGGCCGCGGGCTCTGGACCGTCAACGGAGTGGAGTTCGAGGCAGGCGCGGGCGACATACTCGTGGTGAAGGCGGGGGAGATCCACAGCTTCCGCTGCATCGGCGACGCGCCGCTCGTCCAGCTCGATGTGCATCTCAGCCCGCGGTTCATCCAGGAGAACCTCACCTGAGCGAGCCCGATGCGCCGCACAGCGCGGGGAAGAGCTGGTGGCGCCACTCCCGCCGAGCGCCGGCGAGGCATTCGAGCGTATCGGGCAGGGGACCAGTGAGGAGCATGTTGCGGTTGCCCGGCTGGTGGAGCGGCTCGCGAACTGGCTCGAGCTGGTGTATGCCGACGCTGAGGTGGTCTCGGTCCTCGGCCTGTAACCAACTTCTTCAGCGCAACCGCCGTTTCACTGCGGGACTCGTAAGCTCCCGAAGCGCCTGCTTCCCCACCCATCTTGCAGTGGCATCGGGTGACGCAGCCAGGCGCGTCGCGGTGTTCACCGCCGCCGCGTTGAGTGCGGCGTTGCGCTTGCCGATGGCCCGCAATGCCATGTTCACGGCCTTCTTGACGAAGTTCCGCTCGTCGGCGGCTGCCTTCTCGATGAGCGCTAGACCCCGGATGAACTGCCCGTCGGCGGCCTCCTTGTCGTGCACCGTAAGGCTCCAGAGGAGCGCGAAAGCGGTGCGCTTGATGAACTCCTCACGCCGCCCGGCCCACTGCTCCACCTTGCCCCACGCATGTGGCGTCCGGTCCCAGAGCGCGAAGGCGAGCGTGTCGCAGATGGCCCAGTTGTCGAACTGGCGGCTCCAGCGATCCATCTGCGCCGCCGTGACCCGCGCCGGTTCGTCGACATACGCCGTGAGCATGCGGGCCTCGTACCAGCCGGTTTCCCACAAGGCTGCCGCCAGGGCATGATCCCGGCCGAGCTCCTTCGCCAGGAGCTGGATGTGCTTCATCGACGCACCGAATGCCTTGTCCGAGGGGACGGCGTAGCGCGCCATGCCGTCGCGGTTGGCCTTTGTGCCATGGCTCTTGAGCCACGCAATCGCCGCGTCGACCCGCTCCTGGAGCGATGGCGCTGTCACGCGCGATCGTACGCCTGCTGCAGGTCGTGAATGTCGATCTTCTTCATCTGGCACATCGCCGTCATCACGCTGTGTACCTTCTTCGGGTCCTTGTCGCTGAGCAGCTTGCCCATGATCGCGGGAATGATCTGCCACGACATGCCGTACCTGTCCTTGAGCCAGCCGCAGGGCTCCTCCGATCCACCCTCCGAGAGCTTGCCCCAGAGCTCGTCGACCTCTGCCTGCGTTTCGCAATTGACGAAGAATGAGATTGCCGGCGAGAAGGTGAACCTCGGGCCGCCGTTGAGCGCGAAGAAATCCTGCCCATCCAGCTCGAACGTCGTCGAGAACACCGGGCCATCCTTGCCCTGGCGATTGATGCTCCTGACCCTCGAGTTCCTGAAGATGGAGACGTAGAACAGCGTCGCCTCCTCGGCCTTGCCGTCAAACCAGAGGAACGGTGTGATCTTGTGCATGAGTTCTTCCTTTCGACCCTATCGTGACGCCTGTCCGGCGCGATACAGCACACCCGCGACCCAGGCGCAGGGCAGGGCGGTGGCCGCGATCGCGATCGGATACCACGCCGGCCCCAGGTGCATCGGGATGGTGGTGATTGCGCCAACCGTGCCCATCACCAGCCCGATGCCACCGAGGATCCAGACATGCCGCATCGGTGCGTACGGTGCGAGCCGCGCCGTGACGTAGTAGCCGAGTACCGTGTACACGAGCCGATAGGAGAGTGCGAGCGCGTTCAGCCTCGGCTCGGGCATCGGCTGGCCCCATGGCGGATAGAGGTTCAGCACGTGCATGAGCTGGTCGGTGCCGATCGAGAGTACTACCACCACGAGGAAGCCTACGAGCACCGCAGCCACACTCCGTCCGAGGCGGCGCGGTGGTGCCCCTGGGGCCGGTGCCGTCACTTCGCGGCTCCCGCCGGGAGCGAAGCCAGCAGCTCGGCCAGCCGGTCGTAGCCGATCGCCATGCCCTCCTTCATGCCCGACTTGAGCACCATGTCGCGAGCCTCGCGCGACGCGTAGAGCACGGTCTGGGTGACGGTCGTCCTGCCGTCCCGCTCGGTGAATGCGACGGTACTGATGGCCTCGCCTCCGGTCCAGTCCTGGTCGAAGATCTGGGCGTCCACCAGCCGCTCTGGCGCCACCACCTCGCGGTACACGCCGCGCATGCCCATCTCGGTGCCGTCGTCCTTGCGCCAGAGATAGCGATACCCGCCGCCTACCCTGAGGTCGATGTCACAAACGACAAAGGACCATCCGTCCGGTCCGAAGAGCCAGCGCTTCACCAGCTCCGGCCGGGCAAAGCATTCCCAGACCAGCCTCCGGGGCGCGTCGAGGACGCGAGTCATCACGATCTCGCGATCGCCCCGCGTCGTGAGCTGCAAGGTTCCGGCGTTGCTCATCGTGGTCTTCTCCTATCGCCTGGTTCGTCCGTGCTTCTTCTCGGCCGCCTTCAACTCCTCGAGCAGGGCATCAAGGTGCTGGAATGATCCCTCCCAGAACTTCCGATACCGCTCGAGCCACTCGGTCGCTTCCGCCAGCGGTTTCGGCTCGAGCCGCCGTGGCCGCCGCTGCGCGTCGCGGCTCCGGGAGATGAGCCCGGCCCGCTCCAGCACCTTGAGATGCTTCGAAATCGCGGGCTGGCTCATCGCAAAGGGCTCGGCGAGCTCGGTGACCGACGCCTCACCCGACGCAAGCCGGGCGATGATCGCGCGCCGGGTGGGATCGGCCAGCGCCGCGAACGTCGCATCGAGCCGGGCCGGTGTCATCCGATCGCCTCGCACTTGCATAACCATGGGGTTATATACGATCCCTGCCACCGCCAGTCAAGGGAGCCTATGCCTGCTGGGTGGAGGCCTACCAGATTTCGCCGGGGCGCCACTCGATGGACAACGGTGCCTGCAGGTCCAGCGGAGGCGTGCGGGACAACTGGAGCACCATGACCTGCTCATCTGGCGTCGGCACCGCGCCGGCGCCGGTGCGGGCAGACAGCGGTCCGCGCCAGAGGCGCCACCCCAAACGTTCATACAGTCCATAGGTGGCCGGCGAGAGGGCGCCGAGCTCCGCGTTCGCAATCTCCGCGGCCACGCGCTCCATGATCGCCGTGGCGTACCCGCGCCCCCGATGGTCGGGATGCGTAGCCACCAGCTCGACATAGGCGGTCTCGAGGGGGGCATGGCTTTGGGGCTGCAACCAGCGAGTGATCCACATTGCGTGAGCGACGACGCGTCCGGCGTGCCAGCCAAGCACGTGCTCGCCGCCACCGAAAGTCTCGAACACCGGTTGCCCGTACGCCATGTCGCACAATTCACGGAGTTCGACCAGAGCGCTGCGTGATAGCGACCGGGTCGCGACTCGTTCGATATGCAACATCGTGGGGGACTCCCTTGGGATGACCGGGTGCTGATAAGGGTCGAGGCGTGGGATGGTCCCGATGGTGGCGGGCACGTTCCACTCACGGGACATCCGGTGCTGGCCCTGGGCGGAGCGGCGTCACGATCGCCGCCAAGCAGCGACCCCGACGCTAGCAGCCGCTCTTGACGGAACCGCCGGTTAATTGTATTTAGCTTATAGGTTAATTAACCGAACGGTGACATATGGTAATGGGGTCCGACCAGCTCAGCACCACTCTCGCCGCCCTCGCCGATCCCACCCGGCGGGCCATCCTGGCGCGGCTCCGAACGGGCGAGGCGTCGGTCACCGAACTCGCCGACCCCTTCGAGATCAGCCTCCCCGCCGTTACCAAGCACCTCAAGGTGCTGGAGCGCGCCGGGCTCATCACCCGCACCCGCGAGGCGCAGTGGCGCCCCTGCCAGCTCGACGCCAAGCCGCTGCGCGACATCGCCGACTACCTGGAGCCCTACCGCCGGCACTGGGAAGAGCGGTTCGACCGGATGGAGAGTTACCTCAAGGACCTGCAGGCAAAGGAGAAGAAGCATGGCCGACGGAAGTAGCGCGGCCGACCGCGAGATCGTCATCACCCGCCTGGTCGATGCCCCGCGCGACCTCGTGTTCAAGGTGTGCCGACCCGGAGCACGTGGTTCACTGGTGGGGCCCAACGGCTTCACCAACACCATCCATCACATGGACCTGCGGCCCGGTGGCGCGGCCCGAAGTTTCGCGGGGTGATGACGTTCGAGGAAGAGGGCGCAAAGACCAGGGTGACCTTGCGATCCACCTTCGAGACGACGGAGTTGCGGAACTACACCGTAGAGACTTTCGGCGCCATCGAGGGTGGCAACCAGACCCCCGCGCGACTCGACGACTACGTGTCGAAGATGAAGATGATCAAATCAAGCCGTAGCGATTCATGGGTTCCGGCAGGCCTCGGCGCGCGCGAGCAGCAGGCTGCGCTCGCGCGCGTTGCGCGCCAGTGACGCCGCGCGCTCGAACTCCCCCCGCGCCTCCTCCCTGCGGCCCAGCTTCATGAGCAGATCGCCGCGCACGCTCGGCAGCAGGTGATATCCCTTGAGCGACGGCTCCTCGAGTAGTGCATCGGCCAGTGCAAGGCCCGCTGCAGGTCCGAATGCCATCGAGAACGCGACCGCGCGGTTGAGTTCCACCACCGGCGACGGGGTGAGACGGGCCAGCGCCTCGTACAGGGCGGCAATGCGGGCCCAGTCGGTTTCATGCGCCACCCGGGCCCGCGCGTGACAGGCGGCGATCGCGGCCTGAAGGGCATACGGCCCCTGTGCACCTCCCAGCGCTCCAGCCCGCTCGAGCGCTCTGAGCCCGCGGCCGATCAGCACGCGGTCCCATCGGGCACGATCCTGGTCCAGCAGCAGTATGGGCTCGCCCGCAGGGCCGACGCGCGCCCTGGAGCGCGATGCCTGGATCTCCATCAGTGCTACCAGTCCGTGCGCCTCGGGCTCCCCGGACGCCAACTCCGCCAGGATGCGCCCCAGCCGCAGCGCATCCTCGCACAGCGCCGGACGCATCCAGTCGTCGCCGGCCGTGGCCGAGTAGCCCTCGTTGAAGATGAGGTAGATGACCTCGAGCACCGACGAGAGCCGGGCCGCGAGTTCCTCGCCGCGGGGCACCTCGAACGGCACCGGGGCGTCGCTCAGGGTCCGCTTGGCCCGCACGATCCGCTGCGCGATGGTCGCGGTAGGAACGAGGAACGCCCGGGCAATCTCCTCGGTGGTGAGACCGCCGAGGAGGCGCAGCGTGAGTGCAGTGCGCGCTTCGGTGGAGAGTACCGGGTGGCAGGAGATGAACATGAGGCGGAGGAGGTCGTCGCCGACATGATCGTCAAGGGCGGCGTCGAGGTCGGGGACCACCTGCTCCTGCAGGGTGTTGAGTTCGTACCCCATTTCCTCGTGCTTCCGGTCGAGCCGCTTATCCCGGCGCAGGAGGTCGATCGCCCGGCGCTTGGCGGTGGTCATGAGCCAGGCTCCGGGATTGTAAGGAACGCCCGACTCGGGCCAGCGCTCGAGCGCGACCAGGAGTGCGTCCTGCGCCAGGTCCTCGGCGATGCTGACGTCGCCCACCATGCGGGTGAGCCCGGCAATCAGCTTCGCCGATTCGATTCGCCAGACCGCATTGATGGCGCGGTGCGTGTCGGTAGCCGTCACGGCTACCAATCAGGTCATCCGACTCCGCCGGTGCAAGCCTGTCGGCGGACGCGCGCTTCACGACGGGCGTGATATTCATCAGCTTGATCACGATGTAAGACGCCAGGAACAGCACCGGCAGGGCGGTAAGCACACGCCCTGCCCACGGGTTCTTCAGCACAGGCGAACGCCAGTCGAGCTCGCCGCAATCCCTCCCCTGAAACGAACACCCCGGCCTTCGTCATGTCGTCGGTTAGCGGCCCCATCCCGGCCATCAGTTCGGGGCTGGGCGGTTCGCCCGCCTCGGTGCTCCTGTTGGACTTGTGCATGCTCATGACTCGCATGGTCAGGCACCCCTCTTCGCGCGGTTCCGGAACTGCTCCTCCGCCACCATGGTGGCGCGGCCTTCCTCGGAGGTGATGACCGGATCGAAGTCGGCGGAGTCGAACACCTGCCGGATCTCGATCTCGCCCACATCGGGCGGGCAGCGCTTGAACCACTCGATCACATCTTGCCTCGACTTCATCTGCACCATCCAGAAGCCGGCGAGGAGCTCCTTCGTCTCCGCGAACGGCCCGTCCGTCACCGTGGGCTTGCCGCCGGGCGTGAACCGGATCCGCGCGCCCTTCGAACTCGCGTGCAGTCCCTCGCCGGCCAGCAGCACGCCCGCCTTCATCAACTCCTCGTTGAACTTCCCCATCTCGACGATCTGCTTGTCAGTCGGCAGGATGCCGGCTTCCGAGTCCCTGTTGGCCTTGACCAGCACCATGAATCGCATCGTTCGCACTCCCTTGAGGTTCGAGTTGGAGCCGGGGTTGTTCCGGCTCTACAGACACGACGAACGGGGCGGCCTCAAATCGACCTGACGACAACCTGCCGCTCAAGTCGTTATCCCTCAACACGTTACACCTTGCTGACCCATCGGTGCCCCGGCTGCGTCCACCGGATCGCCTTTTGTGACTGGCGCGGGAGGCGGTCGGTGGCGGATAATTGTGCGGCGCGCAGCCCGTTTCGGCGGAGCGTGACCGCAAAACAACGAGACCGTAGGCAGGTATACAGGAACATGAGACGCTGGACTTCACGGATCGGTACGATCGCAATGCTGCTCGTCACCACCCTGCTCGGCCGGAGCGATGTAGCCCTGGCGCAGGCAGCTGG
Source organism: uncultured Gemmatimonadales bacterium (assembly GCA_963773095.1). Lineage (GTDB taxonomy): Bacteria > Gemmatimonadota > Gemmatimonadetes > Gemmatimonadales > GWC2-71-9 > JAGGAG01. The sequence continues at coordinate 480,441 of CAVYZY010000012.1, forward strand.
CAGCGGAGCACATCCTCGATATGCGCCGGCTGATGCGCAATTCATGACGGGCATGATCACTCACCACGCGCAGGCAGTGCTGATCGCCGGGTGGGCGCCGACGCATGGTGCCAGTCCGTCGATCCTCACCCTCTGCGAGCGCATCGTCGCGGGGCAGTCGGACGAGATTGAGTTGATGCAGCGGTGGCTGGCCGACCACGGCGAGCCGGTGCCTGAGGGCAAGGCCCACTACATGAGCGGCATGTCGGGCATGAACCACGACATGGCGGGCATGGATCACTCGAGCATGCCGGGCATGCTGAGCGCCGAGCAGCTGGCCCAGCTCGACGCCGCCCGGGGGCCGGAGTTCGACCGGCTCTTCCTGACGTTCATGATTCAGCACCATCAGGGCGCGATCGTGATGGTGGACCGGCTGTTCGGCACCCAGGGCGCCGGCGAGGAGGAGCGCTCCTTCCGCTTTGCCTCCGACGTGTACGCCGACCAGACTACCGAGATCGACCGCATGCAGAAGATGCTCGCCGCTCTCCCCCCGTCGGGCAGTGGGCAGTGAAACTTCAGTCGCCACCCGTCCGTCCAGCCGTTTCCGTCCCCCCACAGGAATCACCAATGGCTCTTGCAAGTGCTGTCCGCGGTCCGCGTGCTCGAAGGAGCACTGCCGTACACGTTCCCCTGTCGCTGCTGATCGGCGCGCTTTCCCTCGCGGGTTGCGCCAAGTCTTCGACCACGTCGGGCGGCAACATGTCCGCGGTGGCTCCGAAGCCCGATCCCCGGGTCGGCCTCAAGGCCGGCATGTTCGACGCTGGCCAGGCATCCTGGAACCTGCGTCTCGTGTCGACGACGCCGCCCTCCGAGAAGTTTGCCGGCGTCACCAACTCCGACCTCTCGTTCCTCCGCAACTACGCGATCCAGGGCAACTACAACGGCTTCCAGGTGTGGGACATCTCCAGCCCCGCGAAGCCGACGCTGACTCTCGGGTTCCTCTGCCCCGCTTCGCAGAGCGACGTCTCGGTCTACAAGAACCTGCTGTTCGTGTCGGGAGAGGGTAACTCGGGGCGCATCGATTGCGGTGCCCAGGGCGTGCATGACACCGTCAGCGCCGACCGCCTGCGCGGCATCCGAATCTTCGATGCCAGCGACATCGCCAACCCGAAGTACATCGCGAACGTGCAGACCTGCCGCGGCTCGCACACCCACACCGTGGTGGTCGACCCGAAGGATGCGGAGAACGTCTACATCTATGTCTCCGGCTCGGCTGGCGTTCGGTCGCCGAACGAGCTGGCCGGCTGCTCCAAGCTGTCGCCGGACAAGGACCCGAACTCGGCGTTGTTCCGCATCGAGGTGATCAAGGTGCCGCTGGCGCACCCGGAGCAGGCCAAGATCGTGACTTCACCTCGCATCTTCCAGGACCTGGTGGCCCCGCCGGAGCACGGCGAGAACCCGATGGACGTCGCGGAGTCGAAGAAGGCGGCGGCCGAGGCCCGCGCGAAGGGTGGCTACACCGCGGAGATCCAGGGTCAGGAGTATGTCCTGCCGCCGCAGATGATCAATCCAATGCTGGACAGCATCGCGAAGACGCATGGTGCGACGGCGCCGAATGCCGCCGACAGCGCGGCGTTGCGTGCGGCGCTGCCGGCGATGATCGCGGCCCGCTTCGGCCCGCCGCCCACTCCCGGTGCCGTTCGCCCCGGCCCGACCCAGTGCCACGACATTACCGTGTATCCAGCGATCGGCCTGGCCGGTGGCGCGTGCGGCGGCTACGGCCTGCTGCTCGACATCAAGGACGTGCCGAACCCGAAGCGGATCGGCGCCGTGGCCGACTCCAACTTCTCGTACTGGCACTCGGCGACGTTCAACAACGACGGCACCAAGCTGCTCTTCTCCGACGAGTGGGGCGGCGGCGGTCAGCCGAAGTGCCGCTCGACCGACAAGCCGGAGTGGGGTGCCGACGCCATCTTCACGCTGGTCGACGGCAAGATGGTGTTCCAGAGCTACTACAAGATGCCCGCGCCGCAGACCAAGTACGAGAACTGCGTGGCCCACAACGGCTCGCTGATTCCGATCCCGGGCCGCGACGTCATGGTGCAGGCCTGGTACCAGGGCGGCATCTCAGTGTTCGACTGGACCGATCCGAAGCACCCGACCGAGATCGCGTTCTATGACCGTGGGCCGGTCGATTCCACCAAGATGGGCAACGCCGGGTCGTGGTCGGTCTACTGGTACAACGGTGTGATGGTGAGCTCCGAGATCGGCCGCGGGCTCGACATCTTCGAGCTCACGCCGAGCGCGTTCATCTCCCAGAACGAGATCGACGCCGCGAAGTCGGTGCACCTCGACTACTTCAACGCGCAGGACCAGCCGAAGTTCGTCTGGTCGCCGAGCTATGCCCTGTCGGGGGCGTACCTCGATCAGCTCTCGCGGTCCGGCGGCCTGTCCTCGAGCAAGGTGGCGGCGGCCCAGAAGGCCTTGGCGAGCGCACGGCTCCAGGTCGGCACGGCGGAGAAGGATGCCCTCACGAAGCTGTGGCAGTCGCTTGACGCCGACGCGTCAGGCGCCAAGGACCCGGCCAAGGTGCGCACCCTGGCCAGCTCGGTGAAGGACCTGGCCGCGAAGAGCTGATCCGCGACGCTGCCAGTGAACACGAGAAGTTTCGGGTAGCCAGATGGCCTGCCAGGCGATGATGCCCGGCAGGCCGTCTTTCTTCTAGGGAGACGCCATGACCGACCCCGTCCCGCAGAAGCCGGCGCACATCCGCGAGTTCACGCCGAGATCGGTCGCTGTCGGCCTGCTGGTGGCCCTGGTCATCGGCGCCTCCTATCCCTACGTCGTGCTGAAGTTCGGGTTCGGCCCCAACATCTCCGTCGTCTCCGCTTTCTTCGGCTTCATCGCGCTCGGCATCTTCTCGAAGAACTACAATCGCTGGGAGAACAACGTCGTGCAGACGGCGGGTACCGCCGCCGGGCAGATCGCATTTCTCTGCTGGCTGCTTGCCGCCTTCGACATGCTCGCAGCGGAGCCAGGGAGCGGGTTCAGCGTGCACCTGACGCGGGTGCAGACATGGATCTGGCTCTCGACCTCCGGCATCCTTGGCGTGCTGCTCGCGGTGCCGCTCCGCAAGCACTTCATCGATGACGAGAAGCTGCCATTCCCGGATGGCCTCGCGGCCGGTGAGACGCTCATCATGCTCGACGCCCGCGATGCCCAGGCGCGCCGTTCGGCCTTCGCGATGATCGGGTCCATGGTTTCGTCGGGCCTTCTCTTCTTCGCGACGCAGCTTCGCTGGATCGCCGAGCTCGTTGCGTTCAAGGTGAACGTCTGGTCTCCGGTCGTGGGCCTGGGCTTCGGGGTCTCGCTGCTCAACGTCGGGTCCGGCATCATCATTGGCCTGCGCATCACGGCGAGCATGCTGCTGGGCGGGCTGATCGCCTGGATCATCGGACCGGTCTGGCTGCTCGACCACGGCCTCATCACCGAGTCGTCGCGGCGGGTGGACATCCTCCTGCTGGTGATGTGGCCCGGCGTGGGCATGCTCATCGCGGGCGGCATCTGCACGCTCCTCCTCCGGTGGCGCGTGCTCCTCCGGACCTTCCAGAGCCTGTCCACAGCGGGCGACCTGAGCGGCGACCTGTCGCTCCGATGGGTCGGCATCGGCAGCCTCGCGGCGGCCACCATGCTCGTCGTCGTACAGCGGGCATTCTTCGGCACGCCGGCGTGGCAGTCGGTGCTCGCGATCCTGCTCGCGATCCCCCTCGGGCTCGTGGCCCTGCGCGTCCTGGGCGAGACGAACTGGGGGCCGATCTCCACCATGGCCAACGTGACACAGGCCTTCTTTGGCGTGGTCGCTCCCGGCAACCTGAGTGCGAGCATGGTGTCGAGCGGTACGACGAGCGCGGTCGCTGCCGAATCGGAAGGCCTGATGCAGGACTACAAGGCAGGGAGCATGATCGGGTCGACGCCGCGCATACTCACGTACATGCAGCTCATCGCGGTGCCGGTGGGCGCGCTGGCGCTGGCATACATGTACCCGGTACTGCGTGACACGTATGGCATCAGCGGGGAGCATGCGCAGCTGAGCAGCCCCACCTCGCAGCGCTGGGTGGGCTTCGCCAAGATCGTCACGCAGCAACTGACGGGACCGGCCGCGCTGACCCCGGAGGCGATCGCGCGACTCACGTGGATGAAGTGGTCCTTCGGGGTGGGGGCCTTGTTCGGCCTGATCTTCACGCTCCTCGAACAGCGGAAGTCATGGCGGTCCTTCGTGCCCTCCCCAACGGGAATGGGCATCGGCGTGCTCATTCCGATCAGTGCGGTGACCACGATCTTTCTCGGGGCGCTGGCGGATCGCATCTGGGAGAAGGCGAAGCCGGAATCCCACAGGCGCTATTCCATCGCCACGGCGTCCGGGTTCATTGCCGGCGAGGCGATCGTCGCGGTCATCATCCCCCTGCTGGTGACGCTGGGGCTGATCAAGCTGGCGAGCTGAGCCATGCGTTCATTCGCGGGCGCCATCGCGCTGGTGGGGTCGGTTGTGGCGGGGCCGTTGCATGCGCAGGCGACTGCAATCATCGGGACGTGGCGCGGCACGTCGACATGCGTGAAGGAGTCGTGGAACAGCGCGTGCAACGACGAAGTGGTGATCTATCGCGTCACCGCCGTCCCCAAGCAGGCCGACAGCATCGCCCTCGACGCACAGAAGATCGTTGGCGGCGTGCCGGAGCCGATGGGCACCCTCACGCTGGGCTACGACCCGGCCGCGCAGACTTGGGCCGCGGAGTGGCGGAACGCGCGGTACCACCTTCTGTGGACGTACCAGGTCAGCGATACCGTGCTCACGGGCACACTGCTTCAGCTTCCGTCACGCCGCATCGCGCGCCATGTGAGCGCGCGCAGGGAGCGGCCCTGATCATCCGGGAGGCTACCTTGGCCGATGCACCGCGCATCGCGGAGTTGAGCGGGATTCTGGGATACCCGAACAGCTCCGGGGCGATCGCCGACCGGCTGGCGCGGCTTCTCGCGCGCGCGGAGGATGTCGTGCTTGTCGCCGAGATCGTTCCGCGCGGGGTCGTCGGCTGGATCCATGGGGTGGAGCAGGACTTGCTCGACTCAGGCCGTCGCTGCGAGATCACCGGCCTGGTGGTGGACCCGGAGGCGCGAGGCAGCGGGGTGGGACGCACGCTGGTGTCGGCGCTCGAACGGTGGGCGCTGGCGCGCGGGCTTCGACTGATCACAGTGCGCAGCAACGTGGTGCGCGCCGAGTCCCATCCGTTCTACGAGCGTCTGGGGTTCGTGAGGGCCAAGATCCAGCACGCGTACCGCAAGCAGCTGTCGTAGTGGCATCGCCTGCGGGTGCGCTCGACCGCGCGCTGGGCCGGCGCGACCTCACCGGCTTCGCTATCAACCGGGTCATCGGGGCCGGGATCTTCGGGATACCGGCCGTGCTGTATGCCGGGGTGGGCCCCTTCAGCGTCGTCGCGTTCCTGCTCGCCGCCCTCGCGGTGTCGCTCATCACCCTCTGCTTTGCCGAAGTGGGGAGTGCCCACCGGGACACCGGCGGCCCCTACCTCTACGCCTATCGCACGTTCGGGCCCCTGGTCGGGTTCGAGGTCGGCTGGCTGATGTGGGTGACGCAACTCGGTGGCTTTGCCGCGGTCATCAATCTCTTCGTCAATTACATCGGCTGGTTCCTGCCCACGGTCACTTCAGGGCTGCCGCGCGCGCTGATCATCGCGACGGTCGTGACCTGCCTCGCCATCATCAACGTGCTCGGTGTGCGGCGGGCTGCCACGATTAACAATGTGCTGACGCTGGGCAAGCTCGTGCCGCTTGCCCTCTTCGTGGTCGTGGGCGCCTTCTTCGTCGACACGGCGAGGTTCGCTGTCACCGGCGCGCCCACGGCGGCGGCACTCTCCGGGGCGGTGCTCGTCGCGGTCTATGCCTTCAGCGGGTTCGAGGTGCTCGGCGTGCCGAGCGGGGAAATCGAGGAACCGGCACGGACCATCCCCTTCGCCCTGCTGGCCGGGCTGGCTGTGGTGGCTGTGATCTATGTGGGCGTGCAGGTGGTCGCGATCGGTACCCTTCCCGAGCTGGCGACGTCGGCGCGACCGCTGGCCGACGCGGCGGAGCGGATCTTCGGGCGCGCGGGGGCCACGGTCATGGTGACCGGTGCGCTGATCTCCACGCTCGGCGTATCGCACGCCATCCTGCTCGCGGCTGGGCGCATGCCCTTCGCGATGGCTGAGCGGCGGCAGTTGCCGGCAGGGATGGCGGCGGTGCACCTCGTATACCGGACGCCACATATCGGGCTGATTGTCTCCGCGATCGCGATGGCCCTCTTCACCCTCGCTACCACCTTCACGTCCGCGCTCACCATCACGGTCGGCCTCCGCGTCATCATCTACCTCGTGACCTGCGTGGCGCTTCCGGTGCTGCGCCGCCGGCCAGGCGAGGCGCGGGCAGCGTTCAGGGTGCCGGCGGGCGACCTGGTGGCCGCACTCTCCATCGTGACGTGCGTCGGCCTCCTGGCGATGCGGCCCTGGGCCGAGAGCCGGCAACTCGCGATCGTGCTGGTGCTGGGCATTGTGGTGTGGGCCGGGTGTGCCGCGGCGGTGAGAAGGAGTGGCGCCGGTGGGAAGGCTGGTCCCGGTCCGGGCGGCGCGACATGATTGCTGCGGTAAGCACCGTCTCAGATATCGCGGTTTGGAAAGGGCAGCCGTGACGACTCGCCTTATTGCCATCCGGGCCGGCACGACCGGCGATGCCCCGGCCATCATGGCACTCTACCGGACCGTCGCTGCTGCGCCGGGCGGGATCGCCCGTTCGCCGGACGAAGTGACCCCCGACTACGTGGAAGGCTTCGTGTCGGAAAGCCTCGCGCGCGGTGTGCTCCTCGTCGCCGAACTGGACGGATTACCCGGACTCGCCGGCGAGGTGCATGCATGTCGCAGCGAGCTGCGGATCTTCAGTCATGTGCTGGGCGAACTCACCGTGGCGGTGCATCCGGCCGCACAGGGGCAGGGACTGGGCCGGCAGCTGTTCGTCAGGCTGCTCGATGTGGTGCGGCGGGAGCATCCCGACGTCACCCGGGTCGAGCTGATCACCCAGGAGAGCAATCACCGCGCGCTCCGCCTGTATGAAGCGGTCGGGTTCAAGCGCGAGGGACGGCTGGCGGGACGGATCCGCAATCCCGATGGAACGCTCGACGCCGATATTCCGCTTGCGTGGTTCCGATGAAGCCAACCTTCTTTGCGCAGCCCTCCGGCTTCCGGGCCTGGCTCGCGAAGCATCATCTCTCTGCCCACGAGCTCCTGGTGGGTTTCCACAAGAAGGACTCGGGCAAGGTCAGCATCACCTGGCCCGAGTCGGTGGACCAGGCACTCTGCGTCGGGTGGATAGACGGAGTGCGCCGCAGGATCGATGAGGTGAGTTACACGATTCGTTTCACGCCACGGCGGCCGAACAGCATCTGGAGCACCGTCAACATCAAGCGGGTGGTGGTGCTGACGGAGCAGGGACTGATGGGCCCGGCGGGGCTGGCGGCCTTCGAGCGCCGCTCGGAGGAAAAGTCCAGCATCTACGCCTATGAACAGCGCAAGAGCGCGGCGCTGTCGCCGGAACACGAGAAGAAATTCAGGGCCAGCCGGAAGGCTTGGGCCTTTTTCCAGGCGCAGGCACCGTCGTACCAGCGCGTCATGATCTATCAGATCGTGAGCGCCAAGAAGGAAGAGACGAGGCTCAAGCGCCTCGAGGCGCTGATCGAGATTTCGGCGCAGGAAAGGAGGGCCCAGTGAGCGCAGCGGAACAGGCCGACCTCTCCGGTTCGACCGTCGGGCAGTTGCTGATTCCGGTGGAGGATCTCGACCGGGCAATTGCGTTCTATCGCGACCGCCTTGGCCTTAGGTTCCTCTTCGCGGCACCGCCCCAGATGAGCTTCTTCCAGTCCGGGGCCGTGCGGCTGCTCATCGGGGTTCCGGAAGCGGGCCACCCCCGCCAGCGGGGGGCGACAGTCTACTTCCGGGTGGAGGACATCCACGCGGTGTACCAGACGCTGGTGGAACGGGGTGTGTCGTTTCCGGCGCCTCCCCACGTCGTACATCGCACTCCGGCGGCGGAGCTGTGGCTGACGGAGTTCAGCGATCCCGACGGCAACCACCTGGCACTCATGTCGGAAACCCAGCGGGCCTCATGACAGGGATCACGGCAAGCCTGAACGGTTCCCTGCGCCGTGCCCTGGGGGCCGGGGTGTGCGTGCTCGCGTGCGGCTGTCAGTCCCGTGCCGCCGATATCACGGGTGCGGCCACGGGCAGCGCTGTCCCGAAATGGAGCGTGACCCTCGAGGCGGCGGGACCGGTGCGATTCGGCATGACGGCGGGCGAGGCCTCCGAGGTCGTCGGCGCCGCCGGCAACACGGCGCCCGCCGACTCCGCCTGCAGCTACTGGACGCCCCATGGCGCCCCTGCGGGGCTGCGCATCATGATGGAGAATGGCATCGCGGTGCGCGCCGACGTGGACAGCGCCGGGATTACAACGATCGGCGACCTCGGCGTCGGCAGTCCGGTCGAGTCGGTGGTGGTGGCTCTCGGCCCATCGCTGCAGGTGTCGCCCCACAAGTACAAGTGGGAAGTGGGCTGGCGCTATCTCACCTTCAGCGACGACTCCACGCACCGGCTCGTGTTCGAGGTGGACAGTCACGCGGTCCGCACCTGGCGTGCCGGCCTCCTGCCCGCCGTCGAGTATGTCGAGGGGTGCGGCTAGGTGATGATGGTCCTCGAAACCGAACGGCTCGTCCTTCGCCGGGTCACCACAGACGACGCCCCGTTCATCCTCGAGCTCCTGAACGAGCCCTCGTTTCTCGAGTTCATCGGCGACAAGGGTGTCCGGAACCTCGAGGACGCGCGCAACTACATCCTTACCGGCCCAGTGGCGAGCTACGAGCGGTTCGGCTTCGGCCTCAACCTGGTGCTCCTCAAGGCTGGTGACACCCCGATCGGCATGTGTGGATTGCTGAAGCGCGATTCGCTGCCCGATGTGGACGTGGGCTATGCTCTCCGGCCCGCATTCTGGGGGAAGGGTTACGCCTTCGAGGCAGCATCGGCGGTGCTCGCCCACGGGCGCGAGACCTTCGGGCTGCGGCGCATCGTGGCGATTACCTCGCCCGACAACGTAGGCTCGAAGGCGCTGCTGGAGAAGCTCGGCTTGCGATACGAGGAGACGCTCAGTCTTTCGGGCGACAAGGACACGCACCTCTTCGCCATCGAGGCCTGAGGAGCGACAATGAGCTGGATCATGACCACAAGGAGCTGTCAGTGATCGAATCGATGAGCCCCACGCGCGCGCTCCTGCTCGGGGCGTTGACCGTGGGTGTGCTGGACATCCTCGATGCGCTCGTCTTCTTCGGCATTCGCGGCGTGCCGCCGCTGCGCATCCTGCAGGCGATCGCATCCGGCCTGGTGGGAAAGGACGCCGCCGTGGCTGGCGGTCTCGCGACGGCCACGCTCGGACTGGTACTTCACTTCTTCATTGCGTTCCTGATCGTGCTGGTGTTCTACCTGATGAGCCGTCAGGTTCCCATCCTGACGCGGTACCCCCTGGTGCTGGGCGCGCTCTACGGGATCGCGGTCTACTTCACCATGACGCAGGTGGTCGTGCCCCTGTCGGCCATCCACGCGGCGCGGGGGCTGCCCTCGCTGCCGGTGCTGGTCAATGGACTGCTCATTCATGTCTTCGGCGTGGGCATCCCGGCGGGGCTGTTCGCGCGCGCGGCAACGCCGACTCATGCGGCACAGTCGGCGTGAATACCGCATGTCGCGCGGGGCTGCGGTTGCCGGGCGCATCGACGCTCCTGGCGCTGTCCGCGCTGGGAGCCGCTCCCGCACTCGCGCGGGGACAGGATATCGGCGCGGTCGCGCCCGATTTCTCGGCTCCCTACGTCGCCGACAGCGCGGCCGTGCCGTGGCATCTCTGGTCACGCACGCCGGCGACCCTGACGATCCTCAGCTTCTGGGCCACCTGGTGCAAGCCGTGCGAAACGCTGCATCCCTGGATGGAGGCGTTGGCCCACAACTACGCGTCGCGCGACGTGCGGGTGGTGACCATCAACATGCGCGAGCCGGCCGACTCGATCCGGCGCCTCCTGGCAGCCGACTCCGGCTCCGTTACGCTCGACGTGCTCGATCCGGATGGTCACATCACCGAGCTCTACTCCGTGACGTCGGTGCCTACCACGCTGCTCGTCGCGGAGAACAACGTCGTGCTGCGCCGATGGGAAGGGGTGAGTGCCGCGATGAGCGGCATCGAGCCGGTGATGCAGCGCCTCCTCGGCCCGGGACCGGCCGTCTCCGGATCCCGGCTGCCGGGCTGCTCGGAGTAGCCCTGCATGATCCTGGCCCTGACACGGAGCGTCAGCCCTGCGATGGCGCGCTGCGAGCTGACGCACCTCGCGCGCGTGCCGATCGATCCCGGCGTTGCCGCGAGCCAGCACCACCAGTACGAACAGGCGCTCGAGCGGCTCGGTTGCCGGGTGGAGCGTGTCGCGCCGGCGCCGGCGCTGCCCGATTCGGTCTTCGTGGAGGACACGGCCGTCGTGGTCGATGAGCTGGCAGTCGTGGCGCGGCCCGGCGCCGAGTCGCGACGACCCGAAGTCGTTGGAGTGGCCGATACACTGCGGCGATACCGACCGCTCGTGGCAATCACGGCGCCGGGTACGCTCGACGGCGGCGACGTGAAGCGCGTCGGCCGTGTGCTCTACGTGGGACAGTCAGGCCGCACCAATGACGAAGGGATCGAGCAGCTGCGGGGCCACCTCGCACCGCTCGGATACGAGGTACGCGCGGTGCGCCCCACCGGGTGCCTCCACCTCAAGACTGCCGTCACGGCGGTGTCGGACGGTGCGGTGCTCCTCAATCCCCGATGGATCGCACCCGCGTTCTTCGACGGACTCGATGTGATCGCGGTCGATACCGGGGAACCGTTCGCCGCCAACGTCGTGCGCGTTGGCAATGCCGTGCTCACTGCGTCGGCGTTCCCGCGCACGCGACGGGTGCTGGAGGGGCGTGGCATCGAGGTGCACGTGGTCGACGTCTCCGAACTGGCCAAGGCCGAGGGCGCTGTAACCTGCTGCAGCATCCTGCTCGAGGTGTAACGGTGAAGCGCCCAGGGACGCCCGGCAGGGGCGGCATCGTCTACTCCACCGAGCTGGGCCGCATGTGCCCGGCCTGCGGCAAGCCGCTAACCCATTGCGTGTGCCCTCAGGTGAAGACGCCGTTGGGTGATGGCAACGTGCGGGTGGGGCGCGAAACAAAGGGCCGGAAGGGGAAGGGCGTCACCGTCGTCACCGGCGTTCCACTGGCGCTGCCGGAGCTGCAGGCACTGGCCACTCACCTCAAGAAGCGTTGTGGTTCCGGCGGCACGCTCAAGGACGGGGTGATCGAGATCCAGGGAGATCACCGCGATCTCGTGGTGGAGGAACTGCAGACGCGCGGATGGAACGTGAAGCGCTCCGGCGGATGAACTGATGCTGGAGCTCCACCTCACCGGCGTGGAAACCGAACTTACCACTGCAGCCACGGACGCACTGCTGACGGTCGTGGTGATCGCTGGCCTCGGGTGGCTCCGCCGCCGCGCGCCGGCGTCGCCGCGCCGCACCCTGTGGGGTCGCGGGCTCGCTCTCTTCGCCGCCGCCGGTGCCCTGGGCGCATTCGTGCACGGCTTCGATCTGGATGCGCGCACGCGTGAGCTTCTCTGGCGACCCCTCTACCTCACACTCGGCTCGGCCCTCGCCCTCTTCAGTGCGGGCGCCATCGGCGACTGGCGCGGCGGCGCCCCGGCGCGGCGCGCGCTACCCTTCCTGCTCGCCGTGGCGCTGGGTTTCTACCTCCTGACCCGGCTTTCGGGAGGAAACTTCCTGGTGTTCGTGATCTTCGAGGCCGCAGCACTGCTGCTGGCGCTCGCCGTGTACGTCCGCCTTGCGCTCGAGAGAAAGCCGGGCGCCGGGCTCGTGGTGGCCGGGCTGGTGCTAAGCCTGGCAGGTGGGGTGCTGCAAGCGAGCAGCCTGTCGTTGCATCTCATCTGGGACTTCGATCACAACGGCTTGTATCACCTGGTGCAGCTGGCCGGTGTGGTATTCCTCGTGGCCGGACTGCGAGGTACGCTCTCGGTGCCGCAGCCGTGAAGAAGCGAAGGGGCATCGGCGTGACCGTCATTCTCGCCACATGCCGGCAGCATCCGGCGCTCAGCGCGTCCGACGAGTTGCTGGCCGACCACCTCCGCTCGCACGGCCTGACGGTAGACGCCGCGCCATGGGACGATCTCGTGCCGGTGGAGATCCGCGACGCCATCGTCTGCCTCCGCTCGACCTGGGACTATCACATACGCAGCGATGAGTTCCGCGCGTGGATCAACATGATGCGCGAGTGCGAGGTTTCCGTCGTCAATCCCGCCGAGACCGTACTCTGGAACATGGACAAGGGTTACCTCGCCTGGCTCGAGAGACGCGGTGTCGCCATTCCCGAGACCCGGTGGATCGCGCCCTCCAGTCCCATCGAGTTGCAGTCGTTGCTCGAGAACAGCGGCTGGAACAGGGCGGTGCTCAAGCCGCGCGTTTCGGCGACAGCGTACGGCACGCACCTCGTCACGGCGGATACGGTGCTTGACCCGGACCAGCAGCGGGCCCTCAGCCGGAGCGGCGCGCTCCTGCAGGCATTCGTGCCCGAGATCCAGTCGGTTGGCGAGGCCTCGCTGATGTTCATCGACGGCGCGTTCAGCCACGCGGTAAGCAAGCGTCCATCCGCTGGCGACTTCCGGGTGCAGCACGAGTTCGGGGGTACCGTCGGACCCGCCGCCGCATCGGAGCCACTCCGTGACTTCGGGTCGCGGGTGCTCGACGCGATTCCGGTGCCGTGGACGTACGCCCGGGTGGACGTGGTGGACGCGCCCGAGGGCCCCGTGCTGATGGAGCTTGAGTTGATAGAACCCGACCTGTTCTTCTCCTTCGGGACCGACGGCGCGAGGCGGCTGGCGGAGGCCCTGAGGGCGCGCCTCGAAGCATCCAGTCACCGGTGACCAGGAGAGCGCGACGTCGTGGCACGCGCCCGACGGACATCCGCCCCTCGCCAAAGGGGCCCGAACCAACGACTTTACCAGCGAAGCAGCGGCGCCGGATTGTCCGACCGCCGGCCCGTTTTCACCGAATTAAGGACCCATCGTGCCTTTCAGTAGCCTCAAGCTTCACCCCAGCCTCCTCAAGGGGGTGAAGGAACTCGGCTTTACCCGCGCCACTCCGATTCAGGAAGCCGCCATCCCGCCCGCCCTCGAAGGGCGCGATATCCTCGCCTGCGCGATGACCGGCAGCGGCAAGACGGCAGCCTTCATCCTCCCGATCGTGCACCAGCTGATCGACCGCCCCCGGGGCGTCACCCGGGCGCTCGTGCTCACGCCGACGCGCGAACTCGCGGCACAGATCCACGAGGACCTGAAGGACCTCGCTGTGCACACGCCGATCTCCGGCGCGGCGGTCTTCGGCGGCGTCGGCATGGGACCGCAGGAGCATGCGTTCCGGAGCGGCGTCGACGTGATCATCGCGACCCCTGGCCGGCTGCTCGATCACTTCCGCCAGCCATACGCGAAGCTGGCCGGCCTCGAGTACCTCGTGCTCGACGAAGCCGACCGGATGCTCGACATGGGATTCCTGCCGGACATCAAGAAGGTGCTGCGTCACCTCCCGCCCAAGCGGCAGACGTTCTTCTTCAGCGCCACGATGCCGGGCCCGATCGGCGTGCTCGCGAAGGAGATGCTGAAGCAGCCGTTCACGATCAACGTCGAGCGGCAGCCGGCGCCCGCCGTGGGCATCACGCAGGCCGTGTACCCGGTGGCGCAGGAGCTCAAGGGCGCACTCTTCGTGGCGCTGCTCAAGCGCGGCGAGATGAAGGAAGCGCTGGTGTTCACCCGCACGAAGCACCGCGCCAACCGCCTCGCCGACTACCTCGTGAAGCAGGGCATCAAGGCGGCGCGGATCCACGGCAACCGTTCGCAGGCTCAGCGCACCGACGCGCTCGCAGGTTTCAAGGACGGCCGCTACCGCGTGCTCGTGGCCACGGACATCGCTGCGCGCGGCATCGACATCGAGGAACTGGGCCACGTGGTCAACTTCGACGTGCCGCTCGCGTCGGAGGACTACATCCACCGGGTCGGCCGCACCGCGCGCGCGTCGGCCACCGGTGATGCCTTCACCTTCGTGTCGCCGCAGGAGGAGAACGAGCTGCGGAATATCGAGCGCGCGGTGGGGAAGCGCCTGCCGCGCGTCACCGTGCCCGATTTCGACTATCACGCGAGGCCGGAGGGGCAGCTCGAGATCCCGCTTGCCGAGCGGATCGCGGTCATCCGGGCCAAGAAGGCGGAGGATCGCGCGCGGGCCAAGGCGAAGGAAGCACGCCGCGCGGGTCCAGGCGGGAACCCCGGTGGTGGACGTCCAGGGGGGAGTGGCCGCAGTGGCCCCGGGAGCGGGAGTGGCGGACCGTCGCGAGGCGGCTCGCCCCGTCGGGGCGGCGGTGGCCACCGCGGCGGGTAGGGCCCGCGCGCTCAAGCCCACTGCCTATCAGGTGGTTCAGGAGCGGTTGATCAACCTGAAGTAGCGGGACCAGCCGGGATCAGGACCCGGCCAGCGCGCTCAGCGCCTCCACTGCCGCGGTCCAGCGCGTCAGCGCCTCGTCATGAGCCCGCCGCGTCTCCTTGAGCTCGGCGTCGATCTTCCGTGCTTTCTTCGAACCCTCCGCGCCGCCACTGTAGAGGGACTGGTCCGCGAGCGCCGCCTCCAGCTCGCTGATCTTCGCCTCCAGTCGGTGGACCTCCTTCTCCCGAGCCGTAGCGTCCCGCTCCGCGGTGCGGCGCCGCGAATCGGTGTTGCGTTCCGGCGCCTTCGCCACTTCCGCGCGCGCAGCCTTCCGCACCGCTGCCGCCTCCACCGCCTGAGCCGCGCTTCGCCGGGCGGCGCGTTCAGCGGCATGCAGCTCCCATTCGACAAATGGCCCGCCATAGTCCTCGATGTGCGTACCATCGAAGGCCCACACCCGGGTGGAGAGCTCCCGCAGGAAGGCCCGGTCATGGCTCACGAGGATGACCGTACCCTCGTAGTCTTCGAGCGCATCCTCCAGCACCTCGATCGACTCGACGTCCAGGTGGTTGGTCGGCTCGTCGAGGATGAGCAGGTTGGCGCGCGCCAGCGTGATGAGCGCCAGCGCCACGCGGGCGCGCTCGCCACCGGAGATCACCGAGGTGTTGCGCAGCACCTCGTCGCCGGAAAATCCGAAGGCGCCGAGGTGATTCTGGATCCGCCCGCGTGTCCATTCCGGGCGCAGGTCGGCGATGCAGTCGTAGATCGTCTTGTCGCGCGGCACCTGGGCCAGGTCCTGCCGGAACCACGCCGCCGTCACGGAGCCACCCAGCTTCGCCTCGCCGCGCGCCGGCTTCCGGTCGCCGAGCAGCGTCGCGAGCAGCGTCGTCTTGCCGGCGCCGTTCGGGCCCACGAGCGCTACGACGTCGCTCCGTCGCGCCACGGCCGAGAAGTCTCTCACCAGCACCCGGTCGCCAATCGTCACGTCGATCTTCTCGGCCACCAGCGCCTGGTCGCCGCCGCGTTCGTCGATCTCGAGGGTGAGGGACATCGCGTCGCCCTCGCCGGGCGGCGGTGAGAGCCGCGGCAGCCGCGACAGCTTGGCGCGCCGGCCCTTGGCCTGGCTGCTCATCCGGCCGGCGATGTTGCGCCGGATGTAATCCTCCTCCTTGGCGATGACCTTGCGCTGCTGTGCCACCGCGCGCGCCAATGCCATCTCCCGCTCGGCCTTGAGCGTGACGAACTGGGTGTACCCGCCGCGATACTCGACCGCGGTGTTGTTCGACACGTGGAGGATGTGCTCGACCGTGTCATCCAGGAAGGCGCGATCGTGGCTGATGACCAGCACCGTCTCGCCGAACTCGCCCAGGTACTCCTTGAGCCACTCGATCGTCTCGAGGTCGAGATGGTTGGTGGGCTCGTCGAGCAGGACAAGGTCGGCGGGGGCGGCGAGCTGGGCCGCGAGGCCGACGCGCCCGCGCTCCCCGCCGCTCAGCCCCGCCACGCCACGCGTCTTCGATTCCTCGGCGTCGAAGCCGAGCCCTTGCAGCACCTTGTCCACCCGGGCGTGGAACTCGTAGCCGCCCTCGTGCGCGAAGCGCTCCTGGTCGCGCCCGTAGCGCTCCAGGTCGGCCTCGGTGACGCGGTCACCCAGTTCGGCCAGACGCTCGCCTTGCCGCGCGAGGGAGTGCTCCAGCGCGATCACCTCGCGATACTCCAGGGCGGCGGCGTCCCAGACGGTGGCGGCGGCGCCGAAGTCGCGATGCTGATCGAGCATGGCGATGCGCAGGTTGGGCTGCTTCGCGATGGCACCACGGGTGGGTGCCATGAGCCCGGCCACGAGCCGGAACAGGGTGGTCTTGCCGGACCCATTGCGGCCCACGATGCCCCAGCGCTCGCCGGCGGCCACGGTGAAGGTGACGTCCCGGAGCAGCGTGGTAGCGCCGAACTCCACGGCGACGTCGGACATTGAGAGGATAGTCACGCGCCAAATATGGCGAGGCTTGACTCCCGCTGCGATGCACGGTAACCAGCAGACACGAAATCGCCCGCATTCTCATGGAGACTCTTCATGTCGATGGCCCAGGCGCTGCTGCCCGAGTTCGACCAGGAAATGGCGAGTACGCGCACCGTGCTGGAGCGCATTCCCGAGAACAAAACCGGCTTCCGGCCACATCCCAGGTCGTGGACGCTGGGAGAACTCGCGGCGCACCTCGCCAACCTGCCGGTCTGGGCCACCATGACCCTCACGCTGCCCGAGTTCGACATCGCACCCCCTGGCGGCCCGGCGCCCAGGTCGCCGGGGTTCGAGTCAGCAGCGGCCTCGCTGGTCCGGCTCGACGAGAACGTGGCGAAGGCCAGGGCGCTCCTCGCGGCCGCGACCGACGCCGACCTCTTGGCGATGTGGAGCCTCAAGCAGGGCGGGGCCACGGTGTTCAACCTGCCGCGGGTGGCGGTGCTGCGCGCCATGGTCCTGAGTCACATGATCCATCACCGCGGACAGCTCACGGTGTATCTCCGCATGTGCGACGTGCCACTGCCGCCCATTTACGGCCCGACGGCCGACGCCTGATGACCTGGCCCCTCTGATCATGCCGCTCATCCTCGGCGTTCCCTTCACCGCGTTCCTCGCGATTGCCGTTGCAGTGCTCTCCAGCCGCTTCGGACTGGACCTGTACTGGGTCCTCGCCGGGCTGTCGGGGCTCTGGGCCTGGCGCGATTCACAACGGTACGACCTCCAGCGCTTCGAGCGCACCTTCCCGCTCGAGCCGCGCGCGGCCGGGTTTTCGGTGGCGCTCGCGTGGCCGGTGGCCTTCCCCTGGTACCTGCGGCTGCGGCATCGTGCACTCACCGGCAGGCTCGCGGCACACCCGGCGCGGCGCAGCTTTCGCGGGCCCCTCATCGCGCTCGGCATCATCGGCGTGTGCGTCGCGGGCTTCCTGCTGTGGATTCCGCATTTCCTCGGCAACCTCTCGGAAGTGACCGCCCGGGTGGGCGGGATCACGCGCGATCCCGTCGAGATCAGCATCGAGAATGGGCACGACCTGACCATCGTAGTGGTAAACAGCAGCATTCCAGCGGACGACGAGAGCGGGCGGCGGCTGCAGGCGATGCGCCTCGCGCGCGAGGCGCGGGCGGCGTACTCCAAGCGGCGCGACCTGCGCCTGGTCCGCGTGAGTTATGTGCGGCGCTCGCGGGTGGCGGGGGGCATGGAGGCGAAGGTGGAATCGCAGTTCGAGTGGCCGGCGAACGAGCTGGCATCTGACACCTGGATCTCGCTGGGGAGCAAGGGACCATGAACGGAACCGCCGCGTCGGTCGCCGCGATCATCGAGCGGGAACTCCGCTCACTGCGCGCGCAGCTCGAGGCCTACGGTGACGAGCGCGATCTCTGGCTCGTGGCGCCCGGGATTTCCAATCCGCCCGGCGTCCTCGCCGCCCATCTGGTCGGCAACCTGCAGCACTTCATCGGGGCGCGGTTGGGTGGCACCGGTTACGTGCGCGACCGCGCGGCGGAATTCTCCCGCCGGGACTGGACTCGTGCCGACCTCGTCGCCGCAGTTGATGAGACCCGCGGGATCGTCCGTGCCACGCTCGCGTCGTTGCCGGAAGAGGAACTCGATCGCGACTTCCCTGAGGTGGTCGCCGGCGTACACCTCATCACCGGCGACCTGCTCATCCATCTCGCCAGCCACCTCGCCTACCACCTCGGGCAGATTGATTATCACCGCCGACTGCTCGCCGGTGGTGCAACCGTCAGGGCGGTGCCCATCCCGGAGCTCGTGACCGCCCGTCCCGCCTGATCGGCCCTTACGGACGTAGGGGGCGGGCAGTAGCGTATCACGCGTCGCGTCGCCAAGTTACGCCTCCCCGTCGCGGAGTTGCTCCGACCATATGACCGACCGACCGCTCACGGAAAGGCTCGGACTCAAGGGCCAGCTGCGTGCCCTGATCCTCAACGCGCCCAAGGGCTACCGGACACTGCTTGGACCGTTGCCGCCCGACATTACCGTGAACACCAAACCTTCCGGCCGGTACGACTTCGTACATCTCTTCGTCGCCAACAAGACGGAACTGGCCACGCTCGGCCCCTCCGCGCTGGCTGCAGTGAAGCCCATGGCCATCTTCTGGATCTCCTACCCGAAACAGGGCGGCGGGCTCGAGACCGACATCACGCGCGACCATGGCTGGGACCTTGTCAGCGAGGCCGGCTTCGAGACCGTGGCGCAGGTGGCCATCAACGACATCTGGTCCGCACTGCGATTTCGCCCCACCAGTGAGGTTGGCAAGCGCAATCCGGCCGCCCGCTCGAACGGTTGAACCCTGGCAGCTTCGACGGGATCGAGCTACCAGAAGATCTACGCTGTGGTGCGGCGCATCCCCCGTGGGCGCGTCGCTACCTATGGCCAGGTGGCTGAGCTGGCGGGCCTGCCGGGCCACGCACGTCAGGTGGGCTACGCGCTCCATGCGCTGCACTGTGAGAGCGTGCTGCCGTGGCACAGGGTGGTGAACGCGGCGGGGGCTATCAGCCTGCGCTCGGTGCCGGGGTTCGAGCTGGAGCAGCGCATCCGGCTCGAGGCCGAGGGGGTGACGTTCAACGCGCGGGGACGGGTGCCGCTCGCGCGCTATCGCTGGGCCGGCACTCGAGGTTCCACCTCAACAGGAGATCGACATGCCCGATAGTGCCGGCGCTGGCAATCCACTCCTCAAGGCCACCGCCATGGGCACCCTGCTGCAGGTGCTGATGGTGGTAGCTGGGCATTTCATGCCGCAGGTGGCGCAACTGTTCCCTGTGGTGGGCACCGGGCTGGGCGGCCTCACGGGCCTGCTCTTCGGGCTGTTCAGCAAGGGCACCGCGGGCGGTGCGCTGGCCGGCGGGGCGGCGGCTTCGGGTGGCATCGCGGGTCTGCTCGGGTCCACCGTCTCCATGGCCCTGGGCGATGCGACCGCGGCCACGATCGGGATCGCGACCGCCTCCACCGCGGTCGCCGGCGCCATCGGGGGGTTCCTCGGCAAGATTCTTGGCGGCAAGCCCGCCTGACGACCACGTTCCGCTCACCTTTCGGAAGGGGGGATGCCGTGCCGAAGTATCTGACAGAGTTCATCGGGACTTTCTTTCTCACGCTCACCGCGTGCCTCACCGTCACCGGCGACCAGCCCATCCCGGCGCTCGCTATCGGGTGCTCACTCATGATCATGGTGTACATGGGTGGTCACATCTCCGGTGGTCACTACAACCCGGCCGTGTCGCTCGGGCTTCTGCTCCGGAAGAAGTTCCCGTCGTCCGATTTCGTGCCGTACGTGATCGCACAGATCCTCGGCGCCATCGCGGCCGCCTACGTTTCGTACATTGTGCTCGGCAAGAGCATCACGCTCGCGCCTGGGAGCGGCGTCAGCGCCTTCTCCGCAGTGCTGGTGGAGCTGCTCTTCACGTTCGCGCTGGTGCTCACCGTGCTCAACGTCGCCTGTTCGGAGAAGACGAAGGGAAACAGCTACTATGGCTTGGCCATCGGCTTCACCATCGTGGTGGCGGCCTTCGCCGGCGGCTGGGTCTCCGGTGGTGCCTTCAACCCGGCGGTCGGTACCGGCCCGACGGTGATCCACGCGATGTTCGGGGGCGGCTCCCTTGCCAACCTCTGGATCTACTTTGTGGGACCGCTTACGGGGGGGGTGCTGGCGTCGGTCGTATTCGGCATTCAGGAAGGCACGGCCTGAAGCGTTTGCAGGTCTCCGAAGCAGGACAGCCGACCTCGAGGGGTCGGCTGTCTTGTCATCGGGTCCAGCCCGTGCGTTCAGGGCGTGGCGGCGGCGGCCACGGCGGCGATGGCCGTCTGCTGCTCGGGCCGGAAGGCGAGGCTCGCCCACACCGGCAGGTGGTCGCTGGCGCCAAGGTTGTCCTTCACCGCGCCGCTGCCGCCGACGGTGAACCCGCGCGCAAACACGTGGTCCACCGCGAAGAGCTTGTGTGTCGTGGGACCGGTGTTCCGGCTGGGCCAGAAGTAGCCGGCGTCGGTGAAAAGCGCGCCGACATTGTCGTGGCTGTTCATGTCGCCCGCCATGATGACGCGATCGTATCCCCTGGCGGATTCGAGCAGGGCCTGGATCTGGTAGGTCTGCCCGGTGAACCATACCTCCAGGATCGTTGACAGGTGCACGGCGTACACCCGCACCCGTTCGCTGCCGACCAGCACGGTGGCCGCCACGGCGGCCCGCTGCCCGCCGCGGGACATCGACCGGCTCGGCAGGATCAGCTTCTCGTCGTCGGTGATCGGCCAGCGCGACAGGATGGCGTTGCCGAAGTTCTTCTTCGGCACCGGGTGCAGCACTGCCGGGTAATACACGTAGTTCATGCCGAGCGCCTCGGCAGTCTCCGCCGCTGCGTCCTCGTTCATCTCCTGCAGCATCACGATGTCGGCGCGGCGCAACTCGGGCGCCGTTTGCAGGAGCTTGATGGCGAGCCCGGTCTGCTCCGCGTACCTGACGTTGAAGGTGACCACGCGCAGCGAATCCGGGGTGGACACCCTGGCTGACGCGGCTGCCGCCACGACATGTGGACCGGTCCATGCCGCGGCCGGCGCAACTTCGCCAGCTCCGGCGAACCGGGGTCCGGCCGGATCGGTGTAGTTCATGCTCTGGGCACAGGCCGCAAGCGCCGGCAGGGCCAGGAGGAGAACGCAGCGATGGAGTGAGGTCATCCCGCCATGGCGGTAGCAGGCCTTGTGCCGGACGCGCCGGGAACGGCGCAGGTGTGCATCACCAAGTGTCAGTGTAAGATAGACCGGTTCCACTTTCCAGCGCGATTGTTCGGCCGGCCTAATCTGTCGCCAGACTGACACTGCCTGTCCTGCCGCAGCGCAAATGTGGCGGACTCCGGAGACCGTGATGCGCACGCTCATGACCCTGGCTTCGACTGTCATCACCTTGGCCGCGTGCGGCGGCAACAAGAGCGTACAGACGGCAAGCTCAACTTCATCACTACCACGTCGAATCCCGTGATCACGAATGGCAGGCCGACCACGGTCGACGTCCGCGTGTCGCCGGTACCGCAGTAACGGGGCGCGGCTCGTGGCATCTCCAACGGTTGTCAGGCGATCGGCCCTCGCGCTCTTCGCTCTGCAGTGCGGCCTCGCCGGCGCCGCTGCGGCACAGCAGCCGGTTCGTGTCCGGTGTGCCGGCCCGGCAGCAAGCCTTCCTGTCATCGATTCCGTCCGGCTCATGGCCGACGTCGCGGCACTCGCAGACGACTCGATGGAAGGTCGCCAGGCCGGCACGGCCGGCGGCGAGCGCGCCCGGGCGTTCGTGCTCGCGCAGTACCGCGCCATCGGACTGGACACGCTCTCCGTCGGGGTTCTCGAGCGCTTCCCCGCGCCGGGTGGAAGGACCGGGGAGGCTGCCAACGTGATTGGACTGGTGCGCGGAACGGCCCGTCCCGGCCGCATCATCCTGGTCACGGCGCACTACGATCATCTCGGCGTGCAGCACGGAACCATCTACAACGGTGCGGATGACAATGCGTCCGGCACCGCGGCGATGCTGGCGATCGCCTACTGGTTCCGAAGCCATCCCCCGCGGAATACCGTCGTGTTCGTCGCCCTCGACGCGGAGGAGGAGGGCCTCGTCGGCGCCACTGCGCTCGTGCGCGACCATGAAGTGCCCGCCGACTCCGTACTCCTCAACGTCAACCTCGACATGGTGAGCCGGAGCGTGAAAAGACAGCTCTTTGCCGTCGGACCGGGCCGCTACCCCGGCCTGACGCCCTACCTGTCGAGGACGGCCTGCAGTGCCCAGGTGGCGCTCATGCTGGGGCACGACAAGGGATGGTCCAGCAGCGAAGACTGGACCATGCAGTCGGATCAGGGGGTCTTCCACGGGATCGGCATCCCGTTCGTCTACTTTGGTGTCGAGGATCATCCCGACTACCACCAGCCGACGGACGATGTGTCGCGCATCGACGCGGGCTTCTTCGCCGCCGCCACGCGCGCGATCGCGCTCTTCGTCGTGCTGGTGGACGCGAATCCCGCAGCCGCCGAGTCGGCGCGAGCCGCCACGGGGAAGGTGAAGGCCGCGCCATGACGGGAGGCAATGACACGTTGCTGCCGCTCTTTGACGCCCTGGCCTTCTCGGCGGACCGGCATCGGCTCCAGCGCCGGAAGGGCGCGGCGGCCAGCCCCTACATCAATCATCCGATCGAAGTGGCGCGGGCGCTGGCGCACGAGGGTGGCGTGCGCGACCTCGGCGTGCTCATCGCGGCCGTGCTGCACGACACCATCGAGGATACGGCGACCACGGCAGAGGAAATCGCGGCGCGGTTCGGGTCCGACATCGCCGGACTGGTGCTGGAGGTAACGGACGACAAGTCACTTCCCGCCGCGGAGCGGAAGCGGCTGCAGGTGGAGCGGGCCGCGACGCTGTCACCCCGCGCCAGGCTGGTGCGCCTGGCCGACAAGCTCTGCAACGCGCGCGACATGGTCGCCGACGCGCCACATGGATGGAGCATGGAGCGGCGGCGCGACTACCTCGACTGGACCGAGCGCGTCATCGCGCGCTGTCGTGGCGGCAACCCCGGCCTCGAGGCCGCGTACGACCAGGCGCTGCTCGATGCCCGGCGGGCGCTCGCCGCCGGCCCCTGACGCCAGGGCTTACGAGCCGGGCTGGGCAAATCCCACGACCGTGCCGCACGGCGCCCGCACGAAGATCTCCTCCGCGCCGTAGAACGTGGTGCGGCGCGGCACCACGACTTCCAGTCCCGCCACCACCCGCTCGACGGCGTTGATGTCGTCCACGTCGATGTAGAGGGCGATACCGTGGCCCGGTGACGCCACGCCGGGTACGTCGGCCTCCATGCTCGCGCGCGACTGGTACATCACCTCACATCCGTCCCTCACCAGGATCGCAAAGCCGATCCGGTCCTCGTGCGGAACCTGCACGGTGATGGCGAAACCGAGCCGGTCGGTCCAGAAGGGAAGGCAGGGTTCGATCGCGTCCACCGCGATGATCGGGACCACCTTCTTGAGTTGCATGACCAGCCTCCTTGCCGCGGATGCCCCGTTCGTAGGCCGATTTGACTGACTTTCCATCCATCGTAGATTGGCTGCATGACTACCGCGTCCGCTACCCGTCCCGCCGCTGGCGAATTCATGCCATACTTCGCCACCTACATAGACAAGGTGCCGGATGGCGACGTGATCGCCGTGCTCAAGGACGGGATCGGCACCACGCGCAAGGCGCTCGCGACGGTTTCCGAGGAGCGCGCCGGGTACCGCTATGCTGACGGGAAGTGGAGCATCAAGGAAGTCCTCGGGCACATGTCCGATACGGAGCGGATCTTCACCTACCGGCTCCTCACCTTTGCGCGGGGTGACGCCGGGCCACTGCCAGGGTTCGACGAGAACAGCTACACGCCCGCCCAGGAATCCGACCGGGTGCCGTTTGCGTGGCTGCTCGATGAGTTCGTTGCAGTACGCGCCGCGACGCTCGCCCTGCTGAAGGTCCTGCCGCCGGAGGCGTGGGAGCGCCGCGGTATGGCCGGCAAGAACCCCCTGAGTGTGCGCGCCGCTGCCTGGATCATCGCTGGCCACGAGATCCACCATCGCCGCGTGCTCGAGGAGCGCTACCTCAAGGCACCCTGACGGGAAAAGCCCACCACCAGCAGCTGCACGAACTGATCGGCGCGCGACTGGCTGCCGAACGACTCCTCGTATCCTGCCCCGGGCCTGGCGGCGACGATCGCCACCATCGATTCCCCCCGTTGCACCGCGTCCCGCACCAGTTGCCCCACGGTCTGCAGCATTTCACGATACGCCACCATGCCCGCGCGGTCCGTGGGCGGGCCATGGCCAGGCACGATGATCGTCTCCGTGTTCGCGATGGCGAGACCGGCATCGACCGCCGCCAGCATCCCCTCCCAGCTGCCGCCGGTCCACCAGTCGATGAACGGGGGCGCGCCGAGCTCGAGCACGTCACCCATGTGCAGGACGTTGGCCGCGGGTAGCCAGATGATCAGGTCGCCGTCGGTGTGGGCGGACGCCACGTGGCGCAGCACGACCTGGCCGTCGGCGCGCCGGAGCGTGAGGGAGTCCTGCAGGCACTCGGTCGGCAGGGCCGCGGCCGGCGCGGGCGTGCGGTGCCACTCGCGCCACTCGGTGATGGTCGTGTCCTTCCGGGCCTGTACCGCGACGTTGCACTGCGCGATGAGGCGCGCGCCCTGCGCCCGCCAGTGCGGATTGCCCCCGATGTGGTCATCGTGATAGTGCGTCGTGACGACGACGTGTACCGGTCGCGTCGTGAGCGCGCGCAGCGCCGAATCGGCGAGCCCGACCCGCCGCTCGCTCTGCGCGTCCACGAGCAGCACGTCGGTGCCATCGTCGTGCACCAGGATGTTCCCATTGGCAAATCCGGAGAGCACCCAGATCCCGGGGCGCAGCGGCACGGTGGTGATCTGCATGACG
Organism: uncultured Gemmatimonadales bacterium; assembly: GCA_963773095.1. Lineage (GTDB taxonomy): Bacteria > Gemmatimonadota > Gemmatimonadetes > Gemmatimonadales > GWC2-71-9 > JAGGAG01. The sequence goes on from CAVYZY010000012.1 coordinate 505,487, forward strand.
GATTGCGCGGGGACGACCGATGGCAGGACAACGGCCAGCAGGAGGACGAGGCAGGGATGTCTCGATGCGCGCATTCCGGTTCCGGTGATGGGGGTCGGAAGCCGGACGGAGGCGCGCGGCCGTTCGTTTCAGGACGGGACCGTCAGTCCTTCTCCTGCAGCATGCGCTGGGGCGGGTCGTCGAGGTCATCGAACTGCCCCTTCTTGACCGCCCGGAGGAAGAGCAGGGCGAAGAGGCCACCGAGCAGGAGCGCGATCGGCAGCAGGAAGATCACCGCGTTCACTGGTCGCCCTCCCGGACGAGGCGCTCGACCCGCAGGGCGCCCCAGATCACCAGGCCACTGGAGAGCGGCATCAGCAGCGCCGCGACCAGCGGGTTGACGAACCCCGCGGCGGCGGCGGATACCGCGACCACGTTGTAGGCCAGGGAGCGTTGCTGGTTGCTGCGGATGATCTGCCGGCAGGCGCGGGCGGCGCGCCGCGCCGTCAGGATCGGCGCCAGTGACGGCCGCGCGATGACGCCATCGGCCACCAGCACACTGCTGGCAGCACCGCTGCCCATCGCGATGCCCACGTCGGCCATCGCGAGTGCGGGGCCGTCATTGAGACCGTCGCCGGCAAAGAGCACCCGACGCCCTTCCCGCTGCCGCTCCCCGATCCAGGCGGCCTTCTGCTCCGGGTCGCACCGCGCCACGACGGTGTCGATGCCCGCCGCGGCTGCGATGCGGTTGGCCACCTCGGCGTGATCACCGGTGAGCAGGGCCACGTCGAGCCCCTGCGCCTCGAGGCGCCGCACCGTGTCGGCGGCATCGGGGCGGATCACGTCGCCCAGCCGGATGTGATGATGCCGCCCCGCCTCGTCGCTGAGAAGCAGTGAGCCCGGTCCCCCCGACGCGAGCTGCCACTGCACGCCGTCGACGCGGCCGCGCACGCCGATGCTGACTTCCTCGCGCACGTTCTCGCCCCGCGGCAGCGCGATGTCCCTGCTGACGGCCTCCTCCACGATGGCCCGCGCGATCGGGTGCATGCTGTAGCGCTCCAGGCCGGCCGCGATGCGCAGGGCGCTGTCATCCGCTTCCAGCACCGCCACCGTGCCCGCCGTCACGGTGCCGGTCTTGTCGAACGCCACGAGGTCGATGTCTCCCAGGTCGAGCAGCGCATCGGCCGAGCGGAACAGGAGCCCGCGTCGTGCCGCGGCGCCGAGGCCGGCCGCGGCCGCAAGCGGCTGGGACAGCGCCAGCGCGCAGGGACACGCCACCACGAGCACGGCCACCGTCCGGGTCAGCGCCACGTCGGCCCCCCGGGTGAGCCACCATCCCACGAAGGTCACCGTGGCGATGACCAGCGTCGCGGCGGTGAACCAGGGGGCGATGCGATCCGCTGCGGTGGGACGCATGCCGCGATCGGCGGCCTGCTCCAGCTGCTCTGCCATGCGGCTCAGCATGGTCTCGCCGCCCACCGCCTCCACCTGCACCGTGAGCGCGCCATCGAGGAGGATCGAACCGGCCACCACCCGGTCGCCGGGTGCCACCGGCACGGGCTCGGCTTCCCCGGTGAGGATCGCCATGCGCACCTGCCCTGCGCCCTCGGTCACCACGCCATCGGCGGCGAACTCCTCTCCGCTGCCCACGTCGATCAGGTCGCCGGCGCGGAGCGCCGAGGCTTCGACCGTTTCGAGCTTCGCACCCGCCTGTCGGCGGGCGGTGCGGGGCGCGGTCGCCGCGAGCGACATCGCCGCTTCCACTGCGCGGCGCCGGCCGCGGCTCTCGAGCATGCGCCCGGCGAGCAGCAGGGCCACCAGCATGCCGAGCGAGTCGAGGTAACCCTCATGCCCGGTGATCGTCGTGACCACGCCGTGGCCGTAGAGGATCGCCACACCGAGCGCGATCGGCAGGTCCATGTGCAGCACGTGCCGCTTGAGCCCGGCCACGGCGCCGACGAAGAACGGCGCCGCGCACCAGAATGCGACCGGCGTGGCCAGTACCAGGGCGAGCCAGCGGAAGAGCGCCGCGAAGCGCGGCTCCATCGCATCGAACCATCCGGTGTACAGCGACGCGTAGAGGAGCATGAGGTTCATCGCGCAGAAGGCCGCGACGCCGAGGCGCACCAGCAGGTCGCGGTCCGGCGGCGCTTCCTCCCCGAGCGCCCGCGGCCGATACCCCAGGGCGGCGATCCGGCCCGCGAGTGCCGTCAGGTCGATGCGGCGCGGGTCCCAGCGGATCGAGGCCCGGCCGGTGGCGTAGCTCACCATCACGTGCTCCACGCCCGGCGTGCGCTCCAGCACCTGCTCGATGACCCAGACACATGAGGCGCAGCGCAGGCCGTCTACCTGGATGCGTACCTCCTCCACGCCGTTGGCCCCGCGTGTGGTCGGAACGGCGATCCACCCGGCCGGGGCCGCGCCCGGCCGGGGCGCGCAGGCCTCGCGCTCGTCGTAGTAGCGCCCGAGGCCCGCGCCCTGGATGATGGCATACGCCATCTCGCACCCGGTGCAGCAGAAGCGCTCCTCGCGCGCCTCGAGTGCCGCGCCGCAATGGGCGCAGCCGGTCGCGATCCCGCTCACCGCGGCTCCGTCACGTAGGACTCGACCACCGGATCGCGGCCGCTCAGTGCCACCCACACGAACAGCCCGTTCACCACGACCATGACGGTGAAGGCAATGAGGAGGCCGATCGGCCACCGTCGGTCAGTCGTGCCCATCGTGCTCATCGCGTTCCTCCCCGGCGCCGCGCCCGGGCGTCATGAAGGTGGCAGCCAGCAGCCGCGCGTCGTGCGGCCCGCTGATGCGGAACTGGAACGGAATCGTGCGCGCGGCCCCGCTGTCGCGCGGCAGCCGGACCACCACCGGGATCGTGCGGTCCTCGCTGGTGCCGAGCTGCATCGGCGGCGCGATCACCTGCGCGCCGGGAAGCCCCTCGACCGTCACGGTGTACGGGTCGGCCCCGGGCCGCGGGTCGTTGTTGCCGATGGTGAGCAGGTAGGTATTCCGGATCGTGTCGTCGTCATCCAGCACGAACGTCGAGCCGGGGCTCCGTGAGAGCTCGGCCTCGAATGTCACGTGGGCCCGGAGCACGAGGACGGCCGAAACGGCGAGCGCCGTGATGAGGCTGCCATAGATCAGCGGCCGCGGCCGCAGGAGGCTGCGCACCTCGCCGCGCGTCTCCGCCTCGGTGGTATACACGATGAGGCCCGGGTGCCCGAGCGTCTCCATCACGTGGTCGCAGGCGTCGATGCAGCGCGCGCAGCCGATGCACTCGAGCTGGTAGCCGTCGCGGATGTCGATCCCGGTTGGGCAGACGTTGACGCACAGGTTGCAGGCGACACACCGGCCGTCGACCTTCGCGTCGGTCCCGCCGCGCGGCTCGCCCCGGCGGGTCTCGTACGTGATCTGCAGCGTGTGATCGTCGGTCATCACGCCCTGGAACCGGGCGTATGGACAGAGATAGATGCAGAACTGTTCCCGGAACCAGGCGAAATCGAGGAAGGCGATGAGCGCCATGACGTCGACGAAGGCGTAGCTGGTGGCACTGGCCCGCAGGGTCCAGATGAGGCTGGCGTCGGTGAAGTACCCCACGAACGACGCGGACCCGATAATGGCCACGAGGGCGAACACCACCCACTTGCCCAGTCGCCGGAGCACGCGATCAGCCGTGAGGGGGCCGGCATCCCGCTTCACGCGCGCGTTGCGGTCGCCCTCGAAGAACTGCTCGATGGGCCGGATCAACTCTTCGAGGAAGACCGTCTGTGGACAGGCATACCCGCACCAGAGCCGGCCGAACAGCGCGGTGAAGAAGAACAGCGCGAACGCCATTGACAGGAGCAGGATGAGGATCAGCACCGTGTCCGACGCCGTGTAGATGGCGCCGAAAGCGTAGAGCCTCCGCCCCGGGATGTCCGCCTGGAGCAACGGGTGCCCCCCGACGCGGATCCAGGGGACACCCAGGAGGATGGCCAGCAGGATCACCCCGCTGATGCGGTGCAGGCGCTGGAACCGGCCGCCGATGGATTGCGGATATACCCACGCGCGAACCCCCTCGGCGAAGCCGAGCTTCGCCAGCAGGCTCGTCATGTGCTGCCTCCTTCGACCGTCATGAAGGGTACCGGGCTATGGCGCCGCCTGGCCCTTCGAGATGACATACGCTGCAACTTCCCCGACTTTCTCAATGCCGAGAATCGGTCCCCACGACGGCATGCCCTTGGCCGCCACGCCATTCGTGATCGTCGCGACGATCGCCTCCGGCGCGCCCCCGTGAATCCATGTGGTATCCGTAAGGTTAGGGCCGATGCCGCCCTGCAGGGCCGGACCGTGGCAGGCCACGCAATTGGCCTGGTATACCGCCTCGCCTGCCGCGATCGCCGCGGGCGTCATCTCGACCTTTGCAAGCTGGGTCGAACGCGGCCACCGCGCCTCGGCCTCGGCCATCTGCGCCGCCAGCGCCCCGACATACGACTTCTTCGCGATGAAGTGGTAATACGCGACGTACCCCGCCGCCCAGATGATAGTCACGTAGAACAGGCCCACCCACCAGTTGGGCATCGGGTTGTCGTACTCCTCGATGCCGTCGCTCTCGGCCCCATGGCCGAGGATCTGGTTGCGTTCCTTCTTGCTCACTGGTCGCCTCCATCCGTAAAGGGCTGCCGCGCCGCCTCCTCCAGGCGGGCACGATTCCGTGGCGCCCAGGCCCATGCGATCCAGGCGACAAAACACGCAAAGAACACCACCGTCATGACCCCGAGCAGCCACCCCCCCTGCACGCTCTCGGCCGCTTCCCGGATGAGCGGGTTCATGGCGCCGACGCCTTGGTGGCGCCCGCCTTGATGGCCGCGGTGCCGTCCTTGCCGAGCCGCTGCAGGTAGGCGATGAGCGCCACGATCTCCTCATCAGGCTCTGCCGTGAACCCGCCGGTCTTGAGGCTCGCCACGATGGCGTTGCCCTCCTGCTGCATCTGCTGCGGGATCGCGGCGATGGTCGCGTCGTCATAGGGCACGCCGACCTTGCGCAGCGTGCGTACCGTGGCCGCGACCTGGAGCGGATCGACCTTCGCCCCGTACAGCCAGGGATAGGTCGGCATGACGCTGCCGGGCGACGTGCTGCGCGGGTCCTTCATGTGCTGGTAGTGCCAGGCGTCCGGGTACTTCCCGCCCACTCGCTGCAGGTCGGGGCCGATGCGTCGCGACCCCAGGAGGAAGGGATGGTCGTACTCGTACTCCCCGGCGCGCGTCCACTCGCCGTAGCGCAGCATCTCGGCGCGTGTGGGCCTGATCATCTGCGAGTGACAGGTGAAGCAGCCCTCCCGGATGTAGATGTCGCGGCCCGCCGCCTCCAGTGGCGTGAGCGGCGTGACGCCGGCGAGGTGCTCCGGACCAAGCTTCACGCTGAACATCGGGACGATCTCCACCAGCCCGCCGATCGAAATGGCGACGGCGGTGAGGATGGCCATGGTCCCGCCCCTGCTTTCGATGATCCGGCGGTGAAAGCCGTCCTTGTGGTCGGTCACGATAGGGACTCCCTCGCTAGGCGCGAGCCGGCACGGTATCGCCGGTCGCGGGGGTCATGGCGCGCGCGGCGCGGGCCGAGATGACGAAGTTGACGGCCATCAGGATGGCGCCGCTCAGGAAGAGCGTGCCGCCGACGAGCCGCATCCAGTAGAACGGGGCGAGCTTCTCCACCACGTAGGCCCACACCGGGTAGCGCAGCTGGCCCGTCGACGAATCGATCGCCCGCCAGAACAGGCCCTCGGTGAGTCCGGCGGCCCACATCGAGACGGTGTAGAGCACGATACCCGTCGTCGCGATCCAGAAGTGAGTGGTGACCCACTCGGGCTTGGCCAGCGGCCGCCCGAAGAGCCGGGGAAACAGCCAGTAGAGAATCGCGAACGACAGCATGCCGTTCCAGCCGAGCGCGCCGCTGTGCACGTGCCCGATGATCCAGTTGGTGTAGTGCCCGAGGGCGTTCACTGCGCGGATCGAGAGCAGCGGCCCCTCGAACGTCGCCATGCCGTAGAAGCTCACCGCTACCACCATGAACTTGAGGATCGGGTCGGTGCGCACCCGGTCCCACGCGCCCCGCAGCGTCAGCAGGCCGTTGATCATGCCGCCCCACGACGGCGCGATCAGCATGATGCTGAAGACCATGCCGAGGGTCTGCGCCCACTCGGGCACCGCTGAATAGAGGAGGTGGTGCGGGCCGGCCCAGATGTAGAGGAACACGAGCGACCAGAAGTGGATGATCGACAGCCGGTAGCTGTAGACCGGCTGCTCGACCGCCCGGGGGAGGAAGTAGTACATCAACCCCAGGAACGGTGTGGTCAGGAAGAAGGCGACGGCGTTGTGGCCGTACCACCACTGGACGAGCCCGTCCGTCAGCCCGCCGAAGACGGGGTATGAACGGGTGAGGCTGGCCGGGATCTGGAGGTTGTTCACGATGTGCAGCACGGCAATCGTGATGACGAAGGACATGTAGAACCAGATCGCCACGTACAGGTGATCCACCTTCCGCACCGCGATCGTGCCGAAGAAGTTGACCGCGAAAATCACCCACACCAGGGTGATGGCCCAGTCGATGGGCCAGATCAGCTCCGCATACTCGTGGGACTGCGTCAGGCCGAACGGGAGCGTCAGCGCGGCCGATACGATGATGAGTTGCCAGCCCCAGAAGTGGAGCCGGGACAGGGTGTCGTTCCACATCCGCGTCTTCAGCAGCCGTTGCATCGAGTAGTAGATGCCGGTGAAGCAGATGTTGCCGCAGAAGGCAAAGATCACCGCGTTGGTGTGCAGCGGACGGAGCCGCCCGAAGGTGAGCTGCGCGATGCCCGCGTTCGCGGGCCACCAGGCGAGCTCGAGGGCGATGAAGACGCCCACCAGCATGCCCACCAGCGCCCACGTCACGGTCGCGATGAAGAACAGCCTGACGATGGCGTCGTCGTATACGGTGGCTGACGACGACGCGGGGGCAGGCATTGCCTGCGGAGGGGTCGCCTCCGGACCCGGAACAGTGGCCACGATTTAACCGCCGGATAGGGTATGATGGACGTGGACGACGGGCATTCCGGCAGCGCCGGAGAGCCGGGACTCGTACGATAACCTATGGGCGCAATCTACAGTCATGGCCAAGCCTCTATGAAGACATTGTCACACCCGATCGCCCTGGCCGAATGACCGCCCTGTTGCTCGGTGCCCTGCTCGCGGGCGTGATCGGAAGCCCCCACTGCGTCGCGATGTGCGGCGGGTTCGCCGCCGCCTGTGGCCGGACGCCCGGAGGGGCGATCACGTGGCACCTCGGGCGGCTCACGACCTACGCCGCCCTCGGTGCCCTGGCGGGACTGTTCGGTCGCGCCCTGCCCGGGCCTCCCTGGGCGGCAGCAGCGGTATCGGCCGCGTTGCTGGTGTGGTTCGCCGGGTCGCTGGCGGGGCTGTTGCCCGAACCGCGGCTCACGATACCCGGCGTGGGCAGCACCATGACCCGGCTGCTCACCGCCGACGCGCCGGCCTCGCACTACCTCTTTGGCCTGGCCAACGGCCTGTTGCCGTGCGGCCTGGTCTACGCCGCGCTGGCCCTCCCGGTGGCACTCGGCAGTGCGCCGCTGGGCGCCCTGGCGATGATCCTCTTTGGTCTCGGCACCATTCCCGCGCTCGCGACGCTCGCTGCCGGACTCGCCCGCCTGCTGCGGCAGGGACTCTGGCCGCGCCGCCTGCTGGCGGCGGCCATGCTGATCGTGGGACTGTGGTCGATTGCCATGCGCGAGGGATGGATCGGGGGCGGGATGCAGGAGCCAGGCGGCGCGCACCAGCACGAAGCGATGCCATGACGGCGATCAAGCCGCGCCCCGTGTCACCGCTCCGCGCGTACGCGGCGCAGCTGCTGTCGCGCTCGGCCGGCGCGCCGCTGGTCGAGGGCAACCTGGTGCGCATCCTCCGCGATGCCGCCGGGAACTTCCCGGAGTGGATGCGCGCCATCGAGAGTGCCGAGCGCACGATCTGCTTCGAGTGCTACATCATCTCCGACGACCGCACCGGCCGGCGCTTCGCCGAGGCGCTGGCAGCCAAGGCCCGGGCCGGTGTGAAGGTGCGGCTGCTGTACGACTGGGTCGGCTGCCTCGGTGAGTCGGGATCGCGCTTCTACGGCGCGCTGCGCGAGGCTGGCGTGGAAGTGCGCTGCTTCAACCCGGCCCGGATAGACAACCCGTTCGGCTGGCTCACGCGCGATCACCGGAAAATGCTCGCCGTCGACGGCCGCATCGGGTTCGTCACGGGTCTCTGTCTCAGCGCCCGCTGGGAAGGGGATGCGTCGAAGGGACTCGAGCCCTGGCGCGACATGGGCGTGGCGCTCGAGGGCCCCGCGCTCGCCGACCTCGAATCGGCCTTCGCCGAGGTGTGGGCCATCACCGGCGAACCGATCCCCGTTTCCGATCTCACGCCGCCGGCATCCATCGCGCCTTGTGGCGACATGGCGCTGCGTGTCATCGCAACCGCACCGGCCACCACCGGCGTCTACCGGCTCGACCTCACGATGTCGTCCCTGGCACAGAAGACGCTCTGGCTTACCGATGCCTACTTCGTCGGGATGCCGACGTACGTGCAGGCGCTGTGCACCGCCGCGCGCGATGGCGTGGACGTGCGCCTGCTCGTCCCCGGATCAAGTGATGTGCCGATCGTGAGCCCGCTCTCGCGCTCCGGCTACCGTCCGTTGCTCGAGGCGGGCATGCGGGTCTTCGAGTGGAACGGCTCCATGCTGCACGCCAAGACGTCAGTCGTCGATGGGCAATGGGCCCGGGTCGGCTCGACGAACCTCAACCTGCAGAGCTGGCTGGGCAACTACGAACTCGACGTCGCGGTCGAGGACGCCGGCTTTGCCCGGGAGCTCGAGGCGATCTACCTGGAGGACTTGACCAACGCCACGGAGATCGTGCTGTCGAAGCGGTCACGGGTGCAGCCGATCATCCATCCCGCCGGCCACCGCCGCTGGCACCGCCTGCGCAGGGGGACCTCGAGTCGTGCGGCGACGAGTGCGGTGCGCTGGGTAAACACGGTAGGCGCCGCCATCGCCAACCGGCGCGAACTTGGTCCGGCGGAGAGTCGCCTCATGGGCTCGATGGGCGTGCTCCTCGGCGTCATCGCGGCCCTGGCCATCATCTGGCCTCGCGTCGTGGCCGTCCCGGTGGCGTTGCTCGCACTCTGGCTTGCTATAGGATCCATCGCCCGCGCCTGGCACCTCCGCCGCACAAAAGGACAGACTGCGCCGCCGCCTGCCCCATCGCGGGGTGCAACCGAGCCGGCGGCGGAACGTCTCCCCTGACTGGTGGCGGACGACCCGTTACCATAGAGGTCCGGTTTGCGGTTCCTTGCAGACGCATATCCCATTGCCCCGCCGGGGGTTGTCCTGTTGTCGAGCTTCGCTCACGAGACCATGTCCCAGCGTCGACTCATGTCTGTTTATCGAACCGGCATCGCACTGCTTTGCAGCCTGCTCGCGGCCGCATGCAGCACGCAGCCAGCGTCGTCCGTTGCAGGTCCCGTCCCCCGGCCTGCCCCGGCAACCGCCCCGGCGAACCCCGCGGCAGCGCCGAAGCCTGCGGGGCCTCGGCCCAGCCGCGCGGAGAGCACGCGCGCCTTCGCGTTGCCCGTCTGGGGCGCTTTCGACAGCGCCGTGGCGCGCGGCACTCGAACGTGGACCGGTGAACCCGGTCCTGCCTACTGGCAACAGCGGGCCGAGTACCATCTCGAGGCTGAGCTCAACCAGGTCAGCAAGCGGCTGAACGGGCGCGGTACGGTGATTTATCACAACAACTCGCCCGACACACTGCCGACGCTCTACATCCAGGCGTACGGCAACCTCTTCGCCCCCGAGGCGAAGCGGAACACCCAGGTCCTCGCTGCGCTTGGCGGCATCATCTTCACCAGGGTCGCGGTGGAGGGCCGGTCGCTCGATTCCACGACGCTCGGCGCGGGGTGGACGGTATCGGGCACCGTCATGGCGCTGCGACTTCCAAAGCCGCTCCTCCCGGGCGCGAGCGTCGAGCTCGAGTTCGGCTGGAACCTGCGCATCCCGCCCGATGGTCCGCGCGGCGGCCAGGACCGCGAGACGTACGTGCTCAGCTACTGGTATCCCCAGCTTGCCGTCTACGACGACGTCGATGGCTGGCAGATCGACCAGTACCTCGGCAATGCCGAGTTCTACATGGGCTACGGCGATTACGACGTGGCCCTGACGGTACCCGAGGGGTGGCTGGTGGCGTCCACCGGCACGCTCCGGAACCCCGACGAGGTCCTGGGTGATAGCACCCGGGCGCGGCTCGCGCGCGCCCGCGCAGGTGGGGTGCTGGTGAGCGTCGTCGCCGAGGGTGATCGTGGAGCGGGGAAGGCCACCGCGAAGGGCAAGAACGGGAAACTCACCTGGCGCTTCAAGGCGGAGAACGTCCGCGACGTGACGTGGGCGACGTCCAACCTGTACCTGTGGGACGCCACCACGGCGCCGGTGGGGGTCCGGGACGGTCGCAGCACGCCCGACACCACGATGATCTACAGCTTCTACCGCCCGGACCAGCGACGCTCCGGCTGGGCGGAGAGCGCCCCGTACGCCGCGCGCGCGACTGCCATCTTCTCCCGCGTGCTCTGGCCCTATCCCTATCCGCACATGACGGTGGTGGATGGCCCGGCGAGCTGCGGTGGCATGGAATACCCGATGATGACCTGCATCGGCGGGGACTGGAACGAGCGGAGCCTGTTCGACGTCGAGGCGCACGAGATCGCCCACATGTGGTTCCCGATGCAGGTGGGCTCCGACGAGAAGCGCTACGCCTGGATGGACGAGGGCATGGCCCAGTACTTCCAGTCCGTGGCCATCGAGGCGCAGTTTCCCGACGCCGACGATGCCGGCGAGAACCGCCGCAACTACGTCGGGGCGGTGCGCTACGGGAAGGAAACCGAGATGATGCGGTATGGCGACAAGTATCCTGACTACAGCGCCTACGGCATCGCGAGCTACTTCAAGCCGGCCACCGTGCTCGTGGCTCTCGGCGGCGTCATCGGCGACTCGACCCTCATGAAGGGCCTGCGCGAGTACGGGAAGCGCTGGAACGGCCGGCACCCGATGCCGCGGGACTTCTGGAACACGATGAACGAGGCATCAGGGCAGGACCTCGACTGGTTCTGGCGCACGTGGTACTACGAGACGTGGAAGCTCGACCAGGCCATCGATGACGTGGTCCGGGCCAATGAGGACACCCTCGTCATCACCGTGGAAAACAAGGGGAAGGCGCCGATGCCGGTGCTGCTGGTGGCACGAGGTGCCAGCGGCAGCACCACCAGCCTCACGGTACCGGTGGACGTCTGGTTCCAAGGGGAGAAAAAGGTCTCGGTCCGGATGGCGGTGCCGAATGACTTCACGCGGTTGGAGATCGACCCGACCCAGCGCTTCCCCGATGCGGACCGTAGCAATCAGTCGTGGCCCCACCGGTGAACGCGGTCGAGGGTCCCGGGCGTCTCCGGATCTACCGGCTGTGGCGCACCGCCACCATCCTCTGTGCGCTGGGTGCGGTGGAGATCGGTGTGCTGGCCTGGCAGCGGCAGCGGCTCTTCCTTGCCATTGTCTGCCTCCCGCTCGTGGCGCTCGCCACCTACGGCGCGCGGCGTGCCGCCGCGCTCCGCAGGACGCTCTAGAGCGACGCTCCTCCCTGGCCGCGTGTGGCGGCCCTCCTCGCAATCCCGCATATTCGCTGGGTACCCCCTTCGGGAGGGTTCCATGGGCTACGAACCGGTTGCGGCTATGCTGGTCACGTATGCGATCATCGGGTGTATGCTCCTTCTCACCGTCGGGGCCATCCTCTGCTTCCCTGGTCCCGCCCGGCATCCGCCGGTGCTCCGGCGCACGGAACCACCCGTGGCACCGCGCGGGTAGCGGCGTGATCGCTTTCTTCACGCGGGGTATCGACGTAGCTTGAGCGTCATGCCAATCGTCGTGCAGGCGTCCGTGGCACTCCAGCATCGCGCCGCATGACGAGTGTGCCCGCGACGCCCGAGCGCCCGCCGGCGTCCGACGCGATCAATACCTTCCTGGTCCGTGTTTCCATCGCGCTGCACAAGCACGGCACGTATCCCCCCGGCCATCCGGCGCTCGTCTCAGCCGACTCGGCGCTCGCCCTGGCAACGGAATCCCTGTTTGCGGAGCGGCCCGCCCTTGGCATCGGCGTCGCGCGGCGCACCCTCCTCATCGACGGCGTGCCGACCGACAGCACCAACGCCGTGGTCAAGGAGCTCGCCGAGCGGCTGCACCGTCGCGAGGTGGGAGGCATCATGCTGCGCCGCGGCGTCACCGCCGACGAGCTGAGCGAGGCGCTCCAGCAGCTCAGTGCCGACCCGCAGCTGTTTCGCGAGCGGCTGCACGGCCACGGCGAACCACTGCCGACCTGGCCGCACATCGACATCGTGCCGCCTGCCTTCCGTCGCCTCGCGCTCGCCGATGAGGAGGGAGGCGAAGCGGTCGACGACGCGGCGGCGGCGCAGAACCTCTGGCTGATGCTGGCGGCGGCGACGCTCAGCAAGGGAGGCGACGGCACGGTCTCCGAGGACGAAGCCCGGCCCGAGCGGCTCGCCGGCCGCATCAACTCCTACGTGAAGGAACGCCGCAGCGCCCGCGACGTGGGTGAGATGCTGGTACGGCTCGGCCGCTATGCCAAGGGCACCGAGGGAACGGAGCGGCGCGCGCTCGAGGGCCAGGTGCGCTCGCTCGTCTCGCAGCTGTCACCGGAGGCGCTGAGCTGGCTCTTCGCCGGCCAGAACCCGGAGGAACGCCGGGCCCTCATGACGGAGGCGGTCGATGCGTTGCCGGTGGACACGGTGGTGGAGTTGCTCAAGGCCGCGGGCGAGTCCGGCGAGCAGAACATCTCGCATTTCATGGTCCGCATGCTCCGGAAGCTCGCGGGCCAGGCCAAGGTGACCGGTGACGCCGGCACCCAGGGGGACACCGAGCTGCGCGATGCCGCGCGCGAGATCGTGGACAACTGGACGCTCGAGGATCCCAACCCGCTCGAGCACACCAGGCTGCTCGACCAGCTGAGCCAGTTCGAGGTGTCCAAGGTGGAAGGCACGGTGCCGCTCGTCGGCGAGGGCCTGCGCCTCATGCAGATTGCCGTGGAGACGAACGCCTCGGGTGATCACGTGCTGGAGGCCATCGAGTTGATGCTGGAGGCGCGGGAGCTTACGCCGCTGCTCGACCTCCTGGCCAGCGCACCCGATGCGCCCGACACCGTGAAGCAGGCTCGCCGGCACCTCGGGTCGCCCGAAATCCTGCGACGCGTGCTGCTCGAGGAGCCGATCGATGCGGCGGGCAGCCAGCGGCTCCTTGATGAAACCGGATCTGAGGCAGCTGCGGGACTCCTGGATGCGCTCGCCATCTCCGAGTCGCAGGGAACGCGCCGGCTCATCCTCGAGCGGCTCGCCGTGATGGGCGCCGAGATCGGGCCGCTGCTCGCGGAGCGGCTGCCGCGCGTGCCATGGTACGTGCAACGCAACCTCCTGGCGCTCCTGGCCCGTCTCAAGGCGCTCCCGGCCGGGTTCGCGGCGCGCGCCTATGCCGAGCATCCCGAGGTCACCGTCCGGTTCCAGGCCCTGAGCGTCATGGCCCGGCAGCCAAAGGAACGCGAGGAGGCGATTCACCTCGCACTCGCCGACACCGACCCGCGCGTCGTGCGGCTTGGCCTCGATGCCGCGGCGGGCGGCCTGCCGCGCCAGGCAGTGACGCGCCTCATGGTGCTCATCAACAATTCGGCGCGCCCGGTGGAGCTGCGGCTGCGCGCCATCCGGTTGCTGGCCCAGGCGCCGACGCCGGCCACGCGCGACTGGCTGCTCGAGCGGGTCCTGACGAAGCGGACACTCTTCCGCGGGCCGCGGCTCACGTCCAAGTCGCCGGAGATGCTGGCCGCACTCGAGGTGCTCGCGCGCAAGTGGCGGACGCACCCGCAGGCGGCGTATGCGATGAAGCTGGCGGCGGAGAGCGGCGACGCGGAGCTCGCCGCGGCCGCCGGCGGCCAGGAGGTCGCGTGAGCGCTGCCGGCTTCCTCATTTCGCTGGGGCAGTCCCTCGCGACGATGAACCTGTACGCCGAGGGACATCCCGCCCGCGAGCGCGCGCTCGACAACTCCTACGAGCGGCTGGTGCGCCTGCTGGAGGGGCAGGAGCGATTCGACGTCTCCTTCGTCGGCGCCGAGACGGTGGTCGGCGACCGCGCGCTCACCGACCTTGGCGCCTGGGACTGGGCGCCCCGCCTCGCCGCCGTGGGGGTGGAACGCATCGAGATCGACGCCGGGGTCACCAGCGACGAGTATGCGCGCTTCGTCGATGACATCTGGCGCCGCCTCAACGGCCGGCCCGAAACCTCCGCCGAGGCGCGCCAGATGGTGGCGTCCTCGATCCGGTTCGGCCCGCTGCTGGTGCGCGAGGTGGGCGGGGGCGGCGATGCAGGGGAGGGGAACGGCGCGTTGTCGATGCTGGCCGGGTTCGCCAGCTCGCTGTCGCTGCAGGACGAGGCTGCCACCGTCGACTGGATTCACGGCGAGGTGTCGCTGGGCGACCGCCTGCCGATGGGCGAGGTGGAGGCGGTGGTGCGCTCACTCTCGGTCGCGATGCAGATGGAGCACCGCATGCTGCTCCCCCTCCTCGACCTCAAGCGCTTCGACCAGTACACCACGACGCACGCGTGCAATGTGTCGGTGCTCGCCATGGGACTGGCGGAGCGGCTGGGACTTGGCCGGGAGGAGGTACGGAGCTTCGGCGTGGCTGGGCTGCTGCACGACCTGGGCAAGATCAAGATCCCCAAGGAAGTGCTCACCAAGCCCGGCAAGCTGTCCGACGAGGAGCGCGCCATCATCCAGGCGCACCCCGTCGAGGGCGCCCGCATCGTGCTGTCGCGCGAGCGGGGGCTCGGCGTGGCGGCGGTGGTGGCGTACGAGCACCACGTCTGTATCGATGGTGGGGGATATCCGAGTTTTCGCTTCACTCGCAATTGCCACTACGCCAGCCGGATCGTGCACGTCTGCGACATCTACGATGCCCTCTGCACCAACCGCCCCTATCGCGATGCCTGGGAGCCGGAAAAGGCCCTGACCTATCTCGAGTCGCGCGCCGGTACGGAGGTGGATACGGACATCACCCGCGTCTTCTGTGAAATGGTGCGCGGGAGCATTCCTGCCCGACTGCCGATGGCCGAGGAGCCCGCTACGGCTTGAATCGCTCCACGCGGGGTGCCGGCGACCAGGGATGCCGCGGCTCGAAGGTGGACCAGAGTAGCGCCGATACCCGCCGCAGCAGGACGTATCCCTCGTTGTCCTTCGCGTACGTCGTGTCGGCCTGACCCTTCGTGATCACCGAGAAGACATAGTCGCCCGAGGGCGCGTTCACGAGCACTACCTCGGACCGTGAGTGATCCACCGCGCCCTGCTTCGATGCCGCCTGTGTCCACGGCGGGATCTGGGAGAGGGCCTCGCCGTTCCAGTAGATCCGCGTGAGCATCCGGTACATCTCCTGGTCGGCCGCCGGGCTCACCGCGCGCTGGTCCCTGATCCGTACCAGCAGTTCCGCCATTTCCCGCGGCGTCGTCTGGCCCCAGCCATAGTTCGAACGCGCCTGCTCCCGTCCCGGCGTCCGCGAGTTCACCCGCGTCGAATCGAAGCCGTGCCCGGCGAGCCACGCATTGATGGCCGTGCCGGTCCCCACCAGTTTCTGCAGCCAGAGCGAGGCGGTGTTGTCGCTGGTGGTGATCATCAGCATCGCTACCTGCGCCAGCGGGATGGGCGTGCTGTCGCGCAGCTTGCCCAGCAGGTCGTCCTCACCGGCATAGAGCAGCGAGTCGCGGTAGGTAAGGGTGTCGAGCCAGCCGAGCCGGCCGTCCTCGATCTGCTGGAAGAGGGTCAGCATGATCGGGACCTTGATCATGCTCGCGGTGGGGAATAGCTCGTCGGCGTTGACGGCGGCGTAGCGGCCGCTGTGCAGGTGCCGTACGTAGATGCCGACGGTGCCGCGGAACGCCGACACGAGTTCACCCAAACGTGACTCGAGCGCTGCGTCTCTCGAGGGCCTGGGCGCACGCTGCGCGGCGGCAGGCACCGAGGTACCCACCGCCGCAATCAGCAGTAATGGCGCAACAATGCGCTTCTTCACGTCCTCACGCCCGGAAGTCCTAGTACCGGTAGTGCTCCGGCTTGTACGGACCGTCCACCGGCACGCCGATGTAGTCCGCCTGCTCCTTCGTCAGCTTCGTCAGCCTGACGCCGAGCTTGTCCAGGTGGAGGCGCGCCACCTTTTCGTCCAGGTGCTTCGGCAGCGTGTAGACCTTCTTCTCGTACTTCGCGTTGTTCGTGTGCAGCTCGATCTGCGCCATGACCTGGTTGGTGAAGGACGCCGACATCACGAAGCTCGGGTGGCCCGTGGCGCAGCCCAGGTTGAGCAGCCGGCCTTCAGCCAGGATGAGCACGCCGTGCCCGTCGGGGAAGACGAACTCGTCGTACTGCGGCTTGATGTTGTTCCGCGTGATCCCCTGCTTCTTGAGCCCGGCCATGTCGATCTCGTTGTCGAAGTGGCCGATGTTGCCCACGATCGCCTTGTCCTTCATGCGGCGCATGTGGTCCACGGTGATGATGTCCTTGTTGCCTGTCGCCGTGATGAAGATGTCCCCGGTCGCCACCACGTCCTCGAGCGTCGTGACCTGATACCCTTCCATCGCCGCCTGCAGCGCGCAGATCGGGTCGACCTCGGCCACCACCACGCGGGCGCCCTGCCCCTTGAGCGCCTGGCAGCAGCCCTTGCCCACGTCGCCGTACCCGAGCACCACTGCCACCTTGCCGGCCAGCATTACGTCGCTGGCGCGCAGGATGCCGTCGGTGAGCGAGTGCCGGCAGCCGTAGAGGTTGTCGAACTTCGACTTGGTCACCGAGTCGTTCACGTTGATCGCCGGGAACGCCAGCGTGCCGGCCTGCATCATCTCGTACAGCCGGTGCACGCCCGTGGTGGTCTCCTCGGAGACGCCCCGGATCGCCGCTACGACCTTGGTCCAGCGGCCCGGATTGTTCTTCTGCTCGGCGCGGATCAGGTCGAGGATCACGCCCCACTCCTCGGGATCCTTGTCGGGATTGAACGCCGGCACCTTGCCGGCCTTCTCGAACTCGGCGCCCTTGTGCACCAGCAGCGTGGCGTCGCCGCCGTCGTCGAGCAGGAGGTTGGGGCCGCCGCCATCGGGCCACATCAGGGCCTGTTCGGTGCACCACCAGTACTCCTCGAGCGTCTCGCCCTTCCAGGCATAGACCGCGACGCCTTTCGGGTTCTCGATTGTGCCAGTGGGCCCGACCGCAACTCCCGCCGCCGCATGGTCCTGCGTCGAGAAGATGTTGCACGACACCCAGCGCACGTCGGCGCCAAGGTCGACCAGCGTCTCGATGAGCACGGCGGTCTGGACCGTCATGTGAAGCGAGCCCATGATGCGCGCGCCCTTGAGCGGATTCTTCCCCTTGTACTCGGCGCGGAGCGCCATGAGGCCGGGCATCTCGTATTCGGCCAGCCGGATCTCCTTGCGACCCCACTCGGCGAGGCCGAGGTCCTTCACCTTGAACGCGGGCCGGCTGACGCTCGCCTGGGCCTTCCGCTCATTCGCTACTGCGGTCACGATACGCTCCTTGTTGGCGCCCGATCGGGCGAAGACTTGAATGCCACGGCGGCGAACAGCAGCGGCCCGCGGGCGTGAGGCTCCGCGGGCAGCGCCACCTGACGCACCGCCGTGAGTTGTGCCTGGTCGAACCATTTCCGCAGTGTCGCCGCGGAGAATCCCTGCCACTGCTGTCCGAACCGTTGCCGCAGCTCCACTTGGTCGTGCGGCTGCAGGTCCACCACCAGCACCCGCCCACCGGGCCTGAGTACGCGCGCGGCCTCACGGATCACCTGACCCGGATCGCCGGCATACGGCAGCACCAGGTTCAGCACCGCCACGTCGAGCGTGTCGTCAACGATCGGCAGCGACGCGAGGTCTCCCTGGCGCAACTCGACATTGTTGAGTTCGGCGAGGCGGGTGCGCGCCACCTCCAGCATGGCACTCGATCCGTCCACCGCGATGACCGTCTCCACGAAGGGCGCTGCAGCCAGCGCGAAGTGGCCCGTGCCGCACCCGAGGTCGCCTACGACCCAGGTCGGCTCCATCAGGCCGAGCAGCCCCAGCAACTCGAAGCGGGGCGCGAACAGCTCGGTACGCAACTCGTCCCACTCGCCAGCCGCACCCTCGAAAAAGCCCTCCCGGGCCTGCCGCTGCGCGAGCACGTGGCGCATCCGTTCCTGGTCGCGACGCACCTCGGCGGTTCCCTCGACCTCGGCCCGGACCAGGCGCCAGAGGTCGCCCAGCGCCGCAGCCTGCGCCCGCGTGTTGGCGCGGTATAACCGGCTGGTACCATCGGCCCGGGATGTGACCCACCCCTGATCAGCTAAAGCCTTGAGGTGCCTGCTCATAGTGGGCTGGGGAAGCTGCAGGACGTCGCTCAGATCACCCACGCTCAACTCCCGCGGCTCGAGCAGCAGCAGAAGACGGGCGCGGACCGGGTCCGTGAAAAGGTCGAGCTGGGGAAGCAGTGAGTTACTCATCTCCATCCATTATTGCAGATGGATGGATAAAACGCAAGGGGGAGGGGCTGAACTGCCCCTCCCCCGCAGGGCATTACTCTGCGGATTCTCCGGTGATGAGCTTGATCGACTTCTTGGCCATTTGCGACACGTCGTCGTTTCGGTCGTCCAGCGCCTTCTGCAGCGCAGGTACAGCGGCTGCGGCGTCGGGCCCGATCTCACCCAGCGCGAGCGTGCTGGAATAGCGCACTGCGCCATTCTCGTTGCTCAGGTTCTCGATGAGCGCCGGCACTGCGGCCTTGCCGGCTGGTCCGGCTGAGCCCACCGCATACGCTGCCGACACCCGGGTATACGGAGCCAGCGCGCCCAGGTCGGCGATCCATGCCGACAGGGGACGGTCCTGGACGATCGGGTCGTTGCCCTTTGCCTTCTTCGCCGTGGGCGCCTGAGCCGACGCCGATGCCGTGGTCACGGCAGCAAGCACGAGCAGCGCGGTGATGCTGCGCTGGATGAACGTCATGTTGGTTCTCCCTGGGTCGGTCACTGGTTTCGCGAAAACGTATCGCACTGGCGCGGGTCGCCCGACTCGAACCCACGGCGGAACCACTTCATCCGCTGCTCCGAGGTGCCATGCGTAAAGGACTCGGGGCTGACCCGCCCCGTCGACATCTTCTGCAGGTGGTCATCACCAACCGCCGCGGCCGCGCGGAGACCCTCGTCGGCCTCACCCTGATCGAGCTTGTTGCGCTGGGCCGCCGAGTGACCCCACACACCGGCGTAGCAGTCGGCCTGCAACTCGAGCAGCACCGACGCATGGTTGGCCACGTCGGGCCGGGTCTGCTGCAGGCGGCTCACCTGCTGCGAAGTGCCAAGCAGCGTCTGGACGTGATGGCCGAGCTCGTGCGCGAGCACATAGGCCTGGGCAAACTCCCCCGAGGCGCCCATCTGGCCCAGCTGGTCCCAGAAGGACAGGTCGACATAGACCTTCTGGTCCGCCGGGCAGTAGAATGGCCCGCTCGCCGCCTGAGCCGTTCCGCAGGCCGACTGCACCACGTCTCGGAAGAGCACCAGGCGCGCGTCAGTGTAGCGGGTGTTCATCGCCTGCGGGAGCAGGATGGTCCACACCGTGTCCTGGGCGTCGTTCAGCACCCACGACATGAACTGGACGGCCCTCTCCTCGCTCGGATCGTCGATCGGCGCCGGGGCGGCCGCGGGTGCCCCGGAAACGCCACCGTCGCCGGCAGCCAGACTGAGGAAATCCTGCTTGAAGATCAGGCTCAGCACGACCAGGATCACGATGCCGCCGAGGCCCAGGCCCCGTCCGCCACCGAAGCCTCCCGACGATGCCCCACGCCGATCCTCGAGGTTCTCGCTGCGCCCACCAGGCGTCCAACGCATCAGACCTCCCGAAATGGTGCCCAATCGCCTGCCGTTCAGTACCCTGCGGCAACGGCCGGCGTTTCGTCCAAGATAGCCGCGGCCGGAAACAATACCGGGCGTGCTCCCCGTACAGACACGAGCTACACGCAGCATCATCTCATTCTACACGTTTCAGTGTTATACGTTCAGGAGTCGGTTCCGTCCCCCTGTGTCTGCCTCGTCCCCAGCACGATTTCCAGGAGCATTCGCGTGATCCGTCAGGGCGTCCTATTCACCGCCTTCACCCTCGCTTGTGTGTCGTCCGTTGCTGCCCAGGCCGGTGCCCCGGCCGGCCCTGTCCCTGTCGAGCGCCTCACCGCCCGGCGCGACGGGCTCGCGCGTCTCATGGGCAGCGGGATCGCCGTGCTCCGCTCCTCGAAGGAGCGGGACATCGAGGGCGACTATCCCCAGGACTCCGACTATCGCGAGTCGAACGACTTCTTCTACCTGACGGGCATCGAGTCGAAGGACTCGTGGCTGCTGGTGGTGGCCGATTCCGGCCGCGCCGCGCGCGTGACACTCTACCTGCCGCCGCGTGATCCCCAGTCGGAGCGCTGGACCGGGCCGACGCTTGGGCCCGGTGCCGAGGCGACGACGCTGACGGGCATCACCGACGTGCGCAGCGCCGACAGCGCCGAGTCCCAGATCCGCAACCTGCTTCAGGCCCGCACCTGGTCGAGGAAGGGCGGCTCGCTCTTTGTGAACCGGGGCCGGCGAGCCAGTCAGGACACCTACCTCACGTCACTGGTGTTCAGCGGCGAGCGCGACGAGTTCATGCTCCCCGCAGTCAACTTACCCGCGGTGGTGGCCCAGCTCCGCCTCATCAAGGATGATGACGAGATCAGGCGCATGCGGGCGGCGATCGACCTCACCGCCGAATCGCTGGTAGACGTCATGCGCGTCATGAAGCCCGGCATGACCGAGTACCAGATCGAGGCGCTCATCGAGGACGGTTTCCGCACCCGTGGCGCCGAGCGGCTCGGGTTCCCGAGCATCATCGGGTCGGGTCCGAATTCCACGACCCTGCACTACGACAAGAACCGGCGCACCATCGCGGCCGGTGATCTCGTCGTGATGGATGTGGGCGGCGAATACGGCTATTACTCGGCCGATGTGACCCGGACGGTCCCGATCAGCGGCAAGTACACCCCGCGTCAGCGGCAGGTCTACGAGCTGGTGCTCGCCACCCAGCAGGCGGGCATCGACTCGGTGCGGCCCGGCATGACCGTGGGACAGCTCAACAAGATCTCGCGGGAATACATGAAGACGCACTCCGGGACGCTGTGCGGCACCACCACCTGCGATACCTACTACATCCACGGCCTCTCGCACTGGCTCGGCATGGACGTGCACGATGTGGGAGACTACACCACGCCCTTCGCCCCGGGCATGGTCATCACGGTGGAGCCCGGCATCTACATTCCCGACGAGCAGCTCGGCATCCGGATCGAGGATGACGTGCTCGTCACCGCTACCGGACATGACCTGCTGTCGAGCAAGGCCCCGCGATCACCCGACGAGATCGAGAAGACCATGAAGACCCGAAAGAAGGGGAAGTAACATGCGCATCCGCCCGGCGGTTCTTGCGGTCCTGGCCGCGCTTTGCGTCGGGTCGATTGCGCTCGGGGCCCAGACGGCGCCGGCCACGGCCGCCGACGAGGCGGCCGTGCGCGCCGTCATTGCCCAGCTGTTCGATGGCATGCGAGCCCGGGACTCGGCGATGGTCGCCGGTACGTTCGCTCCGGGCACGCGCCTGGTGTCATCAGGGACCCGCAAGGGCACCCTGATGATCGATCCGATTCCCGCCGAGGAGTTTGCCGGGGTCGTGGCGAAGGCCACCGGCCCCCAATGGGACGAGCGGATCACCGGTACGACCATTCAGTTCGACGGTTCGCTGGCGGCTGTCTGGGCCCCCTACGAGTTCTGGCTGGGCGATAAGTTCAGCCATTGCGGGGTTGATGCGTTCCATTTGGCAAAGCTGCCCGAGGGCTGGAAGATCATCGCTCTCTCCGACACACAGCGGCGCGAAGGTTGCGGCCAGGGCAAGTAGACGATCGCGGCGCCCGGCGCCTTCAGGAGGACCGTATGCAGAAGAAGTGGTTGAGTTTACTGGCGGTTCCGGTGGTGGCCGTGGTGGGGATGTCGGTGCTCGCGGCCGGTGCTCCCCAGCGGGATGGTGTGCGGCTGCTCGACCAGGTTATGGCGCGGCTGCAACGGGAGGCCATCGATTCGATCACCCAGGACGAGATCTACGAGAAGGCCGCCCGGGGCCTGGTCCGCCAGATTGACGACCCATATGCCGCCCTCTTCTCGCCCGAGGAGCTGGCCCGATTCTCCCGCGAGAGCCTCGGCAATTCCTACGGTGGCGTTGGGCTGCTGATCGAGGACCAGGACGGCATCATCGTGGTGAGCCGCGTCTTCGCCGACGCGCCCGGCGAACACAGCGGCATCGTGGCCGGTGACCGGATCCTCGAGGTCGACGGCGAGTCGGTGAAGGGCTTCAAGCTGGACCAGGTATCCCGGCGCCTCCTCGGCACGCCGGGCACCCCGGTGACGCTCACGCTCTCCAGGGAAGGGGTGCCGGCCCCGCTCAAGTACGAGCTCACGCGTGCCACGGTGCACGTGCCCAGCGTGCCCATCGCGATCGTGCTCGCTGGCGGCATCGGCTACGTGTCCTTGCAGCGCTTCAACGACGTGGCCAGCGAGGAACTCGGCCGCGCCGTGACGAAGCTCATCAGCCAGGGTGCGCGCGGGCTGGTGCTCGACCTGCGCGGCAACCCCGGCGGCGACGTGGAGCAGTCGGTGCGCGTCACCAACCTCTTCCTGCCCCCGGGGCAGGATGTCGTGACCGTGAAGTACCGCAGCCGTCCGGCCGATGAACGCCGCACCGCCGCGATCCCGGTGGCACCGGACATACCGCTCGTGGTGCTCACCGACAGCAACACCGCCTCGGCCGCCGAGATCGTGGCCGGCGCGCTGCAGGACCATGATCGAGCGGTCCTGCTTGGCACGGTGTCGTACGGCAAGGGCGTCGTCCAGACGCTGTACCCGCTGGATGGCGGCTGGATGCTCAAGCTCACCAATGCGAAGTGGTATACGCCGAGCGGCCGGTCGATCCAGCGGGAGCACCAGCCGAGGAACGATTCGCTGCCGCCCGCCGATACCACGCGCCCTGCGTTCCGCTCGGACAACGGCCGCATCATCCTGGGAGGTGGCGGTATCGTGCCCGACGTGGTGATCGGGGCGGACACGCTGACCACGGTCGAGCAGTCGCTGCAGCGCGCGCTGTCCGCCAAGGCGCGGGAATCGAACACGACGCTGACGCAGATGACGAAGGAGCTGAAGCCGAAGGTGCGCTACAACTTCACCGTGCAGCAGGCGTGGCGCGATACGCTCTACCAGCGGCTCACCCGGTCGGGCGTGGAGATCACCCGCGCGCAGTATGACTCGAGCCGCGCCCTGATCGACCGGCTGATCGAGCAGCGCCTGAGCCGCTCCGCCTTCGGCGACTCCGCCGCGTTCCGGCGCTGGGCGCCGGAGGATCCCCAACTGCACCGCGCGATGGAACTGCTGGGTGCGGCCCGCTCGCAGCAGGAGTTGCTTGCGGTGGCGGTGCGGGAGGACGGCTAGGAGCCCGAGGGGGCTTGAACAGGGAACGGGGAGCGAGCCTGGCTCCCCGTTCTTCAGCCGAGGTCGCGCAAAGGCACCGCCCTCACGCCTCCCTTCTCTCAAGTCCGCTTCACATTACCTTCACACTACGAGCGTGACACTTCCACCGGGTCGAAGCGAGGCCGCTTGGACCTGGCGAAGCATCCGGCCTGTAGGAGTCCAAGATGTCCACGTCACAGGTTCGCGTCGAGCGTATGCCATGACCGCGCCCACGACAAGCGGCTCCTACGATGAGCTGATCCGTCGCCTCGCCATGATCCTCGGCATCGGGGCCATCGCCGGGGTGAGCATCTGGATCGTGGCGCCGTTCCTCCCGGCGGTCCTCTGGGCCGGCACGATCGCGGTGGCGATCTGGCCGCTGCTCCTCCGCCTCCAAGCCGTACTCGGCGGACGGCGCTGGGCGGCCACGTCGGTACTCACGCTGCTCCTGCTGCTGTGTTTCTTCATTCCCCTGGTGCTGACGATGGGGACCATCGTCGAGCACGCGGGCGATGCGGCCACGCTGGCCCGCGACCTCACGGCTAACGGCGTGCCGGCCCCGCCCGCGTGGCTGGACGGCATTCCGGTCGTCGGTCACCGGCTCGCCGACGAGTGGAGAGCGGTGGCCCAGCTCGACGAAACAGCGTTGCGAGCGCGCCTGGAGCCGGCAATCAAGTCGGGGGCGCTCTGGCTGCTGGGCAGCGGTGGGAGCCTGCTGCGCCTCGTTCTGCAGGTCATCCTGACCACCGTGATCCTGGCCGTATTCTGCGCCAAGGGCGAGCAGGTAGCCGCCGGCGTGCGCGCCTTCTTCCGTCGCGTCGGCGGCGAGGGGGCCGAGTCGCTCGTGCTGCTCGCGGGCAATTCCGCGCGAGCCGTGGCGCTCGGCGTCGTGTTGACGGCGGCGCTCCAGGCCCTGCTCACTGGTATCGCGCTCGCGCTCGCGGGCGTGCCCGCCGCGGCGCTACTCGGGGCGCTTGCCCTCGTCCTCTGCCTCGCGCAGATCGGGCCCCTCATCATCCTCGCCGCGGCGGTGGCGTGGCTTTACTGGTCGCACCAGACCACGGCGGCCACCGTGCTCCTGGTCGCGTCGATCGGGCTCGTCTCCATGGACAACATCCTCAAGCCCATCCTGATAACCCGCGGCGCCAACCTGCCGCTGCTGCTCGTCTTCGTGGGCGTGATCGGCGGCATGTTCACTTTTGGCCTCATCGGCATCTTCATCGGGCCCGTGGTGCTCGCGGTGTGCTGGACGCTGCTCCAGGCCTGGGTCACCGAGGAGTCGGTCGCGAGCGCCTCCTCGGGCTAGGCCAAGCGGCAGCCATTGAGAACTGAAGGTCCCTTCATTTACGGTTCCGCGTTCTTTCTGTTGTCGCAGTGCATACTCGCCCTGGACGCTGGGACACAGGTGTTCCCTCCCGTAACGCCCGAGCTCTTGAACAGGAGCAGGCATATGCAAGGCCCTCTCTCCGGCAGGAGCCGCCGGTTCCGCCTTTCCGAAACCTCCGCTTGCCTGACGATCCTGCTCCTGGTGGGCGCCACGGCGGCACGCGCGCAGGACACGACAGCCGTCCCGGCCGATACGGTCCCGGCCGAAGAGGCGCGGCCCACCGGCCTCCCGAAAGGGGTGCGGTGGACCTTCAACCTCGACGCCGGTCTCGGTGCGTTCGGCTTCGGCAATTCCCTCTACACCAACGTCCGGCCCGATCCCTCCGGTGACCTGAGCGACAACTGGTTCGAGAGTTTCGTCAGGCCGGCACTGTCGGGGTCGATCGGCCTTGGGGGAGGCAGCGAGCTGTACGGCAAGGTCAGCGTGGTCGGCGAGCGCACGTTCGCGGCCCCGCCGCCGCTTGTCGGCACTGAAGCGGCATCCTTCGGCCCCGAGGAGCTGAACATCGGCTGGCGCTCGGGGACAAGCATCAGCAGTTCCGAGAACCTCATCGATCTCAACTTTGGGCGCGCCGTGTACAAGATCGGGCACGGCATGATCCTGTGGGACGGCGGCGCGGAGGGCGGCAGCCGGGGCGGCTTCTGGAGCAACGCGCGCAAGGCGTGGGCGCTCGCCGCGGTGGCGCGGTTGCAGCCGAAGATCCACACCTTCGAGGCCTTCTACCTCAACCGGAACGAAATCAGCGGAAGCGCGCCGAACTCACGCGTGTGGGGCGCGAACTACCAGATCGCCCCGGATGAATACACCGTCATCGGCGCGACCTACCTGCATACCCTTTCGGACAGCAATGCCGCCCGCGACGGGCAGAACGTCTACAACGTGCGGGCATACACCGCGCCGTTGCCGATGCTGCGCGACCTGTCCATCGAGGCGGAGTACGCGTACGAGGACAACGGAGCACTCCGCAAGTCGAATGCGTGGAACGTTCAGGTGGCATACCAGCTGAGCAAGGTCGATTGGGCCCCAAAGCTTTCCTACCGCTATGCCTTCTTCGAGGGCGACAACCCGGCGACCTCGACCAATGAGGGGTTCGACCCGCTTTTCCCCGGCTTCTACGACTGGGGCACCTGGTGGCAGGGCGAGATCGCCGGCGAATACTTCCTCTCCAACTCGAACCTCATCTCGAATCAGGTCCGCCTCACCCTCACGCCCAGCCCGTCGGTCGGCACCGGACTCATCGGCTACTACTTCCAGCTCGACCAGCCGGGCGCGCTGGGACCAGGCGTGACCTCGAAGGACGTGGTCGCGGAACTCGATGCGTACTGCGACTGGAAGCTCAATTCCAACTTCACCTTCAGCTTTGTCGCCGCGTATGCGAACCCTGGTGGAGCCGTGGAGCAGGCGTTCGGGCGGACCGAGAACTTCATCTACGGCATGGCCTACGTTTCCTATTCCTACTGAGCGCCTGCCGGGAGGCACGACATGATCGGACATACGACGCGACCGATATCACGGCGCGCACTGATGGTGGACGACGAACTGGCCCAGCCGGCCACGGCGGGGGGCCGCGCGGTGCGCGCGCTGGCCGACGAGCTTCGCGCGCGCGCGATCGAGGTCATCGAGGCGCTCTCCGTCGAGGACGGCCGCGCGACGGTGGTCTCGGATTCCGCGATTCACTGCATTTTCGTCAACTGGACCCTGGGCGCGAACGACCGGCGATCCCATGCCGAGGCCACCGAGCTCCTTCGCGCGATCCGGCTGCGCAATGCCCGGATCCCCATCGTCCTGATGGCGGACCGGAAGGTGGCGGGCACGATCACGGTCGAGGTCGCCACGCTGGTGGATGAGTTCGTCTGGATCCTCGAGGACACCGCGGCCTTCATCGGCGGCCGCACCGTCGCCGCCATCGAGCGGTACCTGGAGGGACTGCTTCCGCCCTTCGCCGCGGCGCTGGCCCGGTACGAGCGCGAGCGGGAGTATTCCTGGGCCGCGCCTGGGCACCAGGGCGGCATCGCCTTCCTCAAGTCGCCGGTGGGACGGGTGTTCTTCGACTTCTACGGTGAGAACCTCTTCCGCACCGACATGGGGATCGAGCGCGCCGCGCTCGGCTCACTCCTCGGCCACACCGGCCCCATCGGCGAGAGCGAGCGGTACGCGGCGCGGGTGTTCGGCGCCCACCGGTCCTACTCGGTGCTGAACGGGACGTCGGGCTCCAACCGGGCCATCATGTCCGCCTGCGTCGGCGACGCCGAGATCGCGCTGTGCGACCGCAACTGCCACAAGTCCATCGAGCAGGGCCTGGTGAATACCGGCGGCATCCCGGTCTTCCTGAGCCCGACCCGCAACCGGTACGGCATTATCGGTCCGATCCCGCCGGCGCAACTCGATCCAAAGGCGATCGCGAAGAGCATCGCTGCGAACCCGCTGGCCAGGGACGCCGCCAGCAAGCGCCCGGTGTACGCGGTGGTCACCAACTGCACCTACGACGGGATGTGCTACAACGCCACCGACGCCGAGACGCTGCTGGCGAAGAGCGTCGACCGGATCCACTTCGACGAGGCATGGTACGGGTACGCCCGATTCAACCCGATGTATCGCGACCGCTTCGCGATGCGGGGAAACCCGGCGGATCACCCGACAAACGGCCCCACGGTCTTTGCCACGCACTCGACCCACAAGCTGCTGGCGGCCCTCTCCCAGACCTCGTACATCCACATCCGGGACGGCCGCGGGGCCATCGATCACGGCCGCTTCAACGAGGCCTACTGCTCGCAGGCGAGCACCTCGCCGCTGTACGCGCTGATCGCCTCGAACGACGTCGCAGCCGCCATGATGGACGGGCCAGCCGGCCAGGTCCTCACCCAGGATGTCATCGACGAGGCCGTTGCGTGCCGACTGGCCGTCGCCCGCATCCGGCACGAGCTGCAGGCGAAGAAAGAGTGGTTCTTCGCCCCGTGGAACGCGGAGGAAATCCGTGACCCGAAGACCGGGAAGCGGGCCCCCTTCCACGAGGTGCCTGCCGAGCGGCTCTCGACGGATCCCGCGTGCTGGGTGCTGCATCCGGGCGAGACATGGCACGGGTTCGAGGGGCTGCCCGACAATTGGTGCATGCTCGACCCGATCAAGTTCGGCATCGTGTGCCCGGGGATGAAGCCGGACGGGCAGCTCGACTCGCACGGTATCCCGGCGGACATCGTTACCGCCTACCTCGGCCGGCATGGAATCGTGCCGTCGCGCACCACGGACCACATGGTCCTGTTCCTGTTCTCGGTGGGCATCACCAAGGGCAAGTGGGGTACGCTCCTCAACGTGCTGCTCAACTTCAAGTCCGACTACGACCGCAACGCGCCGCTCGGGGAGGTCCTGCCCGGCGTGGTGGCATCCGCTCCTGATCGCTATGCCGGCATGGGCCTCAAGGATCTGGGCGACGCGATCTGGACGCACATGAAGAAGAGCCGGCAGGGACACTGGCAGGCCCAGGCCTACGCCACGCTCCCCGTACCGAAGATGACGCCCCGTCGGGCTTTCCAGCGCCTGATGGCTGGCAGCGTCGAGCAGGTTCCGCTGGACAAGATGGCCAACCGTGTCGCCGCGGTCGGCGTCATTCCTTACCCGCCGGGCATCCCGATCGTGATGCCAGGGGAGAACGTCGGGAAGTCGGACGGCCCGTGGCTCACCTACCTGCGTACGCTGCAGGAGTACGGCCACCTGTTCCCCGGGTTCGCCAAGGAAGTCGAGGGCACGGAAGAGCGAAACGGCGTGTACCACATCTACTGCATGAAGCGGTAGGTGGTCCCGGACGGCAAACGAAGAGGAGGGAGACCGTGCAAGAAACCAAGAAGATGAGCCTGGTCCAGCTCACGTTCATCGTCGCGGTGAACATGATGGGCTCCGGCATCATCATGCTGCCGACCAACATGGCCCAGGTCGGCGCCATCTCGCTCCTGTCGTGGGTCGTCACGGCGCTGGGGTCGATGGCCATCGCCTACGGATTCGCCCAGGCGGGCCTCTTCAATCAGCGTGAAGGCGGCATGTCGGCCTACGCCGAGGACGCCTACGGCAAGCCGGGCTACTTCAACGTCTTTTACCTCTACTTCCTGTCGCTCGCGATCGGGAATGTGGCGATCGCCATCTCCGCGGTCGGGTACCTGGCGGGGTTCTTTCCTTGGCTCTCCTCGGCGCCGATCGCCACCACCATCGGCGTGATCGGGCTGCTCTGGCTCACGACGGTGGCCAACTTCGGCGGCCCGTCCATCACCGGACGCATCGGTTCGGTGACTGTCTGGGGAGTGCTCATTCCGGTCGGCCTGCTCTCACTGTTCGGGTGGTTCTGGTTCAGTAAGGCCACCTTCGCGGCCGCCTGGAACCCCCAGGGGCTGAGCCTGGCGAAGGGCATGGGCTCGAGCATCTCGCTCACCTTGTGGGCCTTCCTCGGCATGGAGTCCGCGGCACAGAACTCTGCCGCTGTCGAGAACCCGAAGAAGAACGTCCCCCTGGCCTGCATGTTCGGCACCCTCGGCGCGGCTGTGATCTACGTCCTGTCCACGACGGTGATCCAGGGGATCGTGCCGAACGCCGAACTGGCGGAATCGACCGGCCCCTTCGCCCTCGCCTTCGCCAAGATGTTCAACCCGACCGTCGGGTCCATCGTCATGGCGCTGGCGGTCATGGCCTGCGTCGGCTCGCTGCTGGGGTGGCAGTTCACCATCGCGATGACCGGCAAGTCGGCGGCCGACCAGAAGATGTTCCCTGCCTTCTTCACGAAGTTGAACAAGATGGGTGCGCCGATCACCGGGATGATCGTGATGGGCGTCGTACAGTCCCTGCTGGCGCTGTCCACCATCTCGCCGACCTTGAGCGAGCAGTTCAGCTCCCTGGTGAACCTCGCCGTCGTCACCAACGTGGTGCCCTACATCGTCTCCCTCTCCGCCCTGATAGTCATGATGAAGACAGCCAAGGTCGAGGCAAAGGTGTACCGGCGAAACGTGGTGGTGGCGCTCATCGCGATGTTGTACAGCACCTTTGCCCTCTACGCCTCCGGCATGGAGGCCGTCATGGGGGGCATGCTGGCCATTTCGATCGGCTACATCATCTGGGGCTTCATTGCGCCCCGGTTCGCACCTGGGGCGGCGGCTGCGAATCAGCAACCCGCGGCCACCACCGCAAGGGCTGCGATCCTGGTAATCGCATTCCTCTCTGCGGCGTCTGTTGCCGTGGCCCAGAAGCCGGCACCGGCGCTGAAGCCTGCGCCGGCCGCAACGACGCTTGATCGCATCCGGCAGGCCGGAAGCATCCGGCTCGGTTACAGCACCGACGGCCGGCCATTCTCCTTCGCCGAGGCGGGGAAGCCCAACGGCTACTCGGTCGCCCTGTGCAAGGAGGTCGCTACGGCGGTCAGGTCCGAGCTCGGGCTCACCGCATTGAATGTCGAATGGGTGCCCGTGACGATGCAGGATCGCTTCCTCGCGGTGCAGCAGGGGCGAGTGGACCTGCTGTGCGGGGCGGACACTGAAACACTGACTCGAATGAAGGACGTGGCCTTCTCCACCCCAGTGTTCCCCGGTGGTATCGGGGCGCTGGTGCGGAGTGACGCTCCGGCGCGACTCAAGGATGTCCTGAACGCGCGCAAGGCCGCGACCCAGCCCAACTGGCGCGCGTCGGCGTCGCAGCTCCTCCAGACCCAGGCGTTCGCCGTCATCAAGGGCACGACAGCTGAGACCTGGGTCGGAAGCAAGGTGCACGAATTCAAGTTGTCGTCGAAGGTGGTGCAGGTGGACAGCTATGATTCCGGGGTTCGCCAGGTACTCGACCGTAAGGCGAATGTCTTCTTCGGCGACCGGGCCGTTCTCCTCGATGCGGCCGCGCGCAATCCGGACGCGGGCAAGCTGGAAGTTGTCGAGCGGCTCTTCACCTATGAGCCGTTCGCGCTTGCCTTCCAGCGGGGCGACGACGACTTCCGACTCGTCGTAGACCGCGCACTCAGCGGCGTTTATGCATCGGGCAAGATCTTTCCGCTGTACAGGGAATGGTTCGGAGTGCCCGATGCGAGCACGATCGCGTATTTCCGCTGGAACACCGTGCCGGAATGACGGGCAACCTGGGGAGATAGGTCATGATACAGCGAAGCGCCAAGCGCCTGAGCATGCGGGCGCTCGTGGTGGACGATGAACTCACCAATCCGACGGCGGAGGGCAGGGCAGCGCGGGCTCTGGTGGAGGAACTGCAGGCCCGCGACGTCGAGGTGGTGGAGGCGACGAGCGCCGAAGACGGCATGTCGGTGGTGATATCCGACTCGGCCATCCACGCAGTCCTGGTGGACTGGACCCTGGGCGACGACAAGGGACACGTCAAGGCGACGAAGCTGCTCCAGTTCGTCCGCTCGCGGAACGCCCGGATCCCGATTTTCCTGATGGCGGAGCGGGGCGAGGCGTCTGCGATTCCCATCAATGTGATGGAGATGGTGGACGAGTACATCTGGACGATGGAGGACACTGCGGCCTTCGTCGGGGGGCGCGTGGCGGCATCCATCAGGCGCTACCTCGAGGTGATGATGCCTCCCCTCGCCGCGGCCGTCATGAAGTTCAGCCAGGTGTACGAGTACTCCTGGCACACGCCCGGCCATACCGGCGGCACCGCGTTCCTCAAGTCACCGGTGGGACGAATCTTCTTCGACTACTTCGGGGAGAACCTCCTCCGGTCCGACCTGTCCATCAGTGTCGGTGCCCTGGGTTCCCTGCTCGACCACACCGGCCCTATCGGCGAGCACGAGAAGTACGCCGCCCGGGTCTTCGGGGCGCATCGCACCTACTGCGTCACCAACGGCACCTCCACGTCGAACCGGGTGATCTTCATGGCCGCAGTGGGCCGCGGCCAGATCGCGCTGTGCGACCGGAACTGCCACAAGTCGATCGAGCACAGCCTGGTAATGAGCGGGGGCATCCCGAGCTACCTCGTCCCGCTCCGCAACCGCTATGGCATCATCGGACCGATTCCACCGGCCAATCTCAAGCCGGGGGCCATCAAGGCCGCCATCAAGGCCAACCCGCTGGTCCCGAAGGGTGCCGACACGCGACCGGTCTACTCGGTCGTCACGAACTCCACCTACGATGGACTCTGCTACAACGCCCGGCGCGTGGAGGAACTGCTCGACCCCACCGTGGACCGCATCCACTTCGACGAGGCGTGGTACGCCTACGCCCGGTTCAACCCGATCTACCGCGACCGACACGGGATGCATGGCGACCCCAAGGCGCACACGGGGCCCACGGTGTTCGCCACCCATTCAACCCACAAGCTCCTGGCGGCGCTCTCGCAGGCCTCGCTGCTGCACATCCGGGACGGGCGGAACCCCATCCCGCACGCGCGGTTCAACGAATCGTTCATGATGCACGCCTCGACCTCGCCGCTCTACCCGATCATCGTCTCCAACGACATCACCGCGGCGATGATGGACGGCCCCGGCGGGCTCGCCCTCACCAGCGAGTCGATCGAGGAAGCGGTGGCCTTCCGGCAGACGATGGGCCGGGTCAACCGCGAGTTCAAGGAGAAGGGGGAGTGGTTCTTCAACACCTGGAACGCGGATACGGTCAAGGAGGGCAAGGGCGGCAGGAAAGTCGCGTTCGCCGACGCGTCGCCTGAGTTCCTGGCCCGCGAGCCCGACGCCTGGGTGCTGCATCCGGGAGAGGTCTGGCACGGGTTCGGCGACCTCGAGGACGGCTACTGCATGCTCGACCCGATCAAGGTGTCGATCATCACGCCGGGCGTGGCGGACAAGGGCGGCCTCGACAAGAAGGGGATCCCGGCGACGCTGGTTACGGCCTATCTCCACAACCGCGGCGTGGAAGTGGAGAAGACCACCGACTTCACCATCCTCTTTCTCTTCTCGATCGGCATCACGAAGGGAAAGTGGGGCACCCTGCTCAACGCGCTGCTCGATTTCAAGCGCGACTACGACACCAACGCGCCGCTGGCCGAGACGCTTCCCGAGCTGGTGGCGGGGCATTCCGCCGTCTACGGACAGATGGGTTTCCGCGACCTGGCCGACCAGATGTTCGCGATGCTCAAGGAGACACGGCAGACGCACTGGCTGGCCGAGGCGTTCTCCACCCTCCCCACCCTGGTGATGACGCCGAGCGATGCGTATCAGCAGCTGATCCGGGACCAGATCGAGCACGTGCCGCTGGAGAAGCTCGCGAACCGGGTGCTTGCCACCAGCGTGGTGCCGTACCCTCCGGGCATCCCTATGCTGATGCCGGGCGAGTCCACCGGCGCGGACAATGGTCCATACCTCGGCTACTTGCGGGCGCTCGCGTCGTGGGACGCGCGGTTCCCCGGCTTCGGGCATGACACGCACGGCGTCGAACAGCGCGATGGCAAGTACTACGTCCAGTGCCTGAAGAAGGGCACGGGCAAGAAGAGGTGAGCGGCCGTTGAGCGCGTCCGACCGCAAGATGTCGCTCACGCAGGCCACGATGCTCGTGGCCGGCAACATGATCGGCACGGGCCTGTTCCTGCTGCCGGCCAACCTCGCCTCGGTCGGTGGCATCGCCGTGTTCGGATGGCTGGTCGCCACCGCCGGTGCCGCCGCGCTGGGTCTCGCGTTTGCCAAGCTCGGGGAGCTGGATCCGCAGGAAGGGGGACCGTACGCCTACGCCCGGGATTTCCTCGGGCCCTACGTCGGTTTCCAGACCAACTACGTCTACTGGTTCGGCAACTGGGTCGGCAACATCGCGATCGCGGTGGCGGCGGTGGGCTACCTCGCCGAGTTCTTTCCACCCATCAGCACTCCGCCCGCCAGCGTCTTCGCCACCGCGGGGGTGATCTGGCTCCTGACCCTCGTCAATATCCGGGGGCCGCGGGTGGTGGGGGCGCTCGAAACCTGGACGATGAGCCTGGCCCTCATCCCCATCCTGGGCATCGCCTTCCTGGGCTGGTTCTGGTTCGACGCCGATACCTTCCGGTCCGGCTGGAACGTGAGCGGCGGCTCGGGAGCCCACGCGACTCTTCGCGCTGCGTCAATTGCGCTGTGGGCCTACATGGGTGTCGAGAGCGCGGCCGTATCCGCCGGCGTGATCGAGAACCCGAAGCGCAACATTCCGCTGGCGACGATGATCGGCCTTGGCCTCGCGGCGGTGGTTTACATCCTGAGCTCCACCGTCATCATGGGGATCATCCCGAACGCGGAACTGCAGGTGTCCCATGCACCCTTCGCCGAGGCAGCGCGCCTGGCGTTCGGGACGCCCGGCATGGTGATCGTGGCCCTCTGCGCCATCCTCAAGTCGGTGGGGTCACTCGGCGGGTGGATGCTGCTGGTGGGCCAGTCGGCCAAGGCCGCGGCCGACGACGGGATGTTCCCGGCCGTGTTCGCGCGGATCAACCGGCACGGCGTTCCCGGCCGCGGCCTGGCGATCGTCGGCGTGCTCATGACGATCGTCCTCTTCGCAACGATGTCCCCGACCATCGCCGGCCAGTTCAGCCGCATCATCGACATCGCGGTGATCCTGGCGGTCGTGCCGTACATCTATTCGTCCGTCGCGGTGGTCAAGGTGGTCTACGACCACAAGCTTCCGCCCCGGACCCTCCGGGCGTACAAGTGGGTTGCCATCGTCGCGGTGACCTATTGCCTCGGGACCGTTCTGGGTGGCAACTCGTCGACGGTGGTGAATGCGTTCGTGGCACTCCTCCTGAGTGTTCCCCTCTATCCGTTCTTCATCCGGTCCATGGAGGCTGCCAAGCGGAAGCGGTCGGGCACCCAAGTCGGCCCACCGGATCCAGTACCCCAGCCTGAGTAGGATTGCCGAAGCGCGGAGGACAGCCCATGGTTGGGGTGCGCTAGTCGCCGCCGCCTGTTCCGACGATGGCCTGCGTACTGGCGGCAGCACAGACCTGACCCGATGGAGGTCGCGATGGGAAAGAAGCACGACAAGAAGCGTGAAAAGTCCGGGGGCAAGGCGAAGGTCGAAGGTGTTGCCGCATCCCCTGACGTCGACACGGGCGGCGCATCGACGGCGGGCCAGGCGCTATCCGGCAAGGACTACGAGCGCGAGCTCAAGAAGCTGCACGTCGAACTGGTGAAGCTGCAGGAATGGGTCAAGCGGAAGGGCCTCAAGGTCTGCATCCTGTTCGAGGGGCGGGACGGCGCCGGCAAGGGCGGCACCATCAAGGCGATCACCGAGCGCGTCAGCCCGCGGGTGTTTCGTGTGGTTGCGCTCCCGGCTCCGACCGAGCGTGAGAAATCTCAGATGTATGCGCAGCGCTACCTTCCGCACCTGCCGGCCGCGGGTGAGATCGTGATCTTCGACCGCAGCTGGTACAACCGCGCGGGTGTCGAGCGCGTGATGGGATTCTGCACCGAGGAGCAGGCGCGCGATTTCCTGAAAGTCGTGCCTCTCTTCGAAAAGCTGATGGTCAGCTCGGGCATCATCCTGCTGAAGTACTGGCTGGAGGTGAGCGCCGAGGAGCAGCAGCGACGACTGGAGTCGCGCATCGACGACGGCCGCAAGATCTGGAAGCTCTCGCCGATGGACGTAAAATCCTTCGATCGCTGGGACGACTACACGAAGGCACGCGACGAGATGTTCGCCGCCACCGATGTCGAATGGGCTCCATGGTTCGTGGCTCGCTCGGAGGACAAGAAACGCGTGCGCCTGAACGTGATCAGCCACCTGCTGGAGCATGTTCACTACAAGGATACGCCGGCCGAGACGATCGAGTTGCCCAGGCGCAAGATCGGCCGGTACACGGCCATCGACTATCCGTTCAAGTACGTGCCGGAGCGATTCTGATCACGGCCGCGACGCATGCCTGAATCCACCGCATCCTCCAGGCGCGTGCTCGAACCGGGCCTGCGCATTTCGGAGGCACTCTTTGGCCTGATCATGGTGCTCACCTTCACCGGCTCGCTCAGTGTCGCGGGGGCCGGGCGCGATGACGTGCGCGCGATGCTCATCGGCGCCCTCGGATGCAACATCGCCTGGGGCATCATCGATGGCATCCTGTATCTCATGGATTGTCTCAACGAACAGGGACGCGGCATTCGCGCGTTGCGGGCTCTGCGCAAGGCCGCTAGCCCGGAGGAGGCGCGCCGCGTCATCGCCGACGCGCTGCCGCCCATGGTGGCAGCCGCACTGGATCCCGCGGACTATGAGCCCATCCGCCGGAAGCTGGTTGAATCACCCGAACCGCGACGGTACCCGCATCTCGCCAGGGACGAGTGGCTGGGGGCGCTCGCGGTATTCCTCTGGGTGGTCGTCATCACCTTGCCGGTGGCGATCCCGTTCATCTTCATGGACAACCTCCGGCAGGCCATGCGCGTCTCCAACGCGATCGCCATCGCCCTGTTGTTCGTCGCCGGCTATGCATTTGGGCGCGTGGCGGAGTATCACCCCTGGCTGGCCGGGCTCGCGATGGTTGTTCTGGGGGCCGCCTTAGTGGCCCTGACCATCGCGCTCGGGGGTTGAATGATTAGCACGGGCTGCGGCACCTTGAACGCCACGCCCTCTGGCGGGGCAGTCGAAGAAGGGAACCCCTGGTAGCATGCACCTGACGACGAGCTCGGTAGGGGCACCCTCTTCATGAGCAACGCCACGCCCACCTCGCGGATCCTGAGCTGGTCGCTGCCCGCCCTGGACTGGCTGCGACCCTACGACGGGAGCTGGCTGCGGGGTGACGTCGTCGCCGGCATCACGCTCGCGGCGTATCTCCTGCCGGCCGGCCTGGGCGACGCCTCGCTGGCCAACCTGCCTCCCGAAGCAGGACTGTACGCGTGCCTGTGGGGCGGGCTGGTCTTCTGGCTGTTCTGCAGCTCTCGGCACACGGCGATCTCGGTCACCTCGGCTATTTCACTGCTCGTCGGCTCGTCGCTGGGCGTAATCGCGGGCGGCGACGCGACCCGGTTCAGCGCCCTGGCGGCGGGCACGGCCCTGCTCG
Source organism: uncultured Gemmatimonadales bacterium (assembly GCA_963773095.1). Taxonomy (GTDB): domain Bacteria; phylum Gemmatimonadota; class Gemmatimonadetes; order Gemmatimonadales; family GWC2-71-9; genus JAGGAG01. The sequence goes on from CAVYZY010000012.1 coordinate 542,459, forward strand.
TGGCACTCATCGCGTTCATCCTCTGGCTGGCCAAGGCCGGCTCGATCGTGAACTTCATCTCCGAGAGCGTAATGGTCGGGTTCAAGTGCGGCGTGGCGCTGTTCCTCGCCAGCACGCAGTTGCCGAAGCTGTTCGGCATCCACGGCACGCATGGCAATTTCTGGCAGAACAGCGGCAACTTCCTGACGCATCTGCACGAAACAAATCCCCCATCGCTCATCATCGGTGGCATCGCGCTCGCAGTGCTCGTGCTCGGGAAGACTTTCCTCAAGAACAAGCCCGTGGCGCTGTTCGTGGTGGCCGGCGGTATCGCGGCCTCTGCGGTGCTCGGCCTGGACGCGCTGGGAGTGAAGCTGCTGGGTACGGTGCCGCAGGGCCTGCCGACCCCCGGCCTCCCGGCGATTGGCTGGGCCGACTTGAACGACTTGTTGCCCCTGGCGCTTGCCTGCTTTCTGCTGGCCGCGGTGGAGACGGCCGCGATCGGCCGCACCTTCGCCGCGAAGCACGGCGACCGTCTGGATGCGAACCAGGAATTCCTCGCCCTCGCGGCGTCCAACCTCGCCGTGGGGCTGGGGCGCGGCTTTCCAGTCAGCGGCGGAATGTCGCAATCGCTTGTCAACGAAGGCGGGGGCGCGCGCACGCCGCTGTCCGGCGCCATCGCGTCGGCGATCATCCTTGTGGTGGTGCTCTTCTTTTCGCAGCTGCTGGCCGCGTTGCCCCAACCCGTGCTGGCGGCGATCGTGCTGCTGGCCGTCACCGGGCTGTTCAACGTCTCCGCGCTGAAGCACCTCCGGCGCGCCGACCGCACCGAGTTCCTGGTGGCCATCGCCGCGCTGGCCGGGGTCCTGACGTCGGGACTGCTGCGGGGCGTGCTGATCGGCGCGATCATCTCGGTGGTGCTGCTGATCCGTCGCGCGTCGCGGCCGCACGTCGCCTTGCTCGGACGCATCCCCGGCACGCGCCGCTTCTCGGATCATGAACGGCACCCGGACAACGAGTTGATTCCTGGCGTGCTGGTGTTCCGCCCGGAGTCGGGCCTCTTCTATTTCAACATGGATCACGTGCGCGACACGATGCTGGATCACGTCGGCGCCGAGGCCACGCCGCCCGGGCTCGTCGTGCTGGACCTTTCCTCCGCGCCTTACGTGGACATGCACGGCGCGCAGATGCTGGGGAGCCTCGCTGAAGAGCTGAAGGCGGCAGGGTCGCGTGTGCAGGTCGTCGAGGCGCGTGCGTCCGTGCGTGACCGGTTACGTGCGGAGGGCGTGGACGATCAGCTGGGCGGGGTGAACCGGTTCACCACCGTCGCCGACGCGGTGGAGACCGCTGCGCAGCAGCGTCCCTCCCTGCCACCAGTCTTGTGAAAGACAGGCGTCCGAAGGACGACCTCTTCGACGCCGCGATTGAGGCCATCAAGGCCGGATTCAATGTGCTGCCGCCCGTGGAACGGGAAGAGCGTGTGGCCCTGCTTGCCAAGGCCTGCCATGAGATGGCCAAGGCGTCCGGCGGAGGGTTGTGGAGGGTGCTGGGGCTCTCGAGCCGCGTCTCCGGGAAGGAGGACGCCTTCCTCGACCACATCCAGTCACGACTGCGCGGGTAAGGGCCTCAGTCCACCCCGCCCCGGGGGCGGCTCGCTCGCTGACCGGAGCGGCTCATGCGTGAGTGTCCGTTCCCGGCGCCGCAATCGGAGCGGTGCCCTTCTTCGAGGACCGGGTGGTAAGGCGCATGACCACGGTGAAGAACAGCGGCGTGAAGAACACACCCAGTGCCGTGGCCGCAAGCATCCCCCCGAACACGCCTGTACCCAGCGAGTTGCGGCTGCCGGCGCCGGCACCAGACGCAATGACCAGTGGCACCACGCCGAGGATGAACGCGAAGCTGGTCATGAGGATCGGGCGAAAGCGTTCCCTGGCCGCCTGGACCGCGGCATCACCGAATGACTGCCCCTTCATGCGGAGGACATTGGCAAACTCCACGATCAGGATGGCGTTCTTCGCAGCGAGCCCGACCACCGTCACCAGGCCGATAGTGAAGTAGAGGTCGTTCGGGATGCCCCGGAAGGTGATCGCGAGCAGCGCGCCGAGGAGCCCGAACGGCACCACAAGAATGACCGCGACCGGCAGCGACCAGCTTTCATACTGCGCGGCCAGGATCAACAAGACCAGAACGATACCGAGGCCAAAGATCATCGCCGTGGAGCCGCCAGCGAGCTTCTCCTGGAGCGACTGGCCGCCATAGGCCGTGCCGAGCCCGCGCGGGGCAAACTCGAGCCCCAGTCGTTCGGCGGCGGCGAGCATCTCACCCGAACTCTTGCCCGGGGCCGGCTCGCCGTTCACCTGCGCCGCGGTGAAGCCGTTGAAGCGAGTGACGAGGGCAGGGCCACCCTGCATGCGTCCCTGGCTGAAGGCCGACACCGGCACCATCGCCCCGCCTTCGCTGCGCACATACAGCTTGCCGATATCCTGGGGCCCGGTGCGGAATTGCGGCTTGGCCTCCACCTGCACCCGGTAGGTCTTGCCGAAGAGGTTGAAGTCGTTGACGTAGTAGGTGCTGAGCATGGCCTGCAGGGTCTGGAAGACGTCGCTCAGCGTGAGGCCCAGTGACTTGGCCTTCTCCCGATCCACATCGAGGTGGTAGGCCGGCACGTCCGGGCGCACGCCGGTTCGCGCGCGGACCGCACCCGTCGCGTTCAGCTCCTTCAGGAACTCCTGGCCCACCTGGATGAACTGCGGGTAGGTCCCGACACTGCGATTCTGGATGTACATCTCGAGGCCGGCCGTTACGCCAAGGCCCGGAATCTCCGGCATGTTGAACGCGAAACCCTGGGCCTCGCTGATGCCCGCGAACATCCGGTTGGCGCGAGCGATGACCGCGGGAAGCTGGAGGGAATCGGCCTTCCGCTCACTCCAGGGCTTGAGGGTGATAAACATGGTGGCGGTGCTGGTCTGGTTCGCGTTGGAAATGAAGTCGAGCCCCTCGAGCGTCACGACGTTCTCGACGGCCGGGTCGCTCATGAGCGCTTCCTCTACCCGCTGCACCACCTTGTCGGTGCGCTGCAGCGAGGCCGCATCGGGCAACGAGACGAAGCCGACGAAGTAGCCCTTGTCCTCCGAAGGGAGGAAGGCCGTCGGGGTGCGATTGAAGAGAACGAGTGAGAGCGCCACCATGACGGCGAAGATGGCAAGCATGGTCTTGGGCACGCCCAGTCCCACCTTCACGATCCCGGCGTACCCCCCGGTGACGCGGTCGAAGGTCCGGTTGAACCATTCGAAGGGGGCCCACTTCTTGTGCCCCGGCTGGTGAGGCTTGAGGAGGATGGCGCAGAGGGCCGGGGTGAGGGTCAGCGCCACGATGCCCGAGATGATGACCGAGACCGCGATGGTGAGCGCGAACTGCTTGTAGAGGCGGCCGGTGAGGCCGCCCATGAAGGCCACTGGTACGAACACGGCGCAGAGCACGAGCACGATGGCGATGAGTGCGCCGCTCACTTCCGCCATGGCCTCGTCGGACGCCTGTGCCGGGCTCACATGGCGCTCGCCCATGATGCGCTCGACGTTCTCCACCACGACGATCGCGTCATCCACGACGATGCCGATGGCCAGCACCAGGCCGAACAGCGTGATCGAGTTGATCGAGAACCCGAACATCTGCATGCCGAAGAACGTGCCGATGATGGAGACCGGGACTGCCAGCGCCGGAATGAGGGTGGCGCGCCAGCTCTGCAGGAAGATGAACACCACCAGGAACACCAGGACCATCGCCTCGACGAGGGTGTGCAGCACCTCCTCGATCGAGGCCTCGACAAACGGCGTCGTATCGTACACGATGTCGGCCGTGACGCCAGGGGGGAACTGCCGGCCGAGTTCCTCGAGGCGGTGCGCGATGGCCTCGCGGACATCGAGCGCGTTGGCCCCCGACCGGAGGTACACCGGGATGATCGCGGTCGCCTTGCCATTGAGCCGGCCCAGCAGGTCGTAGTTGCGGGCCCCAAGGCGCACGGCGCCGATGTCGCCGATGCGCAGCAGGCTGCCATCCCGGTTGGCCCGGATGATGATCTGCTCGTACTCCTTCGCATCGGTGAGGCGGCCCTTCGTCGTGACGGACAGGGTGAGTGCGGTGCCTGGCGGCGCCGGTTCGCGGCCGACCCGCCCGCCCGGGTTGGTGGTGTTCTGCTCCCGCACGGCCGCCACGATCTCGGGTACCGAGACTTTCAGTTGCGCCATGCGGTACGGGTCGAGCGAGATCAGCATCGAGAACTCGAGCTGGCCGTACACGGTGGCATCGCCTACGCCGTTCAGCTTCTTGAGCTCATCCTCGACGTTGATCTTCAGGAAGTTGGAGAGGTACTCTGCGTCATAGCGAGGGTCGTCGGAACGGACCGCCACCATGAGCAGGATGTCCTTCTGCGCCTTCTTCACCGTGATGCCGTTCTGCCGGACTTCCTGCGGCAGCTGCGGCTCGGCAAGCTTGACCTGGTTCTGCACGTCGACGGCGGCAAGGTCCTGGTTCCGCTCGATGTTGAAGAACACCGAGAGGTTCATCGTGCCGTCGCTGGCGTTCGCGGACGTGTAGTAGAGGAGGTCCTGGATGCCCGGCAACTGCTGCTCGATCGGCGCGGCGACCGCTTCCGCGACGTCGCTGGCCGTGGCGCCCGGGTAGAACGCCGACACGCTCACGCTCGGCGGCGTGATCATGGGGTAACTGGCGATGGGAAGGCCCTTCATGGAGAAGAGCCCGAGCAGCACGATGACGATCGAGATCACCGACGACAGGATGGGTCGCCGGATGAAGAGGTTCTTCGGGATGTACGGACTGCCGGGATCGCTCACGGTGCCACGGCCTTCACGGCGGCCGTCGCCTCGACCGTGCCGGCCGAGTCTTGCATCCACGGCTTCGTCACGACCGGAGAGCCGGTGCGCACCCGCTGGATGTTGTCAACGATCACCTGGTCGCCCGGATTCAAACCCTGCTCAATGACCCAATTGCTCCCGACCCAGCTGCCCGCCTGCACATCGCGCGACCGCGCGGTGTCGCCCACGACGACATAGACAAACTGCCGCCCGAGGGCCTGCTGGACGGCCGTCTGCGGAACGACAATCGCATTGTTGCGGGTCGCGCCCAGCAGGCGCGCGCGCACGAACTGGCCGGGCAGGATGCGACGCTGGGGGTTCTTGAACACGGTGCGGAGACGCAGCGAGCCCGTCTCGCTGTCGATGCGCAGGTCGGTGAAGTTGATGCGTCCCTCCTGCGGGAAGATGCTGCCGTCCGACAGCACCAGCTGCACCCGATAGCTGCCTTGTGCCGGCTTCGTCACCCGGCCGGTACGCAGATCGTCCTCGTACTTGAGCCGCTCATTGTCGGAGATCGCAAGGTCGACATAGATCGGATCCAGCTGGTCGATCGTAGCCAGGAGCGAGACAGGCCCCGGCACCTGGGCGCCGGTCAGCAGGTTCGCGGTGCCGATCCGGCCGCTGATCTCGGCCCGAATGACGGTGCGGCGAAGATCAACGTTGGCCTTCTCGAGCGACGCAGTGCTGCCCGCCACGTCCGCCTGGGCCGTCTGATAGCGGGTGAGGAGGACGTCGTAGTCGCGCTGGCTGATGGCACCACCCTTGAAGAGCGCCTCGCCGCGCGCGAGGTCTCGCTTCGCCTGCTCGAAGTTGGCTCGCGCCGTCTCCTCGGCAGCTGCCGAGGTGCGTGAATCCGCCTGGTAGATCGCCGGGTCGATGAGGAAGAGCTTGTCACCCTTCCTCACATCGGAACCCTCGACAAAGTACCGCTCGAGGATCGTGCCCTGCACGAGTGAGCGCACTTCGATCCGGTGAGACGACTGTGCCTCGGCGGTGAACTCGAACACCGCCGGCACCTGCTGCGGCGTCACAGTCAGGACACCCACCGTCGGGGGAGGAGGCGCAGGTGGACCGCCCTTGCCTTTGCAGGCGGAGAGTAGCAGCGGGAGGGCGACGAGCATGCTCGCGCCGAGTCTGGAGGTTAAAGCCAAGGTCACCACCGGCTTGGGAGGAAGTCGAAGGGCCGGCAGGGAAGATACCTTGTGATCCGGCCGATTGTTTGACAAGGTCCCTGCCGAGCGGCAGATTGCATTCACGAACAAGTTAGTCGGATTTTTGCCGTGGAGGTATCAATGAGTCCGGACACCCCGGTGGAGGTCGTCACGCCGATCAGCGAGCGCGGCTACGCACACCCTGAGGTGCTCGTTTCGACCGACTGGGTGGCCGCGCACCTCGATGACCCGAAGGTCCGGATCGTCGAATCCGACGAGGATCTGTTGCTTTATGAAACCGGCCACATCCCCGGGGCGGTGAAGATCGACTGGGTCACCGACCTCAACGACCAGTTGCGGCGCGACTACGTCTCCAGGGACGTCATGGAGGCGCTGTTGCGCACGAAGGGAGTCTCCAGCGACACGACGATCGTGCTCTACGGCGACAAGAACAACTGGTGGGCGGCGTACTCGTTCTGGGTGCTTCGCCTCTTCGGGCTGAAGAACCTGCGGCTGATGGACGGTGGCCGCCTTCGCTGGGCCGAAGAGGGGCGGCCACTGGTCACCGATGCCTCGAGTTATCCGCCGGGGAACATCACCGTGCCGGCCAGGAATGACGGGCCTATTCGCGCGTTCAGGGACGAGGTGCTGAAGCATGTGCAGGCCGGTGGCAGGCTGGTCGACGTGCGGAGTCCCGAGGAGTACCGGGGCGAGCGCCTGCACATGGCGGACTATCCCAATGAGGGTGCGCTCCGAGGCGGCCACATCCCCGGCGCGCGGAGCATTCCATGGGCGCGCGCGGTCGATCCGGCTACGCACTGTTTCCGTCCGGCCAGCGAGCTCCGCACCATTTACCAGCAGGAGAACGGCATTGTGCCGGACCAGGAGACGATCGTTTACTGCCGGATCGGGGAGCGTTCCTCGCACAGCTGGTTCGCGCTGACATACCTGCTCGGCTTCAATCAGGTGCGCAACTACGATGGCAGCTGGACGGAGTGGGGGAACGGGGTGGGGCTGCCCATCGAGCGATAGTCTTTCTCCTCACAAATGAAGGGCGACCCGGCGGGTCGCCCTTTTTCCATAAGCACTTGTTAATTAAGTAGTTAGCATAGCTGGGCCATTTCCTCGATAACTTAGTTGTAAGCAGGTACTTGCATTATTTGCAGGAAGCGGTATCGTAGGCGCCCATGAGCATAGACGCCAGGGAAAAACTGCTGGAAGTAGCCGCCCGTGTGTACGCCGAGGCCGGCTACCGGGGTACGACCACGCGCCGGATTGCGCAGGAGGCGGACCTCAACGAGGTCACGCTATTCCGTCACTTCGGGTCCAAGGACGCGCTGCTTCGTGAGGCGATCGAACGCGCGGACCGGGAGAGCCGGCCACAGCTCGATGCCAGCGCGGAGGACGGCATCGCCGAGTTGCAGCGCTGGGCGCTTGCCCTCTTCCACCGGTTCTACGCGCACAAGAACCTGATCCGCCAGGTCCTGGGTGACATCGTGCAGCGGCCCGAGATCGCACCGCGCATCTGTGATGATACCTCGCACGAGTTCAACCAGCTCGTGGCGTTTCTTGGCGAGCTGGAGCGACGCGGGGTGCTGCACGCTGGCGACCCCGCGATCCTCGAGGCCAGCGCCGCGATGCTGGTGCATACTCTGTTGAGCAACGCCCTGTGGCGCGATCTCGTGCCGGACATGCCGGCACCGGAAGACTGCGCCCGTCTCTTCGTCGAAGTCCTGCTGCGTGCCCTCGGCGCGCGTTCGCCGGCCGCTATCCCGGAAGGAGCCCGTCTATGAGGCGTTTCACCATCGGTGTGCTGGCGCTGCTCGCGGGCAGCGCGACCCTGTCGCTTCAGGCGCAGCAACCGGCGCCCAATGCCACGGTGAAGGTGCCCGGTACGGACACCTTGCGCCTCACGCTCACGGAAGCGCTGGCGCAGGCGGAGCCGGCCAGCGAGCAGGTCGGGATCGCGCAGGCAAGCGTCCGGCGCGCCAAGGGGGCCGTGATGCAGACGAGGGCTGCGCTGCTGCCGCAGATCGTCCTGGGGCCGCAGTACCAGTACGTCTTCGAGAACCCGTACCAGAGCCTCTTCCCGCCCGACACGACCGGGAGCAACCCGTTCACGGCCACGAACCAGTGGAGACTTGGCGGCAGCGCCAGTATCTCGCTGCTGAACCCGAGCCAGTGGTCCCAGCTGGGCGCGAGCAAGGCCGCGACGCGCGTTTCCGTGCTGCAGCTCTCCCAGCAGCAGGCCCTGACGATCCTCACGGTGGCGAGCGCGTACTACGACGCATCGCTCGCCGCCCGGCTCGTGACCATCACCGAGTTCACGCTGGCGCAGGCGGAGCGGACGCTCAAGGACGTGACGCTGGGGCGGGACGTCGGCACGCAGTCGGAGTTCGAGCAACTGCGCGCCCGGGTGGCGAGGGACAACCAGGTACCGGTGGTGACGCGCGCCCGCGCCAACCGCGACATCACCATCACCCGGCTCAAGCAGCTCCTCGACATCCCGCTGCCGACCGAGATCGCCCTCGAGACGCCGCTCGACGACCAGGAGAACCCCGGCGTGCTGCCGGTGAGCGTGGACACGCTCCTGCAGGGGGCTGATACCGCCGCCGCTACCCGAGCGGTGGTCCGCACCGCCCAGGAGACGGTGAAGCAGAGTGAGCAATTGAACGCCGCCGCCGGACGGCAGTGGATCCCCACGATGTCCACCAGCATGAACTACAATCGCGCCGGCTTCAGCGGTGACTTCATTCCAGCGAGTTCCGAGTTCTACAACGACTGGAACCTGGTCGCGGTGGTCAACTGGCCGATCTTCACGTCGGGCCGGATCCTGGGCTCGAAGAAACAGACGGCGGCCAACCTGGACGCCGCGCGGCTGCAGGCGAAGCTGGCCGGGGAGCAGGCGGCCCTCGATAACGAGACCATCTATGCGCGGCTGCGGGAGGCGCAGGACAACGGCCTTGCCACCGCGAGCGTGGTGGAGCAGGCCACGCGGGCGTACGAGATCGCCGAGCTGCGGTACCGCGAGGGCCTCTCGACGCAGTTCGAGCTGCAGGACGTGCGGCTGCAGCTCGAGCAGGCGCGAGCCAACCAGGCCCAGGCAGCCCGCGACCTCCAGGTGGCGCGCCTGCGCCTGACGCTGATGCCCTACCTGCCGCTTGGCACGGCGGAGGGCACGGCGCTCACGACGTCCACGGTCACCTCGGTGGGCACGACGGCGCAGGCTCTCAACGGCGCCGTCACCTCGACGGGCCGGTAACCAGACTCGAGCGATCAACCAGCTCATGCAGGGATTCGGAAGATGATGGCACGACGCGAAGTGAAGATGCTGGCGATCCTGATGCTCACCGGCACATTCGTGGCCGGTTGCGGGCCGAGGAAGGCGGCGGATGCCACCGAGACCGAGGCACCGGTCGTGGTTGGGCCGGAGAACATCGCCGTCGCGGCGAAGACGACGCTGCTCGACGGTCCGGCGATCTCGGGCACCCTCGGCGCCGAGCGCGAGGCGCGCGTCCGCGCCGAGCTGGGCGGTTCGGTGCTGCAGGTGTTCGTGGAACCGGGCCAGGCGGTCAAGGCGGGCCAGGTCCTGGCGCAGATCGAGCCCCAGACGGCGCGGGAACAGGCGGCCTTCACCGACGCCCTCGTCCGCAGCCTGCAGAACGACCTGCGCCTGCAGCAGCGCAACCTGGAGCGCGACAAGCGACTGGCCGAGGCGGGCGCGGTGTCGGCCCGCACGGTCGAGGCGGATTCGCTGGCGGTGTCGCAGGTCGAGGCCTCGCTCGCCGAGGCGAATGCGCGGCAGGTGGTGGCCCGCCGCGCCCTGGAGCGCTCGAGCGTACGCGCGCCGTTCGCCGGCATCGTGAGCGACAAGACGGCGAGCGTCGGTGATGTGGTGAAGGATGGCACGGAGCTCTTCACCGTCGTCGATCCGACGAGCCTCCGGCTGGAGGCGCAGGTGCCGGCCGACGCACTCTGGAGGCTCAAGGTCGGGACACCGGTCCAGTTCACCGTGAGCGGCTTCCGCGATGAGCCCCTGACGGGGCGCGTATCGCGTATCTACCCGTCGGTCGATCCGGCCACACGCCAGGTCAGGATCCTCGTCACGGTGCCGAACCCGAACAAGCAACTGGTGGTCGGCCTCTTCGCCGAGGGGCGCGTGATCGTCGTGTCCCGCGAGGCGGTGACGGTGCCGAGGGGCGCCGTGGACCCGACAGGTATCCGGCCGATGGTCAGCCGCGTGAAAGGTGGCGTGGTGGAGCGCCACGAGGTCGAAGTGGGCCTCGAGGACGCGGCCAGTGAGCAGGTGGAGATCAAGCAGGGCCTCGTAGCGGGCGATACCGTGCTGACGGGAGGTGTGCGCAGCCTGCCCCAGGGCACGCCGGTGCGGGCGCAGGCGCCGGCGGAGCGGGCCGCCAGCGCACCGACGAGCTAGGAAGGGCCATCCATGTTCATTTCCGATTTCGCGATCCGGCGCCCGATCATCACGATCGTGGCGATGGTGGCGCTGGCGATGGGCGGTATCATCGCGCTTTTCAAGCTGCAGACGGACGAATTCCCCGACGTGGCGCCGCCGGTCGTGACGGTGGGTATCCCGTATCCCGGCGCGTCCCCCGAGACGGTGGAGAAGGAACTCCTCGACCCCGTCGAGGAGGCCCTGACTTCGATCAGCGGCGTCAAGAAAGTCGTGAGCAAGGCCGAGGACGGATTCGCGTTCCTGGTGATCGAGTTTGTCTTCGAGAAGCCGCTGCCCGAGGCGACCCAGGACATCCGTGACGCCATCTCCGGCATCCGCAACGATCTGCCGACGGAGATGGAAGAGCCGATCATCAAGAAGTTCAACGACACGGACCTGCCGATCGTGTCGCTGGCGCTGGCGTCGGAACGGCTCTCGCCGGCCGAGCTCACGCGCCTGGCCGATCCCGGCATCACGCGTGAACTGCGCTCCATCCCCGGGGTCGCCGAGGTCAACGTGGCGGGCAAGCTGGAACGCGAACTCACGGTCGAGCTCAACCCGGCGGCGCTGCAGGCCAACGGCGTGAGTGTGTCACAGGTGGTACAGGCGCTGCAGGCGCAGAACCTGGCGGCCCCTGTGGGACGGGTGACCGGCGCCTACGACGAGCGCTCGATCCGGCTCCGCGGGCGCCTCGACGGCCCCGCTGATTTCATGCAGCTCGTGGTGGCTGAACGCGGCGGGACGCTCATCCGCCTGGGGCAGGTGGCCGAGGTGAAGGACGGCACGGAGGAACAGCGCACGCTGGCGCTCTACAATGGCCGGCCAGCGGTGGGCATCGATGTCAAGAAGTCGCGGGGCTACAGCACCACCGACGTGGCGAAAAAGGTGCTGGCGCGTGTCGCGAAGCTCGAGCAGCAGATGCCGCAGGGCGTTGAGATCAACGTGGTGAAGGACGCCGGGGTGCGGGTCACCGCCGCGGTGGAGAACGTGGAGCTCACCCTGCTCGAGGGCGCCGCGCTCACCGTGCTGGTGGTGTTCGTGTTCCTGAACTCCTGGCGCTCGACCGTCATCACCGGCCTCGCGCTGCCCGTGAGCGTGATGGCGAGCTTCATTGCCGTCTGGGCGCTTGGTTTCAAGCTGGAAACCATGTCCCTGCTTGGACTCTCGCTGGCCATCGGCATCCTTATCGACGATGCCATCGTGGTGCGCGAGAACATCGTGCGGCACGTCGAGATGGGGAAGGATCACTACAAGGCGGCATTGGAGGGCACCGACGAGATCGGCCTGGCGGTAGCCGCCACGACCTTCTCGATCCTCGCGGTCTTCGTGCCGATCGCGTTCATGCCCGGCGTGGGTGGCCAGTGGTTCAAGCCCTTCGCCCTGACGCTCGCGTGCTCGGTGCTGGTCTCGCTCTTCGTGAGCTTCTCGCTCGATCCCATGCTGTCGGCCTACTGGAACGACCCCCACGTGCCGGAGGACGAGAAGCGCTGGATCACGCGGTTGCTCGACCGGTTCAACGCCTGGTTCGACCAGGTAGCCGAGGGTTACAAGCGCGTCATCGCCTGGGCGCTCGACCATCGGGTGGCGATGGTGGTGGTGGCGACCGGGACGTTCCTCGCGTCCTTCACGCTGCCGATGAAGGGCATGTGGGGCTTTCTCCTGGCGCTTGCCGGGATCCTGGTCATCGTGTGGGCGGTCACGGGCACGCGGCACCCGCTGGTGCGCGTGCTGGGATCGCTCGTGGGCCTGGCCATCGCGGTGGTCCCGATGCGGTATGTCCCGGAGTGGAAGAAGGTGGGAGTGGGTTTCATACCCCTCGATGATCGCTCCGAACTGCGAGTGTCCATCGAGACCCCTCCCGGCTCCAACATGGCTTACACGAAGGCCAAGGCGGACGAGGCCGACCGCATCATCCGCGCGCGCAGGGACGTGCGCTACACCTACGTGACGCTCGGAGATGCATTGTCGGGCGCGGTTGACGCGGGCTCGATGTATGTGAAACTGATTCCCAAGCACACCCGCAACCGGAGCGCAGATCAGGTCGCCGCCGGGATCCGGGGCGAACTCGAGCACATTGGCGGGGTCAAGCTGGCCGTGTTCTCCAGCGACTGGGGTGGCGGGCGCAAGCAACTGGCGCTGCAGATCAAGGGACCTGACCTCGTCACCATCAACCAGGCAGCAGAGCAGATTCGGCACATTGCAGAGCAGGTGCCAGGCGCCGTGGATATCGCGTTGTCGAGCAAGGGCCAGCGGCCGGAGCTGACGGTGGACCTCGACCGCTCGCTCGCCGGCTCGCTCGGCCTTACCGTGGGCCAGGTGGCGCAGGCGCTCCGTCCGGCGTTCGCCGGGATCGATGCGGGCGACTGGGTCGATCCGAGCGGTGAGACGCGTGACGTCACCGTGCGGCTCGCGCCGGAGGCGCGGCGGCGCGCCGAGGACCTGCGGCAGCTGCCGCTCATGCTGCCCGGCAGCACGGCGGCCGCACCGCGCACCGTGCCCCTGGGTCAGGTGGTGAGGGTGACGTCGGGCCTCGGGCCCGCGGTGATCGACCACCTTAACCGCGACCTCGTCGTCAACGTGGAGTGGAATGCGCAGGGCCGCTCGACAGGCGAGGTGATGGCGGATGTGCAGGCGGCGCTCAAGCGGACGTCGCTGCCGCCGGGCGTCACCTATGCCGTTGGCGCCGACGCCGAACAGCAGGCGGAGGTCTTCGCCAACATCGCGCTCGCACTCATCGTCGCCGTGGGGCTGATGTACCTGATCCTGGTGATGCAGTTCGGGTCGTTCCTCGACCCGCTCGCGATCCTGTCGTCGCTCCCGCTCTCGCTCGTCGGCGTGATGCTGGCGCTCTCGATCAGCGGACTCACCATCAACATCATGAGTCTCATCGGGGTCATCCTGCTCATGGGCATCGTGGCCAAGAACGCCATCCTGCTCATCGACTTCGCCAAGTGGAGCCACGAGAAGGGCAACTCGATCCGGGACGCGCTGATCGAGGCCGGGGCGATAAGGCTGCGCCCCATCCTGATGACCACGTTCGCGCTCATCGCCGGCATGATCCCGGTGTCTCTCGCGCGGGGTGAGGGTGCGCAGTTCCGCCAGCCGCTCGGCGTGGCGGTCATCGGCGGCGTGCTCACGTCGACGCTGCTCACGCTGCTCGTCATCCCGACGGTATACGAGATCTTCTACGACTGGAAGGAAGCGGTGCTGCACCGGTTCGGGCGCAGGCCGCACTCGCCAGTGCCGGCCGGTGCGGGGGTCACGCCCGGCACGGAGCAGCAGTAGAAAAGGGCGGGAATCCCGCCCTCGTGAGAATGTCGTCCGGCTCCCGGCGTTAGATCGGGAAGACGTCGCCGATGGCCTTGCCTCCCCGGCAGATGCCGGTCACGTCACGCGACATGCTCATTGGGTCCGCACCCTGACACTCGTCGCCGGCCTGGCGACGGCATTTGTGCTATCGAGCGGGGGCGGCGCCGGGAACCTCGGTTGCCCGGCGCGCCTGCCACCACCAGAGGGCGGCCCCGCTCGCGACGAACGCCAGGCACATGTACTGTGAGTGTGACAGGAGGCCTGCCGCTCCGCCCGCGGCGGGATCGCGCAGGAATTCGACGACGAACCGGGTGGCACCGTACAGGATGAGGTACAGCGCCGTTGTGCGCCCGGGCTGGTCGTGATGCCGGTACCAATAGAGGGACACGATCACGAACACGATGAACGAGGTCACGCTCTGGACGATCTGGTTCGGATGCACCGGCAGTGACCACGCCGAATCCGGGTCGACCAGGCCACGGCGACGGTGGGCCTGCCAGGGGAGGGAACTGGCCGGATATCGTATGCCCCAGGCCCAGGTGGTCACGCGGCCAAAGTCATCCCCGGCAATGAGGCAGTTCCATCGGCCGATGGCGCAGGCCAGTGGTGCGGCGCTCGTGGCAGCGTCGGTAAGCGTCAGGACAGGGTAGCGGCGCCAGCGCGCGTAGAGGATGAGCCCGAGGAACGCGCCGAGATAGGCTCCCCATGAGGCCGTGCCCTGGCGGCCGTCAATGAGCTGGGCCCAGCTCATCTCCCAGAAACGTGTCCGAGTGACCAGATAGAAGATCCGCATCCCGACCAGCGCCCCGACCGCCGCGGCCAGGAGCGCCTCGAGCGCCTGGTCGGATATGACTCCAGCGCGAGTCGCCCGCCGCACGAAGATCGCGCCACTCGCGAGCAGCACCACCGCGTAGAGGATGCCGGGTTTGGGGACCAGCATGCCGAGCCACGGGAAGGGACCGGCGGTGAGCCACGCGACTATGGCCGGATACATTCGCGCTCCATCATGAGTGGTCCGGTCGCGCCTTGCGCGACCGGAGCCAGAAAGTGTATTGAAGAGGCACTCACTTCAAATTTGTCCACGTCCCGCCATCCAGGAGGAACCTGTATGGTACCACGTATCCGGAAGTGGCCGATGGGCCGGTTCGTCATGCTCGGTCTCCTGGCGGGTCTGACGGTGCCGCTCGCCCTCAGTGCGTGCACCTGCTGCGACGAGGGCCAGACCGACGTCAACGGCCAGTGCGTCGACATCGTGGTGTAGCCGGCGCTCGGCCCTCCATATGCCACCAACTCTAGGACCCGGCGTGATCTTCGCAATCTTTCAGGACGCCACCGCGACCGTGCAGGATTCAGTCGTCCCCGCGCTGTCGGCGTCGCTCTTGCCGGGGCGCTTCTTCGCGGCGCTGCCGCGCCTCCTGTTCGTCACGGCGTTGCTGGCCCTTATCATCTGGAGCCTCCTGCGGCTGGCGCGCTGGCTTCGCCGCAAGATCGCCAGCCACGAGGGTCCGTTCGTCGCCGCCCGCATCGGTGAAGTGGAACTGGTCTCTGCCGATCGGGTGGCGCGAGCGCTCGATCTCCTCGTGCGGGTGCTCTCCTGGGTCGCCATCCTCGTGGTCATCGACATCTACCTATGGCGCGTCCTCGGCTTGAGCGATGCCACCAGGGCCGTTGGTGAACGGCTGCGCGACTATATCTGGATTCCGTTCCGGAATATGGTAGGCGCGATCTGGGACTACCTCCCCAGCCTCCTCACCATCCTGCTCGTCATCGTCGTCGCCCGGCTGCTCCTCTGGCTCGTGCGGCAGGTGTTCAAGGCGGTGCGGGTGGGTGCGCTCAGCATTCCCGGGTTCGATCGTGAATGGGCTGATCCCACCTACCGGGTGATGCGCGTCTTCGGGGTGGCGCTCGCGCTCGCCATCATCTTCCCTCTGCTGCCCGCCTACAGCTCGGACGCCTTCAAGGGACTGTCGATCTTCGGCGGATTCCTGCTGGCCTTCGGGTCGTCGGGTGCGGTCGCCAACCTGGTGGCCGGCGTGTTCCTGACATACACGAGGGCGTGCAAGGCGGGCGATCGGGTCCAGATCGGCGACACGCTCGGCGACGTGCAGGATCAGTCCTTTCTGGCGGTGCGGATCCGCACCGATCGCCAGCAGGTGGTGACCATCCCGAGCAGCGTCGTGCTCAACTCGTCCGTCACGAACTTCACGCGCCGGGGCCTGGATCAGCCCACGATCCTGCACACCGGCGTCACCATCGGCTACGACGCACCCTGGCGCACGGTGCATGACCTGCTCCTCAAGGCCGCTCTCGACACGCCGGACGTGCTGAGCTTTCCGGAGCCGTTCGTGTGGCAGCGCGCGCTCAACGATTTCTACGTCACGTACGAGATCAACGTCGCGACCACCAAGCCCGAGCGGATGTACTGGATCCTGGATGACTTGCACCGGCGCATCCAGGACGGCTTCTTTGCCGCCGGGGTCGAGATCATGTCGCCGCACTTCTATGCCCTGCGCGACGGCAACGCGGTGGCCATTCCCCAGGGCCAGCGCCCGCCCGGATACCATCCGCCTTCATTCGGGGTTCGCGTTGACGCGACGCCGCGGCAATGACGCTCTCCGGACGGTCAACTAGCGCGTCCGGTCCCGCTCGGCGACAAGGCGGGCGGGATCGTTCGTCACGATGCCGTTGACGCCTCTCGCCCAGAGGGTCCGTGCCAAGGCCACGTCGTCCACCGTCCATACGTGCACACTTGCGCCAAGTGAGTGCGCATCCGCCACGAACCGGCGGGTAGGCACCGGCAACACACCGCGGTGCCGCAAGGGAACGCTGTAGGCGACGCAACGCAGCTCGGGCATGCCGCGCAGCGGCGCGAGCCAGAGGCGCAGGATGTCGCGGGCCGACGCACCCACCAGGAACGGTGGCTGCCGGAACGCATTGAGCGCCTCGTCGTGGGCGGACGCCACGACCACGCGGCTTGCCGCATCCGCCTTGAGCAGGACGCCCGCGATCGCCTCCTGCGCGTCCGGCTCCTTGACCTCGAGCAGGATCGGCAGCGCGATCTCCCGGAGCACCCCCTCCAGGGTCGGCACACCGATCGTCTCACCGACGCGAAGCGCGGCCAGCTCCCCGACACTGCGCGCGGCCACGGGCCCGCGGGCGCCGGTGGTGCGATTGAGGGTCGCATCGTGAATCACGACCGGCGTGCCGTCACTCGCCATCCGCACGTCGAGTTCGATGGCGTCGGCGCCCGCTTCGACCGCCCGCCGGAACGCCGCCATCGTGTTCTCCGGCTGCTCGGCCGACGCGCCCCGGTGCGCAATGACGAGTCGCGCGGTGGGGTCGATGAGCGGGTTCAGAAGCCCGCCGCCTCCCCATAGCGACGGACAATGTCCGCCGCCGACTCGATGGCACTGATGCCATCGACGCTCTTGCCGGCCTGCCAGTAGTCGCTCGAGGAGCCTCCATGAAGCGATGCCTGCTTGAGCCGCATCGCCGAGCGCACGGCGTAGATGGTGCGCATGAGGTGCTTCGTGCGCCGTCCCTTCAGCATCAGCCTGGCGACGGGCCCGGCGCGCGTGCCGATGCGCTGGACGTACGGCGTGTTGATCACCGCCAGGGGAACACCGGTCACCCGCTCGGTCAGCACGATGTCGTCGCCGGTGGCCCGGACGAGCGCGTCCTTGTAGCTCTGGTGCGCGCTGCATTCCGTGGTGGCGATGAAGCGGGTGCCCAGTTGCACGCCATCGTATCCCAGGGCGAGGAGACGAACGAACTCGCGCTCGTCGCCAACGCCACCCGCGGCGACGACGGGCCGGCCCAGCGGACGCAGCGTGTCGAGCAGATGCTCCGCGGGCAACCGGCCCGCATGACCCCCGGCGCGGCTGTTCACCGCAATCAGGCCGTCAGCGCCATTGTCCAGCGCCTTCCGCGCCCACTTCTCCTCGGTCACGTCGTGATAGACATGCCCGCCCGCCGCATGGGCCAGTTCGGCGACCCAGCGCGGATTGCCGAGCGACGTCACGAAGAAGCGGACCCCGCCCTCGATCGATTGCTCCACCCAGCTGCGCATGCGCCGCATGTAGAGCTTTGACGATGTCTCGAGGATGACGTTCATGCCCACCGGCTTCGACGTCAGGGCGCGGATGAGGGTCATCCCCTGCGCGAAGTCGTGACCATGCACGTAGACCAGCGACATCGGCTGGACGATGCCGATGCCGCCCGCCTCCGACACTGCTGCCACCAGTTCGGGATTGCTGCACGGATACATCGCGCCGCAGATGAGCGGCACCCGGATCCCGGCGTCGCGCGTGAGTGCGGTCTCAGGCATCGGGCCGCTGCTCGACCGGCCGGATGAGCCACTGCACCTGGGCCCGGGCTACGACCTCATTCGCCGCGTTCATCACGTTCGACGTCACCGTGACGGTCTCCTCGTTCCCCGAGGGAGCGGCACAGCGGCATTCGGCCGTGAGGGTACCGCGGGCCTTCTTCAGGTACTCAACGCCGATGTGGACCACGATGCCGCGGGCGTTCTCCGGCAGACTGGTGAGCATGGCGAGCCCGCTCGTGACCTCGGCCAGGTTGGCGAGCGCCACCGCGTGCACCGATCCGAGGTGATTGCGCACGCCCCGTCGGTCGCGGAGCGTCACCCGTGCGTGACCGGGCTCGAGTACCTCCACCCTTGCGCCCAGGGCCCCGGTATACGGGACCATCCGGCCCAGCATGAGGCTGAACAGGTAGCGCCCGCCGGGAAGCGGAGCGAGGCGACGCCAAGCGTCGCGAAGGAGTCGGCCTGGGGCCGGGAGGGTGCTTGGCATCGAGGGACCGCCGGAGTGTAGGTGCGGGTGCCCGGCAGCGTCAACGCAAGGGACGTTGTGCGGCGCGGCGCGCACGGTGAAACTTGGTTCGTCCCCCGGCACGGGGCCGGGGCATGGCGCGGGTGTCTTCGAGGGGGTGCGATGTCGATCGCAGATCTGCGCAGGGAATACCGGATGGCCAGTCTCGACGTGTCGGACGTCGATCCCGACCCGGTAGCCGAGTTCGGGAAGTGGCTCGAGCAGGCGCTGCGGGCGGAGATCCTGGAGCCGCATGCCATGACGCTTGCCACCGCCTCGGCCGACGGCGTGCCATCGGCTCGCATCGTCCTGCTCCGCGGCTACGACGGAAGCGGCTTCACCTTCTTCACCGACTATCGGAGCCGGAAGGGCCGCGAACTGGCCGACAATCCCCGGGCGGCGCTCGTGTTCTACTGGCCCGACCTTGAACGACAGGTGCGGATCACCGGCACGGTGCGCAGGGTCACGCGGGACGAGTCCGAGAGCTACTTCCGCTCGCGGCCCCACGGCAGCCGCATTGGCGCCTGGGCTTCGCACCAGAGCGCGGTGCTCGGCAGCCGGCAGGCGCTGGAGGACGCGGTGCAGGAGATGATGAGCCTGCACCCTCACGGCGATGTGCCGCTCCCCGAGCACTGGGGCGGGTACCGGGTGGTGCCGTCAGAGTTCGAGTTCTGGCAGGGCCGCGAGAGCCGCCTGCATGACCGGGTGCGTTATCGTCGCACCGGCGATGCCTGGCGGATTGAGCGCCTGTCGCCCTGAGCGGCGCTATTCCAGCTTCTTTCGGAAGCGTCCCACCGCGACCGCCGCGACCCCCACGGCAAACCCGGTCAGCACCAGGGCCTGGCGCCAGACGGCCTCGGGGCCGGCTGCCTTGAGCAACACCCCGCGGAGCACCTGCAGGAAGTAGGTGAGCGGCAGCGTCGCGCCGAGCCACTGGGCCGGTTCGGGCATCGCTTCGCGTGGGAACATGAATCCCGAGAGCAGGATGTTGGGCAGGAGGAAGAGGAAGCCCATCTGCATCGCCTGGGCCTGCGTCTGCACCATCGTCGAGAGCAGGATCCCGATCGCGAGGCTGGCGAAGATGAACGGGAGCGCCACCGCGTAGAGCAGGGGAAGGCTCCCCAGCATCGGCACCTGGAACACCAGGCGACCGAGCAGCAGGATGACGGTGATCTGCACGTACCCCACCAGGACGAACGGCACGATCTTGCCCAGCAGCAGGCCGGTGCGGCTGATCGGCGTCACGATGAGCTGTTCCAGCGTGCCGCGCTCGCGTTCCCGCACCACTGCCACGCTGGTGATGACCACCATCGTCATCGACAGCAGCACGCCGATGATGCCCGGGACGATGTAAACCGAGCTTCGCAGCGTCGGGTTGAACCACGGCCGCACGCGGACGCGCACGGGAGGGTCGATCCGGCGGTTTGCGCCGAGCAGCGCCTCGGAGCGCGCGTTGCCGGCCTGACTGGCGCCCCCGATGGCCGCCGACGAGGCGAGGGGATCCGCGGCGTCGACGATGACCTGGGCGGTGGCGGTTCGGCCATGCCTGATGTCGTCGGTGTAGTCAGGCGGGATGATCACCGCGGCCGCGGCGGCGCCGTTCACGATCTGCCGGCGAACCTCCTCCCGGCTGGTCACGGCACCGCGCAGGCGGAAGTTCCCGGTGTTTTCGATGGCCGCCACCAGCGCCCGGCTTTCGCTCGACCGCGACTCGTCGAGCACGATGGTCGGGAGGTTGCGCACCTCCGTCTGGATCGCGAAGCCGAAGAGGAGCAACTGGATCGCCGGGACGCCGATCATGAGGCCGAGGGTCAGCCTGTCCCGACGCATCTGGATGAACTCCTTCCGCAGCATCGGCCAGAAGGGCGACGCCAGCACGCGGTGCGCGGGTGTCATGCTGCCTCCGCCTCTGCACGGGCCTGCAGTGCGATGAACACCGCCTCGAGCGTCGGCTCCCCGAAGTGCGCGGTGATCTCGTCTGGTGTGCCGTCGGCGATGAGACGGCCCGTCAGGAGGAATGCGAGGTGCTCGCACCGCGCCGCTTCATCCATATAGTGCGTCGTGAGCAGGATCGCCGTGCCCCGCGCGGCGAAGGCGCCGATGTGGTTCCAGAACCGTTGCCGCGATGCCGGGTCGACGCCAGCGGTCGGCTCGTCGAGGAAAAGCAGGTCGGGCTTGTGCGCGGTGGCGCAGGCCAGGGCCAGTCGCTGCTTCCAGCCACCGCTCAACGTGGCCGCGAGCTGCCGGCTGTACGGACCGAGGTCGAGCTCCTCCACGATCTCGGCGATGCGCGCCTTGGCGGCGTTGCCCCGCAGGCCGTACACCCCGGAGTAGAAGCGCAGGTTCTCCAGTACCGTCAGGTCTTCGTAGAGCCCGAACCGCTGCGACATGTAGCCAATGCGCTGGCGCACCTTCTCGGCGTCGCGCACGACATCGTACCCGACCACCCGCGCCTGCCCTGAGGTTGGCGCCAGCAGCCCGCACAACATCCGGATGGTTGTCGTCTTGCCGGAACCATTCGCGCCGAGGAGGCCGAAAATCTCTCCCCGGTGCACGACGAGGTTGAGTCCCTCGAGGGCCACGCGCCCCCCGAACACCTTGCGGAGGGCCTGAGTCTCGATGACCGTGCCGTTGTTCATGGGGCGGCGGCGGGTGCGAGCACCGCCGTGGCCGGCAGTCCCGGCTTCACGGCACCGGTCGAATCCTGCACGTCGATCCGCACGCCGAACATGAGGTCTTCACGCTCCTCCTCCGTGAGCGCAGCGCGGGGCGTAAACTCGGCGCGTGGGTTGATGACCGTGACGGTGCCGGGGAACTGCCGTCCGGGCGCGCCGTCGAGGGTGACGACGGCAGACTGCCCGAGCCGGATACGGGCGGCGTCGCGCGCGGGGAGGAACACACGCACCCACGGGTGCGATACCTGCCCGACCATGAGCGCCGGCGATCCAGGTGTGAGCACCTCACCGGCCTCGGCGTAACGTTCGAAGACCACGCCCCGCACCGGGGAGAGCAGCACCAGGTCGGTGGCGTTCGCCTCCGCGGCGGCGAGTGCTGCGCGTGCACTCGATACTTCGGCGCGGGCCTGACGGATGCGCTCGGGACGTGAACCGGCGCGCAGCAGTGCCAGTCGCTCGCGGGCGGCATCGCGCCGGCTGGTGGCCGTGGTGACGGCGTCGCTCGCGTTTTCGACCGCCTGCTGGCTGATGGCGCGGCCGGCCGCGAGCACGCGGGCACGCTCGAGGTCGCGGGTCGAGCGCGATACGTCCGATTCCGCACCAGCCAGCTCGGCCTCCGCCGCGGCCAGTTCCTCCGGTCGTGCCCCCCGCTCGAGGTCGCGGAGCGCCGCTTCAGCCGCGGCCACACGGGCGCGCTGCCCGTCGAGCGTCGCGGCGAGCGTGGCCTGTGTCAGGATGGCAAGGGTGTCGCCGGGCTGGACGAGGTCACCTTCCTCGACGGGAATGCGGAGCAGCCGGGCCGTGGCCATCGGGCTCACTTCCGTCTCGATCACCTCGATCGTTCCGTGCGCGACGATGTCGGTCGTGGGCGGCCGCGAGCAGGCGGCGAGCGCGGCGGCCAGCAGGGGCAGGGCAAAGCGGGGCATCAGCGCGACCTCCGCGAAGAGGGAGCCGGGTCTGGCGTGAGCGCGCGCAGCGCGAACCCCTCGGCGTGCGCGCCAAACTCGCGGAGCCAGACGGCGTCGGGCGCGGTGGTGCCGCGCTGCAGCAGGACGCCCTGGATGATCGGCTGGGCCATGAACGCATAGATCACCTGGCCGATGATGGAGATGACGGCGTTCATTGGGTCGATGTCACGCCGGAAGTCCCCTGAATCCTGGCCGTTCCGGATGATCTCGGCGAAGCGCCGGAAGAGGGCGCCCACGCTGGCCTGGATTTCCGGGAGGGCGTGCTCGGCGGCGTGATCGAGAACCTCGCGTTGCATCAGCGCCGGCAGGTCGGGATTGAGCAGCAGGAAGGCCACGTACGCCTGGACGAACCGTCGGATCGCCTCGACGGGCGGGATGGGTGCCAGGAGGGCCGGGGCCACGTCGGCCGCCAAGCCGGTGATGCGGCGGCGAAGCACGGCGTGATAGAGGTCTTCCTTGTTGGCGAAGTAGTAGTAGAGGAGCGCGCTGTTGAGTTGTGCCTCGGCGGCAATGTCCTTGATGGTGGTGGCGGCGAAGCCCTGTCGAGCGAAGCGGCGTTCGGCCGCGTCGAGGAGAGCGTCGCGAGCGGCGGTGGTGCTGCTGACGGAGTCAGCGATGCGGGCGCGTGGCGGAGGCGTCGGCATGCGTCCTAATTAATCAATCAATTAACTTCGCGCAAGCCGCGACCTCGAGTACTTCCATTCCCCTCACCAGCCAGCCTGCCGCAGCCCCTTCAGCGCGGCCGGGCGGCCGCAGGCCGTTTCGGTCCCCTCCTGGCACGTGCCCCTCCGGGCGCCTTCACGCGCGGCTCGGCATGGCCCATGAGGTCCGCCACGCTCGTGTCGGAGAAGAAGTGCGCGACCCGGTCGCTCACGTCCTTCCACTGCACGTGGGCCTCGCAGGCGAGCTGGTCACTGCACACCGGCCGCCCCAGCAGGCACTGCCGCCGCGGCTCGATCTGGTCGAACAGCCCGACCACGGCGAGCAGGGGAATGTCCTCGGGGCTCCGCGCGAGCAGGAACCCGCCGCCGCGGCCACGGGTCGACGTCAGCACCCCGGCGTGCGCCAACCGGTGCAGCGTCTTCGAGAGGTAGTTGCGGGGGATGCCGAGCGACGCGGCCATCTCCTCGGCGCGCGCCGGCCCCTCGTCGGCATGCCCGGCGATGTACAGCACGGTGCGCAGCGCATACTCCGCCGTCTGAGACAGCATGGTGACTCCGGGAATGGACCCCAGGGATCCGGTGGGCGCGGGGCGCAATTTAATATCTTGACATCGTCATGATGATATGATATTCTAACGGCCGTCGGGCCTGGCCGCAACAGTGGGGTGCGACCGCCCCCCCGCAGGACCCGCGCACCGATGGAGCAACCCGAATGTCTGCACCTGTGTGGCGCCTGGTGGCCCTGGCCGGCACCGTCCTGTTCGCCGGCTGTGGCGGCGACCGTCCCGCTCCGGCCGGGGGCGGGGCTGCACCCGCCGCCACGGCCGCGGGCACCGATGCCGGCGGCCTGACCGAATTCCAGCTCAAGAACGGGATCGGACCGATGACCGAGGTGGTCGTGCTCGGCGCGCCCGATCACGAACTGGCCGAAAAAGGCAAGGAAATCTTCACGCAGAAATGCAGTGCCTGTCACAAGATGGGTGAGAAATATGTGGGCCCGCCCCTCGGAGGCATCGTCAACCGGCTCGGGCCCACGTTCGTCATGAACATGGCGCTCAATCCCGAGGGGATGTATACCCGGCATCCCGATGTGAAGAAGCTCCTCGGTGAGTACATGACTCAGATGCCGAACCAGCAGCTCACGCCCCCGGACGCCCGCGCCATCGTCGAGTACCTCCGCACCCAGCCCGCGTCCGGCTCGTGAGTGCCACGAACCCTTCAGGAGAGCAACCCATGTCCACCCGCCACCGCACTCGCATCACCGCTGCCGCCATCGCGTGCGCGGCTGCTGCCACGGTCCTGGCCGCCAGTTGCGGACGCGGCCCGTCAACCCAGGCCGCCGGCGGCACGGGCGATGCCGCGCAGAAGGTGTATGTCGCGCCGGGCCAGTACGACGAGTTCTACGCGTTTCTCTCCGGCGGGTTCAGCGGGAACTTGCCCGTGTACGGCCTGCCTTCCGGGCGCCTGCTCCGCGACATCCCCGTCTTCTCGCAGTACCCGGAGAAAGGCTGGGGCTACAGCGAACAGACCAAGCCGATGCTCATGACAAGCTACGGATTCATCCCATGGGATGACGCCCATCACCCCCAGCTGTCGCAGACCGAGGGCGTCCCCGACGGGCGCTGGATCTTCATCAACGCCAACAACACGCCCCGTGTCGCTCGCATCAGCCTCAAGAACTTCGATACCGAGGAGATCATCGAGATCCCCAACTCGGCGGGCAACCACTCCTCGCCGTTCGTCACGCAGAACACGGAATACGCGGTGGCGGGTACCCGCTTCAGCGTCCCCATTCCCCAGGCGGACATTCCGATCAGCGAGTACAAGGACAAGTTTGCCGGCACCCTCACCTTCATCAAGGTGGATTCGGCGACCGGCCGGATGGCCATTGCCTTCCAGATCGTGATGCCGGGCTTCGACTACGATCTTTCCCACTCCGGGAAGGGGCCGTCGCACGGGTGGTCGTTCTTCACGTCATACAACTCGGAACAGGCCAACACGCTGCTGGAGAAGAACGCCTCGCAGCGCGACAAGGATTTCATCGCCGCGGTGAACTGGAAGCAGGCGGAGCAATGCGTGGCGGCCGGCAAGGCCGTGGTAACGCCGTCCAGGTACTACCACAACGTGATGGGCGAGAACCAGATCGCCACCTCCGAGGTCCTCACGTCGACCAAGGTGCTGACCCCGGCCACGTGCCCGGGCATGGTCTACTACCTGCCGACACCGAAGTCTCCGCACGGCGTGGATGTCGATCCGAGCGGTGAGTTCATCGCGGCCGGCGGCAAGCTCGCGTCCCTCATCCCGGTGCATTCCTATCAGAAGATGATGAAGGCCATCGAGAGCAAGGCCTTCGAGGGCGAGGTGTCGGGGATCCCGGTCCTCAAGTACGACGAGATCATCAGCTGCGAGGTGAAGGAGCCCGGGCTCGGGCCGCTGCACACCGAGTTCGACGACAAGGGCAACGGCTATACCTCGATGTTCCTCTCGTCCGAGATCGTGAAGTGGCGGGTCAGTGACTGTGCGGTGCTCGACCGGATCCCGACCTACTATTCGATTGGCCACCTGATGATTCCCGGTGGTGACTCGCGGAAGCCGTGGGGCAAGTACATGCTCGCGCTGAACAAGATCACCAAGGACCGCTACCTGCCGACGGGCCCGGAACTCAACCAGGCGGCGCAGCTGATCGACATCAGCGGGGACAAGATGCAGCTGCTGCTCGACTTTCCGACGGTGGGTGAGCCGCACTACGCCCAGGCCCTTCCGGCGAGCCTCATCAAGGACAACCAGGTGCGTACCTACGCCCTCGCGGACAACAAGGACCCGTTCGGCAGCAAGAGCGAGAAGGACGCGAACGTGGTACGGAAGGGCAACCGGGTGGACATCTCCATGACGACCATCCGCAGCCACTTCGTGCCGGACAACATCGAGGGCATCCAGGTCGGCGACTCGGTCTACTTCCACGTCACCAACCTCGAGCAGGACTGGGACGTGCCCCATGGCTTCGCGGTAACCGGTGCCAGGAATTCCGAGTTGCTGGTCATGCCGGGCCAGACGAGGACCATCGTCTGGGTGCCGGAGCGGATCGGTGTCTTCCCCTTCTACTGCACCGACTTCTGCTCGGCGCTGCACCAGGAGATGCAGGGCTACATCCGGGTATCGCCGAAGGGCGGCGCACCCGCGATCGCATTCAACGCGCCGAAGTGAACCGGCGGTCCGGGAGGGCATCCGCCCTCCCGGCCGCCTTCGCGCTGCCGAGGGCACATGAACAGGACTTCCCGTATCGTAGTGGCCATCGCGGCGCTGGCGCTGGCGATTCTCTTCGTTGCCCCGATGTGGCGCGTCGATCTCAAGGCGCCGCAGTATCCCGAGGGGCTCGGGCTCCGCATCTGGATCAATCAGATACGGGGCGCCACGCCCAACGGGCTCAACAGCATCAATGGCCTCAACCACTACATCGGCATGAAGGCCATCGAGCCGGACCAGATCGCGGAACTGCGCCTCATGCCGTACGTGGTCATTGGACTCCTGCTGGGCGGGCTCCTGGTGGCCGGGTTCGGGCGCCGGCGCCTCCTCTACGCCTACGTCGGTGTCTTCCTCGCCGTCGCGATTGCCGGCCTCTACGATTTCTGGCGTTGGGAGTACGACTACGGCCATGACCTCGATCCAACCGCGGCCATCCGCATTCCTGGCATGAACTACCAGCCGCCGCTCATCGGGGGGAAGCAACTGCTCAACTTCCACGCATCGTCGTGGCCGGACGTGGGCGGCTGGGCGGCCATCGCCGCCGTCATCCTGATCGTCGTTGTCACGGCTCTCGAGTGGCGGGCGAGCCGGTCGTCCGCAGGTTTGCGCGCCGCGCCGGCGGCCCTGAGGGGAATGCCCGGGAGCATGCTGGCGTGACGCCCCGCCTCGGCGCTGCCGCAGGGCTCGCGATACTGCTGGCCTGCACGGCGCCAGCGCCGAGGCCGATCATCTACGGCAGCGACCAGTGCGCGCACTGTCACATGACCATCGCCGATCCGCGCTACGCCGCTGAACTCGTGACCAAGACGGGGAAGGTCCTCGTCTTCGACGATATCGGGTGTCTCAGGGATTTCCTGGCGGCAGGTGACGTGGCGCCGGGCACCGTGCATTCAACCTGGGCGCATGACTATCTCGCGCCCGATGCCTTCATCCGCACCGCTGAACTGCGGTTTGTCCGGAGCGCCGCGTTCCATACTCCCATGAGCAGCGGAATCGTTGCGGTCGCGCGGCCCTCGAGCGCCGACAGCCTCGGCGTAGCTGTCCGTGGCGAGCGGCTCGACTGGGCGCAGGTGCTGGCCGCTGCGTCGCCGTCGCACTGAGACATTCATGCCCTGGCTCCGCTCGGCTGCCGGCACCGCATGGGTACTCGCAGCCGCGTCCACGCTCCCGGCACAGCATACGGTCACCGTTCGCGCGGGCGGCCCGGTCGGGACCATCGCCGACGCGCTCCAGCTGACAGGTGACGGCGACCGGATCGTCATCACCGCCGGGACCTGGGTGCTCGATTCTCCTCTGGTGGTAGCGCATCGTGTCGACATCGAGGGCGAGGGCATGCCCGTGCTTCGGGGCAGGGGCAATCATGAGCTGCTCCGGATCACGGCCAACGGCGTCCGGATCCGCGGCCTGGTCTTCCAGAACGTGCGCACCAGCTACATCGACGATCTGGCGGCCGTCCGTTTCATCGAGGTCGAGGGGTGTGCGGTCGAGGACAGCCGCTTCGAGGGCACCTTCTTCGGGGTCTATCTCCAGAAGGCCAGGGGCTGCCGGATCACCGGGAACCACTTCGTTGGCGGCGGGAAGAGCGAGACCGGCTCGGGGAATGCAATTCACCTGTGGAACTCGACGCGCACTGTGATCGCGGACAACGAGATTACCCGGCACCGCGACGGCATCTATCTCGAGTTCGCGCGCCACGTGGACGTCATCGACAACGTGAGCGAGGCCAACTTCCGCTACGGCCTGCACTTCATGTTCTCCGACAGCTGCAACTACCGCGGCAATCGCTTCCGTTCCAACGGCGCGGGCATCGCCGTCATGTACTCGAAGCAGGTGGACATGACCGGGAACCGCTTCGAGGACAACTGGGGTGCCGGCGCGTTCGGCCTGCTGCTCAAGGACATCACCGACGGGCGGCTCGAGGACAACCGCTTCGCCGGGAACTCGACCGCGCTCTTTCTCGAGGGATCGAGCCGCCTGCTGGTACGGGGCAATGCGTTCGACCGCAATGGATGGGCGATCAAGCTGATGGCCAACACGGAAGGCAACCGCTTCGAGGACAACACGTTTGCCGGCAACTCCTTCGACGTGGCCACGAACAGCCGGTCGAACGCGAGCGTGTTCGACGCGAACTACTGGGATCACTACCAGGGGTACGACCTGGACCGCGATGGCTACGGCGACGTGCCCTACAGTCCCGTCCGGCTGTTCTCCCTCGTCGTGCAGCAGAACGAGCCAGCGCTCATCCTGCTGCGAAGCTTCATGGTCGACCTGCTCGAGGTGGCGGAGCGCGTCATGCCGGTGCTGACCCCCGCCACCCTGGTCGATCATCACCCACGGCTGGCGGTGGAGCCGTGAGCGCGCCCCTCGTCGTGTCGGGCCTCCGGAAGCAGTTCGGCAGGCTGCGCGTGCTGGAAGGCTTCGACCTGACCCTCGATGCCGGCCAGGTCACCGCCGTGGTCGGGCCCAACGCGGCGGGGAAGTCGACGCTCATCAAGTGCGTCCTGGGCCTGGTGCGCCCCGATGGGGGCACGATCGCCGTGCTGGGCGAGACGATCGGGACCGATCCCCACTACCGCCGCTTCATCGGCTACATGCCCCAGGCGGCACGTTATCCGGACAACCTGACGGGCGACGAAGTGCTGGCCCTGCTGGCCGACCTGCGCGGCGGTCAGGCGCCGCACGACCATGCGCTGCGGGCATCGCTTGGCCTCACCGCCGAAACGCTCGCGCGCCCGGTGCGGACGCTCTCCGGCGGGACGCGCCAGAAGCTCGGCGCCGTCATCGCACTCCGGCATGAGGCGCCGGTCCTGATCCTCGATGAGCCGACCGCGGGACTCGACCCGCTCACGAGCAGCCACCTGAAGGAGCTGGTGCGGCAGCGCGCCGCGTCTGGCGCGGCGGTGCTGCTCACGTCACACGTCATGGCCGAGGTGGAGGAAATGGCCGACCTGCTGGTCTACCTGGTCGACGGCAGGGTGCGGTTCAGCGGATCTCTGGACGAACTGCGGCTCAGGACCGGACAGCGCAGGGTCGAACATGCCATCGCGCACCTCATGCGGGAGGTGGCGTGAGCGCCGCGCGGAAGGTGCTGGGCTACAGCCTGAGCAACCTGCTGCGGAACTGGTGGGTGCTCGGGTATGGACTGCTCTTCCTCCTGCTGACGGATGCCCTCTTCCGGTTCGGCGGCGGGGGCCCGCGCGTGGCCGCGAGTCTCATGAACGTGGTCCTCATCGTCATTCCTCTCGTCAGCGTGGTGTTCGGGACCCTGTACTTCTCCAACTCGCGCGAGTTCATCGAACTGCTGCTTGCCCAGCCGGTGAGCCGGCCTGCGCTCTTCACGGGACTCTACTTCGGCCTGGCCCTTCCGCTCGCGGTGGCATTCGCCATCGGAGTGGCGCTCCCGGCGGCCGCGCATGGCGGCGCCGGCCTGATGCGCCCGGTGGCGACGCTGGTGGCTGCGGGGGTGCTCCTGACATTCGTATTCAGCTCAGTCGCGTTTCTCGCGGGCGTCCACTTCGAGGACCGCGCAAAGGGGCTGGGCTTTGCGCTGCTGGTCTGGTCCTGCTGCACCGTGCTGTACGACGGGATGATCCTCTTCGTCGCCATGGTGTTCCGGGACTATCCGCTGGAGCCGGCGCTCCTGGGCCTCACCGTGCTCAATCCGGTCGATCTTGCCCGTGTCCTGCTGCTGCTCACCCTCGATGCCGCCGCGCTCATGGGGTACACCGGCGCGGTGTTCGGGCGGTTCTTCGGCACGGCCCTGGGCATTGCGGCCGCGGGTGCCGCGCTCCTCATGTGGACGGTGGTGCCGTTCCTTCTCGGTCTCCGCGGCTTCAACCGCAAGGACTTCTAGCGTGCCCCTTACTGCTGCCCGGCCTCTGCCGCTCGCGCCGCTGGGCGCTGGTGCCGAGGCCGACGAGGACCTCCCTCCCTTCCGGGTGCCGGCCTCCCATTTCCTGGTGGCGCTCGGATGGCTTTCGGTCGGCAGCGTCGGGCTGGTGCTGATGTCGCCATCTCTCGCGCGCGGCGCGTGGCTTTCGCCCGGTGTCGCGGCGACGGTACATGCGTTCACGCTCGGGTGGCTCGTGACGTCTGCATATGGCGCGCTCTACCACCTTGCCCCGGTGGTGCTCGGTGTCCAGCCCAGGAACCTGCGGTTGGCGCCGCTGGTGCTCATCCTTCACACGCTCGGTACCGGGCTGCTGGTGGTGGGCCTGGGCCTGTGGGACCCACCTTGCATCGCGGCTGGCTGGGCGCTCGTCGCGGCGGCGCTGGCAGTCTGGAGCTGGAACCTCGGTGGCGTCTTTCGCCGCTCGGCTCGCTCTCCGTTGATTGGCGCACACGTGACCGCCGCGTACACCACGCTCTGGCTCACCCTCGGCCTGGCGGGCGTGCGCATCGGCAACGCTCTCGGGTGGTGGATGGTGCCGCGCGAACCGCTCGTCGCGGCGCATGTGCAGCTCGCCGCGGTCGGCTTCGGCGGCGTGCTCGTGATGGGACTCGGGAACCGGCTCTTTCCGATGTTCCTCATGAACCGGAATGCATCCGACTGGCCCACGCGCTGGTGCGGTCCGCTCACCGTGGCTGGCGTGCTGGGACAGGTGTTCGGCTGGCTCGGTGCGATCGGCTGGCTGGTGAATGCGGGTGGCGCGCTGACGGTGGCGGGGGGCGGACTCTTCCTCTTTCAGGCCGTGCGCTGGGTTCGGGCGAGGGCGCGGCGCTCGCTCGACTACCCGCTCCAGCAGCTGGTCGCGGCGTTCCTGCTGCTGGGGGCCACGCTGGCGATCGGACTGGTGACGCTATGGTGGCCGCTTCCGCGGCTGATCGGCACGTACGGCGTCCTGCTGATCATCGGCTCGATCACCCTCGTGATCGGTGCAGTGTATGGGCGGGTGCTGCCCTTCCTCACCTGGCTGGAGCGGTTCAGCTCTCTCGCTGGTGCCAAGGTGGCGGGGCCAAAGGCGGCCGACCTCCTGCCAAGGTGGAGCACGCGTCTCTCGACATCGGCGTGGACTGTTGGCACCATCGTGCTTGCCGGCGGTACCGCGACCGGGTCGCCGCGCGTGGCCGCGGCGGGTGCAGCGCTCTTCGCCCTTGGCAGTGTCACCGCCGCGCAGCAGTACCTGCGCCTTGTCCTGCCGACGCTCCGATCCCGCACAGCATGACCAACCCCTTCGACGGTCCCGTCACGTCGCTCGACGTGCGGGCGCTGCTCGCGGAGAGCAACGAACCCTTTGATGTGATCATGGCGGCAGTGGAATCGCTGCCGCCAGGGGGAGTGCTCGAGCTTACCGCTCCGTTCGAACCGGTGCCCCTCTACAAGGTGCTCGGTGGGCTCGGTTTCGTACATCGCGCGTTTCGCAGGGGCCCTGCGGACGTAGTCGTATACTTTTCGCAGGCATCCGCCGAGGGCTGAGTCCTCGGCGCGCGCGGATAGCCGATTGGCGCCGCCAACTCCCCCCGCAGGTCGGGCAGGGCGGGCAGGGGCACCAGTGAGAACTGGGCGCGGCCGAACGCTCCTGTATAGATGAGCGTCACCGTCCAGAGGCCGGGCACGCCGGCACGGCTTTCGGTGACGAGCTGGTAGTCGAGGATAGTCGAGTCGACGACGACACCGACCGCATCGTGGATTATCACCAGTCCATAGCCATGCGGAAGGAACGACTCGTGATTGAACTGGACCCGCGGCTCGCTGTTCGTCCAGACGAACTCGCGCTTGTCGCTCACGTTTTCCAGGTTGCTCGCGATGTATGCGAAGGAATCCGCAGTGGCGGTCACCATTTCGTCGTTCCCGGGTTGCAGCTGCCGGATGACGGAATCGGTGCAAGCCCCCGCCAGTACCGCCAGCGCAAGAAGTGCCGGTGCCAGGCGCATCTGTCTCATGAAGTCCCCCACCGCGGCAGGGCCGTGCTCAGGTATACCCGCAATTCGCTGGCATGTCGCTCCACGAGGGACCGCCCGTAGTAGTTGCTCCAGCGCCAGAGGCGGGCATACTCGACACCGACGCCCAAGCGACCCTTCCAGTAGACGCGCCCACCTGCGGACGCGGTAAGTATCTGGTGCGTGCCGGGGAAGCCGCTGATGATCGGAACGAACACGTAGTTTGCCGAGCCGGTGATGGCTCCCACACCGCGCCAGGCCATGAGCGCGACACCGCCGCCGCCGAGCCCGATGCCGTAGTCGTAGTCCCGGCCCTCCTGGGTGAGGTAATAGTCCGAGCCGACCGCCGCGATCGGCATCGCCCGCCCGAGAAGCTCGACCTGGTAGGACGGTCCCGACGCCGGCCGCACGTTCCAGATGGGCCCCCCGGCGAATCCCTGCGCGCCAAAGGAGATGGCGGGGTTGCTGATGTAGTCGTACGTCATGAGCAGCGCTAACTGCCCACTGCCCGAGTCGCTGCCCATCGGCTTCGCCGCAAGTCCGCCGCGCACTACCAACTCGGTGAGGCGGGTGTCGCCATTGTTGCTCGCCAGCGCGCCCTGTACGCGGAAATAGGAGAACGGGCTCTTGCTGAGGTCGCGAGCCGGGTTTCCGTACAGCAGTTCGGCGCTGAGGTACGCTTGGTCGAGCGCCCCCTCCCCGGCCAGGTTGTCGCTGCCCGCGAACCGCCGGTAGCCCGCGTCCACGCTGCCGAAAATGCTCGATGGTCGCCAGTCCGGCGGCGTGCGTGAGACCTTCCATGCCTCACCGCGCACAACCCGATTGAACCCACGAACCGGGTTCATGAGGCCGGCCGCCACTTCGCGCACCACGCGATCGAACCCGCGGCTCTCGTTCTTCAGGGTGAGCGAGGAAACGCGGTACAGCATTTCGCCCAGGGTAATGCCACCCAGCGTCGTGTTGAGGAGGTCGTTGGGTGCCGGCGCCCATACCTCGCCGAACAACTCCCAGGTCAGGCTGCCGACGAAGGACCATGGTGCCGACTGCCAGAAGTTGTATCCGTTGGTGCGGGCCGCGTTGAAATACGTGGAGCCGTGGAACGGATGCGAGAACTGGTTGTTGAGGAAGGCATTGTTGTCCCACTGCCAGGGCAGCGTGAGGTTGTCGCCCCAGCTCTTGAAGGAGACCTCCGCCCATTCAGCGTTCTTCGTGATCTGACTGAACGCGTTCGGGATGACCTGAAGCGCCACGAGTTCGGCCACGCCCACCCAGAAGTGCTTCTTCGGGTTGCATTGCGGGCACGGGAGTGAATCGGGCTCCCCGAACTGCGGCATGGCGGCTGCCGCCGGGGGCGCGAACCCCAGGTGCGGTGCGTCGGCCATGATACCGATCGGCGTGAGGCTGTCCGGGGACCCGGCGGCTTGTGCTGCCAGCGGGGCCGCAAGAAGCATCAGCACGCCGGCGGCGGCGAGCATTCTACCGAGTGGATGTTGTGGCACCGGAGTCCTGGTGAGGGAGCGATTGCTGTCCTGCAGGAATATCGCGTGCGATTGCGCTGGCTGCCAGCCCTACGGTATGGCTCGCCGTGGCGCTCCCTTTACCGGCAGCAGGGCGGGGGGTTCTTCACCGAGCCAGTTGATCTCCAGCCGTCCGGCCTGCTCGAACTCCACGGTGCCATCACCGCGCACCACGCCGGAGGGGTTGATTTGCAGCAGTTCATCGAGGCTGTAGAGCTCAACGGTCAGCTCGTACCGGTGCGGGCCCTCCCGCAGTCGCTTCACGATGACCGGGGTGCTCGGGCCGAGCGTCGAGATCGTCCCCACGAGCCGTCCGTCGATCCTGATCCGCACGAGCCCGCGGAGGCGCGCCGCCGCATCCGGCCCGAGTTCGATGGTCGTGGCGTCGGCCTCGGCGACGCCCCGGACCGGGGCCCCGACCTCGCGCTCCGAGTCGGGCTGCACGGCCGGAAAGCAGGCAAGGAGGTTGGCCGCCCGCCGCGATCCCGACGGGTGGAAGCGATCGTGGCTGAACAGGCCCATCCGGGTGAAGAACTGCACCGCGGCCTCGACCGATGCACGACTGGTGCGCGCGAGCCGGACGGCGGCGTAGCAGTCCGCTTCGAGCTCCTGGCGCTGGCGGATCTCCGCCACGGTCGAATCGCGGCTCGCCAGGGCGCCACCGTCATGGTCGTAGAAGACGTGGCCGTACTCGTGCGCGATGAAGAAGTCGCGCAGCAGCGGGCCGACGCGTTCGATGAGTGCGGGATTGAAATAGATGACGGCGCGGCCATTCTCCCGGCGCGTCACCGCCACATCGGTCAGGGTGTCCGTGGCCAGCAGCGTCACGTCGGTCATCAGCGGCTCCTGCGCGCGCAGCACCCCCGGCACGCTCCCGAGCGCCAGGAAGAGCATCGCGATTCCGCTTCGCACCGACATGCTGTCTGTCCTTCCCGTGGCCGGCGAACCGGTCGCCAACGCTATCGCCCCCGCGGCGTCGAGAGATCGAGGCGCGGGGGCGAATAGCTGGTGCCATCGCTGGTGCTTCGATCTCGTGGTCTACATCAAACCCTTCGTCCCGGGTTCCGGTTCCGGCCGGTGCAGATGTGCACCGGCACAGGCGCTGTGCTGCGGCGCCCGTAAGCGGCGAGTACTCCGCCGAGTGTCCCGAGGATCAGTATCAGTGCAGCCAACATCAGTTCGTCCAAGTGATGGTCTGTCATTCCCAGTACGCATCACCCGAGCCAGAAGGTGTCCGGTGCCGGTCATGGGGCCGTCAAGCGTGGGCCGCCGGCTGGCCCAAGTGGCGCCCTGACAAGCAGTAAGGGCACCAGTGAGCCACGGCACCTGGCCGTCGGTTGGAGCCTCCGCGCGGGGCCCGCCGCGGGCAGGGACGGTGCATTCGCCGCAACGCGCGGAGCCGCGCCGTTGCAGCCCGCACCGGGGCGGCCCATCTTCCACTGGACCGCCAGGGGTACCCCACCGAGCATGACGGGGTTGAGACAGTCCCTTGGAACCTGATCCGGTTTACACCGGCGGAGGGAGGCGGCGCAGGGGAGATTTCCCATCCCGCCTTCCTCCGTCGCTCTGTGATGGAGGATGTTCATGTCAGCCCCTGAGACCACACTCCGCAGCGACACCTTCGAGCACGCCTTTCCCGGCTCGCGGAAGGTGCACGTCGACGGACCACGCGGCATCCGCGTGCCGATGCGCGAGATCGTCCTCTCCGGCGGGGAGCCGCCGCTCCGCGTCTACGACCCGAGCGGCCCCCAGGGCCTGGATGTCCGCGCGGGGCTCCCGGCACTGCGGCAGGCCTGGGTTCTCGAGCGGGATGTGCACCGCGCCGGCGCGCGCCCCTCGACCGACCTGATCCCCTCGTCCCTCGAACGCCAGGCATGTCGGGGGCGCAGCCCCGTCACCCAGTTGCGCTACGCGCGACGCGGCGAGGTCACTCCCGAGATGGAGTTCGTCGCGCTCCGCGAGGGGCTGCCGGTCGACTTCGTCCGCCGCGAGGTCGCGCGCGGGCGCGCCATCATCCCGGCCAACATCAACCATCCCGAGCTCGAACCGATGATCATCGGCCGCAACTTCCACGTGAAGATCAACGCCAACATCGGCAACTCGGCGGTGACCAGCACGATCGAGGAGGAAGTGGAGAAGCTGCGGTGGGCCACCCTCTGGGGCGCCGACACCGTGATGGACCTCTCCACTGGCCGGAACATCCACGAGACGCGGCAGTGGATCATCCGCAACTCGGCGGTGCCGATCGGCACGGTGCCGATCTACCAGGCGCTGGAGAAGGTGGGCGGGGTGGCCGAAGACCTCACGTGGGAAGTGTATCGCGACACGCTGGTGGAGCAGGCGGAGCAGGGCGTGGACTACTTCACGGTGCACGCCGGCGTCCTGCTCGAGTACGTGCCGCTTACGGCGCGGCGCGTCACCGGCATCGTGTCACGCGGGGGCTCGATCATCGCCAAGTGGTGCCTGGCCCATCACCAGCAGAGCTTCCTCTACACCCGGTTTCGCGAGATCTGCGAGATCATGCAGGCGTACGACGTGTCGTTCTCGCTGGGCGACGGGCTCCGCCCCGGCAGCATCGCGGACGCCAACGACGAGGCGCAGTTCGCCGAACTGCGCACGCAGGGTGAACTCACGAAGATCGCCTGGGAGCACGACGTGCAGGTGATGAACGAGGGGCCGGGACACGTCCCCATGCACCTCATCAAGGAGAACATGGACAAGCAGCTCGAGTGGTGCGCCGAGGCGCCCTTCTACACGCTCGGGCCGCTCACCACGGACATCGCTCCGGGTTACGACCACATCACGAGCGCCATCGGCGCCGCGATGATCGGCTGGTATGGCACGGCGATGCTCTGCTACGTGACGCCGAAGGAGCACCTGGGACTGCCCAACCATGATGACGTGAAGGCCGGCGTCATCACCTACAAGATCGCGGCGCACGCCGCCGACCTGGCCAAGGGTCACCCGCGCGCACGCGCGTGGGACGACGCGATCTCGAAGGCGCGCTTCGAGTTCCGCTGGGAGGACCAGTTCAACCTGGCGCTCGACCCCGTCACGGCGCGTGCCTTCCACGACGAGACGTTGCCGGCGGACGGGGCCAAGGTGGCACACTTCTGCTCGATGTGCGGCCCGAAGTTCTGCTCGATGAAGCTGACACATGAACTGCGTGACGAGGCGAGGCGGCAGGAGGTGGAGCAGGGAATGGCCGGCAAGGCGGCGGAGTTCCGCGCCGCCGGTGGCGAGCTCTACGTGGCGCCGGCCAGCCGCTGAAAGCGGGACATGAACCGGCAGTCGAGGCTTTCCTTGAGGCGCATCGCCATCCGCCCCTCACGGGTGATGCCCCCATACGAGAGCAGTGCCAACCCATCGCTGCAGTCGAGCAGGACGAGGTGACGTGACGGAGGACGGTACCGGCGGAACTTGGGCGCCGGTGCCGTGCCACAGTACGCCGCCACGTTGTCGGCCAGCGTGGGCCCCATGGCGGCCGACTCCCCGGCGACGAACACGTCGGGATGCGACACGCTGCGCAGCGTCTCGTCGTACGCCACGAAGCCGCGCTCATCGAGTGCCAGCCCCGAATCGGCGAACCCCGGCGGCGGCGCCGCCCCGATGGTCCAGACGACCACATCGGCGGGAATGATCGCACCGGAGTTGAGGCGGAGACCGCGACGCGACAGCTCGGTGACCCGGGCGCCGAGTGCGGAGCCGATGTTGCGCCGCCGCAGGGTCCGCGTTGCCAGCGGCCGGGCGACCGCGGGCACATCCGGCAGCACATGCGGCTCCCCGTCCACCACCATGATCGTCGCCGATTTCTCCTCCCGCGCCAGCCGTGCGCGAATGGCGCACGCTACCTCGAATCCCCGCCCGCCCGCTCCCACGACCGCGATCCGGATCTCGCGCCGCTCGATGCTCTGCTGCACGTGCGTGATCGCCGTCAGGATGTCGCGCGCCCTCGCCATGGGGCGGATCGGCACCGCGAACTCGGAGGCGCCGGGGACCCGGGCGTCGCACGGGGTCGAATTCCGGGACAGCGACAGCACCTCCCATGACTCCGTCCGGCCGCCGGTGAGCTCGATGCGGCGCTCGGCAGCGTCGATGTGGCTGATGCTGCCCTCGATGAAACGGCAGCCGGCGCGGTCCGCCAGGCGCACCAGGTCTATCGACATCGCGGCTTCATCGTGCCGCCCGGCGAGCCAG
This sequence comes from uncultured Gemmatimonadales bacterium, assembly GCA_963773095.1. Classification (GTDB taxonomy): domain Bacteria; phylum Gemmatimonadota; class Gemmatimonadetes; order Gemmatimonadales; family GWC2-71-9; genus JAGGAG01. The sequence continues at coordinate 580,199 of CAVYZY010000012.1, forward strand.
CCCGGCAGCATGGCGTCATGGACGTAGTGCGTCGTCGCGCTGATGAGCACCGGCTCCGCGGCCTTCACCTGCCCCGCCGCCAGCCCTTCCAGGAGGACGAGCTGCGCCGGCCCGACCCCGGCAAGAACAAGGTGCTTCACGCGAAGTCGTCCCGGGTCACGCGTCGACCAGCTTCGTCTCGAGGGCGAACTTGGTCAGGCCGGCCACCGTGCGGATGCCGAGCTTCTTCATCAGGCTCTCACGGTGGGTCTCGACGGTGCGATGGGAGATGCCGAGTTGGCTGGCGATCTCCTTGTTGGTGAGGCCGCGCGCGATGCCGGCGAGCACCTCGCGCTCCCGGCCCGTGAGCAGGTCGAGGTTGCTGTTGCGCTGTTCGCGGTCGATGTCGCCGCGGACGGCTTCGGACAACCGGGCGGCGACGGCAGGGCTGAAGTAGGCTTCGCCGGCCAGGACGGTGCGGATCGCATTGGCCAGTTCCTGCGCCGCGCCGTCCTTGAGCAGGTAGCCGTGCGCGCCGGCACGCACGCTCTCGAGCACGTACTCCGTGTTGTCGTACATGCTCAGGATGAGCACGCGGATGTGCGGGAGCGCGTGGCGCAGGCGCGCGGCGGCTTGCAGCCCGGTCTCGCCAGGCATGGAAATGTCCAGCACCGCCACGTCGGGCTGCTGCGCCTCCGCGAGCGGCAGTACCTCGAGGCCGTTCGTCGCCTCGCCCACCACCTGGAACCCCTCGCGCTCGAGCACGCTGCGGATGCCCTCGCGAACCATCGCGTGGTCGTCGGCAACGAGCACGCGGATCGGAGCCTCGGTCATGCGGCCTCCCCGGTGCTGATCGGCACCTGTACCTCGACCCGTGCCCCGGCACCCGGGCGCCCGTCGAAGCGCACGGTGCCGCCGAGTGCCGCGATGCGTTCACGCATGCCAGTCAGTCCCATGTGTCCCTCGCGCTCGAGCAGCGCCGAGTCCGTGGTATGCGGTCCGGTCCCGTCATCGGCGACCACGAGAATCAACGTGCGTCCCCGCACTGCGATCTGCACCGACACCGCCTTGGCGTTGGCGTGGCGCACGACGTTGGAGAGCGCTTCCTGCAGTGCCCGGAAGACCGCGAGTTCCGCGTCGTTCGACAGCGCTGGCAGCCCCTGCGGCGCCTCGAGCGTGATCCGGATGGCGCTCCGCTCGCTGAAGTCGGCCACCAGTGACCGGAGCGCAGGGAGGAGGCCGAGGTCGTCGAGCAGCGATGGCCGCAGATCGTTCACCACGCTGCGGATGCCGCGGATCCCTTTGTCGATCAGGCCCAACATGCGCTCCAGCCGCGGCTCCGAAATGTCCGGCACATGACCTCGCAGGAGCTCCAGCTCCATCTTGACCGCCGAGAACACCTGGGCAGTTTCGTCGTGCAGCTCGCGCGAGAGTCGGCGGCGCTCCTCCTCGTGCTGCTCCAGCATGCGGGCGGAGAGCCGGGCCAGTTCCACGGTGCGCGCCTGCAACCGCTCGTGGAGGTCGGCGTTGGCGAGGGCCGCGCCGACCTGGCGGCCCAGCGCCTGGAGAAAGTCGTCATCGAGCGCGGTGAACGGATCACGGGCGTCGCCGGTGAGGACGAGCGCGCCCGAGGCATCGGTGCCGGTGAAGACCGGGAGCACGGCGACGTAGGCGATCGCTCCCTCGCGGCGGCGGCCGCCCGCGATCAGCTGGCCGTCGTCGGTCACCTGCGGCCTGCCGGTGCTCATCGCGGCCTGCAGCGCCGCGGCGGTGCCTGCCTCCGGCGGACGGCCCGTCCAGTCGGCGACCTGTCCGGCCCCGCGCTCGAACCGGCCGGTCTCCCGCAGGTATAGCGCACTTCCGCGCACAGCGGGGAGCGTGAGGGGCCGCGCGAGCAATGCCGTGAGCACGTCGCTCCGGCCGCGCCGCTGCAGGTCGCCGGAAAGCTCGGTTAGGGCGCGAAGGCCGCGGCCCAGGTCGTCCAGGACCAGGATCATGATCCCGCCGCCCACCGCGAGCGCGAAGGCGATGTCGAGGTAGTACCCCCACGGGGCCCAGGCGCCACGCGCGCGGAGGAATGGATAGTCGAGGTGGTGCACGCTCCACAGGAGGAAGGCGCACGCCAGGATGCCGGCGCCGGTGGAGCCGACCAGCTTCCAGTAGCGAAGGAACACCCATCCGGTCCAGAGTGTCACGAGGCTCAGGAACAGCACGGCCGGCCCCGCCGCCAGGAAGAAGTTGTCCATCTGGTAGATGGCGATGTACGCCCACAGCAGCGGGAAGAGCGCCGCCAGCAGGTACGTGGGACGCCAGCGCACCTGGCGGGAGAAAACGAGTGCGGCCCACAGGAGCGCGAGCGCCGTCCACCCGGTGATCACCTGGTGCCAGTAGAGCCAGGTCCAGTTGCGGGTGAGGAGGAAGCCCATGATCGCGCCGAGGCGCAGCACGTAGAGGCCCCACGCCGTCGCGTACCAGGCGAAGTAGATCTTTCCGTATCGCTGGTAGAGGAAGGCACAGAGCAGCGCCAGGCATCCGGTGATGGCCGCCTGGAGGATCGCCGCATCCAGCTCGAGCGCGGTGGCCAGCGCGATGGGGGTTTGCACTGCCCCAAATCAAGCGGCGGCATGCCGTTAGTTTCAACTGGGTAGTCCACCGGATGCTCGAAGGATCCCGCAATGCCAGCCAGTATCCCGGACCAGCCGGCGGTCGAGTTTCGCGGCGTGGCCAAGCGCTACGGCTCGACGTCGGCCGTGCGCGGCCTGTCATTCACCGTCGCCCGGGGGGAATTTTTCTCCCTCCTCGGCCCCTCGGGGTGCGGCAAGACGACGACGCTGCGGCTGCTGGCGGGCTTCGAGACGCCAGACGCGGGTGAGATCCGCCTCTTCGGCGAGGTGGTGAACCAGCGGCGGCCCTACGAGCGCGACCTCGCCATGGTCTTCCAGAGCTACGCGCTCTTTCCCCACCTCTCGGTGGAGCGCAACGTCGCGTTCGGCCTGGAGCAGCGAAAGCGGCCGGGCCCCGAGATCCGCGACCGCGTGCGCGCCGCGCTCGAGCTGGTCCGGCTCGACCCCGGGGTCTACGGCACACGCCTGCCTTCGGAACTCTCAGGCGGCCAGCGACAGCGCGTGGCCCTCGCCCGGGCGCTGGTGCTCGAGCCCCGCGTGCTGCTGCTCGACGAGCCGCTCGGTGCCCTCGACCTCAAGCTCCGGAAGGAAATGCAGGTCGAGCTCAAGGCGCTGAACCAACAGCTCGGCGTGACGTTCATCCATGTCACGCATGACCAGGAGGAGGCGCTGGCGATGAGCGACCGGCTTGCGGTCATGGATCAGGCCGAGATCGCCCAGCTCGGCACGCCGGCCGAGATCTACGAGAATCCGCGCACCGCCTTCGTGGCCGACTTCATCGGGGAGGCGAACTTCCTCGAGGGGAAGGCGGCAGGGCGGCAAGAGCAGTGGTGGGAGGTGTCGGGTGCTGCCGGGACGTTCAGGGTGCCGGCCTCGCCGGCCCTCGTGCAAGGTGGTGCGGTGCGCATCGCCATCCGTCCGGAGTGGCTGGACCTCTCGCGACCGGGGGCCGTGCCCCCGGGGGAGAACGGCCTGCCCGCCACGGTGCAGGGCGTCATCTACCTGGGGGAGACGATTCACGTCCGTGTGGCGCTCGCGGACGGGCGCATCATGATCATCGCGCTCCGCAACGAGGGCCAGCTGATCAAGCCGCTCTCGTGGAGCCGGGGCGACCGCTGCATCGTTGCCTGGAAGCCCGAGGACTGCCAGGTGCTCGAGGGATGACGGGGATGCGGCGCGGCTTCCTGCGGTGGGTCGCACGGCACCCGGGATCGCCGGGTCCGCTGCTCCTCGGGCCCGGCGGGCTCTGGCTCTTCGCCTTCTTCCTGCTGCCCGTCCTGATCCTGCTCGTCTACAGCTTCATGCCACGCGGCCCGTACGGCGGGGTGCAGCCCGGCTTCACCCTCGAGCACTACCAGCGGTTCCTCGACCCGCTGTACCTCGGCATCCTCCGGCGCACGGCCTGGTTGTCCTTCCTGTGCACTCTTGTGTGCCTCCTGCTGGCCTATCCCACGGCGTTCTACATCGCGAGGAGCGGCCGCCGGCGGAATCTCCTCCTGTTCCTGGCGGTGCTGCCCTTCTGGACCAGTTCACTCGTGCGCACGTACGCCATGATCTTCCTGCTGCGCGACAGCGGGCTCATCAACCGCGCGCTGATCGATGCTGGGCTGATTCACGTACCGCTCCGGCTGCTCTACACCGAGGGCGCGGTCCTCGCGGGCCTGGTCTACGGGGCACTCCCCTTCATGATCCTGCCGATCTACGCCTCGCTCGAGAAACTCGATCCGGCGCTACTGGAAGCCGCCGAAGGCCTGGGTGCGCGCCCCTGGGCGCGGTTTAGCCGCGTGGTATGGCCACTCACGCTTCCCGGTGTAGCGGCCGGGTCGCTCCTCGTCTTCGTGCCATCCCTCGGCTCGTTCGTGGTGCCCGATCTCCTCGGGGGCGCGCGGCACATGATGATCGGGAACCTGATCCAGAATCAGTTCGGCCCCTCCCGCAACTGGCCCTTCGGGTCGGCGGCTGCCTTTGCGGTGATGGCGCTGGTCCTGATCGCGATGCTCGGGGTGCTTCGGGTGGGAGGGCTCGACGACCAGGGCGGCGATCCGGATGCCCGCGGGCGCGCCGGACGGTCGCGCGGCGCATGACGGCGCGGCGCATGCCCTACGCGGTGTCCGCCACGGCGGTGCTCACCTATGCCTTCCTGCACCTGCCGCTGCTCGTCCTCATCGCCTTCTCGTTCAATCGCTCGCGCTTCGGCGTGCAGTGGGGTGGCTTTACCGTCGACTGGTACACCCGGCTCGCTTCCCGCCCCGATATCCTGCGGGCGATGCGACTCAGCCTGATCGTCGGCCTGCTCTCCACCCTGCTCGCGACGGTCATGGGCACGCTGGCGGCGCTGGCGCTGTCCCGTCACCTGCCGCGCATGCGCCGCGCTGCCGGGGCACTGCTCTACCTGCCCATCGTGACGCCGGAGATCGTGGCCGGCGTGTCACTGCTGGTGCTCTTCTCCTGGCTCGGGATTGCGCTCGGCATCGCCACCATCGTCATCGCGCACACAGCCTTCAGCATCCCGTTCGTCACCGTGGTGGTGCTCGCCCGGCTGCAGGGCACCGACCGCTCCCTGGAGGAGGCCGCCATGAGCCTCGGAGCCGATGAACTCTCCACCTTCCGCCGCGTCACGCTGCCCCAGCTGATGCCGGGCGTGCTCGCTGGCGCGCTGCTCGCGTTCACGCTGTCGTTCGATGACTTCGTGACCACGTTCTTCGTCTCCGGTGTCGGGTCGACGACGCTGCCGCTTGCGGTGTACTCCATGGTGCGGAAGAGCGTCGAGCCGAGCATCAACGCCCTGTCGGCGCTGCTGGTCATGGTGACGACGGTCGCGGTCTACCTGGCCGACCGCCTGGCGCGGGGCAGCACCCGAGCGTGACATCGCACCTGCCTGGCCGCCGCGAGTTCATCGGTGCTGCCGCGCACGCCGCGATCGCGGCGTCGGTGACCGCGCCGATGCTCTCCGCCTGCGCCGGCGAACGGCGCCCGCCCGCCCCCGGGCTCGACGCGGAGCTCAACATCTACAACTGGTTCGACTACATCGGCCCCGACACCCTCTCCGGGTTCGAGCAGGAGTTCGGTGTCCGCGTCACCTATGACACCTATGAGAGCAACGAGGAGATGCTCGGGAAGCTGATGGCCGGTGCCACGGGATACGACCTGGTCGTGCCCACCGGCTACCAGCTGCCGCTGCTGCGCGAGCGCGGGCTCATTACGAAGCTGGACCGGTCCCGTCTCACCAACTGGGACAACCTGATGCCGCTGTTCCAGCGCACGCCCGCCGATCCACTCGGTGAGTACGGCGTGCCGTGGCAGTGGGGGATCACCGGCATCGCCTATCGCGCCGACCTGCTGCCGTCGGCGCCGGAGAGCTGGGGCGCCTTTCTCGACGGCTCCGCTGCCGGCAAGGCCACGATGCTGGACGACGGTCGCGAGGTGCTGGGTGCCATGCTGCGCTATCGCGGCCACTCCCTCAACTCGACCGACCCCGCCGAGCTGGCTGGCGCGCGACAGGATGCCGTCGCGGCCAAGGCGAACCTGCTCGCCTTCATGACCCTCGCGCTCAAGGGTCAGCTCGCGAGCGGCGACGTGGCCATGGCGCAGTGCTGGAACGGCGATGCCCGCCAGGCCCAGCGCGAGAATCCCAACATCGCCTTTGCGCTGCCGCGGGAGGGCAGCCTCATCTTCAACGACTACATGGTGCTGCTCAGCGATGCTCCGCATCCATCCGCGGCCACCGCCTTCCTCGACTACATCCTGCGCCCCGACATCGCCGCCGCCATCAGCGAGGAGACGGGATATGGGACCCCGAACCGCGTGGCGCAGGAGCGGATGCGCGATCCCATCCCCTACCCCACGCCGGCCGAACTCGCCCGGCTGGAGTACCAGCGCGATCTCGGTGCGGCGACCGCACTCTGGGACCGGATCTGGACCGAGGTAAAAGCCTCCGCCTGAGGCGGTTCCGCACTCCTGATTCGGGTTGCGGTGGCGCCCTTCCGGTGGCACCTTGGGCAAGCACATCTATGTCTACGACTTGGCCAGTTTCCCCCCTCGAGCAGTTCACCCAGCGTTTTGGGGATCTTGTCGCGCTTCTGCGGGCCGACCCAGCCAACGATGCCGCCCAGGATCTCGCGCTGGAGACCTGCACTGCGATCGCGAACAGCCAGCCCATCCGGCTTGAGGCGGGCGTGGAAGTCGTTGGTGAGGAACAACCTCTGAGCCTGAAGAGCCGTCTGCTTGCCCGGCAGGTGGACATCATCAGCATCAGTCCCGGCGTCGAGGAGGAGGAGCTGTTGCGGCTCGCGCGCGCACTGGCGCACGACTCGGCGCCGGTCGTTTCCACCCCGCACATAAATGCCGAGCTGATCGAAACTGTCGTTCCAAATTGGAACGGGCTTACACTGATGGACGGCGGCTCCGAGACCTTCTCCCCGCCCCGCGATGGTGGTGACCGACGCTTGGGCGCCGACCGGCGTGACCTGCTGAGGGGGGTTCGCTACCGGGGGCAGGAGCGTCGTCGCGCGGAGCGGCGCGTCACCGGCGAGCGGCGGCTGGTGCTCGTGAAGCACGTCGCGACCGACGTGCAGAAGGTTCATGAGCGGCTCGCGCGTGCGATCAAGGACGCCGACTGGCGGACCACGCTGCACCTCGCATCGGTGCAGCTGCGGACCCTGCCGGCGGTGCCGTACGAGGACCGCCGGCGTCAGTCGATCCTGCTCAAGCGCCTGCTCTCCCCGCCAGCGTTCGAGGGCATCGTGCGTCTGGCCCTGGCCGATCCGGTCGAGGCCGGGCGCGCGGCCGCGGTGCTCCGCTGGGGCGGGCTCGATGCCGCGGAAGTGATGCTGCGGGTCTTGATGGAGGCGGAATCGGTGGGTCCGCGCCGCATCCTGTTCGAGGTGCTGGGCGGCATGCCGGAGATCTACCCGATCGTCCTGCCGTACCTGCTCGGCGGGGCCACGCATGAGGTGCGTCACGCCGCCGAGCTGGCCGGTCGCCTGCGCAATCCGGCGGCGATCGACCCTCTCAAGCGACGGCTGAACGACCTCGACGAGCGGGTGCGCGCCGCGGTCATCCAGGCCCTGGCCGAGTTTCCGCTGGGCGAGGTGGTGGAGAGCATGCGGATCGCCCTCGCATCAGCGTCACCCTCCACCAGGTTTGCCGCCGTCGATGCCATCGGGAGGCGACGGGCGCTGGGTTTTGCAATGCCGCTGCTCACGCTGCTGGAGCACGAGCGCGATCCGCAGGTCTGGAAGGCGGCGGTGCGCAGCCTGTCGCTGCTCGGCACGCCGGATGCCTTGACCGGGCTTGCCCGCCTGGCACTGGCGAAGCGCTCGTTCCTTACCGGCAAGGGGTGCTCGGTCGAGCAGCGCGTCGAGGTCGTACGGGCACTGGCGCAGGTGCCGGGTCAGGGTGTCCGGGGCACGCTCGAACGTGTCGCCCGTGAGACCGAGGAGCCGGTTCGCGGCGAGGCGCTCCGCGCATTGCAGGAACCGATGTCGGCGGCGGGGTAGCGGCCCTACCGTTTCCGTGCCGCTGCCCCTAGCGTTACGGCCTACCGAATTCCGGGGATCGCAATGAATACGTTCGGGATGATTTTCGCGGGCATTGGCGCGTGCGCGATCATCGGTGCCCTTGGGTTTGTATCGCTCGTGATCGGCGGGCTCGTGAACGCGATGATCCTGCTCCAGGCGGGCCCGCTGGTGGACAAGTTGCTGGGCAAGAAGGCGGCGTGAAGCGCCGGGGCTAGGTCTCCTCGGCGGGCTTTTCCTTCTCCGGGGTCGTCGCCTTCTTGAGTGCGCCCTCGTAGTTGGCACGCAGGGTCCCCAGGAGTTCCCGCAGCCCCCGCACCTTCATCTGCACGCCTCCGCCGCGCCGGGCCATTGTGCCCATGATGCCGGCGGCATCGGCCAGCCCGGGCAGTCCGAGCGCTTGGGCGTTCGCCTTCACTTCATCGAGCATGCGGCAGAGGCCGCGGATGGCACTGTCGTCCGCCTTCGCCGTGTTCAGGAGCTCGATGACGCCGGTGGCCTTCTGGAACTTGGGCGGCAGGGTCTCCAGGTAGGAGAGCTGTTGGTGTTGCTTCGAGGTCAGATGGATGGCCATGGGGCGGTACTCCGACGGGCGAGAGACGCGCGGGTGCAGGTGCAATCTAGCGGATTCGATGAAACCGCCGGTCCCTCCCGGCCCGTATGGCGATCGGCAGCCGGGCGGCCACCGGGGTGCCCATCCTTCATTGCTGAGCTTTCATGATCCTCTCGGACCTTTCCATCCGGCGTCCCGTGCTCGCCAGCATGCTGAGCGCGGCGCTGGTGCTGTTCGGCGTCATCGGGTACCGGCAGCTGTCGGTGCGCGAGTACCCGGACGTCGATCCCCCGATCATCTCGGTGCAGACGGTGCTCGCGGGCGCCAACCCCCAGGTCATGGAATCGGCGGTGACCGACATCCTGGAGGAGGAGCTCAGCACGGTGCCGGGCCTGCGCACCCTGGTCAGTTCGAGCGCCGAGCAGTTCAGCAACATCACGCTGGAATTCACGCTCGACCGTGATGTGGACGATGCCGCGCAGGACGTGCGCGACAAGGTCTCGCGCGTGCGCGGACGGCTTCCGCTAGACATCGAGGAGCCGGTCATCGCGAAGCAGGAGGCCGACGCCTCGCCCTTCTTCTGGCTGGCGCTCAACGGCGAGAACTATTCGCTGCTGCAGCTGTCCGACCTGGCCGACCGTCTTGTCAAGAGCCAGCTGCAGAGCGTGGCCGGGGTCGGCAGCGTCTTCATTGCCGGGGAGCGCCGGTACGCGATGCGGGTATGGCTGTCGACGGCGCAGCTGTCGGCGCGCGGGCTCACGGTGCAGGATGTGGAGCGCGCGATCCGAACCCGCAACGTCGAGGTGCCGGCTGGCCGCATCGAGTCGAACCGCCGCGAGTTCACGGTCCGGTCGCTCGGTGAGCTCAAGACGCCGGCCGAGTTCGGCGAACTGGTGGTGGCGAGCCAGGGCGGACAGCTGGTGAAGCTGAAGGACCTGGGCCATGTGGAACTGGGCGCCGAGGACGAGCGGAGCGCGCTCCGCTTCAAGGGTGCGCCGACGGTCGGTCTTGGCGTGGTCCGGCAGTCGAAGGCCAATCTGATCACGGTGGCCGACGCCGTACGGGAGGCCCTGCCGCGCATCGCCGCCTCCCTCCCGCCCGGCGTGAGTCTCGACGTAGCGTACGATGGGTCGACCTTCGTCAAGCGTTCGATCCTCGAGGCGCAGGAAACCCTGGTGGTCGCCGCGCTGCTCGTGGTGCTGATCATCTTCGTCTTCCTGCGCAACGTGCGGTCGACGATCATCCCCGGGCTGGCAATCCCGGTGTCGATCATCTCGACTTTCGCGGTCATGTACTTCCTCGGCTTCTCCATCAACAACCTGACGCTGCTCGCGCTGACGCTCGCGATCGGCATCGTGGTGGACGACGCGATCATCGTGCTGGAGAACGCGTTCCGCCACCAGGAGGAACTGGGCGAGGATCCCGATACCGCGGCGACCAACGGCACCCGGGAGATCGCGTTCGCCGTCATCGCCACCACGATCGCGCTGGTGGCCGTGTTCACGCCGCTCGCCTTCCTCACGGGCAACACCGGCCGGCTCTTCAAGGAATTCGGCATTGCAGTGGCTGGCTCGGTCATCGTGTCGGGCTTCGTGGCGCTGACCCTGACCCCAATGCTCTGCGCCAAGATCCTCCGCGTGCCGAAGCACCACGGGCCCGTGTTCAAGGCCTTCGAGCGTGGATTCAGCGGCCTCGCAAACGCGTACGCGAGGTCGCTGCGCTGGGTCCTGGTGCACGGGATGTTCATGCTCGCGGCCGCGGTCGCGTCGGTGGTGCTCGCGGTGGTCGTCTTCAACAGCCTCAAGCGGGAGTTCGTGCCGCCCGAGGACCGCGGCCTATTCATTACGATCGTCATCGCGCCGGAGGGCTCGACCCTCGCCTTCACCGACCAGTACCAGAGGCAGGCGGAGGCCATTCTGGCGAAGACGCAGGACGTGGATCGCTACTTCAGCGTGGTCGGCGGATTCACTGGCTCGCCCAGCCGCGGGCTCATCTTCACGCGGCTTACCGACCAGGGCCCGCGCCGCAAGGTGCAGGACGTCATCGCCGAGGTGCAGGGGCAGTACTTCGGGATTCCCGGGCCACTGATCTTCGCCAACAACCCGCCGGCGTTCGGTGGGTTCGGGCAGCCGGTGCAGTTCGTGGTGCGACACCCCGATTTCGCGAAGCTGTCGCAGGTCATGGACACGCTGACCAGGCGTGCGCGGCAGATCAATGGCCTGGTAAACGTCGACACCGACCTCCGCGTGAACAAGCCCGAGCTCACCGTGAGCTTCGACCGGGACCGGGCGGAAGACCTGGGCGTGGGCGTCGGCGACGTGGCCGGGACGATGCAGACCCTGCTCGGCGGGCGCCGCGTCAGCACCTTCACGCAGAACAACAAACTGTACGATGTGATGGTGCAGCTGGACCCGGCGGAGCGCGCCACGCCGAATGACGTGTCCGGGCTCTACGTGTCCGGCCGAAACGGCCAGCTGGTGCAGCTGAGCGCCGTGACAACCGTGAAGGAAGGGGTCGGCCCGCAGCGGCTCAATCACTTCGACCGCGTCCGCTCGTTCACCCTCACCGCCGGACTCAAGCCGGGCTTCACGCTGGGCGAGGCACTCGATTCGCTCAACCGGGTGGCCAAGGAAGTACTGCCCCCGGTGGCGAGCACCCGCCTGGCTGGTGAATCGCGTGAGCTGGCCGAGAGCGGTGCCGCGCTCTACTTCGCCTTCGGCCTCGCGCTGCTGGTGGTGTTCATGGTGCTGGCCTCGCAGTTCGAGTCGATGATCCACCCGCTCACCGTGCTCGTCGCCGTGCCACTGGCGATCACCGGCGCGCTGGTGACGCTGTACCTCACAAGATCCACGATCAACCTGTACAGCCAGATCGGCATGATCCTCCTGATCGGCCTGGTGACCAAGAACTCGATCCTGCTGGTGGAGTACGCGAACCAGCTCCTGGAACGGGGCAGCAACGCGCGCGACGCGATCCTCGAGGCCGGGCGCATCCGGCTCCGGCCCATCCTCATGACGTCGGTCTCCACCATCACGGGCGCGCTGCCCATCGCCCTCGGGCTGGGCGCCGGCGCGACGAGCCGGCGCCCGTTGGGTTATGCCATCGCGGGCGGCGTTTTCTTTTCCACCATCCTGACTCTCTATCTCGTGCCGACCGTCTGGTTGTTCTTCGAGGGACTTCGCAAGCACAGGGAGCATCCCCAGCCCGCCGCGGCTGCCGTTCCGGTGATGGCTGGGGAGGCCGAGTGATCGCCCTCGCTGCGGTGCTGCTCCTGCAGGTGCCGGTGCCGGTTCGCATCCTCCCGCCCGACACGACGCTGCCGCACGTCACGCTGGCCGAGGCGATCCGGCTGTCGACCGGCGTCGATCCCGCCTACGTGCGCGCGGCGGGCCGGGTGGACAACGCGGAATGGGGCCGCCGCGCGGCTGTGCTTGCGTTCATCATCCCCTCGCTGGCCGTGAGCCTGGACGCGACCAGGTACTCCACCGCGTTCTTCAACATCGGCATCGGTGCGCCCACCAGCAATGCGGTGAACTTCCGGGCCAACGCTGTCTACGAGCTGCTCAGCGTGCGGAAGATCACCGATCTCGGTTTCACCAAGGCCGAGCTTGAGGCGACGCAGGCCAACGCCGAGCGTCAGCGCTTCCAGCTGGCCTTCGATACCGAGACCGACTTCCTCACCGTGCTCATCAGCCGCGAGCTCACCCGGGTGGCGCACAGCCGGTTCGAGCGGGCCCAGGAGCAGCTGACGGTGGCGCGCGCGCGGGTCCTCTCCGGAGCTGCCGTGCAGACGGACTCGCTGCAACTGGTGCTCGAGCTGACCCAGGCGCAGCTGGAAGTGCTCCGCCAGGACCTGTCACTCAAGGTTGCGCGGCTGCAGCTGGGCCGCCGGATCGGCGGCGACGGGCCGGTGGATGCGCAGGTGACCGACAGTTTGCTCCCGCCCGACCTCCCGTACAGTGACCAGCAGCTCATCCAGCTGGCCCTGCAGCAGGCGCCGCAGTACCGGGAGGCTCGCGCGCTCGCGCGCTCGGCCTCGTACTCGCTCAAGGGCCAGAAGGGCGCCTACCTGCCGACGTTCAACCTGACGGGCGGCTTCACCGAGTATGACAGCCGATTCCCGCCGAGCGGGCAGGGGGTCGGCTCGATATCGCTGATCGTGACCTGGCCGCTCTGGGACCGGGGACAACGCGAGATCGCGGTGCAGCAGGCGAAGACCAACCTGAACGTGGCGCGCGCCGTGAGCGCCGACCTGGAACGGGCCGCGGCGCGGGACGTGACCCAGGCGGCCGAGGCATACCGCATCTCGCGCGAGGCCATCGACCTCACGCAGGCCCAGCTGGTGGCGGCGCAGGAGACATTCCGGGTGCAGGATCTCCGGTACAAGAGCGGTGCGAACACCATTCTCGACCTGCTGGAAGCCCAGTTCCAACTGACGCGCGCCGAGTCCGAGGCGGTGCAGTCGGTCTTTGCGCTGTATCTGTCGCTCGCGGGCCTCGAGGCGATCACCGGACAGGAGTTCCTTGTGGAGAGAAACCAGTGATGATGTTGCGGGGAGTGCGAGTGGCACTGGCGGTGCTGGTCACGTGCGCGGCGTGCAGGAAGGCCGCTCCGAAGGCGGCGGCGGGCGGGGCCGGCGCGGCGTCGGCCCCTGCGATCGCCGTCGAGGTCGCCGTGGCGAAGCAGGACACTGTCATCGACGCGATTGCGGCCACGGGACAGATCGAGGCAGTGCAGGCCATTGAGCTGCGGCCCGATATCGAGGGACGCATCGTCGAGATCCTGTTCCGGGAAGGCAGCGAGGTCGCGAAGGGGACACCGCTTTTCCGCATCGATGATGCCGAGCTGCGGGCAGAGGTGGCGCGGGCGGAGGCGGATCGCGACCTGGCGAAGCAGTCGCTGCAGCGCACCCGCGACCTGGCGCAGCAGCGCGCCTCGTCGCAGGCGGACCTCGAGCGGGCGGAGGCCACGGCGCGGAGTGCGGACGCGTCACTCGCGCTGCTCGAGGTGCGGCTCGACCGTACGGTCGTGCGCGCGCCGTTCGGCGGCGTCGTGGGCCAGCGCTACGTGAGCCTGGGTGACTACGTCACCACAGCCACGCGCCTCGCATCGCTGCAGACCGTGAACCCGGAGCGGGTGAGCTTCCAGGTGCCGGAGCGATACTCGGCGCAGCTGCGCCGCTCGCAGACGATCGCGTTCCAGGTGGCGGCCATGCGGAACAAGACGTTTACCGGCACGGTGGATTTCGTGGATCCCGTGGTCCAGCTCCCCGGGCGCACGATCACCGTCAAGGCGCTCGTGCCGAACCCGAACCGCGAGCTGCAGGCGGGCATGTTCGTGGAGGTGCGACTCGCCACCGCACAGCGCCCCAACGCGGTCGTGGTGCCCGAGGACGCCGTGCTCGCACTACAGGGTACTACGGTGGTGTGGGTCATCAAGGACGGCAAGGCGACGCGGCGCCCGGTGACGCTCGGCGTCCGCTCACCCGGGTTCGTCGAGGTGGTGGAGGGCGTGGAGGCGGGCGAGCAGGTTGTCGTGGGCGGTATCGAGAAGATGTCCGAGGGCGCGGCGGTGGCGCCGCAGGTCGTGGAGCGCACGAAGCCGGCGGTGACGGAAGGGCGCTAGTGGCCGTGAGGCAGTCTGGTTCCCCGGGCGCCTGGCGCCTTCGACCCGGGGCCATGGCCCTGGCGGCCGCGTTGGCCCTGTTTCGCTGCGCCAATGTCGCCGCGCAGGAGGGCATCGCGGGACGCTGGCGCATCGATGTCTACGAAATCACGCCGGCGCCGTTGTACGGCGAGCTGATCTTCACCGACTCGGCCGGTACCCCGAGCGGCCGCGCCGAGTTCTCCAATCGCAATGGTCCGCCGGTCGCATTGTCCCAGGTCCTCGTGAGCGATGCGGGCCAGCTCCAGTTCGTGGTCCCCGGCGAGGGTGGCGCGGCGTTCAGTGGCCGCGCCTCGGAAGGTGCGCGGCGGCTCCGCGGCGAGGTCGTGGCCGAGGGCGGCCGGCGGGGACGCTGGACCGCCGAGCGGCTCGACCCATCGATCGAGTTCTATCCCGTGCTGCCGCAGTTCCGCCTGAGACAACTCGTGGGCGGGGTGGGCGGGGATCACGCCATCCTCCCGGGAGCGCTGGTGGCTGCTGCCGCGGCCGAGGCGCCCCGCGCCGGCCTCGCGGCGTCCTACGAACGTATCGCTCGCGCGAGCGGGCTCCTGCCCCTGAGCGGCGCGCAGCTCCAGGCCGATGGTCCGGGCCGCGTCCTGGGCTTTGGGCAGCGCGGGGAGGTGCTCGCCGCGGTGCAGCATACGATGGAGCAGTTACGAGCCGCGCTCCCGGCCGACACGGCACGGGGTCAGTTCGACGCCATCTTCCGGCCCGGCGGCAACTGGCGCCTGGACGTGCACGGCGCCGCCCTCGACATTGCGCGGCTCCACTCACGGCGCCTGCAATGGGATGACGTCGTGCCGGCGCTGCTGGCGACCGGCTCGATCGGCGATTCCAGCACCGCGGCCGCCGCGGTGCCCCGCGCGATGGAGCGGCTGCTCATGCTCCGCAGCGCTGATTCCTCCGCCATGGTCCGCTTACTCGCCACGGCCGCCGCGACGGCGCCGGTGTCCGCCCGTTCACTCGGCATCCTGCTCGCCGCCTATCCCGAGGCGGAGGACTGGCACCGGCAGGCGGTGGCCTTCCTCCTCAGGGCACGATGGATCGCGCAGGACGGTGCTGTACGCTCGCCCGCCGAGCTGGTGCGCAGCACCTGGCTCGCCATCATGCCGGGTGATTCTGCCCGCGCCCGCGCGATGCCCGCGGTCGTTTCGCAGCTGTTCGGACGCCCGCAGGCGGTGCCGCGCTACGGCGTCTCAGCCGCGAGCATGGCCCGGCTCGTGACACCACTCAACTGGAGCGGGGGGCGGTGGCTTGAGCGGCATGGCTCGTCCGAGATGCTCGCGATGCTGCACCTGCTCGAGGCGCCGGGGAGCGGCGACCTGCTGGTGGCCCGGGCCGATGAGACGCTGCGCGTCGTGTCGGTGAAGCAACGGGCGGGCGAGTCGACCAGCGGATTCCTCGAGGAGCACGAGGCGGTCGCGGTCGAGCCCAGCTACATCCCGGTGCTTGCCCTCGGCGCCATCCTCCACGAATGGGGCCACCTGCTAGCGGAGGGATGGCGCTTCGACCAGGCGGTGCGGGCTGCCCCTGACAGCGGGGAGGTCGCGCTGCCGGGCGTGAACCCCTGGCTGGTGGAGGGGATCGCCGAAGCCTGGACTGACCTCGTGCTCGCGCCTGTCGTGGCGCGGCTGCCGCTGTTCGGGCTGGCGGAAGCGGAGAAGCGGGTGAGGCTGTCGGGGAGCGAACTGGACCCGCACGTGACCGGCTATCTCGTGGCGCGCGCCGCCATCGACGCGGCGGCTGCGAAGGGCACTTCGGCGCCGGTGAGCATCAGGCATCTCATTGAGGCCGGCGATCCCGCGATCGTGGCAGCCGATGACCTGTTTGCGCCGGCCTTCCGTGATCCGGGTGCGGTGGCCCCGCTCATCATCCCGGCGCCGAGCCGCCGTTTCCTCGTGCCCGAGAGCGTCTTCTCCGTGGATACCCGCTTTCCCGATCCGGTCAGCACCATTATCAGGACGCCCGAGTGACATGAGGATTCCCTTCGGTTCCCTCGCGCTGCTGCTCCTCGTGGCGCCGCTCGCGGCCCAGCAGACGACGCCGGAGCGCACCGGCGGGAAGGAGACGTCGACCTGGGCCGACGTCACGACATTCCTCGACTCGCTCGAGCGACGCGGCGCGCCGTTCCGGTTCGGCACCCTGGGCACGAGCACCGAGGGGCGTCGTGTTTCCTTCGTCATCGCCGCCGCGCCCGGCGTGCAGGGCCCGGCCGACGCGCAGGCGTCCGGCCGCGTCGTGGTCTGGCTCCAGGGCGACATCCATGGCGGTGAAGTCGAGGGGAAGGAGGTGGCCCAGATGGTCCTCCGGGACATCGCATTCGGGTCCCTGCGCCCGCTGCTCGACAGCGTCGTGCTGCTCGTGGTGCCGATCTACAACCCGGATGGCAACGACACGTGGGCCGACGGCAGCATCAACCGGCCGGGGCAGAACGGCCCGGCCATAGTGGGGCAGAACACCACCGGCCTGGGGCTCAACCTCAATCGCGACTACGTGAAGATGGAAGCGCCCGAAACGCGTGGCGCAGCCGCGCTCATCGACGCGTGGCAACCCGACTTCTTCATCGACCTGCACACCACGAACGGGAGTTACCACGGGTATGCGCTGACGTACGCGCCAGGGCTCAACCCGAACGACACGCCGGCGAACGCCTACATCCGCGACAGGTTCCTCCCGGCGATCCGGCAGCGCATGAAGAGCCGGCACGATCTGGAGACGTTCCCTTACGGCAACTTCCGTAACCAGATGCCCGACTCCCTCGTGCTCGGCTGGGAGACGTACGACGCACGGCCCCGGTTCGGCACCAACTGGACCGGACTCCGCGGGCGAATGGCGATCCTGAGCGAGGCGTACAGCAACGATCCGTTTCCCGTGCGTATCACCTCGACCTACGCATTTGTGCAGGAGATCCTGACGATGGTCGCCGCCGAGCGAAGCGGGATCAAGCGGCTGAATGCGCAGTCGGCCCGGATCCGGCCCGACTCGGTGGCGGTGCGGTCCGTGCTTGCGCCGCCCACCGAGCAGCCAGTGATCGCCGAGATCACCACCGCCGCGGGCGATGGCGACGGACCCTTCGCGCGGCGTAGTCGCACGGGGCAGTTCCGTACCGTTCGCATGCCGGTATATGGCCGCTTCGTCGCCTCGCGGCGCGAAGCGCGACCGGTGGCGTACCTGGTTCCCGCATCATTGCCCGACGTCGCGGCGCTGCTGGTTCGGCAGGGCGTCCAGGTGGAGCGGCTCACGGCGTCATGGCGGGGGCAGGCGGAGCGGTTCCGGATAGATTCGATCACGGCCCAGCCCTACGCCTTCGAGGGACACCGCACGGTGACGCTGGAAGGTGCGTGGCTCGGCGCCGAGCCCTACGACGCAGCGGCCGGCAGCTACCTGGTGCGCACCGACCAGCCCCTGGGCACGCTGGCGAGCTACCTGCTCGAACCGGCGTCCGAGGATGGTGTCGCCACCTGGAACTTCGTCGACCGACTGCTCACGCTTCGCGCGCCCTACCCGATTGCGCGCGTGCGCGTGCCGGTGCGCGCTGCGACGATTGAACAGCACTGACTCCAGCGAGGATCACATGCCCGAAGCAGGAAGGCAGGCGCCGAAGTTCTCGTTGCCGTCCGACGACGGAAGGACGCTCTCCCTGGATGATTTCAAGGGGAAGAAGGTGGTGCTCTACTTCTATCCCAAGGACGACACGAGCGGCTGTACCACGCAGGCCTGCGAGTTCCGCGACAACTGGAAGTCGGTGCAGGCCGCCGGCGCCGTCGTCCTCGGGGTGTCGCCCGACGGCGTGAGTTCGCACGGCAAGTTCAAGGGGAAGTACCAGCTGCCGTTCCCGCTCCTCGCCGACGAGGACCACGCGGTCGCGGAAGCGTACGGCGCGTGGGGTGAGAAGTCGATGTATGGACGGAAATATCACGGCATCCTGCGCACGACATTCGTCATCGGTACCGACGGCCGGATCGAGAAGATCTTCCTGAAGGTGAAGCCGAAGGGGCATGCCGCGGAGGTGCTCGCGGCGCTCCGGTCATGATCCGGGACACCGGGAGGCCGGCTGCGCCGTA
Source organism: uncultured Gemmatimonadales bacterium (assembly GCA_963773095.1). Lineage (GTDB taxonomy): Bacteria > Gemmatimonadota > Gemmatimonadetes > Gemmatimonadales > GWC2-71-9 > JAGGAG01. The sequence continues at coordinate 598,599 of CAVYZY010000012.1, forward strand.
GTTATCTTCCGGGCGATGGCAGGCACTGAACTTGGGACAGGAAGCGAGCGAGGAACGATGGCCCAGCCGGCAGCAGTGAAGCCCGCAGCAGACAAGCCACCCGTGGCGCCAGCAAGCGGACCGCGAGGGGCCGGGGCCTGGCTCTGGGAGTGGACCAAGTCGATCGGCGTTGCCCTCGTCGTGTGGTTCTTCCTGCGCACCTTCCTGCTGGAGGCGTTCCGCATCCCGTCGGGCAGCATGGAGAACACGCTGCTGGTCGGCGATTTCCTGTTCGTGAACAAGCTGCTGTACGGGGCGGAAGTACCGCTCGTCGGCAAGAAGCTTCCCGCGGTGCGCGAGCCGCGCCGCAACGAGATCCTGGTGTTCGATTCGGTGGAGGAGCCCGGGCTCAAGGTAGTGAAGCGGCTGATCGGCGTGCCGGGCGATACGCTGGCGATGGAGAATGGCACGCTGATCCGCAACGGGCAGCGCATCGACGAGCCCTACGCGGTGCACGCCAACCCGTCGCTGCTGGCCGAGCCGGACCAGCGTGACCACATGCGAGCCTGGCAGTCCACCCACCTGGCTGGCCGGTCGCCGGAGGGCTATCACCCCGACCTCCAGAACTGGGGGCCGATCGTGGTACCGGCAGATTCCTTCTTCATGATGGGTGACAACCGGGACAGCTCGTACGACGGGCGCTATTGGGGCTTCCTGCCTCGGGCAAACGTGCGGGGCACCCCGATGTTCATCTACTACAGCTTCAACGGCAACAGCTGGCGTCCGCTGCCGTTCTTCTCCGACATCCGGTGGGGAAGGATCTTCAGCGTCCCGAAGTAGGCCTCACGATACGGAAGCGCCGGCTAGTGTCCGAGGCGCTTCCAGCGGGCGGCAACGCCCCCGGCGGCGGCACCCGCCAGCGCTGACAAACCGAATGCCACCACGAATCCTCCCGTGTCCGCCAGGGCGCCCAGTACCGGCGGCCCCACGATCCTCGCCGCCGCTCCGATGCTCTGCAGCGTGCCCAGCACGCGGCCCTGCTCGTCCGGCGGCGTCGTTCGGGAGACTAATCCCGCCACGCAGGGCCCGATCAGGCTGAAGCCGGCGCTGAGCAGCACCACGGAGAGACCGATCCCGGCGATCAGGGCCGCACCATCCGGCGGCAACACCGCGAGCAGCGGCAGCAGCGCCAGTCCTGCGGCCATGAGCCCGCCACCCCACATCACGAGTCGCAGCTCGCCCAGCTTCGGCGCCAGCCGCCGCACCAGGCGCCCCTGCACCAGCACGCTCACGAGTCCCACGAGCGTGAAGCTGTAGCTGATCCCCGCGCGGGTGAGCCCCAGCACCTCGGTACCGAACTGCTGGAAGATCACGTACATCGTCGTGAACGCGAGCGTCGCCGTGAAGGTGACGACCAGTGCGGCTCTCGGCACCCGAACCGTCGCACCCCAGTCCTGGGCGCGACGCGCGCGGCTCTCCCGCAGCAATAGCGAGGCGAGCAGGAAGTTGACCAGGCAGATGCCGCCGGCCAGAAGTCCGGGCGCGCTCTCACCCAGTCGGCTGGCGATGCCGCCGAGCGCCGGGCCCACGGTGAACGCGAGCCCGAAGGCGGCACCGATCAGGCCCATCGCCCGGGAGCGCTGCTCCGGTGGTGTGGTATCCGCGAGGGCGGCCTGCGCCACGTTCACCGTGGCGCCCAGGCTGCCGGAGAGAATGCGCGCGAGGAAGAGAACCGCGAGGCTTCCGGCCAGGCCGAAGACGGTGTAGGCAAGGGCGCTGCCGGCGAGCCCGAGCAGGATGACCGGGCGGCGGCCAACGCGATCGCTGAGCCGGCCCCATCTGGGCGCCAGGAGGAAGGAGAGCAGGGAGTCGGTGGCCACGACGGCACCGATGACCAGCCCGCTCGAGGTGAAGCGTGCGGCGGCCAGCGGCAGCTGGGGCACCACGATCCCGAACCCGACGAGGTCGAGGAACACGGCGAGCACGACCGGCAGGTTCGCGGACGGGCGCGGCTCGGTCGGCGATTCAGGAGTCTGGGGCACACGACTTTCCACCCGGGTGGCAGGTGCGCGCCGCCCGGGCAGCTGCGATCAGGAGGTTACAGCACGGGGCGTGGTGCTTCGGGAAGCGAATCCCGGCTCAGCACGCGGTCGATGTAGACCGCGGTCCGGCCGCACTCGCCACACATCAGCGTAACCCGGCCGGAGGGAATCGCGGGATCCCCTGGTCGACGCGGCGTGCGCTGGACGGATGTAGTCTGGCATGTCGGGCAGACGAGCGGCTGCAACTCTCGATCGGCTGAAATGAGCAGCAGCGCTTCTGGCGCCCGGTATTCCTTGATTCCCCTGCGACCCACGGAAAATCCTCCAACAGCGTGGTGACAGTGTCTATCGCTGCGCCGCGCGGGCACAAATGTACCCGTTTGTTCATTGTTCGCTACCCATGATGCGCATGTAGTCGCGACAGTAAAGCGACACTAACACAACGCTATCGCAGCACTAATCATGATCTTGTAGTAGCAATCAATGCGACTATGCCTGCCGTAACGGCAGGTCCTCCTGTGCTTGACGCAGAATACGGCCCGTGATACGTTGCCGCCCAACCGACACTGTCGTGTCGGCGTATCTCTCCCGGCGCTTACTTGGCGCGGAGGTGCATGTGGCAACAGAGCTTGGCGGGTCGCAGATCACGACCCTGATGGAGACGCTCCCGGGCATTGCGAACGTGCTCCGGAGCCCGGTGGCAGACGCGATCATCAACATGATCCGCGCCGGCGTTCGGCTGCGCGAGTTCCAGTACGCCGACGCCGACGAGCTGGTCAAGTACGCGATCCGGCGGAACCTGCTTGGCAACGATGAAGGTGAGCGGGTGCTCGCGGAAGCCAAGGCCGCCGAACAGAAGCGGATCGACAAGGCCGCCGAGCGGGCCCAGCACAAGGCACACCCCCAGCCCAAGAAGGTGGTCAAGCCGAAGGCGGTCGCGAAGACGAAGGCGACCAAGAACGTGAAGGCCGTCAAGCCCGCCAAGAAGGCGAAGCCGGCCAAGAAGCGCTAAGCCCGCCGGCGAAATCCGCCCGCCCTACACCCGGAACTCGGTGACCAGGGCGGCCAGGCGGTTCGATGCCTGGAGCAGTTCCGCCGCCGCCGCCGCCATCTCCTCAGTCGATGCGCTCTGCTCCTCTGCCGCCGCCGTGACCTCTTCACTGGCGGACGCATTTTCGTTCGCCGCGGAACCTGCTTCCGCTGTCCGCTCGCCCAGTGCCGTCACGGTTTCCTCGTTGCGCGTCGCTTCGCGGGCCACGTCCTCGGCGGCCGAGCGCACGCCTTCCACGGCCGCCACGATTTCCTCGAGCGCATGAGCCGCGGCTCCAGCCACCGACTCCACCCCTGAGACCTTGGCCGAGCCGGCGTCCATCGTGGCGGCGACCTCAGCCATCTGCTGCTGGATCTGCCACACGGTGCGGGCCACCTCCTCGGCGGCCTGCGCGCTCGAGTCGGCGAGGCGGCGCACCTCCTCGGCGACCACCGCGAAGCCGCGCCCATGTTCCCCGGCCCGGGCCGCCTCGATGGCGGCATTGAGCGCGAGCAGGTTGGTCTGGGACGAGATCTGCTTGATCAGCTCGATGAAGTCGGAGATCGCGCGTGAGGTGCGGGCGAGCGCCTGCACCTGCCCGGTCGAGGTACGCACCACTTCCCGCACGTCGAGGAGCGCGCGTCCCGCGCTCGACACGTCACTGCGGTGATACTCCGCGAGGCGCCGGATCCGGTCACCCACATCCACCACGCGCCGCGCGGCCGCAGTGTTGCCGACGGCCGTCTCGCGCAGGGACACAAGCAGCACGTCGGCGGCCCGCATGCCGCCGGCCTGGCGCTCGGCGCTGTCGGCCACGCGCACCATGGCGGTGGAGATCTCGCCGCTGGTGGCGGCGAGTTCCTCGCTCATCGCTGAGAAGTCGCTCGCGTTGGCGCTGATAGACCGTGCCTCGCCGATCACCGATTCGACCAGGCCGCGGAGCCGCGTGCGCATCCGGTCGAGCGCATGCGCCAGGCGTCCCAGCTCGGTCGGCATGTCGCCCAGGTCGAGGGGGCGGAGGTCGCCGGCGCCAAAGCGGTCGGCGGCGCCGACGAGCTTCTTGAGCGGCAGGTCGATCGCGCGCACCACGACGACGACGGTGCCGAGCCCGAAGGCGAGTGCGCCGCTGAAAAGGAGCCACAGGATGGTGCGCCGCTGCTGGGTCTCCCGCTGGAGCTCCTGCTGCCCGCGGAGTGCGGAATTGGACTGTGAGTCGGAGAGTCGCTGGACGTCCTCGGCGAGCGTCGTGGCCGGCGCCCGCGCCTGCCCCGCCGCGGCCCGCGCCTCGTCGGTGCGACCCAGGTCGGTCAGTGCGAACGCCCGGCCGTAGGCGACCTCGATGCGTGCCTGCACGTCCGCGATGCGATTGAGGACGATGCGGTCATTGTTGCCGAGGGACGTGAGATGCTGGTAGCGCCGCTGATAGGCATAAGCGGAGTCCCCGTGTGACAGGAACGCGCCCCGAAGCGAGTCCGACGGGTGGATGAGGTACTCGTCCGCCACGCGGATCTGGCTGTTCGAGGTGGAGACGAGGCCCGAGCCCACCTGCGCGATCTCAAGCATCGAGGCGAGCTGGCCGGTGACCAGCTTGTCCAGTGCGCCGATCGTGTTGACCGCGAGCATGGCGAGCGCCAGCACGAGAACGAGCAGCAGGCCCATCCCCGACAGCACGCGGCTGCGCAGGCTGCCCAGCATCAGAGCCCGCCCGCCAGCAGCACGGCGCCGTTTCGCACGACGGTGATGTAGACCTGCTTGTCAGGTACGTCACCTAGGGAATCGAAGGCGATCCGGCCGGTCGCGCCCTCGAAAGGCGCCGCGCCATGGCCCACCCGGTCCATGGCGCGACGCACGCTCTCGCGGTTCGGGCCACCCTCCTCGATCGCGCGGGCGAGCAGGTTCACTGCGTCGTATGTCGCGGCGGCGGGCTGGTTCGGCACCGGCGAATCGGGATACTTCTTGGCGTAGGCGGCGACGAACTTCCGGTTGGCCGCGGTGTTGAGGCTCGGGTGGTAGGCCGCGCTCACGTACGTGCCCTCCGCCAGGGGGCCGGCGTCCTCGATGCCCTCGAGCCCGTCACCGCCGAGGAGGGGCACCTCCAGCTTGAGTGCCCGCGCGCCCCGCAGGATCGACTCGGCGTCGGGCCGGTTGCCCGCCACGAACAGGAACTGCGGGCGCTGGAGCTTGGCCAGCCGCTCGAGTTGTGGCCCGACGTCGGGCGTAGTGCCCAGGTAGGGTTCCATCCCGACCAGCCGTCCGCCCCGGTTCCTGAGGCTGGCGGCGAACGACTGGCGGATACCGCGTCCGTAGTCGTCGTCGAGATAGAACACGGCGCCCTGCTTGAGTTGGAGGCGGTCCGTCACCCAGCGGGCGAGTGCCGCGCCGTGCGCCAGGTCGCTGGGGCACATCCGGAACGTATACGGTCCCGCGTCGCTGACTTCTGGTGCCGAGGACGACGGCGTCACGGCAACGAGCGGCCGCGAGCCGCCGTTGTAGATCGGTGCGGCCGCGAGTGTGGTGCCGGAGAAGAGATGCCCGACGACGGCCACCGCCTCCGATGAGTACAATTCCTCGGCAACCCGGACGGCAGAATCGGGGTTGGCGAAATCGTCGCGCTCGATGAGCGCCAGTGGCTGCCCGCGCACGCCGCCGCGCGCGTTGATTTCCTCGACGGCGAGCTGCGCGGCGCGCCGCATCGGTTCGCCTATCGGATCCGTGAGGGCGCCGGTGACGCCGATATAAATGGGGCGTTCCGTGCGGCTGCAGCCGGCGAGCCCGGCGAACAGGAGCAGGGCCAGCACCGGCACCGCGCGCTTGACGTGCGGTAGAATGACCATTGAGCGGGGAGGCTACTCCCCGGTCCACCGAATGGCAATACCCGCACCTGCCGCTGTCTTCGATCTGCACGGCCTGACCGTGCTCGACGCGACCACCAGCGCCGAGCGCTTTCTGCGTGCCCAGCGAAAGGCTCGCCCCGGGGCGAGCGTCCGGCTCATTACCGGCCGCGGACGGTCGGGCGGTGGCGCGCCCGTGCGCACCCGCGTGCGCACGCTCCTCCGCGGCCTGGAGGCAGAGGGCAACGTGGTCCGGAGCTTCGAACTGGAGGACAGCGAAGGAAGTTTCCTGGTGAGACTCGCCGGCTAGCGCGCCGGCGAGGTCTCGATGCCCTTGACCGCCGACGTATCAGCGGGCGGCTTGGTGGCCGGGGCCTTCTTTGCGGATGCCGGCTTCTTCGCCGATGCCGAAGTGGCGCTCTTCTGCGGCGTGCCGCGGCGCGCAGTCCACGCGTCGAGCACGTTGCCGTCGATGAGGGCCACGGATGTGGCCTTGGCCCCCTGCTGCGCGCGCCACGTGAGCCGGATCATCGTCCCCTTCCGCACCCACTGCATCATCCACTGGGAATTCTGCGCCTTCGCGTTGACGCGGCCATAACGCCGTTCGAGCGAGCTGCGCAGCTGGTCCAGTTCATCGGGCGCCAGGTTGCCCGCGATGGTGAGCACGCTGGTGACGCTGTCGACCGCCGACATCCAGAGTTCGAGCGGTTCCGCGGCCTCCGGCACGCTCACGGTGGCCCGGCATTCCTCTACCCGCACGTCGACCTTAGAGCGGTCACAGCGGAGGTTTCCGCCATCACGATCGGCAATGGTTTCCGCCACGACGCGCACCGGCGCACCGGCCTTGATGCCGAAGACCGTGAGCGGATCGGTAGCCGGAGTCGCCTGCGCCGCGAGGGCTGTGGGCACGAGCATGAACAGGGCGAGCCTGAGAGCAATACGGGTCACGCGTTACCCCGGGAGGACAGGATGCCACAAGTTGCGTGCAAGGAATGCGCCCCGGCCGGGGCGGGAGGTACGCCGGTGACCCGGGCGACCCGGGTCACCGGCAGGGCTCTTCATGCCCTGCGGACGTTTGCCGCCTGGAGGCCCTTGGGCCCCTCGACGACCTCAAACTCCACCGGATCGCCCTCGGCGAGCGACCGGAAACCGTCCATCTGGATCGCGGTGTGATGAACGAACACGTCCTTGCCACCGTCCTGCGCGATGAATCCGAACCCCTTCGCATCGTTGAACCACTTCACCTTGCCCGTCGCCATCGGAATGGCCTCATCTTGGGGGAGCGTGCAGCTCCGGTCCGGCGGCCGGTCGGAATGGCCGGCCCCAAAATGGAAGCGCGCCGATCAGGGCGGTGTGCCCGTCGGCGCGGCTGGAAGCCAGGGACCTGTCGAGGCATACCACTGCATATCCTAAGCTTCGGGCTGCCATGGCATTTGTCAATGCGCCCGGGCGCGGTGCCTCCCCACTGCAAATCGCTGCACCACCATCAGGTGAGCCCGGTCCGGATCGCGGTCGAGACCTGGGCGGTGAACGTGTCGATCTCGGCCGGCGTGGTATACACGTTGGGCGTGATCCGGAGCCCGCTGAACTGGGGATGTACGATGAGCGTGGTCACGATACGGTGCTGGTTCAGGAGCCACGCCTGCAACCGGGCCGGGTCGAGGCCCGCGATCGTGACGAACCCGATCGCGGCGCTGTCGGGTGAGTTGAGCGGGGTCAGCACCTTCACGCGGTCGCTCTGCGCGAGCAGCGGCATGGCCCAACGATCCCGCAGGTAGCGCAGGCGGGCGACCTTGCGATCGGCCCCGATCGCCTGGTGAAAGGTGAGGGCCACACTGATCGCGTTGTGGTTCGCGGCCGGGTGGGTGCCGATCTCCTCGTACTTCCGGATGTTGGCGTTCATTTCGGCCGGCGCGGCCATCATTGGCCACAGGCCGGGGATCTGGTTGCGCCGCACGTAGAGGAAACCGGTGCCGATCGGGGCCAGCAGCCACTTGTGCAGGCTGGTGCCGTAGTAGTCGCAGTCGAGGGCATCGCGGTCGAACGGGAAGTGCGCGAACGCATGGGCGCCGTCCACGAACACCGCGATGCCCTTTGGCCGCGCCATCGCGACGATCTCGCGCACGGGCAGGATCTGCCCGGTGAGGTTGGTGATGTGCGTGACCTCGATGACGCGCGTGCGGGGCGTGACCGCCTCGGCGAATCGGTCGACGATGTACTGCCGCGATGGCGGCGGCACCTCGAAGGAAATCGTCCTGACCACGATGCCGTCGCGGCGCGCGCGCTGGTTCCACGTCGTGAGCATCCGCGGATAGTTCTGGTCGGTGACGATCACTTCGTCGCCCCGGCGCAGGTCGAGGCCGAGGATCATCGTCTCCAGTGCTTCCGAGGCATTTCGCGTGATCGCCATCTCCTCGGGGTCGCAGCCGAACTGCGCCGCCAGGCTGGTGCGGACGGACTCGACCCTGGGCTCGAGCGTGCGCCACATGTGCTCCACCGGCAACTCGTTCGAGAAGCGGAGGTCGCGCATCATCTGGTCGAGCACGACCGTCGGGGACGGGCTCACGCCGCCGTTGTTGAGGTTGATCATGGTGCGGTCGCAGTCGAACGCGTGCTGGATCACCGCCCAGTAGTCCTCGTCGTCCGGTGCCCCTCCGCGCGACCCCGAGGCCCCGGCCTGCGCGAGGTAGCGGATGGCCTTGGGCGAAAATGCCGGGGCGGCGACGGCGAGTGAACGGACGAAGGTGCGGCGGTCGACCATCATGGGCTCGGTGGCGAGGTAGATTGGATAATGCGGGTCCGGCGCCCGAACGGCCAGCGCCATTCCCGAGTGCCCGTTCCTCCGCGCCGACCAACCCGGTCCCGACCATCACATGTTGCTCGCCCTGATCCTCGTGCTGCAGCAGCCAGCGCAGCAGCCCGTTGCGCCCCCGCCGCCCGTCGTCGCCAGGCCGGCATCACCCATCACGCGGGTCCAGGTGGAACCGGGCGACGTCGCCGTCCAGGCGGGTGACACGGTGCGCCTGCGGGCCGTGGCATACGACTCGGGTGGCCGTGCCATCGCTGGTGCCACCACCAGGTGGTTCCAGGCCAGCCACGGCTTCGAGGGCCGCGTGAGCGAGGACGGGCTGGTCACGGCCGGGTCCACCGGCGCGATGCGGGTCGCGGCGGTGACCAGCGTGTCGGGCAGCAAGCCCACCACGACCTTCACCCGGATCACCATCCTGCCTCCGCCCGCCGCGCGGATCGCGGTGGAGCCGGTAGTGAAGCGGCTCTACATGGGGCAGGCGCTCTCCCTGAGCGCGATGCCGTATGCCGCCAACAACGATCGGCGCTACGACCTCGTCACCTGGGATTCCGACGCGCCTAGTGTCGTCTCGGTGACGCCCGCGGGGCGTCTCAGCGCGCTGCGCCCGGGTCGCGCCACGATCACCGCTCGCGCGGGCCGCGCGAGCCAGGCGATGCCTCTGGTGGTCGAGTCGAATCCAGTGGCGATCCTCGCCCTCACGCCGGCGGATACCGCGGTGCGCACGGGCGATGTGGTTCGGTTGGGCGTCGCGGCCCGCACGTCGGCGGGCAAGCGCGTGCCTGACGCGGTCCCTGAGTTCCTCGTGAGTCCCGGCGGCGGCGTGGATCCCGACGGCGCATTCGTGGCCGCCGAGCCCGGCACTTACCGGATCGTGGCGTCGTTTGCCGGGCGTACCGCCGAGGCCACGGTCACGGCCCGCCCGCGCGACGCGGCGCGACCCACCACGGTCGTGGGCCGCATGCCGGTCTCGAGTTTCATCTCCACGGAGTTCTGGCTCCATCCCGACGGCCGTCACGGGTATCTCGGCACGCTCGGCGATCGACTCTACGCGATGGACCTCACCGATCCCGCGAAGCCGGTGATCACCGATTCCGTGATGGTGGATGCCAGGACGATCAACGACGTCATGACGACGGAGGACGGCAAGTTCGGCGTGATGACGCGCGAGGGCGCGAGCTCGCGCAGGAACGGCATCGTCGTTCTGTCGTTCGAGGATCCGGCACACCCCGTCCAGGTGGCGGAGTTCACCGAGACGGTCACGGGTGGCGTGCACAGCACGTTCATCTATCGCGGCTACGTATATCTCACCGACGACGCGACGGGGTCAATGCGGGTCATCGACATCCGGGATCCGTACCATCCGTCGCAGGTCGCGCGCTGGGAAACCCCCCGCACCGAGGCGGGGCGGATGCTGCACGACATCGACGTCCAGGACGGCCTCGCGTACCTCAGCTACTGGAACGACGGCCTGGTCATCCTCGATGTCGGCAATGGCATCAAGGGCGGCAGTCCCGAGAATCCACAGCTGGTGTCGCAGCTCAAGTACGACCTCAATGCGCTGTATCGCGATGTCGAGGCGGTGGGTGGACCGGCCTTCATCCGCGGGACCCACACCGCCTGGCGCAGCGGACGCTATGTCTTCGTCGGTGACGAGGTGTTCTCGGCGAAGCCGGTCGGCACGCTCGGCCCGGTGGGCCTCGGGCGCGCATACGGCCGGCTGCACGTCGTGGATGTCTCCGACGTGACGGCGCCGAGGCTGGTCGCGTGGTACGAGCCGAAGGACGGGGGCGCCCACAACGTGTGGGTGGCCGGCGATACGCTCTACCTCGGGGACTATCAGGGGGGACTCCGGATCGTGGACGTTTCCGGCGAACTCCGGGGCGACCTGCAGCAGCAGGGGCGGGAGATCGCGCACGTCGTCACCGGGGACGGACAGGGCCACGTGCCGAACGCGCCGCTCACATGGGGCGCGATCTACCGGAACGGGCTGCTCTACGTGCCCGACATGAACTCGGGGCTCTGGGTGGTGAGGGTGGACGGGTCGGCGGTGGGCGTGCCGTAGGCTGGGAGCGGTCCGGCTATATTTGCCCACCACTGCCATGGGACATGGCAAGCTTGTTTTCGTCAGCGGGACGATTCTCTGGCGCTACACCGAAAGTCGGACTCGAATCATGACGCGTCTGTTGATCGCTGCAGGGTTGTTCACATGCCTCGGGACCGCTCCCCTTCCCGCCCAGACCCCAACCGGCGCGCCCCAGCCCTCGGGGGGGGGCGTACCCATGGTCTACCAGCCGGAGCAACTCAATCCCGCGCAGTTGCAGGCACGCGAGGCCGTGTCATCCCTGAACGATTCCGTCACGGCGGCGGGGGGTGCGCTCTCCAGGCTTGGTGTCGATGCCCAGACGACGTCGCTCGCGGTGCTGGAGAGCAGGGCGAACGCCGTGGTGGACCGCTGTGCCGCTGCTGAGCGCCAGCGCACACAGTCGGCCGCAGGGCTTTCCTCCGCTCCGCTCACCGCTCCGGGTGAACTCAAGGCGCGGAAGGACATGCTCCAGGCGATGAGCACGCTCAAGAGGTCCCTTGACCTTTGCACAGCGACCTACCAGCCGCTCACGAAGCCCGGCAAGGGTCAAGAGGTGCGCGACTACGGCAGCGCGCGCGCGAAGCCGATCATTGAGGGGCTGCAGCGATTCGGCCGGTCGCTGAAGCCGTTTGCCACGGAGATGGAGATCGAATTCCGGCCACTGCTCAACGCCGGCAAGTCGCCACTTGACTGAGTGGAAAACGTGGAGAGTCTGCGCGGGCTCGTGTAAACATCATCCACAAGCTGTGGATGGACTGGGCAGGTGCCGTGCTGGACGGGGGTTAGCTCTCCACAAAGTGCACATGTAAATGTGCCGTAAGCCGAACAAAATCAGGCACTTGCGCCGTTTTGAGGATGCCATAACTTAGGGCCACGCGTCGACAACTGGAGCACCGGAACCCTGTTTCGGAAGCTAGATGTCGGCGGGTTCGAGCGGCGCGTCGGAGGAGGTTGCCAGAGCTCACAAGGCTGGGCGGCCGATGATTCCGGTGATCACTCCGGCTCGAACAGGTGGAGCCAGTCGCGCGCTCCATCCGCCCCGATGTGGCGCCTCGGGATGCAGTGCGAAGGGTTGGTCCGCGACCCGATCCGACTCGCAGCGCTCGTGTTGGTGAACCAGGCAGGATGGCCATCCAGTCTGGGGATGGAAGCCGAAGCCTCGTGCGAGCCCTACGGTGACGTATCAATCACCGATGGCCGACGGGAGAAGAACGGCGGCGGCAACGCTCCGACTTCGGGTAATCAGCATGGGGAACGGCCGACAGGACTCCGGGTTCTGCGGCCGTTTCCGTTTCCGGTATCCCCTGCGGGCGCGCTTGGCCGCATGCCGTTGCGTAGCCGCGTGAGACTCGAGCGCATGGTCGCAGAGGGTGGCCTGCGGTAGCTTCCACCCCATGGCCCTTCATGTGCTCGTTGTGTCGCCGGACGAGGCGCGCCGCAGCGCGCTGACCACCGCGCTGCTGGCGGCGGGACACCGGGCGGCCGGCGTGGAGAGCGGCGCTGTTGGCGCCGCGGCCCTGACGGAGCCGGGGCTCGATGCCGTGGTGGTGGACCTTCATGCACCGGAACTCGACGGGGCGGCCCTGCGTGCCGTGCTCGACCCCGCGGCGCCGGCCCGGCCGGATTCACTCGAGGACGCCGAGCGGCGTCACATCGCCCTGGTGCTGCATCACACCGGCGGCAACAAGCGGCAGGCCGCACTCCTCCTCGGCATCTCCCGCTCGACCCTGCTGCACAAGGTGCGCAAGTACGGGATCGTCACGCTGCGCTCCTGACGATCCGCACCCTCCCCAGCCGCGACACGAAGATCTCGACCCGAGCCGCCCCGCACGTCAGGATGTACCGGGCATTGGCCGCGCCCATGGCGAGCCCGTTTGGCGCGTAGCTCGTCTCCTCCGGCTCCGTCATGATTGCGGTGCCATCCATGGCCGGACCGGGGAGGCGCCAGCGAAGGGAGTCTCCCACCAGCACCACCAGCGAGTCGGCGGTCAGTATTACCCGCGCGACGCGCTGCTCGTTGAGCGCCGCGGCGCGGGCCCGGCCGTGGGCAAGCGCGATGCGCGCCGCAGCCTGTCCGGCGTGAATTCCGTCGAGCGCACCCACCAGGCGCGGCAGCGCGAGGCCGAGGAGAATGCCCAGCAGTGCCAGCACGACGGCGAGCTCGATGAGTGTGTTTCCCTGGTGACGCATGGCCCATAGTAGGGCGGACGCGTTTCCGCCACGGTACCCTCCGCGCGCCGTCCGGTGCATTGTGGCGCGGTGCTCTTGCCGGGCGCGGCGCGGGCGCGCATACTGTTTTTTCGTCGTCTGCTTCTGTCGCCGGTTCACTGTGCACCTGCGGAGCCCTCCCCTGATCCACTCGCTGACCGCACCGCTGCCATACCTCGCGCCAGTGCGCCACGGCCGGTCGACCGGGGTGGTCGCATGACGGCGGGGCTCGTAACGCCCGCCGTGCCACCGGCCGCTGATCCGCTGGCCGTGTTGCGTGAGTACCGCACGCTTGCACCCTGGAGCCTCCGCGACCTGGCGGCGGTGGCTGCTGCGGTGCTCGAGGCGTCGGACGTTGTGCCGCTGAACGCTGCGGCGCGTGCGCGGCCCACTGAGCGCACCATCCGGTTCTACGTGACGCGCGGGCTCGTCAGCGCCCCTGAGGGGCGGGGTACCGCCGCCGTCTACGGGTACCGGCACCTGCTGCAGGTGCTGGCGATCAAGCTCAGGCAGATGGAGGGCGCCACACTCGACACGCTCTCGGCGGAGTTCGCCGGGATGACCGGCGATATCATCGAGCGGCGCGTGGCGGCGGCACTCGGCACCGCACTGCCGTCTCCGGAGCGCCTCCCGCTGCTCCGTCCCGCGGGTCATGCCCGCGGCAAGGTGGGCCGGGCCATGCAGCAGTGGCTGTCGAGCCCGGTGCCGGGCCAGGAGCGTGGCAGCAACTGCCGCCGCGTGCAGGTGGCGCCGGGCCTCGAACTCATCGTGGACGAGCACCACCCCGTGCTTCGCGCCGCGGGCGGCGACGCCGGCATTGCAGAAACGATCCGTCAGGCGCTATCGCGCCTGGTCACCGGCGAATAGCTGCCAGTCCTCTCGATCCCGGCGGGCCGCCAATGACAATCATCTTCCTGGTACTGCTCGCCGTCATGGCGCTGTGGGTCATCGGCGCATACAACGGCCTGATCGCCCTCAAAAACCAGACGGTCAACGCGTGGAAGCAGATCGACGTCCAGCTCAAGCGCCGGCACGACCTCATCCCGAACTTGGTGAATGCGGTCAAGGGGCAGATGGACTTCGAGAAGTCCACGCTGGAAGCGGTCATCTCGGCCCGGGCGAAGGCGGTGGGCGCCACCGGCGTGGCGGCGACGGCGAGGGCCGAGGGAGAGCTGACGCAGGCGCTGGGGCGCCTCTTCGCCCTCGCCGAGAACTATCCCGACCTCAAGAGTTCGGCCAACGTGCTCCAGCTCCAGGAGGAGCTCAGCAGCACCGAGAACAAGATCGGGTTCGCGCGGCAGCTCTACAACGACGTCGCGACGCAGTACAACACCCGGCAGGCGCAGTTTCCCACCAACCTCATTGCCGGACTGGCCAGGGCCACGCCGTCGGAACTCTGGGAGATCAGCGACGCGGGCGAGCGGCAGGTTCCCAAGGTCGATCTTTCGCTGAACCGGCCGGCCAGCTGACGCAGTGACCGCCGGTCGCGGCAACCTGTTCGAGGAACAGGAGCGCAACCGGCGCCGTTCGTTCTGGCTTGTCACCCTCTTCGTCATGTTCTTCGGCTGGGTCGGTTTCGGCGGCGACCTCGCGTTCTACTTCCTCACCCAGGGTGCCGGTCCCGGCGCCTACCAGCACGTGATCCCGTTCCTCGGCATCGTGACCACGCTCGTCGCCGGTATGGTTGCATGGTACGCCTGGGAGAAGGGCGCGGACCGCGTCCTGTGGGCAACGGGTGCCTGGGAAGTGATCGAACCCGCTACCCCGGCGCAGAAACAGTTCGTCAATGTGGTGGAGGAAATGGCCATCGCCGCCGGCCAGCCGCGCCCGCGGATCTGGATCGTGCCCGATCCGGATCCCAATGCCTTCGCGACGGGTCGTGATCCGCAGCATGCGAACATCGCCGTTACGGAGGGGCTGCTGGCGAGGCTCAACCGGGAGGAATTGCAGGGGGTCGTGGCGCACGAGATGGCCCACGTCGCCAACTGGGATACCCGTCTCATGACCCTGCTCGCCGCAATGCTGGGAGCCATCGCGCTGATGTCGGACGGTCTGGGGCGGATGATGCGTGGTGGCGTGCGCGTCGGGAGTGGCGGATCGCGCGGCGGCGACAGGGGGAAGGGCAATCCGCTGGGACTGATCCTGCTCGTGCTGTGGGTGTTCACCCTCCTCATCGCGCCGGTCGTGTCGCGGCTCCTCGCCATGGCCGTGAGCCGCAAGCGGGAGTTCCTGGCCGATGCCAGCGGGTCGCAGTTCACCCGGAATCCGCTGGCCCTCGCATCAGCACTGGAGAAGCTGGAGAATGAGCCGGCACCGACCCGGACCATCACCCAGGGCGCGGCACACCTCTGCATCGTGGATCCGGCAGAGCGGAAGATGTCGGATCGGGCCGGACTGGTGGGTGACGTCTTTGCGTCGCATCCGCCGATGCGTGAGCGCGTAGCCCGGCTCAGGGGGATGGCCTATGAGTCGTCGGTCGTGAGTCATCAGCCCGTTGACGACTGACGACTGTCCACTCACGACTCGTTCACGTCATCCGAGTCGTCGAGGAACGTGAGCGCGGCGCGACGCTCTATCACGGCGTCGAGCGCCCCGTGCACGCGTTCGTCGACGACGGTGTTGATCAGGTCGCGCATGCGCTCGACGGCCGTTTCGGGCGGCATCTTTTCCTGGTACGGACGCGCCGTCGTGAGCGCGTCGAAGATCTCCACCGCCCCCACGATGCGCGCGCCGAGCGGGATGGCCTCGCCCTTGAGCTTGTCGGGATAGCCGAAGCCGTCCCACCGCTCGTGATGGTTCCGCACGAAGCTGATGATGTCCCTCAAGTGCACGAGCGGGGCGAGGATCTGGCTGCCGACGAGCACATGCTGCTTCACGTGCGCGTATTCGTCATCGGTGAGCGGGCCCTGCTTGTTCAGCACATCCTCACGAATCCCGATCTTCCCGATGTCGTGCAGCCGGCCCGCCGTGCGGATCATTTCCACGTCTTCATCCGAGAGGCCCAGTTCCGCCGCTACGCCGGCCGAGAGGTCGGCGACGCGCGCCGAGTGGCCCCGGAGGTAGGCGTCCTTGGCCTCGAGGGCATTCACGAGCGCCTCGAGGGTCGCGATGGACAGGCGCTCCAGCGTCTCCTGTTCGCGGCGGAGCTCCACCGACCGGAGGTGCACCTCATCGCTCAGCCAGCGCTCGATGCGCGTGTCCTCCATCGCCTTGTGACGGCGCTGCAGGGCACGGCTCACGGCACGGGTCAGGTGGTCGAGATCGAGCGGCTCGGTGACGTAGTCCATCGCGCCGCGCTGCACGCACAGGGCGGCCGTGGTGGCGTCGTGGACTGCGGTCAGCATCAGGATCGCGAGGCTCGGCTCGAGTTCCAGCAGCGCGGGCACCAGCTCGATGGCGCTCGTGCCCGGCAGGTGGGTGTCGAGGAGCATGGCCGCGACCTTCTCGCGGCGCACGATGTCGAGCGCCTCGGTACCGGTGCGGGCAGTGATGATGGTATGGCCCTGGAGCCTCAGTTGGCGGGCAATCGCGGCGCGCACCGCTTCCTCGTCATCGACGACGAGTATGCTCGATTGGCCGTCGGTGAGGGGCAGGGTCACGAAGTGGAGCTCCAGTGACGTAAGTGCTTGACTGAACGGAAGCTAAATGTTCCCATCCACGAACTCCACCTCCACCCGGTGGGGGATGATCCCCGCCTCCGCCGCGCGATCGAGCAGCAGCTGCACCGCCGCGCGGCCGCGCGCTCCGTAATCCACCGTCCAATCATTCACGTACATGCCGACAAAGGTGTCGGTGCGCTCGTCGCCGATCCCGCGATTGAAGCGCTTGGCGTGCTCGAGGGCCGGCCGCCGGTGCGCCAGGGCGTACTCGATGCTCGCGCGCAGGTCGCGCGCGACCTGGTTGATCGTGGCCCTGCCGAGGTCCCGGCGCACCACGTTGCCGCCGAGGGGCAGCGGGAGGCCGGTCTCGCGCAACCACCAGACCCCCATGTCCTCCCAGAGGTGGAGACCCTGGTCTTGAAAGGTGAGCTGGCCCTCATGAATGAGCAGGCCGACATCCACGTCGCCGCGCGCCACCGCATCCTCGATGGTGTCGAACGGCATCACGACCTGCACCGCGTCGGGCTGGTACAGGCGCAGGGCGAGGCAGGCGGTCGTAAGCGTGCCCGGGATCCCGACGCGCTTGCCGCGCAGCGCGCTCCGCGGGTCGTCCGGCGCGGGGACCTTCGCCACGAGGCGCGGTCCGTAGCCGTCTCCCATGGACGAGCCGCTCGAGAGCAGCGCGTACTTGTCGGCGAGGTAGGCGTAGGCGTGGATTGACACGGCCGTCACTTCGAGCTCGGCGCTGAGGGCGCGCCGGTTGAGCGACTCGATGTCCTGCAGTTCATGCACGTAGGCCAGGTCGCCGGTGTCGAGCTTGCCCTCGGCGAGCGCGTAGAACATGAACGCATCGTCGGAATCGGGGCTATGGGCGACACGGATGGTCGTAGTCATGAGCTACCTCACGCTGTTCTTGTACTCGTCGATGACCGGCTTGTGATCCTGATACTCCGGCCGGTCCGCGCGACCGATTTCTGCCTGATAGTGCGCGGTGAAATCCTTCCGGGCCGCGGCGGCGGCAGCGGCATTGCCCCGGCGGTCCGCTACCTCACCGCGCACCAGGTAGCCGAAGAGGTGGTTCGGGTTCTGCGCGAGGATGGTATCGGCCAGCGCCAGCGCGGCCGCATACTGTCCCGTCTCGGTGTACAGTACGGCAGCGTGGTAGCGCAGGTCGGCGGTGACCGTGTCCAGCATGCCGTAGGCCAGGATCGCCATCGGCGCGAACTGCTTCGCCTGCGCCGTATCTCCGGCAGACGCGGCGCGCATCACCCGGTCGAAGAGCCGGTTGAACCGCTCGGCGGGTGACATGCTCGCGATGTCGGGGGGGGTGCCCGCGGGTGCGGCCTCCCCGGCGCTACCTTCGCCACTCTGCGCGCCAGGCGCCGCGTTGCCCGCATTGGGCATCCGCGCCACTTCCGGCGGATTGTTGCGATTGATGCCCAGGTACGCGATGTAGGTGAGCCCGGCGATCACGAGCATCCCCGCGACCAGCCAGGGCACCCGACTCTCCTGTACCGGCGGGGTCGGCTGGACCGGGGAGCCGGCAACCGCCTTGCCGCCGACGGCCTCGCCGCAGCGGTGGCAGAACTTCGCAATCGGCGAGAGTCCCGCGCCGCAGTGGGCGCAGTTCCGCGGGCTGACGGCAGCGCCGCAGCGGTCGCAGAACCGGCCGGGGGCATCGGCGCCGCAGACCGGGCAGGCGGGGAGGGGAGGAGTTTCAGGCACGGGCGGGCAATGTAACCGCTGGCGGCTCCCATGGCACCGTATTACCGTGCAGAGCGATCGCCGTACGCGACCGAGCATGACTGGAGGGCCATTGCAGCCATCGCGGAACGCGCCTGAACCCCTTCCGGCCGATGCCCCGCTGGGCCGCTCTCTCGGAGAGCTTGCGCGGGGAGATTCGCGCTGGACGGTCTACCTCGAGACCCGCCCGCACCCGCGCGGGACCGGGCTTCGCCACAACACGCTCCAGGGCCGGCTCCACTTCGTAGACCAGGCGCAGCTTCACCGCCACACCGGGTGGATCTTCGCCGAGTGGACGGACGCCGATATCGTCAACCGATTCAACGAATTCAGCGCCGCGGAGCTCTGGCTGCTGCTCGACAGCCTCGCCTGACCCGCTGACAGCGAGGGGCCATGGGACTGGGACGAGCGCGCCGCGATGACCGGCCGAGCCTGGAAGGATTTCCGACCGACCTGTCCGGGGCCCGCAAGGGCGACATCCGCGAGCTGGCCGAGCGCTTCGGTGTCGACTTCCTCCGCCTGCAGTTCACCGACATCCTTGGCGTCAACAAGAACGTCGAGGTGCCCCCCAGCCAGTTCGAGAAGGCGCTGGACGGCGAGATCATGTTCGACGGATCGTCGATCGAGGGCTTCGTGCGGATCGAGGAATCGGACATGCTCCTCAAGCCCGACCCGACCACCTTCCGGATGCTGCCGTTCGACGAGGAGGGTGGGCGGGTGGCGCGGCTCATCTGCGACATCCACACGCCCGACGGCGCGCCCTTCGACGGCTGCCCACGCCACACCCTGAAGCGCCAGATCGCCCGCGCCCGCAAGCTCGGCTTCGAGATGATGGCGGGATGTGAGGCCGAGTTCTTCCTGTTCGAGAAGGCGCCCGATGGCGCGCCGACCACCACCACCCACGATCTCGCCGGATACTTCGACCTCGGCCCGATGGACAAGGGCGAGGAGATCCGCCGGGTCATCGTGGACTGCCTCGAGCTCATGGGGTTCGAGGTGGAAGCGGCGCATCACGAGGTGGCGCCGGGCCAGCACGAAATCGACTTCCGGTATGCCGGCGCGCTCGTCACCGCCGACAACCTCGCCACGTTCAAGCTGGTGGTGCGCCAGGTGGCGAACCGCTACGGCTACGTCGCCTCGTTCATGCCGAAGCCGATCGAGGGCGTGGCCGGCAGCGGCATGCACACGCACCAGTCGCTCTTCCGCGCGAGTGAAAACGCCTTCTTCGATGCCAAGGCCGAGAACCAGCTCTCCCTCGTGGCACTGCAATACATCGAGGGGATGCTCCAGCACGCCCGGGGCTCGTGCGCCATCACCAACCCCCTCGTCAACAGTTACAAGCGCCTGGTGCCCGGCTTCGAGGCGCCGGTGAACGTCGCCTGGTCGATGCGCAACCGCTCGCCACTGGTGCGCATCCCCGACCGCCGCGGCATCGGCACGCGTTGCGAGAACCGCATGCCTGATCCGGCGGCGAACCCGTACCTGGCGCTTGCGGTGCAATTGGCCACGGGCCTCGATGGCATCGAGCAGGAGCTGGTGTGCCGCGAGCCGGTGCACCGGAACATCTTCCGCATGACCTACCGCGACCGCCGGAAGTACCGCATCGACGAGTTGCCGCGCGACCTGCACGAGGCACTCGAGTTCCTGGAAAAGGACGACGTGGTGAAGGCGGCGCTGGGCCAGCACATCACGGAGCGCTTCATCGAGGCGAAGGAGAAGGAGATCGAGTCCTACAACGCCTACGTGAGCCCATGGGAGATCGAGCGGTACCTCGGCCGGTACTGAGCGCTCGCCGTGCGACCCGCCGGCATCCTGTGCGACCTCGAAGGCACCCTCTATTCGGGTGACGCGCCCCTCCCCGGCGCGACGGCGCTGGTGCCCCGGCTCCGCTCCGCCGGTATCCCCTTCTGCTTCGTCACCAACACCACCAGCCGCTCCCGCCAGGTGCTCGTGGCCCGCCTGGCTGTCATGGGTATCCCGGTTTCGGCGGACGAGATCGTCAGCGCGCCGGTCGCCGCTGCAGCGCTCGCCCGTGAGCGCGGGCACCGGGTCGTCGCACCGTTCCTGGCCGAGGCCGTGCTCGAGGACCTCGCGGGACTGGAAATGGCTGGGGGCACAGCTGCCGGGGCCGCCGGCCGCGCGACCGCAGTCCTCGTGGGCGACCTTGGCGAGCGATGGAGCCATGCGCTGCTGCAGGAGGCGTACGATTGCCTGCGGGCGGGTGCGGAACTCATCACCTGCTCGCGCGACCGCGTGTATCGCAAGGCCGACCGACTCGTGCTCGACGCCGGGCCCTTCGTGGCGGCCCTCGAGTATGCCAGTGGCAGCATGGCGCTCCTGGCCGGCAAGCCGAGCCCAGTCATGTACGATGCCGCCGTCCGCCAGCTCCAGCTGCCCGGCACGGCGCGATCGCGCGTCGTGATGATCGGAGACGACATGCATTCCGACATCGCCGGCGCGCAGCAGGCGGGCCTCGTCGCATGGGCGGTCGAGACGGGCAAGTTCGCGGCGGCGGACGCAGCGCGCGCCGGTATCACTCCCGACCGGATTATTCCCGGCCTCGACGCGCTGCTGGCGGAACTGGACCGGTGATCCGCTGCTGGGTGGCGGCCATCGCGGCGTTTCCCCTGCTGGCCGCACCGCTCAGGGCGCAGGCGGAGGATCCGCAGGCTGGTGTTCCCACCGTGCAGTACCTGGACATCATCCGGGAGGACATTGCCGACACCAACGAGACCGGCTTCGCCGCCCGGACCGCGAACGCGCTGCACGTCCGCACTCGCGAGCGCGTGGTGGAGCGCGAGGTGCTGCTCAAGCCGGGTATGCCATACGACCCGGCCCTCGCGGCCGAGACCGCGCGGAACCTGCGGGCGCTCGGCATCTTCCGCGACGTGCTGGTCGATACCGTACGGAGCGACAGTGGCCTCACCCTGCGGGTGGTGACGAAGGACGGCTGGAGCACCTTTCCGATCTTCGACATCACCACCGCGGCGGGGCAGTCGGCGGTGGCCTTCGGCGTCGCGGAGGCGAACCTGCTCGGCCTCGCCGCCGTGGGCCTGATCCGCTACAGCAGCAATCCCGACCGCACCGCCTGGCTCTTCGCGTTCCGGCAGCCCCGCATGTTCGGCGGGCGCGTCAACGTCGGGCTTTCGCTCGAGGAACGGTCGGACGGGCGCTTCATTTCCGGCCAGGTCGGGAGGCCTTTCTACTCCATCTCCAGTCGCTGGGCCCTCGGTGGCGATGCCACCTATTTCGACGGCGACGTGCTCGTCTTCGCGAACGGTATCCTCACGCCCTACGCGACGCTCTCACGTCGGTTGACCCTGGTGCGCCTGGATGGGGCTCGCGCACTCCGGGCGTCGCCGAAGGGATACCTGCGGGCAGGAGCCACCGCCCAGCTGCAATCGAACTCGTTCCTCCCGAGTCCCGTCACCGAACCGCGAGTGGACACCACGCAGGTCGCCATCGGCGCATATGCCAGCATGCTCCGCGCGCGCTATGCAGTGGTGGAAAACGTGCGCAGCTTCGGGCGGGCGGAAGACTATGCGGTCGGTCCCAGCCTTCGCGTGGGGTTGCTCGCGGCGCCGTCCGCGTTCGGCTATGCGGTGGGTGGTGCAGGCGTTCAGGTCACCGCGTCTGGCGGGTTCCTCTTTCCAGTGGGGTTCGCCCAGGTCAGTGCCGCAGTCAACGGGCTCGTCACCGGGTCCGGCGTCGACTCCGGCTCGGTGGTCCTCAAGGGGAACCTCGTCCTCCAGCCCGGCAGAAGGAACGCCATCATTGCCGGTGGCTTCGTCGGCTGGCAGAGGAACCCCGTTCCCGGAAGCCAGTTCGACCTCGGCCTGGTGTACGGGCCACGCGCCTATCCGCTGCACGCCTTCACGGGCGATCGCGGATTCCTCGCGGCCGCGGAGTATCGCTGGACCTTTGCGGAAAATCTCGGCGGCCTCCTCGGTCTCGCCCTCGGTGCCTTCGTGGACTACGGCGGCGCCTGGTACGCCGGCGAGTCGCCGCGCACCGGTGCCGATTTCGGTGCCGGACTGCGGTTCGGCCCGAGTCGCTCCGCCAGCCCGGTCCTGTTCCGCCTTGACCTGGCCTATCGCATCGAGGCCGCGCCCTTTCCCTCCGGCTGGTCGGTGGTCTTCGGGGAGGGGTTCACGTTCTGAGCACACGAACTCGCACCGACGCGCACCCGACTGTAGATTCGCTCCTACCTTCACCCCGAGCCTATGACCGCACCCGAAGCCCAGGCGTCCGCACCAGCACCAAAGTCCAAGCGGCGCCGCTGGCCGGTCGTCGTCGCCACGCTGCTCGTCGTTCCCCTGCTTCTGTTCGCGATCTACACCTTCTTCGTGGTGAGCTGGAGCTATTCGGAGGGTGAACGTTCGGGCACGCTGCAGAAGTTTTCGCGCAAGGGATGGCTGTGCAAGACATACGAGGGCGAGCTGGCGCAGTACGTGGTGGGTGGGGTGGCGCCGCAGATCTGGTACTTCACGGTCCGTGACGAGGCGCTCGTCCGCCAGATGAGCGATGCCGTGGGCCAGAATGTCCAGGTGCACTACTCCGAGCATCGCGGCGTTCCCACCGACTGCTTCGGGGACACGCCGTACTGGGTCGATCAGGTCAAGACCATTCCCAAGTAAGCTGCCGGGTTGGCCGATGATGTCATGCCGGGGCCGACGCTCTTGCGTCGGCCCCTTGTCGCTGCGGGAGTGTCGCGACCGCGAAGGAGAGATTCATGGCATCCACCCGGAAAACCTGCCAAACGGGGCGTTCATCACGCTCTTCCTCATGTTCCTGGTCGGCTGGGCCAGCCTCAATATCGTGCTCATGAAACGTTGGGGCAGTACGTTCGATCCCTATCCGTTCATCTTCCTGAACCTCATTCTCTCGATGGTGGCGGCGATCCAGGCGCCGATCATCATGATGTCGCAGAACCGGCAGTCGGTGGTCGACCGCATGGCTGCGGCCAACGACTACGAGGTGAACCTGCGGGCCGAACTGGGTGTGCGGGCACTGATCGACCGGCTGGATGAACTGCAGCGGATCAATCAGGAGCAACTCGAGTTGCTGCGCCGGATCCCGGCGGGCAAGGAAGGAGAACCTCCGCCGGTGGCCTGACCACCAGCTCACCCCCTCTGGCGTCCCTCCCCCTTCGGTCGTATCGTACATCAGAGCTTCGGTTTTTATTCGGTATTGTCATGACTGCCATCGCGCCAAGCGAGGTCTTCGCTGTCTTCGTAAGCCATTAAATAACAGATACTTATGCAGATAGCCCAGCTTCGCGCTCAACTCGAGCAGGTCATTTCTCCATCACCGGTGGCAGCCGATGCCCTCCCCACCGGGTTCAGGGAGCTCGACGAGGCACTGGGCGGCGGGATTCCGCGAGGCCGGCTCACCGAACTCATCGGCCCGCTCGGCGCGGGCACGGCGACGCTGGTTCGCACGCTGATCGGTGCCGCGCTCACCCGGGGGCAGGGTGTCGCGTGCATCGATGCCTCGCGCACCCTCGATCCCGCCGACTGGGCATCACTCGACTGCGACTTCCTTCGCGTGGTACGGCCACGCGATCCCGCGCGTGGAGCGTGGTGTGCCGATGTGCTGCTGCGCAGCGGGGCGTTCACCCTCGTGGTGCTCGACAGCGCGCCGCCGCTCACGCGGCAGGTGGCGCTCCGCCTCGTCGGCCTGGCGCGCGACAAGGACGCGGCGTTCGTCGTGGTGGGCGATGGATCGGTATCGCAGGTGGGCGGGGCCGTGCGGCTGGAGGTGAGGCGCCGATGGGGTGGTGGCGGCCAGCGACGGCCGTCCGAGCTGACCGTTCTTCGCGGCGGGCTTCGTACCATCATTGAGGTGCCGAGTGTCATCTACCATCCGCGTCGCCTGTGTGCGCATCCCGAAGTTCCCGATCGGCGCGGTGTGGCTGGAGGAAAGCAGCCGGGCAACCAGTCGGCCGGCCGATCCGACAAGCGATGGAAGGGCGCACGAAACGGGGGACGGATCCCCGGGCGGTAAGGCCATTCACTGGGACCAGCGTCCTCTGGCCCTCACCGCCAATGACCGCGTGGTCATCGCCACCACGCAGGCCGCATCACTCGGCATCCGTCACGGCATGACCATCCCCGCCGCGCGCGCGATGTGCGCCGGGCTGGAGGTGCGCCACTGGGATGACCGCGCGATCGGGCGGGCCATGCACCAGGTCACGGCCGCATGCCTCGCGTTGAGCCCGCAGGTGACACCGGCGCGTCCCGGTCTCTGGTGGATTGGCGCGCATGGACTCGAGGGGCATGGCGGTGAGCGCGGCCTTGCCGGGTCGCTTCTCGCTCGCGCCCGGCGATGGCACCCCGATGCCCGCGTCGCGGTGGCATCGAGTTGCATCGCGGCATTCGTCGCCACCTGGCATCGTGGTGACGGCCGCCTCGTGCCGCGTGGCGGAGACCAGGCGCTGCTCGCCCAGGCACCGCTCTCCCTTCTGCCGATGAACACCGAGCTGCGCGATACGCTCGCGGCACTCGGCATCGGGACGGCCGGGCAGTTCGCCAACCTCGACCCCGGCGATGTCGAGCAGCGTTTTGGTCCCGCCGGACTCGCCGCCTGGCGCCTGGCACGGGGCGAGGACCAGCGACGGCCTACCCTCACGCGTCCCGTGCCCGATGACACCGTCGCCATCGAGCTTCCAACCTCCGCCGAGACACTCGAACCGGTGCTCTTCCTGGTGCGCGCGGCACTGGGCCGCCTGATCACGCAGGTCGCGAGCGACGGCATGGCGGTGGCAGCGCTGGAAGTGGAGTTGAAGCTCGACGAGACGCCTGCACGCTCTGCGTCATGCTGCATCACCCTGGCTTTTCCCCTCGCGCGCCTGGAACCCCTCTTCGAGCAGTGCCGGGCGATGCTCGAAGACTGGACCCTCGAGGCGCCGGTGCTCGGCGTCGTCGTGCGCATCACCGAGCGCGCCAGGCCTTCCGGCGAACAGGGCGACCTGCTGCATACCGGCTGGCGTGATCCCGCCGCGGCGGAAGCAGCGTTCGCGCGTCTCCGCGCCGCACTCGGCGCCGATGCCGTGGTGCGACCGGTGGCACTGGATGGATTTGCGCTGGAGCGGAGGGGAGCATGGGAGGAAGGCGGCAAGCCGGCAGGGTGGCAGGAGGACCGGGGCGATGCCGCCTCACTTCGCCTTCTCCAGCCGCCGGAGCCGATCGAGATCGCTCCTGACACCAGCACCTTCACCTGGCGCGGGCGGCGGTGGCCAATCACGGAGCGGGGAAGCGTGGAGCGCCTCTCCGGCGACTGGTGGGCATCGCCGTATGCGCGTGACTACTCCTCCTGGACCAGCGAGGGCACGGCGTTCGTGGTGTTCCTGAGCGGGGGAACGTGGAATGTCCACGGATGGTATGACTGACACCGTCCTGCCATCCGGGTACGTCGAGCTGCACTGTCACTCCTGCTTCTCCCTCCTCGATGGGGCGGCATCGCCCGAGGGGCTGATCGAACGCGCCCACGCACTGGGCCAGCACGCGCTCGCCCTCACCGATCACGATGACCTTGGCGGTGTGGTGCGGTTCTCGGAGGCAGGGCGCGCACGGGGCATTGATGCGATCATCGGGACAGAACTCAGCCTGGTCATCCCGCTCACCGCTCACCGCTCACCGCTCACGTCCCTTGTTCTCCTGGCCGAGTCCCGCACCGGCTACGCCAACATCTCCACCCTCATCACCCGTGCACGCATGGATTGCCCGCGCGGAGAGCCCGCGGTTCCGCTCGACCTGCTCGCGCGCCATGCCGATGGTGTCATCGCACTGACCGGTGGCCCTCGCGGATGGGTGCCGTCCCTCCTCGCGACCGGCGATACGGAGGGGGCGCGTCGCGCGGCGCGCACGCTCCGCGACATCTACGGCGACCGCCTCGTCATCGAGTGCTGGGATCACGGACTCCCCGAGGAGCGCGAGCTCGCGGCGCAACTCATTCCCATGGCCGGATGGCTGGGCATACCGTGGGTCGTGGCCAATGACGTGCACTACGCCCGCCCGCAGGATCGCCGGGTGCATGACGTGCTCGCAGCGCTCCGGCACAAGTCGACCCTCGACCAGATGGGAACGCGCCTCCGCCCCAACGGCGAGTGGTACCTCAAGTCGGCGGCGCAGATGGCCCGCCGCTGGCACCATGCCCCGGAAGGCATCTACGCCACCTGCGCTGTCACCGAGCGGTGTGCCTTCCGGCTCGAGCAGCTGCGCCCCACGCTGCCGGAGTTTCCCCTCCCGCCCGGTGTGGGCGAGGACGAGTACCTGGAGCGCCTGGCGATGCAGGGTCTCGAGGAGCGGCTCTCCTGCGACCCACGACCCACGACCCACGACTCTGCTCACCGTACCCAGCTCGCCCACGAACTCGCCGTCATCGCTCGCCTCGGGCTCGCCGGCTTCTTCCTGATCGTCTGGGACATCGTACGCTTCGCGCGGCGCAACGGGATCCTCTGCCAGGGGCGCGGTTCCGCGGCCAATTCGGTGGTCTGCTACTGTCTCGGCATCACCGCCGTGGATCCGGTGAAGATGAACCTCCTGTTCGAGCGCTTCCTGAGCGAGGAACGCGCCGAGCCGCCCGATATCGACCTCGATATCGCGCATCGTGAGCGGGAGCGGGTGCTCCAGTACGTCTATGAGCGCTATGGGCGCGAGCATGCGGCGATGGTGTGCGAGCAGATCAGCTGGCGGGGGCGCAGCGCCGTGCGCGACGCTGCGCGCGTGCTTGGCTTCAGCGTGCAGCAGGCCGAGGCACTCGCCGCGTTCAGCGACCGGTTCTCCGCCCGGGCAACGGCGCAGGCACTGCGCGGCCGGGAACCGGCGGATGCCTACACCCAGGACAACCCGGAATGCACCGACGACGGCGGCAAGACGGCAAGGCGGCAAGACGGCAAGAGGGATCGACAGATGGCGGACGTGCTGGGACAGCAGATGGTGCCGGGGACCGAAGCGAAGTCACGGGCAGATGCGGTGAAGCAGGCAGCGCGATCCACAGACACCGTCGAGGACTTCCTGCCGTCCTGCCGTCCTGCCGTCTTGCCGTCCGGTGTTGCCGATCCCCACGCAGGGCAGGATCACGTCGAGCGCCGCAATCCGGTCACGTCACTCGTCGGGTCCACCGAGGCGACGTCCGTCCTCATCAAGGCCGGGCTCGACCCTGACGACCCGCGCGTCGCCCTGCTCGCCGACATCGTCGAGGGACTGCACCAGCTGCCGCGCCACCGCTCCATCCACGTGGGCGGTTTCGTGCTGACGCGCGAGCCGCTGTCACGCATCGTGCCCATCGAGCCGGCGTCGATGCCCGGCCGTACGGTGATCCAGTGGGAAAAGGACGACCTCGATCCCGTCGGCCTGGTGAAGATCGACCTCCTCGGCCTGGGTATGCTCACGCTGCTGCAGGACTGCCTGCTCTACATCAATCGCACGCGCGGGGTCTCGCTCGATCTCGGCATCATTCCGGTGGACGACCCCGCCGTGTACGACGACCTCTGCCGCGCCGACACCATCGGCCTGTTCCAGGTGGAGAGTCGCGCGCAGATGAACACGCTCCCACGTATGAAGCCGCGTGCGTTCTACGACCTCGTCGTCGAGGTGGCGCTTATCCGTCCCGGCCCCATCCAGGGAGACATGGTGCATCCGTTCCTGCGCCGGCGCGCGGGACTCGAGGAAGTCACCTACCCCCATCCCTCGCTCGAGCCGGCGCTCAAGCGCACCCTCGGCGTGCCGCTCTTCCAGGAGCAGGGCATGCAGGTGGCCATCGCCGCCGCCGGGTTCTCTCCCGGGCAGGCCGACGTGTTGCGCCGCGCCATGGGACACAAGCGCTCCCATGAGCGCATGGCCGAGATCGCCGAGCAGCTGGTGGAGGGCATGGCGAAGAACGGCATTGACGCCGACACCGCGCGAAGGATCTACCAGCAGATCAACGCCTTTGCCGACTATGGATTTCCCGAGAGCCATGCTGCGAGCTTCGCGCTGCTGGTCTACGCGTCGGCCTATCTCCGGCATTACTACCCGTCCGAGTACACGGCGGCAATCCTCAACGCGCAGCCGATGGGTTTCTACTCTCCCGGGACGCTGGTGGAGGATGCCCGCCGTCATGGAGTGGAAGTGCGGCCGGTGGATGCGCTGCGCAGTGGCTGGGATGCGACACTGGAGGTCGCGGGTCGTGGGTCGCGGGTCGTGCCTGATGTCAAACGTGCTCACGACTCACGACCAACGACACACGACCCGGCGGTGCGCCTGGGCTTCCGCTCCATCCGCGGCCTTGGCACCGCGGCACGGGAGAAGATCGAGCGGGCACTCGCCGAGCGTCCGTTCAGTTCCGTTGCCGATGTCGTGATCCGCACCGGACTCGATCGCGGCGCGCTGCGTGCCATGGCGGAGGCAGGGGCGCTCGACAGCCTCGTGGCGCATGAGTCACCGGAGCGTCGCCGGAGGATGGCGCTGTGGGAAGTGCTGCGCGCCGAGCATGGCGTGGCGGGTCCTCTTGCCGCCCTGCCGCCCTGCCGCCCTGCCGATTTCCTGTCTCCCATGACGCCCTATGAATTGACCGAGGCCGACTACCGCATGACGGCGCTCTCGCTCAACGGCCACCCGATGGCACATCTGCGGAAGGAAATGGATCGGCTGGGCGTGGCGCGGGCCAGTGACCTCAAGGGCGACAGGAAATCAGGGCGGCAAGACGGCAGGAATCCCGGCAACGGAGAGGCAGTCCTCGTCGCAGGCCTCGTCATCTGCCGGCAGCGCCCCGGTACGGCCAAGGGGTTTGTCTTCCTCACGCTCGAGGACGAGACCGGGCTGGTGAACGTCATTGTGACGCCCAAGCGGTTCGAGCAGCAGGCGCTGCTCATCGCGCGGAGCCCGCTCCTGCTCATACGGGGGACCTTGCAGATCGAGGGCCGTGTGGTGAACGTGCGCGGGGAGGAATTTCGCCTCCTCAGTGCCCCCGTTGGTGCCGAGCATGCCCGCCGGCACGATTTTCACTGAAGAAGCCTTCACGCGCAGGATCTCCCCCTGACCCGACGCCTTCCACGACATGAGTTGTGCCTGCTGCTCGCCGTCGCAGGCGCGCTCACGCCCGCGATCGCCGTAGCCCAGGATGCCGCGCAGGTCGTCGCTCCTGTCGAATCCGCGCGACCGGACAGCCTCAAGCAGCCGTACGCCATCAAGTGGTGGGGAGTCGCAGGCCTGGTGGGCGCGGGAGTGCTCACCATGGCGGTCGTCGACGCGCCGGTTCAGGAGTGGACAGCGAACCCGGAGCATAGCAGCCAGACCGCGAATGACTTCTCGGACGCCTTCCGGTATTTCGGGCAGTGGCAGGTTGTGGCGCCGGTGACGGGCGGCATGATCCTCGCCGGCCTCATCGCGAAGAAGCCGGCGATCCTCCACAGCGGCCTCCGCGTCGGCGCCTCGGTCCTCCTTGCCGGCGTGGTGACCGGGATCTTCAAGTACTCCCTCGGTCGCGTGCGGCCCTACGACACGAACGATGTGTGGGACTACCAGCCGTTCAGCGGCAACGCCTCGATGTGGTCGGGGCATACTGTGGTAGCCTTCTCGTTCGCGGCGTCGCTGGCGCAGGAGATCCACCGCACCTGGGCCACCGTTGGCCTCTACACGCTCGCCACCGGCACGGCGTGGTCGCGCGTGTATGACAATCAGCACTGGGTGAGTGACGTAATGGTGGGAGCGGCAGTGGGGATCGCGTCGGCCAAGCTCGCGACCGGACGCTGGACGATCTTCGGGCTGCGGGCGCCGGTTCCGCTGGCCACGCCAAACGGGCTTGGCCTCATGTGGCACGGAACGTTCTAGGCGGTTGAGGCTAGGCCACCACCCTCCACGGGTGGGTGTACACCGTATGTGATTCCTTCCTGGTAAAGCCACACAGCGTCAGCTTGGCCTGGTGCGCCATGCGCACGGCCAGTGCCGTTGCGCCCGAGACCGTGACCAGCAGGCTGGCGCCGAGCATCGCGGTCTTGTGCACCATCTCGAAGCTGGCGCGGCTCGTTACCACCACAAACCCGGACTGCGGATCGATGCCGCGCGTGAGCACGGCACCAATGAGCTTGTCGAGCGCGTTGTGCCGCCCCACGTCCTCGCGTACCAGCGATACCTCCCCGTCGAAGCCGGCCCAGCCGGCCGCATGCACCGCGCCGGCCGAACGATTGAGCTCCTGCTGCGCCACGAGCCCGTCGAGGGCACGGTGGATCACCGTGCCAGGCACTGCCCGCCCGTCGGGCACCTCGGACACCGGGCGCAGCACCGCATCCACACTGTCGCTGCCGCACACGCCACAGCCGGTCCGGCCCGAGAGCCGCCGGGTGCGGCCATTGATCACTGCCATGCACTCCAGCGCCACCGTGGCCTGCATCTCCATGCCGCGCTCGTGGGGCACGCACGCGATGGCGAGCATGTCGGCCGGTGACCGGATGAGTCCCTCGGTGATGCTGAAACCCAGGGTGAAGTCGATCAGGTTGGTGGGCGTGGCCATCATCACGACATGCGGGATGTCGTTGTAGACGATGGTGACCGGCGCCTCCTCGGCGACGAGGTCCTCTCGCTCGGTGCGGACGCCGCGGTCCCAGCGCACGACGTGATGCGGGATGAGCGGCTCGGCGGTGCCGAGCCGGAGCAGGGCGTCGGGCTGGGTGAGCCAGTCGGTGTTGGTGGCCATGATCTTCTCCTTCAACTAATCCTAACCTGGATTGATTCGGCGCAGGGTTTGCCAAACGAACAACGCCCCTGCCGAAGGCAGGAGCGTCGTCGCCGATCTCGAGAACACTCTCGCTGCTACATCATCTTCATGGCCTGCGCGGGCTCTGCCATCACGTTGCTACGGCGTACCAACCGTATTCTTGGACATGATGACTGAGGTTTGTGCCAACAAGTTGCCGCTCGCCGTTGCACCGACGTTCAGGGTGATCAACGTCTGTCCCAATACGACTCCCTGCATGCGCGCGGTTGTTCCAACCACCACTCCACTGGTGACCTGCCAGAAAACATTCTTGGCATCCGCGCCACCGGTCAGGACGACCCGCGCAGCGGCCGACTGGTCAAGGCCTCCGCCTACCTGGAATATCCACACATCGTCCGGGCCACCACTGAGAGTAAGATCAATGGGGATCGTGACCGAGTTCGCCCACTTGTAGAGGCCGGGGGGCAGAACGAGCCCACCCAGATCGCCCGACTCCACGTCGATCTCGTCAGGAGTTGCTCGTCCCGCGGCATCGGCGTATGCGGACTCCATGTCGTCAATTGCCGTGACCAGGTTAGCGGGCGTTGGAGCCGCATAGCTTGACGCAAAGATCTGGCCGCCAGACACCTGAGGGGCCGTCGCAAATGCGCCGCCGACGTCAAGGGTCAAGACGAATCCAGTGATGCTACTCGCGGCTACACCCGAACCAATATCTCCAAAGATCTCGGAAAGACCGGGAAGGGTATCGTTGGTGATCGCTGATTCCGCAAGAATCACATAGTTGCCTGCCGTTCCCAGATTGACTGGTACTGGACCATGAGCTCCGGGCGCGCCAGTGCCTGGGCCAGCGCCGGGGGTCCCCGCCTCAGCGACAACGTCGATGAAGCCCGCGTTACCAGCAACCGGTGACGCGATCAGGCGCTGGGTGGCGGCTCGGGCTCCGAGGATCCACCTACCGGGACTGGCGAAGCCGCCCGCATCAACAGTGTCCTTGGTCTGGTGAAGGTGGCCACCAAGGTTGAGGCTGAAGGCGATGACCTGGCCAACCGCGGGGGTGCCATCGGGATAAGTAACCTTGAAGACCGCAGCTGGCGCCACAACTCGACCGGCGGTCCCTGTCGTGGGCGCGGGGTTCACCGCCGTATTTACAACATTCACATAAACCGCGGTTGACGCTGGTGGCGGCGTCAGCGGGGTGCCTGTGGTGTTGTCTTCGCACGCGGCAAGCCCCAAGCCAAACGCCGCGGCTGCGAACGCACCAGCAGATCGACTGACCATTCGATGAAGCATGCTCGGTTCTCCCTCGTTGGGTAAGGACGATCCCGCGAGTCAGGCAGCCCGCCGATCCGTGGGTCGATGTGGAAGCCGGGGCGGGGCGCAGCGTGCGACAATCCCGTCGGCATCACGCGAAACGTTGCTCTGTTACGAACCTGAATCTGATATGGCGCCGGGTTGGATATCGACAAGTTACCGCCCGGGTACAGACGCCGCAAGACGGGAGTGATGAGGCGAAAGCTTCAGTTCGCAACGGCTTGGCTCGCGATGGCGCGACCTGGACTCTTCATGCGGATCATCATTGCGTTTCATTAAGAAACATCACAGTACCGCCACCGCATCAGCACACCAGAGCCCCGCCCGGGTGTATCCCGGGCGGGGTTCGAGCGTTACGGATGAGTCATGCGCGATTCGCTGGGGCAACAAAACGACCCCGCCGAACAGGCCACCGTGGTCGGACGGCCAGAGACCCGATGCCGTGCGCTCCTTCAGCTCATCGCCGAAGACCGTCATGACCGCCGGCCCCACTCGGCGATGCGCGTCAGCCTTGATCCACACGTAGTCGAGCCGGCGATCCAGCATCGAGGTGGCGTTCCGCAGGTCCGGAGAGTGGCAGCAGGTGGCACTCGGTTCCGGACGGCCGATACGTGCCGTCCACAGGTCGGTAAACCCCGCCCGGGTCATCTGGTCCCATGGCGAGTTGGCGGGATCGGTGGGCTCGGAGTTGAAGTCGCCGGCCACCACCACCGGCAGCGTCGTTGCCGACAGGTCCTGCAGCAGCTCAGCCACCTGTGCCTCCTGGACTTCCTTCACCGGTGCCCGCGGCTCCGGGTGCGTGCTCACCACGCGGAAGGCCCGGCCGAGGATGGTGAGGTCGGCGGCCACGTATCCCCGCTTGATCGCCACTGGGATCGGGCCGAGGTTGACCGGCAGGTAGGCCTGGTAATTCTTCGCGGCGACGTTGGCCACGCCGACTCCGCGCCGCGCCAGCAGGACGTCGTAGTCGACCAGTGATGCAAATGCGGCCGGAAGGCCGTCGGGCCCGCTGATGATCTCACCCGTAGCCGGGTCGATGGAGAGCGGAATCATCACTTCGGTGTTCTTCACCTGGCCCACCACGTGGTAGTCGAGCCGGCGTGCGGCCAGGGCGCTCAGGAATATGGGCAGGAAATCGGTGGTGTTGTCGGCCACGCCGTAGTCGGCCAGGCCCCGACGGGCCACGGTGGAGATCTCGTTCAGGCTGATGGCGTCCGGTCCCTGGCGCCTGATCTCGTCGGCCATCCGGTTGGCGCGCGCGGACCAGTCGGTGGCATCGAAGGTGTGCAGGGCACCGATCAGCGCGCCAAAGAGCACCGCCGGGTCGCTCGATGATGCTCCCGCCGCGATGACGGCGTCGACATCGGTGCCGACGTAGACGTTCTGCTGGTAGATGCGGATCGGGGCTGCCACGCTAAGCCAGGAGGCGTACCAGTCGTTCGACGAGACGATGGTCTCGGCGTCAGGGTCGGGCGTGGGTGCGGGCGCTGTTGTGTCGATCGAGGCCGGGTTGTCGCAGGCCGCCAGGACGGTGACGGCGATGAGCAATGCGGATGAAGTCTTCATGTGAACCTCCGGTATAGAGTGGAGCATCTGAACGCTCCCACTTTCGCCGGGGCCCATCAAGTCGGGGTCAAGAGCGTCCGGCAGCGGAGGCTGCCGGCAGCTCCCGGGCCGGATGGTTGGGCCTCCCCCGCGCAGAAGAAGCAGGTAGCCGTGTTGCTGGGGCGGACCAGTTTGGAGTACCTTCTCCGGCGTTCGTGCAGGGCCGGACGGTACCTGGCGCCGTAGCCAAGTGGTAAGGCAGAGGTCTGCAAAACCTCCATCACCGGTTCGACTCCGGTCGGCGCCTCTCATCTCTGCAGTCCTGTAACTGACCCCTGCGTCACAACTTGCACCGCACGACTGCCCAAATGGGTGGTGTCGTTGTAGAATTAATGCTGGGAGCCGTTGCGCAGAACTACGTTTCTGACGCGCCGGCTCCTGATCGTTTGTAGCCGCCACCCAATTTCGAGTACGCCGGAGCCCAACCGGTGTCCTTGCCGTGGGTGATCTCACTTCACGCAAGGCAGACATGCGCCCGCTCCGCATCGGCATCGTCGACCTGGTCGCTCGAGCTCCCACCAAGGCGGTCTATTCCCGCGTCATGAACCCGAACCTGGCCGGCATCATGCCGCAGATCATCGCGGTCTGGTGTGAACAGGCGGGACACGACGTGCACCTGATCTGCTACACCGGGTTCGAGGACCTGCAGGCCGAGTTGCCGCTCGACGTGGACGTCCTGTTCATCAGCGCGTTCTCCCAGTCGGCCCAGTTGGCGTACGCCATCAGCAACATGTTCCAGCAGCGCGGCGCGGTGACCGTGCTGGGTGGGCCCCATGCCCGCTGCTATCCCGAGGACGCCGGTCGCTTCTTCGACTACGTCCTGGGCTTCACCGACCGCACAACGGTGCTCGAGATCCTGAGCGACCGGGAGCAGCACCGCCCCGAGGGCCGGCAGCTCGCGTCATCGCAGCAGCCGAAGGACCTGCCGACGCTGGCGGAGCGCTGGAAGTACGTCGAGCGCACCCTGGCGAAGGCGCCGGTCATCCAGATGGTGCCGATGCTTGCGAGCCTCGGCTGCCCCTACACCTGCAGCTTCTGCATCGACTCGACGGTCGAGTACCAGCCACTGGGCTTCGACCGCCTGGCCGAAGACATCCAGTTCCTGCTGACCAGGCACAAGCGGCCGATCGTCGGGTGGCATGACCCGAACTTCGGCATCCGCTTCGAGGAGTGCATGGAGACGCTGGAGCGCGCCGACCCGACAACGCGCATCCGGCACATCGCCGAGAGCAGCCTGTCGGTGCTCAATGAGGCGCATCTCCAGCGGCTGCAGAAGAACGGCTTCAAGGCGATCCTGCCCGGCGTCGAGTCGTGGTACGATCTCGGCAACAAGTCGAAGACCCGCCGCACCGGCATGGAGAAGGTGACGCAGGTGGCGGAGCACGTGAACATGATCCTCCGCTACATCCCGTACATCCAGACGAACTTCGTCCTGGGCCTCGACGGCGACATGGGTCCCGAGCCGTTCGAGCTGACCAAGAAGTTCCTCGATCTGGCGCCCGGTGCGTTCCCTGGATATTCGCTGCTGTCGGCATTCGGCAAGGCGGCACCGCTCAATCTCGAGTACCAGCGCGACGCGCGCGTGCTGCCCTTCCCGCATCACTTCCTGAACAACAACCACGCGATGAACGTGAAGCCCAGGAACTACGCGTGGCCGGAGTTCTACGATCGCCTCATCGACCTGACGAAGTACTCCTTCTCGGGACGGATGATCGCGAAGCGCTTCTTCGGTAACAGCGAGCTGCTGCCGCGTGGCATGAATGTGATCCGGGCGGTGTCGTCGGAGGGATGGGGACGCATCAAGTACCACAGCACCATCCGGGGCTTGCTCGACACCGATCGCTCGGTGCGCGACTACTTCGAGGGCGAGACCACCGTGCTGCCGCCGTTCTATCTCGACCGCATTCGTCGCGAACTGGGGCCGTTCTGGGATTGGCTGCCGGAGGGCGCACTGGAGCA
Organism: uncultured Gemmatimonadales bacterium; assembly: GCA_963773095.1. Classification (GTDB taxonomy): domain Bacteria; phylum Gemmatimonadota; class Gemmatimonadetes; order Gemmatimonadales; family GWC2-71-9; genus JAGGAG01. Next base: position 634,494 of record CAVYZY010000012.1, read on the forward strand.
CGATCCCAATGCGTACCTGAAGGCGTCGGCGGGCCTTGTGCCGATTGCACCACGTCCGGGTCGGGGCACGGTGGCGAATCGCGCGGGTGTGGCGACAGTCGCCTAGCGGCCCGCTTCACAGACAGAACGAACGTGAGGCCGGCTCCGCAGTGCGCGGAGCCGGCCTCATGTTCTTCGCTCGGTGGGCCTCCTTGAGCGATGGAGGCTATACTTCTTCAGCAATCCCGGTGCAGCCGCCAATCAGAAAGAGTTCGACTGACATCGTCACGTGAGGCGTCCATTCGCACCGCAACCGTCGCCGTCGCCGCGCTGCTCGCGGCCTGCGCGAACAAGCAACCGGCCCCGGCGGTGATCGACCCGAAGAGCCTGGGCGGGGCCGCGTGGCAACTCGAGGACCTCGCCGGACGTGGCGTCATCGACAACTCCCGCGTCACGCTCCAGTTCGTGGCCGACGGGAAAGTCGCGGGCAGCGGGGGCTGCAACCGCTACAGCGGCTCCGTCACGCTCAGGGGGTCCCGGATCACCTTCACGCCACTCGCCTCCACCATGATGGCCTGCGCCCCGGCACTCATGGACCAGGAGACTCACTTCTTTGCTGCGCTCACCCAGGCCGACACGGTCGCCTACGACAAGACCGGCGCGCTGCTTATCCACGTGAAGGGTGAGTCGAAGCCGCTCCTCTTCCGCAAGGAGACGTGAGCCGGCCGCACCCGCTCGCCACCCTGCCCACGAGGTGGCGAACCCGCTTTGCGCCCGCCCCCACGGGCTTTCTTCACCTCGGCCACGCCGTCAGCGTGATCTACGTGTGGGGATTGGCCCGCGCATTCGGCGGCCGGATCATCCTGCGCATCGAGGACCACGATCGCGCGCGTTCGCGACGGGAGTACGAACGTGCCATCCTCGACGATCTCGACTGGCTCGGACTGACCCCTGACATCGGAAGCACGAACGACTTCCGCGCCGGAACGCATCCGCAGCGCCAGAGCGACAGCGGCACGCGTTACGAAGCGGCGCTGGAACAGCTCGACCGCGCGGGATTGGTGTATGCCTGCGATTGCTCGCGCCGGGACATCGCCCAGGAAGTGCCAGACATCTTTGGCGAGGAGATGCGCTACCCCGGTCACTGCCGCGCCCGCGGCGTGGATCGGACGAAGGCGAAGGCGCGCCGGGTCGTGATGTCGGCTGGCACCGAGGCGTTCGATGACCTCCGGCTCGGCCCGCAGGCCCAGGAGCCCGCTGCCCAGTGCGGCGACCTGCTGGTTCGCGACAGGCGGGGGCAATGGACCTACCAGTTTGCCGTCGTCGTCGATGACATGGAGCAGGGTGTGGATGTGGTGATTCGGGGTGAGGACCTGTTGCAGTCCACTGGCCGGCAGATCCGTGTCGGCCGGCTGCTCGGGCGCGGGCAGCCACCCCGATTCCTGCATCACCCGCTGCTGATGAAGGCCGACGGCCGCAAGCTCAGCAAGTCGGCGGGTGACACCGGGATCGGCGAGTTGCGTACCGCCGGCGTGCGCCCGGAGGAAGTGCTTGGCCGGGCTGCGGTGCTCGCCGGGCTGCTCGACGCTCCGCGGCCACTGGCGGCGGCGGACCTTCCATCACTCTTCCCCCGCAATGGCTAGACTCTCCATTGGCGGATGCATGGCGATGCTGGTCGCCATCGCGGCGCCTGTCCGGGCGCAGCTGCCTGGCGTTCGAGTCACGACCTCACTCGGCGTCATCGTGGTTGTGATCGACACCGTCCGCGCGCCAGTCACCTCGGCCAACTTCCTTCGCTACGTGGACGCTGGCATGTACTCGGGCGGCCGCTTCCATCGCACCGGCGAGGGTTCGCCGCCTTGGGCCAGGTGACTTCAGGCATGGATGTCGTGCGGCGGATACAGCAATCGCCGGCGCAGGGACAGACCCTACGCCGGCGATTACCATCGTGAGTATCGAGCGCCTGCGCTAGGCTACGATCCCGTCTTTCCGGTCAGGATCCCGTCCCGGATCCGCGTTGCCTTCTCGTTCGAGTTCGGATCCGCCTCGACCTTCAGGTTGGACAGCTGGATCTTCGCGTCCAGCTTGAGCGTCTCGGCACCGCGGCGCACGGTAATCACGTACGGCGCATCAGCCTTGCCGGCATACAGCTCCCGGAAGGCGGGGCCGAAGTCGACCGTGCTTACGGTGATATCGCCTACCGACACGAGGTAGTCGCCCGGCTTGACGCCGGCGAGGTCAGCGGAGGTACCGGATGCGACCGACACGACGCGCACGCCATTGCTGTCAGCATCGGACTGGATCCCGACGCGCGGTTCGCGGTTGAGTCGCATCCCTGCGAGCGGCAGGATCGAATCCCACGGATATGGTGCCCGGCCGTCGATGTAGAGCCGGTTGAAGTCGGCAAACGACTTGCCGCCCGCCGCCTTGCTGACCGCCGCCCACCACTCCTCACCGGTGAATCCGCGGTCCTTCTTGTACGCGCTCTGGTAGAGACTGCGCATGACATCGTCGAGCGACTGCCGGTTGTCGCTCGCGTTGCGGATGAGGATGTCGAGCATCAGGCCCGCCAGAGACCCCTTGTCGTAGTACAGGTATCCGGTGCCGTCGGTGGGGTGGATCCAGGTGGAAAGCGAGGCATCCTCGAGGGCCACCGGCGCTGCCGCGTCCACGTTCTGGATCTTGCCGGTGGTAGTCGCGAAGAAATTTGACGGCTCTACGAGATGCGAGCGCACCAGCACGAGGTCGGCGTAGTAGTCGGTGATGCCCTCGCTCACCCAGAGCCACGTCGTCGGCTGCGAGCGGTCGTAGCGGTAGGGATAGAGGTCGGCAGGGCGAAGCCGCTTCACGTTCCACGCGTGAATGATCTCGTGCGAGTACAGCCCGTCGAGGAACGGGTTGCCGAGCGCGAGCGGCGTGATCACGTCCACGTGCGAGTTCTGGTGCTCGAGGCCGCTCGCGCCCTGGTAGCTCGAGTCGGCGATCTGCATGATCGTGTAGTTCTTGAATGGCTTGTCACCGAAGGCCTGGATCATCGGCGCCCACATCTTTTGGATGCGGATCCATGTCTCGGCGCGCGCCGCGCCCGAGAGACTGCCCGCGGGATAGGTGGCCAGCCGGACGGTAATGCCTTCGACCTGCACGCTGTCGTAGTCGAAGTGACCTACGAAGAACGGCATGTCCACCAGGTCGTGGTAGTTCCCCTCCCGATAGCTGTCCTTCGCCCCGCCGTACGTCATCCCCGTTGCCACGATCCAGTCGCGCTCGGTGCTGATGTGCACCGTGGCAGGGAACGAGAACGGCTGGCCCTCGGGAAACATTAAGACGTTGGTGCCGTTGAACAGCAGAAACTCGTCGCGGGCCCAGGACATCGCGTTGTCGAGCGTGTCGGCCTTGAAGTTGAATGACACCTTGACCGGGCCGGCTCCCGTGGTGCGGATCCGCCAGGTGTCATAATCGACCTTGTCCCACTCGAGCGCCTGTCCGCCGCGCGTCGGCGCGAAGTTCGACACCCACTTGGTGAAATCGGTGATCTCGTAGGCACCCGGCGTCCAGGCGGGAAGCGAGAGCAGCACCGGCTGGGTGCCGCTCACATCGAAACTCATGGTTACCGCCATCGACCGATGCTTCGCCAAGTCGCGGTTGAAGGTGACCTCGTAGGCGACGTTGGCGATCGGTGCCGACCGGAGGGGAGCCGGCACGGCCGGCGTCCGCTGCGCAGCGAGCATGCCCGCGCTGGCGACAGTAAGCAGGGACAGCGTGAACAGTGTGCGCATGACTCCCTCAAGGATGGAACGAAAAAAAGCGGGGGGATCGGCGAGATCCCCCCGCAGGTACCCGGCGCCCCCGACGGTTTCGCCGGGGGCGAAGTTTCAGGCTGCGACCTCGGCAGCCTGGCTGATGGCGGCCCCCTCCGGAATTCGCAGGTCGCCCTCGATGCGGCCCATGACTGCCGAGGCCAGGCAGTTGCCCAGCAGGTTCACCGAGGTGCGTGCCATGTCCATCAGCGCATCGACCCCGAGGATCACCGCTACGCCCTCGAGGGGCAGGCCGAACGTCGAGAGGGTGCCCGAGAGGATAACGAGCGAGGCACGCGGCACCGCCGCAACGCCCTTGCTCGTGAGCATCAGCGTCAGCATCATGACGAGTTGCTGACCGAGCGTGAGCTCCACGCCGGCGGCCTGGGCCACGAACACCGACGCTACCGCGAGGTACAGCGTCGAGCCGTCGAGGTTGAACGAGTACCCGGTGGGCAGGACGAACGCGACGATGCGGCGTGGCACGCCGAACTTTTCCAGGTTCTCGAAGGCGAGCGGCAGCGCAGCCTCCGACGAGGCGGTCGAGAACGCGATCAACCACGGTTCCTTGACCCAGTACCAGAAGCGGCGCAGCGGGATTCGCGCGAGCACCGCCACCGGCACCAGTACGAGCAGGATGAACGCGACGAGGGCCACGTACAGCGTTCCGACCAGGCTGAACAGGTTGCGAAGCACGCCGATGCCGCTGTGCCCCACGGTCACCGCCACCGCCGCCCCGATGCCGATCGGCGCGAACAGCATGACCAGGCCGGTGAACTTGAACATCACGTCGGCCAGCCCCTCGAAGAACCCCAGCATGATGTCCTTCGACCGGCCCGGCTTCACCTGCGCCAGCGCGATCGCGAAGAGTACCGCGAACACGACTACCTGAAGCACCTCGTTCCGCGCGGCCGCATCGAAAAAGCTGGCGGGAAAGGTGTGCTCCAGCACGCCGGACAGCGTCGCCTGGCTGCTGGCGAACTGCTTGCCCTGCTCGGCCGTCGCCGCCGAGAGGTCCACGCCGTCACCGGGACGGAAGAAGTTCACGGCAAGGAGGCCGAAGGCAAGCGCGAGCGTGGTGACGAGCTCGAAGTAGACGATCGACCGGAAGGCGAGGCGCCCGACCCGCTTCAGGTCGTCGCCGTGACCGGCAATGCCGATCACCAGGCTCGAGAAGACGAGCGGTACCACGATCGACTTGATGAGGCGCAGGAAGATGGTCGACAGTGGCTGCAGCTTCGCCGCGACGTCGCTGTCGGTCCAGAGGGTGTGGTCGGCCCACCCGATGAAGATGCCGATCAACATCGCGATGATGATCCACCACGTGAGCGAAATGCCGCGCAGGAAGCGCCACATGCTCAGCGCGCCGCCAGCGCGCCGGCCTTGGCCTCGATGCCCGCCAGGAGGGAGCGGTAGGACGCCGCAAACTTGGCGACCCCGTCGGCCTCGAGGTCCCTCGTGACCGCGGTCAGGTCGATGCCGTAATCGGCGAGCGCATCGAGCCGCCGGGCCGACTCCGCCACGTGCTCGTCGAGGTGGAGGCAGATCTGGCCGTGCTCACGGAAGGCCGCAAACGTCTCGGGCGGAAGGGTGTTCACCGTGCGCGGGCCAATCAGCGCCTCGACGTAGTACACGTCGGCCAGGCGCGGATCCTTGGTGCTGGTCGAGGCCCAGAGCGGGCGCTGCGGGTAGGCGCCGCGCGCCAGGAGCTGGTGCCAGCGCGGCAGGTGCAGCGACTGCAGGAAGCGCTCGTACGCCGTGGCGGCATTGGCAATGGCGATCATGCCGCGAAGCTGGCCGGCGAACACATGGCCACTGTTGGCGGCACGCTCGAGCAGTGGGTCGATCTTGCCGTCGAGCCGGCTCACGAAGAAGCTTGCCACGCTGCATGGCGCGCGCCGCTTGCTCGAGGCAGGGGTCTGAAAAAACGCCTCCATTCCAGTCATGAAGGCGTCGATTACTTCCTGGTAGCGGCTCACGGAGAACAACAGCGTCACATTCACATTGATGCCCGCCGCCAGGCAGCGCGTGATGGCGGGCAGGCCCTCACGCGTGCCGGGAATCTTGATCATGACGTTGGGCCGGTTCACCGCGGCCCAGAGGCGCTCGGCTTCACGCACCGTGCCGTCGGTGTCATGCGCGAGCGTGGGGGATACCTCGAGTGACACCGTACCGTCGCCATTCGGGTCCTGCTCGAACACCGGCCGGAAGACGTCGCACGCCGCCTGCACGTCGGCCACCGCGAGCGCCTCGAAGATCTCCGCGGGACTGCGGCCCTGGTCCGCCAGCTGCTGGATGTCGCTGTCGTACAGCGTGCTCGTAGCCACGGCCTTCTCGAAGATCGTCGGGTTGGACGTCATGCCCTTGAGCCCATCTTCGTGGATCAGCCGCGCCAGCTCGCCGGAGCGGACCAGGTCGCGCGTGATGAAATCGTACCACGGGCTCTGCCCGAGACGGCTCAGCGCGACCAGCGGATTGGCGGTGGCGGATGGATTGTCGCTCATGCATCGCTCCGAGGGAGGAGTGCCTTCACCGCCGCGGCCGCGGCAGCAGGAGTGAAGCCGAACTCTGCAAACAGGCGCTCAGCGGGTGCCGAGGCGCCGAAGCTGCGCATGGCGATGATGGTGCCATGGTCGCCGACCCAGCGCTCCCAGCCGAAGGGACTCGCCGCCTCGATCGCAACGCGCGCGGAGATGGCAGGTGGCAGCACCTGGTCCCGATACTCGCGCGGCTGCGCGGCGAACAACTCCCACGATGGGAGCGACACGACGCGGGCCGGCACCCCGTCACGATCGAGCTCTTCCGCCGCGCTCATGGCGACTCCAACTTCGGAGCCGGTGGCAATCAGGATGGCGCGCGGGGCCGACACCGGTTCGTACGCCACGTACGCGCCCCGTCCCACGTCCGCCACGGTCGCGAGCCGCGGCAGCACCGGAACCTTCTGCCGCGTCAGCACGATGGCGGTGGGGCCCTCGCGCCGCTCGAGCGCGACCTTCCAGGAGGCGACCGTCTCGTTGGCGTCGGCGGGCCGGAGTGTCACGAGGCCCGGAATGGCCCGCAGCATCGGCAGCTGGTCGACCGGCTGGTGCGTCGGCCCGTCCTCGCCCACGCCGATCGAGTCGTGCGTGCCGATGTAGATCACCGGAAGGCCCATCAGTGCCGAGAGGCGGATCGACGGCTTCATGTAGTCGAAGAAAACGAGGAAGGTGCTGCCGAAGGGCCGGATGCCGCCGTGCGCGGCGAGGCCGTTCATGCACGCGCCCATGGCGTGCTCACGAACCCCCCAGTGCACCACGCGTCCCGCGACACCTGGGCCGAATGCGCCACCGACCTTCTGACCGACGCCTGTGCTCCCCGCCAGGTCGGCTGATCCGCCGACGAGGTTGCCGACATGCGGCAGGATCGCCTGCAGTGCCGCGGCGCTGGCCTTCCTGGTCTCTACTCCCCCCTTGTCCGCCGGAAACGTGGGCAGGTCGCGGTCCCAGCCAGCCGGCAACTCGCCGCGCTGCTCGCGCGCAAAGTCCGCGGCGTCCGCCGGGTACGCCGTTCGGTAACGCTCGAACGCCGACTGCCAGGCGACCTGGGCATCCGCACCATGTGTGCGGCAGCGACCCACGTCGGCATAGGCCGCATCTGGAACCACGAACTTCTGGTCTTCGGCCCAGCCGAGGATGGCCTTGGTGCGGCGCACTTCTTCGGCCCCCAGGGGTGCGCCGTGGGCCTCGCTGGTATTTCGCTTGGTCGGTGCCGGATCGGCGATGATGGTGCGAAGGACGATCAGCGTTGGCCGCTCGGATTCGGTGCGGGCGGCGGTAAGGGCGGTGTCGATGGCGTCCAGGTCGTTTCCGTCGGCCACGTGCAGCACGCGCCAGCCATACCCCTCGAAGCGGCGGCTCGCGTCTTCGGTGAAGCTCAGTGCCGTGTTCCCGTCGATGGTAATCCGGTTGTCATCGTAGATCAGGGTCAGCTTGCCAAGCCTGAGGTGTCCGGCCAGACTTGCCGCTTCGCTGGCTACACCCTCCATGAGGTCACCGTCGCTCACCAGGGCCCATGTGCGATGATCGACGATGGCAGCGTCGGGTCGGTTGAACCGGGCCGCCAGGAACCGCTCGGCCATCGCCATGCCTACGGCGTTGCCGAACCCCTGGCCGAGCGGCCCGGTCGTGACCTCGACGCCGGCCGTGTGTCCACGCTCGGGATGCCCCGGCGTCCGGGAATGCCACTGCCTGAAGTTGCGGATTTCATCCAGCGGGAGATCATATCCGCTGAGGTGCAGGAGGCTGTACAGCAGCATCGACGCGTGGCCGCAGGACAGGACGAACCGATCGCGGTCCTCCCACCCGGGGTCGGCGGGATTGTGCCTGAGGTGCCGGGTCCACAGGACATAGGCAACGGGCGCCAGGGCCATCGGTGTGCCCGGATGCCCGGAATTGGCCTGCTCCACCGCGTCCATGGCCAGGACGCGGATCGTGTTGATGCTCACCCACGGGTCGACGGTCAGGCTGGTCGACGCGCGCGGCGCGGCGGGGCGGGTGGCTTCCACCGACAGGGCGTGCTCCTTTCAACGGGGCGGTAGCGTGGCACGACGGCTGGTCGCGGTCGCAAAGATAACCGCCGGGGAATCTTTTCGGAGGGCGAAGTGTATCGGCAGTTCGGACTGAAACTTCGGCCATCGGTGATCGTGACATGACCCGACGCAATCCGTACCCCAGGGCGGTCGCCGGAGGGGATCGGACGTACGAGATTCATGAAGCCGCGCAGCTCACCGGCCTTGCTCCGGCGCGCCTGCGCGCCTGGGAACGGCGGTACGCCGTCGTCCGGCCGGCACGGCACCCGAACGGATACCGCGCGTACACAGCCGAGCAGGTGGCACTGCTCCGGGCATTCGCTCGGCTCATCGAGGGGGGCGAGCGCATCGGCGACCTCGCCGTGCAGCCCATCGAGGAGGTGCTGAGCCGCGCCGAGGCCCGGGACATCGGCGAAACGACGCACGGAGCGCTGCTCGGCGCCGTGGTGTCGTTCGACCGGGACCGGCTCGAGGCGCTCGTGGCCGAGCAGCTTGGCCTGCATGGTCTGAGCGGCTTTGCGCGGGACGTGGTCTTGCCCCTCGCGCAGGTGGTCGGCGATCTCTGGGCGCTGGGCAAGATCCCAGTTGCGGCCGAGCACATGGCGAGCGAGGTGGTGGTGCACGCCCTCAAGGCCGGGCTGCGGGACGCCCGTGGACCGGGGTTGGTCTGTCTGGCCGCCTGTCTTCCAGGCGAGCGGCACGAGTGGGGATTCCTGGCGAGTCTCGCCGACGTCCAGGAACTCGGTTGGCAGGTGCACTACCTAGGGCCCGACTTGCCGGTCGACGACGTCGTTGAAGCGGCCTGGAAGCGCCAGGCCCGGGCGGTCGCGTTCAGTGCCAGCGACCCGAGGCTGGTGGAGCAGCAGCTTGGCGCGCTCACCCAGTTGCCAGCGCGGCTGCCTCCCCGTGCCTTCGCCGTGATCGGAGGCGGGGGCGTGCCGCCCTTCGAGCATGTCCTCAGGTCGGCTGGCTATCGCATCGGGCTGGAATCCTTCACCCCGGTAACGCCCGACGCTCATGCCCGCGGAGCGGTCGGTTCCTGAACCTGCAGAACAGGTCCCACAGCCCCATGACTGACGTTGCGGCTCATCCATCGCCGGCGGGTATCACCGGAATTCCTGCCGTTGCGGCGCCTGCCGCGGGGCGCCGGACCGCCACCGTGGTCGGCGCCGGCATCGGCGGGCTCGCGACCGCCGTCCGTCTGGCCCATGCCGGCTGGGAGGTGACCGTCCTGGAACAGCACGACCGGCCCGGTGGCCGGGCCGGCCGGTGGCAGTCGGAGGGCTTCACCTTCGATACCGGTCCGTCACTCGTGATGATGATCGAGTACTGGCAGAAGCTCTTCAGCGACGTCGGCCGGCGGCTGGAGGATTACCTCACGCTGGTGCAGATCGATCCTTGCTACCGCATTCACTTTCCCGATGGTACCAGTCATGACCGGAGCAGTGTCCTCAATCGCCTCATCGAGGAGTGCGAGGTCATCGAACCGGGTTGCGGTCCCAATCTGCTGGCGTACCTGGCCCGGACGAGCCGGATGTACCGCGACGGGCTCGCGTTCATCGGTCGCAACGTGCACCGCCCCACCGCCATGCTCGACCTGGCCAACCTTGGCATCCTGGCGAGCGGCGCCCTGGGCGATCTCCAGAAGATGGTCGGCAAGTACTTCAAGGATGAGCGGATGCAGCAATCGCTCAGCTTCCAGACGTTGTATCTCGGGCTCTCGCCATACGAGTCGCTTGCCATCTACTCGCTGCTGCCGTACGTCGAGATCGCGGGCGGCATCTTCTACCCGATGGGTGGCATGTTCCAGCTGGCGCTCGCGCTGGAGCGGCTGGCACGCGAGCTGGGCGTCACCTTCCGCTACGGCGCCCGCGTACACCGCTTCGAGACGGCCGGCGACAAGGTGCGCTCCGCGCTCCTCGCCGACGGGACCCGGGTTAGTTCCGACATCGTCGTGGCGAATGCCGATCTCCCGTACGCCTACGACGAACTGCTGCTGGCGCCCTATCCCGGCATCGAGCAGAAGCGCTTCAGTTGTTCGGCGGTGCTCATGTACATCGGAACGAATCGCACCTGGCCGCACTTGCAGCACCACAACTTCGTGGTCGGGCGGGACATGAAGACGGGCTGTGACGATCTCTTTGTCCGGCACCGCATGCCTGAGGACCCGCCGTTCTACGTCGTGGCGACATCCCGGACCGACCCGAGCCAGGCACCACGCGGGGGTGAGAGCCTCTTCGCGCTGGTCCTGGCGCCGAGCCAGCCCGAGGATCGGTCGCAGTGGGTTGACTGGAGCGTGGAGGGGGCCCGGGTGGAGCAGCAGACGCTCGACCGCATGGAGACGACGCTCGGCATGACACGGCTGCGGGAGCACATCGTCACACGCCGACTGGTGACGCCGGAGGACTTTCGCGTCCAGTACGGCAACAAGCGCGGCGAAGCCTTCGGACTTTCACACAACTTCATGCAGATCGGCTATTTCCGTCCGCACAACCGGCATGCCACCCTCGAGAACCTGTTCTTCGTGGGGCAGAGCACGCATCCGGGATGCGGACTGCCGATGGTGCTGATTTCCGCCGAGTGCGTCACCGAGCGGATCCTCGAGGAGGTCGCGCGGCCATGACCCCGGCGTTGCAGCGGAGCTACCGGCGCGCGGAGCACGTCACCGCCGGCTGGGCGAAGAGCTTCCATTTTGCGAGCCGGTTCCTGCCGGCGGAGAAGAAGCGCGCGATCTTCGCCCTCTACGACTGTTGCCGGTACGCGGACAACCTGGTCGATGCGCGCGGCGACCGGCCGGTGGCGGTCGTGCGGCGCGACCTGGCCGAGCTCGGACGCGAGATCACGGCGATCCATGGCGGTGCGGCGCCAGGCAGCGAGCGCTGGCTGGCGCTGGCGGACACGCTGCGCCGATATGACGTTCCGCTGGCGCCGTTGCTGGACCTGCTCGACGGCGTGGCCATGGACCTCGAGCCGGTCGAGATGCCTGACTTTGCCCGTCTGCAGCAGTACTGCCGCTACGTGGCCGGCGGCGTGGGGCTCATGCTCGGTCCCGTGCTGGGTGCCGCTCCCGGGAGCTTCCACGAGGCTGGTGTGCGGCTCGGCGTCGCCATGCAGCTCACCAACGTGCTGCGAGACGTGGGCGAGGATCTCGGCAACGGCCGGGTGTACCTGCCGGCCGACGAGCTGGCGAGCTTCGGGCTGTCGCGCGCCCTGCTCGAGGACCGCCGCATGACACCCGCCCTCCGCGACTTCATGCGGTGGCAGGTCGCGCGCGCGCGCCGCTACTTCGAGGATGGCGGCCGGGTCGTGCGCCTCTTCCCCAACGACGGCAGCCGGCTCACGGTGCGGCTGCTGCAGCGCACCTACGCGGGCATCCTCGATGCCATCGAGCGCCTCGACTACGACGTGTTTCGCGCGCGGGCGTACGTCTCGACCCCGCGCAAGCTCATGGTGCTGGGCCGCGCGATGTGGTCCGAACGTTCCTGGACCATGTCGCAGCCGTCCGAGCGATCCGTGTGAATCGCGCGCGCCGCGCACCGGACGACTATCAGGCGCCCAGCCCGCTCGCGGTCTGGGCGTTTGCGCGCTACTTCCGCGGGCTCTTCCGCAGGCACTTTGCGTCAGTGCGGTGGGCGGCGCTGGAGGAGACAGCGGGGTGGGATCGCGCAGCACCGGTGCTCTTTGTCTCCAACCACACGAACTGGTGGGACGGATTCTTCTCGTTCATTCTTACGCAGGAGCTGGGGCTCACCTGCCACGTGCTCATGGAGGCGTCGAACCTCGACCGGTATCCGGCCTTCAAGCGCATCGGGACGCTGCCGGTGCGACGCGACAGCCGCATGGGCGCCTGGCAGGACCTCCACGACGCCGACCGGGCGTTGCGACCGGGCGCGGCGCTCTGGGTATATCCGCAAGGCAGGCGGCGCCCGACTGGCGAACCGCCCTCACGGCTCGAGCGCGGAGCGGCGCACGTTGCCGTGCGACATGATGGCCCGCTGCGGATCTGCCCGGTCGCGTTTCGCTATCCATTCATGAGCGAGCAGCTCCCGGAGGCACTCGCTCTCGTGGGGCATTCCTGGCTCCACGAGGGCGGGGATGACCGCAAGGCGCTGACGGAGCGGATGGCGGCCGCCATAAGGGAGACCTTGGGAGCGCTCGACGCGCGGCTTGCCACGGAAGCGCTGGATGGCTTTCGCGTGTTCGTGGAGGGCCGGCGCTCAGTCAACAAGCGCATGGATCGTGTGCGCCACTCGCTTGGCCTGCTGCGGGGACCCTTCGAGCCGCGCAATGGATAGCTACCAGGTCTGGAGGGCCCTGCATGTCACGTCGGCGGTACTGCTCGTCGGCAACGTGACTGTCACCGGCTTCTGGGCGTATTTCCTCTACCGTCTGCGGCGCGACGTCGGGTTCCGCGCAATCGCCCGGGGCATCATGCTCAGCGACGTCATCTTCACGCTGGTGGGTGGCGCCGGCCTGACCATCTCCGGCATCCTCATGGTGCGGGCCAAGCAGATGTCCATCCTCGACACGCCGTGGCTGTGGCGTGGCGTCGTGCTCCTCGGGGTCAGCACCTTCGTCTGGCTCGTTTCACTGCTGCCCGACCAGCTCCGGATGGAACGCCTCGATCAGTCGGATGACCGCGGCATGCGCCGGCTCTTTGCCCGGTGGAGCGTCGTCGGGTGGGCGTCCACAGCACTCCTCTTCGCCGGCCTGTGGTCGATGGTCATGAAGCGATAGCTGGGGCGAGTGCTCGCCGCGCGGATGATCCGCGTGCGCGGGTCGGTGTCGTCGCCGTCGTCCGGGCTGTCGGCCGGTGTCGCGTTCCAGATGTCCACCATCAGCCGCCAGCCGTCGTCGCCCCGGGCAAAGCACATCACGTACTTGCCCGAATCGGCTGCCACCTCGTCCGTAGGCGCAACGTGATACGTCCCGACCACGTAGCCGTCCCGCTCGTGCGCCACCACCCGGACGGTGTCCAGCGTCAGGCCACGCTCGAGGCCGTCCTGCCAGAAATCCATGATCGAGTCCCGGCCCGCGACGATGTCACCGTCGGGCGGCAGGAGCAGCGCCTCCTCGCCGTAGAGCGCGGCAAGCTCGTGCGCGTCTCCCTGGTTCGAGGCTTCCTCGTACACCTTCACCAGTTCGGCCAGTTCCCGTCGTGCATTCGCAGCGTCGGGGCCGCCGGGGGGCCGGTGGCACGCCCCGGCCGTCAGGGTCGCCAAAAGCACCATGGTGGGACGCGAGACTGTCATTCTGGCCGCTCTTTGGGTAGCTTCATTCACGTTGGAGTGGCAGGGCCATAGGGGCGCTGCCGGAAACAATGCTGGAACAACCTGTAGTAAAGGATTCTGTGGCTCGTCGTCCTCGCCGGCGCTCATCTGCCGGAACTGCCCCCGTGTTTCACCGCTCTGCCGGGCGCAGCATGCAATCGCATCGTGAGTGGCTTCTCTCGCAGCATGGTTCGGTGTGCGCCTATTGCGGCATCGAAACCCCGCCCGAACTCATCACCCTCGATCACGTGCGGCCCCGCCGCGGCCAGACGGCATACGACCGTCCGGACAATCTCGTTCTCGCCTGCCGTGAGTGCAACGCGGCAAAGGCCGATACGCCGTTCATGGCGTTCCTCCTGGCCAAGCGAGCCCGCGGCGTGTTCCTGCTGCACTATGGTGATCACCTCTCGGATCCGCTCAAGGATATCGCCCGTCAGGCGTCCGAGCGTCCGATCCTGGAGAAGGAGCAGTAGGCCAGGCGCAACGCTGGCTCGCTGAAATGGAAAGGGCGATCCCGACGGGATCGCCCTTCTTGTCGTGCAGCCGGGCGCGTCAGCCGCCCCGTGACGACAGTGCCTCGGTGACGATCCTGTTCTGCTCCAGCGCATGCGCGGCGGGATACCCTTCGGCGGGGCTCGCGCGGTCGGGGCGACCCACGTAGGCCAGCCCGGCACCGCCCGGGAGTACCTCGCGCAACTTGGGTTCCAGGTAGGTCCATGCGCCCATGTTCCGCGGCTCCTCCTGCGCCCACACCAGTTCCCTGATGTTCGGGTACCGCGCCAGCGTCTCCCGGATCTCTTGCCAGGGGAACGAGTACAGCTGCTCCACCCTCACCAGCGCAATCGACTCGGACTGCTGTTTCGACGCTTCCGCCAGGATGTCGTAGTAGACCTTGCCGGTGCAGAGCACGACGCGCGTCACCTGTTCGCGGCGGCCCGCCGCCGCCGCGTCATCGATGACCGGCTGCCAGCGCCCCTCGGCGAGGTCCGTGAGCGTCGAGGTGGCGTGCGGGTGCCGCAGCAGGCTCTTTGGTGTCATGATGACGAGCGGCCGCTGCCGTGTACGCTTGGCCTGGCGGCGCAGCAGGTGGAAGTACTGCGCCGGCGTCGTGGCGTTCGCCACCCGCATGTTGCCCTCGGCGCACGCCTGCAGGAACCGCTCGAGCCGGGCGCTCGAGTGCTCCGGGCCCTGGCCCTCGTAACCGTGCGGCAACAGCAGCGTCAGCCGGGTCGTGAGCCCCCACTTCGAGAGCCCGGACGACAGGAACTGGTCGATCACCACCTGGGCGCCGTTGATGAAGTCGCCGAACTGCGCCTCCCAGAGCACCAGTGCATCGGGCGCCGCAGCGCTGTAGCCGTACTCGAAACCCAGGGTCGCAAGTTCCGAGAGCGGGCTGTTGTGGAGCTCGAACGGAGCCATGGAGCCGGGCAGCTTCTGCAGCGGGCACCAGGTGGCACCGGTGTTCACGTCGTGCAGCACGAGCTGCCGCTGACTGAAAGTGCCGCGCTCCACATCCTGCCCGGTGAAGCGCAACGATACGCCTTCCGTCAGCAGGCTGGCGAGCGCAAGCGACTCGGCGTGGGCCCAGTCGATGCCTCCGTCCGGCCCGATCGCCGGACGCCGGCGCTCGAGCTGCCTGGCGAGCTTCGGGTTCACGCTGAAATCCGCGGGCCAGGTCAACAGCTGTTCGTTGAGCGCCTTGAGCAGCTCGGGCGTCACCCGTGTGTCGACCTCCTGGCCCGCCACCACCTGCTTGCGTGTTTCCGGGGTGGTGCTCTTCCCGGTGCTCGCCTTGAAGGCCTGCTGGATCTCGACCAACCGCTGGTACGCGGCCGTCGCGAGCGCGTCGGCTTCGTCGCTCGTCAGCACCCCTTCCGCAACCAGTTGCCCGGCGTACTTCTCCCGCACGGTCGGCAGCGCCTTGATCCGGTTGTACATGAGGGGCTGGGTGTAGCTCGGCTCGTCGCTCTCGTTGTGCCCGTGACGGCGGTACCCCAGCAGTTCGATCAGGACGTCGCGCTGGAACTTCCGCCGGTACGCCATCGCAAGCCGGATGGCGCTGAGGCAGTTCTCGGGATCATCCGCATTGACAAGGATGATCGGGACGTCGAATCCCTTCGCGAGATCGGAAGCGTAGTGAGTGGACCGGGCGTCCACGCTGTCCGTGGTGAAGCCGATCTGGTTGTTCGTGATCACGTGGATG
This sequence comes from uncultured Gemmatimonadales bacterium, assembly GCA_963773095.1. Lineage (GTDB taxonomy): Bacteria > Gemmatimonadota > Gemmatimonadetes > Gemmatimonadales > GWC2-71-9 > JAGGAG01. The sequence continues at coordinate 650,310 of CAVYZY010000012.1, forward strand.
GTGCCGCCGGTGGCGTACCCCGCCAGCGCGCCGAGATTGAGCGTCTCGGCCACGACACCCTGGCCCGCGAATGCGGCGTCGCCGTGAATCACGACCGGCAGCGCCGCCGATGCATCGTGGTGCGCGTCGCGTCCGCGCCGCTGGGTCTGTTCCGCGCGCGCGCGACCGTCCACCACCGGGCCGACGAACTCGAGATGGCTCGGGTTCGGCACCAGGTTGACCGTGATCGCCCGGCCGCTCGGCGTGAGGTACGCGCCCTCGGCGCCGTGATGGTACTTCACGTCACCGGTGCCGCCTTCCGGTGTCAGCAGGCCGGCCTCGACGTGGCGGCCTCCCTCGAACTCCGCGAAGATCGTGTCGTACGGGCGCCCGACGGTATGTGCCAGGACGTTGAGCCGGCCCCGGTGCGCCATGCCGATGACCACCTCGCGCGAGCCCTGCTCGTCGGCCGCCATCTCGATGATCGCATCGAGCATCGGCACCAGCATGTCCACGCCCTCGATCGAGAACCGCTTCTGCCCCAGATACGCCTTGTGCAGGAAGCGCTCGAGCGCCTCCACCTGGATCAACCGCTCCAGCAGCCGCTTGCGCCGTTCCGCAGGCAGTGCAGCAGACACTGCACCGGACTCGATCTGCTCGCGAAGCCACACACGCTCCTCATGACTCGCGATGTGCTCAACCTGGTAGGCGAGCGTGCCGCAGTACGTCTCCCGCAGGTGCGGATAGGCGTCGAGCAGGGTCTCACCTGGTACGGCCACGCGCAGCACCGCCGCCGGAATCTGCGCCATGACGTCGGGGGTGAGGCCGAGGGGCACGGGGTCGAGCGCCGGATCGCCAATGGGCTCGCTGCCGAGCGGGTCGAGGTGGGCCGCGAGGTGCCCGTGGGTGCGGAAGGCCTTGACCAGCGCCATCCCGGCCGCGACGTCGAAAAGCGCTGACGGGGCGATCGGGGCCGCCGATACTGTCACGGACGCGGGGCTGGCTGGCTTCTCAGGTCGCGCCTCTGTCACCGTGACGCCGAGCGAAGTCGCGAGGCCGGCGTAGAACCCGTCCTCTCCCTGCAGCAGCGCATCTACGGTACCGAGGAACGCTCCCGACTCGGCGCCCTGAATCACGCGGTGATCGTAGGTGCTGCTGATCGTCATCACCTTCGAGAGGCCCAGTTCCGTCACTCGTGGCGCCGGCACGGTCGCAAATCCGGGCGGGAACGCGATAGAGCCCACCGCGATGATGCTCCCCTGACCGACCATGAGCCGTGGCACCGACGCGCGCGTGCCGAGGCCGCCGGGGTTGGTCAGTGACATGGTGGCGCCCGCAAAGTCGTCGGGAAGCAGCTTGTTCACGCGCGCCTTCTCCACCAGGCCCTCGTAGGTGCGGAGGAAGCCTGCGAAGTCCATTGCATCCGCGCCCTTGATGACCGGCACCACTAGGCCTCTGCTGCCATCCTTGCGGGTGACATCCACGGCCAGGCCCAGGTTGATCCCCGGCGGCGCCAGCCGCACGGGCTTGCCGTCCTGCTCGGCGAACGCGTGGCCCATGACCGCATGCTGCTTCGTCGCGCGCACGATGGCCCAAGCGATCAGGTGCGTGAAGGAAATCTTCTCGCTCCGCCCGGCCTGCTTGAGCGCGGCATTGAGCGACTTCCGGGCGTTCTCCAGCTGCGCCACGGGGAGCTCACGGAAGGTCGTCGCCGTCGGGACCGTGAGGCTCTCGTTCATGTTCTGCACCAGTCGTGCAGCCGGGCCCTTGATGGAGACCGCGGACGCCGGGCTGGCCGGCGCCGGGGGGGCGGCCGGCGCTAAGGCGCCTGGGGCTTCCGGCGCCATCGCTTCCGCCTTCTCACGCTTGTCCGACCCGTTCCGGGACGGCGTCTCACCGATGACGCCGCTCTCGAACAGCAGGCGCCATTCCGCGTCGACCGAGGCGGGGTCGCGGAGAAATTCCTCGTACATCACCTGGGCGAAGCCGGCGTTGGCCGTCTCGAACACATTCGGATCCACGGACTACTCTCCTGGTGTCATCGGCACCCGGCTAGGACTGCCGGGAAGGCAAACCTTTGAAAGTTAGCGGAAGTTCGGGCACCGCAGTGAGGGGGAGGGTCCGGCCGGTCAGGGCCCGGTAGGCGGCCACCTCCCGCTGCTGCTCCGCGAGGGTCCAGCGCAGCTCCCGCCCCAGCAGTTCGGCTGTCCTCGCCGCCGCGGCCGCGCCCTGGTCCCGGGACTCATAAAACAGGTGAGTCCTCCGCACCAGGACGTCGGCGACCGTCCGGGCAAACTCCTTCCGGGCCGCATGCAGCACCTCGGCGGCGACGGCGGGGTGATCGGGCTGCAGCCGGTCGGCCAGCCCAGGCTCGCTGCGCATCAGGTTGAAGATGCCGGCCGCCTCGGTGCCGTAGTGCCGGAGCATGTGCTCGACCGTCGCGACGTCGACGCCCGAATCCAGTCCAAGCGTGCGGATGGTGCCGAGACTGGCGGACTCTCCACCCGGCAGCGGCTCGAGGTCGGTGCCCGACTTCGCCGGCCACGCTCCCCGGGCTTCGCTGTTGAGCCGCTTCACGACGTGGTCGACCACCTGTGCTGCCATGAGCCGGTACGTCGTGAGCTTGCCGCCCGCCACCGTGACCATGCCGCCTGGCCCGTCGGCGATGACGTGCTCGCGTGACACCGCCGTCGCCCCGAGGGCGCCATCCTCGATGAGCGGGCGCAGGCCGGCCCAGGTGGCCACCACGTCCTCCTCACCCAGGTGCGCGTTGGGAAAGCGGCTGTTGGCCGAGCGGAGCAGGTACCGAACGTCCTCGGATGATGCGCGCACCTCGTCCGGTGACTCGGCGGTGTCGGTATCGGTGGTGCCGATGTAGGACCAGGCACCCCAAGGGAGCACGAACATCAGCCGCCCGTCGAGCGGACTCGTGAAGGTGATCGCTTCATGGTTGCCGATGCGCTCGCGTGGCACCACGGCGTGGGTACCCTTCGTAAGGCGCAGGAGGCGTGGCGCCTTCGGGTCCTCCAGCCGGCGGATCTGGTCGGCCCAGGGTCCGGTGGCGTTCACCACGATCGATGCGCGGAAGCTGGCCTCCCGGCCCGTGCGGACATCGCGAACACTGGCGCCGGTCACTCGGGGGCCGTCCCGGGTCAGTCCGGTTACCGTCGTGTAGGTGAGGATCGTGGCGCCGTGCTCCTGGGCCGAGCGCGCGGTGGCGACCACCAGGCGGGCATCATCGCACTGGGCGTCGAAGTAGCGTGCCCCTCCGCGCAGCCCGGCGGCGCGCAGCCCGGGCTCTCGCGTCAGCAACGCCCGCTTGCCCAGCATCTTGTGGGGGCTCACATTGCGGAAGAGCGACAGCATGTCATACAGCCACATGCCTGCGGACAGCTGCCAGCGGCGGAGCCGGTCGCCGTCGTGCACCGGGAACACGAACGGCAGGGGCCATACGAGGTGCGGTGCGATGTGCCGGAGTACGGCACGCTCACGCAGTGACTCGAATACGAGCCGCAGCTCGCCATGTTCGAGGTAGCGGAGCCCGCCGTGCACCAGGCGACTGGAACGGCTGCTCGTGCCGAAGGCCAGGTCAGACTGCTCCACCAGCACCGTGCGCATGCCCCGCATCGCGGCGTCACGCGCGACACCGGCACCGACAATGCCACCACCGATGACGAGGAGATCCGCGGCTCGATTCGCTGTTTCCTTCAGTGATGCCGGCCGGTCCGATTCCACGTGCCTCCTCACCCTCCTCTCCCGCTCTCGCGGCCCAGCACCTGGTTTGCCTGGCAGGCCGACCGGATCATCCCGGGAAGCCGCGTACTCGACCTCGCCTGTGGCGCGGGCCGGCATGCCATCGCCGCTGCCCAGCTCGGCGCGGAAGTCGTGGCCGTCGACCGCGACCTCGACTGCCTCACGGCGGCGCGCGCCTTCGCCGGGAAGGCCGGCCTCCGGATCGACTGGCAGGAGGCGGATCTCGAGGAAGCATGGCCCGACTGGGGCGTCTTCGATGCAGTGCTGCTCTTCAACTATCTCGATCGCCCGCGGTTTCCGCGTGTGCTGGACGCGGTCCGCCCGGGCGGGTTGCTCATCGCCGAGTGTTTCCTGACCACGCAGCGTGAGCAGGGCTGGGGCCCGACGGCCGATGCGCACCTGCTGCTTCCGGGTGAACTTGCCTGCCTCGTCGCTCCCTTCGAGATTGTCCACGGGCGCGAAGTCGCCGAGCCGGTCGATACCGAGCGGTGGCGCCATGTGGCGAGTGTCTGCGCGCGCAATCCTGCCTCATGAAGTCTAACGAGGGCCCATCCCCATGTCCCTCCCCATGACCGGCCGTCGCGTTGCGATCGTCGCCGGACTTCGCACGCCCTTTGGCCGGAGTGGCACCGTCCTCCGTGACGCGCCGGGTGTCGCGCTCGCCCGGCATGCCGCGCGCGAGCTGCTCTACCGGACGGAGCTCGATGGCGCGGTCGTCGACGAGGTCGTCGTGGGCCAGGTCGTGCCGTCCGTCCTCACGCCCAACGTGGCGCGCGAGGTGAGCCTGCTGCCGCAGTTCCCCCGCACGATCCCGGCGTACACGCTGAACCGCGCTTGCGCATCGGCGGCGCAGGCCATCACCAACGCCGCCGACCAGATCCGGCTGGGCCACGCCGACGTCATCCTCGCCGGTGGCGTGGAGTCGCTCTCGGACATCCCGGTGCTGCACTCCCGGCGGTTCAGCCGGCTCCTGGTCGATGCAAGCAAGGCGAAGTCGCTCGGGCAGCGGCTGGGCATCTTCGCGCAGGTGCGGCCACGTGACTTGGTTCCGGTTACCCCGGCCATCGCGGAGCCCTCGACCGGCGAGTCCATGGGGCAGTCGGCCGAGAAGATGGCGAAGGAGAACGGCATCACCCGGGACGCGCAGGACCGCCTCGCGCTACTGAGTCATGAGCGGGCCGCCGCGGGCACCGCCGACGGCCGCCTCACCGCCGAGATCGCGCCCTGGTTCGGCGGCAGGGGCGGCGACGAAGTGATCACGAGCGACAACGGCATCCGCGGCGATACGTCGCTGGAGCAACTGGCCAAGCTCCGCCCGGTCTTCGACCGCGCGTATGGCACCGTCACCGCCGGGAACAGTTCGCCGCTCACCGATGGCGCGGCGATGGTGCTGCTCATGTCCGAGGAGCGGGCGCGCAGCCTCGGCTACGAGCCGATCGCGTTCCTGCGCAGCTATGCAGTGGCCGCTGTCGATCCGGGATGGCAGTTGCTGATGGGCCCGGCGTACGCCGTGCCGAAAGCCCTCGAGCGCGCCGGCATCGCCTGGAGCGAGCTGGGGCTGGTGGAGATCCACGAGGCCTTCGCCGCGCAGGTGCTCTCAAACGTGCAGGCGTGGGGATCGAGCCTGTGGGCGGAGCGGCTCGGGCTGCCCGGCCCCGTGGGCGACGTGGACTGGGAGCGCACCAACGTCACCGGCGGCTCCATCGCGATTGGCCATCCGTTCGGTGCTACGGGCGCGCGCATCGTCACGACGCTTGCGAACGAGATGCGCCGGCGCGATGTGCAGTTCGGGTTGATTTCCATCTGCGCACAGGGCGGCATGGGCAGCGCCCTGGTCCTGGAGAGGGCCTGACCATGTCCGCCTTCCATGTCGATATCGAATCCGGCATCGCGGTCGTCACGCTCGACGTGCCCGGGGCGCCGGTCAACACCCTGTCCACGACCGTGGCCCAGGAGTTCGATGGGCTCCTCACGCGCCTCGAGAGTGATCCCGCGGTGCGCGCGATCGTCCTCGTCTCGGGGAAGCCAGACAACTTCATCGCCGGCGCCGACATCGAGGAGTTCACCCGGCTGCGCACGGCGGAGGAAGCGACTGCCCTGAGCCGGGGGGCGCAGGAGCTGATGAATCGCGTCGCGGGGAGCCGCAAGCCGGTTGTCGCGGCCATCCACGGTAGCTGCCTCGGTGGTGGACTCGAACTGGCGCTCGCGTGTCATTGGCGCGTCGCCACCGATCACCCGAAGACTCAGCTCGGCCTGCCCGAAGTCCAGCTCGGCATCATTCCGGGAGCGGGCGGCTGCAACCGCCTGCCCCGGGTGATTGGCGCGCGGGCGGCGCTGGACATCATCCTCGCCGGCAAGAGCGAGCGGGCGGCCAAGGCCCGCAAGCTGGGGCTGGCCGATGAGCTGGTCCATCCCGCGATCCTGCTCGAGGTGGCGCTGCGCGCCGCTACACGACTGGCAGACGACGGCATGCCAGTGCGGGCCCCGAAGCGCGGCCTGGCGGCCGCGCTGCTCGACGGCACCGCGCCAGGCCGAGCCATGGTGTTTCGCATGGCGCGGAAGCAGCTCCTGTCGAAGACCGGGGGCCACTACCCCGCGCCGCTCGCGGCGCTGGAAACCATCCGGGTGAGCCTGTCGCGCGGCATGGAGGCCGGACTCGCATACGAGGCGCTTCGGTTCGGTGAGCTGGCCGTCACCGAAGTCTCACGCAACCTGGTGGGCATCTTCTTCGCCACGACAGCGCTCAAGAAGGACGACGGGGTTCCGCCCGGGGCAGCGGGCCCGCTTGCACCGGTGCAACGCATTGGGGTCGTCGGCGCCGGCTTCATGGGTGCCGGGATCGCTGGAACTGCGGTGCTCAATGCCGAGGTCGAAGTGCGGATGCGCGACGCCGACCTGCCACGGGTGGGCAAGGGGCTCAAGGCCGCAACCGGAATCCTGGAAGAACGGCTGAAGCGGAAGCGTCTTACCCGCCCGGAGTACCAGCGGCTCGCGGCTCTCATTTCCGGCTCGGACGATGACAGCGGGTTTCGCGGTGCTGACCTCGTCATAGAAGCGGTCTTCGAGGACCTCGACGTCAAGCGGGGCGTCGTGCGGGCGTTGGAACAGGCGCTCCGCCCCCAAGCGGTCATCGCGACCAACACTTCGACGATTCCCATTGCCGACATCGCCACTGGAGCAGCGCGGCCCGAACGGGTCCTCGGCATGCACTTCTTCTCGCCAGTGGAAAAGATGCCGCTGCTCGAGGTCATCCCGCACGAGGGCACGTCGGCGCGCGCCGTGGCCACGGCGGTGCGATTCGGCCGGCGCATGGGCAAGACCGTCGTCGTGGTTGGCGACCTGCCCGGCTTCTGGGTCAACCGGATCCTCACGCCCTACCTCAACGAGGCCGGTATCCTGCTGATGGAGGGCGCGCCGATGGACGTCATCGACCGGGTGATGACGCGATTCGGGTTTCCGGTTGGCCCGGTAACGTTGCTCGACGAGGTGGGGCTCGACGTGGCCCAGAAGGCGGCGGGTGTCATGCACGGCGCCTTTGGCGCGCGGCTGGCACCGTCCGACCTCGTGCGCACGATGACGGCAGACGGCCGCCTGGGCCGCAAGAACGGCCGTGGCTTCTATCGCTACGAGGCCGGGAAGCGGCGCGGGCCCGACGACTCGGTCTACCGGCTCGCTGGAGTCACCAAGCTGCCGAATGTCGACGAGCCGTGGGTGGAGCGCCGCCTCGTGTATTCAATGCTGAACGAGGCGGCCCTTGCCGTCGCCGATGGCGTGATCCGCTCGCCCCGCGATGGCGACATCGGGGCGATCTTCGGCATCGGGTTCCCGCCTTTCAGGGGCGGTCCGCTGCGGATGATTGATTCAGTGGGTGCATCGCAAGTGGTGCGTACGTTGCGCGAGCTGGGCGACGCCCACGGCGCACGCTTCGATCCCGCGCCCAGCCTGGTCGAGATGGCTGGGCGCGGGGGACGCTACTACCCGGATACCTGAGGCAGGATCAGGAGAGCTGGTCGCCGTTGGGCGGTGGCGGGACTTCCTCGGTCGGGCGCGAGGCGGCCCACGTCTCCCAGGTGAGATGACAGCGGTCCTGGAAGTACTCGGCGGGATGGCCCGCGCGGTTCAGCAGCGCGTGGAGCATCTCATGGCGCACCACCATCTCGTGCTCCACGTAGTTGCCCGCGATCACGATGCGCACATCGTCGCCCGTCTTGATCCGGATGCCGACCTTTTCACCCTCCGCGGTGGGGAAGGTAGAGACACCCGGCACGACGTACCACTTGATGCGGCCGAGGCTGCCTTGGATCGCGGAGCAATGCTCGGTGCTTGCCCACCAGGCGTAATACTCGGCTGGCGGCACGAACGCCTGCGCCCCGTCGGGCAATGCGCTTGTGGGTTCCGTGGTGCATCCCAGTAACGGGATGAGCAGCGCGGGAAGAATGGCTCGGCGGATCGGTCGACGCCGGAGATGCGGTTCCGGTTCCAGTGAGGACCGGTTTCCTGCTGGCGTGGAACGCATTGCGTCTCCCACGCCCGATAATTTCCACCTTCGGCACCGAGCTATCTCTTGCGCAGGGGGGCGCTTGAGACCTCTAGTTTTGCGGCCCCGGATCACTCCGGGTGTGCTCTTATCGGGCGGTCAAGTGAGTTGACCCTATCACCGTCAAGTCTGACGGCACTTCGAACGTACGGACTCGCGCCTAAGTGGTCAACGAGCTTAAACTTGACTCCAGTAAACTACTGTGAAACAACGATTTAAGTCCATTTACTGTCACATATTTTGACGGTCATTTTATCGCCAATCAGTATTACATGTCGAACCGTTGCAACAGAAGTCACAGTTATCTGCCCTGATTGGTGGACACTACCACGTTTTTCGGGAGTATCCTGTGCGTCGCTTCCCCTGGCTGCTCGCTTTCACCGTCGTTTTCACCACCCAACTCAGTGCGCAAACGCTTCCGGTCGAGGATCCCGTGCTGAGGCGCCTCTGGTCGCTCGGCATGGACAGCAGCCGGGTTTACGACCTGGCGCAGCCGCTGCTCGATTCGATCGGGCCCCGGCTTACCGGCTCACCGGCCATCCGCTCCGGCAACGACTGGCTGGTGGCGCGCTATCAGTCGTGGGGGATCAGCGCGAAGAACGAGCAGTACGGCACCTGGCGCAGCTGGCGGCGTGGGATCACCCATTTCGATCTGGTGTCGCCGCGGGTCCGCTCGCTCGAGGCGATGATGCTCGCTTGGAGTGCGCCCACGAAGGGCCGGGTCGAGGGGAAGGTGATCATCCTTCCCGACGTCACGGACAGCGCGGCGTTCCGGGCATGGTTGCCCGCCGCCAAGGGCAACTTCGTGCTTATCTCCTATCCCCAGCCCACCTGCCGGCCCGATTCGAACTTCAAGCAGAACGCGCTCCCGGCCACATGGGACAGCCTGCAGGCGACTCGCAAGCGCGGCAGAGAGGAATGGGCGGCGCGGATCCAGCGCACCGGCCTGCAGGGCGACGTGCTCGCGTCGGCACTGGCCGACGCGGGGGCGCTGGGCGTGGTGACGTCGCTGTGGTCACAGGGCTGGGGCGTCGAGAAGATCTTCGGGACGCGGACCACAAAGGCGCCGGTCGTCGACGTAAGCTGCGAGGATTACGGCCTCCTGTTCCGGCTGGCGGAGCGGAAGCAATCGCCCGTCGCGCGGCTCGAAACCCAATCGGAGGCACTGGGTGAACAGCCGGTGTTCAACACGATCGCGGAGATTCGGGGCATGGAGAAGCCCGACGAGTACGTCATGCTCTCGGCACACTTCGACAGCTGGGACGGCTCCTCCGGCGCCACCGACAACGGCACCGGCACGATCACGATGCTGGAGGCGGCACGGTTGCTGAGCCTCGCGTACCCGAAGCCGAAGCGGACGATCATCATCGGCCACTGGAGCGGTGAGGAGCAGGGGCTCAACGGCTCGCGCGCATGGGCGGCCGATCACCCCGAGGTGGTGCAGAAGCTCCAGGCTCTGTTCAACCAGGACAATGGCACGGGGCGCATCCAGACCATCGGCACCCAGGGACTGGTGGCTGCCGGCCCGTTCTTCGCCGGGTGGTTTGCGCGCCTTCCTGCCGAGCTGACGGCCGAGATCAAGCTGCAGATCCCCGGGGTGCCGGGTAGCGGCGGCACCGACAACGCCAGCTTCATCTGCTACGGTGCGCCTGCATTCAGCCTGGGATCGCTGCCTTGGGAGTACTTCGCCTATACCTGGCATACGAACCGCGACACCTTCGACAAGATCGTGTTCGAGGAGGTGAAGCAGAACGCGACGCTGGTCGCGATGCTCGCCTACCTCGCGTCAGAGGACACGGTATTGATGCCACGGGAGCGTCGCGTGATGCCGGTGGACCCGGCAACGGGCAGGCCGCGGCCGTGGCCCGACTGCGCGACGCCCGCGCGGTCCAGCTTGGAAAGCCAGCGGTAGGGCGCACTCGCCAAGGATAGGCAACCCGACGACCGCCCCTTAGCTTGGGGGCGATCGCCGCGACCCCCCAGCAAGGATGCTGATCGCATGATGCGCAACGCGCTGCTCTGGCTGTCGGAACAGCAGCAGATTTTCAACTTCGTGCGACGCAACGGACTGGCGAAGCAGTTCGCGTCGCGGTTCGTCGCCGGCGAGACGATTCCCGAGGCGGTGGCCGCCGCCACCGCCCTCGCGGCAAAGGGCATCACGGCGTCGCTCGACCTGCTGGGCGAGAGCGTGACGCAGGCGCCTGAGGCCGAGACCGCATGCGCGCAGTATGTGCAGATGGTGGACGAGATGGCGGCGGCGCATGACGAAGTGAACGTCTCGGTCAAGCTGACACAGATGGGCTTCGACATCGACGAGGACCTGTGCTTCCGCAACATGACGCGGATCCTCGAGCGTGCCGAGCAGCACGACGGCTTCGTGCGGCTGGACATGGAGGGTTCGGCGTATACCCAAAGGACGCTCGATTTCTTCGCGAACCGGCTGTTCCCGCGGTTCGGCAAGCACTGCGGCGTGGTCATCCAGTCGTGCATGAGGCGCTCGGATGTTGACACCCAGCGCCTCATCGACATGAAGGCACGCGTGCGACTCTGCAAGGGCGCATACCTCGAGCCCGCCGACGTCGCATTTCCCGACAAGTCGGACGTGGACAAGGCCTACGTGCGCCTGGTGGAACAGCTGCTCGAGCGGGGCAACTACCCCGGCGTCGCCACCCACGATGAGGCCATCCTGGGACACGTGCGAAAGTTCGTGCAGCGAAACGGCATCGGTGCCGAGCGTTTCGAGTTCCAGATGCTCTATGGCGTTCGCCGCGACCTGCAGGAGCAGCTGGTGCAGAGCGGGCACCGGATGCGGGTCTACATTCCGTTCGGTACCCAGTGGTACCCGTATCTCATGCGCCGCCTCGCGGAACGACCCGCCAACATTGCGTTCATTCTCGGCAACATGATGAGGGAATCCGTCCCCGGCCTGTGAGCGAGTTCACGTTGGGTGGGTACATGGCCAAGCACGAGCGGGCCGCGGCATTCGAGGGCGCCGACGGGCAGCCGTATTCCGTGGCCATCTACGTGGATGACGAGCCCGACGAGAAGGGCCGGTACGGCGCCGCGCTCCTGTTCGTGCGGTGGGCGCTGTCGGGCGACCGGCCGGTCGGGCACGTCGAGACGCCGATCCTCACGCGGGGTGCGACGCCGGGCGAAGCGAACGACCGCCTGGAGGCCTGGTCGCTCTTCGACGTGAAGGCGGCCCTCGACGAGGCCATCGCCGCCGCACCCAAGCCCTGGTGACCAGCCGCCGGGGCACGGTCCTCGGACGGGATGGTGCTGCCTTCCGGGTGCTCGCGGAGGGTGACGAGCTGCGCGCGGTGCTGCGCGGCCGGATGAAGCAGGATGGCATCAAGGTGGTGGCGGGAGATGTCGTGTCGCTCGAGCCTGAGGCTGGCGGGGAGCTCTGGGGCATCATCAAGGTCGAGCCGCGCCACTCGGTGCTGGAACGCCGCATCCCCGGGGGCCGTGGCACCCGGGCGATCGTGGCGAACGTCGACCGCATCTTCGTGGTCACGGCGTCGCGCGAACCCACGCCGATCCCCTCCGTCATCGATCGACTGCTGGTCCTCGCTGAGGCCAACGATGTCACGCCCGCCCTCGTCGTGAACAAGACCGACCTCGACCCAGGCACCGACCTCATTGCGCGCTATCGTGCCGCTGGTTACGACGTGTTCCCGGTCAGCACGAAGCTGGAGCTCGGACTCGAGGCGATCCGTGCGTGGCTGCCGGATCACGCGTCGGTATTTACGGGCCCGAGCGGAGCGGGGAAGTCGAGCCTGCTGAATGTGCTCGAACCCGGCGTCGCGCTGCGCACCGCCGCGGTGAGCGAGAAGATCGGGCGCGGGATGCACACCACGGTGAGCGCCGTCATGATCCCGCTGTCGGGGGGCGGGTGGCTCGTGGATACGCCCGGGTTCAGCGAAGTGGGCCTGTGGGGGCTCGAGGCGCGCGGGCTGGCGGAGTGCTTCCCCGAAATGCGCTCGAGGCTCGGCAACTGCCGTTTTCAGGACTGCCGGCACGTCAGTGAACCCGGCTGTGCCGTTCGCGCCGCGGTGACGGAGGGCGCGATCCATCCCCAGCGCTACGCCAGCTACCTCCTCCTGCTGGCAGAGACCGAGGAAGAGCCGCGGGACTGGGAGTAACGCCGGGACCGCTTCAGCGCGGTACGCGGATTGCTTTCCGGTGGAGCTGTCATGCTTCTCCCTGTGTCCGGACCGCCTCAGCGGGGCCATTCCTGATCCCCCGCGTACTGCTGCTGGTGGAGCAGCGCCACTGGCTCGCTGCGGCATGCCTGCCACCGCTGCTGCGCGAGGCCGGGCTGCGGGTGGATGTCATCTGCCGCCCCGGCTGCCTCATCGCGAAGTCGCGCTTCGTCGACCGGCGGGTCATCGTCGACGGCGGTGAGGACGAATACTTCGCCGCAGTAGGCCAGTTCCTCGCCGCCAATCGTGACCACTACGTCTGGGTTGTTCCGGTCACTGACACCGATGTCCGGGGACTGGCCCTCCGCATCGACGAGCCCTGGGTTCCGCCTGTCTTCCCGGCGCGCCCGACGCGCGAGGTCATCGAGGCGCTGCTCGGCAAGCCGTCGATGGACCGGCTCCTGCGCCGGGCAGGCGTGACGCTCCCCGACTCCGTGACGGTTGCGACGGCGTGGGAACTCATCGACTTCGGGGATGCGGCCGGCTGGCCGGTGATGCTCAAGCCGGTGGACGGCGTCGGAGGCGGTGGTGTCACGCGGGTGCGAGGTGCGGAACACGCGGTGGCCGCGATGGCGACCGTCGGGTCGTCCTATCCGGCGCTCATGGTGCAGACGTTCATTCCGGGCTCGATCGCATCGTGTCAGGTCGTATATGATCACGGGGAGCCACTGGCGTGGGCTACTTCTTTCAAGATCCGCACGTGGCCCGGGCCTTACGGGCCTTCCTCCGCGGTCAGCTTTGCGCCGATTCCCGGCGTCGCCGAGCAATTGCCGCTGATCGGCCGTGCGCTGGGTTTCCACGGTGCGCTGACGGTCGACATGATCGTGCACGAGCGAACGGGACAGCCGGTGGTGATCGAGGTGAATCCGAGGCCGGCCGGCATCATGGGTCGCGGGAGACGGGCCGGGGTGGATTTTGCGGGGGCATTGCGCCAGCTGCTGCTCGGCACCAGTGTGAGCACCCACGTCAGGGGCACGCGCCGGTCGTTTACCGCGGGGCTCTACCCCCAGGACCTGGTGCGCTGCGTCCAGGAACGCGAACTTGCGCCGTTGCGCGACTGGTTCGGGGCGGACACGCTCGCGGACCTGCCGTGGACTGATCCGCGCGTGTTCCTGTCGAGCACCCGTTTCCTGCTCTCACACCTGGTGCGCCGGGCCTAGCGCCGGCGGGTCCAGCGGTTCGCGTCCCTGCCCTCCACCTTCGCCATCATCCGGTCGAAGGATTCCTGCAGGTCGATTCCCTCGCGGTTGGCCATGCAGATGAGCACGAACACGATGTCGGCCATCTCCATTGCCATGTCCCCGTCGGCCTCGTCCTTCTTCTTCGTCTTCTGCCCGAAGCGGTGGTTCACCTCGCGCGCCAGCTCACCCACCTCTTCCGAGAGCCGGGTCATGTTGGTGAGGGGATCGAAGTAGCCTTCCTCGTACTGCGAGATCCAGGCATCGACCCGCGCTTGCGCTTCAGTAAATGACACGGACGTTTCCTCGCGACTTCAGGTCCTCACGCCTTCAGGCCCTAGTTCTCCGGCCAGCTGTCGGTCCAGGCGTTCGCGACGAGCGTGAGGTGGCCGAAGCGGGAGAGGGCGGCGGCAACGTGGCAGGAGTTGTAGTGCAAGTTGATCCTGTCGGCAGCCGTCTCGCCCGCGTTGCTCTCCGCGAACTCGAACCCCAGTCTTGACATCGAGCCCCGACACCATGGCCCCATCGACCGACGGCTGTCCGACCACGACGAGGCGCCGCCCAACCAGGATGACTCCCGACCAGGTGAAACCGGTGGTCAGCGTCAGGTCGCCGGTGACTACGATCAGGCCCTGTCCCGACTGGCCGCCGTCCAGCGTCACGCTGCCATCGACGCGCACCACCGGCCAGACGGACGCGCTGAATGCAGGCCAACCGCCCACGCCGGCAAGTGTATAGTCCGGCTGCAGGACGCTGGTATTGAGGATCGCATCCCAGTCTATGTGCACATCAGCCTGGGCGGTCAACGGAAAACTGCCGGGACCTCCGAGGGTCGTCGTGAAGGGCACGGGGTTCGGCGGCGCGCCGAACCCTGTGGCGAAAGTTGCCGGGGGTACCACGAGTTGATCGGGAGCGGCAACGCCCGCGACCGCCGGGCCTGGCGTCGCACAATAGTCGTTGCCGTCCAGTGTGCCCTGATTGCCCAGCGAGCGCAGGCCGGAGATCGCCGTCCAGGCGGCATCCACGTCCATCGACATTCCCTGCCAGGTGGCGTACTGCGCCACCGTGCGCTGCGCCGGCGGCGTGTTGGCGCTGTATCGCGGCGCCCCGTGGCTCACGCCGCGCGAGCGGACGACGTACAGGCCGGGCGTGGCTCCGTTCTGTGGCCGGATCTGGAACAGCGCAACGAAGGCGGTATCGCGCGCTCCAATTGAAATCGCGACGCTGTCGTTCGGGACCGGCTGCGTGTCCAGCAGTGCCACGTACCGCTCGAGTCCGGACTGCGCCACGGCGAAGGCTTCGACCTGGGCCTGCTGGTCGCCAACGATACGGCGCTCCTCGGATACCCGGCTGAAGCCCGCGGTGACGGCCAGCGCCAGGAGCGCCATCATGAGGATGACGAGCGGCAGTGACATGCCGCGGCGATCCCGCAGGAGCGACCGCTCAATCACGGCGGTTCTTGAAGAAGATCGATGTGGTGAGCCCAACGCGCTTCGGGGCCGCGCTTCCCAATGGCGCAGACTCGCTCAACCCGTCGAGGTGAATCTCGATGCCGCGCGTCAGCGAGGGTGGTGACGGCACGGCGTCCTGGGCCACGTTCGAGCCCGTGACGTAGAACCGGAACCGTGCCGTGCTGTCGAATGGGGCTGCCAGTTCCTCGCTGATCGGAGTGCCGCTCAGCACCTCGCGCCACAGGGCGGTGGCCCCGGGCAGGGCCACTGACGGAGCGAAACGGTACCGCACGTGCTGCAGGAGCAGCACGTTCATGCCAACGGTGGGTACCAGGCTCGTGTACGGTGCCACAGTGTTGCCCATCGATGGCGCACCGAGTTGTACTACGCGCCCCGCGGTTCCTCCGCCGGCCGAGGCCGGCAGCGTCGCGATCCCGGCCGCGCTGCAGACCGCGGGGCCAACTGTGCTCACGGTGGTGCTCGTGGTGCGATACCGGTAGGTGCCGGTGGCCTCGTCGCGCCACGCGAACCCCGCGAACCCCGTCAGGCTCGCGGCCCACAGAGTGTTGTCGATCGGGAGCAGCGATGCGGTCAGCGGGACCGTGGTGTTGCAGGCGACCCCGATCGCGAACGGCACCCGCAGCGTGATGCTCTGGCTGCTCATCGCCGCCGCGGGATCGAGCACGCCTTCGGCCTCCGCGATCCGGAAGTCGGCCAGCAGGCGGTTGAGTGAGCCGCGCGCTACCGACCGCGCCACCCGCCAGGCCTCGTTGGTTCCCGCCGAGCGGTTCTGCGCCAGGATGATCTGGATCAGCGCGGCGCCCACGATGGCCGTCACCGTCATGGCGACCAGCAATTCGACCAGTGTGAGGCCCGAGCGACCCCACCTGCGCGCCGGCATCATGGCGTGTTGAATGGATTCGTGAAGGACTGGTTGACCCGGTAGAGCGTGACCGTGTCAGGCGCGAGCAGGAAGCTGTCGCCCGGCGCCACGACGACGCGCACTCGCCGCAGGCCGGGCAGCGTGTCGGTGACACCGAGGCAAGCCGAGTATGGAAAGGCCTGCGAGACGACGGTATCGCATTGGGCAAGCACCTGGTTCGCCGGGATGGTCATGGCCCAGGATGACGCGGCCACCATGGCGGCGGTACGGTACTGGCCGGCGGTCACGGTGCTGGACTGGCGCGAGACCCGAAGCAAGAGCGGCCCGAGCACCACGACGATGAAGCAAAGCAGGGCCAGCGTGGCGATCGTCTCGACCAGCGTGAACCCGCGCCGGTCGTGAGCGGTCCGGACGGGGCACGTCATCGCACCACCCTCACCAGGCCCGCACTCGACATGGTGATCTGCCGGTTGGCCTGTCCGGAGGCGATGGTGACGGTCAACGGGACGGTCGCGACCCCGGTCGGCGACACGGTGACGCTGGCCTCGGAGAGGTTCAGCGAGTCGAGCTGGTACTCGGTGTCCGGCCCGAACCCCCGGCGCTGGTACAGCGTGCCGGTCGCGAGGTCGCGAATCTCGATTGCCTGGTTGATGCAGTCGCAGGAAACGGTCACGGGACGCCGCTGCCGGCTGGCCAGGGTGAAACTGCGCTCCAAGGTCAGTGCCACGAGGCCCGCGGCGCGATCCACCCGCGAGCTGCGGAATGTCCGCCCGATGCGTGGCACGCTGCTGAGCACCAGAATGCCCATGACGACCATGACGATGAACACCTCGATCATGGTCATGCCACGCGCGTTCCGCACCGTCATCAAGTCCTCCCCGCGGGCCGTCGCCAACCTTGAGGAGAAACTAACCGAAATTCCCGGTTGCCGCCTCCTGGGACGAATGGCCCATTTGACCGGGCCGTGCCGGCGGCCTTACCGTCCTACCGACCGTCCACCACCTACCGAAGGCTCAAGCACCCCATGCGCACCCGCGCCCGGATCCTCGAGAACCTGGAATCGCTGTACCGCGAAACGTACGAGCGCGCCCGCGGGGAAGGGCTGACCTCCCGCATGGCCGAGCTGGACAACGCCTACATGCGCGACCAGTTGATGCTCGAAATCCTCCTCGACATACGCGACCTGTTTTCCGTGGCGCCCGCCGCAAAGGGCGGCAGCGCGCTCGAGACCCTGGAGCGGCTGCGCCGCCTCGGCGGGCGCTGAGTGCGCGCCACATTGCTGCTGGCCGCTCTGGCTCTCCGCGGCGTACTACGCGCGTAGACCTCGGGCGTCGCGTACGCGCACTTCCGCGAAGGGCAGGAGGGCGTGCTCCGCCCGGGAATGCTGGCGGACGTGGTCGTCATCAACCGGGACATCACCGCCGATGCGGTTGGTAGCATCGACCAGGCACGGGTGGTGGCCACGGTGTTGGGCGGAAAGGTGGTCTATACCCAGCCGTAACCGCTGTATCCGCAAAGACTTGGATATTCTGTTTCGCCGACCCCGGACTCGGGCTATCTTCCCGGGTCCCCGGCCTCCCTCGGCCCGCGTCTGCCCCGGAAAAGACCACGATGGCCACTCGCACCAATCGCTCGAAGGCGCTCGCGTCCACCAAGCTCGAGAAGGCGGATCTCGTCGAGTTCTTCCGGGTCATGTTCCTCTCCCGGCGCATCGATGACCGCGAGATCCAGCTGAAGCGCCAGAACCGGATCTACTTCCAGATCTCGGGCGCCGGCCATGAGGCCGTGCTCGTGGCGGCGGCGAGGGTACTGCGCCCGACCTACGACTGGTTCTACACCTACTATCGCGACCGTGCGCTCTGCCTGGGCCTCGGCATGACCCCCACCGAGCAGTTCCTCTCGGCGGTAGGCGCGGCGGACGACCCCAACTCCGGCGGGCGGCAGATGCCCTCGCACTGGGGCCACAAGGACCTGAACATTGTCAGCGCGTCGAGCCCCACCGGCACGCAGTTCCTCCAGGCGGTGGGTTGCGCCGAAGCGTGGCTGCGGCTGAGCCAGATGCCGGAAGTGTCGCGTCCCGATGTGTCGTTCCAGGGCGACGAGGTGGTGTTGGTCACCACCGGCGACGGCACCACCAGTGAGGGCGAGTTCTGGGAGGCGCTCAGCAGCGCCACCAACCTCAGGCTGCCCGTGATCTTCCTGGTCGAGGACAACGGCTACGCGATCTCGGTGCCCGTGGAGGTGAACACCCCGGGAGGCTCGATTTCGAAGCTCGTGGCCGGGTTCCCGGGCCTGTACATCCAGGAAGTCGATGGCTGTGACCCGATCGCCTCGTATGACACGATGACCCGCGCGGTGGAGTACTGTCGTGCGCGGAAGGGGCCGGCCCTGGTGCACGCGCATGTCATCCGACCGTACTCGCATTCGCTGTCCGACGACGAGGTGCAGTACCGTAGCCCCGCGGAACGCGAGGCGGACGCCGCGCGCGATCCGCTCGTCACCTATCCTCGCTGGCTGGTGGAGCAGGGCGTGGCCACGGAGTCCGAGCTCGAGCTGATCAAGCGGCAAGTCGAGGAGGAAGTGCAGGTGTCCGCCGAGGTTGCCCTCGCGTCGCCGCAGCCGGGCACTGACACCATCTACAACTTCGTCTATTCACCCGACGTGGATCCTACGTCGGAGCAGTTCGACACCGAGGACGATCCGCGATTCACCGGCGAGCCAACCACCATGGTGGACCTGCTCAACGGCTGCATGCGGGACGAGATGACTCGCGATTCGCGGATCCTGCTATTCGGTGAGGACGTGGCCGACGCCACCCGGGACGACTGTCTGACGCAGGTGAAGGGCAAGGGCGGGGTCTTCAAGGTCACGTGGGGCCTGCAGCGCCAGTTCGGCGGCAATCGCGTTTATAACTCGCCACTCGCCGAGGCCAACATCGTGGGCCGGGCGATCGGGCTCGCCACCCGCGGGCTCAAGCCGGTCGTCGAGATCCAGTTCTTCGACTACATCTGGCCGGCGTTCATGCAGCTGCGCAACGAGCTGGCGCTCATGCGCTGGCGCTCGAACAACTTCTTCAGTTCGCCGGTCGTGGTGCGGGTGACGTACGGCGGGTACCTGAAGGGGGGTGCGGTCTATCATTCGCAGACCGGCGCCGCGCTGTTCACCGCCATTCCGGGGCTGCGGGTCGTGTGTCCTGCCACCGCGCTCGACGCGAACGGCCTCCTCCGCACCGCGATCCGCTGCGAGGACCCGGTCATCTTCCTCGAGCACAAGCACCTGTACCGCCAGACCTACAACAAGGCGCCGAACCCCGGCCCGAACTTCATGATCCCCTTCGGCAAGGCGCGCATTGCGCGCGAGGGGAGCGACCTCACGGTGATCACGTACGGGGCGGTGGTGCAGCGGGCAGTGCAGGCGGCAAAGGAAGTGGAGGAGCGCCACGGCGTCAGCGTGGAGGTGATCGACCTGCGGTCGCTCGCCCCGGTGGACTGGGACACGCTGTTCACTTCCGTGCGGAAGACGAGCCGGGTGCTCGTGGCGTACGAGGATTCGCTGTCCTGGGGGTATGGTGCGGAGATCTCGGCGCGTATCGCCAGTGACTGCTTCCACTGGCTCGATGCGCCGGTGGGGCGCATCGCCGCGACCGACACGTTTGTCGCGTATGCGCCCGAACTCGAGGATGTCATTCTTCCGCAGGTCGATTCCATCGCGCGGGCGATGGAGGAAACGCTGGCGGCCTAGCGTCAGGCGATGGAGCGGACCTACCGCTCCATTGCCTCCTTGACCTCGCCCGCCGCCGCGATCGCGTTGTCGACGTTCCGCGACAGCGCGCGCGCCGCCTGGGTGGCCTGGGTGATGTCTCCCATCACTTCGGACACGTTGGACGACTTGAGCTTGAGCAGGTCGAGCCGCAGGTTCTGCATCGCCAGCACGCACGAATCGAGGTGGCGCGCCACCTGCGACTTCCGCGACTCCAGCTGCGCCACCGTGCTCTTCTGCCGTTCCAGCAGCGAGATGTGCCGGTCACGCTCCTCGTCGGCCGGCTGCGCCTTGAGCGCTGCGATGCGCTCGTCGATCCGGCTCGTGCCGCCCGCCGCCATCTCGCCATCCATCATGTGCAGCGTGCGGCCCAGGTCGAGCGCCCGCTTGTAGAGCCCGTCCACCGTCTCGTTGATGTCCTTGAGTACTTCGCGCTCCGAGGGCGGAAGCCGCTCGACCAGCTTGAAGATCGCGGCGCGATCGCCGTGCACCTGCCGGATGAGCGGGAACTGCTCCCCGAACTCGCGCTCGGGAGGCGCCGGAACCGCCTTCGGCAGCATCCCCTTGCCGGAATCGCGGCTCGATTCGATCGAATCGGGTGCTGCAGGCCTCCGGAGCACGTCCCGCCAGCTGTACCCCGCCTGCCAGAGCTTGGAGTAATTGCTCAACAGCCCGATCCCCATGCCCGCAGCAGGGAAGAGGAACCACGGCGGATCGAGTTGCGTGGTGGCGACGTTCATCAGGAACAGGCCGCCGTTCACC
Organism: uncultured Gemmatimonadales bacterium; assembly: GCA_963773095.1. Classification (GTDB taxonomy): domain Bacteria; phylum Gemmatimonadota; class Gemmatimonadetes; order Gemmatimonadales; family GWC2-71-9; genus JAGGAG01. Next base: position 670,817 of record CAVYZY010000012.1, read on the forward strand.
GCGAGCCAGGTGGCGAACTGCGCCCTGACCTTCTGGACGATCTTGGGCTCGCCCGTATCCGGGATCGCGATCTCGCCGCTCTTCTCGTTCCGCTCCTGCCACGCCGGGCGCCGGTCGTACCGGCGGTCGGGCGAGCGGGCCCCCCGCGGGGCCGGAAGGTTCGGCATGCCGGGAATCGGATCGTTCGCGCCGCCGCCGATCGGGCTGCGCGGATTGCCCGTGAGTGGCCGGCGGCTCGCCGCCGTAGAAGGCCGCTGGCTCGCTGTGTTGCCTCGCGCCTGGCCGGCGCGCCAAGACGTGCCAGTAGGCCGGTACCCGGTTACGGTGCGGCTCTCGAGCGCCCGCCGGAGCGCGTCGGCGGTGGGCCAGCGATTCTCGGGGTCTTTCTCCAGACAGCGTGCCACCGCGAGCGCCAGGTCCTCGGGCACATCGGGACGGGCGCGGCGGATATCCGGGGCCGGCTCCGTGATCTGCTTCATCAGGATGCCGGCCACGGTCGGAGCGTTGAAGGGCAGCTCACCCGCCAGCATCTGGTAGGTGACGATGCCCAGGCTGTAGAGGTCGGAGCGCCCGTCGATCTCCTTCTCGCCGGCCGCCTGTTCGGGGCTCATGAATGCCGGCGTCCCGATCGCGACGCCCGCGCCGGTGAGCGTCGCGCCCGACCCCTGTGAGAGCGCCTTCGCGATGCCGAAGTCCGTGACCATGACCCGGCCGCGGGTGCCCTCCAGCAGGATGTTGTCGGGCTTGATGTCACGGTGCACCACCGAAACCGCGTGGGCGGCGCTGAGCGCATCGGCGCTCTCCTTCATGATCCGGCGCGCCTCCTCCGGAGGCAGTGGTCCCTTTCGCTTCACCCGGCCAGCAACGGACTCGCCGTCCACGTAGCCCATCACGAAGAAGACGATGCCCTTGGCCTCACCGACCGAGTAGATCGGCACGATGTGCGGATGGAGCAGCTGGCCGGCGGTCTGCGCCTCACGCTTGAAGCGCTCCCGGATGTCCTGCTGGAAGGCAAGCTCGGGCGGCAGCACCTTGATCGCGACCCGGCGCTTGAGCTGCTCGTCGCGCGCCCGGTAGACGACGCCCATGCCGCCCCGCCCGATTTCCCCCTCGAGGGTATAGGCGGTGCCCAGCGCCTCAGCGACGCGAGCGGCAAGCGGCTTGTCGACTGTTTCGGACATCCGCGCGACGGACTCCGGTCGTACGGGTAACAGAGATGGCTCGGCTGCAACCGCGACCGAGGCGCCAACATCCGGTAGCCCATGAATTTGACTGTTCGTCATGAGCGGGGCAACGCCTTGTCGGGAAGGCTGCCCCTACGCGCCACCTATCACAAAGATTCAACCTGCATCGTAGCATCAGGCGCTCAGCGGCCAAAACGGCAGCGCGGGTCCGTTTGAGGCCGCCGATTCAGCGTGTCCGGCCCTCTGGCGCGGAGGTCATCGGCCGCAGCGTAGCTCCGAAGTGCTTCTGCCGTAACACCGAAGCCTGCACGGGCAGGCGTGGCACATGGGGTGCACCTTCACTCCCGAACTTTATCGCGGGCGAAGATGCTTGCGCCGCAAAGGCAGGGATTCCAATGGAAGGATCTAAGATAATGAACGAACGCCTGACGCTTCCGGTGCTTCCGCTCCGGGAGGTCGTGCTGTTCCCCGGTGTCGCCGCGCCGATCGGCGCTGGTCGGCCTGGTACGCTGAAGGCTATCGAGGCCGCCCTCACCACGCCCGAGAAGCTGGTGTTCGCGGTGTCGCAGCGGGAAAACGTGGAGAACGTCAACGCCGACGTGCTCTACACCATCGGTACCGTGGCGCGGATCGGCCAGATGCAGCGGGGCCTCGCCGGCGTGCAGCTGCTGCTGCAGGGTGAGTATCGCGGCATTGCGATGCACTACTTCGAGAAGGACGGCTACCTCGCCGCCGTGGTGCGCACCGCCGAGGAGATGGCGGCGCTCAATCCGGAGGACCCGGCGTTCGTGGCGCTGCACCGCGAGGCGCGGGCGCGTGCCGCCGAGCTGGGCCAGAAGTCCGGCCTGCCGGAGGAGGTCGTCCAGCAGGTGCTGGGCGGCGTCAACGACCCCGGCCGGTTCGCCGACCTCGTGGCTGGCTATATCGACATCACCCCGCCCCAGCGTCAGGGGCTGCTCGAGAGTCTCTCGGTCGAGGAGCGCCTGCGCCGGGTGCTGGTGCACCTGCAGCGGCAGATCGGCGTGCTCGACGCCCAGGAGGACATCAAGTCACGGGTACAGGAGGAGCTGGGCGACCGGCAGCGCGAGATGTTCCTTCGGGAGCAGCTCAAGACCATCCGCAAGGAACTGGGCGAGGACGACGAATCCTCCGACGTGGAGGAACTGCGCGAGAAGCTCGACGCGCTCGACCTGCCGGAGGATGCCCGGCGAGAGGTCGACCGCGAGTTCGGGCGGCTGGATCGCATCGGCCGCGAGTCGATGGAGTCCCAGGTCATCCGCACCTACCTCGAGACGGTCGCCGAGTTGCCGTGGAACACCCGCACCGAGGAGCATCTCGACCTCGCCAAGGCGTCGAAGATCCTCGATGAGGACCACTACGCGCTCGGCGACGTGAAGGACCGGGTGCTGGAGTTTCTCGCGGTGCGGCAGCTGCGGCAGGCAGCCAGCAGTCGGCAGTCGACAGTCGACAGCGAGTCGGCACCTGACGCCGAGGCGATGCCCCGGACCCCGACACCCTCTGACGACTCACGACTGCCGACTGCCGACTCCTCAGAAAAGCAGGCCAAGGGACCGATCCTGCTCTTCGCGGGTCCTCCCGGCGTCGGCAAGACCTCAGTGGCCAAGTCGATCGCGCGTGCGATGGGCCGGAAGTATGTGCGCATTTCCCTCGGTGGCGCGCGTGACGAGGCCGATATCCGCGGGCATCGCCGCACCTACGTCGGTGCCATGGCGGGGCGCATCATCCAGGGAATGAAGCAGGCCGGCAGCCGCAACCCAGTCTTCCTGCTCGACGAGGTGGACAAGCTGGGTGTGTCTTTCCAGGGCGATCCGGCGGCGGCGCTGCTCGAGGTGCTCGACCCGGCGCAGAACGACACCTTCGTCGATCACTACCTGGGCGTGCCGTTCGACCTGAGCGAGGTGCTGTTCATCGCGACGGCGAACTTCATCCAGAACATCCCGGGCCCGCTGCTCGACCGGATGGAAGTGGCGGAGTTCGTCGGGTACACCGAGGGTGAGAAGCGTGAGATCGCGCGGAAGTACCTCATTCCGCGGCAGCTCACCGAGAACGGGCTCGACGCGTCACAGATCGAGATCACCGACCCGGCGCTGAGCCACGTGATCACCGCCTACACCAGGGAGTCGGGTGTGCGGCAGCTCGAGCGTGAGCTCGGCAAGCTTGCGCGGAAGATCGCGAGGAAGGTCGCGGCGAAGGAAGTGGAGCGGGTATCGGTCGACGCCGACCTGGTGACGGCACTGCTCGGTCGCCCGCGCGTGCACCCAGAGAAGGCGATGCGCACCGACCAGGTGGGCGTGGCCACCGGCATGTATTACACGCCGGCCGGCGGTGACATCATGTTCGTCGAGGCCTCAACCATGCGTGGCAAGGGCGAACTGGTGCTCACCGGGCAACTCGGCGACGTGATGAAGGAGTCGGCGCGCGCGGCGTGGACCTACGCCCGCTCGCACTCGGCGGGGCTGCGCATTGCCGACGACATGTTCGACCGGGACGTGCACATCCACGTGCCGGCCGGTGCCATCCCGAAGGATGGTCCCTCGGCGGGTGTCACGATGGCGTCCGCACTGATTTCGGCGCTCTCCGGCCGGCCCGTGCGGCACGATATCGCGATGACCGGTGAGATCACGCTGCGCGGACACGTCCTGCCGATCGGCGGGGTGAAGGAAAAGGTGCTCGGCGCGCTCCGTGCCGGGATCACCGAGGTGATCCTGCCGAAGGAGAACGAAGCCGACCTCGAGGATCTTCCCGAGGAGGCCCGGAAGCGGATCAAGGTGTATCTCGTCGAAGAGCTTGGCGAAGTGCTCGCGCTGACATTGCGTGGCGCGAGCTTCCGCGAGGGCCGACTGTTGTTTGGGGAGGAAAAGCCGGGGGATGTGGCGCCGCTGGCGGCATATCACCACTAGGGCGTGACGCCAGGCGGGCCCGAGGGCGTGAGGTGGTTACTCACGCCCTTCGGCTTTTTCAGGCGTGGCCTGTCTGGGGAGTCTCGGCGAAGACCACGCGGTCCCGGCCCTCGGTCTTTGCGATGTGCAGCGCCTTGTCGGCGGCATGGCCGATCTCGAAGGCGGTCTCGCCGTGATGGAGATAGACGGCGCCACCCACGCTCACCGTCACCGGGATGACACTCCCGTCGCGAGTTTCCGCCGGCTGCGCCGCGATGATCTCCTGGAGCTTGTGCGCCACGTGGGCCGCCCCCTCGGGAGTGCAACCCCGCAGGATGAGCCCGAACTCCTCACCACCATAGCGTCCGACGAGGTCGCTCGCGCGGACATGAGAGCGCATCAGACTGCCGATGTGCACCAGCACCTGGTCGCCCACCAGGTGACCGTACCGGTCGTTGACCCGCCGGAAGTGATCGACATCCACGATGAGCAGCGCAAACCCGCTCCCGCTGCGGCGCGAGAACTCCACTGCGATCTCCAGCTCGGCCAGCAGCGTCGCATGGTTGAGCAGGCCGGTGAGGCCGTCGCGATGCACCAGCTCACGCAACTGCCGTCCGCGCTCGGCGCGCGACACTACCAGCTGCAGCAGCAGCGACTCATCCACCGGGTGCGCGAGGAAGTCGTCTGCGCCGGCACGGAGCGCCGCGATCTTGTCGGCGACTCCACCCGCGGGCCCGACGAGCACGAGGGGAACCAGGTGGAAGCGCGGGTCCTGGCGCAGGAGCTTCGCGAAGGTGACGCCGTCCGCGTCGGGAAGGGCCTCGGCGAGGAGCACGAGGTCGGGCACCTCGGCGTCGAACAGGTCCTGTGCCTCGGCCGCATCGCGGGCCTGCACCACGCGCACGCCGGCCTGCATGAGATAGGCGGCGTATGCGTCGGCAACGGGATCGGGATCGACGATCACGACGCGCGCCGGCGGCGCACCAACCCGTGCCATCAGGCGCGCGAACCGCGGAAGTTCCGAGTCGACCTGCTCCGCGATGTAGATCTGGTCGGCGCCGGATGCTACGGCACGCATCCGATCCACTGGTGTTGTCGCCTCGATCAGCACCACCGCCCGTGGACGCGCGAGTCGGCTCGATGTCCAAGCGGCAATCGTGGCGTAGGGATCGTGTACCGCGTCCTCGGCGGAGATGACGACGAGATCGGGGCGGGTCGAGGGTGACGTGGTTTCCGGTTCGCCGGGGTCGCCCAGGTGCACGTCGAAGCCGGCCGACCAGAGCGCGCGAATGGTGCGCTCACGCAGGAGCCCTGACTCGACTACCACCAGCGCGCGCCAGCCGAACTCTGCCTGACGCGGCGTTTCCCTCACGCCAACTGGATCGAGCGACTGGCCGGCCGCATCGACCGCCCGGCTCAGCAGCGCGAGGCTGCCCTGCAGGTGGTCCGCGCTTTCTGCGGTCTGTGAGGGGGTCTCCGCGAGCCAGTTCTCGATCTCGCGGGCCAGCGCGGAGATTTCGGGAAGCCCGTGTGCGGCCGCGGCGCCGGCCAGCCTGCGGATGCGCGAGCGCAGCCATTCCGCCGCCTGGGTTTCGCCGGCGCGGAACGCCTCCGCTTCCTTTCTCAGTTCCGCCAGGCGTGCCGGGGCCTCGGTCAGGTAACTCTGCCGGAGGGCCCGGTAGACGCGCTCGGTTTCCGCGTTCATGCCGTTCTCCCCAGCACGTCGATTGCAAGCCGCGCTGCCGCAACGAAGGCCGGCGCGGTGCCCCAGTGGCCGGTCACTTCAGCGCCCTGCCGCGTGGCCAGAAGGGCGGCACGTGTGTCGACCACACACACGAGCGGCACACCGGGCCAGAGTTCGGGTGCCGGCAACTCGGTCACCGGCGCAAACCCGAGATCGACGGGTCCGACCGAGTAGAGCCGCACGTCCAGGCCCGCGAGCACCGGCCGGCGCAGGGCCGGGCCGAGCAACGGAAATGCCTCGGCCGGCGCGAGCAATTCCACGGATGTGGCGGCGCGTGCTACATCGTGCTGGATCAGCTGGAGTGCTCCGCGGCTCGAGGTGATCTCGACGAGTGTGGGCGTCGGCGGGGCCGCGAGGGCCTCGAGCTCCGTTGTGAGGCGGCTGAGTGCCTGACCATGGTCACTCGCAATGCGGGCGAGGAGGGCGGCAGGAGGTTCGGGACGGTAGCGCTTGGGACGGCCTGCCTCGACCCTGGCCGCTCCCTTGCCGGTCAGGCCTTCGAGGGCGCTATACGCATTCGCCCGTGCGAGTCCGGCCGCACGTGCGATTGCGTAGCCGGTGCCAGGGCCATCGCGGAGGAGGACTTTGTACACCACACCTTCGGTGGGCGTGAATCCAAACGGCGTGAGGTCGAGTGGCATGAGCGTAGTATGCCATGCTACCCCTATGCGCGCAATGTCACTCGATACTGGCGGTGGCCGTTCAGGTGTAGCTCAGTTCCCAGCCCAGGAGCTTCGCGATGACGGCGACTCGAAAAGTCACGTCCACCGCGCGGCTCTCGGGCGCCTTTTCGTCGGCCTGCAGCGGGTACCAGTGATACGTGATCTTGTTCAGTGCCTTCGGCATGCCTCGCAGTCCCTTCGGCGCCCACACGCCCTGCTCATCGAAGTCCTTCATGAGGCGGGCAAGCACCTTGGTGGCGACCGGCGCCCACTGCAGCGCCCCCATGCGCGACAGCATCTCGATGTAGTGCAGTGCCAGAGGCAGGTCCTTCGCCACACCCTTCGAGTCGGCCTCGATCGGATCGCCCAGGAGCAGGTGCTGCGGCTTGAGCGCTTTCCTTCCCAGGACGACCACGAAGTCCTTCTTGGGCGCCGGCTGCGCCAGGTAATGGCCGAGGCGCTCGGTGAAGCCTGCCCGCTCCCGCTGCAGGCTCGGCATCTGGGCGATCATCGCGACCGAGTACCATGTCGGCGGGTGCGCCTCTGGATTCAGCGCTGTGTGCTTCGCCGTCTTGACGAATGGCTTGTCGGCAAGCGGGCTGCGGAGGAAGGCCGAGACCGCGTTGGCGATCTTGTGTGCCGCACCGCGCAGACGCGGGTCTTCATGGTGCCCGGCCTCAGCCAGTGCCGCCGCGGCCGCCTCCCGGAACGCCTCCCGGATGAACGGCACGACCGCCGGCTCACTGCCCGACGCCTTGGCGAACTCGAAGAGCAGCGCCGGATCCTCGTCGCGAGAGAGCAGGCGGAAGAGCACCCGGTCGGAGAGCCTGAACGGGCGGGATCCTCGAGGCCACCCGATCTGCATCAGGCGCCGATACTGCGGAATGGTGCCGACCTCCTTGATGCCATCCTTCACGGACGGAGCGAGGCCGAGCAGGTTCCCGCCCCAGATGCCCGTGTCCTTCTGCTTCTTGGTCAGCGCCGCGCCGGACTTCGATTCCACGACCGCCTGCTGGGCCGCTGCGATGGCCTCAGGCGTTACGGAGCCGGCTGGAGATAGTTCGGTGAGGGTGCGGTAGCGGATCGCCTCACTGCCGTGCTCCAGGAGCCAGGCGAGAGGTATCCGGTGGGTGCTGGGGAGTTCCAAGGCGGCTCCTGGCCGAAATTGACGCAGGGAGTGCGAAGCGGGCGCGAATATAAGGGCCGGGGGCGCTAGTGACAATCGCGAGGGTGAAGATAGGCCTCAATCGAGCTGTAACATGTTGTTTTTAAAGTAGTTGTCTGGATAAGTAGCGTTTTCAGTCACTGCGGCATGCCGCCTGACTCCCGGAAAAGCAAAGCGGGAGCCATTTCGGGCTCCCGCTCCAGTCGGACAGCTGCGCTCAGGTCGGGTTGCTCAGCGACCAGACGTAGGCGGATACGGCCTTTATGTCGTCTTCGCTGATCTGCGATCCGCCCTTGGGTGCCATGGCGCCCTTGCCCAGCGTGGTCTTCTCGACCGGAATACCTATGGTGACGATCTGGACGATCTCGGGATAGGTGCCCTTGCCGTGAATCCAGGTCTGGTCGGTCAGGTTCGGCCCGACCATGCCCTTGGCGTCCATGCCGTGGCAGGCGAAGCAGAGTCCGGTGGTCGTGAACACCGTCTTGCCCTTGGCGATCATGGCGGGCGTGACCCCAGCGGGGAGCTTGGCCTGTGCGGCGGCCGGTACCGCGGCCATACAGGTCAAGGCCGCAACGAGCAATCCAAGTCGAGTCCGCGTCTCCATGTCACCACTCCTGAGGTAAGCGTCTATCGCTGCTGGGTTCCGGCGCTTCTTGCGCTCCGCGGGAATGTACGGACCACGTCGTCCCGCCGCTACCGGCGCAGATCACCGGGTTGCATCCGGCGTGCCGTCCCGGACGCTGGCCATGGCAATGGGTACCGGCCGGTTTTCGGGCGTGATCTGTCCGCGCTCATAGACGCTTCGGGGGTTCCATAGCACCCAACTGGTGACACCCAGCTCCGCGGCGGCCCGGATCTGGGCCCGGACATGCTCCGGGCCGTAGCGCGGTGCCCCCAGCGTGAACGCCTGGAGGTAGGGACGGATCTCCGCCGTGGAGCGACCGAGCTTCTGTGAGCGACGGATGCCGTCCTGCAGCGCGCGGCGGATCACACCATATGGTTCCGCGTTGGGTCGGGCAAAACCATACTCACCGTGATTGTAGTGGCTGGGGTAGACCATCGGGAGCACCGCGTCGGCGGTCGAGACGAGGTCTTCCCACACCTGGCCGATGCCCATGTCGCCGGTGGCGCTCGTGGTCAGGCCGAAGACGTCGATCGTGAACGGCACGCCGAGCGCCCGGGTGCGCTGCTCGAGGATGGCCAGCCCTTCGGCCACGCCCTGCCGCGTCGTCTCCTGCGGTCGCCGCGCGGCGAAGAGCGCGGTGGCCCGGCGTGACGGCGGCTCATCGGGGAAACGCACGTAGTCGTACTGGATCTCGGCGAAGCCGAGTTCCACGGCTTCGGCGGCGAGCTGGGCGGCGTAGATCCACACGGAATCCTGGAATGCGTCCACCCATGCGAAGCCGAGTCGGTCGTGCCACAGACCACCCCCGGTATGCCTGATCGCCCATTCCGGCTTGCGGGCCGCGAGCAGCGGATCCTTCGCCACTACGATGCGCGCGATGGGATGGATGCCGCGGGCCTGCAGGCGCGCGAGGCGGACGCGCACGTCGCGGGCGCGCTGCTGGGTGTTCGCGCCGATCTCGCGGGCGGTCGGAACCTCGGACCGGTAGGTGAGGTAGCCGGTGTCGTCCTTGACGTCGATTACGAAGCTGTTCACCTCGGTGCCCGCGGCCAGATCGAGCAGCTGGGCGAGGCGCTTGCCGCCGAATGCCCAGGCGTTGACATAGAGCGCACGGACCGGGCTCGGCGGGGGAGAGAGGGGCGAGGCCGGCCACCGCACCGTGTCGGGGTCGAACATCGGGAGCGTCAGCGGGTGGGTCGGGGACGCCAGTTCATCCCGCCAGTGTGCAGGAACCTGCGCTGCGGCAGTCGATGCAAGGAGCAGCGTGAGCAGGATCGAGGCGGTCGCGTATCGGCGTGGCATCTGCGAATCTCCCGGGCTGTGGCAGCTTCCAAGGCTGGATGGCCTGCTGGGGCGCTGCTTCCGGGAGGAAGGGCAATGAGGGGACCGTTCCTGCTGGTGGAGGGTGTCATGATTGCTTACGATTCGCGGCGTCCGCTCAGTTTGCTGGCACCCGCCTACTCGAACGAGGATTCATGCGCGCCACGATCCAGTACTGCGTCGTCTGAGGCTACGAGCCCCGAGCCACCGGTCTGGTGGCTGAGCTCGAGAAGGCATTCCCGGACATCGAGACCAAGCTCATTCCCAGTTCCGGCGGCATCTTCGACGTGACCGTCGACGGGAAGCTGGTGTTCTCAAAGAAGGCCCTGGGTCGACACGCGAAGCCGGGGGAAATCGTGGACCTGCTGCAAGGCGGGCGGTAGGAGAGGAGCGGGCCGGAACAGATGCGTATCGCCGTCAACACCGGCGGCGGTGACGCCCCGGGACTCAACGCCGTCATTCGCGCGGTCGTGCTCGCCGCGCATCACCGTGGCTGGCAGGTGTACGGAATCCAGCGGGGCTACGAGGGGCTGCTCGCGTTCAACGGCGTGGTGCGGCTCGCGCCCGAAAACGTCCGGGGCATCGTGCACCTGGGCGGTACGATCCTCGGCACCACCAGCCAGGGCAATCCCTTCCGCTATGTGGTCACCGACGCCGACGGCACCCGCCGGGAAACCGACCGCTCCGATGAACTGATTGCCGCATTCCGCGCGAGCGGGTTCGACGCGCTCATCGCCATCGGCGGTGACGGGAGCATGCAGATCGCCTGGGACCTGGCCCGCAAGGGGCTGCCGGTGGTGTGCGTGCCCAAGACGATCGACAACGACGTCGAGTGTACCCAGCAGACCTTCGGCTTCGACACCGCCGTGAGCACCGCGACCGAGGCCATCGACAAGTTGCACTCCACCACCGAGAGTCATCAGCGCGTCATGGTGGTTGAGCTGATGGGAAGGAATGCGGGCTGGATCGCTCTCCACAGCGGGATCTCCGGCACGGCGCACGTCATACTCATTCCTGAGATCCCGTTCGACATCGACAAGGTGTGCGCCGCGATCCAGGCGCGTGAGGCGGCGGGAAAGCACTACAGCATCGTGGTGGTAGCGGAGGGTGCGCGCCCGATTGGCGGCGAGGTTTCGCTGCTCGAGCGGCGCGGCACCGGGACGGTGGACCGGATCGGCGGCGTCGGCAGCAGGGTGGCGCAGATGATCACCGAACGGATGAACAAGGAGGTGCGCTCCATCGTGCTCGGGCACCTGCAGCGCGGCGGGTCACCCACTACGTTCGACCGGCTTCTCGGCCTGCGATTTGGTGGCGCGGCCGTGCGGGCCGTGGCCGATGGCGCCTTTGGCTCCATGCTCGGGCTCGCGGGAACGTCGATCGTCCGGGTGCCGCTGGCCGACGCAGTGGGGCGGCAGAAACTGGTACCGATCGACTCCGACATCGTCGTGACGGCCCGCGAGCAGGGAATCAGCTTTGGGGACTGACCCCGCAACGGACGCACGGCCCGTGATCGAGACGCTGCACGGGGTCGAGATCTCGGATCCCTATCGCTGGCTGGAGGAAGGCGATGCGGAGGAAGTGCGCCGCTGGACCGCGGCGCAGAATGCCAGGACCGACGCGTGGCTGTCATCGGTTCCAGCGCGCGCCGGCATCAGGCGCCGGCTGCAGCAACTGCTTGGTATCGGCGTGCTCGGCACGCCCACGCCGGCGCGCGGACGCTATGTCTACCAGCGGCGCGACGGCAGCACCAACCAGCCGATCCTGTACGTGCGCGACGGGCTCGAGGGCACGGACCGCGTCGCGATCGATCCCAATGCCCTGTCTGCCGACGGCACCACCGCGCTCGACTGGTATCACGTGAGTCCAGACGGTCGCCGGCTGGCGTACGGCCTGTCCGCCGACGGCAGCGAGCAGAGCGTGCTTCACCTGCTCGATCTTGACACTCTTGCGCCGCTGGCCGACCGGATTCCCCACACCCGCAGTTGCGACCTCGCGTGGCTCCCGGACAATGCCGGCTTCTACTACACGCGCTACCCCACGCCGGGATCGGTCCCGGCGGGTGAGGAGCAGTACCACCGCGCGGTCTGGTTTCATCGCATCGGCGATAACGCTGCCTCGGACCGCCTCGTGTTCCAGCCCGCGGAGAAGGAACACTGGCCGGGGGTGTCGCTTTCCGATGACGGGCGGTGGCTGCTGATCGGGGTGGCGCGCACGTTCGACGAGACGGACCTGTACCTGCAGGACCTTGCGGCCAGCGCGGAGCCGGTGCCCGTGGCAGTGGGGATACCGGCCACGTTTGACGGACAGGTTGCGCGCGGCGTCCTCTACCTTCGAACGAACCTCGGCGCGCCGACGTTTCGCCTTTACGGCGTCGATCCCTCGGCGCCGTCGCGCGATGGCTGGCGTGAACTCGTGCCGGCGCGACCGGATGCGGTGCTATCGAGCGTGGGCGTAACGGCAAACCACCTCGTTCTCGACTACCTCGAGCGCGCCACGGTGCGGCTCCAGGTTGCCGCGCTCGACGGCAGTGGCATCCGTGACGTCCAGCTGCCGACACTCGGAAGCCTCTTCGGCCTTGGCATGGAGCCGGACGGCACCGAGGTGCTCTTCGGCTTCTCGTCATTCACCGTGCCGCCCAGCGTTTACCGGCTGGACCCGGCTACGGGCGCGACGGCGCTGTGGCGCCGCGTGGAGGCGGGCATCGAGTCCGAGCACTTCAGCGTGAGCCAGGTCGAGTATCCGTCGGCCGATGGCACGCGCATCACGATGTTCCTGGTGCATCGGCGCGATGTCGATCGGAACGGCCGGCAGCCGACCTTTCTCACCGGGTACGGCGGCTTCAATATCTCCATGACCCCGGCCTTCTCGCGCTCGATGCTGCTCTGGCTCGAGTCGGGCGGGGTGGTAGCGATTCCGAATCTTCGCGGAGGCGGGGAATACGGCGAGTCGTGGCACCAGGGCGGGATGCTGGGCAGGAAGCAGAACACGTTCGACGACTTCATCGCGGCGGCGGAATGGCTCGTCACCTCCGGCTGGACCAGCCCGCGCCAGCTCGCCATCCAGGGCGGGTCAAATGGCGGCCTGCTCATGGGTGCGGTCCTCACGCAGCGGCCGGAACTCTTCCGGGCGGTCGTCGTTCAGGTTCCCCTGCTCGATATGCTGCGCTATCATCGATTTCTGATCGCCCGGCTGTGGATTCCGGAGTACGGCTCGGCGGACGATCCGGAGCAGTTCGCCTGGCTGTCGGCGTACTCGCCGTATCATCACGTGCGCGACGGGGTAGCCTACCCGGCGGTACTGATCGCGACGGCAGAGAGCGATACGCGGGTCGACCCGCTGCATGCGCGCAAGATGACGGCACGGCTGCAGCGGGCCACATCGTCGGGTCTTCCCGTCCTGCTGCGGCTGGAATCCCGGGCTGGACACGGGGCGGGCAAGCCGCTCGCGAAGGTGCTCGATGAACTGACGGACACGTGGACATTCATCTGGCACGAGCTCGGGCTCGCTGCCCCGGAGGATTGATGACGGACACCGTCATGCGTAACAACCGCGCCCTGGCCGGTCAGGGCCTGGCCCTGATCCGGATCATCGTCGGCTTCTGGTTCGCGAAGGCGCTGTTCACCAAGCTCGCGCTGGTCGGCGGCTTCCTGCCGCTGCCGTATGCGTCGGATCGCTGGATCGAGACGATGCCGAAGATCATCTCGAAGCAGATGGCCGAGCACCCAATTGCACCGTATAAGGCGTTCGTCGAAGGGACGGTCCTGACAAACGTGCCGCTCTTCGCCAACCTCACGGCGATCGGTGAGTCGGTCGCGGGCACGTTCCTGGTGCTGGGGCTCTTCACCGGCGCCGGCTCGTTGATCGCGCTCCTCCTTACGCTGAACTATGGCACGGCCAGCTGGCACCTGTCAGCGGCCAACCAGGGATTTCACTGGACCCTGGCGGCGGTGATGATCGGGCTTTGGTGGGGTCGTGCGGGAATGACGTGGGGTGTCGACGGAAGGCTGGCCGAGTCGAGGCCGGGCTGGTGGGGGAGCAAGCGACCCTGGAGCTGAGCTCAGTATGGGCCCCGGCTCATCCGGCTGGCACCGCCCACGCCCGACATCTCGCAGAACGCCTCCACGTCCGAGTAGAGCAGGCAGAACATGCCGCTCACCTGCCAGCGCTGCCACCACATGAGCATGATGCCGCGGTCAGCGCCCGAGAGGTTGGGGTAGGGGTGCTCTCCGTCGTAGCGGGCGACGTGCGTGTGAACGGTGCCCATCCAGTCGGGCGGACCGCAGGTGTCGATCGAGCTCTGGGCCGACACGCCGAGTGAATCGGAGCCGTGCGGCACGTCGAGTATCAACACCCGGGTCACCTGCGCGCCATCCTCCCGCACGTCGCCGGTGATACACGCGACGTGTTCCTTCTTCTCGGCCAGGCTCTGTTCCCAGAGGCGCCGCAGCATGGCGGACGCGTCAACGCCGAAGCTGAAGCGGGCCGGCAGCTTCTGGAAGTCGGACTTGGGAACGGGCGGTATGCGGTTCCCGCGCGGCTGCTGGTAGGCAGGCGCCGAGTCCTGGGCCGCCGCGACGGAGGCGGCGCCAAGGGCGAACACGAGCAGGGTGCTGAAGCGACGCAGGGTAACCTCGCAGGAACTCTCTCCTGAAGATTACCCAGTTCCGCCCCGGTCGTTCACCCCTTCAGGGCGCGATGCCGATTGCAACGCCCCAGGGCACCCGGCCGGCGGGAACGGTCTTCACCACCGTGAAGGTCGTCAGGTCGATAACACTCACATCGTTGGACGGTCCGTTGGCGCTGTAAAGCTTGTTGCCGTCCCTCGAGAGCGCGATGCCCCATGGCCGCTTCCCGACCGCTACCGAGTGTGTTACCTGGCTGGCCGCGACATCGATCGCGCTCACCGTGCCTCCCCGCCCGTTGCTTACGAAGAGCCTCTTTCCGTCTGGCGCCGAGACGATGCTCATCGGCTTGGAGCCCTCGGGCATCGCAATGGTGCCGATCACCGTCCGCTTCGCGACGTCGATCACCGATACCGTCCCGGCCGCCTCGTTGGCCGAGTAGGCGCGTGAGCCGTCGGGCAGGAACGCGATGCTGCGTGGCCGGAGTCCCACCACTACGCGACCGAGCTTCTTGCCGGTCTCTGCGTCGAGGATCGTGAGGTCGTGATCGGTCTCTCCACTGACCCAGACGGTCTTCCCGTCGGGTGCCAGGGTGACGCCCTCAGGCTCCTTTCCCACCGGAACCGTGGCGACGATGCTGCCGGTGGCAACCTCGACGATGGACGCCACGCCGGCGTCCTCGTTCGAGACGAAGATCTTCGTACCATCCGACGACAGGTCGAAGGCCTCGGGGTCGGAGCCCGCGGGCAGCACCCGCGACACGGTACGGGTGGCGGCATCCACGACGGCCACGCCATCCTTCGACTTGTCCGAACCGAGCTTCTCGCACTCCGCGTCGGGCATGGAGGGCGGGCACTTGGGCGAGCCACTGAGGGCGACGAAGACCCACTTGCCGTCCCGGCTGATCTTTACACCGCGTGGCCGGGTGCCCACCGCAATGGTCCCGATGACCGAGTCGTTGTCGGCGTTGATGATTGTGAGGTCGTGCGAATCCTCGTTTGTGACGTAGGCATACGCGGACGGGGGTGGCGGGGGTGCCACTGCGGCGGGTGCCTGCTCCGGTTTGCTGCCGCACCCGAGCAACAGGATAGCGCCAAGGACCGACACGACGCGGTGCCGCGCCGAAGGATCATGCATCATCAAGTGTTCTCCCTGACGGCAGGGCGGCCCGCCTGGATCTTGCCATCGGCCCTGCCGTTCACGTAGGCGTAGATTCCCAGGATCTTGTTCATCTCGAGGCCCAGCTCGCACCACGAGGGCATTCCCTTCTCCTTACGTCCCTGACAGACCACCGTCACGAACGCATCCTGTGTCGGGACGGTCCCACCCTCCCTGAGCGACACCACGAGTGCCGGGGCGGGTGGAACAGGCGCGGGCACTGCGCTGTCGGCAGGCGTGGTCGCCGAGGCCGAGGTGTCAGCAGGTGGTGTCGCGGCCGGCTCCTGCCTTGCCCGCTCTTCGCAGGCGGTGAGCAGGAGGACAACGCAACTGGTCAGCCAGGCGTCACGGCGCACTGAACGTGGCCTTGTCCACGTTCCGCGCCTCATCCAGTCCCTTCATCTGGCCGCGTCCGACGATGCCGATGAAGATGGCGCCGTCGACATTCGCCTTGTTGAACTGGGCGCCGGTGACATCGGCGCCGGTGAAATCGGTGCCCGCGAGGTCGGCGTTCTGGAGGTTGGCATTGACCAGCTTTGCTTTCCGCAGCGAGGCGAACGAGAAGTCGGCCTTGAAGAGGTTGGCCCCGGTAAAGTCGGCGCCAGTCAGGTCGGCGCTGACAAACTGCGCGCGCATGACACCCATCGACTGATTTCCGGGGTCGGCCCCAATGTTGGCATTGCTCAGGTTGGCGTCAACGAGGGTGGCGCCGCGCAGGTAGCCGATGATGCGCGTGTCGCGCAGGTCGGCACCGTTGAGGTTGGCGCTCTCGATGATCGTGGCGAAGAGACTGGCACCGCGAAGGTCGGCCCTGGACAGGTTCGCCCGCCGAAGGGTGGATCCGTCGAGATTCGCCTTCCTGAGGTCGGCGCCCTCGAGCACCGCGTCGGTGAGATCGCAGCTGAAGAGGTCGGATCCGGCGAGCTTCGTCCCGGCCAGCCGCGTGCCAGTCAGGTTGGCGCGCTTGAAGTCGACGCCCTCGAGTACGAGCCCGCTCAAGTCAGCGCCGGAGAAGTCGGCCGGCGCTGCGCCCGTGGCCTGAGCGAGCCGCTCAGTAACCTGTGCAGCGGTGAGGTGCTGCGCCTGGGCCGTTGCCGGCTCCGCCGCACGGGTCAGGACAAGGAGCGCGGCAGAGGCCACGACGCTCCGCCGCACGGTGGGACTCAGCCTTCGGCCTTCGCGGCTGGCCGGCCCGCCGCGACCTTGCCGTCGGCGCGAAGCTTCAGGTACGCGTAGATGTTCTGGATCTTGTCCATTTCGAGGCCCAGTGCGCACCACCCGGGCATGCCCTTGTCGGTCCGGCCCTGGCAAACGACGGTGATGAAGGCCGTCTGGTCGGGGACGGTGCCGCCATCCTTCAGCGACACGATCAGGGAAGGGGCGAACGACGTGCCCACGCCGTACTCGCCGTGGCAACGGGAGCAGTTGAGCTCGTACTGCTTCCACCCCTGGTACGCGCTCTGGGGAATCGTGTCCCGCTTAACGGCCTCGACCTGTTTCTTGTAGGCTTCCCAGTAGGCGCTGTCCTGCGCTTCCGCGCGGGCAGTGCCGACGATCATCAGGGCCGTGATCAGGGCGATGGTGCGGGCGGCAAGGCGAATCGGTGAGCTGGTCATGCGGCTTACAGATCCTTTCACGCGTTCAGTTGGCCTTCGCCGGGGCGCCGGAATCGAGCGGCAGCATCGGCACGTTGAAGCTTTGCAAGATTTTCACCAGGTCGCCTCGCTTCTGGTCTATCACCGCCTGGAGGCTGTCGCGGAACTTGGTGTCCCGCCGGCGGACACCCATTCCCATGCTGTAGACAAACGGGATGCCCTGCACCGTATCCTCGGCGACCTTGTGCATGACGAGCGGCACCTTGCTCTGCTGCACGAAGTAGCCGGCGATCGGACCCCACACGATCGCGACGTCGATGCTGTCGCCGAGCGCCTTGAAGATGTCATCCGGACGGTACATGTCGCTGTAATTGGTGGGGAACCCCACCAGGTTCCCCACCACGCCATAGGAGCTGAGGGCCATGGCGGGCGGGGTGTTCTCGGCGTCCGAGTTGAGAATGTGCACCCCGATACGCAGTCGCCGGAAGGTGGTGTCGGCGAGTGAAGAAAGGTTCAGGCCGCTGTCCTTCCGGTAGACGATGTAGTACCCGGAACGGAAGTAGGGGCTGGTGACGCCGGCGATGTCGAGTCCGCTCGGGGCGGTGATGGCGACATCGCAGTACCGGCCGTTCAGGGCCCGGCTGAAGAACCCGCGACGCACCGGCCACCACGCATATTCTACCCGCCAACCCCACGTCTGTGCGATCAGTTCCGCAATCTTGATCTCGTACCCCTGCCCGGCCTGGTTCGAGGCGGGGAGGTTGTCGGGGTCAGCGCAGACGCGAAGCACCCCGGCTTCCCGGCTGGTCTTGAGCTGGGTGCTGTGCAGGGAGTCTTCCTGCGCGGCAGCGCTGGTAGCCGTGAGGGCGATGGCGAGAAGAGTGACGAAGCCGGTGCGCATGGAGCTCCGATTCGTTCGGGGGCCGGGCGTGTACCGCCCAGCTGGAGTAGGCAATAATAACGAAGGCGTCGGCCGGGAGGGCAACGCGTCCCTCCACCGCCGGCGCCTTCGATTTGACTGCGTATCCAACTGCACCGTGGGAGCCCGGCCGAAGCCGGACTCTCACGGGTGGAGCATTTAGAGCGAGAAGACAGTGAGCACGCCGCCCTGCGTTGAGAACTGCGCGGCGTCACCAAAGGCGCCGAGCGCGCCGAGACCGGCGGTCGGATCCTCTGCACCGATGCCCGCGGCCACGCCGATGCCAGCCCAGCCACCGATGCCCGAGAGCACTGCGACATACTGCTTGCCATCAGGCGCGGTGTACGTCATCGGGTTGCCGATGATGCCCGACGGGGTCTTGAACTGCCAGAGGACCTTGCCGGTCTTCTGATCGACAGCCTTGAGCCAGCCTTCCATCGTGCCGTAGAAGGCGAGGCCGCCGGCGGTGGTTAGCGCACCACCGTA
The DNA here is from genome assembly GCA_963773095.1 of uncultured Gemmatimonadales bacterium. Taxonomy (GTDB): domain Bacteria; phylum Gemmatimonadota; class Gemmatimonadetes; order Gemmatimonadales; family GWC2-71-9; genus JAGGAG01. The sequence goes on from CAVYZY010000012.1 coordinate 689,197, forward strand.
GGCTGCGAGCGGCTCCTTGATCTCCCACGCGGTGGATGCTGCGCGGTCCTTGCCTACCGTCGGATCCCAGGCAATGAACCGGCCGCGGTACCCGCCCGGGCCAGGGAACATGCGGACGATCGCGCCGACGTACGGCTGACCGGCCGTGTACTTCACCTCCACGCCCTCGTAGTCCATGCAGATGTGGTTGGTGGGGACGTAGAACATGCCGGTCATCGGCGAGTACGCAGCAGGCTGCTGGTCCTTGAAGCCGATCGCGGCCGGGCAGATGCCCTCGGTGTTCTTCTTCGCGGTGGTGCCATACCGCGGGTCCTTCTGCGGGATGCCAGTCGCCAGGTCGACCTTGGTCGCCCAGTTGACCGGGCCGTAGGGCTCGGCCTTGAGAACCTTGCCGTTGGTCCGATCGAGGGTGTAGGCAAAGCCGTTCCGGTCGAAGTGCTGCAGCAGCTTCTGGCCGCCCTTGTCGAACAGGGTCATTTCGTTGATGCCGTCATAGTCCCACTCGTCGTGCGGCGTCATCTGGTAGACCCAGGCCACGCTGCCATCAGCCGGGTGGCGCGCCCAGATGGACATCGACCACTTGTTGTCGCCAGGCCGCTGGTCGGGGTTCCATGAGCCCGGGTTACCCGAGCCGTAGTAGAAGAGATCGAGGTCGGGGTCGTAGGTATACCAGCCCCACGTCGTGCCGCCGCCGATCTTCCACTCGTTGCCCTGCCACGTGCTGACGCCCAGGTCCTTGCCCTTGTGTGAGGCATAGTTGGCGTTGCCGACACCGTTCACAATGCCGACCTCGTCATCCGGACCGGTGCTGTACTTGGTCCATATCTGCTTGCCGGTGTTCACGTCGAACGCCGTCACGCGACCACGGACGCCGAACTCACCGCCCGAGATGCCGGCGATGACCATGTCCTTGATGACGATAGGAGCATTCGTCATCGTGGCGCCCTGCTTGTAGCCGTTCGCCTCGACGCCAGCGTTGGACTTGTCCGGGTGCTTCGCCCTCCACAGTTCCTTGCCGGTCTTAGCATCGATCGCCAGCAGTTCGCCCTGGAGCAGCTCGATGAAGATCTTGCCGCTCTTGTGGTAGGCGGTGCCACGGTTCACCAGGTCGCAGCAGGCGATCGGAATCGCGTCCGGCGACTGGTTCGGCGTGAGCTGCCAGATGATCGGTGCGCCCGGCTTGGAGAGGTCAAGCGCGTAGACCTTGTTCGGGAACGAGGTGTGCACATACATCACGTTCCCGATGACCAACGGGTTGCCCTCATGGCCACGAAGGGTGCCGGTGGAGAAGCTCCAGGCAGCCTTGAGGGTCGCCACGTTGGCAGTCGTGATCTGCTTGAGCGGGCTGAACCGCGACAAGCCGTAATCGTAGCCCGGCATGACCCATTCGCCAGGTGCGGCGCCATAGGTCCACGCCCCGGTGCGGGCCCCCGCCTGGGCGTTGGCGGACGCGACGGCGAATACGAACATGCTCGCCGCAATACCGCCAGATATCACCTTCTGGCTTCTACGGTTCATACTGACCTCTTCATGAAGGGTGACTTCCACTGTACTACTGCACTGCGGGACCGACACCGCGCGCCCACATCGCGAGCGATCGGTGAGACTGCAGACGCGCGCAGCAACGCGGCGCGACGCATGTGAAAAGAAATGGCCTGGGTACGAAGGACAGCGGTCGAGTTGGAGTCGGTCGGAAGGGCAATGCACTGCGAGGCGGAACTAACGTCGTGCCCATTCGTATTGTCAGCGATCCGCCACCAGCTCATGGCGCGCAACGACGTAGTCCCCCGCCGAGCGGAACGCCGGCGGTCGCGAGATTGATTATGGGAGGGATTCGTCATGGTAGTGCCTGGTTGCGCCATGATCCTCTACAGGATACGCCCGCGCCAGCCGATGTCAACAAGCGGTACGCACTGCCCTAAGTCGGGCGCTGCCAAATGTCTAACGTGCTAATCCCGTGACGTGAGCGCGGGGGCCAACCGTACGCCTTGGGATTGTTTCGGAGGTTGCATCCTGAGGCGCCTAGAATACGGCGGGAATCCGAGGCTGTCAATCTGGGGAAGCGCCACCCATCAAGAGATCTACCACAGCGCCCCGGTTCGCGAAAGCTCCCGTCACCACCAGACCCGCCGATCCCACCTGCTCCTTGGCTATACCCGCCAATCGTTCCGCGGCTCCATCGTCCCCCGCCAGTCCGTAAACGGCGGGTCCCCAGGAGCTCTGGCCCACCCCGGCAGCCCCGCTATCCCGGAAGCGCGCAATGAGCTGCGCCGTCGGGCCGGGAGCAAACGGGCCGCCCTGACTGGCCGCAAACCAGCGCCCGGTAACCTGCTGGACCTCGGCCAGGGCCGCCCCGAAATCGGGAAGGTCACCTTCGACCAGTGCGGGTAAGAGTTGCATCAAGACGAGATGGGCGATGTGCTCCACCTCACGTTCGGGCGGCGGAGGCAGGGTTCGAAAGGCCTCGGCCTCGGCCTCGCCGCTCAGCCCGGGGCTGGTGGCCGGCACAGCCACGACGCAGCGCCATGACTCGGGCATGGGCAGTCGGGTGAGCAGCGGCGCCAGGCCAGCTCCTTCTCGTCGGCCACCTTCCAGCACGAATCCGCCCCGTTCGAAGAGCCAGGCTCCGACTCCGGAGCGGGCGCCGCGGCCCACCTGCCTTGCCAGGGTCGCGGCGTCGTGGGGCCGGCCGTACAGCTCGGCCAACGCGCGTGCCACGCTGAGCGCCAGCTGAGTTCCTGAGCCGAGCCCACTATGGGTGGGCATCGACTGGGTAATGAGTATTCGCGCCCCGCCGGGGAGGCCGGCCGCCTCGATATACCGTCTGGCGAAAGCCACCGCCCGCTCGGCATCCGGTCCGGTGGCGGTGAGGTCGTCGGCTCGCTCTGCCTCCAGCTGGAGCGCCGGCGCTGGCACGGCGGCTCCCATGCCCCCGAACCGCCTTCCCAGCATCCCGCGGAGGTCGAGCACTCCGAAATGGAGGCGCGCCGGCGCACGGACCCGGACGCGTTCCACGGGGAGGCTCATACCCGGCCGGCACTCGACGCCGGATGGGCGGCCACGTAGTCCGTGAGCAGGGCCCACGCCTCCCGCTCCCGCGGGCCGGCGGTCTTCTCCACCAGCACCTCGAGCCGGTCGAGCTCTTCACGGACCTGTGAGGCCGGGAGCATGTGTACCCGGGTCGCCAGGATCGCGGCTTCCAGCACCGCGTGCTTGGCCCGGTTGAAGCCGACGAACTCGCGCCCTCGCCCCCGGTGCACGATGCGCGCATCGATTCGGGAGCGGGGAGGGGTGGCATCGATGGCCTCCGCCTCGAGCTCGAGCCAGGAGCAGGCGGCCTCGAGCACGGCGCCCGCCACGCGCTCGGCTGGGCGCCAGGGGAACTGGGGACTGCCGATCGCGGCCTGGGCGAACAACAGCACGTCATCAACGAGGTTGAAGACCGCGATGCGACTCGCCGTCAAGTTGCGAAAGGTGGTCGTTTCGAGGAACGGCTTCAGCACCAGGCGCTCCTCACCCCACTCCACGCCCATCGGCGCGAAATTGACGTGCCCGCCGGCGTCGCGGCTGGTGACGATGCCCTCGACGATCATCGGCAACTAGCGCCCGGCTCCCATCACCGGAAGGTCGATGTACGACAGATAGCGGCCGCTGCGGTAGATCCGGTGCGTCGCCGCGCGGAAGTCTCCCGGCTCGGCCTCGAAGATGTTCGGCACGAACGTCTGCGGGTTCCGGTCGTACGCGGGGAACCAGGTGCTCTGCACCTGTACCATGATCCGGTGGCCCGCCTTGAAGGTGTAGCTCTGCTGGTGCAGGTCGATGACGTACGCATTGATCGCGTTGGGCGCGATGGGCCGCCCTCGATCGAATCCCTGGCGGTAGCGGCCACGGAGGATCTCGCTCGACACCATGAATTCGTAGCCGCCCAGGACCGGCCCCTGGGTGATCGTGTCGGGGAAGACATCGATGAGCTTGGCCACCCAGTCGGCGTCGCTGCCGGTGGTCGAGGCGTAGAGATGGGCAGCGATGTCCCCGCCGATGGTGACGTCCTCGGTGAGTGGTTCGGTGCGCCACACCAGGATGTCGGGCCGGCCGTCCACGAACCGCTGGTCCTCATAGAGCCACGGGCGCCAGTGGGAGCCGCGCGGATCGTAAGTGAGCTCGATCGGCCGCTTGCGGTAGGGGACCGGGTGGGCCGGATCGGACACGTAGCTGTCGTACATCGACATCCGCCCTTCGCGCGCGGTGGGCGGGTCGAACGAGAGCCGGCCTCCAGTGCGGAAGTAGAGCTTGCGGGAGGTGCCCTCCTTCGCCGGCCAGGTGTCGAACTGCCGCCAGCGGTTGCTGCCGCTCTCGAACAGCGTGGCCTCCGCAAGGGTGAGCTGCCCCTTTCCCTTGAGCCAGAAGGCGAACCAGGGCGCCTGGATCTCCTCACGGAAGTACTTCCCCGTGGCGCTGCCGAAATCGATGTCGCCCACCTTCTGTCCGTCGCTCCTGGACCAGCTGCCGTGGTACCAGGGGCCCATGACCAGGTAGTTCCGGTTGTTGCGGTCGAGCCGCTCGAGCGCGGCGTAGGTCGTGATGGCGCCGTAGAAATCCTCCTGGTCCCACCAGCCGCCGACGACCAGGGTGGGCACGGCGACCTCCGTGAGCCACGTCGTCAGCGCCCGGCTCTTCCAGAATGCGTCGTATGCCGGGTGCTCGGTGAAGTTGGTCCAGGTCGGCGACCGCCCGGCGAGGAGACTCGTCAGGTTGACCAGTGACCCCTGCGCGAGGTACCAGCTATAGGTGTCGTAGAAGCTGACCGGCGGCGGCACCGATTCGTCATTGGAGAGCTCGAGGTCGGTGGCGTACTCGAAACCGTAGCTCAGCCGGAATGCGCCGTTATGAAAGAAGTCATCGCCGAGCCAGGTGTCCGTCATCGGCGCCTGGGGCGAGATCGCCTTGAGGGCGGGATGCGGGTGGATGCCGGCCATCGCCGCGAGCCAGCCCGGGTACGAGATTCCCAGCACGCCTACGGCACCGTTGTTGGACGGCACGTTCGCGATCAGCCACGCGATCGTGTCCCAGGTGTCCGTGCTCTCGTCGACCCCCTGCGCATCCTGCGGGTCGTGCAGCGGCCGGTTCATCACGAACTGTCCCCCTGAACCAAACCGCCCGCGGATGTCCTGATAGACGAAGATGTACTGCTCGCGCGCGAGCTCGGCGTACGATCCCTTCGCCTCGAGCGCATCGCCCGACCCCGCTATGCCGTAGGGCGTGCGCGTCAGCAGGAACGGCCGCGCCGATCCCCCCGTCACCGGCGTGTAGATGCGGGTATTGAGCGTTACCCCGTCCCGCATCGGGATCATGACCTGCTGCTCGTGGTAAGTGGGGAGTGAATCGCCCTGACCGGCGAGGGTTCCCGGTGCCACCAGCAGGAGGAAAAGGACAGGCTTGAGGACCACGCGCATCAGCGGCATCTCCAGGTGATTCGTCAGCTGCGGTACCACACCGGTGGCGGCTCCTCGGACGGCATCGACCCGGCACTCCCGCCATCGGCGGACACGGGCAGGTTGTTCACTGCCCGGTCGGGGCCGAAAAGAAAGCGGGCCAGCATGCGGTACCCATGGCGCGTGAGCACCGACTCCGGATGGAACTGCACGCCGTGCACGGGATCGACGGCGTGCCGCAGACCCATGATCTCGCCATCGTCCGACACCGCGTTCACCAGCAAGCCGGCCGGCATCGATTCGGGTGCGATGACGAGCGAGTGGTAACGGGTCGCCACGAGCGGTGACGGAAGGCCAGCGAACACACCGGTGCCGTCATGTGCGATGCGGGAGGTCTTCCCGTGCATCGGGCGCATGGCCCGGACGATCTGGCCGCCGTAGGCGGCACCGATGGCCTGGTGTCCGAGGCACACGCCCAGGATGGGAACGCCGGCCCCGAAGCGGCGGATGAGGTCGACCGAGATCCCGGCCTCGGCAGGGGAACAGGGCCCCGGCGAGATCACGATGTGCGATGGTGCGAGGGCCGCGACCTCGTCAAGTGACAGCGTGTCGTTCCGCCGCACGACCGGTTCCTCCCCCAACTCGGCCACGTACCGGGCGAGGTTGTAGACGAACGAGTCGTAGTTATCGATGAGGAGGATCACGAGGCGCGGCGGGCCAGTGTTCGGACGATCCCCTGCACCTTGTGCAGTGTCTCGCGGTATTCGTGCTCGGGGTCGGAGTCGGCGACGATGCCGCCCCCGCCCGAGAAGTATATCCGTCCATTGCGCACGACACAGGTGCGGATCGCAATGTTCGTGTCCATCGCCCCGGTATGACCGATGTATCCGATGCTGCCGCAGTAGAGCCCCCGCTCGGTCGGCTCCAGCTCTGCGATGATCTCCATCGCGCGCACCTTCGGCGCCCCGGTGATCGACCCGCCGGGGAACGTCGCGCGCAGCAATTCGGTGGCATCGACGCCGGGGTTGAGCTCGCCGAGAACGGTCGAGACCAGGTGATGCACGGTCGGATGCTGCTCGAGCGTGAAGAGCTCCGGAACGCGCACGCTTCCGGGGCGGCACACGCGCGACAGGTCGTTGCGGAGCAGGTCCACGATCATGACATTCTCGGCGCGGTCCTTCTCGCTCTCGGTGAGCTCGCGCCCCAGGGCCTGGTCGTGCATCGGGCCGAGGCCCCGCGGCCGGGTGCCCTTGATGGGCCGGGTCTCGACCTGTGTGCCGGTGAGGGAGAGAAAGCGCTCGGGCGACACGCTGAGCACCGTCACGTCGTCGCAGGCGAGGTACGCCCCGAACGGTGCGGGGTTCTCGCGCCGCAACCTGTGGTAGAACGCGAGGGGGGCTTCCGCGAACGGCGCCTCGAATCGCTGCGACAGGTTGGCCTGGAAGATGTCGCCGGCCAGGATGTACTCACGCACGCGCTGTACCGCACTCAGGTAGCCCCGTTCCGTGAAGGTCGAGCGCAGTGCGATCGCCTCCGCCCCCTCGAGTGCCAGCACCGGATAGGAGGGAGCGGCCGCAGCGCCGGCAGGGGTGCTCGCGGCAGCCGGGAGGCTCCCGCTGCCGCTCCGGAGCAGCGCGCGGACCTCCGCGGCCCGCATCGCGGCGTGTGCATGGCGGGCGGCCCCTTCAGCGGGCAGGCCGGTGGAGGCGAGCCAGCACGAGCCATCGGCATGATCCCACGCGATGGTCCAGTCGTAGAGGCCGACCAGCGCACCCGGCAGGGCGAGGTCGTCGTAGCGCGCGGTCGGGCGGCGCTCGAGGACGCGTCCCCAGTCGTAACTGAGGAACCCGAGGGCGCCCCCGGCGAAGGGAGGTGCACCTGGCGGGGCCGCGAGCGCGAGCGACGCCAGCTGCCGCTGGAGCACCTGCAGCACGTCACCTGGCACCGGCGTCCATTCCCAGCTGCCCGTCGCGCGAGTCTCCGTGCGCGCGCCGTGCGCGCGCAGCATCTGCCACGGATCCGCGGAGAGAAAGCTCCAGCGGCCGAGGTGCGTGGGGTCTGATGTGCTGTCGAGCCAGACCATCCAGGGCAGGCCGCTGAGGCGCGCCGCGACATCGGCCGCATCCGGCGCGGGATCGATGCGCTCGATGAGCAGTGTCATGATGGCGGCTTAGCGGCGCGGCTGGACCGCTGCGTGAGCGGAACGTGCTCGGCACGCGCGTCGTCGGGCGGCGTGAGGTAGCCCCACTGCAGCGAACCCTCCTGCCGGTACGTCTTGCCGAGCGTGATCGCGAGCCTGGCCTTCGCCAGCTCCTTGCCCAGGTAGAACGCGTGGGTTGCTTCCACGACGCCGAGCTGGCTGAAGATCTGCTGGATGTCGGTGCCCCGCACGAACAGCTCGCGGTTGAAGACGGTGATGGTGTCGCGGTCGGTGAAGATCCGGAAGTTGGGATCCGTCACCTCGCGCTGCAGCGCGCGGAGTTCTTCCTCGGTGTACTCGAGGATGCGGGGATCCTTGAGGGTGACGAGACGGTCATCCACGCGCTTGGGAACGGTCTTCTGGCGCACGGCGTAGTGCATCAGCCGTCGCGCGACGTCGATCTCTCGCACGGAGCCGCGGGCCCACGGAATCACCTCGGTCGTGAGCACCGCGCGGACGCCCACTTCCTCGCAGATCGCGATCAGCAGGGCATTCATGCCGGTGGTGTCCGCGGCGGTGAGTTCGGTGATGTTCCCGATCCCCATCATCTGCGGCACCGTGGGCCAGCGGCGGTGCGCCTCGGCGTAACGCTCGAGGGACGCCATGAAGCCGAACCCGATCGGCTCGACGATCGGGTCGATGAGGTACTTCAGGCGCCACTTCTCGAGGCGCTCCAGGCTTCGCTCCAGTTCCGCAAACTGATCGCCGGCGTCGGGGATCACCACGAACCGCTTGTCGCTGCCGGCGTAAGCGCTGGCGACCTCGATGTTGCTGGCGTTCACGCTGAGCACCATCTCGGCGCCGGCGTCGAGCGCTGTCCGGATCTCCCCCTGGTCGAACGAGTCTACACTCACCCGGAAGCTGGCGTCCCTGAGCTCGCGCACGACGCTCCCGAGTTCCGGGAAGGGACGGCCCGGCGTGCAGCCGATGTCGATCACGTCGGCACCGCTGGCGCGGTAGTACTCCGCCAGCGACCGGAGCACCTGCCGGTCCATGCGCGGGGCGTTGTTGATCTCGGCGAGGATCTCGATCTGCCAGGCACCGTAGTCGGCCGCCCTGGCGGCGCGGCCGAAGTACTGGGGAATCTCGCGCAGGTCCTTCGGCCCCTTCTCGACCTGCACGCCGAGCCGCTCACCCAGGGCCGCCGCGTCGCCCTCGCAGAGCCCCGGGATCATGACCAGATCGGTGCCCGGAGCCGGCTCGATCTGCTGCTTCGCGATCCAGTCGGTGGTCATGAGCGCGGCCACCGTGATCCGCATGACCGCGACGTCCCACGCGAATGGCAACTCATGCTCCGCCAGCACACGGCGGAGCGACGGCTCGGCGAGCTTGCCGGTGACGAACAGGACCTTGGTGGGAGCCGCCTTCACGCCTACTTCGGCTCTCCGCTGCGGACCCACTTGTTCGGTGTCCCCTCGAGGCCGGGAAACCCCGTAGCCGGGCGCCACAACACCACTTCCTCGATCTTGCGCGCGAGCTCGAAGTCCTTGTCGGTGATCCCGCCGGCGCTGTGCGTCTGCAGCTTGACCGTCAGCCGTGCCCACGTGACCGTGAGGTCCGGATGGTGATACGCCGCCTCGGCGATGTAACCCACGGTGTTCACCAGCATGAGCGTCGCCTGCCAGCCGTCGGTCTTGTAGACCCGGCGGATCCAGCCGCTCTCGTAGTACCAGCCCGGAATCGTCGCCAGCCTCTCGGCGATCTGGGCCTCGGTGTAGACCGGTTCCTTGGTAGCCATGCTCGTCTCCTGAAAAGCCTCGCGCCCTCACGCCTTAACCTCTCCTACATCACTACTCCCCCATTCACCATCAGGGCCTGCCCGGTCACGAACGCCGCGGCGTCGGACGCGAGATACACGGCCGCATGCGCCACATCCTCCGGAGTACCCCATCGACCCAGCGGGGTCAGCTTCTCGACATGCGCGCGCCACTCGGATTTGGCCTCGTCAAAGAACGCGGTATTGATGAAGCCGGGAGCGATCACGTTGACACGGATCAGCGGGGCGACGTCCCGCGCGAGCGACTTGCTGAAGGCGTGGATGCCCCCCTTTGCCACGGAGTAGATGGCCGGGTTCTCACCGGCCATCCCGGTCAGCACGTGGTCCCACGACATGTTGATGATCACCCCGCGGCGCCGGCGCGCCCGGAAGAAATCGACCGCAGCCCACGAGGCCAGCACGGTACCACGCAGGTCCACATCAACAACGGCATCGAGCTTCTGCCGGCGCGTGAGTGACTTGAATTCGCCGGTGAGGATGTCGGCCCCGGCGTTGTTGACCCAGGCGTCGAGTCCATCGACCCGTTTGGACAGCTGGCCCACCAGCTTCTCCACCGCGTCCGGCTCGGCCAGGTCGAGCGGAAGGATGTGCGCCTTCCCGCCCGCCTTTTCGATCTCCTGCGCGGTCGCCTCGGCCCCGTCTAGGTTGCGCCTGTAAGTAATTGCCACCAAAGCACCTGCACGCGCAGCAGCGAGGGCGATCGCGCGGCCGATGCCACTCGAGCCCCCGGTGACGAGCATCGCCTTGTCGCGCAGCGAAATGGCCGGACTGGTTGTCGTCACGTGGGCGTTGAACCTTGGTCAGCGGGGAGGCAGGAGAAAACATACCACGCCATTCCGCCGGCGTGGAGACGCCACGGCGCGCCTTCCAGGCGCGGCTGCCGCTACAATTGGTGCATGCGACTGCTCGTCAGTGTCCGCGACGCCCATGAGGCCCATGCCGCCCTTGCCGGCGGCGCCGACATCATCGATGCGAAGGAGCCCGCACTGGGGCCGCTGGCGCCTGTCGAGCCCGAGACGCTCCGGGCCATCTGCGCCGCCGTCCCCCCTGCGGTAGCGCTCAGCGTGGCGCTGGGGGATGCAATTCCCTCGGCGCTTGCCGCCACTGTGGCTGCGGTCGAGCCGCTCGGGGAACGATGCCTCCTTTTCTTCAAGGCTGCCGTTGTGTCGCCCGGTGCGGATGCCGCGGCGACGGGCATCACCGCCGCCTGCCGGCTGCTCGAAAGGCGCCGCGACCGGGCCGCGCTGATCGTCGCTCGCTACGTGGACGAGCCGGCTGACGCCGAAGACCTGTCACAATGGATCGCCGTGTCGGCCCGCGCTGGTGCGCGCGGCGTGCTGCTCGATACGAGCCGGAAGCATGGTCCAGGTCTCTTCGGCTCCGTGGGGCCGCGGGAACTCGCCGCGCTTCGGAGGGAGGCGACGCGGCGCGGTATCTGGCTCGCCCTGGCTGGTGGCATCACGCTCGCAAACCTGGCACAGGTGGCGGCTGTCCGGCCCCACGTGCTGGGTGTGCGAGGCGCCGTGTGCGAGGGAACGCGCACCGACGCTCTCTCGGCCGCGCGGGTGCTGCAATTGCGTGAGGCGCTCGCCCGGTTCAGCCGGCTGCGGGGACCTCGAGCGTTGCCGGTGTAGCCACGCGAACGGTGAGGCCGGCTGGACGGGTGGTCGCGAATGCCCGGTCCGCCAGCGCCTCCACGGGTCCATCGACACGCTTGAGCAGGATCAATTCTGACGCGCCCAGAGCATCGGCGACGAAGGCGGCGATGCTGTCTCCGGAGACATTCCAGGAATGCGGGAGGGCGTCGACCTGGCGCATCCAGGCATGGGGCGCGAGCACGGGGATCAAGCCGGCCCTTCGCGCTGCGGCGATTTCCGCGGGGTAATGAACGAGGCCGGCACCGGGCAGGCGGTCGGCGATCAGTTGCGCCACCTGATCCATCGCGAGGATCGCCATCCAGTGGGCGGCGTCGTCGGAGAATCCGAGTTCGCGTTGCGCCAAGCGGACCTGGTCGGCGAAGGCACCACCGCCCGGGACGACGACGAGCGGCTGGTGGCGTGCCAGTCGCCCGATCGCCTCGAGTGCCAGGCGCAGCACGGCCTGATCCCGGCAGATCGCGCCCCCAACCTTCACGACGGTCAGCCCCGGCTCAGCCACAATCCAGCCCGTGGAACTCATTCCTGTCCTCGATCTTGCGCGCGGAGCCGCGGTCCACGCTGTCGGCGGGGACCGCGCATGCTACGAACCCGTTCGATCCGTCCTGACCCCGGGAGTCCAGGGCGACGTCCTAGCCCTGGCGCGCGCCTACCGCTCGTTGCCCGGCGTTTCCCGCTGCTATGTCGCCGATCTCGATGCGATCGCGGGGCGGCCGGCGCAACGCGATCTGGTCGCCCGGCTGCGCTCCGACGAGGGTTTCGGCGGCCCGCTGCTGCTGGATGCCGGCGTGGCCTCGGTCGCCGACCATGACCGGCTCGCGATTACCTCCACCGACCTGGTCGTCGGCCTAGAGACCCTGCGTTCGTTCGCCGACCTGGCCGGGCTTGCGGCGCTGGGCCGCGTCACCTTCAGCCTCGACCTGAGGAACGATGTCGCTCTCGTGACGGAGGAGCTGAAGACCGAGGCCCTCTCCACCGAGCCGGAAGCGCTCGCGCGGGGCGCGATCGGCGCCGGGGCACGCGCCCTGATTCTGCTGGACGTCGGTCGCGTAGGGCGCGGCGCGGGCCTGAACCTGGAGCTGCTTGCGTCGCTGCGGCGGGCGCTGCCCCATGTCACCTTGCTGGCCGGTGGTGGGGTGAGCGGTGCGGGCGATCTCGATGCGCTGGCGAGTATCGGGTGCGATGGCGTGCTCATCGCCACTGCACTGCACCGGGGCGCGATCGGCACGGTCCCCGGAACGTGATCAGTCCCCGGCCAGCTCCGTGCGATAGGTCGCCGACTGGCCGAAGCTCTCCTCTACCTCGAGTTCGAGCAGCGTCAGGTGGGTATGACCTTCCGTCTCCAGCTCCTTCCGCAGCCGCAGCGCCAGGTATTGCGCGAGCATCTCCGCCGTCGAATTCTGGATCGGGAGGAGTGCGCAGTCCGACCTCGGGAACACGTAGGTCGGCTTCCCGAAGTAATCCACGTGCAGCATGTCGCCTTCGGTGCGGTAGGCCAGTTTCGGGTTCAGCGTCGGCAGCAGCACCTTGTGGTCGATTTCATCGGCCAGCTGGCGCACGATCCGCTTCAGCACGCTGAAGTCGAGCACGAAGAGGCACTCCGCGTCCACCGCCCCCTCGACCATCACGCCGACCCGGTAGTTGTGTCCGTGCAGCGATTCGCACTGGTGGCCACGAAACGTGATGAAATGCGCGGAGGCGAACACCAGATAGTCCTTGCTCACCTGCACCCTGAAGCTGCTCGGCACACCGTACTCCTTGGCTTGCTGCGTCCTAATTGACGCGTAGTCCCCGCTCAATAATAACGACGAAAAGCGCGGCGGCCGTGAGGTCGGCGGTCGTGCCGGGGTTACGTCGATTCGTGTGGTCCCGCAGCCCGGTATCGAACTGTGCGAGGCGCTTCCGCCCCGCGTCGGTTCGCATGCCGCCGCTGGCCAGCACCTCGGCCGCTTCCCGGCTCACGACGTCGGACGCGTCGCGACCGAGCTTGCGTTCGATGAGCGTGTCCCGGTGATGGGCGAGGATCGTGAGCGACGTCTCGACCGCCGCGTCCGGCCACTCGAGGTTCGCGTCGAGTGCCGCCGTCAGGGCCGGTGCGCCGATGTCGAAGGTGATGGCAAAGCCCGAGGCGTACTCGGAGGCGACGGCGTCGCGGCCCGCGGCGAGGCCCATCGCGTCGCGGAGCGGAATATCGGGCTCGCCGGCCACGTCCTGCCGGTCCGTCGTGCCGAGACCGCCCGGTGCCGCAAGACGAATGGCGCGGTAGGCGAGACGGGCGTCATCCACGGTGGTCGACTCCAGCACGCGCCGTACGGCGTCCCGCAGCGGGCCATCTCCCTTGCGGAGCACGCCGTGGGCAAGCGGGGCGAGCAGGAGCACGAGGCCCAGGTTGGTGTTCGCAGCGGTCCAGCGCCGCGTCGCCTCCACGGCCGCCAGGATGGTCGCGCCGAGGCCCTGCTGATCGGCGTGCAGGAACGCGGGTCCGATGGCCGCCGCGCTCGCGAGGAAGTCCTCATAGCGCATGTCGCCGAAGGCACGACCCGGTGACACATTGCCGGGCTTGGGCGCCGCGACCTCGAGCAGGCAGGCCAGCTGCACGGCGCTTGCGACGTCGGATGGAGTCATGCCTTACCTCTACTACTGGACGCCGATCAGCCCCCGCAATCCACCGGTGACGAAGTTGCCGAAGTCGTTCCCGATCCGGCCGAACGCCGCGCTGCCCACGCCCGTGTTGAGCTGGTCCATGCCGGGGAAGCACAGCTCCGCCTGGCGGTACACGGCGGGCGGCGTGCCGTCGAGATTGGAGACAAACCTTGTGAGGTCGGCCCGGACGAACCCGACCGCCGCCTGTTCCGTGCTCACGATCTGCAGGTGCTTCGGGTAGTACTGCTCGAAGGCTGCGGCATCGGTCGGCGTGCCGTAGATGACAGTCGCGACCGCCGGGCAGGGCGTTTCACTCGCCGCACCGGTCTCCTCGCCGATCAGGGCGATGAGGCCATCGGGTGCGACGAAGTTCTTGAAGTCATCGCCAACCGCCTTGAACCCGGGGGTGGCGATGCCCGCCTTCAGCGCATCCATCGACGGGAAATACAGCTCCGCCTGCCGGTAGAACTCGCCCTTCGTGCCCTGCAGCGACGAGACGAACTTCGTCAGTTCTGCCTTGGTGAAGCCGATCTCCTGCTGGTGGTCGCCCACGATCTTGAGGTGGGTCGGGTAGTACTTCTCGAACTTGGCGGTGTCCTTGGGCCACAGGTACAGCACCGTCACGATGGCCCGCGGCGGTGGCGGCGGAGTGACGGCGGCCGTCGTGTCGGCGGCCTTGGCGGCTTCCTTGGTCGGGCCGCAGGCCGATAGAAGCAGGGCCGCTGCCATGAGCGAGGCACAGGTCAGGCTACGCATGTCAAAATCTCCCGGGTGAGAACGAGACCGCCGTCAGGCGGGATAGCACGACGCGCGCAGCACATCCTGATTGAGCTGCCCGGCGTGAAAGGTCTTCCCGCTTTCAGTGCTCGTCAGCCGCACTTCCGCAGGGCTGAAGAGCAGCGGGTCGATGGCGTAGAAGTCCTTGTTGTACCGCTGGAAAATGTCGTAGAACGGCGTGCCGTAGTCGCGCGAAGCCGACGCCGGGACCTTCGGCGCGAGTTCCGCCAGCTCGGCGTCGTTCGCGTTCACGGTGAAGTGCACGCTCCCGCCATACAGGATGCAGTCATTCGTGCGGCCAATGGCCCGGACGTCGTTCTTTGCCACGGGCGGGAGCGGGGCGAAGCCAACGGCACTCACGATCCGCGAGAGGTCGAAGTGGAGCTGCTCGATCTTGTGCATGGCGGTCTCGACAACGCGCGCCGAGATCTGCACGCCGCCGGCGAGGCTTGCGGTCGGCGCCACGAGGAAGGTCAACTGTCCGGGCGAGAGCTTGGCCTTGGCCGCGACCCACTCGGCCACCGCCTCGGTCGGCAGTTGCCGGCCCTCCAGCACGAGCACGCCGTGCTCTGTCGTCTCGGCGTAGCCCAGCTTGCCGAACAGCTCCTTCTCCACCCGCGCGTGGGCGCGCAGCGGGCCGGACCCCATCGCGAAGAACCCCTCGGGCGAGATCGCCCAGCCGGCGTATTGCGACGCCATGCAACTCACCATCGGGTGGTCGGTGCACACGGTGAGTCCGGGCCAGGATTCGTTCCCGATCGAGACCGGTCCGAGCGTGATGTTGCCGAGCCCGCCCATGCAGATCTCGGAGAGTGCCAGCCCGGCGTCGTAGCCGCCGGGTACGTGCACGCCGCAGTCGATCACGCGGGCGCCATTGCCGAGCGTGTGCACTGCGCAACGCAGGAGATCGGCATTCTCCGCGATCCCGTCGGCGATGGCGCTGGCGAGCTCGCCCATGCCAAGCGGCTTCATACGGGACTCCAGTGGATGTCGCGCTGGGGGCTCATCAGGCCAGGTCCAGGGCGCGTCGCGCCGCATCGGGAGTGATGACATAAAGATGATCGAGCACGGTGCCTGACGCCTCGCGAATTCGCATGATGTCCACGAGTTCCCTGTGCGTTCCGCCCGCCAGCCCGTCCGCCAGGAGCGCCGCGCCCTGCGCGCCCTGCTTGCCATGCGACGCGAACCCCGTCAGGTGATGCACTGGCAGGTCGCCGAGCGCCGCAGCCAGCCGCTCGCGCACGGCCGGATCGGAAGCAATCCGGCCCGATACCAGGACTTCGCTCGCCAGCGGGGCCGACACGAGGAGCTGCCGGACCGCCTTCGCCGCTCCCTCGATGAAGGCATCGAATCCGGCGCCGGCGGCGTGCCGATCCGACGCGGCAACGGTGGTGACGCCGCCCTGGAAGAGCATCGCCTTGTCCACCCGGCCGGCAAGATACGCCACCTCTCCATCGAGCGCGCCCGCCGCCTGCCATCCGATCGGCCCGCTGCTGCCACCGATGCCATCCACGACCTGGCCGGCCTGCACCGCGATCGCCGCGGTGAACGCACCACCAAGTTCGAGCAGCACAAACGCGGTGTCGCGTGCGGGCGCACCCAGGCGGATCGCCTGGTCATGGATGCCGAGCGCGGCGGCACAGAGCTTGTCAGACGTGCCCAGGTCTATGCGGTTGATCTTGCGATGCCCCGGGACGGTGTCGAGGTGAATGACGCCGGGCAGCAGGACCAGGGGGATCCCGGCGTCCGCAAGCGCTCTCGTCAGCAGCCTCAGGCCACCGATGCCGCCCTGTTCGCCCTTGTGGGCAAGGAAGGCCAGCCTGAGATCGTGATCGCTCGTTTCGGCGGCGCGACACAGCGGCAGGCCATAGCCCGAGAGGCCGGCCACGAGGTCAGGAGCGCCATGAGCCGAGAGCGCCGTGGCGAAGCCGGTGGGATCGGCCAGGACTTCGGCGGTGGGCCACGAGCGGTCGATCACCAGCCGGCCTCCCGCCAGGCCGCACACGTCGATCGAGACCGTCCCCGGGTCGATGCCGACGACCCGTGGCATGGCTCGCTACCCCTTCGACTCGGCCAACAGCTTGCGTGCCACATCGGCGATGGCCTCGGCGTCGAGGACGAGGTCATTCCGGGTGAACAGCCGAGCCACGCACACCTTGTGCAGCGTCGTCTTGAAGTTGCCAATCCCGAACGCGCCGAAACACCGGATTCCCTCGCGCCAAACGCCGGCGTCGGCCACCTCGATGCCTTCGATGCCGAGCGGCGGTGCGGCGTTCAGGTCCACGGCAACCTTGAGCGTGGGATGCTTGTGCCAGGCCGACTTCGGTACCATCTGCACCCCGGCCGGGCCGGAGTTGAGCAGGATATCCGCCCCCTCGAGCACTTGTGACAGGGCCGATGCATCCGTCATCGTTGTGGCCTCGACCGCCACGTTGAACCGCGCGCTGATGAACTGGCGCGCCTTGTCGCCCTGCTCCGGCTTGCGAGAGGTGATGACCACCTTGACCCCGTCACGGGCGAGCAGGCCGGCGGACCGCTGACCCACCGGTCCCGTGCCGGCCAGGATGACGGCTTTCTTGCCGCGCAGGTCGCCCAGGGCGTGCTCGATCTTGGCGACGGCGGCGACCGCGGTGGTGTTCGATCCGTTCGAGTCGAGCATCACGGACACGGTGAGCGGCTTGAACATGGCGTCCACCGCCATGGCCAGGAGCTGCTCGCCGGCCGTCATGTTGTTCCCGCCGATCCAGACCGCGGTGTTCTTCAGGTCTTTCGATCCACGCGTGAAGATGCAGCCATGGATAAGGTCCCGGACGTCGCTCTCAACGACGTTGCCGTAGCTCATGACCGCGTCGGCGCCGGCATCATGCGCCACCACCTGGTCGAAGACGCTGGGGAGACGGGAGCTGTCGAGTTGGAGGAGGAGCTTCTTCATTGAGTCGTGGGTGTGGGTCGTGGGTCATGAGTCGTGAGGGGCTCTCACGACTCCCAAGCAACCGGGGGGCGTCCCCGAGATTCTGGGCCGCCCCCCGGCGCGAAAGACTGGCGAGGTACGCCGCTCAGCCTTCGGCGCCGCTCGCGAAGGGGTGACGGGCCGCCTTGTACTTGGCAAGCACATCATCCAGCGTGGGCTGGCCCTTCAGCGCGCGGGAGATCGACTCCTTCGTCGCCTTGTAGTTGAAGTCGTAGATCTTCTTGTCGTCGGCCGCCTGCCAGTGGATGAACACGCCCACGAGCACGACGTAATCGTTCGCCTTGTCCTTCGGGATCGTGCCATCCGCGACGCTGTCCATGACGGCGCGCGCCACGGCCGCCTGCGCGGGGCCGAACATCTGCACCGCCTGCTTGGCGCCCTTGATCGTGACCTTGTTGAAGAGCAGCGTGTCCGGCTTGCACGCCAGGTTGGGCGTCACAACTGCGAGGAGAGTGGTGAAGCCATCGGAATTACGCGACAGGGCCTGGGTGAAGGCCGCACCAGCGTGTCCGCTCTTCGAGCCGATGATGAGATCGATATGCGCGATCTCGTTGCCATCGCCGACCAGCGATTCGCCGATGAAAAAATCCGCAGCCATGGAGAGCCTCCGTTTACGGTTGGTCGAGCCCAGGGAATCGGGGAACTGCCACTGTGTCTAACTGCTGGAGCGGCTGACGGCCTGAACAAGGCCGGGGGCGGTCCCGCCTCAGCGGGTAGCTCTTCGAGGATGCCTAGTATGGAAGCCGCACCGGAGGGTGTCAAGTTGGGCCCGGGTGAAGCCGGCCATGAAAAGCCTCCGTGTGATCACCGAGTGCCGGGAATTGTCCTCGCTGTCCTCCACCTCGGACGGCTTCCGTGCCGCCCATCTCCGTAACTGTTGCCCACGCAGCGTGTTACGTCGTGGCACGCCGCTGGCCATTGATGCTCCCTGAAGTCGATCTCACGAATCAACCGCAGGACACTCGTCGAGGTGCACCATGATCAGGGCCGGCGCACTTGCAGTACTCATGGCGACAGTCGGGATCACGCCCGCGTCGGCACAGGTGAGCGCCACCGTTCAGGTCAACGCGATTCCGGTGTCCGGCACGGTGGTCATCGGCAGGGTGCCACGGCCCGTCGTTTATCCGGTGGCAGTCTACCCCGCTCGCAGGGCGGTGTACGTGCGCCGTGCGGTCGTGCCGAACGTGCTGTTCGTCGAGCGCGTGCCCCACCGCGGCAAGGGCTGGTGGAAGCGACACGGCTACCAGAGGACAATCGTTTATACGGATGGGCGGTACTACTACAACGGATGGATGCAGCGGCCCGGCGTGACGCAAGTCACAGTGTATGCGCGCGATGGGCAGTACGCGATGGAAACGGGCGGTCGCTATGACCGCATGGAAAGGGACGACTGACCTACCCTGCACCTCCCCGGTGCTGGATCACCCCGATCCGGGTCAGTCTCCTCTCTTCAAGTGCCCCTGCCTCCCAGGTGGGGGCGCTTGGCTTTCCCCCTCCCGCGGCATGACCCCGCAATGCACGCGCAGCACGCTCTCCACGAACCATTCCCAGCCCGCGTACTCGCGATACTGATCCGACGTGGCCCCGGCGAGCTGCTCGAGCCGCCGCCGGAGCGTCCACAGGTCGAGGCCCATGCGTTCCGCCGCCTGGGCACTGCTCAGGCGCAGGTTGCCGGCGCCGGTGGCCAGGTGGAAGA
Organism: uncultured Gemmatimonadales bacterium; assembly: GCA_963773095.1. GTDB lineage: Bacteria > Gemmatimonadota > Gemmatimonadetes > Gemmatimonadales > GWC2-71-9 > JAGGAG01. The sequence goes on from CAVYZY010000012.1 coordinate 708,348, forward strand.
CGTCCCGCCATTGCGACGCGTCGAGGTCGCCGAGCGAGCTGAGACGGCCCGCCAGCCAGCGCACACCAAAGGCGACCCGCGCCAGACCGCGCGTCGGGGCGGACATGGCAATGGTCATCGGCATGGCGATCGAGGGCCGGCGGAGCCGGGAGGCCACGTACGCGGCCACTTGCTCGGGATCGGCGGGACGGCGGCTGCACACCGCGTGCTGTGCCAGGTATGCGAGGGACAACCCTTCATCCGGCCGGCGCACCAGGAATGCCGGCGAGCCCGGCACGCCCTCGAGTTCGCGCAGCACCTCCGGGTCGCTCGACGAGGCGCGGGTTACGACCAGGAGCGGCGTCCACGGCGCGCGGCGCAGGGTGCCGCTCACCCCACGGATCGCGCTCGCACCCAGGTCCAGATCCAGGACGAAGATGCTGCCCAGTGGTGGCACGCCGGACACCGGCTCGAGCGCCGCGTAGGGCGGCGTCGCGATCCGTAGCGGCGGGTCAAGGCCGGCGGGAACGGGAGGCGTGATCATGTGGACCTGAGAGCATACCTCGTCCGTCCCGACCCGGTCAATCGACTTGGCTTTTGTGCGCAGGCGGCGTTCATTCCCCGCCATGCATCCCGCCCGCGATCATCATCTTCCACCCGATCCCGACGCCTTCCGACATGCCGCGCACCCGCGCGGGCGCATCATCGTGATCGCGCCCACGCGCGCGGCATGCGAGACGATCGAACTGGCCCTGGGGCTCCGTCTCGATACCCTGCTCGAACGCGAGCACGGGGCCGAGTTGCGCGCATGGGCATCGGGGGGACGCGCGTTCGGCATCGTCGCGGGCACCGGTGTCGGAAAGACGCTCGGTATCCGGCCAATCGCCGAGGCCATCCTGAAGGAGCCGCTGCACGTGGGCGTGGTGAACCGGGAGCGCGAGGCCACCCCGGAGACGCCGGGCTGGAATGTCGTGATCGTCACCACCGGCATCGCGCGCCGCTGGTTCCAGGATGACTTCATCACCGGTCGCGACACGCTCATCGTCGACGAGATCCACCAGACCTCGGCGGAACTCGAGTTGTGCCTCGCCCTCGGCAAGCGGGCGAAGTGCCGCTTCATCTGGCTCAGCGCCACCGTGGACCCTTCCTACTACTCCCGTTACCTCGACTCGAGCGACGTGCTGGTGACCCTGGCGTTCGATCCGGCGCTGCGCGCGAAGGTCGAGGTTGTACCCCAGACGCCGCAGGAGTTCTTCACCGAGAAGTACGTGAAGCGCCTGATTCGCGAGCGCCGCGGGGTGGCGGTATTCGTGCCTACCCGCGCCGAGGTCGAGCACCTGGCTTCGGACATCGGGAGCCAGTGGCCCAGGCTGACGGCCGCGTTCTACCATGGCGGCGAACCGATCCGGGTCGTGCGCCCCTTCCTGGAGGGCGAGGTGGAGCGCCCGTTCCTGCTTGCGATGACCGCCGCAGGGCAATCGGCGCTCAACGTGCGCGGGCTCGATACCGTGGTGATCCTCGACGCGCGCTACGCGAACAAGGTGGATCGCGGCCGGAACGTGCTCCACCGCCTCTACCTCGGCGCGAACGAGATCCTGCAGATGGCCGGCCGGGTGCACGGGCGCGTGCCGAACGGCGAGGTGACGATCCTGAGCGACCGGAAGCTCGTGTTCGAGGAGCTGCGGCCCACCCCGCCCGAGTTCCAGCTGGCAGGCGACGCCGAACGGGTCGCGATCACGTGCGCGGCCCTCGGCGTAGATGCGGGCGACCTGGACCTGCCACAGCCGCTCGACCGGGCGGCGTACCGGCGGGCCATGGAGCGCCTCACCTCGCGCGGGCTGGTGGAGAATGGCCGGCTCACGCGGTACGGGCATGAAGTGGAGGCGATGCCGGTCGACCGGCCCTGGGCGGAGCTCCTGGTGCACGCCGAGCCCGAGCTCGTTCCCATCGTTGCCGTGTGCTCCAACATCGACTCGCTGCACCGCATGACCCGCGAAGAGCGTGAGCTGCACGGCGCGCTGGTCAATGGGAGCGATCATCTCACCGCGTACAACCTCTTCGCCGAGGCGGTGAACCAGTGCGGAAACATCGGGGAGGTCCATGGACTGCCGCGGCACATCTTCGTGGAGGAGGAGCTGGCTGCGTGGGCGGAGCGTCGCGGCGTCCTGGTGAAGGCGATCGAGGACACGGCGCTCGGCACGGCATCCGTATACCGGGCGCTGGAACAACCACTGCCGCGCACGCTGCCGCACGCGTCGAAGGAGGTCCGGAGGAAATGGATCGAGCTCCTTGCCCGCGTCATGCCGTTCGACCTCGTCATTGACGAACGGACCGCGGACGGCCAGGAGGCGCGCATTTCCAAGACGTCGGTGGCCGGCAGCTGGGGCGCCGTGGCGGGAAACCTCCGCTTCTTCGCCGACCGGTTCGGCGCCCCGCGCGCGGGCATCGAGGGCACCACGATTCCCTACGACGTGGTGAAGGACTTCGCGACCTGGGGCAAGCCGCATGTCAGCGTGAGCGGCCCGCGGAAGCACCAGCACCTCGCAACTCACCGACGGCTCGACTATTTCGGCTTTCACCTGGAGACGGTAACCGAGGAGATCGAGGGGAACATCCCCCCGGCACTGCTCGACGCCGCCAGCGGCGCACTGGTGACGGCTCTGCTTGAGGGCGAGAGCCCGCATCCCGACCAGGGGCGCATCCGCCGCGCGGTAACCGACCTCGATGAGATGTGGCGCCGCAGCGGGGGCACGCTCACCGCCATCGCGCCGCCGGCGATCGGCGCGCTCCTCCGCGCACAACTCGAGCAGGTCAGGAGCTGGGACGGATTCCTCCGGCAGCGCATGACCCTGGACGCCGACGCGCTGGTACCGGAGGGGACGCGCAGCGCGCTGGCGGCGCTCCCCACTTCCGTCCGGCTGCATGGTGATGCCGCGCCGCTGCACTATGAAGTGGAGGACGGCGTGGGCGTGGTGCGGCTGCACCTGCGCGAGGGACAGGCACGCCGGCTCCAGGACCGTGACCTCCCGCCGCTCGACCGGCCGGTCCGCTTCGCGATCGTGCGCGCGCGCCAGGCGCCCGCGCTCGGCGCCACCGTCGCGGAGGCCATGCGTGCGCTGCGGCGGGGCGGGGACGAGGCTGAGGAGGGACGGGACGGCAAGGGCCGACGTGGCGGTCACGGCGGGGGTGGCGGTGGCCGGGCCGGCAAGGGATTCCGCGGACGGGACAGCCAGCACTGGCGAAAGCGCTAGGAGCCCAGCTCTCCATTGCGGCTCACCTGCCAGCCGCTGCTACGCCCGGCTCATCGAGATACTGCCGCAGCCAGTCGGCCCAGCGGCGAAATACGTCCATGGAGCGCACGGGGTCGCCGGGGAAGTGCCCCCGGCCGGGGTAAGCAATGAATTGGGTCGTGACACCGTTGTCCTTGAGGGCGTGGTAGAGCATGTACGACTGGCCCGACGGAACACGGAAGTCCTGCGTCTTGGACATGATGAGGGTCGGCGCCCGGATCTTCGTCGCGTAGGTGATCGGCGAATTCGCGGCATAAATCTTCTGCCGGTCGCCGGTCCACGGCGAGCCACCCACCAGATTCCAGGCGACGTTGCCGTCCGAAAGGTTGTATTCCGAGAGCCAGTCGGTCACCGGAGCACCCGCCAGCGCGGCGCGCCATTCGCCGGGGTAGTTGCCGGCGAGCCAGGTGGACATGAAGCCGCCGTAGGACCAGCCGGTGACCGCCATGCGGCGCGCATCGACGTACGACCTCTTCCGGAGCGTCGCCACGCCCGCCATGACATCGCGTCCCGGTCCCTTGCCCCACTGTTCCGTGATGGCCTTCTGGTACCCATTTCCCAGGTTGTCACTGCCACGGTAGTTGGGCATGAACACCAACCACCCCTGAGCGGCCAGGTATTGTGACAGAGCCCCGAAGCTGGCCCGGGACGCTGACTGGGGACCACCGTGAATCAGCAGGACGAGCGGGTACCTGCCTTCCGGGGAGAAATCGGGCGGGTACACCAGGATCCCATTCTCGTTCCACCCGTCGTTCTTCCAGGTGATTTCCTCCATGCGGCCGAGGGCGAGGGCTGCCGTGGTGTCATTGTAAGAAGTGAGCCGCCGCGGTGCGGCATCGACGGAGGCGAGGTAGTAGAGCTCCGAGGGGCGCCCCGGGGAGGACGCCGCGAAAGCGATGGCACCCGTCTTCCCGACATGCACGTCATATCCGAAGGCGCCGCTGATTACCAGGTCGCCGAGGGCCACCCGCCGCGCGGCTCCAGCGAGGGGCTGCACCCAGAGCCCGACGGTCGCCCCATCGTTGCCTGCCACCAGGAGCTCCTTTCCGCCGGGAAGCCAGGCGGACAGGAAGAGGTTCCGGTCGAGCGCCTGGGTGAGGTTGCGACCCGTGCCACCAACAGCCGGCGCGACCCAGATGTCGACAGACTGGTTCCAGTCGAGGCCCCGAGGTTGCCAGTAGGACACGAGTATGCCATCCGGAGAAAAGGTCGGCGTGAACTCCAGTCGCGTGGCGCCCGTCAGCGAGCGTAGCCCGCCGCTCTCGACGTCCACGATCCACGCCGTCGTCGAATCGGCACTGCCGGTCTGGGGGACGGGAATGCGCGCGAACGCGATGGCGCGTCCGTCGGGCGACCAGCTGAGGGGTGATGGCGGCGAGCTGGGTGGCAAGTTGAACTCGACCGTCCACGTGCCCGAGGTGAGCCTTCGGGGTTCGCCTCCGCCTGACGCGGCCAGCCAGATGTGGAAGGGCTGGGTCGTCTCGCTCAGGTACTCGTCGTTGTTACCGACCTCGAATGCATTGTTGTGCTTCTGCTCGCCCTCCCGTTTTGGTGCCTCGTCTTGGGTGACATAGGCGATGGTCGCCTCATCGGGACTCCAGGCGTACTGCTGCACTCCCCCCGGCGCGGCCGTCACCCGCCGAGCCTCGCCCCCGTTCATCGGCAGAATGAAGACCTGCGACACGGCGCTGTCACCCGTTCCGCTCGTGGCTACGAATGCCAGGCGATTGCCCGACGGTGACCACGCTGGCTGTGACACTTCGTGGCGATCGGCTGTGAGCGTCCTTGCGGCACCGCTCGCGACGTCCACAAGGACCAGCTCGGTGTCGTAGCGATTGTCCTTGTAGTTGGGCCGGGAGACAATGAACGCGATGGAGCGGCCGTCCGGGGAGAGCTGGGGGGACCCGACGCCGACAATCCGTCGCATCGCATCGAGATCGAAGTGCCCGGCATCCTGTGCGAGAAGCGGGGCGGCGATCGGGACCAGTGCGGCGAGCAGTAGAATTGACCGAGTGGCGTGCATGATTGGACCCCGAGTCCAAGAGATAGCACGAGTGTGGAGGCCGCCAGGAGGGGTGTCAAGCATTGGCCGGCAGGTCTGTACTTTTCGCCCATGCCCGCTATCACGCTTGCCCTCATCGCAGTCCAGATCCTCTTCGCGAGTCTCGCCATTGCCGGGCGCTACGTGCTCCCGGAGTTCCCGGCGGGATTGCTGGTGACGGTGCGCGTGCTCGGTGCCGCGGCAGTGCTGCTCGCCGTCAACGCGCTGCGCGGCGGCCCGTGGGTCACCAACCGGCGCGATCTTCTCGACCTCGCAGTGCTGGGGACACTGGGGATTGCCGCCAACCAGTCGCTTTTCCTGTTTGGTCTCAAGCACACCACCGCCATCAACGCGACGATCCTGGTCACCACCGTGCCGGTGTTCACCGTGTTCGGGTCGGTGCTGCTCGGACGGGAACCGGCATCGGCCTGGAAGTTCGCCGGGATCGCGCTCGCGGCGGTGGGCACGATCTATCTCATCGGGCCCGACCGCATCTCCCTGGCACCCGACGTGGCGATGGGCAACCTGCTGATCGTGCTTGGCATGCTCTGCTACGCGTCGTACTTCCTGCTCGCCAAGCCGATGATGGCCCGGTACGACTCGATCACCGTCAGCACCTACGTGATGCTCTTCGCGATCGTGGGCGTGCTGCCGCTGGGGCTCATTGCCCTCCGGGAGTTCGATCTCGGTGGCGTGCGGCCGCCGGTGTGGGGGTGGGTGTGCTACATCGTCGTCGGCCCGACGATCCTCACCTATCTGCTGAACATCTGGGCCCTGCGCCGCGCGTCGTCGAACATGGTGGCGATCTTCATCTACCTGCAGCCCCTGTTCGCCGCGGCGGTGGCACCCCTCGTCCTCCGCGGCGAGGCGCTCACCACCCGTGCCGCCGTCGCCGCGTGCGCCATTTTTGCCGGCCTGGCGACGGTGATCCTGGCGGAGCGGCGCCAGCATCGGCAGATGCCGGAGGAGGCGCCGGTCGGCGAGTAGTGTATCCTGGCGCGGCTGGGGCGTCCTTGACCGGTAGACGGCGAACAAACAGGTTGACTGTCTCGGAATGAAACCTTTAGTGCCCTCGAAGCGTATCTGCATATATGACTGAAGGATCCACCACTACTACCGGCCAGCCATCAGTCTTTTCACCCCTGGCCCGGGCTCTTCTCGACGGCTTCAGCGAGGGCGTCATCGTCTTCGATGCGCAGGGCCGCGTGATGTATGCGAATCAGCAGGCCCGTGAGGCGCTGAGGTCCTTCGACCTGAGCGCGGATGCGCGTGACCTGCTGCCGCAGTTATCGGCGCTGGGAGGGCGGCTCCGGCCGCTGCGCATCGGTCAACTGGAGCTCGGTGAGGCGATGTTCATTCCGGGGATTGCAGGGCCCGCCACGTTGGCGGAGCGCGAGAAGGAGGCTATCGTGAAGATGCTGGACGCCAACAGCTGGAAGCTGGCGGACACCGCCCGGCATCTCGGCATCAGCCGCACGACTCTCTGGCGCCGCCTCAAGGCGTACGGGCTCCACCGGGACGGCCGGACCAAATGGGCGCATTCCTCGCCACGCTAGTCGCTACAACAGTCCTTTCCCCGACATCCCGAGATAGCGTCAACCCGTTCGCCAGCGCCGCGACTCAGGCGCTGGTCGAGCGCGCCATGGCGCGCCAGCGCCTGCAGGATTCCGCCGTCACCGACTACACGGCGAGCCTGCGTTACCGGCTCACCGTGTCGGTCGGGCGGCGGCGCTGGGGCCGGAGTGCACCGGCGGCGGTGGAGGAGCAGGAGGCGCGGGTCACCTGGGCGGCTCCGAACAACCTCCTCGTGGACATCATCGGACGGCGGGAACAGTCGAATAACCAGGAGCTCAAGCTCAAGAGCATCTGGGACCGACCCTGGTTCGTGGCCCGCGGCCTCACCGACTCGATCCGCCTCTTCAGTGACGATTTCCCCGCGATCGCCCCGCTGCATCCGCTCGCGTCGGATGGGCCGCGATGGTACCGGTACGAACTCGTCGACAGCCTGCGGGTGACGCTCCCTGACGGCCGGCGCGTCATGCTACTGGCCGTGGACGTCACGCCGGCGCGGGATGGACAGTCGCTCGTGGTGGGGAAGCTCTGGCTCGACGCCGAGTCGGCGGAGACGGTGCGTTTCTCGTTTCGATATGTCGGCACCTCGCAGTGGGTGGCCCCGGAGGGTGAGACGAGGAAGGATTCGTCCAGTTCCCGGCGCGCCAACGCGCTGGTGACCCGGCTGCTCACGCTCGATGCCGACCTCGAGTACTCGCTGCAGGAAGGCCGCTACTGGATGCCGTACCGGCAAGTGCTGTCGGGCCGCGTGAGCATCCCGTTCGCGGGCGACCTCGTCATACCGTTCGAGGCGGTGACGACTTTTCGCGACTATGACATCAACACGGGCAAGCAGCCGGTGTTTTCCCTCCAGCTTCCCGATTCCGCGCTGTCGAAGGACAGCCTCAAGGCGTTGCTCAGGCTGCGGCAGGACACGCTCAACAAGGCGCGACGCAAGGGAGACGTGCCCGACAGTCTCTGGGCGCGGGATTACACGGCAGCGTGGGAGGGTGGACGCTACGAAATCCATCGCGCCCCCGCCGACTCGCTGGCGCTCTACCAGGACTGGGGCGACAGCCTGACGCTGGCGGCCAACCCGGATGCCGCGGCCCAGCAGCGCGAAGTGGAAGGCGAGCTCTCGCGGATGGCGCAGCACCTGCCATCCGACCTGACCGGTGAGAAGCCCGTGCGCTTCACGTACGAGCGCACGTCCGATGCCTTCGGGTTCAACCGCGTCCAGGGTTACGCGCTCGGCGCGGGCATCGGCATCAGGCTGCCATGGTGGAACTTCACGAACCTCTATGGCACCGCGCGGTACGGCTTCAGCGACGAGACGGTGACCGGGCGGCTGGGCGTGGTGCGCAACGGTCCGGGGTGGAAGCTCACGGTGGACGGGTACTACGACATCGTGGACCAGGACCCCGTTTCCTCGGGGCGCAACCTGGTCAACTCGTTCAACGCCATCTTCACCGCGCACGACAACGGGGACTACATGCTCGGTGGCGGCGGCAGCGCCAACCTCAACGTGCCGCTCAGTGACCGCCTCGATCTCCGGGTCGGCGCCAAAGTCGAGTGGGAAGGCACCGTGGTCACCGAGACCGGGTCGGGCGTGAATGATTTTCTCGGGGGATCGGGCGTGATGCCCGCGAACGCGCCGGTGATGGAGGGAACGTTCACCGGCGGCTCGCTGGCACTGCACGAGAGCGGGCCGGTGGGATGGACGGTGACCGCGGATGTGCTCGGTGGTGGTGGGACGGTCACCGGTCGCGCCTGGGGCGACCTCCGGCTGAGCGTGGGCAGTTCGGCGGGGGCTACGCTTCGCGTCAAGACCGGTATCGCGACCAGCCCGGTGCTGCCGCAGATGGAATTCCGCGCCGGCGGCATCAACACGGTGCGGGGCTACCAGTACGGCACCGAGCGCGGCGCTGCATTCTGGACGGCGCAGGCCGACGTGACCCCGTTCGCCGGGCCGATCCGGCCGGTGCTGTTCATGGATGCGGGCTGGGCAGGCAATACGTCCGATTACTTCGGCGGCATGCCGCTCGTGGGCGGCGGCATCGGCTTGTCGATCTACAGCAAGCTCTTCCGCACCGGCATCATCCGCTTCGACCTGAGCCGCGCGCTTACGCAGCGGGATACACCGGGCAACTCGGCGTTTCGGTTCGACGTCATTCTCACGGCGGTACGGTGAGCTCGCGCCTGAGCCGCGCGTGCCTCGTGGTGGCCGCGCTCGCAGCGGCGGGATGCCGGGCCGGGGGCGCGGGGACACTGCGCGCGCACTGGGCGAGTGCTGACACGACGCTCGGCACCGGCGACCTGGCACTGCCGCTCAAAGCGGTATGGTGCGAAGCGCGCGGGCGGCTCACGCTCCTCGCCGTCTCGGGTGACACGGGCTTCGGCATCCTGGTCCGCACCGTCAAACTGGCCCCGGGACTGTTCCATGTCTCGGATACGACGGCGGCGCAGTCGCCCGGCTCCTCCATGGCGTTCCGGGTGGTGAGAAATGCGAACCTGTTTGCGCTGAGCGGCGACTCGGGAGCGGTGGCGATCACGGCGGCGCAGGCCGGCGGGGTGGCCGGGCGCTTCGTTGCCTGGTTCTCGCGACCGGACGCTGCTCCGGCGCTGCTCGTCGGCAGCTTCAAGGGGGCTTCCGCACTCCCGGACTCGGTGCGTTGCGAGTCCTCCACCCCGCCGCCTCCGGTGCCGCCAACCCCGCCCGATTCGGGTGTAAGTTAGGGCATGAACGGCACCTATTTCCGCAAGGGCTTCGGCCTCAAGGGCGAGATCGAGGAACAGCGGGGGGCGGATTATCACAGCGGCCTCGTGGACCTGTTCCGTGCCCGTGATTACGCCCTCGCTGTTGGGCCCCTCAGCTTCCGGCTGGCCCGCGAGTTCGGCTTCTGCTACGGCGTCGATCGCGCGGTCGACTATGCCTACGAGACCCGCCACAAGTTCCCGGACCGGCGGCTGCTGCTCGTGGGCGAGATCATCCACAATCCGCATGTGAACCGGAAGCTCGAGCAGATGGGCATCACGTTCCTGGACCACGGGCAGGACGGCGAGTTCGACTTCTCCGGCGTGATACCGGACGACGTCGTGATCATGCCGGCGTTCGGCGTCACGATCCGCGACTTCGAGCGACTCCGCAGTATCGGCTGTGTCATGGTCGACACGACCTGCGGCTCGGTGCTGAACGTCTGGAAGCGGGTCGAGAGTTACGCGCGCGACGCGTTCACGGCGGTGATCCACGGCAAGTACTACCACGAAGAAACCAAGGCGACGGCAAGCCAGGTGATGAAGTATCCCGGGGGCCGCTACCTCGTGCTGTTCAACATGGAGGAAGCGCGGGTCGTCTGCGACTACATCGAGCAGGGCGGAGACGTGGCGGCGATTTCGCGCCGCTTCGAGGGGCGCCACTCCCCGGGATTCGAGTTCACCCGCGACCTCGAGCGCGTGGGTATCGCGAACCAGACCACGATGCTCGCGGGCGAATCGCTGGCGATCGCCGAGGAGTTCCGGCGGAGCATGGAGCGCCGCAATGGCGCGGCAGCCATCACGGACCATTTCCGCACCTTCGACACGATCTGCTCCGCCACGCAGGAACGGCAGGACGCGGTCGTGGCGCTGCTCCAGGAGCCGCTCGACGTGATGGTGGTGGTGGGAGGGTACAACTCGAGCAACACGACCCACCTCGCCGCCCTGGTGGAGTCGAGGGGCGTGCGGGCCTTTCACATCGAGGATGCCAGCTGCGTGGATGTCGCGACCGGGACGATCCGGCACCAGCCCGTGGGGCAGAAGCACGAGGTCGAGGCGGCCGGCTGGCTCGGCGCGTCGCGCCGGATCGGCATCACGGCGGGGGCGTCCACGCCCAACAACAAGGTGGGCGAGACGATCGCGCGGATCGCCGCGACCGCCGGACTCGAACGTGAACTCGGCGTGCTGCTCGAGGCCCAGGCGGCCGACGCCTAGGGCTGGTTCGCCTGGTCGATCAGCATCCTGGCCACGGCGATGATCGTGAGGGGTGCGCTTCCCTCGGCGCGGTTGTTCGCGATCACGTACGCGGGGAGCCGGAGTGCCAGCGCCGTGCGAATGAGTGACACGAGATCGGCGCGCAGGGCGGGCTGCGGATCCCGGATGCGGTCGTAGGGAGAGAACGCCTCGACCGCGTCCGCGTACAGGCGTCCCGGCCGCAGCAGCGCACGGCAGATCAGGAACGGCCCGGTCACCGAGTCGGCAAGCGCCAGCTGCTCACCGATCGATGGCATGCGAGTCCAGGAATTGAACACATGCGCGACGCCGTGTTCGCGCAGCACCGCGAAGTAGGCCGGGGTGAGGTACTCCGGATTGCGGATCTCCACCGCCCACGGTCCTCCGGCCGGCAACTCCCCAAAGAATCGATCCAGGCGCCCGGCAAACTCGCCGGCCGTGACTCCGCCGCGCCCCTCCGACTGGATCGCCTGAAACTCGAAGACGAAGGGTCCGGTGTGCTCCGCGAAATGGGTCATGTACGGTCCGTACACCGACTCCAGGAAGAGGGCGGCATCGAGAAAATGCAGATTCACCTCGCCGGCCCTGGCCCTGTTCTGGACCTTGGCCCAGGTGTGTACCGTGATCTCCTGCCACACCTTGCTCACGCAGGGGAAGCCTGCGGGGAGGCTCGCAGCGTAACTCTGGAGCACGGCGTCGGTCGGCGGGGCGTAGAAGCTCGAGTCGATGCCCACGGTGCGGAAGAGTGGAAAGCGGCTGTACTCGGCGAGCATCGGCGCCGCCGTGCCCCGACCGTGGTAATCCCGGTGGTAGACGAGTCCCTTCCATCCCGGGTAGGTCCAGGAGGACGTGCCGAAGCGAATGAGCGCCGGCACGCGCGCGGCAAGGCGCTCGAGTTCTTCAGTGGCGATGCCTTCCGCATTGCCGGCCCCCGGGGCGCCATCCGGGGGTGTCACGCGAGGCGCCGCCCCGTGTCAGTTCGCGATGATGCGGTAGACGCCGCCCGCCGCCGTGACCACATACAATTCACCGGCACTGTCCTCCCCGAAGCTTGGAATGCCGTCGCCCGGTGCGAGGGCGTCCCATGATCCCGCTTCCGTGATCTGGCCACCAGTGTACCGGAAGCTGCGGACCCAGCCGGAGCAGTAGTCGGCATAAAAGTAGGTGCCCGCGAGATCGGGAATGGCGGTGCCGCGGTAGACGTACCCGCCGGTGACCGAGCAGCCATCACTGTGGGTGTAGTCGAGGACTGGCAGCGTGAGTCCCGTCATGTCGCAGCTGCTCGAGTTGTAGCACCGCGTGCCCTCCATGATGTTCCACCCGTAGTTCACGCCCTTGCCGCCACCCGACGCCGCCGTCGCGACGTCGATCTCCTCGCGCTCGCCCTGGCCCACATCACCGACATAGAGATCTCCGCTGGACCGGTCGAAGCTGAAACGCCACGGATTGCGCAGGCCCCAGTTCCACAACTCGCCCCTTGTTCCGGCCACGCCGACCAGCGGGTTTCCAGCCGGCACCGTGTATCCGGTCGCCGCACTCACGTCGAGGCGGAGGATCGAGCCGAGCAGGTCGTTGCGCTCCTGGCCGTGACCGTCGGGATCGCCGCCGCTGCCGCCATCACCGATGCCCATGTAGAGGTAGCCGTCGGGACCGAACGCGATGTGTCCGCCGTTGTGGTTGTCGTACGGCTGGCCCACCGTGAGGCGAATGACGGCGCTGCCGGCATCCGCCACGTCCGTGTTGCTGGAGACCTGGTAGGACGCGAGGACGTTGTCGCCGGCGCCGCTGGTGTAGCTTACGAAGAAGCGGCCGTTCGCGCCGTACTGCGGATCGAACGCGAGTCCGAGCAGTCCCTGCTCACCGCCGGTCGAGATGAGTCCGCTCACGTCGAGGAATGGGGTGGCGAGGACGGCGCCACCCTTCACCACCTTCACCAAACCACCCTTCTCGACCACGAACAGCCGTGGATCGCCGGCCGGCGCGGTGACAAGGAGTGGAAACGTGAAGGTGGTCGCCACGGGCTCGAGCCCGAGGTCGAGCGCCAGTGGAGGCGCTTGCTGCTTGTCGGACGAACAGGCCGCCAGCAGCAGGATGGCACTCAGCTGGAGGCTTGGCAGCAGGGGGCGTCGGCGCATTGTGCACGACCTTATGAGAGGAATTGACGCGTGCGTGCCGGCGCTGCAATCCTCGTACCCCCGGTGATCATCCACGTATCACGGTGAGCCCATGCAAATGCGCGCAGCATGGTACAACGGCGCCGGCGATACCAGCGTCATCGAATTCCGCGACGTTCCCCTCCCGACCCCGGGGCCGCACGAGGTCCGGGTGCGTGTGCACGCCGCCGGCCTCAACCGGGCCGACCTCCTGCAGCGGCTGGGGCACTATCCCGCGCCCCCGGGATGGCCGTCGCAGATCCCCGGTCTTGAGTACGCGGGTACCGTCGAGCTCCGCGGGCCCGGCTCATCGCGCTGGCAGGCAGGCGACCGTGTCATGGGCCTCGTCGGTGGCGGCGCTCATGCCGAAGCCGTGGTGGTGCGCGAGGAGGAAGCGATCCCGATTCCGCGGGCGCTGTCCTTTGCCGAGTCCGCGGCGATCCCTGAAGCGTTCCTCACCGCGTGGGACGCGCTGGTGCACCGGGCACGCGTATCCGTCGGTGACCGCGTGCTCATCCACGCGGCCGGCAGCGGCGTGGGCACCGCTGCCGTGCAGCTCGGGCGCTTCCTCGGTGCGCGAACGATCGGCACCTCGCGTACGGCAGCGAAGCTGGACCGTCTCGTGGAACTGGGCCTGGACGAGGCGATCGACACGAGCCGCGAGCCATTCCTGGAGCAGCTTTCCGAGCCGGTGAATGCGTTGATCGATTGCCTCGGCGGTCCCGCGCTGAAGGAGAACCTGGCAGCGCTGCTTCCTCGCGGCCGTCTCGTCCTGATCGGGCACCTGCTTGGCGCGAGGGGGGAGGTGGACCTCGGGTTGGTGCTGCGGCAGCGACTGGAGATCATCGGGACGGTGATGCGGTCCCGGGGTCAGGCCGAGCGGGCGACGCTGGTGCGCGAATTCGTCCAGGAAGTGCTTCCCGCCTTTGCCATCTCGCCCGCGGGTGAGGGGCCGAAGCTTCGACCGATCGTCGACAGAGTGCTGCCCATGGTCGAGCTCGCCAGTGCGCACCGGCTCATGGAGGGCAATACGACGCTCGGGAAGGTGGTGCTGACGTGGACGTGACGGTGCGAAGGCGTGAAGAAGGATCACATGACAAGTGCCATCTGCTCGTCGTGTTGCATGTCAGCCTCGTTCATCGCACCCACGTCGCTGGTCTTGCCCCCCGTGGGAAATCCAAACTCCTTCTGCAGGTTCTCGAGGCGCCGCGAGAGGGCCGCGCGATAGGCGGGCTCCGCGTTGCTCGAGCAGGCGAAATGGCGCTCGTAACGGGAGAGGAGTTCCGGAAACTCGGTCGCGATCTGGGCGAGGAAGCGCTTTCGCGCAGTCGGCCCCAGTCGCAGCACGCCACCGTTGACGCGCGCCGCATTTGCGGCGCGCGCAGCAGCGAAGAGGCGGGCGAGGCCGGTGCGTGAGTCCGTGAGCAGGGGGACGATCGGTGCCACGAGCACTCCGGCGTCGAGGCCCGCCGCCGTGAGCTGTGCCAGGGCGCGAAGCCTCGCGTGTGGCATCGGCGTCCGGGGCTCGAGCCGCCGCAGCAGCGCGCCGTCGCAGGTGGCGAGCGAGACATGGATCTTGAGGCGGTGTCGCGCAGCCACTTCGCCCAGCAGGGGGATGTCCCTGGCGATCAGGGGCGACTTGGTGATGATGCCGAGGTGAAGCCGCGGGAACGGCAGCAGCGCCTCGAGGACGCTGCGCGTGATGCCGAACTGTCGCTCCGCAGGCTGGTAGGGATCGGTGGCAGTGCCGATGACGATGGCGGCGTCGCCGACTCGAGTGGGGTCGAGCGTCCGCGTGAGCACCGGCGCGAGGTTGCGCTTGACCAGGATGTGGCGCTCGAAGGCGTCCACGGGGGGCCTCGAGAGCAGGGTGCCATCAGTGTCGGCGTGCAGGTCGCCGCTGGTCGTGTGCCGCTCCACGGTATAGCGATGTGTGTCGCGGGCGTAGCAGTAGCTGCAGCCGAACTCGCAGCCGATGTAGGGATTGAGCGACCAGAACCCCATATGGGTCGCTGCGGCGCTGTTGAGCGCCGACCGGACGGACAGTTCGCGGAACTCGGTGCCGCGTTCGCGGGTGTCCAGCACCGGCAGGCCACGCGGTGCGCCCGCCCGGGCCAGTTGAGTGAGCTCGAACTGCTCCTGGTCCGGCTCAGTCGCCGCCGGACCGACTACCCGCACAGACCCCAGCCACATTGACGGCAGGAGAGACAGCCGGACGCCATGGCCAGGGGGCCGGCGCACTCAGGGCAGACCCGTATGTCGTTGACAGTAATTGGGTTGGGATCGCGACTTATGCGAGGTGGATCGGTCGGAATCGGCATCGGATCCTCTGGGTTGATGATCCAGAATACCGAATAAATGCCGAAAGTCAAAGAGCCCAACCGTGCTGTCCGCTGACGCCCTCATCCTCACTTGAAGACCCGCCACGATGGCCAGCGGCCAGGTCAAGGTCCTCAGCCGTTCGCTGATCTACTTCTGGCCATGGGCGTCGACTGGGGACTGACGATTCAGGTGAACCAGTGTGACGTCCGACAAGTCGCGCCGATAATCCGGGCGATCCTAGCGCTCCCCTCTCAAGGGCCCTTGCGCCTTGCCCCGCTCCTCGGGCGCCGCAAAATCCTCCGGCTCCACCGGATGGATGAGCAGGTCGAACGCGAGGAAAACGGTGTGGGACATCGGGTAGAACCCGAGTGACGTGCCAACCAGGAGCACGATGGTGCTGAGGTGCAGGAAGCGCCATGGAATGTCCGGCCAGGTCCACACCATCGTGCCGAGCAGCCATCCGCCGGTCACGAACTGAAGGGCGACAAGGCCGATGAAATAGGCGCCGAGCCAGTAGCCTCGTTCGCCCCTCTCGAAAGTGAGACCGCAGCTTGGGCACGCGGGCAGCAGCCGCGCCCAGCCGACGAACATCGGCCCGCCACCACAGTGGGGGCAGCGGAGCCGTACCGCTCGCCAGAGTAGGGTGCGTGCGCGAGGCTTCAATCCAGTGATTCCATCCAGGTCGTGAGGTCGGTCAACCTCTGCTCATACCCCAGGTCGGCGAAGAGGGCGTGCCACGCGTCGTACTCGATCAGGCGAACGTGTCCCGCCGCCGGCCCGCGGGCGAACCGGCGGCTTCCGTCGATCGATACCATCCGGTCTCCCGTGCCGTGCAGGATCAGTACGGGCCGCGCCAGCGTCGCGGCGCGCCGGTGGACCGAGTCGATGATGGCGAGGATCTCGGTGGCGAGCCGCGCGGATGCGCGCCGGTGGAAGAGCGGGTCGTCGAGCACCGCGCGGATGACGGCGGGATCGCGGGCCAGGCCCGAGAGGTCGAGGCCAGTCTCGAGGGTGAATGCGGGCCAGACGCGCGCGAGCGCGCGCGCGAGCCAGAGCATCGGCGCGGGCGTGCCGATCGACCCGAGCACCGGCGCTGCCGCGGCGACACCGCGGATGGTGGAGGGATGCTCGAGGGCGTAGTCGAGCACCATGAGCCCGCCGAGACTGTGGCCCAGGAGCACGGGTGGGATGCCCTCGCGCTCGTGCACCAGCTGCACGAAGCGATGAAGATCGTCACGGTAGAGGGTCCACCGTTGCACATGCCCGCGCAGCCCGGGTGAGCGCCCATTGCCCCGGGTGTCGAGCGCGTAGACCGCCACGTCGCGGGGCGGGAACCATTCCGAGATGCTGGGATAGAGCCCGCTGTGGTCGCCCAGTCCGTGGACGTTTACGAGCACCGCGCGTGGCTGCAGCGGCTTCCAGCACTGCCAGAAGAGCTCCGCACCGTCAGCCGCCTGAAAGCGCGCCTCGCGGTGCGCGATGTCGCTCACCGCTGCACCAGCGTCACGTGACCTTCGACGAGCCACCCGTCGGGGTCGGCAACCAGGTCGGGGACGCGGCGCACGGTGACGGTTGTCGCCGGCAGCGGGGGTGGCTCATCGTGCGGGCTGAACCCGAGGAGCCATGCGCTGGCGCCGGCGTTGCGAGCATGCTCTGTGACCAGGCGCACGAGCGCATCAGGCTCGGCCCGCGTGAGGGCCGCTGTGCTGCGACGATGTCGCTCGAGCGCGCGCACGACCTGTGCACGTGGAACACGGAGTGCGCGATAGCGCTCGCGCAGGTGGGCCTCGTCGGTGTGGGAGGCGCGGAAGCGAGGCTGGAGCAGGCCACAGGCACAGTGGCCGGCGCGAAGGACGACCGCCGTCTGCGAGCCGGCGAGCAGAGCGCGCCAGGGCGCCTGGGTGCCCGGGCCCATCGCATCGGCATGCGTGCCCGCCGGGAGCATGGATCGCACTTCGCTGAGCGTGAGGGTACTGACGAGCACCAGCTGGTAGCACATGCGTCGCGCTCAGCTTCGGTGAGGGGGTTCCTGGCGCTCGCGGCGCCCCTTGAGGATGAGCGTCGCCGCTTCGGCCGCCGGTCCGCCGCGCCGGACGATCGAGGCGAGCGCCTCGTCATCCTTGCTGCCGAGCTCGGAGGCGAGGAGGACGATCATGCTGCGCCGGGAGGAGATTTCCTGGTCGGTGAGGGCGCGGGTATGGGCGCGCAACCCGAAGAAGAACGCGACGACGGTGGCGGCCACACCCAGGCTCAATCCGAAGAGCCCGGCCAGGCGCGGCACGGTGCCCCGCACTCCCGCGATGCCGATGCCATAGGCGATGACGGCGAGCCCCGCCAGGATCCACATCGCACCGCGGTACTCCCTGGCGGCATCACTCAACGCATGGCGTCGTCGCACCGATGAGATGCCTCCCGGTTCAGATCGGGAGATCCTCGCGGACGATGACCAGGAGGGCCGCCTGCGGCACCACCAGGTACTTCCGCTCCTCGAACGTGATCTCCACGGCAGCCTTGCGGAAGAAGATGGCGTGATCACCGACGCGGGCCTGCATGGTGGAGCGCCGGCGCTCGTTGCGCGTCTTCCACGGCTCGTCGTCGGGGGCCACCAGGTCGGCCACGGCGTCGCCGGGGCCGGTGGCAACGATGAGCCCGCTCTGCACCTGTTGGGCGTCGAGCGCCGTAGCTGGGAGGTACAGCCCCACGCGCGTGCGGTCGTCACCCTCCTCGGGCGTGATGAGGACCCGGTCGCCGACGAGGATCAACTGCTTCTTGGGGAAATCCATTTCAGGCGCTTGCGCCCGCGTCGTGAACGGTGATGAGCTCGAGCACCACGAGCCGCCGGGTAATCGTCGGCAGGCGGAGCTGCACCTCGTCGCCCACCCTGCGGTCGGCCAGGGCGCGCCCGAGCGGGGACGCGAGCGAGATGTGCCCGGCATCGATGTCCATCAATTCAGCGAGGACCACCATGAACTCCTCGACCTCGTCCGTGCCGAGGTCGCGCACCTTGACCTTCGAGCCGAGCCCGACGCGATCAGTGGGCGCCTCGTGGTTGGCGAGCTGGGTCACCTGCTGCATGCGTTGGTGCAACTGGCCGAGGCGCGCCTGCACAAACTGTTGGCGCTCGAGAGCCGCCTTGTACTCCGAGTTCTCCCGGAGGTCGCCCATCTCGACCGCGGTCGCGATCGCCTGCGGCAGGGTCACGTTCAATTCATAGCTGAGCTGGTCGATCTCCCGGCTCAGCTTCTCCTTCATTTCTCGTAGCATCGGCTGGTCCGGCCATCCACCGTGATAAGAATCAATTGGGGGGCGGGCGATCTGCCCGCCCCCATCATGAACTGTACGGTCCGAGGCGCATACTCCGCCCCGGACCCGTCGGCTAGCTTGAATGTGACTCGAAAGATACACCAATGGCGGGGGACCGCGAGAGCATGAACGACCGGGTAAACGAGCGGCTTGTCATATTGCCTAAGATATTTAATGATAGCTATTTACGTCATGCCATCGGGCGCCTCTTGCGCCTGGGATGGATCCTCCTTGCGGTGGGGTGCGGCCAGGCGCAGGGCCAGACCAGCGCCTCGCCGGCGCCGATCGCGAATGCGGCCGCCGCAGAGTCGCTCCTGGTCGACGTGCGGTCGGTGGATTCGAGCATCGCGGTGGACCTGCGCTATTTCACGTCCGACAATTTCACCGGCGCCCCGCTACCCGGCTACGAGGCGAATCGGGCGTACCTGCGCCGCGAGGCGGCAGCCGCTCTGAGCCGGGTGCAGCAGCAACTGCGGGCCGATGGTTTCGGCCTCCTCATCTGGGACGGCTATCGGCCGGTCAGCGGCACCGAGGGGATGGTCACGTGGGCAGAACGGACCGGCAACATGAAGCTGTTCAAGCAGGGCTACATCGCTCGGCGGAGCCGGCACAACATGGGCGTCGCAGTGGACCTGACGCTGGTCAGCCTCGGCTCAGGCAAGCCGCTCGACATGGGAACGCCCTTCGACACCTTTTCGGAGGCGGCGCACACCGCCAACGCCACCGGCAACGCGGCGCGGAACCGTCAGCGCCTGGTTGCCGCGATGGGGGCGCAGGGGTTCAGCAACTACGACCAGGAATGGTGGCACTTCTCGATCGCGGTGCCGGACCCGGTGCCGTTCGATGTGCCGGTCAGGTAGACGGCGTAAGCGGTGAGCAGCAAGCCGGATCGAAGGGCCCGCTCACCGCTTACCGCTTATTGCTCACGTTTCTTCCACGCCTCGAGGTTTCGGAGTATCTGCCGTTCATGCTGGTGCAGGTGCTCCGCGTAGATCTCGAGCCACTCTTCCACTCCATACGCCCCTGACTCGGTGTGCGTGCCGCGGCGGGCCCACTGCGCCGGGGTGAGGCGGCGGAGCAGGGGTACGGTGTTGGCACGGACGGCTCGTGTGGCGGCGAGCGCGGGTGTGAGAGGATGGGCATCGTAGTCCATGGCGTCCACCCATCGGTCCTGGTCGTAGCCGATGATGGTGGGCATTTCCTCGCCCAGCAGGTAACGCACCCGCATGGCCGAGTTGGTCTCGCTGTCGGCGCAGTGAACGACGACCTGGTGCACGGACCACTTGCCCGGACCGGGACGCCACTTGAGCGCCTCGCCGGGCACAAGGATGAAGGCAGCCTCGAGGCGATCGGGTCCCTCGGCGTAACGGGCGATCAGCCGTTCTTGTTCGACACTGGGCATGGCGTGTTTCCGCGGTTTGGGTTCATGATTGATGAGTCCTATCGCCCGATTGGTCAAGTTGTTGCCCACTCGAATGTTTGATGCGTCCGGGCCCTTCCGGACGCAGCCGTCCGACTCCGGGATTCATGATTGACGGGGCCAGTATCGGTCGCTAACATCTAGCCTCTTGTCGCTTTGGGCTTGCGGCATGCTCCTCCCCGCACAGGGAAGAACCAGGATGGACCACCGATCCAAACGCTGGCGCTCATTGGCCGGGGCTTTGCTCCTGCTAACGCTCCTCATTGTCGTTGTCGGTACCGCGCAAGCCGATCCATACCCCCAGAGTACGCTGCACCCGAAGGGCGATTTCGCCCTGATGGTGGACAAGCTGTTCCGCACCACCCTCTTCTGGGCGACGGTGGTCTTCGTCCTGGTGGAGGGGGCGCTGCTCTTCGTCATCTTCAAGTTCCGCGGCAAGCCGGACGATCCGGAGCCGAAGCAGGTGCACGGCAACACGATGGTCGAGGTCATCTGGACCGCCATCCCGGCGCTGGTCCTGGCCATGATCGCCGTGCCCACCGTCAGGACGATCTTCCGCACCTACGAGAGGCCGAAGGGTGCCGAGGTGCTGCAGGTGGAGGTGATCGGGCACCAGTGGTGGTGGGAGTTCCGCTACCCCCAGCTCGGCCTCACCACGGCCAATGAGCTCCACGTGCCGGTGGGCCGGACGGTCTCGCTCAAGATGATCACGCAGGACGTGCTGCACAGCTTCTGGATCCCGCAGCTCGCCGCCAAGCGCGATGTCTTTCCCAACCGCAGTACGACACTCTGGTTCAAGGCCGAGGAGTCCGGTGACTACCCGGGTCAGTGCGCGGAATTCTGCGGCCTCCAGCACGGGCGCATGGCGTTCCAGGTGATCGCGCAGAGCGTGGACGAGTTCGACGTGTATGTGGGCCGGATGCAGGCCACCGGCGGGCCGGTGGCCGCACCGGCGGCTCCCACGGTCGACAGTTCCGCCGCCAAGCCGGCCGCTGCGGCGAACCCGCTGAACACGGCGACGCTCGCGGCGACGGTGCAGACTGGCGCCGACACGGTCGCCGGCTCGCAGCTCTTCATGATGAAGGGGTGCGTCGGGTGCCACTCGCTCAACGCCACGAAGCCCATGGGCATCGGGCCGAACCTCGCGGGGGTCGGGCGGCGGCGCTACATCGCGGCCGGCTGGCTGGAAAACACCGACGCCAACCTGGCGAAGTGGATACAGCACCCGCAGACGGTGAAGCACGGCGTGGTGATGCCCGACTTGGGCGTCACGGAAGCCGAGGCCCAGACGCTGGTCGCATATCTCCGGCAGCATTAGCCGCCAGAAACCACCAAAAGGCACCATCAATGGCGACCTCAGTTCTTGATCACGCTGGCGCAGCCGGGGTCCATCCGGAGAAGACGGGCCTCTGGGCCTGGATCACGACGGTGGATCACAAGAAGATCGGCATCCTGTACGGGGCGTCGGCGTTCATCTTCTTCCTGATCGGCGGCCTCGAAGCGCTGCTCATCCGCTGGCAGCTGATGAGGCCGGACAACAACTTCGTCTCGCCCGAGTTCTACAACCAGCTGTTCACGATGCACGGCACGACGATGATCTTCCTCGCCGTCATGCCGCTGTCGGCGATGTTCTTCAACTTCTTCATCCCGCTGCTGATCGGCGCGCGCGACGTTGCGTTCCCGCGGCTCAACGCCTTCAGCTACTGGGTGTTCCTGTTCGGCGGCCTGTTCCTCAACTCCAGCTTCCTGTTCAATGCCGCCCCGAACGGCGGGTGGTTCGGCTACGCCAACCTGTCGAGCAAGCAGTACTCGCCGGGGCTCAACATGGATTTCTGGGCCATCGGCCTGCAGATCCTGGGCATCGCGTCGCTGGCCGCGGGCGTCAACTTCTTCGTGACGGTCCTCAACATGCGGGCACCGGGGATGAAGCTGATCCGGATGCCGATGTTCGTGTGGATGAGCTTCATCACCCAGCTGCTGGTGCTGCTGTCGTTCCCGGTGATCACCGTCGCGCTGATCCTGCTCATGTTCGACCGGCTCTTCGGCACCAACTTCTTCGTGCCGCTGGGTGGCGGTGACACGCTGCTGTGGCAGCACCTCTTCTGGGTGTTCGGTCACCCCGAGGTGTACATCCTGATCCTGCCGGCCTTCGGCATCATCTCCGAGATCCTGCCAGTGTTCTCACGCAAGCCGCTGTTCGGGTACACCGCAATGGTGTTCTCGGGATGCTTCATCGCGTTCCTCGGGTTTGGCGTGTGGAGCCACCACATGTTCTCGACCGGCATGGGGCCGATCGCCGACTCGGTGTTCTCGCTCGCGACCATGCTGATCGCGATCCCGACGGGCGTAAAGGTCTTCAACTGGATGGGCACGGTCTGGGGTGGCTCCATCCAGTTGAAGACCCCGATGTACTTCGCGCTGGGCTTCATCGCGATGTTCATCATGGGCGGGCTCTCGGGCGTCATGCACTCCGCCGCCCCGGCCGACCTGCAGCAGACGGACACCTACTTCGTGGTCGCGCACTTCCATTACGTGCTCTTCGGCGGCAGCATCTTCGCGCTGACGGCTGGCGCCTACTACTGGTGGCCCAAGATGTTCGGCCACATGCTCGATGAAGGCCTGGGCAAGGTCCACTTCTGGCTCATGCTGATCGGCTTCAACCTCACGTTCTTCCCGATGCACATCGTCGGGCTCGAGGGGATGCCGCGCCGGGTGTACACCTACCCGGCGGGCCTGGGCTTCGAGTCGCTCAACCGCCTCGAGACCTACGGCGCGCTGATCCTCGGCTTCTCCTTCCTGGTGTTCATCTGGAACGTGATCAAGTCGACGCTGTCGAAGGTCCATGCGCCGGCCGATCCATGGAATGGCGCGACGCTCGAATGGTCGATTCCGTCGCCGCCGCAGGAATTCAACTTCCCGTCGATCCCGACGGTGCATGGGCGGGACGCGTTCTGGGAGGAGAAGCGGACCCACGGCGGCAAGGTGCCGGAGCCGGCCCGGGTGAGCGGCGCGGGCATTCACCTGCCCAACCCGTCCTACTGGCCGTTCCTCGCGGCCCTTGGCGTGCAGCTGCTGTTCATCGCGCTGATAAACCACGAGAGTAAGTTCGGGCCGCTGTACATCTTTGCGGCAGTGTCAGTGCTCTTCTTCAGCATTTTCAACTGGGTCTTCGAACCGGCCGAAGGCTGAGCCGGCCCAAACCCGAGGCGACTCTTGGACGCACACGCGCTGCATCCCGCAACTTCGACCGGCATTCCCAACCGGAAGCTGGCAATCTGGACCTTCATCGGCTCGGAGTGCCTGTTCTTCGCGTCGCTGATCTCGGTGTACGTGGTCTACCGGGGCAAGAGCCTGGTCGGGCCCTATCCCGCCGACATCTTCGAGATCCCGCTGGTCACAGTCGGCACGGCGCTGCTGCTCTTCAGCTCGCTGTTCGTGGTGCTCGCGCTTAACGGCTGCGAGCAGGGCAACCGGAAGAAGTTCCTGGGGTGGCTCGCCATGACCATCCTCTGCGGATTCTTCTTCATCGGCATGCAGGTGTACGAGTTCACGCACTTCTTCCATGAAGGGCTGACGATGCAGAAGAACCTGTTCGGCGCGAGCTTCTTCACGCTGACGGGGTTCCACGGCACGCACGTCACGATCGGAGTGATCTGGCTGATATCGATCTTCATCGAGGGCTTCCGGGGCCATGTTCCACCGGCCAAGGCGCTCAACTTCGAGATGGCGGCCCTTTACTGGCACTTCGTCGACGTGGTGTGGATCGTGATCTTCCCCGTCGTCTACCTGATGAACAAATAGAGGCATCATGGACTCCTCTGCCCAGGCCCACGAGCACAACTTCCCCGAGCGCGCCGGGGAGTACGTCCGGATCGGCCTCATCCTCTTCGTGCTGACTGCGATGGAGGTCGGCGCCTACGAGATCGCGCACCGGCCCGGCGTTCCGCTGCATGACTTCCTGCACACGGCGCTGATTCCGGTGCTGATCGTGCTCTCGGCGATCAAGTTCGCGCTGGTGGCCCTCTTCTACATGCACCTCAAGTGGGATGGCCCGCTGCTCAAGGGGATCTTCAGCTTCTCCCTCTTCCTTGCGACGTTCGTGATCGTCGCCCTGCTGGCACTGTCCATCTACGAAGGCAGTTTCTCGGCGATGATCGGCTCCCTGGCGGGGGCGGCGGGGACGTAAGGAGCGCCCTGCCGCCTCGCCGCTCAGTTCCTCGCTCGCGCCGCGGCCACCGCCAGACACCCCCACCCGATCAGGAACGCCACCCCGCCCAGCGGCGTGATCGCGCCAAGCACCCTCACGCCACTCAGCGTGAGCGCGTAGAGACTCCCCGAGAAGAGCACGACTCCCAGGAGAAAGCACCAGCCCGCGGCGCTGGCCAGCGGCCCGGGCCAGCGGTCGGCGACCCAGCCGGCCGCGATCAGGGCGAGGCCGTGATACATCTGGTAGCGCGCCGCGGTCTCGAAGACGAGCAGGTCTCCCGGCTGCAGGCGCGCGCGGAGCGCGTGCGCGCCGAACGCCCCCGCGGCCACCGACAGGCCAGCGATGGCGGCTCCGAGCGCCACGAGCCGCCGCGGTGTCACGGCGCCGCCGGCGGGTCGATGCCGGCGGTGGATACCGCCATGCCCATGGCGTGGTAGCCGTTGTCGACGTAGACGACGCTGCCGGTGATGGCCGCGGCGAGCGGACTGGCGAGGAACGCTGCGGTGGCCCCCACCTCGGACGCCTTCAGGCGGCGGGGTAGTGGACTGTTGGCCTCGTTGTACCGGATCATGGCGTCCATGAACCCGATCGCGGTCGCCGCCCGGGATGCGAGCGGGCCGGCGCTGATGGCGTTGATGCGCACGCCCCAGCGGCGGCCTGCCTCGAACGCGAGGGTCCGGGTATCGGCCTCGAGCGCGGCCTTCGCGGAGGACATCCCGCCGCCGTACCCGGGCACGACCCGCTCGCCGGCCATGAAGGTGAGCGACAGGAACGACCCGCCCGGGCGCATCATCGGCGCCAAGTTCCGCACCAGCGAGATGTTGCTATAGGCGCTGACGCTGATCGCCGTGAGGTAGCCCGCGCGCGAGGTATCGACGAGGGGCTTCTTGACCTCGGGACCGTTGGCCAGGCTGTGCACCACGATATCGAGCCCCGATTCGCCAAAATCGCGCCGC
The DNA here is from genome assembly GCA_963773095.1 of uncultured Gemmatimonadales bacterium. Taxonomy (GTDB): domain Bacteria; phylum Gemmatimonadota; class Gemmatimonadetes; order Gemmatimonadales; family GWC2-71-9; genus JAGGAG01. The sequence continues at coordinate 733,557 of CAVYZY010000012.1, forward strand.
AGGCTCGCGGTGAGCCCTTCGATCGAGAAGTCACCCACTTCCTTGTAGCGCTTGTTGTCCAGGACCTCCGGGGGCGCGTCGTTCTGCGTGTCGTACGCGGCGTCGAGCGGATAGATCTTCTCGAACGCCATCGGCCGTCCGTCGCTCAGGCGCATGGACTCTTCCATCTTGCCGCGCTCGAGCATCTTGAGGAAGATGCCCAGCGCAGGGGGCCAGGTGCCGAGGCAGACCGTGGCGCCCGCCTCGGCGAGCGCCTTGGCGATGGCGAAGCCGAACCCGCCGTCGTCGGCGACGCCTGCGATGAAAGCCCGCTTGCCGGAGAGATCGATGGGAAGCATGTGCGTGGGGTTAGGGTGATGCAAAAGTAGGGGGTGGGGCGCCCTGACGGCATCCCATGCTCCGGTTCCCCCTACTCTCCCCGAAGTACCTCGAGGGGCGCCCGCCGCACGACGTCCCGGCTGTTGAGGAGCCCCATGAGGGCGGTTCCGGCCACCACGAGTATGCCAAGCCCGCCGATGCTGGCCGGAATCCCGAACGGCGATTCGAACACCCAGCGTGCCAGGGCCCATGCGGCCGCGACCGCGAGCCCGAGCCCCGCCAGCGCGGCGATGAGACCAAGCGCCGCATACTCGGCAACGACGACCCGAAGGATCTGTCCCCGGGTGGCTCCGAGCGTTCGAAGCAGGGCGCCCTCACGCACTCGCTGGTAACGGCTGGTGGCTACGGCCCCGGCCAGAACGACGGCACCGGTGACGAGGCTGAACAGGGCCATGAAGCGGATGGCCAGCGTCACCTGGCCCACCAGCTTCTCCACGGCCGCCTGCACGTTCGAGATGTCCACTGCGGTGAGGTTGCTGAACCGCTCCACCAGCCTGCGCTGGATACGGCCCCGGGCGGCGGGATCATCGACCCTGGTAAGCAGCAGTGCGCTCTGCGGGGCCCGCTCCAGAACTCCCGGCTCGAAGACGACGAAGAAGTTGGGCTCGAAGCGGGCCCAGTTCACCTCCCGCATGCTGGCAATGCGGGTGACGACAGGCAGCCCCTGTACGTCCCAGGTAATCGTGTCGCCGAGGGTCACGCCCAGCTCTGACGCGAGACCGACCTCGATCGAGATGGCGTAGGGGGGAACCGGAGCGGGTGCCGCCGGAGTCCACCACTTGCCGGCAACGAGCTTCTCCGACGAAACGAGCGAGTCGCGATAGGTCGAGCGATACTCGCGCCGCACGGCCCATCCCGCGCGCCGCTGGCTTCCGCCCGGACCGCCGGTGCCGCCAGTGGAATCGACCTCCACGGAGTCGTCGCCAGTGCGCAGCACCGGCCGTCCATTGATGGCGGTGATGCGCATGGGCACGATCGGTACCGGGCCCATCAGGCGCAGGTTGTCTGCCGCGAGTAGTGACTCGGCCGGCGCCAGCTGGTCGGGCTGTATGTCGAGGACCACGAGGTTGGGCCGCCCGTCTCCACCCGAGAGGTCGAGCTGCCGGAGCAGGTTGTGCTGCACGAGATAGAGTGTCGCCAGCAGGAACGCACCGAATCCGAGTGCCAGCACCACGGTAGTGGTCTGGTTCGCCGGACGGTGCAGGTTGGCCAGGCCCTGGCGCCACACGTAGGGCCAGCGCGCGGGATTCCAGCGGCGCACGGCGCGCGTGAGTCCGAGACTCGCGAGCCAGAGCACCGCAACGGTCCCGCCAATCCCCAGTGAGAAGTAGAGCGCCGTTCGCCAGTTGCCCACCTGCAGCGCCGTGAGTGCCACGATGCTCAGCGCGAGCAGCGCCAGGGTCGGCAGCGTGAGTGGGTCCCGTCGTGACGGCGACGGATCGACATCTCGCCGCAGGGCGGCAAGCGGCGGCACCCGTCGCACCGTGAGCAGCGGCAGGAGCGCGAAGATGGTGCTGACCCAGAGTCCCACCACCAGCCCCAGGCCAATGGCTCGCGCGGACGGTGCCGATGACACGGCAACCGGCAGGAAGTCGCGCAGCAGGAAAGGGAGCACCTGCTGGATGACGATGCCGCCGAGCACGCCCAGCACGCTGCCGAGCAGGCCCATGCCGACGGCCTGCAGCAGGTACACCGAGAACACCTGGCCGGATGACGCGCCGAGACACCGCAGGACCGCGATGGAATCGAGCTTCCGCCGGATGAACACCGACACCGCGCTCGCAACGCCGAGCCCGCCCAGGAGCAGTGCCATGAGGGCCACGAGCCCGAGATAGTTGCCCAGCCGGTCGAGCGTCTCCGTGAGGTTGTTGCGATCCTCCTCGACGGTGCGGATGCGCACGCGCTCCGGGCGAAGGGTGTTGCGGAAGCGCTCGGCGAGCTTCAGGGCATCGGCATCGGCGGGGAGGCGCACGTACGCCGCGTACTCGGCGCGAGCCCCGACGCCGAGGAGCTCGGTGGCCTGGAGGAAGCGCCAGGGAATGAAGACACGGGCCCCGAACGCCGCGCGCACCCCGACGTCGCCGGGGATGCTGGTGGTCACGCCGATGATGATGAAGCGGCTCTCGCCGAGCGACAGCGTGTCGCCGACCTTTGCGCTCAGTTGTGCCAGGAGTGCCGGCTCGACCACGACACTTGTCCCGTCGTGCAGCCGGTTCCACGCCGTGGATGGTGCCGTGCCGATCTCGCCGTAGAAGGGGTAGCCCGGCTCGGTGGCGGTGACCTGCACCAGCTGGGTGCCTGACGGTGCGCGGCACGTAGGCCATGGCGGCGAACTGGGCGACCCGCGCCACCGCTCCGCCGCGACTGATGGTGTCGAGCACCGCCTCGGCGAGGGGCGGAAATGGTCGCCGGCTCACCAGCGCCATGTCGGCCCCGAGCAGCGAGCGCGCCTGGTCCTTCACAGAGAAGCGCAGGTTGTCGGAGAACGCGTTGATCGCCACGAGCGCGGCCACGCCGACAGCAACAGCGCCGGTGAGGACGAGGAGGCGGCGCCAGGAGGCACGGCCCTCCCGTGCCGCCATGCGGAGCACGAAGCCGGCTGAACTCACGCGGCGGTGTCGCTCGCGAGGGCGCCGTCGGCCAGCCGGATGATCCTGCGCGCGCGGCCTGCCAGGGTGAGGTCGTGGGTCACGAGCACGATGGTGGTGCCGAAGACGCGATTGAGCTCGAGCATGAGCTCCACGATGCCACCCCCGGTCGCGCTGTCGAGGTTCCCGGTGGGTTCGTCGGCGAACAGGATGCGCGGTCGGTTGGCGAAGGCTCTGGCCAGGGCGACGCGCTGCTGCTCGCCACCCGACAGCTGGGCGGGGTAGTGGTGGCTGCGCTCGGCGAGGCCGACGCGGGCAAGGAGTTCCCGCGGCCGGTCGTCGGCCGGTTGCCCGGACAGTTCGAGCGGCACCTGCACGTTTTCCAGTGCGGTGAGCGTGGGGATGAGCTGGAACGACTGGAAGACGAACCCGACCTTCTCGCCGCGGAGACGGGCCCGCTGGTCTTCCGTCATGCTGCCGAGGTCCGCCCCGTCCAGGAAGACGTTGCCCCGGCTGGGTCGGTCGAGGCCGGCCAGGAGGCCAAGCAACGTGGTCTTGCCGCTGCCGGACGGTCCCACGATGGCGAGAAAGCCGCTGTCCTCGAGGGCGAAGGTGATATCCTTCAGCACGGTAAGTTCCCGGCCGCCGGAGAGATATGTCTGGGTCAGTCCTTCACACCGAAGCATGCGAAATCCCTGGAGACGGTTGAGAAGCGCGAATGATAGCTAGGTACGCCACAGTGGCCGTGCTTGTTGCATTGCTGGCTTGTGGCCGGGACCGTGGATCCGCGACAATGACGGATGCCGCGGTTCCCGGCAGCGACACCACCATGGCGTCCTCCACCGGGGCCCCGGTCATCATGTTCGTCGGCACCAGCCTGACCGCCGGCCTCGGCGTCGAGCCCGACCAGGCGTATCCCGCGCTCATCCAGCAGAAGATCGACTCGGCGGGGCTCCACTACCGGGTGGTGAATGCCGGTGTGAGCGGCGAAACTTCGGCCGGCGCCGTGCGCCGCATCGACTGGCTGTTGCGCGAGCCAGTCGCCGTCCTGGTGCTCGAAACCGGTGCCAACGACGGGCTCCGGGGACAGGACCCGGACTCGATACGGGGCAACATCCAGGCAATCATCGACCGGGTGCACGCAGGGCAACCGCGCGCGCGCATCCTCCTGGTGGGAATGAACGCCATGCCCAATCTCGGGCGCGCGTACAGTGCCCGATTCGAGGGGATCTTTCCAGCGGTCGCCCGCGCGAACCGCCTGCCCATCGTGCCGGCCCTGCTCAAAGGGGTGGGCGGCGTCGACTCGCTCAACCAGCCGGACGGCATTCATCCCACTCCCGCAGGGCACAGGAAACTGGCCGCGAACGTATGGCAGACGCTGCTCCCGCTGCTCACACCATCAAGCTGATCGCCTTCGCCGCATCACTGCGGCGCGACTCGTTCAACCGCCGTCTCCTGACCCAGGCGGTGCTTGCTGCGCGCGCCGAGGGTGCAACGGTTGATGTGCACGATTTCCGCGACTTCATCTTTCCGGCGTATGACGCGGACCTGCAAGCCAGTGCCGGGATCCCGGATGCGGTGCAGCATCTCGGCCGCCTCGTGACCGCGGCGGACGGCATGCTGCTGGTTTCGCCGGAATACAACTTCTCAGTGCCCGGCAACCTCAAGAACACAATCGACTGGCTTTCCCGTATCCGCCCGTACGTGGTGCAGGACCGGTGGGCGCTGCTGCTCTCCGCCTCCAACTCGCGAGTCGGCGGCAACCGAGGGCTCTGGCACCTGCGGGTTCCGCTCGAATCGATGGGCATGATGATCCATCCGGACATGTTTTCGCTGGCACAGGCGGGCGAGGCCTTCACCGAGGACGGAACGCTGCGCGACCCGGCGCTGCGCGAGCGCCTGTCCACGATGATGCGGAAGTTCGTCGGCGCGGTGCGGCGGGTACGCGCATGAGGCGTCTGCTCGTGCTCCTCGCCGGCGTGCTCGCATGCCGTCGCGAGGCGTCGCCTGTGGTGGCGGCCCCGAGTGTCGTGGACAGCGCGGGAATCCGGATCGTCAGCTCCCTGACGCCGGCCTGGGGCGACCGCGCGGCATGGAAGGTCGCGGGCAGCGCTGCGCTCACGCTGGGCGGCCAGGCGGGTGACTCCGCGCTTGACTTCGTCGGCATCGTGGGAGCCAGGCGGCTCGCCGATGGCAGCCTGATAGTGGCAAACGGCGGCACCGGGCAACTGAGATGGTTCTCGGCTGCGGGAAAGCACCTGCGGACGGTCGGGGGCAGGGGCAGTGGTCCCGGCAAGTTCGCCTCGCTCTCCAGCCTGTACTACCTGGGTGATACGCTGCTCGTGTGGGATGGTCGCGCGCGCGTCCTGACACGGCTCAGCCTGGCGGGCGAGGTGCTGCGCCAGGATACGCTGCGGCTGGCGGACAGTACCCGCCTGTTCTCCATCCTGGGTGTATTCCGCGACGGCAGGCTGCTCGCTGAGGCCGGCACAGTGCTGGAGCTGAAGGACCGGCAACCGGGATTCCTGCGGCTGGCCCGGACGCTGTTCTGTTTCAGGACGGACGGCGCAGCGGACAGCGTGGGTACCCTGCCGGGCGAGGAGCTGTTCCTCAGCATCAAGGGCGGGTATGCATCGTTGTCCGCGGTACCGTTCGGGCTCGGTTCGAGGTTGTCGGTGCTGCCCGATGGTTTCATCGCCAGCGAGGGCGACCGGATGCAGCTGGAGGAACGCGATATGGCGGGCCGGCTGCGGCGGATTATCCGCTGGCCGGGCGCGCGCGTTCCCGTCTCGCCTGACGACGTGGATCGCCAGCGGCGGACGCGGCTCGGCAGCGCCGGCACCGGCATGCAGCGGGCGCAACTCGACTCGATCTGGCGTGTAATCCCGAAACCGGACTCACTACCGGCCATCGGCGGGCTGGCGCCCGACCCCGTGTCGCTCGTATGGGTCCGCCGCGGGGGGCACGTCGGTGACACCGAGGCCGAATGGTTGGTCTTCTCGAAGGAGGGAGCGTGGCTTGGCACCGTGGCACTGCCGACCAGCGCCTCTCCGCTCGACATCTCCGCCGAATGGATCGTGCTGCGCACGGTCGACGAGAATCGCATCGAGCGAGTCGAGGTACGGCAGGTGCGGCGCTAGCGAATGCGGGGCGGCTCATCGAAGTACGCGGCGAGCTGGGTGAGATAGCGCTCGATGGGGCCGGCATGCCCCGAGGTGAACTGGGAGATGAACCGCTGGGCCGTGCCGGGAATGGTGCCGCGTTCCGTGATGGTGAGGTCGATACCCGATGGCGCGCGGCTGATGGCATAGGTCCACTCGCTTGATGGACCACGCGCTTCGGTGGTACGGAGGGTCACCAGCCGCACGGGTGGCAGGTCCTCGCGCACCACCACCAGCGTCCCGCGGCCGTCATCACCGATCTCCCGCCATACCTCATGCGACGCGGAATCGGGCAGGTGCTCCAGCTGGATGATGTCCCGCCGCCAGGCACGGATGCGCACCGAATCGGAGATCGCGCGCCACACCGCCTCGGGTGTGCGCGACAAGGTGAGCGTCCGGCTCACCGCGTGCTGTTCCGGCAGCAGCAGCCCGCCGATGATCACCGCGAGCCCGGCCACCAGCAGCACCAGTCCCGCCGTCGTGAGCCACTTCCTCAGCAGCACATCGATGCGCATGGGGCCGGAGAATGTCTTCCCCGGCCCCATCGCACAAGCCGCCCGCCTAGCGCGACGCGAGCGCCACCAGCGACCGGAGTTCCGCCTCGATGTCGGCCTGCGTCACCTGTACCGGGACCGTCCAGCGCCCATTCTCGATCTTCTTCGTGGGCACCCTTATGCCGCGGAGGGTACCGTCCGCAATGCTGATGAGCGCGGTGACCGAGCCCTCGCCCGGCGCGCCGGTGATCACGATCACCCAGTCGCCGGTCTCCGGCCAGGACTGCTTGAGCGCATAGACACCGTCACGGTCGGTGCGCTCCAGCGTGAGGGGCAGCGTCTTCCGCTGGCCGTTCACCAGTCCCTCGGCGCGCGCCTCGACCACGAACGAGACGGCCTGCTCGTGATGAAAGGTATGCACGAGGAGATACGCGCCCTGGGCCGACTTGTTCATCGGGTTTGCCGGGAACTCGATGGACAGCCAGGGTGGCCCGGCCAGGGCGGGCGAGGCGGTTGCGGCGACAAGCGTAACGGCGGCGGCGAGCGACAGCAGTGGGCGACGCATCGGGAACCTCGCGGGCTAGGGGGACACTATTGACTCGTCCCTGAGATGCCGCCCGGTACCGCGGGGTTTGCATCCACCTCGGGCTGCTTGACGAGCGAGATCTGTCCCCGGAAGGTGCGCGCGGTGATGGCGGCTCCCCCGTCGCCGATACTGGTGCGCAGCGTGCCGGTCGCGCTGGGCTTGCCCCGCAGCGTGAATTCACTGGTGATGCCGCCCGAGGGCGCGGACAGCTCGAGGTCGGCCCCCAGGGTGGGTGGGAGTCGCAGCTCGATGTTCCCGCTGTGCGTCTGGGCATCGAGCGTACCGCCGCGCTCAATGGCACCCTTCCAGGCGATCTCGCCTGAGACTGTCTCCAGCCGGGCACGCGAAATCCGCGCACCGCCGATGAGGATGGCACCGCTCACCGTGGTCACCGTGATGTCTCCGCGCACGCCGCGAAGCACGACCGTGCCGCCGGCGGTCCGCACGCGGAGCGACGCCACCGGCCCGGCCACCTCGACATTGCCGTCGAGGGTTTCCGCGGTGACGGTGCGCGGGGCGCCCTCGAGGTGCAGCCGGCCGGCGGTGGTGATGAATTCGAGGTCGCCCTCGAGGCCGCCGGCATCCAGGCTGACCGTGGCACCGCGCACGCTGACGCGGGCATGCTTCGGCACCCGCACCTCGAGCGTCGCGCCGCTCACGACGCTGCCGGTGTCGGTGCCCTCGAGGCCGAGCTTCGCGGCCTCGCGTGATCCGCCGAAGTAGAGCTGGCCGGCGCGCACCGACAGTTCTCCCACCACCACCAGGCTGTCGCGATCCCATCCGACCAGGCGCACCATCCCCACCAGGTCGTTGATGCGGATGGCCGCAGTACCGCTCACCGCCATGCGGCGATCGATGCGCTGCTGTGCGAGGAGCGGTACCGGAAGCAGCAGGGTGAGCAGCAGGACGACGGGGCGCATCATGTATCTCCTCAGGAGCGGGGCAGGCGGGCCGCCTGCTGCAGGAATTCGACGCGCTGGCGGTGCGCGGCGCGCAGGAGGCTCGCGAGCACCGGGCTGCCGGGATCGGCGTCGAGCGCACGCTGGCACTCGGCAATCGCGGAGTCGATCACGACCAGGTTGCGCGCCAGTACGGCACGTGTCTCGGGGGCCAGGCTCGAGGATCCGAGTCCTTCCTCCATGACGTCGCCGGCACGCGCCAACCGGGCGAGTTCGGCGCGGTCGACCGGCGCCGTGGCAACGACCACCGGCACGTCCGTCCGGCGCACGAGGTACCACGTGACCGCTGATGACACGGCAATGAGGGCGATGGCGGCCGCCAGCTGGTAGAATGCGGGCCGCCGGCGAGGCCGCACGCGCGGGGCGAGCCGCCCCTCGATGGCCGGCCAGAGGTCGCGAGGTGGCTCGATACTGCGGGGCAGGTCGCCGACGTGCGGCCGCAGGAACGCTTCGTCGTCAGGTCGTTGTCCACTCATCGGTCCAGGGCCTTTCGCAGGAGCCGGCGCGCGCGGAAGAGCTGCGCCTTCGATGTGCCTTCCGCGATACCCGTCATTTCGGCGATCTCGGCGTGACCGTATCCCTCGATGTCGTGGAGCACGAAGACAGCACGCGCACCAGGTGGCAGCTTCACCATTGCCGCATCGAGATCCATCCTGGTGCCCGGGTCGGGCACCACCCTTGGCGACTCGAGCAGCTCCGGCTCCTCCACCACGGCGACCCGCAGGTCCCGGCGCCACGCGGCCCGCCGGTGTGCCAGCACCACGTTCACCGCCAGCCGGTGCAGCCAGGTGCCGAACGCACTCTCGTGCCTGAAGCCGGGGAGGCGGTCCCACGCCCGGACGAACACGTCCTGGGTCCGCTCTTCGGCGGCCGACGGGTCACCCTCGAGCCGGAGGCACAAGGCATAGACCCGTCCCGCGTGCGCCCGGTAGAGCGCCGCGAAGGCATCGGCGTCGCCGGCCTGGGCGCGACGGACCTCCAGGCTCAGCGCGTCCGGATCCACGATCCTGGCTTGGTGACGGTCATCGGCGTTGGTCCTTCGATGCCGCCGGGCACGCCGGGGTTTGAAGTCACGTTGCCACGCCCGGCCCCGTTGCGATAGCTTCAACTCTCATGACGCTCATCATTGGCCGCCAGCAGCGCGCCGGTCTCCTGATCTTCATCCTGGGGGCCGGCCTGATCTGGGCCACCTGGCCCTACTTCAGCGGACTGCTCGGCGCGCCGGTCCTGTACGTCATCTTCGGCTCGCTGCACCGCAGGCTGGCCACGAAGCTTGGCGCACCCGGCGCCGCCATCGTGGTGATCATCATCGCGTTCCTCGTGATCGTTCTCCCCGTGATCGGCGCGGTGGGCCTGCTCGCCAACGAGGCGCAGGACTGGGCCTCGGCGGTCAGGAACAGCGAATTGCTCGGCCGCCTCTCGACCCTGCAGATCGGTGACATCAGGGTGGGCGAGCAGTTGTCGAAGCTGAGTTCCTCCGCGGTGTCATGGCTGGGCGGCAACGCCATCGGGGTTCTCGGGACGGGTGCCAAGCTGCTGGTCCAGTTCACGCTCACGTTCTTCGGCCTGTACTACGTGCTCGTGCAGCCTGAGGAGTCCCGGAAGCTCCTCGAGTCCTTCATCCCGTTCTCGCAGGAGAACCGCGAACGGCTCATCGAGGCATTCCGCAATGTCACGGTGTCGATGCTCATCGGCACCTTCCTTACCGCCGCGCTGCAGGGCACCGCGCTTGGCCTCGGGTTCTGGGCGCTCGGCCTGCCGAGTCCTGCGTTCTGGGGCGTGGTAACGGTGATCTTCGCGGTCCTGCCGCTCGTCGGAAGCGGCATGATCTGGGCGCCGGCCGCCGCGTACCTCGCGTTCCAGGGCCGGCCGCTGGCGGCAGCCGCCCTGGTGGCGGGCGGTGTGCTGATTGTCGGCAACATCGACACACTCGTCCGGCCCTTCGTCTTCCAGCGCTACGCGAAGATGCACCCGTTCGTCACCGTGATCGGCGCCTTCGCCTTCGTGCCGATCGTCGGCATCCTCGGGCTGCTGGTGGGACCGCTTGCCATCTCGTACTTCTTCGAGCTGGTACGCATGTACCGTGGAGAATACCTGCAGGAACCGGCGATCTCAGTTCCCGATGCCGCCGCGCTCGAGGCCACGGCGGCCGCGGCGCCATAGGTAGAGTGGCACGCCGAGGAGGATGAGCGCCGCGCCCCGCAGGGCATTCGCGGGGCTGGCCGTCACCGATCCCGCCACGACGTAGATCGCCGCAGCCACAAAGAGCAATGTCGACAGTCTCCAGGCCGGAGTGACGAACTCCGGCCTGATCGCGCCCGCGAGTGCATCCTGTCGCCGGAAGTAGAACAGCGTCGCCGCCGTCAAGCCGAAGAAGATCCAGTCGCCGAAGACCACGTAGTCGAGCAGCTCTCCGTATGTGCCGGAGAGCACGAGCACCAGGGCCCACGCACCCTGTGCGACGAGCGCAACGACGGGTGTGCGGAAACGGGGGTGCAGCCGGGCGAACGCGTCGAAGAAGATCCGGTCGCGCGCCATGGCCTGGTAGACACGGGCATTGGCACAGATCGCGAGGTTGAGGAACCCGACGGTCGAGAGTGCGATGCCGACTGCGATGAAGGTACGACCTGCGGGCCCGAACAGGACCTGCATGGTATCAGCGGCCGGCGCGCTGCTGTCCGCCAGCCCGCCCACGCCGAGTATCCGGAGGTAGACGACGTTGGCCAGCAGGTACACCACCACCACGATGCCGACGCCCCAGAGCAGTGCGCGAGGGAGGTTGCGTCGTGCGTCCACCATCTCTTCCGCCACGAAGTTCGTCTGCTGCCAGCCACCATAGGCGAAGAGCACTGGAACGAGCGCGCCGGCGAACGACACCGAGGTCGCGCCACGGACGAGCGGGAGCAGCACGGGCGTGGGCAAGACCGTCTTGCCGAGCACTGCCGCCAGCCCGGCCACGATGAGAAATCCGAGTGCCGCCAGCTTCAAGAGGCTGAAGAGTGACGTCATCACCGAGCTGGGCTTCACACCAAGGACGTTGATGAAGGTGAGCAGCACGATGCTGGCGAGGGCGATCGGCGTGATCGCCGTGGGCGGAAGTCCCGCGACGGCAGCCGCGTAGCTGGCAAAGGTCATGGCGACGGCGGCGATCGCGCCGCTGGCGATGACGAGCAGCAGTGTCCAGGCGTAGAGGAACGCCGGGAGGGGGCCCCAGGCGTCGCGCAGATAGACATATCCGCCGCCCGCTTCCGGGCGCCGGCCGCCGAGCTCGGCATAGATGAAGGCGCCGAGGATGGCCACCACGCCACCGGTGAGCCAGGCGGCGATCGTGAGCCCCGCCGTGCCGGCCCGCTGCGCCACCACCGACGGGTTGAGGAAGATCCCCGAGCCGATGATCCCACCCACGACCATCATGGTGCCTTCGAAAAGCCCGACCCGCCGCGCGTAGGTAGTCATTGGGGCTCCAATCTAGGCAAAAAAACAGCGGGGAGTCCGAAGACTCCCCGCTGGTACTGCCTGCTTCAGCTACAGCCGCGCTTACTCCTGTACCTCAACCGGCCCGCCGTACAGCGACACGCGGCGGTTCGCTTCGCGGCCTTCCCTCGTCTTGTTCGTCGCGATCGGACGAGTCGAGGCATAGCCCTTCGCCTCGAGCCGGTCGGCCGGGACGCCCTGGGTGATCAGGTACGCCTTGACCGACTCCGCACGCGCCTGTGACAGCTTCTCGTTCAGCTTGACGCTGCCGGTGCTGTCGGTGTGGCCCTGCACCCAGATCTTGTAGTCTGGCGGCAGGCTCGGCAGGATCGTGTTGATCTTGATCGCCGCATCAGTCAAGGAAATCTTGGCTTGCTTGCCCAGCTTGGAGCTGCCGGTCACGAAGCTGCTGCCCTTGATGATGAACGTACCACCGGTCTCCTCGAAGATGATCCGGCAGCCGACCGCATCGACCTTGTTGCCCGGGTTGGTGGACGGGCACCGGTCCTTGCAATCCGTTACACCGTCGCCGTCGCTGTCGCGCTGGCAATCCGAGCAGCCCATGGCGTCGACCTTCTCGCCGGCCGGGGTGTTCGGGCACTTGTCGGCGCTGTTCACCACGCCGTCCTTGTCGTCATCTTCCGGGCAGCCCTGCGCGTTGACCTTGGTTCCGGCCGGCGTGTTCGGGCACTTGTCGAGCGCGTTGTTCACGCCGTCGCGGTCGTCATCGAGCTGCGACGCCGAGCAACCAACCGCGTTGACCGTCTCACCCGCCGGGGTGTTCGGGCACTGGTCGCGGTCGTTGACCACGCCATCCTTGTCGTCATCCAGCGGAATCGGACAGCCCTTGTCGTCAACCTTGGTGCCGAGCGGGGTATTCGGGCACGCATCGATCTTGTCGATCACGCCGTCCTTGTCGGTGTCCTTCGGCTTCTCCTTCGGGAACATGAGGGAGAGGCCAGCCTGCAGACCCCAGTTGGACGTATTGTCGGCGGGGCCGGTGTACTCAGCCGGCGAAGAGATGTAGTCGTAGGTGCCGTCGATGCGGCCCTGGAGCACGCCACCCACGCCGAAGCGGAGGCCGATCAGCCCCGAGGGGGCGACCCCGTCGGTGTGGCCCGGAATGGAGTCGTAGTAACCGCCGTAGCCGCTGTACGCGACGCCGGCACCGAGGATCAGGGCCATCGGACGGAAGTTGATGTTGTACTGGAGATAGCCCCGGCCGGTGGTCACGGCGACGTTCTCGTCGAAGGCGGCAGTGACCGAATCGGTGGAGTTGGTCGGGACGTAGTTGACCTCACCCTCGACTTCGAGATTGCGGAGCAGGAAGATGCCCAGACGTCCCCCGAACCCGGGCTTCGTCTGGAGTTGGTAGGCATCATCGAACCAGGTGACCCGCCCAAAGGCACCGATTTCCACCGTGCCTGCTTTTTGGGCGGCGGCGGGTGCGGCCGCGATTACCAGGGCCGCAGCAGACACGAACAGAGATCGCATGGGCACTCCGAGACTTTGAGGGAGACAGAAAACACTAAACCGCCGGCCTTGGCCGACGTCAGGTGGGAAACTTACGTGCACGCGGCAAAACGTCAATACAGCCACAACTTGCCTACCCACCGCATGGAAAAACGTTTCAGGGAAACCCCACGGTCACCTCACTATTCGGTCGCCACCGCGGGTCCGGACTCAACTGACTTGACATTAGTTGAATACTAGATAGTTTAGCACTCAACTACAACTTGAGGCGATCGCCAATGGCCGGGTACGCGGGAACCGCCGAGGAACGCCTCGCACTGAGGACATTCGTGAAACTGGTAAGAGCGGCGAACCGGCTCAGCGTCCGACTCAACCGGCCACTCAGCGAGGCAGGCCTCACCGAGAGCCAGTTCGGGGTGCTGGAGGCGCTGCTTCACGTGGGTCCCCTGCACCAGCGCGAGCTGGCCGGGAAGATCCTTCGCACGCACGGGAACGTCACGCTCGTGGTGGATCAGCTCGAGACGCGGGGACTGGTGCGCAGGGAGCGCGGGTCGACCGATCGGCGATATATCCGTGTACACCTCACCGACGCAGGCGCCGCGCTGGTGCGGAGCCTTTTCCCGGCGCACGCGGCGAGGCTGGCCGCAGAGATGAGGCTGCTCAACGGGGACGAGCAGCGGGAACTGGGACGGCTCTGCCGGCGCCTGATGCGCCCGGCAGCCGATCTCATGGCTGCGCCAGCCGGAGACGGCAGGGCGCGGCCTGATGCAGCAGACGACATACACCACGAGGAACAGGACCAATGACCGGCATTCATCACGTCACCGCCATTTCGAGCGACCCGGCGGCGACGCTTCGTTTCTATGGCGACACACTCGGACTGCGGCTGGTGAAGCAGACCGTGAACTTTGACGACCCGGGAACTTTTCATCTCTATCTGGGCGACCGGACGGGCGCGCCCGGATCGATCCTCACGTTCTTTCCGTTTCCCGGCGGCATGCGCGGGCGCACCGGCACCGGCCAGGCGGCCGTGACGAGCTTCGCGATTCCGGTCGAGTCGGTGGGCTGGTGGATCGAGCGCCTGGGTGCGCGCGGGGCAGCGGTGGAGTCGCCCGTCGGACGGTTCGACGAGCGCGTGGTGGCGCTGCGTGATCCCGACGGAATGCTCCTCGAGCTCGTGGGCTCGCCGCGTTACGCGGAGGTCGAGGGATGGGCGCACGGCAGCGTCCCGGCGCAGCACGCCATCCGTGGTGTGCATGGTGTGACGCTCTGGACGGACGGCGCGGCGGGCGGCACCGAAGAAGTGCTGACCAGCCTGCTGGGCTTCCAGCTCGCCGGGGAGCATGCTGGCACGCGACGCTTCCGGGGCGACTCGCCGCTCGGGAGCGTGGTCGATCTTCGGCGCGCCGACGGGTTCTGGCGCGGCACCGGCGGGGTGGGCACGGTGCATCACGTGGCGTTCCGCGCCCCGGATGAGGCGCAGCAGCTCGAGGTACGGCGCGCCGTGGAAGAGGCTGGCCTGCAGATCACGCCGGTCGTCGACCGGCAGTACTTCAAGTCGGTGTACTTCCGGGAGCCTGGCGGCGTGCTGTTCGAGGTCGCAACCGATTCGCCTGGTTTCCTGTGGGATGAGGCCGAGCCGGTGCTGGGCACGACGCTCAAGCTGCCGCCATGGCTCGAGCCGCGTCGCGAGGAGATCGTGCGCGCGTTGCCGCCGCTCGAAGTGGCGGAGGTGGGAGTGGTATCGTGACCGGCGCCCGCGAATTGGCCCTGCAGCACCGGTTTGAACCGGGTAAGCCGGAGCAGCCAACGCTGCTGCTCCTGCACGGGACCGGTGGTGACGAGAACGACCTCCTTCCGCTCGGGCGGGCGCTGCTCCCGGGCGCGGCCATGCTGAGCCCGCGCGGCGCGGTCCTCGAGCGGGGCCAGCCGCGCTTCTTCCGGCGGCTCGCGGAGGGAGTCTTCGACCTCGAGGACCTGCGGGTTCGCACCGCCGAGCTCGCGGCCTTCGTGCGCGAGGCCACCGCGAAGTACGAACTCGATCCCCGGCGCATAGTTGCCGTCGGCTTCTCGAATGGGGCCAACATCGCGGCCAGCCTGCTGCTGGCGGACACGGGTGTACTGGCCGGCGCCGTGTTGCTGCGGCCGATGGTGCCGTTCGAGCCGGCGCAGCGCCCCCACCTGTCGGGAATCCCGGTGCTCATCTCGGCCGGGCGCAGCGACCCGATCGTTCCGCCAAGCTTGGTCGAGCGACTCGGGGTACTACTTTCGGAGGGTGGTGCCGCGGTGGAGATGCGGTGGAGTGCCGGGGGCCACGGCCTCACGAAGGGAGACGTCGACGATGCCTCGGCGTTTCTCGCGCGGCACGTCGGTGATTTCGGCCTTTCTTCGCTAACGGGCGAAGTGGGCCCGGCACATTAGGAAAGGTGTCCGCTGGTTCGGGGCGGGGTGTCGCCTCGTGATGTCCCCGCCGTACCGGTCCGCGACGCCCCGGGCCGGAGAAACGGGAAATGACTATGTCCCTGGTTGCCCTCGAGCTCGAGCGGCAGGCGCGCGCCGACCGCCTGGTGCAGGAAATCGCCGCGCGTCATGGATTACCCCCGGTTCAGAACATTGATCGCATCGCGATCCCGATCGACCGCTTCCTCGTAGCCTATGTGCCGGACGTGGCCGGCATTCCGGGCACTCCCCACGCCGTCGAGTATGCCTTTGCTCCGTCGATGCTCGCATCGATCGACGTGCTGCGCCGCGTGGTGACCGAATTCCCGGGTGGCGCTGGCTCTGCGGCGTACGTGCACGATCTTGATGGTGGCATGGAGTAGCACCAGCACGGCATGACGGGCCGGTCTTCCTGGCCGGCCCCGCTGCCGGTGACGCGGCCGCATTACTCTTGGTAATGCGTCCCGGGTTCTTCCTTCCTCTAGGGGCTTCCCTGCTGCTGGCTTCCCGGGCCTCGGGACAAGCCACTTCAACATCCACCCTCGTGGAGCGCTTCGCCGCGTTCACCGCCGTGACCGGAATGGAACAGGCGGTTGTCGACAGCCTGATCGGCGGGCTGCTCCCCAATTCCAGGCGTGATCGATCGGGCAGTGCCGTCCTGGTGCTCGGTTCGGGCGCGCCACGCCGCCTCGTCGCCTGTCCGCTCGATGAGCCGGGCTGGGTCGTGGGTGGTGTCGGGGTCGATGGCTACCTGACTCTTCGCCGCGCGCCGGGGCGGTTGCCGTCGCCCCTCTTCGACCAGCAGCTGGAGGGCCATCGCGTCACGCTGTACGGGCGCCGCGGACCGGTCCCCGGCGTGGTGGCGGTGCGGTCCGTCCACCTGACACGCGGGCGCGGCGCGGGACCGGACGAGCCGTTCAGCGTCGACGATGCGCGCGTGGATATCGGTGCTTCCACGGCGCAGCAGGTGGGCGCGCTCGGGGTCGGCGTCCTCACGCCGGTGTCCTTGACGAAGGTGCCGCTTCGGTACGGCGGCGACCTCGTGGCTGCACCCGTGGCGGGGCGCCGGGCGGCGTGCGCGGCGCTCGTGCTCGCGGCGCTCAATGCCCGGGCGCCGGCCGGGACGGTGGTCGTGGCGTTCCTGACCGAGCAGAACCTGTCGCAGCGCGGGCTGCGCACGGTGCGACGCACCCAGGGCCCGTTCAGCGCCGAGCAGATCGTGGATGGCGGTGCCGGTGCCCGCGGCACACTGGAGGTGCCGCGCGCAAGCGCCGAGGGCTGGGTGCTCCCGGCCGCCAACGCCGGCACGCCGGTGGAAACGGTATCGCTCAAGGGTGTCGACTCATTGCAGGCGACGATCGGTCGCTGGATCGCCGGGGCGCCGTGAGGCGCTCGGCAGTGCTGGCGCTGCTGCTGTTCCCGGCAGGCGTGGCGGCACAGCAGCCCAGCCTCGACGAGGTGCGATCAGTGCTCGCCCCGCTGATCGAGACCTATGGCGTGTCCGGCATGGAGGGTCCCGTGCGCGACGCGGTGACGCGCATGCTGCCCGGCTGGGCGCACGCCACCACCGACACCGCGGGCAACCTCATCGTCGAGACTGGACAAGGCGAGCCGCTGGTCGTGTTCGTGGCCCACCTCGACGAGATCGGCTTCGTGATCTCGGACATCCGCGACGATGGCACGATCGAACTCAAGGCGCGCGGTGGTTTCTTCCTGTCACTCTTCGAGGCGCAGCCGGCCCTGGTGCACACCGATACCGGAAGCATCGCGGGCGTCTTCCTGCCGCGCGACTCGACCGGTGCGTCGCCGGGCCGCACGCCGCCCCCCTTCCGTGCCGACGTCGGGGCCACGTCCCGCGCCGGCGTCGACGCAATGGGGATCCGCATCGGGCACACGCTGACCATGCCCAAGACATTTGTCCCGCTGGCGGGTACCCGCGCCACCGGCCGGTCATTCGACGACCGGGTCGGCTGCACCGCGTTGATCCTGGCCATGCGCCGGCTCAATCCGGGGCGGCTGCATCATCGCGTGATCTTCGTGTGGAGCGTGCGGGAGGAGACGGGCCTCGAGGGCGCGCGCGTGGTGGCCAACGCCCTGGGACTCGCGCCGGCGCGGGTGCATGCGGTGGACACCTTCGTGTCTTCCGACTCGCCGCTCGAGATCAAGACCTTCGCCGACGTGGCACTGGGGTCGGGCGCGGTCGCGCGCGCGCTGGACAACAGCAGCGTCACCCCGCCGGCGATGGTCGACACTCTCGCCCGGGTGGCCTCGAACCGCTGGATACCGCTCCGAGTGGGCACGACCAACGGCGGGAACGACGGGTCGGCGTTCGCCGGGTGGGGCGTGCCGGACGTGCCGGTGGCCTGGCCGCTGCGGTATGCGCATTCGCCGGCTGAGGTGATCGACCTCGGGGACGTGCAGTCGCTGGCGCGCCTCATCCAGGCGGTGGCGCAGGACTGGTAGCGGCCCTCGGCCGTCCGGGCGCGGGTTGCGCGGGCGCCGACAAGACCGCATGTTTATGCGTTATGCAATCTACCAGGCCCCTCGTCGCCCTGGCCTTCTCGGGCGGCCTCGACACCTCCTACTGCGTTCCGCGGCTCGCCGACGACGGCTGGGCGGTGGAAACAGTCTTCGTCAACACCGGCGGCACCACGGCCGCCGACCGCGCCGCGATCCGCCGCCAGGCGGAGGCGGTGGGTGCGCTGCGCCATCACGAAGTGGATGCGCGCGCCGCCGTGTTCGATCGCTTCGTCCGCTACCTCATCCAGGGCAACGTGCTGCGGGGCGAGGTCTACCCGCTGAGCGTGGCCGCGGAGCGCACCCAGCAGGCCATCTCGGTCATCGAAGTGGCTCGTGCCATCGGCGCGGGTGCCGTCGCGCACGGCTCCACCGGTGCGGGCAACGACCAGGTGCGCTTCGACGTGGCCTTCCGCGTGCTCGCGCCCGAGCTGCAGATCATCACTCCCATCCGTGAAGCCAACCTGCAGCGGGCCGACTCGATCGCCTACCTGGAAGCCCGCGGCCTGCCGGTGCCCGCCAAGGCGAGTGCCTACAGCATCAACCGCGGGCTCTGGGGCACCACGTACGGTGGCGGCTGGACGCACGACACGTGGGCGGGCCCGCCTGATGACCTGTTCGAGCCGCCGGCCGACGCGCCGGCTGCCATGGAGATCGTCATCGGCTGGGAGCGGGGCGTGCCGGTGTCGATCGATGGCGTCGCCATCGACGGCCCCACGCTGGTCGACCAGCTCGGCGACCTCTGTGCCAGCTATGGCACGGGGCGGGGCATCCATGTGGGCGAGACCGCGCTCGGCATCAAGGGCCGCATCGGGTTCGAGGCGGGCGCCGCCCTGCTGCTGATCCAGGCGCACCGCGAGCTCGAGAAGCTGGTCCTCACCAAGTGGCAGGTGTTCTGGAAGGACCAGCTGGGGCGCTTCTATGGTGATCGCCTGCACGAGGGGCAGTACTTCGATCCGGCGTTGCGCGACATCGAGGCGATGTTCACCAGTTCACAGGAGCGGGTGACGGGCGAGACGCGCGTGCGCCTGTCGGCGGGACGCACGCAGGTCACCGGCGCGCGGAGCCCGTTCTCGATGATGGACCGCGCGGTGGCCACCTATGGGGAAGAGAACCGGCTCTGGACCGGCGAGGAGGCCCGCGACTTCTCGCGGATCGCCGCCATTCCGTCGCTGCTGGCGCAAGCGGTGCGGGCGGGAGGCAAAGAACTCATGATTACGACGCGCGTGAAGCTCGACAAGATCTCCTCGTCCACCCGGAATGCGGCGCTCGCATCCGAGGTGATCGTCGGCGACCAGATCGTGGCCCAGGAGGGCTACGTGCTCGCCGTGCGCATCAAGGAGGACAAGTCCACCTACAACTCGGTGGAGGATCTCGCCGGGCGGATGGTGACGCTCCGCGCCGGCGACGTGCTGGCCGGGACGCTGGGCACGCGGCGCGCCCTGCGCGGCTACGCCGGCGTGGTGCCGGCGCACGTCGCCGTCGGCGACATCATCGACGTGCTCAACCTGGGCGGCATCCTGGGCAAGTGCACGTCCGCGAATCCCGAGATCGGCGCGCCGTTCAAGGCCGAGGTTCTTGGAGCGATCCTGACGTTCCCCGAACTCGGCGATCGGGTCGGCCGTCCGGCGCACATCAAGGACAGGGCGGTGCCGACCGCCGACACGCTGGAGTGCACCGTCCCGGTGGTGTACATCGCGGGCACCTGCATGAACGCGGGCAAGACGGTCGCGGCGACGGAGCTGGTGCGCGGCCTCTACCGGAGCGGGCTCAAGGTGGCCGCGGCCAAGCTTACCGGCGTATCGCTGATGCGCGACGCGCTCTCGATGCGCGATGCCGGTGCGAACGCGGCGCTCACGTTCAACGATATCGGCATTGCGAGCACGCACGCGGGCGTCACCGTGTCGAGCGCCAAGGGCATCCTCAACCGGCTGGCGCTGGGCAAGCCCGACGTGATCGTGGCCGAACTGGGCGACGGCATCCTGGGTGAGTACGGCGTGCAGGACATCCTGGCCGATCGTGAGCTGGCGGGGGCGGGCGCGGCGTGGGTCATGGCGGCGCCAGATCCGGTAGGGTGCTGGGGCGCCAAGGTGCTCATGGAGCAGCGCTACGGGCTTCCGATCACCGTCCTCACGGGGCCCGCCACGGATAACGAGGTCGGGCGTGATTACATCAACGCCGAGCTCAAGCTGCCCGCGTTCAACGCGCGCCGCGAACCGGATGCGCTGGTGGAGGTGGTGCGCGCGTCGATTGCCGCGTGGCAGGCGGCGCATCCAGTCGCCGAGCTCGCCGCGGTCTGACGATGCGCGTCGCCGTGATTGGCGCCTCCGGCTATGCCGGCGGCGAGTTGCTCCGACTCCTGCTGTCCCATCCGGACGTCACCGACTGGGTGGCGACGAGCCGCAGCCAGGCAGGGAAGCCGGTTGGCGACATCCACCCGCAGCTGCGTTCCCTTACCGATCGCGCCTTCGAACCCCTGGATCCGGCGGAGGCGGCGCGCGGGTGCGATGTCGTGTACCTGGCCCTGGAGCATGGTGAGTCGTCCAAGGTGGCCCCGGCACTCTTCGCCGCGGGCGCGGGCCTCGTCATCGACATCGCCGCCGATTTCCGCGTCGCCGATCCGGCGCTCTACGCCCGCTACTACGGAACGCATCCCTCGCCCGAACTGCTCTCGCGCTTCCGATACGGACTGGCCGACGTGGAGGGCACCCGGCTTCGCGGTGCCACGGCGATCGCCGCGCCTGGGTGCTTCGCCACGGCGGCGCAGCTGGCCCTCTACCCGCTGGCGGGAATCCCGGGACTCGAGCCGGCGCTCTTCGCGGTGACGGGTTCCAGTGGCGCCGGGGTGCAGCCCCGCCCCACGACGCACCATCCAGCACGGGCGCACAATCTCTTTGCCTACTCTGTGATGGGCCATCGGCACGAGGCGGAGGTGCTGTCGAGCTGGCGCCGCTGGACAGGGCGGAGCGACGCGTCAGCCCGGCTGATGACGCACAGCGGGCCATTTGTGCGGGGAATTCACCTCACCCTGCATGCCTGCCAGGCGGCAGGGCGGCAAGGCGGCAAGGCGGCACCGGGAGATCTGATCGGCGACATGTACAGGAGCGCGTTCGCAGGACGGCCGTTCGTGCGGATCCTCGACCAGCCGCCGGAACTCACGCACGTCGTGGGCACGAACGAGGCGCACATCCACGCCGTCAGTTCACCCGACGGGCGCGAGGTCCAGGTGATGGTGGTGATCGACAACCTGGTGAAGGGCGCCGGCGGGCAGGCCGTGCAGGCCATGAACCTGGCACTGGGCATCGACGAGCGGCGGGGACTGGTTGGTGGAGGAATCTTTCCATGCTGAATGGGCGTGAGGGCGTGAGGACGTGAGGACGTGAAGAGTTCACTGCTGCCGGTCTATGCTCAGTTTCCTGTGCGCCCTTCGAGAGGCGAGGGGAGCTGGATCGTCGACGTGGACGGTCACCGCTGGCTCGATGCGTATGGCGGTCACGCCGTGGCGAGCACGGGCCATTGCCATCCGCACGTGGTGCGCGCCATCGCCGATCAGGCTTCGCAGCTGATCTTCTATTCCACGGTGCTGCCGCACCCGAACCGTGAATTGCTCGCCGCGCGCCTCGCGGCGCTCATGCCTGCCGGACTCGATCGCAGCTTCTTCTGCAATTCGGGGGCGGAGGCCAACGAGAACGCACTGGCCCTGGCGCGGAAGCGCACCGGGCGCGAGCTCGTGGTGTCGGTAACCGGCGGGTGGCATGGTCGCACCGTCGCGACGCTCGCGGTCACCGATGGCGCCAAGTACGAGGCCGGTGCCCGGCGGGCCGGCATGCCGCTTTCGCAGAAGGTGCCATTCAACGACGTGGACGCGCTCGATCGCGCGATCGACGACTCGGTCGCGGCGCTGATCGTGGAGCCGGTGCAGGGGATGTCGGGCGCGCGCGACTGTTCGCACCCGTTCCTGCAGGCGGCGCGGGCGGCGTGCACCCGTCACGGTGCCGCGCTCGTCTTCGACGAGATCCAGTGCGGTGTCGGACGGCTGGGCGCCTTCAGTGCGGCGGAGTTCTACGGCGTGACACCCGATGCGGTGACGATGGCGAAGGGGCTGGCCTCGGGATTTCCCATTGCCGCGGTCACGGTCGGCGACTTCCTCGCGGAGGGTGTCACCATCGGTGACCTGGGCAGCACGTTCGGCGGGGGGCCGCTCGCTTGTGCCGCCGGACTCGCCACGCTCGAGGTGATCGAGCAGGAGGACCTCATGGGCAATGCCGCGCGCGTCGGCCAGCAACTGCGGGAGGGCGCGCTGGCGCTCGGCGTTCCCTCGGTTCAGGGCCACGGGCTCCTGCTTGGTCTCAGACTTGGGCGACCGGCCCAGCCGGTACAGCGCGCCCTGTTCGAGCGTCGCATCCTCACCGGCACGGCCAGCGATCCCGAGGTGCTGCGCCTCCTGCCGCCGCTCTCGTTCTCGCGGGCGGAAGCCAACCTGCTGCTGGCGGGACTCGCCGAGGTGCTGGCGTGATCGAGGTGGCTGGGCGCGCGGGTACCATCGCCGTGGATGATGGCGGCAGCGGCGAGCCGGCCTGCCTGTTCGTTCACAGTCTCGGCGGACGCCTGGCGTTCTGGCGGCCGGCGCTCGCGGGGGTGCGGGCGCACCGGCGAGCAGTCGCACTCGACCTCCGGGGTCACGGTGCGTCGGCGCCGGCATCGTTCGCGGCGTCGGGCCTCGACGACTTCGCCGACGATGTGCTGCTCGTGGCTGACGCGCTCGGGCTCGCCCGGTTGATCCTGGTGGGGCACAGCTTCGGTGCCACCGTGGCGCTCGCGGCGGCGGCGCGCGCGCCGGGGCGAGTGGTGGGCCTCGTGCTGGTGGATCCCGCGGGCGGGTTCGACCAGGTGCCGGCATCGGCGCTGGAGGATTTCCTCGGGCAGGTGCTCGGCGACAACGGTGAGACGTTCGTGCGGGAGGCATACGAGACCAACCTCGCGCGCGCGACGCCGGACACACGCGCGGCCGTGCTCGGCAGCCTCGCCGGCACCGATCGCGCGACGCTGGGTGGTGCCTACACGGCTCTCTTCGCCACCGATGCTCGCACGCTGCTGCTGCGGTATCCGGGTCCCCTGCGCCTCATCGTCGATGCCGCCAACGATTCTCCCATGAGCCTGCACGTGCAGGTTCCCGACCTCGACATCGTCCCGATCGAGGGATCGAGCCACTGGCTCATGCTGGACCGGCCAGAGGAGTTCGGCCTGGCACTCAAGGAGTTTCTCGATGCGACATCGGAGCCACCGCAATGAAGCGTGACTTCCTTTCGATGGAGTCGTGGGGCCAGGAGCACTGCCTGGCGCTGCTCGACCTCGCCGACCGGGTGAAGCGCGGCGAGATCTCCGGCGGACTCGAGAAGAAGATCATGGCGATGGTCTTCATGGACCCGAGCCTGCGCACCCGCGCCAGCTTCGAGGCGGCAATGTTCCTGCACGGCGGTCACGGGATCGTGCTGGAGCCGGGCAAGGGGAGCTGGTCGCTGGAGACGGAGCCGGGCGCCGTGATGGATGGCACCACGGTGGAGCACATCAAGGATGCGGCCCGCGTGCTCGGCCGCTACGCGGATGTGCTGGGCGTGCGCACGTTCCCCCGGCCGGGCGCCTGGGACACGGTGCGGCAGGATCTCGTCATCCGCCGGTTCGCCGAGTACTGCGAGAAGCCGATCATCAACCTCGAGTCGACGCGCCGGCATCCGTGCCAGGGCCTGGCCGACGCGATGACGCTGCGCGAGAAGTTCGGCGGCGACCCGCGCGGCAAGCGGTTCGTGCTGCTGTGGGCCTGGCATCCCAAGGCACTGCCGACCGCGGTGCCGGCCAGTGCCGCCATCTCGGCGGCGATGCTCGGCATGGAAGTCGTCATCGCCCGGCCGGACGACTACGAGCTCGACCCGGAGGACACGGCACTCGTCCGCCAGCTGGCCCGCGACAACGGCGCCATGATCCACATCAACAACGACCCGGACGACGCGCTGGTCGGCGCGGACGCGGTATACGTGAAGTCCTGGGGCTCGGTGAAGCACTACGACCACCCGGAGGAGGAAGCGGCCATGCGCGCCGGGCTGCGCGACTGGCGGCTCACCAGCCAGCGGCTGCGCTCGACGCGGGGCGGCAAGGGCCTCGTGATGCACTGCCTGCCGGTGCGCCGGAATGTCGAGCTCGACGATGAGATCATCGACGGGCCGACCTCGGTGGTGGTGGACCAGGCGGAGAACCGGCTACATGCGCAGCGGGCGCTCCTCCTGGAGATGCTGAGAACAGCGTAAGCGGTGAGCAGTGAGCAGTGAGCGGCGGCCTGATGGAGCAACCCGCTTACCGCTTACCGCTCACCAGAACACGAAAGGGAAACTGTGACCATCGATTCTTCCAAGGGCATTGCCGGACTCAAGGGCGCGCTGCGCTATGTGCGCGCGTACCGCGACCGGGTCTTTGTGGTGAAGCTGGGTGGCGACGTGGTGAGCGATCCGGCGATGCTCGACCAGGCGGCGGCCCAGCTGGCGCTGCTGTCGTCGCTCGGCATCCGGCTCGTGGTGGTGCACGGCGGTGGCCCCCAGGCCACGGCGCTGAGCCGCAAGCTCGGCACCGAGCCGACGATCGTGGCGGGACGTCGCGTCACGGATGAGCAGGCGCTCGAGGTGGCCAAGATGGTGTATGGCGGCCAGCTCAACACCGACCTGCTCGCATCGCTGCGGGAGCATCGGCTCCAGGCCGTGGGCCTGTCGGGTGTCGATGCCGACCTGATCACGGCACACCGCCGCCCGCCGGTCACCGTGGTGGATGATGCCGGCAAGTCGAAGACGGTGGACTACGGGTATGTGGGTGACATCGACCGGGTGGACCCGCGGGTGCTGAACACGCTGATGGACGGCCGGTTCGTGCCCGTGATCGCGAGCCTGGCGGGTGATGACGACGGCAACGTGTACAACGTGAACGCCGACACCGTGGCCGAATCGATTGCCGTGGCGCTGCAGGCGATGAAGCTGATCTTCATGACCGGTGCCCCGGGGGTGCTGCGCGACCGGAACGACCCCGCCTCGCTGGTCACGTTCGCCGACCCGGACGACCTCGCGACGCTCATGGCGAGCGGCGCGCTGGCGGGCGGGATGCGCCCCAAGGTGGAGGCCTGCATCCGCGCCGCGACGAGCGGGGTCGAGCGCACGCACATCATCGACGGCCGGGCGCCCGACGCGCTGCTGCTCGAGGTGTTCACCGGAGCGGGGATGGGAACCATGATCGTGGGCCGGAAGGAGAAGGCGACCTACCTTGGCGTCGACCTCGCCGGCTGAGATCACCCTGCTCCACGACCTCGTCGCCATTCCCTCCGTGAGTGGCGACGAGGAACCCATTGCGCGCTTCATCGAGGACACGGTGCGCGGATGGGGGCTCGACGTGGTGCGCGATGCCACCGGGGTGAAGGTGGAGGTGCGCGCGAGAAAGCCGGGCCCGACGCTGGCGCTGGTGTCGCATCTCGATGTGGTGCCCCCTGGCCATGGCTGGACCCGCGATCCCTGGACGCCGGTCGTCGAGGGCGGACGCCTCTACGGCCGCGGGTCGGGCGACGCCAAGGCCTCGGTGGCGGCGATGCTGTGCGCGGTACATGACATCGCGGACGGTGGCGGCCCGGAACACGGCCGGTTGCTGGTGATCCTCGGTTTCGGCGAGGAGACGAAACACACGTCGATGCCCGACGCCCTCGCGACGGTCGGCGCCGTCGATGCGGCGCTCGTCGGGGAGCCGACCAACCTCGAGCTGTCCGTGGCCCAGCGGGGGCTGATGATGGTCGACCTGATCGCGCGGGGCGACCAGCGGCATGCGGGCTACGCCGCGGGGACCAGCTTTACCAACGCCGCCCTCGTGCTCGCGCGCGACCTGCTCAAGCTGGGGACACTCTGCCAGGACCGGGAGCACCCGGTGCTGGGCCGGGTGACGATCACGCCCACCATGGTGGAAGCGGGAATCAGCCGGAACGTGACGCCGCCCGCGGCGAAGGCAGTGCTCGACATCCGCAGCACGCCGAGCTGGTCGCACGAGGAGATCGGCGAGGTCCTGCGCGCGGCGCTCGAGTCGGAGGTGGTCGTCACGTCCCGGCGGCTGGTGCCTTGCGAGACGCCGGCGCACTCGCGCCTGCTCGAAGTGGCGCGGCGGGTGCGACCGGGCGCCAGCACCTATGGCAGCCCCACCTGCTCCGACTGGGTGTTCCTCAACGATCGCGACGCGATCAAGGTGGGTCCCGGCACGAGCCAGCGTTCGCATACGGCGGACGAGTGCGTCGACCTCGCACGAGGTGACGGAGGCCCGGGGCTTCTACACTCGCGTGGCGGGGGAGTATCTCAGTGAAAACTGACGTGAGGACGTGAAGACGTGAAGAAGGCAACACTGTGGGGCGCGGCGCCGAGCGACGCACTGTTGGCGTATACCGTCGCCGACGACCGCGAGTGGGACGCGCGGCTCCTGCGCTGGGACATTCTCGGCAGCCTGGGCCACGCGGAGGGATTGCGCCGCAGCGGAATCATCACGGCCACTGCACACGCGCGCATGCAGCGGCTGCTCCGCGCCGCGCTTCGAGCCGCCGATTCCGGCCGCATGACGATCGGCGCCGAGCACGAAGACGTTCACTCGGCGGTGGAGTTCTGGCTGACTCGCCGGGATCGCCGGAGCGGCGGGATGCTCCACACGGGCCGGTCGCGCAACGACCAGGTGGCCGTGGACCTGCGCCTCTTCCTCAAGGACCGGGTGCTGTCGCTGCACGCGCGCGCCACGGAACTGGCGGAGGTGTTGCTGGTCTTCGCCGCCGCCAACCGCACGGCGCTCTGGCCCGGCTATACCCACCAGCGACGCGCGATGCCGTCGTCGGCAGGACTCTGGGCCGCGGCGTACGCCGAGGGACTGCTCGACAGCATCGAGAGCATCGACGGCTTGTGGCCCAGGCTCGACCGGTCGCCACTCGGCAGCGCGGCGGGCTACGGCGTTCCGTTGCCGCTCGACCGCAAGGCAACGGCCCGGGCCCTGGGGTTCCGCGACCTCGACCACAACGTGGCCGGCGTCCAGAACGCCCGCGGCAAGCTGGAAGCCGCCGTGCTGCACTGGTGCACCGAGCTGGGCCACGAGATGGCCAAGCTCTCGTCCGACGTGATCCTCTTCAGCGCCGACGAGTTCGGCTGGCTCCGCCTTCCGGCCGACCTGGCCACCGGGTCGAGCATCATGCCGCAGAAGCGGAATCCCGACCTGTTCGAGCTGACGCGGGCGCGCTCGGCGCTGGTGGAGGGCGCGCTGTTCACAGTGCATGCGCTCAAGGCGAAGCTGCCGGGGGGCTACCACCGCGACTTCCAGTTCCTCAAGGCGCCGCTCATGCGCGGTATCGAGCTGACCGATGAGATGCTGGCGATGCTGACGCTGGCGGTGCCGCGGCTCGAGGTCGACCGCGCGCGCGGCCGGGCCGCGCTGACCGGTGACATCCTTGCGACGGACGAGGCGCTGCGACGCGCGCAGGAAGGGGCAGCCGTTCCGGGAGGCGTACCGCGCTGTCGCGAGCGAGCTCAAGCGCGGCGTGGCGATGCCGGCGATTCCCGATCGCGACCTCATCGCCGGCGCGTGGCAGTGCCGGCGGGCTCGGCAACCTCGAACTGGGACTGGCGCGCGCGCGCGTGACGCGGGCGCGGCGCTGGTGGCGGGCGGAGCGACGCCGCTTCGACGACGCGATGCTGCGGCTCGCGGGGCGGCGGCGCGCATGACCGCCGACCGCCGCAAGCGTCACCTCAAGATCCTCGAGCTGATCAGCACGCGGGCGGTGCGGACGCAGGAGGAGCTGGCCGACGCGCTCTCCGCCGATGGCTGGCAGGTGACGCAGTCGTCGGTGAGCCGCGATATCGCCACACTGCGACTGGCCAAGGTTGATGGCATCTATCGGAGGGCGCCGGCCTCATCGTCTCGCGCGCGCGATCCTGATGAAGTGCGGATCGCGGAGGGGGTGTTGACCGCCGAGGCGGCGGGCGAGGCGCTGGTGGTGGTGCACACGCCGCCGGGAGAGGCGAACCGGGTCGGGATCGCGCTGGACCGGCTGGCATGGCCGGAGATCGTGGGCACGATCGCCGGCGATGACACGATCTTCCTGGCGGTGTCGAACCAGGCGGCGCAGCGACAGGTGCTGCGGCGGCTGAGGGCTATCGCGTCGTCGGCGTAGGCCCTCTTGCGTCGGGAGTGGCGGTGGTCCGGAACAGGAAAGGGCGGCTCGGAAGAGCCGCCCTTCCTATTGGCTGGACTGCTGAACTTCGTGGCACTCAGGGAGCGAGCGTCACCTTCACGTCGAAGTAGCTCTGGCCGCCACGATCCTTGGCGATGATCGCGAGCTTGTTCACGCCCGCCACCAGCGTCGGCGCGTTGACGACGAACGGGGCCACGGGACTATCGTTTGCGCAACCTTCGTGGGTTCGCAACCCGTCGCTCACATCGGTGCCGTTGAGGAATACCTGCACGTCGTTGTCCACCAAAATCTGGATGGTCGCGGACGTAGTGCCGGCGGGGACGTAGAAGTCCTTGCGTACGAGCACGTAGGTCGGCTCGCTCGCGGTGCCAATGCCCCAGCTCGTCACGACGGGAGGCAGGTTGTAGGGCGTAACCGCGCAGTAGGTGAGCGCGCCGAACGGCGCGCCGCCCTCCGACCAGCCGTTCGGGAAGCTCGAAGTCTGCCAGCCCTCAGGCGCGCTTCCCGGATCGCTGGTGAGATAGTAGCTGTATCCGGGCGCCCCGAAGTCGGGCGCCGGCCCGGCGCCGGTGGCGCTGAAGGTGACCGGGGAGCCGGTGAAGCTCAGCCCGGATGCGCTGGCCGTCGCGTTCAGGGTGTTGTTGCCCGGCGTGCTCGAGAGCGTCCAGGACCCCACCGTCGCGATGCCCGCGCTCGTCGCTTGGCTTCCGCCCGTCACGCTACCGCTGCCTTCGTCAGGCGCGAACGTGACGCCGACCCCGTTCACGAGCGTCGCCAGCCTGGTCTGCACCTTGACCGACGGTGCCTGTGCCACCGCGGCGCCGGCTCCGCCCGACTGCGTCGTGCTCGAGTTCGCGCTCACCGTGAGCAGCGGATCAACCGCGGCGAACGGGCTGTACGTCCGGACCTTGCCGCCGGTGGTCGCGGGACTCCCCGCGGCGTACAGGCGCTGCGGCAGGAAGATCCTCTCGAAAAAGCCGATCTGCTCGCATTGGAGGCCCAAGGGGACCAGCTCGCCCGGAGTCTCGCTGATGATCTCGATGTTGCCGAACCGGGCGTTCCCTGCACCAAGTAGCCCGGATGGATTGTTGTGCGCGAGACGCAGACGCTCGTCGCGGTTTGGATCGGACTCCGTGTTGGTCTGAGCGATGCATGCTCCGGCCAGCACGCCCCCATTCTGATTCGTGCCTAGCGGCACGCTGGGCACCACGCTGAACTCGTAGCCCGGCCCGAACTGGTCGAGCTGAGTATCAAGCCAGGGGGCGCTGGTGGTCAGCTTCGTGATCGTGACCAGCACCGTCTGCGGCACGTCGCCGGTCTGGATCTGCGTCGCGGCCCTGAGGTTCCCGGTCTGAACCACAGTGGTCGGACTCGTCGGCGTCACGACCGCGGCGCCGCCATCGGGGCCGAGATCGATCGGCGGCGTTGGCAGACCCACGAGGCAGAACAGGAGCTTGATCAGCGCCTCGAGCTTGCCCCGCTTCACCGGGTCGTTCGCGAACAGGCCCCCGTTCCGTGCCTTCACGAGTGCGTCCACGATCTCGAACATGCGGGCCCGCGCGCGATCGATGCGGCCGCCGGTGCGGTCCAGGTTCAATTGCGCCAGCTTCGCGGCGACGAGCGTGCCTAGTGGACCAGGGAGGATCGTCTTGACCAGGGCGGTGATGTCGGCGGGGTTGCAGCCCTGGGCGACGAGGAAGGCGTCGTCGGTCTGAATTGGCGGAGCCGGTTGTGGCTCCTCGGGGCCGGTCGGGAGGGCGGTGTCCTTGCCGCAGGAAGCGAGCACTGCGGTAAGCAAAAGGTAAAAACACAGTCGAAGTTGGCGCGGCACGGGCGTTTTCCTTGGAGGCAATACCTGCCGTGGTAGAGCGGCCGCTGGAGGCAGGAGCAGCGAGCCGGGCACGTCCATGATCTGTGCACGAATTCCGACCGATGATGTCACCTACCGGGGAGTTGCGCTAGTGGGGCGTTCTTCCTACGGTGGGCTGTGGGACCCGGTCCCCACCCGGGTCAGGGCGCTCCGACGACCTTGGCCCAATCCGGGTCGGAGACGAGCGGTTCAAACTTCCACCCGGGGTTGTCCGCCATGGCTTTCTGCTGGTTCGGATTCGCTGTCCAGTAGGTCTTGAGCGCCTTGAAGGCCGCAGGATTGTCGCCCAGCAGGGTGTAGACGTAGGCCTCTTCCTCGGCCAGGTCGTGCGTCGGGTCGATTTCCGAGTTTCCCCGTGACAACTGCGCGACATGACGGGCGCTGTCGGCCAGCTTGGCGCGCGCGATCACGGCGGCAACGAGTCATCTGCGCCGTCAGAGTCCGGAACTCGCGTTCCTGCCCGGGGCCAGCGCGGCGACGCTGTCGCGAAGCCTCCACGCGCGCGGTACATCTGGCGGCTCCGCCCGGCTGGCAAGCAGCCGGAGGTGGCACGTTGCGAAACGGTAGTCGGCGGGGAAGCGTCGCTGGCCCTCGTCGCACCACTGCTTCGCGTCGGCAAACTGGGCCAGGTCGTACGAGGAGTAGAACAGGCGATCGATGA
The DNA here is from genome assembly GCA_963773095.1 of uncultured Gemmatimonadales bacterium. GTDB lineage: Bacteria > Gemmatimonadota > Gemmatimonadetes > Gemmatimonadales > GWC2-71-9 > JAGGAG01. The sequence continues at coordinate 764,394 of CAVYZY010000012.1, forward strand.
CCTTGTCGATGTTGGCGAGATAGGCGTCTTCTTCGTACGCGCGCCGTGCCGCGAGCTTCGCATCGGTGGGGCCCTTGGTGTGGTTGTAGAGGTGGGCGAGGGATGCCCACGCCCGGGCTTCCGACGGGTTGATCTTGACCGCCATTTCCAGGTCAGCCTGTGCCGCCTCGAGCAGCTTGTTCGCGGCGACGGGATCCACCTCCAGGCCAAGAAGCCATCGCCAGTACCGTAGTTCACCGCGCTGGAAAAGCGCGTCGGCGTCCTGCGGGTCGAGCGCGAGGGCCTGCTCGACGAAGCCGAGTCCCTTCGTGATGTACGGTGCCGCCAGGACGGGATCGGTGTTGACGAGCCGCACCTGCTGCGAAGTGATCGTACCGCGCTGCACCAGGGGCTCGGTCCACTTGGGGTCGAGCGCGGACGCCTGGGCCAGCAGCGAATCGGCCTGCTCGAAAGCTCGCGCCGCCCCCTTAGGATCGGGAATCATGAGGGAGTCGGCCTGCCGGCGGCTCGCTTCCGCCCGCTGCACCAGGATCCACGCCTGCGGATTGGAAGCGCGCTGGCGCTGCTCGCGCAAGCGAACCTCGGCGCCCAGGCGCTCGCGGAGGAACAACGCGGCCTTCTGCGCGAGTGAGTCACCCAGTGTCAGGTACTGGCTGGACGGCTGCTCGAAGCTCGCCCGCTGGAACTCGGCACCGCTCGCGGCGTCGATGAGGCGCACGGTGACGCGCACGCGATCCTTTTCCTGCTCGACATTGCCCTCGACCAGGGTCCCCACCTTGAGCATCCTGCGCGATGCTGTCGCGCGGGACATTGCCGCCACGGAACGGGGCGACGCCGTTGCGGGAGATGACATCCAGCTCGCTCACCTGGGCCAGCTGCGCGATGAGTCCCTCGGTGAGTCCGTCCGCCAGGAACCGAAGGGAATCGCCCGCGCCGGTGGTCTGGAAATACAGCACGGCGATGCGGCGGGCATCGTCACCGGCGGCCACGGGAGCGGGCTTGCCGCCCCGGCCCGACATGAATTGCCGGCCTGCGATCCCCGCCATGGCAAGCAGTGCCACCACCGCCCCGGCGATGAGCCACTTTCGGCGCGGGGCGGGTTCCACCGCCGCCTCGATCTCCTGCGCCGGTGTGGCCGCCCCCGCCCGGACGCATGATCTTCGCCGTGGTGCGCCGCGTCGCGATGGGGACCTGTTGCGGTGTACGGGGCGTGTTGGCGCGGCGGGCCGACGTGCGCAGCAGCGAGGCCTCGGCCTCTGCCTCGCCGAGCGCCTCGGCGAACTCCTTCATGCTGGGATAGCGATCGGCCGGCGTCTTCTCGAGCGCCCGGAAGGTCGCGTCCTCCACTGCATCGGGGATCGAGTTCCGCACCACCTGCATGCTGGGCACCTGCTCCAGCGAGTGCCGCGCCAGTACCGCCATGGCATTCGGCCCGTCGAACGGCGGCTGCCCCACGAGTACTTCGTAGAGCACGCAGCCCAGGCTGTATTCGTCGCTGCGCCCGTCCATGTCGCCGCCCAGCGACTGCTCGGGGCTCATGTAGTGGGGCGTGCCCACCGCCATCCCGGTCTCGGTGAGCTTCTGTCCCGACGCCGCTTCTACTGCCTTGGCGATGCCGAAGTCGGCCACGAGGGCATGGCCGCCCTGCAGCAGGATGTTCTCCGGCTTGATGTCGCGATGGATGATCTTGCGCTCGTGGGCGTAGTGCAGCGCTTCCGCCGCCTCGCGCACGATCCGGACGGCGTCCTCGATGGGGAGCTGATGCTCCCGGCTAAGCCGGTCGCGGAGCGACTCGCCCTCGATGAAAGGCATGACATAGTAAAGGAGGCCGTCGGCCACCCCCGAGTCGTAGAGCCCCAGGATGTTGGGGTGCTGGAGCTGGGCGGCGACGCGGATCTCGCGCAGGAAGCGCTCGGCACCGATGGTGGCCGACAGTTCGGGCTTGAGCACCTTGATCGCGACACGACGTTCGTGCTTCGTGTCCCGGGCCAGGTAGACGAAGGCCATGCCGCCCTGGCCCAGCAGGCGCTCGACCTCATAATGTCCGGCGAGGGCTTCCCGCAGTCGTTCCAGCTGATCGGCCACGGATACTCAGGTCAAGGGGAGGAGTTGAGAAGTCAGGTACAGAATACTAGCCGATCAGGGCCTCCCGCATGGCGGCGGCGGTCGGCCACCGGTCGATGGGCTCCTTGGCAAGCGCCCGGTCGAGCACGTCCGCCACCCGCTTGGGGGTGTCCGACCGGAGCGTCTCGACCCGCGGCGGCGGCTCGGTGAGATGCTTCTGCAGCACGATGCCTTCCACCTTGTGCACGAACGGGGTGCGACCGGTGAGGCATTCGAACAGGACGCACGCGAGGGAGTACAGGTCGCTGCGGTGGTCGATGTCCCGCAGCCCGCGGATCTGCTCCGGGCTCATGTAGGTGCAGGTGCCCAGCGCCACGCCGGAGCGGGTGAGGTTCTCGCCGGCCGAGTCCGCGATGGCCTTGGCAATACCGAAGTCGAGCAGGATGGTGCGGCCGTTCGAGACGACGATGTTTTCGGGCTTCACGTCGCGGTGCACGATGCTGTGCTCGTGCGCGTGCTGCAGCGCGCTCAGCAGGTCGGCCCCGAGCCGGATGACATCGTCAATGGGAAGGGACCGCGCCCGTGTGATGCCCTCGCGCAGCGTGGGGCCCGGACAATACGACATCGCGTAGTAGACGACCCAGTCGGCTTCACCGGAGTCGAGCAGCCGCGCAATGTTGGGATGGTCGAGCTTGCTGCAGAGGCGCACTTCGCGCAGGAACCGGTCGGCTGCCACCGTGACCGCGAGCTCGGGATGCAGCACCTTGAGGGCCACTTCCTCGCCCGCCCGGTTGTGGGCAAGAAAGACCCGCGCTCCGCCGCCGCGACCGACTTCACGATCCAGGGTATAGAGGTCGCCCAACGCCTGCTGGACGGCGGAAAACAGGTCACGGGCCATGGGGGGTACGCTGGCGCAGGCACGCCCAATCCGCAATGGCGGGCCGGTCGGGTGGTAAGGCGTCCTTCACGAGGCGGAGAGCGGACTGCCCTTCTTGCCGTACCTGACCGACGTGATCTCGGCGATGATGGAGAGGGCCGTTTCCATCGGCTGCCGGCCGCCGAGGTCGAGTCCCACGGGACCGTGCAGCCGCGCCAAGTCGGACTCGGTGAAGCCGGCGGCGCGAAGCCGGGCCCGCCGCTTTTCCTGGGTCTTCCGGGAGCCGATGGCGCCGATGTACGGCACCGGCGACCGGAGCGCGATCTCGGTGGCTGGCTCGTCGAACTTGGGATCGTGCGACAGGAGGACCACATAGGTGTGGGCGTCGAGCCCGATCCGCTCGAAGGCCTCATCGGGCCATCCGAGCACGAGCTCGTCGGCATCGGGGAACCGTTCGCGCGTGAGCCAGGTGGCGCGGCCGTCGGCGACGTAGGTGCGATAGCCCAGCGTACGCCCGAGGAGGGTCAGTGCCTGGGCGATGTGAACGCCGCCGAAGATGACCAGCCTTGGTTGCCGGGGGAACACCTCGAGCAGGACCAGCAACTCCCCGCCGTCGGGAGTGGCGAAGGCTTCGGTGCGGCTCTCGCCCCGAGCCAGTGCCTCGAGCGCGGCAGCTTCGACCTGGGGCAGCACCGAGTCGAGCTCGAGTTCGGCCTGCCGGGACTCGTCGCGGGCCGCACCCATCGGTGGCATGATCGGCTCGCGGCTGCCGTCATCGCGCAGCACGTAGGTTGCGCCGATGATACCCGGTGCCTTGATGACCGTGGCGACCGCAACACCGCCCTCGCCGCGCGCCGCCTCGAGCACGGTCGGGCGGACGGCTGGCTCGATGAGGACGGAAATGGTTCCCCCGCATGACAGCCCGACTTCCCACGCCGTCTCATCGGCAATGCCGTAGGTGACGAGTCGCGCCGTACCTCGCGTCGCGGCGTCGGCGATCTCCTGGGCCACCGCGTTCTCGACACAGCCGCCGGAAACCGACCCGAGGATGGCACCCGACGGCGTCGCCAGCATCACGGCGCCGGCCTGGCGCGGGGCACTTCCCCAGACCTGCGTCACGACGGCCCGGCCGATCGGCTCGTTGCGGGCAATCAGTCGCTGATAATCGGACAGGCTCTGCAAGGTCACGGAGTCGTTTCGGCTCGGGATGCCGGAAGATGCGAGCGCGCCGGGGGCGAAGTAAAGAGCATCAGCCCACCGGCTCGTCCGTCGAAGGTCCTGCGCTGGCCTGATCCGGCGTCCCCATCTCCCGCGCGTATCCCGGCATCCGGAAGCGCATGTCGCGGCTCAGGATACCGCCATGCGCAAGCTCGGCCAGGCTTGCGGCGTCGAGCGTCTCTCCGGTAACGAGGCGGGGGAGCACCAAGTCCGCGGCGGTCGCCATCGAGAACATGCCGCATCCGGGCAATCCGAGAATGCGTACGTGCCCCAGCTCGGCGAGCCACAGCATCGAGCCGGGGTGCGCCGGGAGCCCGAGGCGCACGAAACGCCCTCCCAGCGCGGACAGCGCTTCGCCAAATGGCGAGAGCGGGTCGCCGGCAGACACGCCGGCCACCAGCACGACATGGTGCCGCTCCTCGTCGGCGAGCGCGCGGAGGGTCAGGCCGATGCGCTCGGTGGCGACCGCGGGGTCGGCGTCCCACGCATCGATGACACCGGCGAAGCTCGCGCCCAACGCGGTGAGCTTGGCGTCGGCAACCAGCTCGAACCGCTCCCTCGCGGCAGTCGACAGCGGCTCGCACACGATGGCCGCCACGTGGAGCGGCTGGTACGGGCGGACCTCCACCAGCGGGCCTTCCTCCCGGGCCAGGCGGACCCCGCGCCGCACCGTCTCGGCGGGCAGGACGTGGGGCACGACCTTCACGGCCGCCACGACGTCGCCCTCCTCGACGCACTGCCCATCGAAGAGGGTGATGACCTCGAGCGACTCGATCTGGTTGAGTGCGGCAAGCGCCGCGTGCCGCACGTGCAGGACGCCGTTCCACTTGGACACCAGCTGGAGGAGGCTCTGGTGCGGCGGGCGCTGGTCCACCCCGGCGCCCCCCACGGCGAGGGCCAGGCGCTCGGCCGCCTCATCCTCGTGCATGTCGTCGGCGTCGGGCCAGACCACCCGCAGGTCGCCGCTGAGCTGGCCGCTCCCGGCCGCCGAGGCGATCGCGTGCGCCGTGGCCGCGTCGAGCCGGGTGCCCTTGGCCAGGCGGCGTCCCGGCACGCTGGCCGAAGCGATGAGCACCGCGCCGACCAGAAGGGATGGGTCGGTGCGCGCGACCTCGTCTGGTGTCAGTCGGCGCGCGCGCATCGGGCCGCGAAGTCGAGCCAGAACTGTTCCGTGTGCTTCCGCGCCGTGCCCTCGAGGAGGTGGCCGCCAAGGCCGGCCAGGACGCCGCTCACGTCGCAATCCGATTGCCAGTTCTTCATCGTTCGGCCAGCGACGGCCTCGACGAGATCGATCGCCGTCGTCACGTCCACGCCCGAGCCCGGCCCCGTACCGCGCGCCCGCATCGTCACGTGTTGCAGGGCAATGACGTCGAGCAACTCGACATCGAGGGTGAAGTGCAGCTTGAGGGCGCCGAGGCCGAACACGGAGAATACCGTGAAGTGACGGTCGTCGACCTGCTCGACCTTCTCGACGCCCGGCGCTGCTGCGGCGACGAACTGCGGATCCATGAGCCGCTGCCAGACCACTGTGAGCGGCGCATCTACTTCCAGGGATCCGGAAAAGCTCAGCCGTATCACGCGTTCTCCACGGGAGGAAATGCGGCCAGGTCGGCCGGGGTATCGATATCGGGATTGTGTCCGGGCACGTCAACCAGCTCGACCGCCGTGCTGTGGAGAAGCTTCCCGGGCCCGGCGTCGCCTTGGAGCGCGGTGACCTTGGGCCAGAGCCGGCGGTCCAGCAGGACCGGATGACCAGGCTCGAGGGGACGGTCGGCATAGCGGGGGCGCACTGCATCTGCCCCGGTGGCCCGCCACCGGCGCACGACCTCGGCGATCACGTCACGCCGGATCGCGGGCTGGTCGCCGAGCAGGACGAGGGCGGCCGCTCCATTCGCCGGCGCCGTGGACGCCAGTCGTTCCAGCCCAGTGCGCAGGCTCAGTGCCAGTCCCTCGCCGGCCCGCTCAGCTACCACCACGACGGCGCCCGAGTCCTGACCAAGGCGTGCTTCCGCGCTTCCGGGATGGCGCACCACGAGGAATACCGTGCGCAGGATCCCGTCGCGCGCGCTCCCTGCCGTCGTGTCGAGCACGTGCGCGAGCACGGCACGGCCCCGGAGCGGCGCCAGCAGCTTGTCGCTGCCGAATCGCGAGGACCGACCAGCAGCGAGGACAATCGCGAAGACCGGGGGGACGGGAGACACGCGAGCAAAAGGTAACAGGGTCGTTGCGTGCACCCCCTGCCCGCCGCATACTAGAACAGCTCCATCGTACGACACATTTAAGGAGGCTTTCATGACCGCTGTTACACGCCCCGGCGCCGAGGCCACGCTCCCGGCCGGCGCCTCCAAGTTCAAGAATCGACTCCCGATTCGAGCCCGGTACGACAACTGGATCGGTGGCGAGTACGTGCCCCCGGTCAACGGACAGTATTTCACCAACCCTTCGCCCGTAACCGGGCAGCCACTCTGTGAAGTGGCCCGCTCGACGCACGAGGACGTGGACAGGGCCCTGGATGCCGCCCACGCCGCCGCCCTCAGCTGGAACACGACGTCAGCGGCTTATCGGGCCAATATCCTCAACCGGATCGCCGACCGGCTGGAGCAGAATCTCGAGGCCATCGCGCTGATCGAGACCATCGACAACGGCAAGCCGATTCGCGAGACGATCAACGCCGACCTGCCCCTCGCCATCGACCACTTCCGGTACTTTGCCGGGGCGATCCGGGCGCAGGAGGGCGGCATTTCCGAGCTCGACTCGGACACGGTCGCGTATCACTTCCACGAGCCCCTCGGCGTCGTGGCGCAGATCATCCCGTGGAACTTCCCGCTCCTGATGGCGACCTGGAAGCTGGCCCCGGCACTGGCCGCGGGTAACTGCGTCGTCATCAAGCCGGCGGAGCAGACCCCGGTGTCCATCATGGCCTTCATGGAACTCATCGCCGACATCCTGCCGAGCGGTGTCGTGAACGTGGTGCAGGGCTTCGGGGTGGAGGCCGGCAAGCCGCTGGCGCAGAGCCCGCGGGTCGCCAAGGTGGCGTTCACGGGTGAGACCACGACGGGGCGCCTGATCATGCAGTACGCCTCGGAGAACCTGATTCCGGTCACGCTCGAGCTGGGCGGCAAGTCGCCGAACATCTTCTTCGCGGACGTGATGGAGGCCGACGACGACTTCTTCGACAAGGCGCTCGAGGGGTTCGCCATGTTCGCGCTCAACCAGGGCGAGGTCTGTACCTGTCCGTCCCGGGCGCTGGTTCAGGAGTCGATCTACGACCGGTTCATGGAACGCGCGGTGGCACGTACCAAGGCCATCGTCGAGGGAAACCCGCTCGATCCCGCCACGATGATCGGCGCGCAGGCGTCGAACGACCAGCTCGAGAAGATCCTGAGCTACATCGACATCGGAAAGAAGGAAGGCGCCAAGGTCCTGACCGGCGGGGCCCGTCGCGTCCACCCGGGCGAGCTCAAGGAGGGGTACTACGTCCAGCCGACGATACTCGAGGGACACAACAAGATGCGCGTGTTCCAGGAGGAGATCTTCGGTCCCGTGGTCTCGGTGACGAAGTTCAAGACCCAGGACGATGCGCTCGCGATCGCCAACGACACGCTCTACGGGCTCGGTGCCGGCCTGTGGAGTCGTGACGCCAACACCTGCTACCGCATGGGCCGCGCGATCAAGGCGGGGCGGGTATGGACCAACTGCTATCACCTGTATCCGGCGCACGCCGCTTTCGGTGGATACAAGCAGTCGGGCATCGGCCGCGAAAATCACCGGATGATGCTCAACCATTACCAGCAGACGAAGAACATGCTCGTCAGCTACAGCCCGAAGAAGCTTGGCTTCTTCTAGCCAGAGCGACGTCTCGCGCGTCGAGATCACGCCCGAGGCCATCACCGTGCTCCGCCAGCTCAAGGCGGAGCACGGTGCCTTGCTTTTCCACCAGTCGGGCGGATGCTGCGACGGCAGCTCGCCCATGTGCTATCCCGCCCGCGAGTTCCGGGTGGGCCAGCGCGACGTGCACCTCGGCGATGTGGACGGCGTGCCGGTGTACATCGGTGGGCTGCAGTACGAGGTGTGGCGCCACACGCAGCTGCTCATCGACGTGGTGCCGGGCCGGGGCGGCGGATTTTCCCTCGAGGCCCCGCTCGGCGTCCGCTTCCTGACGCGATCCCGGGTGTTCGACGAGACGGAACAAGCCTGGCTCGATGCCTGCCCGCCGAGAACCGGCCCTTCCCCCGCTTGACCGACGGGCCTTCCTGCCCTAGAGTCGTGGACCCCGCCAGAACTGTCCAGCTGGCGGGGGTTCTCTTGGGGTGTAGCTCAACTGGCAGAGCGCCCGGCTGTTAACCGGGAGGTTGCTGGTTCGACCCCAGCCGCCCCAGTAGGTCGTCCGTCCCCGCGGCGGGCGATCTCCGGTGGTCCTCCGGACCATCTGCATTTCCGCCGATGACTTCTCGCCTGCCCGTCCTCGCGCTGTTCCTGGTCCTGCTTCCCCGGGCGCTTCATGCCCAGGGGAATCCGCCGGACTGCGCCCGGCTCGTGGCCAGCGGCGCCAGCGCCGATCTCTACTGCATACCACTCATCCCTGCCCCGGGCTATGACGCGCACGGATCGGTGGAGCTGGGATGGGTTCCGGGCCCGTTCACGGTGGCCGTGTCTCCGGGTGGCGTTCAACGCTGGAACCTCCTGATAACGACCACCGGGCTCGCGCGTGGCACTCGCCCGGGCAAGTCGGGATTCGTGGTCTGGGCTGCACCGCCCTCGCTGACGCCGCTGGTCAGGCTGGGCGTGCTGGGGACCGGTCCGATGCAGGCTGGGCCGGTCGCCTTCGACCGCTTCCTGCTCCTCATCAGCGCTGAATCGGACACCGCCACGAAGGAAATGCGAGGCAAGGTGGTGCTGCGCGGCGAGTCGCCCAGCAACCGGCTGCGCCCTGCGGACACCTACCAGTTCTTCCTCGGCGCACTCGGGCCGCGCACTGGCGGCGGGGGCCACATGAATCACCATGCCGGGCATGCGGACGGCTCGGGATGGGCCGAGGCGCCGATGTATCCGGGGCTCGACATGCTGCCGTCCGAGATGGCGCTGCGCCCGGCGGAAGCGCCATGGCTGCCTGCGGCAGACCCAGCCGCGCCGGTGGCGCGCCCGAGGGAAGTGGTGCAACTCAAGGACGGCGACACGCTCGACCTCACTGCCGGCGTGGTGCGGCGATCGATCGCCGGGCGCGACTTCACCATGTTCGGCTTCAACGGACAGTATCCCGGGCCGCTCATCGCCGTGACGCGCGGGTCGACGGTCACGGTGCGCCTCAAGAACCAGCTGTCAATGCCGACAACGGTCCACTGGCACGGCGTGCGGCTGGACAACCGCTATGACGGCGTGCCCGACGCCAGGCACCCTGCGGTCGCCCCGGGGGAGACCTTCACGTACCAGCTGCGCTTCCCCGACGAGGGACTCTTCTGGTATCACCCGCATGTGCGCGAGGATGTGCAGCAGGACCTCGGCCTGTACGGCAACATCTTCGTTTCGCCTGCCGGCGATGCCGCCGCGCCGGGTCCGCGCGACGAGTTCCTGATCCTCGATGACCTGCTGATCGGTGCGGATGGACTGGTGCCGTATGGCGCCGATGCGCCGACGCACGCTGCGATGGGCCGGTTCGGCAACGTGATGCTGGTGAACGGTGAGACCGGCTGGAGTGCCACCGCGCGCACCGGCGAGCCGCTGCGGCTGCGCCTGACCAATGTGTCGAACACCCGCACCTTCAACATCTCGCTCGGTCCCGACGCGAAGATGCGGGTGGTGAGCTCCGATCTCGGCGACTTCGCCCGCGCGGAATTCGTGGAAAGCGTCGTCATCGCACCTGCGGAGCGCTACACCATCGACGTGAGCTTCGCGAAGCCGGGCAGCTACAGTCTCGTCAACCGGGTGCGCGCCATCGATCACCTCTACGGCCGGTTCTTCGACTCGGTAGACACACTCGGCACCGTGACCGTGGCAGCGGGACCTGCCGGTCCGGCCCCGTCGGGCAGCAGCCCGGCGCCCGGCCGTGACGCCGACCAGCTACGGGCATTGGTGCAGGCGAATGTGGGCAAGCCCCCGCGGCACACGCTCGAGCTGAGCGCGCGCTTCACGGGATTGCCGTTCGTCAGCGAGCAGCTGATGCGGCTCGACTCGATCTACTTCAACCCGGTGGAGTGGGAAGGCACGATGCCCGGGATGAACCAGGCGACCACGGGGAACCAGGCGCACTGGATCCTGAGGGACCCGGATACGGGCGCGGAGAACATGGATGTGCACTGGACGTTCAAGCAGGGTGACCTGGTGCGCCTGCGGCTGGTCGGCACCCGGAACACCCTCCACGGCATGCACCACCCCATCCACATCCACGGCCAGCGCTTCCTGGTGCTGGCGGTGAACGGTACGCCGAACGAGAATCCTGTGTGGAAGGACACCGTCCTCCTGCCGGCGGCGGGCGCAATCGACCTGCTCGTGGAGATGTCCAATCCCGGTACGTGGATGCTGCACTGTCACATTGCGGAGCACCTGCAGGCGGGCATGATGACGCATTTCGACGTGGAGCCATGAAGCTCAATGGAGGTACAATGAGGCGTCATCGTACTGCTTTCGCGTTCCTGCTGTTGCTTCTGCCTGTTGCTGCGAAGGCGCAGCGACCGACCCTGTCCGAAAACGTGCGCAAGTACGTCAGCAGCGACACGAGCCTGGTGGCGATCACCGGTGTCACCGTGATCGACGGGCGGGGCACGCCGGCAGTGCGTGGCCAGACCGTGGTGATCCGCGCCGGCCGCATCGCGGAGGTGGGTCCATCGGCCAGGGTGAAGGCGCCGAGCGGTGCGCTGGTGGTGGACGGCACGGGGATGACGCTCATTCCCGGTATCGTCGGGATGCACGACCACATGTTCTACACAGCGGCCGGCGGCGTCGGCGTGACGATGAGCTTCACCGGGCCGCGCCTCTACCTGGCGAGCGGGGTCACGTCGGTTCGAACGACCGGCACGCGGTCGCCCTATGCCGACATCAACCTGAAGCAGGCGGTGGACTCGGGATTCGTGCCGGGCCCGCGCATTCACGTCACCACGCCGTACCTCACCGGGCCGGAGGGTGGTGGCTCGATGTCGGTGTCCTCCGAGCCGGAGCAGGCGCGTCGTTTCGTGGCCTACTGGGCGGCGGAGGGCGCCACGTGGGTCAAGTTCTACACTGACATTTCGCGCGCATCGATGAAGGCGGCGATCGACGAGGCGCACAAGCTGGGCATCAAGGCGACAGGCCACCTCTGTTCGGTCACGTTCCAGGAAGCGATCGACCTGGGCATCGATGACTTTGCCCACGGCGTGCTCACGGCGAGCGACTTCATCGAAGGGAAGCAGCCCGACAAGTGCCCGAGCAACGTGTACAAGCAGCTCGACTCGCTGGTGAACGGCGACAGTCCCCTGGCCAAGTCGCTGATCCAGTCGATGATTTCGCACAAGGTCTCGATGACGACGACGATGGCGATCTACGAGGCGCTGTCGCCCGGGCGCCCGGTGCAGGACGAGCGCTCGCTCGAACTGATGACCCCCGTCGTGCGGGCCGCCTACGTGAAGAACCGTGCCTACATCGACTCGATGCCCGGCTACATGTTCACCAAGGACGGCTTTGCCCGGGCGCTGGCCTTCGACAAGGCGTTCTATGCGGCGGGCGGGGTGATGGCCAGTGGCGTGGACCCGACGGGCAACGGAGGTGCGCTTCCGGGATTCGGCGACCAGCGGGGATATGAACTGCTGCGCGAGTCGGGGCTCACGGCGGAGCAGGCGGTCCAGGTGACGACGTACAATGGTGCCCGGGTGCTGGGTGTCGAGAGCAAGCTCGGCTCGGTGGAGAAGGGCAAGATCGCCGACCTGGTGCTCCTCAAGGGCGACCTGGTGGCTGATCCCGCGGTGATCCGCAACGTGGTGACGGTCTACAAGGACGGCGTGGCCTACGATCCGGCCAAGCTGATCGATGCGGTGCGGGGAAGGGTAGGTGTCGATTGATCGTCGCCTTCCTGGGGCTGGGCCACATGGGCCAGCCCATGGCGCGGAACCTGGTGCTTGGCGGGTTCGAGGTGCGCACCTGGAATCGCTCGGGCGGCTCCGTCGAGGGGGCGACCGCGTGCCGCACCATCGAGGAGGCGGTCCGCCCGGCGGAAGTCGTCGTCACCATGCTCGCGGAGGATGCGGCGGTGCGCGCCGTGACGTTCGGCGAGGGCAAGCTGCGGGCGAGCCTGAGGACCGGCGGGATTCACGTCGGGATGAGCACGATCTCGGTGGCACTCGCGGCGGAGCTGGCCACGACCCACGCCGAGGGCAGCCAGCGCTACGTGAACGCACCGGTGTTCGGCCGCCCGGACATGGCGGCCGCGAAGAAACTGTTCGTCGTGCCGGGTGGCAGTGCCGCCGACATCGCCGAACTGGCCCCGGTGTTTGCGGCGGTCGGGCAGGGCGCGTTCCCCATGCCCGGTGCGGCGGAGTCGGCGATCGCCAAGCTCTGCGGCAACTTCATGCTCGCTTCCCTGCTCGAGTCCCTGAGTGAGGCGCTCACCCTGGGTGAGAAGGGTGGGGTGCCACCGGCGCACCTGCTTGGCATGCTCACGGGAACGCTCTTCGGGTTGCCGGTGGTGCACGGCTATGGCGGCATGATCGCGAGGCAGCAGTTCACCCCGGCGGGATTCGCGATGGCGCTCGGCCTCAAGGACATGCGCCTCGTGCTCGAGGCAGGCGACGGGCTCCGCGTGCCGATGCCGCTGGCAGACCTGCTGCGCACCCGGTTCCTGGAGGCCGTGGCGCGGGGCAAGGGCGACCTCGACTGGTCTGGCATTGCTACGGTGACACGAGAGGCGGCCGGCCTCAAGTAACGGAACGGAGGAAGTTCCCATGGTCCGGAAACCAGGTTGGTGCTGTCGTTCCCTGCTGGCTCTTTCCCTCCTGCTGTTCGGCACGATGCCGCTGCACGCCCAGTCGGCGCCGGTGGCCACGAAGAAGCCCCACATCACCGAGATCCACGGTTACCAGGTGGTGGACGACTACTTCTGGCTCAGGGAGAAGGACAACCCTGAGGTGCTGTCGTATCTCGCCGCCGAGGAGGCCTATGCCGATGCCATGGAGCTGGGCGAGGCGGGGTTGCGTGACACGCTGTATGCGGAAATGCTTGGCCGCATCAAGGAGACCGACCAGAACGTGCCCTACCCGCTCGGTGGGTTCTACTACTACTCGAGGACCGAGGAGGGGAAGCAGTATCCGATCTACGCCCGACGGCGCGGGAAGATGACGGCCTCGGAGCAGGTCACCCTCGACCTGAACGTCATGGGCGAGGGCCGGCCCTTCATTTCACTCGGCGCTTACATGCCGGGGGACGACGGCAGCAAGCTCGCGTATACCATCGACACGACCGGTTTCCGGCAGTACGCCCTGTTCGTCAAGGATCTGGCCAGCGGAGCAGTCAGCGGCCCACTTGCCAGCCGCGTCGTGTCCGTCACCTGGGCGACCGACGGAAAGACGCTCTTCTACACCCAGGAAGACTCGGTAACCAAGCGGTCGCATCGTTTCTATCGGTACCAGCTGGGCAGCGGCAAGCACGAGCTGCTCTACGAAGAGACCGACGAACTCTACGGTATCTACACCTATCGCACCCGCAGCAAGGGATACGTGCTCCTCATGATCGGGAGCGCCACCACGACGGAGATACGCTACCTGCCGGCGGGCCGGCCGCGCGACCCGCTTCGAATCGTGGCACCACGCGTCACGGACCAGGAGTACTACGTCGAGCACGTTGGCAGCCGGTTCTACATCCGCACGAACGACGCCGGCCGCACATTCCGGCTGGTCGAGGCACCAGTTCAGGACCCGGGACGGGCCAACTGGACCGAGCTGATCGCGAACCGTCCGGAGACGATGCTGGAGGACGTGGACGGCTTCTCGGATCACCTGGTGACGACGGAGCGCGAGGACGGGCTGGTGCACTTCCGGGTGCGGAACCTCGATGCGGGCGACCCCCGCGACGTGAGTTTCCCCGAACCGACATATTCGGTTTTTGCCTCCGACAACTACGAGTTCACGACGCCCGACTTCCGGTTCGTGTACACGTCGCTGATCACGCCGACCTCGGTGTACGACTACAACGTGAAGACCGGCCAGCGGACCCTGCTCAAGCAGCAGCCGGTGCTGGGTGGATACGATCCGGCCAACTACGCGTCGGAACGCATCTGGGCCACGGCCGGTGACGGCGCGAAGATCCCGATCTCGCTGGTTTACCGGAAGGAACTGGTCCGCAACGGCCTGCGCCCGATGCTGCTCGGGGGCTACGGCTCGTACGGGGTCCCGAACGACGTCTTCTTCTCCTCGAACAGCATCAGCCTGCTCGACCGCGGCCTCGTCGTCGCGACGGCGCACGTGCGTGGCGGCGGGGAAATGGGCAAGCCCTGGCACGATGGTGGGCGCATGATGACAAAGCGGAACACTTTCGCCGACTTCATCGCGGCGTCCGAGTACCTGGTGGCGGAAGGCTATACGTCGTCCGACCGGCTGGTCATCACGGGACGAAGTGCGGGTGGGCTGCTCATGGGCGCGGTCACCAACATGCGGCCCGATCTCTATCGCGCCGTGGTGACGTACGTGCCGTTCGTGGACGTGATGAATACGATGCTCGACGCAACGCTGCCGCTGACGGTGGGCGAGTACCTGGAATGGGGCAATCCCAACGAGAAGGCGGCCTACGACTACATGGTCAGCTATTCACCGTATGACAACGTCTCGGCACAATCGTATCCGGCCATACTGGTGCGCAGCTCGTTGAACGACAGCCAGGTGATGTACTGGGAACCGGCCAAGTACGTGGCAAAGCTGCGGTCGATGAAGACGGACTCCAACCCGCTCATCTTCAAGATCCAGCTCCAGCCTGCGGGGCACGGCGGCGCGTCGGGGCGGTACGACCGGCTACACGACACGGCCTTCGACTACGCGTTCATCCTGTCGCAGCTGCCTTCTCCGCCGGCCGTGCCCTAGGACTTGCCTCAGGGCTCGAGCAGGCGAAGAATCTCCCCGGGGGTCTCGATCCAGTGGTCGGGCTTCGACGGTTCCAGGTCGGCCCGGCCAAACGGGCCCCACAGCACCGCCGCCGTCTTGACCCCCGCCGCACGCCCCGAATGCATGTCGTGCACGCTGTCCCCGAAGAACACCGCGCGCTCGGGGCCGGCGCCGAGGAGCCTGAGCGCCATCTCCACCGGCTCGGGATGCGGCTTGGGATTGACCACATCATCGGCGCACACCAGTTGCTCGATGTACGGGGTGAGGCCGGTGAGGTCGAGGCCGCGGAGTGCGCCCTGCCGGTTCTTGCTGGTGACGAGCGCGGTCCGGAGCCCGACGGCGCGCACCGCCCGCAGCATCGCCGCGATCCCGTCGTACACCGTCACCATCGTGTCGTGATTGGCCAGGTTGTACTCGCGATAGGTCGCGACCAGTTCCTCGATCATCCCGCTGCCGTCGTCCCATTCGGCGAACTGGACCCGGAGCGGCGTGCCGACCCCGCGGAGCCAGTCATCGTCACTCCGCGCGGGAATGCCGTGCACCCGCAAGGTGTGGTGATAGCTGTCCAGGATCAGCTGGACCGAGTTGATCAGCGTCCCGTCGAGATCGAAGAGCAGGGTGTCATAACGTGTCATGGGCGCCAAACGTATCGCGTCGCTGCGGGAACGGAAGCTCACCGTCACGGATGACGATGAGGCCGCTGAGGCGTGCCCCGAGCAGTCCGCTGCCTGCGGAGGGCGCCGGGAGGCCGGGCAGCCGCAGCATGATCGCGGCATCGTCCATCGCCGCGAGTTCCTGAATGAGCACCCGTTCGCCCGCGGTATGACCGCCGCCGGCGAACCGGATGGCCCGCTCGACCAGCGCGAGGGTATCCCGGTCGCGCGCACGGCTCGCAGGTCGCACCATGGCATAGAGCCGCTGCAGCAGTGTGCGTGCGACCGCGTCGCCGCGGCGCCACCAGGCGGCCGTCTCATGCTGCCGGAGCAGGTCGCGAACCCCGGCAGCCAGGCGGTCGAGTGCTGCGCGGCGCTCTGCTCGGCTCACCCCCGGTTGCGCGTCATGCTGCAGGGCCGCCCATCGCAGCACGGGCACCGCTTCGGCCTCACTCCAGGTGGCGCCCGAACCACTCCAGAGCAATGACCGGCCCACGACAATGCCTGGGTCATCGTGCCCAGCCAGTTCAACGATCTCGATACCCGCGAGCAGCGCCGGTCCTGATCCCGCCACCGCGGCCACGCCCGCGATTCTCGGGCCGTTGCCCAGGTCGCGGGCGAGCGCCACGCGCCAGTGCCAGATGCCCTCGTCGCTTCCGCCCACGCCGACGCGCGCCGGCAGCGCCCGCTTGCGGTCAAGGATGGCCCCGAACTGAAGCCGCTGCTCGAGCGCCGGCGACACCGGAATGACGTGACTTGTGCTCAGGTGGGCGGTGGCACCGCGACGGCTTCGCCCCTCGCGCTGTTCCACCCGTGCCGGAGTCCAGGGCAGGTCGTAATGAACCACGCGTCGGAGCCGCGCAAGGTCGAGCCCCTCGGCGGCGACATCGGTCGTGATGAGGTGACACGGCGACAGTGGACTGACTGGTGCGTCGCTCCGGAACCAGTCGAGCACGGTGCCGCGCGGTGCGCGCAACGGACCAATGCCGGCCGATGTGCCACTGCACCAGGCGGGGCGCAGCTCGGCGAGGCGATCGCGCAGGTAGCGGACCGTGGCGCGGCGGGTCGTGAAGACGAGCGAGGTAATGCCATCATCGAGGAGCGCACGCAGGGCCGCGGCACGTGCATCGTCGACGCGGCACGCGACGCCCGCCTCGCGGCGGATGCCCGCGAGTCCCGGAACGTCACCAACAGAAAGGATGCAGCTTCCGGGATCGGCCACCAGTTCCCACAGCACGAGCTGGGTGTCGTCGGCGCCGGTGAAGCGACGGACATCGCTCCGGGTGACGACACGCCCGGCGCGTGCCGCGTCCATCGCGTGCAGCAGGAGCCGCTCGTAGGCCGCAGTGGTTTCCGCGAGGGCCGCCGGACTCGACGCGGCCGCGCGCCAGAACACCCGCCGGAGCAGCGCTGCGGTGGGCCTGTCCGATGACAACTCGAGGGCGTCGACCAGTCGAAGGAGCCGGTCGGCAGGTCCGGTCACGCGATCACCACGTCGCTCAGCGCCGGATGGCCCAGTCCGCTCGCGAGCAGCACCGACAGAGAACCGATGCCGCTCGCGGCGAGGGCGTCGTCGCGTATCACGAGCCGGAGCTGGGCCGCCAGGTCGTCCAGCCGGTTCACCACCGGCGTAGCCGAGAGGAGCAGCGCGCGACGGCCAACCAGCCACGGAGCCGCTGCGGCATACCGCCGGGTCAGTGGGTTCCTGAAGTGATGACTCTCGTCGATGATGACCATGCCGCGGGAAGGGGAGAGCGAACCGCGGCTCGCCCGGGCGTGCGATACGACTTCGACAGCCGCGCCGAGCGTCGCTGCGGTGCGGCGCCAATGGGAGAGGAGGGGCGCGGGCGCCAGCACCGGCGTCACCTCGTCTCCATTTGCCCACCGGGCCAGGGCAAGCGCCACCCATGTCTTTCCGCTGCCCACCGGCAGCGCCAGGAGCGCCCCTCCGTGGCGCTCGAGGGCATGGATCGCGCGGCGGTAGGGCGCATGCTGCGCTGGCCGAAGCCAGTGGGGCGGGTCGACCAGCGCCTGGGCAGGGAGCAAGCTTGCCGCGATGGCGCGTGCCACCGATGCCACCGGCGCGGCAGGTCCCGCGCGCAGTGCGGTGGCGCCCGGATCGCTGACTTGCTGGAGTGCCTCAGCAACAATGCGCGTCGACGACGGCAGCGAGCGCATTCCGCTCCTCGAGCGTGAGTTCCAGGAGCATGGCCACCCTCTCATCGATGGCGGCGATGCTGTCGGCGGTGTGTGCGGCGGTGGCGGCCTCGGCTAGAACGGCGTCCTCCAGGGCTCGGCGCGGAAGCGGCAGGTCCTCGATGACCCGCGCGTTGAAGCGGCGGAAGCCGCTTGCCGCGAGCGGCGCCCGCACCGTGGCGAGGGCCCTGATCCATTCCGAGTTGAGGAGCGCGGCGAGTACCTGCGCCGTGCGGGCGTCAGCGGTGACGAGCACGTAGCAGGTATTGAGGGGAATGAGGGTGGCCGCATCGGCGCCCGTGAGTGCCGCCGCCTCGAGGCGACGAGCCAGGTCGGGCCAGACCACACGGTGCGCGCCCAGTGCGGCGCGAGTGCGGAAGAGCGTCCAGGGCGGGCCATCGCGGTAGTCCGCACGGCGGCACAGACGATTGCGCTGCGACTTGAAGTACGCCGCCGCGCGAGGCGGGAGCGTGCGGAGTGGATCGCCGACCGGGTCGCAAGGCCAGCGGATCCAGCGGGTGGAGGTGACCTTCCCCGCCTTGATGTCGCGACCACGCACGGCCCGGCGCATCAACTGCGGCTCGATGTCGGGCTCGGTGGTGAGGAAGATGTCATCGGCGCCGGTCTTCACGCCGAGCCGGCACTGCCAGCGCTCGCGGAGAGGCCGGCACTCCCGGCCAAGCCGTTCGGCGACCCGACCGACCACGTCGCCCGCGAGCATCCATGGTCCATCACCCTCGAGAGACGCCTGTGGAACGCCGGGGACGGCGACATCCAGCGTGGTGCGGGTACGCTGGCCTGCCGCTGGTCGCGCCTTTCGCATCACCAGTGCCATCGGGTAGACCGTGGCGTCGAAGGCTTTCGCGTCGTCCGGCGGCATGTCGGCCACGACTTCCAGCGTGGTTGTCGCGGCCAGGGCACGGCGCAGGGTGGATGCGTACCCGGCGTGACGGAGCTTCGCGGGAATGAGCAGTGCCGCCACGCCGCCATCGCGCGTGAGTTCGAGGCCGCGCTCAACGAAGGCAACCGAGAGATCGGGATAGTTCTGGTAGCCACGACTCGCGGCGGGACGAAACCATCGATAGCGCTCGGCGAGGCGGTGGCGCAGGGCGCGGGGCAACGCCTCGCTTCGCACCCACGGTGGGTTGCCAACGACCAGGTCGAACCCGCCGCCGGCCACGACGTCGGCGAAATGCACGGAGTAGTCGAAGGTGGGAAGGCCGCCGTCGCGTGTCAGTCGCTGGCGCGCAGCCCGCAGTCCGCGCCGCAACTCGCGGGCGTCAGCGAGCCGGCGCTGCTCCTCGCGCGCCAAGCCGCGCTGCTCGCCGAACAGCGTCTCCGTTCGCGCATGCTGGAGCAGCTCGGCAATCTGCGCCTCGACGGCGTCGATCGATCGGCGCAGTGACGAAGCCTCGGCGGTCTCCTCGGCCTGCCGCAGCGCGCGCAGGGCCTGGCGCTTGGCGCTGCCGGCGGTGTTGATCGCCGCCTGGCGCGCGCGGCGCAGTTCGGCGGCGGCGGCCGGGTCGGGGCGATGCAGTCCCTGCCGGCTCCAGAGCGAGTCGCCTTGGCGGACCACGGCATCGAGGTTGGGGAGCGGTGGCACGGCCTCGGGATCGGTGGTGTCGTCGTCGGCGATGACGGCGAGCCAGAGCCGAAGCTCGGCCAGCCGCACTGCCGTGGGATCGAGATCGACGCCGAAGAGGTTGCGGGCAAGGACACGGCGCCGGGCCGCGGCGGCGCTCTCGTGCGGAAGCCGGGTGAGCCGGGTGATGCGCTCGAGCGCACCGAGCAGGAACGCGCCGGATCCGACCGCGGGATCGAGCAGGGTGATGTCGGCGAGCGGGACACCGGAATGCTCCCGGTGAACCGCGAGCGCGGCGTCGACGAGCCGCTGGACGAGCGACGCCGGGGTGTAGTAGGTGCCGGAGCGATGCCGCTGACCCGGATCCATGAGCCCCTCAAAAACGCGACCAAGCATGTCCGGCGCCACCACGCTGCCATCGCCCTCGCGCGTGGTGAAGTGGAAACCCTCGAACAGGCTGTCGAAGGCATCACGCCAGGCCTGTGTCGGGACATCGACCTTCCACCGCCGCTCGAGTGCGTGCGGCTCGAAGAGCCCTCCGTTCAGGAACGGGATTCTGCCGAAGCCCCTCACCGCAGAACTCCGGTGCGATGAGGGACGGTTCAGCGCGCCGAAGAAGAGGGGGCGCATGAGATCGCGATGGAGCGGCCGCTGTCGCACCAGGCAGTCGTCTACCGCACGGGCGAGAAAATCGGCCCGGCCATCGAGCCAGCCCTTGCTCTGCACGAAGTAGAGAAAGAGCACGCGCGTGAGCTGCAGCAGGGCGAGCGCACCGCGGTCGGCGGTGGATGGTCCGACGGGCATCGCGCCCTGAAAGCTCTCGAAGGTGTGGCGGAACTGGCGGAAGAACCGGGCGCCCAGCGGCTCGATGACGAGCAGCTCGGCGAGGCGAGCCGCCGCCTCGAGCGGCGGGATATCGCGGAGAGAGGCGATGCGCTCCAGGGCCGCGACCGCGGCGGCGTCGGGTTGATCGAGGGAGAGCTCGAGAATGGGCGGGTGATCGATGGCCACCGTGAGGACGAGCCGCCGCCGGACGGCATCGAGGCACACGATGCCAGCGGGCCGACCCAGGGCGGCCCGCGCCCGGGCAACCGCGCGCCCGGCGACCCGGCCGTCCCGCGCGGAGAGGGTGATCCAGGGGAGCGTACGCTGGGCATCCAGCGTCGCCATTCGCAGGACGTCGGCGGCAGGAGTGGTCTCAAACCCTGCAGGATCAAGGGGATGCCACGCGCCGCGAACCTCGAGCGCAGTGAGGAGGCGCCGGAGGCCAGACCAGGATGTGACCTGCGGAAGGAGGGTTGCGATCGCCATGGTGTGCCCATCGGGGCACAGCACCATGTCACGCGCAGCCGGAGCAGCCGGCACCCCGCCGCCGCGCGGCGGATCAATCGACCGCCCCCCGTTCCGTTCCGGGGCCCATGGGGTAAGACTTCCGCCGCATCATTGACCCAACGGAGGATGGCATGCAGGGCAGGATGATCGTGGGATTGATTGCAGGAAGCTTCCTGGCGGCCGCCCCGGTGGCGGCCCAGACGACTTCGACGGCGCCCGGCGACTCGGCGGGATTCGTCGTGCTCAAGAACCAGGACACGGTGGCCACGGAGCGGTTCGAGCGCAGGGACGTGACCTGGCGGGGCACGCTCGCGCTCGCGACCAAGAAGGACGTGGCGGACACCTGGTCGGTCGTGACGGCGCCCGATGGTACCGTGCCGCTGGTCGAGGTGATGGAATCGCAGAAGCCGCCTGACCCGCGGATGAAGGCCCGCGTCATCTCGCGCGCGCGCATCATCGTGAAGGGCGACTCGGTGTCGGTTGACCAGATGACGCCCTACGGCATCCAGACCCGGCTCTTCCAGTCGGAGGAAGGGGTGGTGCCGTACCTCAATCTCTCATTCGGGATGCTCGAGGTGGGGCTGCGTCAGGCGCAGGTTGCGGCCAGGCGGGATTCGCTCGGGCTCGAGATCTACTTCTTCAACCTGGGCGGCGGGCAGACGGCGCGCGGAACTCTGGTGCAGCAGCCGGACGGGACGGCGCAGCTGAGCATCGGTGAAGTGCAGATGGACCTGATGCTGGCGCCGGATGGCCGGCTCCTGTCGGCCGCTATCCCTGCGCAGGGCTTGAAGGTGGAACGGGTTCAGTAGCGAGGCCCGTCACCTCGTCGTACACCCGGCCGCGCCATTCCACGCGCCGGGTGCCCCGCCAGGCCGAGCGTGCCAGTATCACGAGGAACATGACGGCGCCGAGTGGATACAGGAGTCCGTACCACATCGGTGCCTGCATGCCGAAGCTGATCAGCGACCAGAAAAGCAGTGACAGCAGGGTGGCGACGGCCGCGGGCGCCAACAACGCGGGGAAGTGCCCGACGCAGGCGCAGAGCAGCACGATCGGCGGTGCCAGCCAGAAGAGCCCGTTCAGTGCCAGGAGCAGCGGTGCCAGGAACCGGAGCACCGGGTTCTTGCCGAACGAGATCCGGGAGCCGATGAACACGTTCTTGGACCATCCCTCGATCACCTGGCGGAGGGTCTGGTACATCCGGGTTTCCATGTAGTCGTAGGCGAAGGCGAAGTAGAGCTTCCTGCCCAGCGCCACTACCCGCTGTGCCATCGCCAGGTCCTCGACCACCTCGCCGCGTACCACCGCGTGTCCACCCACCGCCGCGTAACTGCTCCGCCAGAACATCATGAACTGCCCGTTCGCGATGACGCCCCACGGCCTGGTGGCGGCGTTGACGCTGCTCGGGTGGTAGCGGAGGCCGAGCATGACCCAAAGCTGCGGCATGATGACGCGCTCCCAGAAGCTCACCACCAGCTGTCGCGGCGCCACGGTCAGCAGGTCGGCCTTCGATTGCTGGAGCATGGCCACGGCGCGCGACAGCAGTTCGGGGTGATGCTTGGTGTCGGCGTCGGTGAAGAGGAGGACCTCGCCCGTCGCGGCGTCGGCGCCCTGCTGGCAGGCCCACGGCTTTCCGTACCAGCCACGCGGCAGCCCCCGGCCGGAGATGAGGCGAAGCCGTGCATCGGTCGCCGCCACGGCGGCCGCCTTTTGCGCGGTGTCGTCGGTGGAGCGGTCGTCCACCACGATCACCTCGAGCGGTGCGTAGGTGGACGCGAGCACGGAGGCCAGGACGGTTTCGATCTGGACGGATTCGTTCCGGGCGGGGATGATGACGCTGACGCTCACGCCGGTGGCGGGTGCCACATCGCCGAGGCTCGGCTTGCTGCGTGCCAGTCGCCCGATGCCGAGAAGGGGCGCCGCCCACGGAAGCGCCGCGAGCCACGCCACAGTGGACATCAGCTGCGGTGCGACAGGGTGGCGAGTTCGCCTTCGAGGTGGGTGAGGTGCCGGTCGATCTCCTCCAGGTCGTGCTCCGCGTCATCGGCCACGGGCACGCCGTTGCGGGCGAAGAGCGTGGCGACCAGGGCGTCGGTATAGCCCACCACCGCCGTCGAAATGCCGTGGTCGACGAGCCGGTTGAGCCGGAGCATGATGGCGAGCGCCTGGCGGGGACGGAGGGTGGTGACGATCGGCGCGAGACGCAGGGTGAGGATGTCGCGGAGGTGATGGAGCTCCTCCACCACTTCTCCGGCGGCGAGCCCGCGCATGGAGCCGACGCGACCGTATTGCTCGCAGGCCTTGATCCAGATCGGCATGACCTCGCGGCGGAACGGCCCGACACTCTGGCCGGAAAGCTCGATGAGCAGCCGGAACTCGCGCTCGACGAAGGCACGGGGGATCATGCCCGTGGCGGCGAGCTTGTCCTCGAGGCGCCGGGACCAGTCGGCGATCATTGCGTCACGGGACTCGGCGATGACCCGGCCGGCTGCCAACAGCGCAGGCTGCGATGCGCGCAGGGCGTTTCTCCTTAATGATGTCGCGGCGGCAATCTATATTGGCTCATATGACCCGGTCAAAACCTGTGATGCAACCTCCGCGCCTCGCCGCAGGCGCTCGCGTCGCCATCGTGGCGCCTTCCGGCCCCTGCCTCGAGCAGGATGACGTGACCCGGTCGATCGAATTGTGCCGTGCGCTGGGCCTCGAGGCGGTGTGCGGCGCGCACGTGCGCGACCGGCAGGGCTACCTCGCCGGGAGCGATGCCGATCGCCTCGCCGACCTGAATGCGGCCCTGCGTGACCCGGCGATCGATGCCGTCTGGTGCATCCGCGGCGGCTACGGTGTGACGCGCATCCTGGACGAGGTGGACTTCGCCGTGCTGCGCAAGCGCCCCAAGGCGATCATCGGGTACTCCGACATCACCGCGCTCTTGCACGGCGCATTGCAGGAAGCCGGCGTCGTGACATTCCACGGCCCCACCGCCCGGCACCCGATGACCGAGTTCAGCCTCAGGCACTTCGACCAGGTGCTGAGGGTCGCGGAGCCAGCCGGCCGGCTCGAGCGGCTGCCACAGCCCACCGGTGTGCACGCGGCGAGGGAGAATCGCATCGTGACGCTGCGTGAGGGCGTGGCAGAGGGATCGTTGCTCGGCGGCAACCTGTCGCTGCTCCAGTGCCTGGCCGGCACGCGGTTCTTCCCCGACCTGAACGGTGCGATCCTGTTCCTGGAGGATGTGGGAGAGGCGCTCTACCGGGTCGATCGGATGCTCGCGCACCTGCGGGCGCTGGGTGCACTCGGCAAGCTCGCCGGCGTGATTGTTGGCCGCTTCACCGAGATGCGGCGCGAAACCGGTGATGGCGCGTTCGGCTTCGATGAGGTGCTGCAGCATTACTTCGGGAGGCTCGGGATTCCGGTGGCGTACGGCTTCCCGGTGGGTCACATCGACGAACAGTGGACGCTGCCGCTGGGCGTGCGCGCGCGGCTCGATGCCACCGCTGGCGAGGTCGACCTTCTCGAACCGGCGGTGTCCTGATGGCGACCCCCACGCTCACAACCCACGAACTGCCCGGCGTGCTGGGCCCGATCACGGTCGACGTGCGTGCCGCAGGCCGGGACATGCCGCGTCCGGCGGTCGTGATCGTGCACGGGTTCAAGGGATTCAAGGACTGGGGGATGTTCCCGCCACTCGCCGACCGGCTCGCACGGGCCGGCTTTGTGGCGGTGAGCCTCAACCTGAGTGGTGCGGGTGTCGACGCGGCGGGGAACTTCGTTTTTCCCGAGCGGTTCGGTCATGACACGATCAGCGCCGCACTCACCGATCTCGAGCGGGTGCTCGACGCCCTGTCGGCGGGAACGCTCGACGTCGCCCCGCCCTCGAGCAGCGGCCTGCTGGGACATTCGCGGGGCGGCGGTGTCGCGATCCTCACGGCAGCGCGCGACGCGCGCGTCACGGCGCTGGTCACCTGGGCGGCTATCGCGGACGTCAACCGCTGGCCGGTCGAGGTGATGGCGAAGTGGAGGGAGTCCGGGCGCCACGACGTCGTGAACGCGAGGACGGGGGAAGTCCTGCCGCTCTATACCGACGTGCTCGAAGACAACGAGCAGAACGCCGACCGGCTCGACATCGTGGCCGCGGCCGGGCGCATCACCGTGCCATGGCTGCTGATCCACGGCGACGCGGACGAGGCGGTTGCGCTCGCGGAAGGTGACCGGCTGGCGGCGGTGGTACGGCACCCGGCCAGCCGGCACGAATGGATCGCCGGCGGGCAGCACACGTTCGGCGCGAAGCATCCCTGGGCCGGCAGCACGCCGGAGCTGGAGCGGGTTTTCGCGGCGAGCGTCGGGTGGTTCGCGCGCTACCTCACGTGAGTGAGCGGGTTGCGGTCGTCACCGGCGCCAATCGCGGGATCGGCAAGGCTATCGCGGAGGGCCTGGCACGCGCCGACTTCCGCACCGTGCTGGTGTGTCGCCGCCGCGAGGATGGCGAGCGCGCGATGGAAGAGATCGCGTCGCGCACCGGCAATCACGCGCTCGAGGTGATGACCGCCGACCTCTCGAGCCTGGCCGAGCTGCGCCGGCTTGGTGACCAACTGCTTGCGCGTTTTCCGGCGGTGCACGTGCTGGTGAACAACGCGGCGGTCGCGTCGAGGCAGCGCCGGGAAAGCGTCGATGGCATCGAGATGACGCTCGCCGTCAACCACCTGGCGCCGTTCGAGCTGGCGCGCCGGCTGTTGCCCGCGCTCGAGCGGGGCGCTCCGTCCCGCGTGGTCACCGTGTCGTCGGGGTCACAGCAGGGACAGAAACTCGTGTTCGATGACCTGCAGAATGTGCGGAGGCGGTACCGGGGCGTGCGGGTGTACGGGGAGACGAAACTGATGAACGTGCTGTTCACCCGGGAACTGGCGCGTCGCACCGCAGGCACCGGCGTCGTCGCCACCTGCTGTCATCCGGGAGTGATCGCGACCAACCTGCTGCTCGACTACCTGCCGGCGCTGCTTCGGCCACTGGTCGGCGCGATGGCGGGAACGCCCGAGAAAGGGGCCGACACTCCAGTCTGGCTGGCGACGTCACCCGAGGTGTCGGGCGCGACCGGCGGCTATTACATCCGCCGCCGGCCCGCGAAGGCCAATCCCCTCGCCGATGATGCGGAAGTGGCGCGGCGGCTCTGGTCCGAGAGCGAAGCGCTGGCGTCGCGCGGCCAAGCGTGACCGACTAGCTACCGAGCTCGATCACCCCGATACGCCCGGTTCCACTCAGTGCCAGCCAGATCCGCCGGCGCGGCGCGTCCGTAACCATGTGGCGGACGACGGCACCCTTGGTGGGGATGAGCAGCAGCGTGGATTTCTCGTTCTTCGGATCGAACCGGGTCATCGCGTCGCCCTTGGCGTTGTTGTACCAGATCGCGCCATCGGGCCCGATGGCGATGCCGTATGGCCCCTCTCCCGGGATGGGCGAGGGCCACTCACGCACCCTGGATGTGCCGGGGTCGAGTGCGCCGAGGAATCCGCGTGCGTAGTCGGTGTACCAGACGATCCCGTTGTCGGCGACCTGCAGCCGGCGCGGGCGCGCGCCTTGTGGAAGAGTGAACTCCGTCAGCGCCCCGCTCGCGGTGTCGACCCGGCCCAGCTTGTTCGTCCCCAGCATCGCGATCCAGATGTGACCATCGGGCGCCGACACGATCCCGTAGGGCACGGAGTTGTCGGTGGTGCAGGTGAAGTGCCGCACCTGTCCGGTGGCGGGGTCGAGCCGGCCGTAGCGGTTGTTGTTGGCGTCGGTGTACCAGATGGCGCCGCCTGCCCAGATTGGAGTATGGGGGTTGGCCGTCTCGGCGGGCAGCGCGTACTCGGTGATTTCCCTGGTCGCGGGGTCGAGCCGTCCGATGATGCCGGTGCGCTGCCCTGTGTACCAGACGCCGCCGTCGGGAGCGACCACGATGCCGTGCGGCCCGGAGCCCGGCGTGGGAGTGGGATAGTCCGTAATTATCCCGGTGGCCGGATCGAGCCGCCCGATGTAACTGTTGGTCTGGTCGGTATACCAGACGATGCCGTCGGCGCCAACCGCTGGATCGTGCGGGAAGTTGCCGGGCCGGGACAGGACATACTCCCTGAGCACGGGAGTGGTCACCGGTGCCGGGACGGCACCCGCAAGTGCGACGAGGAGAGCAGCGCGAACCACCATGATGTCCCCCGATGATGTGACTGTGCCGGGTCTCTGCCCCTACGGCGCCCCCGGGCGCGGGTTTCCGCGGCCGTGAGCGACCTGATCAGCAGCGTGATTCAGCGTCGCTTCAGCCGGCCGGCAGTGCAAGTGGAGCCGGCCCCGGTGCTCCGCTGGGCAGCGGTGGCCGTGGTGCTGGTGCCCGAGCCCGATTCACTGCTGCTGGTGCGCCGCGCCGAGCGGTCGGGCGATCCCTGGTCGGGGCAGATGGCGCTGCCCGGCGGCCGACGCGAGGGTGAGGAAGATCTCCTCTTCACCGCCATCAGGGAAACCGAGGAAGAGGTCGGCCTGGTGCTGCCGCCCGAATCACTCGTTGGCGTCCTCGATGACATGGCGCCCCGCACCCCGGTGCTGCCCCCGATTGCCGTGCGGCCCTACGTGTTCCGCCTGGATCGCCGCGCCGCGGTCGACCGGATCAGTGAGGAAATCGCGGCTACGCACTGGGTGCCGCTCGCCAACCTCCTGAGCGACGATGCCTATGCGAGCGCCGACGTGATGGTGCGCTCCCAGCAGATGCGCGTGCCGGCATTCCGGCTGGAGGAGGGCACGGTATGGGGCATGACCGAACGGATCCTGAGCGACCTGCTCAAGACGTGAGGGCGGTTGACCTACTGCGCGCCATCTCCGCTCGCCTTCCACTGCGAACCGAACCCGATCCAGAACCTTCGCTCGACCAGGCCGGTCCAGTTCTCCGGAATCTCGTTGAAGAGGTTGTCGACGCCGGCGTTGAGGCTGAGGGCCGGGAACACCCCGAGTTGCAGCCCGACGTTCCACTGCAGGAAGGCACCTTGCTCGCCGGTGACGGCAGTGCCGCCGCCGAACGCCTCGCCAACAAGGGGGGCGGGGCCGGTGTAGAGCGCGGTCACGTCGGCGCGGAGTCCCCGGAGCAGGCCCCACGTCTTGGTGCCCCTGAGGCGAGCAGTGTGAGCGGCGCGCCGGTTGAGCGGGAGGTCGTCAACCAGGTTCCGGGCGTCCAGGTAGGTGTACCCGGCGCCGACAGCCCACGTACCGGAGGCCCATCGCGCGGAGACCTCGATGCCCTGAGTGCGTGCTACCGCGATGTTGGTGGGCGTGAAGATGAGCAGCCCCGCGTCGGTGTATCCGCTGGTGAAGAAGTCGATCAGGTTGTCGACATCGTTGCGGAAGGCTGCGACCTCTACGCTGACTGCCGGCCACGGCGCATATGCCACCGCGGCGTCAAACGCCCACGATGTCTCGGGCACGAGGTCGGGGTTGCCCACGATGGTGTAGCCCGCGGCAATGTTCGCGAAGGTCCAGCCCCGCTCCTTGAAGCTGGGCCCGCGGAAGCCGCGCGACACCGAGCCCTTGAGGCGTACCTGGTTCACCGGCTCCCACGCCGCCCCGACCGTCGGCGAGAGATTGCTCTGCCACTGGGAGTTCCAGGTGTAGCGCGCACCGGCGTTGAGCAGCACGTGACCCAGTCGGAGGGCGTCCTGGGCATACACCTCCACCTGTTCATCCGAAGCGGTCTGGCCGAGCAGCCGGTCGGGCGCATCCACCGAGCGCAGGCTCGCCTGCGCGCCGAAGTCCAGTGAGTTGGGTCCGTCCCTCCGGCTCTGCGCGAGCAGACCGCGCACAAGGGCCTCGGTCTGGGGCGGAGGGCCGCTGTTGGCGATCGGCAAGTCACCTTGTGCCGAACGGTACCTGTACTCGAAATGCTCGGCGTACACGCGCGCACGCCATACCCCGCCCGTTGCCTCGAGCGTCGCCTCGGCCCACCCGGACACACCCTGATTGTCATTGAACCCGTTGAACCCGGCGCCGAGCGGCCAGCGCTGGCGCTCGTAGTAGTACGTCGCATCCGCGCGGAGGGCGACACGCCTGCTCGCGGCGTACCGGAAGGTCGACCGGACATCGTAGATGCGCTCGAGAGGATCCGAACCGATGGCGATGCCAGGGACAACCTCTTGCTCGCGCGCGCCACCGGTGACGCGGAAGCCGAACTTGCCGAAGGTCCCGCCCGCCTCACCGTAGCCTTCGAGGCGCCCGAAGGAGCCGGTACGCACGGAGACGCCGAGCTCCAGTGCCGGCGGTGGCCCCTGGGTCACCAGGTTGATCACGCCACCCAGCGCATCGGAACCGTAGACCGCCGACGCCGGTCCCTTGGTGACCTCGATCCTGCTCACTGCGACCGTCGAGAGCCGGCTCAGGTCGATGTTCTGCAACAGGCTCCCGCCAACGGGCTCGCCATCCATCAGGACGAGGACGCGCGAGTCGCCGATCCCCCGGATGGCGATACTGGTGCCGGCTGGCGGGCTCGGAATCGTCTGCAGGCCTGGCAACTGCGAGACGATCTGATCGGTGGCCACGGCGGCTTGCGCGTCGACCTCGGCTTGCGGGATCGTGACGACCGGTGCCGTGATCTCGGCAGCGCGTTCCTCGAATCGTCCCGCGGTGGTGACGAGCTCGGGCAGCACGACCGTGAGCGGCACGAGCGTGACCTCGACGCTCGCACCGGGTGCCAGGGCGAGGCGAGTCGCCCCGTAGCCGATTGCGATGATCCGCAACGAATCGGGACGTGAACTGACGGTGAGCTGGAAGCGTCCCTCGGAGTCGGTCCAGGCAATCGGGCCCCGTGGCAGCGTGCCGACCTGCGCGCCGCTCACCGGGTGCCCGCTGCCTGCCTCGCGCACGACGCCCCGCACGATCTCCTGCGCGCCCGCTGCCACGGGGGCCGCGAGTGCGAGGAGGCCGGCGAGGCCAAGCGGCCGGATCACTGGATCTTTTCGTACCGGATCGTGGGGTGTCCCGCGTCGCCCGTGGCGCTGTAGTAACTCACCACCTGGAGCTTGTAGACCGAGCTGCCAACCTTGACCAGGAAGATGTTGAACGTCGGCGAGAGCCGGTTGTCACCGGCGAGGTTGTAGAGGAAGACCCCGCTGTGGCTCGTGATCGAGTTGGGGATCGGGCCGGACACCAGCGCCACGAACGCGCCGTACTCCGGCGCATCGTCGGCGCGGGTCACGGCATCGAACGTCTCGCTGGCGTCGAACGGGAACGTGCCGGCCTGGCAGCCGGCGTTGATCTCGAAGGTGTACGCGCGCGTCACCTTCACGTCCCAGCTGCAGTCACCCGCCGTCGGCGTCACCACGGCCCCGGTGGCGAGGTTCACGCCGGCCTCGGTGAGCGTGGAGAGATCGACCGCGACGCTCTGTGCGGCGGCCAGTGTCCCCGGGGTGGTCTGCAGGCGATAGCCGAAGGTGATGCCGCGCATCCCGTCGGTCGGCGAGAGGCTCGGGTCATTCACGATGGCCTCGACGCGGATCACGGCGTATGCCCCCGCCCCGGCGCCCGACGCGCGACGCAGCTTCCACACGGCGGCGGGGTTCGGCAGCAAGCCGGTCGCCGTCGGGCGGAACCAGCCGGTGTAGTCCGGTGCCAGGCCCTCGCTGGTGAAGCCGGACGATGGAATGTCGGCGGCGGTCACCGCATCGAAGGCCGGCTTCTGGTTGTCGGGCGTGAATGCGAGCACCTCATCGTTCGTCGCGGCGGCATTGTTGGCCAGGTTGAACCCGGTGACGCTGCCGGCCCCGGCCACGCCGCCGTTGAGGCGGATGGTGTACCGGCGGAACGCCACGTCCCATGCCGTTGACGTCGCCGTATTGGTGACCTGGACGACTCCGTTCGACGCAAAGCTGAAGTAGGTGAAGTCGGTGTTCGAGCTCGCATCGATCTCGAGTTCGCCCGACTGGGGCAGGGGCGCAGTCGTCTCGCTCGCACACGCAGCAAGGACGAGGAGGACCGCAAGGGCCGGTGCCGCAGCGCAGGTGCGGCAGGCAGTCTGATTCAGCATCAGCATGAGAGAACCCGTGGAGGAGTGAAGTGATGGACAGAACGCCAAGGTAGGGCGCGCCCACGGGGCCCAACAGTTCGGATCGCTACGGGGGTGGGGTAGGGAGAACTACGGGGAACAGGAACGGGGAGGGGATGAGGGGGCTCGCGTTGCATCCGCCGCGTTCCCGCGCTAATTCTCCCCCATCACCACGATTGAGGGCTGCCGCCATCGTACGGGACGAGGTCGTTCGCGAGCCGCTCAGCCGCTCCGTTGAGGACTATCTCAAGGCCATCTACCACCTCTCCGAGGATGGGCGGCCTGCGTCCACCAGCCAGATCGCGGAGGCGCTGTCGCTCGCCCCGCCTTCGGTCAGTGGCATGGTGAAGCGCCTGTCCGAACTGGGACTCCTCACCCACGAGCCGTATCGCGGTGCCACCCTCACGGCCGAGGGCCGGCACGAGGCAGTGCGGGTGATCCGCCGGCACCGGCTCATCGAGGCCTATCTCGTCGGGTTCCTGGCTTACACCTGGGACAGTGTGCACCAGGAAGCGGAGCGCCTCGAGCACGCGGTGTCCGACGAACTGGTAGAGCGAATGGCGGTAGCGCTCGGGCATCCGACAGTCGATCCGCACGGCGACCCGATTCCCGATGCGGATGGTGCCGTTGCGCGGCCCAAGCTGACGCCGCTGGCCGACGTGCCCGCGGGAAACAACGCCGAGATCAGGCGGGTGGATACGAGCGACGCGGAGCGGCTTCGTTACCTGGCGGGGGTGGGGCTGGTGCTCGGAGCGCGGGTGCGAGTGCTCGAGCGGGAACCGTTCAGCGGACCGATCACGCTCGAGGTGTCAGGCCGGAGCCAGGTGCTGGCGCACGACCTGGCGAAGCTGGTCTACTGCGCTGTTTAGGGCGGCGTGAGAGCTTTCTTGATCAGGTCGATTGACCCGATCGTGTACGGATCTTCCTCGTTGAGCGACGCCAGGTAGAGCGACACGAAGTCGCCGAGCAGTGCGAGGCTCAGCATCTTGGCCAGCAGCGTAGTGCCGGTGGCCTTCACGCGATGTACCTCGCCGGCCCGCGACACGAGGTCGAGGGTCACCCTGGCCCGCAATTTCATGCGGTCGCTCTCCGTGCCATCCTCGAGCAGCAGCGCTACCCAGCGCGTCACGCCCTGACGGTGCGCACCTTCCCATCCCAGGATCTCGTTGTGGTTCATCTCCGGCAGCGCGTGAGCAAAGACGTGCTGCTTCGCATTCTCGTTGATCTGCCCCTTCCACCGCCCCGCGACCACCGCCTGCCATCCGCCCAGGCCGTAGAGCACGCCCACGGCACCGTGAAGTGCCAGCGCGAGCCGCTTCGCCTCGTTGGCGGCGGTGGGTGACTCCGTCTTCCATGCGGCAGTAGCGGCCTCGGCCTCGTTCGCGGCACCGGCAATGTCCTGCGCCGGAAGCAGGCCGAGTTTCGTGGCGGTGACGAGAACCGGCACGAGCATGAAGCCCATGGCAGTGCGCGGCGGCTGGCCGCCGGGAATGGTGATGATCGGAACCTCGTCGGCGATGGCCCGGCGGGCGAGTTCGCCGCCGCTCGTAACTGCGACGATGCGCGCTCCGCGCCGGCGGGCATCGGCGTAGGCGGAGAGGGTCTCCTCGGTGTTGCCGGAATAGCTCGTCGCGAAGACGAGCGTATCGCGGCCGACATAGCCGGGGAGGGCATAGTCGCGGTTCACGCTGAACGGCACGGCCGCCTCGGCCTCGAACAGCGCCCGGGCGAAGTCGCCGCCCGCCGCCGACCCTCCGAGCCCGGTGAGCACCACCTGCCGCACCCCGCTCGCGTCGAGTGCCACCGGGGTCGCATCGGCGATCCTGAGAGCCGCGCGGCACTGCTCCGGGAACTCGATCGCGAGCGGGTACATCCCCTTCGGATCGCGTCTCGTGACGAAGACCGGCTGGTCCAGAAGGGTGCCTGCTGCAGACATGGAAGCTCGCCTGTGGTAGTGGCTTGGGACGGACTGAAGACTAGCCGGACACACCGCCGCCGCCCACTGTCCCTTGACAATTAGGCTTGCCTAATATTATGATCTCCGGAGCCTATAAACCTGTTGCCCGAGGTCCTTTACCCGATGGCTGTGGCCGCCAAACCTGTCACCGAAGCACCCGGCTGGCGATTTCCGCGACTGCGGCCTTCATTGCCGGAGGCGCATCGCACGGTGGCCGTCCCGGCCGGTGCCAGTGTGTGGCGCAAGGTGCTGGCATTCGCTGGACCGGGCTACATGGTGGCGGTGGGCTACATGGACCCGGGCAACTGGGCCACCGACCTTGCCGGCGGCGCCCGGTTCGGGTATACGCTGCTGAGCGTCGTACTGCTCTCCAACCTGATGGCGATCCTGCTCCAGTCGCTGGCGCTCAAGCTCGGCCTCGTCACCGGGCGCGACCTGGCCCAGGCCTGTCGCGACCACTATTCGCGCCGGGTCAGCTTCGTCCTCTGGGTGCTCTGTGAAATTGCCATCGCGGCCTGCGACCTGGCGGAAGTGATCGGCTCCGCCGTCGCCCTCAACCTCCTGTTCGGCATCCCGCTGGTGTGGGGCGTGATTCTCACGGCGGCCGACGTGCTGCTCATCCTGCTCCTGCAGCAGCGCGGCTTCCGCTGGCTCGAGGCGTTCATCATCGCGCTGATCGCCGTCATCGGCGTCTGCTTCGCGGTCGAACTGCTGCTGGCCAAGCCAGCCATCAGTGCGGTCATGAGTGGGTTCATCCCGCGGAGCGAGATCATCACCAACCCGATGATGCTCTACATCGCCATCGGCATCCTGGGTGCCACGGTGATGCCGCACAACCTCTACCTGCATTCGGCGATCGTGCAGACCCGCGACGTGGCGGACAACCCGAAGGCCACGCGGCAGGCGATCCGCTACGCGACGTTCGACTCGACGGTGGCGCTGCTCTTCGCGTTCTTCATCAATGCCGCGATCCTGATTCTCTCGGCGGCCGCTTTCCACACGAGCGGCCACACCGGGGTGGCTGACATCAACGATGCCTTTCATCTGCTGACCCCGCTGCTCGGCACGTCGGCTGCCGGCATCCTGTTCGCGGTGGCGCTGCTGGCGTCGGGGCAGAACTCCACGATCACGGGGACGCTGGCGGGCCAGATCGTGATGGAAGGATTCCTCGACATCCGGCTGCCGCCCTGGCTCAGGCGCCTCATCACCCGGCTCATCGCCATCATACCGGCGGTGATCGTCACCGCGATGTATGGCGAGCGCGGCATCGGGGCACTGCTGATCCTGAGCCAGGTCATCCTGAGCATGCAGCTCTCGTTCGCGGTCATTCCGCTGGTGATCTTCACCAGCGATAAGCAGAAGATGGGCGCATTCGCGAATGGTCCGCTGCTCAGGGCTGCCGCGTGGGCGGTGGCGCTGGTCATCGCGGGGCTCAATGCCTGGCTGCTCGTCGGTACCATGCGCAGCTGGGTGGCGTAGGCGCGCCACGCGCGCGTTCCTGCCGTCACTGCTGCTCGTCGTCATCGCTCCCTCCCGGGGCGATGCCATTCAGGATTCGCCCCCGCCCAGGCAGCAGTACAACCTCTTCCATCGCACGCCCGCCGAACTGCGACGCCCGCTCTCGACCGACCGGCCCGATCGCACGGAGAGCCCATACACCGTCGACGCCGGCGTCTTCCAGGCGGAGGTCGATCTCTTCACCTATGGGGGAGATGCGTCTGCCGGCGGGGAGCCGGGCGTGCAGAGCAACTCGTTCGCGGTCCTGCCCTTCAACATCAAGGCAGGGCTGCTGCCCAATGTCGACCTGCAAGTGGTGCTGGAGACCTGGGCCTGGAACGAGCAGACGGCGGGCGGCAGCACCCAGCGCCAGCGCGGGCTGGGTGCCATCACGGTGCGAACCAAGGTCAATCTCTGGGGCAATGATGGCGGGCGCACCGCGTTCGCGGTGATGCCGTTCGTCGCGTTCGTGTCGGATCCGGGGTCAACCCAGCGGGTCTTCAACCTGGGCGTCATCCTCCCGTTCAAGGTGGAACTCGGCGCCGGGTGGGGGCTTGGAACCATGCTGGAGGTCGACGTGGCGCGGGAGGGACCCGATACACCGCGGCGGGTGGCGATGGTCGGATCGGCGTCAGTGGGCCGCCGCATCACCGGCCCGCTCTCGTGCTACGTGGAGGTCTATGGCGGCACGATCCTCAAGGACGCCTCCACCGTGTGGGATGCGACCGGCGATGTTGGACTGACGCTGGGACTGGGCCGGAACGTGCAGCTGGACGCCGGCCTCAACCTTGGCTTCACCCGTGTCGCCGAGGACGTGAACCCCTTCCTCGGCCTGGCAGTGCGCTTCTAGCGCTCTCCCGGCCCGCTGCCCTCGACGCTCTTGTTCACGACGATCGTCAGCGGCCTCCCCGGCGGCAAACCTCTGCCTGAGTGCCGGGTACATTGCGTCCGTGACCCTCCTCCTGCTCACCCTGGCCCTCACGCCGCCGCCGCCCCGCGCGACGTATTCCGCGGCGGCAGCAGACAGCGCCCGCCCTGTCCTGGACATCGCCATCGAGCGTCGCCTCGCGGAGGCGCTCGACCTTCACGTGGGCGATACCGTCCGGATGGGCAGCGCCCCTGACGCGCTCCGCACCACGGCACGCGTGGCCGCGGTATATGAACCCGCCGCCGATCCCGCGACCGTGCTGCGCCAGGACTACCGGGTTCGGCTGCACCTGCCCGATCTCGCGACGCTGCTCGATGCACCCGACCGGGTGGACCGCTTCGGGCTGCGGCTTGCGCCGGGCGCACCCGGTGGACAGCGTCGTACGGACGGCTCAACGCGGCCGCCTTCGGGTATCGCGCCTTCGGTTCCAGCGAGATCGCCTCCGGGTCGTCC
Organism: uncultured Gemmatimonadales bacterium; assembly: GCA_963773095.1. Classification (GTDB taxonomy): domain Bacteria; phylum Gemmatimonadota; class Gemmatimonadetes; order Gemmatimonadales; family GWC2-71-9; genus JAGGAG01. The sequence goes on from CAVYZY010000012.1 coordinate 800,253, forward strand.
CAGACCTTCAGCGTCATCAGCCGCTTCCATCGCGCCATCGCGGTCATCTCCGTCACCGCGAGCGCCATCTTCCTGCTCTGCATCATGCTGCTCAAGGTGGAGGAGCGCCGGCTCGATGCGGCCGTGCTCCGGTTCATCGGCATCCGGCGCCGTACCATCTTCCTGGCGCTGCTGCTGGAGGCGGCGATCGTCGCCGCGATCGGCTCGGCCGCCGGTGCCGGCGTTGCCTTCCTGGCCAGCGCCGCCACCAACGCCTACTACCAGCGCTTCTTCGATACCCAACTCATCTTTTCGCTGGTGACACCCGCAATCGTACGCTTCAGCCTTGTGCTGTCGCTCGTGCTTGGCATTGGCGCCGGGGCGCTCGCGGGGGCACGCCTGGTGCGCATCAGGCCGCTGGTGCTGTGGGGGCGCGGCTGATGGACCTCCGCTGGAGCATTCGCAACCTCCGCCGTCACCCGTTGCGCTCGATCCTGTCCATTGCCGGTATCGCAGTCGCGACTGCCATGCTGTGCGACATGATCATGCTGCGCGGCGGGCTCGAGACCTCTTTCGAGAAACTGATGCTCCTGCGCGGCTACCAGGTCCGCGTCACGCCGCAGGGGACACTGCCGCTCGACAGCGAAGCGACGATGCCGGGTACCACCGCGCTCATGCGCGCCATCGCCACCGACGCCGACGTGGTCGCAGTCGCTCCTGTCGTCGCGACCTCCGTCTACGCGACGGCCCGCTCACCACTTGCCGCTCACCGCTCACCGGACCCGCTGGTTTCGGGCCTCCGGACGCTGTTCGGCTACGGTATCGATCCCGCCAACCAGGGTCTCTACGAGGTCCAGTCGGGCGCCGACCTGGCCCCGGGCGATTCGGCGGGTGTGCTGCTCGGCGACCCGGCGGCGCAACTCCTCGGCGCCGGCGTGGGCGACACCATCACCCTGGTTGCCTGGCTCGATCCACAAGTGGCCGGTGCCGGCGCGGAGCGGCGCCTGGTGGTGCGGGGCATGGTTCGGTGGCTCTACGATCATGAGGGCCAGCCGTCAGTCGGCACCATCGTCCCGGTCATGCAGGAACTGGGCGGCCTCCGTGCCGCCGACCGGGCGTCGGTCCTCATGGTGAAGGTGCGCGATGGTGCCGACGTGCCCGCGGCGGTGGCGCGGCTCCGCGGCGCGCACCCCGGAGTCGAGGTGAGCGGCATCGACGACCTGGTGCGGCACTTCCGGGAGCGGATGGTCTACTTCCGCCAGCTCGCGCTCATTCTCGGAACACTGAGCCTCGGCATCGCCACGCTGCTCATCGGCACGCTGCTGGCCATTACCGTGAACGAGCGACTGGCCGAGATCGCCACGACTGCGCGCCATCGGCGTGCGCCGCGGCAGCATCATTCGCGACGTGCTGGTCGAGGGGGCCGCCCTCACCCTGGCGGGTGGCCTGGTGGGAGTCGTGCTGGGCCTCGCCACGGCGCGACTGCTCGATCGCATCCTGACGAGCTTCCCCGGCCTTCCCGCCGCGTTCTCGTTCTTCGTGCCGCGGCCGGGCGCGCTCGCCGCCGGCCTCGCGGTCACGCTGCTCGCGGGGCTCGGCGCCGGGCTCTATCCCGCCTGGCTCGCGGCCCGCGCGCCGATCGCTGCGACGCTCAGGGCCGAGGCAACATGACGCTCATCGCGGGCAGGGACCTCCGAAAGACCTATTACCTCGCGGAGCAGGAAGTGGCGGCGCTCCGGGGCGTGACGCTCAACGTCGCGCACGGCGAGTACGTCGCGATCGCCGGGCCGTCGGGATGCGGCAAGTCCACCCTGCTGCAGTTGCTCGGTGGAATTGACACGCCGACCGCAGGCTCGGTGGAACTGGATGGCGTGCGTATCGACACCCTGGGCGATCGCGCCCTCACCGATCTCCGGCTCCGAAAGATCGGCTTCGTGTTCCAGCGCTTTCACCTGCTGCCGGTGCTGAGTGCGTCGGAGAACGTCGAGCTGCCGATGGCCGAGGCCGGCATGCCGCCCGCGATGCGCCGGGCCCGCGCCCGCGAACTGCTCGACTATGTCGGGCTTGGCGCGCGGTCGCGGCACCGCGCCACGCAGCTCTCGGGCGGCGAGATGCAGCGGGTGGCGATTGCGCGGGCACTGGCCAACCGTCCATCGCTCATCCTGGCGGACGAGCCCACCGGTGAGCTCGATGCCGCCACCGGAGCCGAGATTCTGGCGCTCTTCCGCCAGCTCAACGCGGAGGGAACGACGCTGGTGGTGGTGACGCACGACGACCGGCTGGCCGCCGAGGCTGGTCGGGTGGTGCGCATGCTGGACGGGCGGATCGTGGCGTGATCGTCACCCTTGCAGTGCGCCACCTCCTTGTTCGCCGGTGCGGGCCCTCGTGCTGCTCGCCGGCTTCGCGCTCGGCGTCGGCGTCATGATCGTGCTTCTCTCGGTCGGCGAGGCGATGCTGGCGCAGTCGCGGGACGTTTCCCTCGTGGGAGGGGGCGAGGTGACGGTGTTGCCGCTGGGCATCGATATCGAATCGATGCGCACGGGCGGGATGAGCGGGATGTTCTTCGGCATCGACCGCGCGCGCTTCGTCACCCGGAGGCTGCTCGGCGGACCGCGACGAGCGGGCGAAGTTGCGGCCGTATCACCTTCGATCGAGTACAAGCTGCTGTACCTTGGGAGAGGCGATCGCGTGGTGCCGGTCAAGGCGGGTGCAGACGTGCCGAGCCGTGCCGCCGCCGTCGGTGCCGCACTCGACGTGCGACAGGGTACGTGGAGCGACTCGCCAGCCGACTCCGCCTGGATCGCCCCGACCGCGCAGCACTTGTACGACGAGCTGGACCACTTCCACCTGCCACCGCGCCCCGACTCCACCTGGGGCGAATGGCACTACTTCAACCTGCTCGTGGCGCCCGACGAGTGGTGGTACGTCACGTACCTCGTGCGTGGCGAGCGGTGCCATCGGGGCGCTGGGGCGGCCAGTTGCTCGTCACGCGCCGGCGCCCGGATGGCCGGTATGCGCGATACAGCGCGCGCGTGCCGTCCGCGGACATACGCTTCGACACGCTGCGCGCCGACCTGTCGCTGGGCGAGAACACGGTGACGCAACGCGACGGGACCTACCACCTTCATGGCCGCGCCACCGGCGCCGATGGTCCGCTCAGTCTCGACGTAACGCTCAGGCCCGATGCAGCGCGGTACTTCCCGCCGGTCGAGTTGCGCCGCGACGAGTTCCTCTCGGGGTACGTGGTGCCAGGACTGCGCGCCGACGCGAGCGGGACGGTGTGCGTGGTCGGAGAGTGCCGGGCGCTGGACAGCGTGCCGGCGTACCACGATCACAACTGGGGCATCTGGCGCGATGTCACCTGGGAGTGGGGCATGGGACGCGGTGGCTCACTCGATGTCCTGTATGGTGGCGTCCGCGCACCCGGTGACTCGGTGCGCGCGGGCAATCCATACTTTCTCGCCGTTGCCGACTCGCTCGGCGTGCTGCAGGTGCTGCGCTTCGCGGCCATCCGCTATGAGGGGAAGCTCCGCGCGGGCGGTGCGCCGGTCGATGGTCCCGCACGGTTCACCCTTCTCGCCGCCCGCGATGCCGACACCGTGCGGGTCGCCGTCACGGTTGCGAGTTCCCAGGCGACGTCGCAGCAGGCTGGAGGTCTCGAGCGGATATTCCTGCAGTTGCGCGGGCATTTCAGGCTAGAGGGCCGGATCGCCGGCCGGGCCATCACCGACGAGGGCGATGGCTTCTTCGAGACGTATCTCGACTCACCCGTTCCTTGACCGGCCGTCTGGTGCGCCGTATTACCTGACTGGAGTTGTCCCTTATCGCCCTTCCCGCTATCCGCGGGCTCCGTCCCCCGTCCCCGGTATCTCCATGGCGCTCGCTATCGAACGGCTGTCCAAGACCTATCCCAACGGAGTGCGCGCCCTCCACCAGGTGTCGCTCACCATCGGGCCGGGGATGTTCGGCCTGCTCGGGCCCAACGGGGCGGGTAAGTCGACGCTGATGCGCACCATCGCGACGCTGCAGCCGCCTGACGAAGGCAGCATTCGCCTTGGCGACCTCGACGTGCTGGCCCAGCCGGATGAGGTGCGGAAGATCCTGGGTTACCTGCCGCAGGAATTCGGCTTCTATCCCAACCTGTCCGCCGAGACGACGCTCGACCACTATGCGGCCCTCAAGGGCGTCGCGTCGCCGGGCGAGCGGCGGGAGCTGGTCCAGGCGCTGCTGCAGCAGACCAACCTCTGGGATGCCCGCGGCAAGGCGGTCGGGGGCTTTTCCGGCGGCATGAAACAGCGGCTCGGCATCGCCATCGCGCTGGCCGGCCGGCCCAAGCTGCTCATCGTCGACGAGCCCACGGCCGGCCTCGATCCGGTGGAGCGGCACCGCTTCCTCAACCTGCTGGCCGAGATCGGCGACGACGTCATCGTCATCCTGTCCACTCACATCGTGGAGGACGTGCGCGAACTCTGCCGCCACATGGCCATCATCGACCGCGGCGAGGTGGTGCTCCAGGGCGACCCGGCGAGCGTGCTGGAGGAGGTGCGGGGCCGCATCTGGCGCAAGCGCATACGGAAGGCCGACCTCGCGGGATACGAGCAGAGCCTGCGGGTCATCTCGACCCGGCTGGTGGCGGGCGAGCCGATCATCAATGTGTACAGCGACGCCTCGCCGGGCGAGGGCTTCACCGCCGTCGAGCCGGTGCTCGAGGACGTCTACTTCCACCGGGTGGGCGGCGCCGCGCTCGCGGAAGGCTGACGCGTGTTCCTCACCGTCTTCTTCTTCGAGCTGCGGTACCAGCTGCGCCGGCCGACGACCTGGCTCTTCTTCGCCGTCTTCTTCCTGATGGCCTTCTTCATGACCGCCTCGGAGGCGGTGTTCAACGTTGGTGGCACGGGCCAGATCCATCGAAACGCTCCGTTCGTACTTGCCACCGGCATGGCGGTGCTCACCGCCATCGGGCAGGTCATCACCACCGCACTCGCCGGCACCGCCGTGCTGCGCGACGCGCAGCTCGGCACCCAGGAACTGCTCTTCACCACAAGGCTCTCGCGCGCCGGCTACCTCTTCGGCCGCTTCCTCGGCGCCTTCACGGCGATGCTGCTGATCTATGCCGCGATGCCGCTCGGGCTGCTGCTGGGAAGCCTCATGCCCTGGGTGCCGGCGGACAAGCTGGGCCCGGTGCGCGTGTGGGACGTGATCCAGCCCTTCCTGCTCATCGCGCTGCCCAACCTGCTCTTCATCAGCGCCCTGCTGTTCGCGGTGGGTTCGCTCACCCGGAAGCTCTTCTCGGTCTACGTCACCGGCATCGCCCTGCTCCTGGTGTGGCAGATCAGCCAGAACGTCATTCGCAACCTGGATCGCCTCAAGCTGGGGTCACTGATCGATCCCTTTGCCATCACGACGGTGGACATCGCCACGCGATACTGGACGGTGGCGGAAAAGAACAGCCGCCTCGTGCCGCTCGACGCCAACGTGCTTGCCAACCGTGGCCTGTGGCTTGCCATCGCCATCGGCCTTTTCGCGCTCGTCTTCGCACTCTTCCGTCTCCGACTCCAAGGGGACGGGGGCATGGCGAAGAAGCGCCGCGCGGCGGCGGCCCCGGCGGCAGCCCCGGCCGTGGCGGCGGCCACGCCCCGGTTCGCCCTCTCTTTCGATCGCGCCATGCAATGGCGTCAGTTGCTCAGCCTCGCGGCATTCCACTTTCGCGTCATCGTGCGGGAGCCGGTGTTCCTGGCCGTGGGGGCCATCGGGATCATCAACCTGGTCATCAATGCCTGGTACAACGTGAACCAGCAGGACACGGTGTACTGGCCGGTCACCGCGACCCTGGCGCCGGTGGCGGTGGGCTCGATGTACCTCTTCATGGTGATCGTAGGCACGTTGTATGGCGGGGAGCTGATCTGGCGGGAGCGCCAGCAGCGGGCCGACCAGATCCATGACGCGATGCCGGTGCCGGTGTGGGTGTCGCTCGGCGGCAAGTGTCTCGGCCTCACGCTGGTGATGCTCCTGCTCGGCGCCCTCGCGATGCTGACGATGGCCGGCTTCCAGGCCGCCACGGGCTACTTCCGGTTGGAGCCGCTGCTCTACTCGCAGGTGTACCTCGCTTCCATGGTGCCGCTGGTCGTCGGGCTGGTACCGCTCATCGTCGGGGTGCACGCGCTCGTCAACCAGAAGTTCGTCGGCCACCTGATCATTATCGCCTACTTCGTGGGCCTTCAGGTCTTCAGCACCCTCGGCTTCGATCACCGGCTGTACCAGCTGGGGCGGCCATCGGATTTCACCTACTCCGACATGAACGGGTGGGGACCATACGTGCCGCGCATCTTCACCCAGCAGGGGTATTACCTCGCGCTGGCGTTCCTCGCCTGCGTGCTCGGCGGGCTCGTGCTGGTGCGCGGCACCGATGCCACATGGCCGGAGCGGCGCCGGCAGGGGCGCGCCCGGTGGGCCCGGGGCGGCTTCGTCGCCGCGTCGCTACTGACGGCGGTGGCGCTGGTGCTGGGCGGCATCTTCTACTGGAATGCCAACGTCCTCAACGACTACACCGAGGTGCGGAAGTCGGAGAAGGCCGTCGCGGCATGGGAGACCCGCTGGAAGCCGCTCGAGGGGCTGGCCCAGCCGCGCATCGTCGGCGTTTCCATCGAGCACGACGCCTTTCCCGAACGCCGGGCCGCGGCGTGGCGCGGCACCCTCACGTCCGTCAACCGCGGTGCCCGGCCCATCGACTCGCTCTTCGTGCAGTTGCCGCCCGTCGGCGCGCGACCGCAGAACCCCTACACCGCGGCCGCCAATACCGGCCTGGTGTTCGATACGCTGGCGTTCTCGCGCCCGGCGACGTTGCTGGTGAACGAGGCGTCCGATGGAGTCCGGCTCTACCGGCTCACCGAGCCGCTGGCTCCCGGGGATACCTTGCGCGTCACCTTCGCGGCCCGCTACGAGCCGCGGGGTTTTCCCAACGACGGGTTCAGCAACGACGTCGCCGGGAACGGCACTTTCATGAACAGCGGGTACGTCCCCTCATTCGGTTACTCCGCCCAGGCCGAACTGGCTGACGACTACATCCGCGAGCGGAACAAGCTCGCGCCGAAGGAGCGGATGCGCTCGATCGACGACACCGCCGCCCGCCGCCTCAATTACATCTCGAACGACACCGACTGGATGACCTTCGAGGCCACGGTGAGCACCGCGTCGGACCAGTTCGCCATTGCGCCGGGATACCTGCAGCGCGAGTGGACCGCGAGCGGCCGCCGGTACTTCCGCTACGTCATGGACAAGCCGATCCTCGGCTTCTACGCCTTCCTCTCGGCACGATATGCCGTTAGGAAGGAAGACTACAAGGGGATCGCGCTCGAGATCTACTACCATCCGTGGCACACCTTTGCGCTCGAGTCGATGCTGCAGGCCTCGAAGGACGGGCTCGACTACTTCAGCGCGAACTTCAGTCCCTACCAGTTCCGGCAGTATCGCATCCTCGAGTTTCCCCGTTACCAGGGGTTTGCCCAGGCCTTCCCCAATACCATCCCGTTCTCCGAGGGCATCGGCTTCCTCATGCGGAACAAGGGCGGGGACGACGGGGTGGATCTCGCCTACTTCGTGGCGGCGCACGAGCTGGCGCACCAGTGGTGGGCCCATCAGGTCGTGGGCGCCAATGTGCAGGGTGCCACGACCTTCTCCGAGGGGCTCGCCGAGTACTCGGCGCTCACCGTGCTGGAGAAGCGCTACGGGCGCGAGGCGACTCAGAAGTTCCTCCGGCGGGAGCTCGACGGTTACCTGCGGGGGCGCGGCGTCGAGCGCAAGAAGGAGGTGCCGTTCCTGTACGTGGAGAACCAGCCCTACATCCACTACCAGAAGGGGTCGCTCGTCTACTTCGCGCTGCGGGATTACATCGGCGAGGTCGCAATGAACCGGGGCCTGCACAACTTCCTCGGGAAGTGGGCCTTCCAGGGACCGCCGTATCCGACGGCGCGCGACCTCTACGCCGAGCTGGATGCGGTCACGCCCGATTCCCTCAAGTACGTGCTGACCGACCTGTTCGAGGAGATCACCCTGTTCGACAACAAGGCGGTATCGGCCACCTCGACGGCAGCGACCCGACGGCAAGTACGATGTGCGGCTCGTCGTGCAGGCGAAGAAGATCAAGGCCGATTCGCTCGGAGGGACGCGCGACGTCCCGATTGCCGACTACGTCGATGTTGGGGTCTTCGGGGATGACGTGCCGGGGCAGAAGCTGGGTGAGCCGCTCCTGGTGCAGAAGGTGAGGATCACGGAGCCGGAGACGACGCTGCAGTTCGTGGTGGACAAGGCGCCCAGGAGGGCGGGCATCGATCCCTACAACATCCTCATCGACCGCACCCCAGAGGACAACCTGGCCTCCATCCACTGACCCGAAGAAGGCGACTCTCCTGCGGCTCATGGGCCCGCACGGTGCGATCGGCAGTCAGCGACCGTCCAGTGATCGGGTACGCTTGGTCGCGACACACCGCGGCACGTGGTTCGCTAGTTTCCCGGTATGACCGACACTATGGCTGAACTCGGGCGCCAGCTCATCGACACCTTCGGGCGCGGGTGGTCGAAGCTGCGGGTGGACCTGATCGCGTCGGCGTTCGCGCCGGAGGCGGTGTTCCTGGAAACCCCGTTCTCGGAGCCGATCCGGGGAATCGAGGCCATACGGAAGTACTGGTCCGACGTGCCCTACCATCAGTCGGAGGTGACGTTTACCTCGGGCGAGATCTTCGTGGTGGGCCCCTGGTTCAGCACGGAGTTCAAGTGCGTGTTCCGCCGCCGCCGGACGGGCGAATGGGTGGACGCCCGGGGCGCGCTCTTTTGCGAAACGGCGGATGGGCTGATCACCGAGATGCGGATGTACTGGCACCGCTGGAGTGGAGGGCGCGACACCAGCAAACCGTGACGGTCGTCCCGGGGCTGGGACACCCGCGACGCTCAACCGCAGCACTTCTCCTTACAGTACAAGGACTTACACCATGGCATACAAGTAGCACTATGCTCAGGTGTTTGCCGGCTGAGGTCCTCTGCCGGGTAAATCGCTGACAGAATCTGAGGGCGCCATGTTCTACCCCATCCTGCTGTCCATGATTGCCGCCGCCGCTGGCGTGCCGGCGCAGGGGCCCGAGCCCACCATACGGGTCACGCTCAACAACGAGGGCCAATACCTCCCGGGCGACAGGGCGAAGGTGCAGGTCATCACCCGTGACGACGGCTACCTCTTCGTGTTGCAGGTCAATCCCGAGGGGCGCCTGCGGGTGCTCTTCCCGCTGGATCCTGCGGACGACAACTACGTGAAGGGTGGCAAGCGCTACCTGCTGCTCGGTCGCAACGGCCGTGAGGGGTTCACGGTGGATGCCGGCGGAACCGGTGTGGTGTTCGCGGCGGTGTCGCTCGACCCCTGGCGCTTCAGCGGGTATGTGCAGAACGACCACTGGGACTACAACGCGCTCAACACCAGCACGTTCGACGACACGGAGGCGCAGCTGGTGGAACTGGCGCAAGGCATCGCCGGCGGCCGCTTTGACTACGACGCCGTGAACTACACCGTCGCGTCGCAGGTGGCCGCGACCGAAGAGCCCACATATGTGTCCGGTGGCGTGACCGTGGACGGCTGCTATGGCTGTGCGGCACCGGTGGGCGTGATTTATGGCACCGGCTACTACAACACGTGGGGCCTCTACGACCCCTGGTACTACTCGCCGTACTACAACTACGGCCCGTACTACCCGGCCTGGGGTTATGGCCCGGCGTGGGGCTGGTACGGCGGCTACTGGAACGGTGGCTACTATAACAACGGCTACTGGGGCAACTACTACCCGTCCTATCCGACGGCGGTGCCGTATGCGCCGTCGCCTTACCAGAAGAAGCAGTGGGATCGTACCTGGAACGGCGCGCCTGTTCCGTACCGCCCGCGCGGCTATACCGCCCCCAACACGGTAGTGGGTGCGGTTCCGGGGATCGGCGTGCAGCAACACGCGAGCTTCCGTGACCGGACCTGGGGCGGCGGGCCCATCGAGGGCGGGTCGGTGCTGGCGCCAAGTGCCGCACCAGTGTCGAAGGGCACCACCGGCAACAACAACGCTGGTGGGCGCCGCCGCGATGCCGCGCCTGCCGCGACCCCCTCGCGTCCGTCGTCGGGCGCCACCGCACCCTCGGGCGCTACCAAGCCTTCGGGCGCTACCAAGCCTTCGGGCGCTACCAAGCCTTCGGGCGCCGCCAGGCCGTCGGGCGGTGCGAAGCCGTCGGGCAACCCGGCTCCGAAGGGGGTGCCGTCACGTCAGCGGGCCCAGGCTGGCCCGACGGGTACCACAGGCGACCGGGGGTATGCCCGTCCCGAAGCGGTCCCGGCGCGCCCGATGTCGGAGCGGCCCACTGCGGTGGCTGCCCCAGCGCCTTACAAGGGGCCGTCCACGCTCGAGCGGCGGACGCCAACGTCGAGCGAGCGGCCGAGCCAGCCGGCAGCGGTGCCGCCGGTTTCGCGCCAGGCGGGTGAGGCTCCGACGGCAACGAAGGCAGCAGGCACGGGAAGGAGTGCGGAGCCGGTGCTGCGGCGCCGCGAGCCGGACCAGCCGGCTGCGGTGGCCGCGCCCGCGCCGCCCCCGGCGAGCAGCGGCCGCGACCCATCGCTGGGCCGCGGTTACGGAAGCCCGCCCACTTCGATCGCGCCGGCGCCGAGCCAGCCATCGGGTGGGTATTCGGGTGGCGGCTACAGTGGTGGCGGTGGGCGGGCAACGACGCCTCCGCCGTCAGCACCTCCACCGTCGGCGCCCCCGCCGTCAGCACCGCCACCTTCGGCGGTGTCCGGCGGCCGGAGGCACTAGAGGCAGCATTAGCGGGCGCGTTGGCGCCTGGTGTAGCCGAGTCCCCATTGCATCAGTTCGGCGCTCCGGAGGCCAACGCGCATCGCGGTGTCCACCGCGTCCTCTTCCTCCATGCCCTGATCCAGCATCAGCACGGGGATCAGGGCGCCCCCCACGCGATTGCCCGACCCGCAGTGCACGAACACCGTTCGTTCGCCGGCCTCGGCGAGCGTGGAGCGGATCGCCTCCAGCGTCGCGTCGCTCAGCGAATGCGGTCCTATCGGAATCAGCCGGTACTCCATGCCCAGTTCGCGCACGAGGGCCGGTTCGTCGAACGCGCGCGGCTCCATCGGCTCGCGCGTGTCCACCACGATCGCCTTACCGCTCTTCGCCAAGGCCTCGAGATGCTCCCGGGTCGGCTGCCCGCCGGTGATGACGGTGGGCAGGACCTGGCAGGCGTTGGGCACGCCGCGAATGGCTTCGAACGGAGTCATTTGTCGCCCCGGTAAGTGATGACGTGCGCCCGCTCCAGCGTGATGAGGCCGCCTCCCATCATCTCATCGAGTTCGGGCAGGATTGCCCGGATCTTCGATTCCTCGTCGACGCACTCGACGACGATCGGCAGGTCTACCGAGAGGTCCAGCACCTTCTGGGTGCGGATCCGCGCGTTGGCGCCGAAGCCCATGATGGCGCGCAGCACGGTGGCGCCGGCGAAGTGCCGTTCCCGGAGGAGCATGACGATGGCCTCGTACAGTGGCCTGCCACCGTGCTTGTCACGCTCGCCGATGTGGATGCGCATCAGCATCTGTTCGCCCTCGAGCCCGTGCATAGCGATCCTCCTTGATCAGCGCCGGAGCGCCAGCAGTTCCCGCGCTGCCACAAGTCCCAGAAAGGCCGCGCCGAGCGAGAGCAGCACGCTGGCCAGGATGTACAGGGCGGCGCGCGAACCTTCGCCATCCTCCAGCAGCCGGATGGCCTCGTAAGTGAAGGTGGAAAAGGTGGTGAAGCCGCCGCAGAAGCCGATGGCAATGAAGGCCCGGGCCTCGGGCGTGACGTTTACGCCCTCGATGGTCAGGCGCATGACGAAGCCGAGGATCAGGGAGCCGAGGATGTTGATGAAGAGGGTGCCGACGGGGAAGGTGGCGTTGAACGCCCGCTGGAGCGCCGGTCCCAGCAGGAAACGGCTGACACTGCCCAGTGCTCCACCCAGCGCCACGAGCCAGATCATGCGGCTAATCTAATGCGGCGTGCCAGCTTAGATTCCAATCACCGATGCTGACCGTCTCCCTGGCCCAGCTCCGGCCCCGCAAGGGCCGCTACGCCGAAAACCTCGCCCGGCTGGGCGAGATGTTCCGCGAGGCGGGGCGGCTGCCCGCGCCGCCCGGTCTCGTCGTGGCGCCGGAAAGCGCCCTCACCGGGTATTTCCTCGAAGGCGGGGTGCGCGACCTCGCCATCGAGGCGGAGCGGCTCTTCGACGACCTGGCACGGGTGCACCGCGAGAGCGGCGCTCCCGACATGGACGTAGCGCTCGGATTCTACGAGCGGCACAGCAATCACATCTACAACTCTGCGCTGTACGCATCGCTTGGCGGCAGTGATGCCGGCATCCGGCATGTGCACCGCAAGGTGTTCCTGCCCACCTATGGTGTGTTCGACGAGGAGCGTTTCGTCGCCGCGGGCGACAGCGTGCAGGCCTTCGACACCCGCTGGGGCCGCGCGGCGCTGCTCATCTGCGAGGATGCGTGGCATTCCATCGTGCCCACGATCGCGGCGCTCGACGGTGCCGAGATGCTGATCGTGCCGAGTGCGAGCCCGGCGCGCGGGCTGCAGCCGTCGGGCGAGGATGACGAGCGTCCCGCGAGCATCGGCCGCTGGGAAAGGATCATGCAGGACATCTCGGGTGAGCACGGCGTGTACGTGGCGCTGGCGCACCTGGTGGGCTTCGAAGGCGGCAAGGCGTTCGTGGGCGGATCGCTGATCACGGGGCCGCGGGGCAACCTGATCATCGAGGGTCCCGTGTTCGAGGAGGCGCTGATCACCGCGTCGATCGACCTGAGCGACATCGCGCGGGTGCGCGCCGAGATGCCACTGCTTGCCGATCTCGAGGCACGCCTGCCGATGCTGGTGAATGAGCTCGCTCGTGCGGGGCAGCCGGGTGATGCCGCCTCGCGGGGGTCGTCGGATCTCCGCGGCGAGTCTCCGGGGCCGGACTCAGGTACGCCGCCGCCAGACCCCCGCTCGACGGCATCACCCGTGCGGCCCCGCTGGAAGAGGGCTGCCGGCGTTCCGAACGTCACCGACGACGTGCTCGAGATCGATGCGCCGCTGGCGAAGCGGTGGCTGGTGGAGTTCCTGCGCGACGAGCTGACGCGGCGGCGCGGGTTCGAGAAGGCGGTGATCGGGCTCTCGGGCGGGGTGGACAGCGCGCTGGTGGCGTACCTGGCCGCGGAGGCGCTGGGGCCGGCGAACGTCACGGCCGTCCGCATGCCGTACCGCACGTCGAGCGCCGAGAGCCTGGATCACGCGCAGCTGGTCATCGACGCGCTCGGCATCGAGAGCCGCACGGTGGACATCTCGGCGGCGGTGGACGGCATGGTGGCGGCCATCGGCGACACCGATCCGGCGCGCAAGGGCAACATCATGGCCCGCTGCCGCATGATCGTGTTGTTCGACCTCTCGGCCAAGCTCAAGGCGCTCCCACTCGGGACCGGGAACAAGAGCGAGCGGCTACTGGGCTACTTCACCTGGCACGCCGACGATTCGCCGCCGGTCAATCCCATCGGCGACCTGTACAAGACCCAGGTGTGGGCGCTGGCGCGATACGTGGGCGTGCCGGCGCTGATCGTGGACAAGCCCGCCACCGCCGACCTGATTCACGGGCAGACGGACGAGGCCGACCTCGGCGTGTCGTACGCGCGGGGTGACCGGATCCTGCACTTCCTGCTGAGCGGCTACACCCCCGAGGCGCTGGTCACGGCCGGCTTCACCGCGGCCGAAGTGGAAGCGGTGCGCCGGCGGCTCGAGTCGACCCACTGGAAGCGGCGCCTGCCCACGGTGGCAATGGTGAGCCAGACGGCGATTGGGGAGTGGTACTTACGGCCCGTCGACTACTGAGCAATGGTTGAGAGGTAAGGGTCGAGAGTCGAGAGTTGACCGCTCCTGATTCGTGGCTTCTGACTCTCGACCCTGGACTCTCAACTCTTGACCCCAATCTCGCATGCACTCGACATCGCACGCTGTTCCCGAATCCCGCCTCATGTCCTACTCGCGCGGGGAGATCACGACCCTCGTGATGCCGAACATGCAGAACGTGCTGGGCGACCTGTTCGGCGGCAACCTCATGGCGCTGGTGGACCAGGCGGCGGCGGTGGCGGCGCTCCGGCATGCCGGTGGCCGCGCGGTGACCGCGTCGATCGACCGGGTGGACTTCCGCGAGCGCATCCCGGTAGGGGCGCTGGTGACGTGCATCGGCACGGTGGACTACGTGGGCAACAGCTCGATGGACATCACGGTGGAGGTGTATTCGGAGCAGCCGAGCACGGGTGAGCCGCGAAGGAACACGCACACGGCACACGTGGTATTCGTCGCCATCGACGATCACGGCAAGCCGACGCGGGTGCCCCGGCTCATCGCCGAGACGGACGAGGAGAAGGCGCGCATGGAGCGCGCGCGGCTGCACCGCGAGAGTGTCAAGCGGTGAGCGGTGCCATCCTCGTACTGAGCGGCGGCGGGGCGAAGGCGGCAGCGCATTGTGGAGCGGTGCGGGCGCTGCGTGAGCGTGGCATGGAGCCGGTGCGCTACGTGGCGACCTCGATGGGTGCGGTGGTGGCGGCAGCGTTCGCCGCGGGCGCCGAGCCGGATACGGTGGTGCGCGCCTTCATGAACGAGGCCCCCGCGGGAATCCGGCCCCATCCGCTGGCGGCAGTAGCGGGGATCTACCTCGAGGGCCTGGTTCGTGCACGGCCTTTCCGCGAGGCGATCGGGAGGATCATCACGGCGCGCAGTTTTGCGGAGCTCAAGGTGCCGCTCACGGTGACGGCGGTGGACGTGGACAAGCTGGAGCTGGTCACCTTCGGGCATGGCGGCATCGATGCGCCGCTGCTGGACGTGCTCGCTGCCGCCTGCGCGCTGCCGCCCTACTTCCCGGCGGTATCCCTCGGTGGACGGATGCTGCGCGACGGTGGCCTGATGGGCCACCTGCCGCTGGCGGTGGTGGGAGACACAGGCGGGCTGCCGGTCATTGCGGTGGATGTCGGTCCCGGATTCGACAGTGGGCGCGAGCCCAGGCCGCCGGGTGGCCCGCCGCTGGTACGAGCCGTCGATGAATCGATCGGGATCCTGATGGCGCAGGTGACGGAGGACCAGCTGGCCCGCTGGCGTCTCGAACGGGGCCCGATCCTGTACGTCAGGCCGCGGGTCGAGCGCAATGCGACGTTCAATGCCGGCCGCGCGAGGGTGTATGCCGATGAGGGGTATCTCGCGGTGCGCGAGGCACTCGGTGGTCTTGATTCCGTGGCCCAGCCGACCAGATTGCCGTGATCCGGCCGACGAGCCTTCACTATACCCGGACCGTTCATGCGTGCTTCTGATGTGATGGTAGCCGAACCGATCGTGGCGGTGGCGGGGGCGATGGCGAGCGAGGTCGCCATCATGCTCCGCAACCGAAATATTTCGGTGGTACCGGTGGTCGACGACCACCGGACGCGCCGCTTCCTTGGCACGTTGAGCGACCGCGAGCTGGTGACGCGTTGCCTCGCCGAGGGAAAGCACCCCTGGCACACCCGCGCCGACGCACTGATGCGCACCAATACGACCGTCGTAGGCCCGGAGCAGGAGCTCGAGGGAATGGAGCTCCGGATGGACCTCGAGCCCAACGAGTCGCACCTTCGCCCGACAATCACCGTCATCGACGACGAACGCCGAGTCGTCGGCTTCATCAGCCATCCCGAGCAGGTGCCCGGGATCCGCATGGTGTGGGGCTGATGAGCGAGCCCCGGCTGTTCACGCGCGAAGAGGCGGAGCGCACGCTGCCGCTGGTACGCCGCATCGTCCACGACCTGATGCAGGAGCATCCCGCGTGGCGGCGGGCGATCTCGCACTACGAGATCCTGGCGGCGGGGGTGGTGGCCGACGAGGGCGAGTCACCCGAGGTGAGGGCGGCGCGGGTGGAGGCCGAGCGGCTCGCGGCGCAGATCGACGGCTACCTGCGCGAGATCGAGCAGATCGGCTGCATGTTCCAGGGATTCGAGGAAGGGCTGGTGGACTTCCGGTCGATGCGGGACGACAAGGTCGTGCTGCTCTGCTGGCGCTACGGCGAGGAACGGATCACCCACTGGCACGAGGTGGGGGCCGGCTTCGCAGGGCGGCGCCCGATCGACGATGGCCTCCTGAGCGAGGTGCGCCGATGAGCCTCTGGCTCTTCCTGCACCTGCTCGGCGTGGCGGCGTGGATGGGTGGCGGCTTCTCGGCGACGGCGCTTTCGTTTGCATCGAGGGCCGAGGCGCGGCCGGCGCTCGCGACGGTGGCGCGGCTGCAATGGGCCATCGTGCGGACCCTGGTGTTTCCCGGCTCACTGCTCACGGTGGTATCCGGCCTGTTCCTCACGTTCAGGCTGATGAACGGCCTCGCCACGGGGAATGGCTGGCTGGTGGCGATGCAGGTGCTGGGGTTCGTGGGCGCACTGCTTGCGCTCACGGTGCTGGTGCCGACGGCGGCGAGGCTGACGCGTCTCGACCCGATGGGTGAGCATGCGGCATTCTTCGACCGACTGCGCATGCGGCAGCGGATTGCGGGGAGCGTGTCGGGGGTGCTGGGGCTGGTGGCGCTGCTAGCGTCGGCGATCTACCGGTACGGGGCGTGAGGACGTGAGGACGTGAAGACATGAGGTTGCTCCTTCCGTCGTGTGGTCTCCATCACGTCCTCACGTCTTCACGTCCTCACGTCGGGCGCTCTTGCACACCTCTCTTACCGGACACACTTCACACCGCGCCACCCTCGCCGTACACACCAGCGCTCCCAATTCCATGATCGCCTGATTGAACGACCACGCGTCGCGGCCGCGGCGCGGGACGAGCATTTCGGCCGTCTTCCAGAGGCGGGCCTCTCCCCGCGCCGACCGGGGTGCGCGGGGATGGAAGGCGCGGCGGATGACGCGGGCGACATTGGTGTCCACCGCGGCCTCGCGCCGCTCGAAGGCGAAACAGGCGATGGCGCCGGCGGTATACCTTCCCACGCCGGGCAGCTGGCGCAGCTGGACGGGGTCGTGGGGCATGACGCCGTCGCGGGTGGCGACGACTTCGCGTGCGAGGCTGTGCAGGTTGTGCGCGCGGCGGTAGTAGCCCAGGCCTTCCCAGGCCTCGCGCACCGCGGCTGGCGGGGCGTCGGCCAGGTGGTGAATGGTGGGGAACCGCACCAGGAAGGCCTGGTAGAACCCCTCGACCCGGCTCACCTGGGTCTGCTGCAGCATGAACTCGGAGACGGCCACGCGATAGGGATCGCGGGTGCGGCGCCAGGGCAGGTCGCGACCATGGCGGCGAAACCAGCGCAAGAGGCGACGGCGGAACTCGCGCGTGTCGCCCACAACCCCCGGCCTAGACTTATTCGGCATCGGCGGACAAGATACCTCACCCATGACAGCCGCAACGAGCACCCTCACCCGCCAGAACGGGAACTTCCTCGCCAGGATCGTGGCGCGGGTGGGCCGGTCCGTGCCATCGGAGATCGTCGCCGGGCTGGGCCGCTTCGGGCTGTTCTCTCTGGACATGATGCGGGGCCTGCCCGAGGTGCGGATCTGGTTCCCGCGCTTCATCGTGGAGGCGTGGAACATCGGGGTGGGAAGCTTCTTCCTGGTGCTCCTCATCTCGGGCTTTGCCGGGGCGGTGACGGCGCTGCAGACCGGGTACCAGTTCAGCGGCAGCATCCCGTACTACGTGGTGGGAACGCTGGTGGTCTCGTCGCTGATCCTCGAGCTGGGCCCGGTGCTGACCGCGCTGGTGCTGGCGGGCCGCATCGGCGCGCGCTACGCCGCCGAGCTCGGCACGATGCGCGTTACCGAGCAGATCGACGCGCTGGAGAGCCTGGGGCGCGCGCCGTCGTCGCACCTCATCGTGCCGCGGGTGCTGGCCGCGCTCATCATGATCCCGGCGCTCACCGTGTTCGCCAACGCGAGTGGCATCATGGTGGGATGGTGGGCGGTGAAGCAGGTGCTGCCGGTAACCAACATGGACTTCACCTACGGCGCGCAGTACTACTTCCGGCCGTGGGATGCCTGGTATTCACTCATCAAGTCGTTCTTCTTCGGGGGCACCATCGGGCTCATCTCCTGCTACATGGGCATGAACACCAAGCAGGGCGCGGAAGGCGTCGGCAAGGGAACGACCGGCGCCGTGGTAACGAGCACCGTCATCGTGCTGCTGCTCGACACCGTGCTCACCAAGCTGCTCCTCAACACGTGATCGAACTCCGCGGGGTCAAGAAGCGCTTCGGTTCCCAGGTCGTCCTCGACGGCGTGGACTTCGACGTGCGTGAGGGTGAGACGGTGGCGTTGCTGGGGCCCTCGGGCACCGGCAAGAGCGTGCTGCTCAAGACCGTCATCGGGCTCATCAGGCCGGATGCGGGGCAGGTGATCGTGGACGGGAAGGACGTGCCGCACCTCAAGCGGGCCGAGCTGTCGGAGCTGCGCAAGACGATCGGGTACGTCTTCCAGAACGGCGCCCTGTTCGACTCGCTCGACGTGTACGAGAACGTGCGGCTCGGCATCGTGGACGAGTCGAAGTTCAAGGATCAGAAGTACGCCCGGGAGCGGGTGGCGCACTGCATCAAGCTGGTGAACCTGCAGCCCGACGCGGTGATGTCGCAGTTCCCGGCGCAGCTCTCCGGCGGCATGCGGAAGCGGGTGGGCATTGCGCGAGCCATCGCCGGGGAGCCCAAGTACCTGCTGTACGACGAGCCGACGTCGGGGCTCGACCCGGTCAACGCCGACATCATCGACGCGCTGGTGCAGCGCCTCGACCAGGAGCTGGGCGTCACCAGCGTCATGGTGACGCACGACGTGCGGGGCGCGTTCCGCGTCGCCAACCGGCTGGCGCTCCTGAGCGAGGGCAAGGTGGTCATGCAGGGCACGCCGCAGGAGTTCCTCGCCTCGGAGCACCCCAAGGTGAAGGCGTTCCTCGAGCGCGACTTCGACAACACTCAATTTGCCGCCTGAGGCCCATGGACTCCCGATTCGGTAGGGAAGTGGTGGTCGGTTCCATCGTGCTCGCCGCCGCGGCGGTGTTCGTCGCGGGCATGTTCTGGCTCGGGGGCAAGTCGATCGGGCCGAAAGACAACGAGGTGATCGTCCAGTTCCCCGATGCCGGCCAGCTCAAGCCGGCGTCGCAGGTGCGGGTGTCGGGGGTGCCGTCGGGCAAGGTGGAGGACATCACGCTCATCGAGCCGGGCAAGGTGCACGTCACCATCTCGCTCAACAACAAGGCGATCGTCCCGAAGATCGACGCCAAGGCCGTGATCATGTCGGTGGGCCTGGCGGGCGACGTGACGCTGATGTTCATCCCGGGCGACTCGCCGACGGTGCTGCCCAAGGGCCAGGTGGTGATGGGCATCTCGCCGCCGGGGCTGATGGAGATCGCGGGCGGGCTCTCCGACCGCGCCGACAGCGTGCTGATCAACGCGCAGGGCTTCGTGGGCCCGCAGATGCAGGACCGGCTGGCGAAGACGCTGGAAGAGGCGACCAAGGCGCTGCAGTCGTCGCAGCGGCTCATGGCGACGCTCAACGACCCGAAGCACGGTCCGTCGGCCGAGCTGGCGCTCACCCTGCAGGCGATGCGGGGCACGCTGGCGCGGCTCGACTCGACGCTGAGCGCGCCGGCAGTGGTGCGGGCGCGCGACAAGGCGGACACGCTGGTGGGCAACCTGAGCGCGATGTCGGCGCAGTTCACCGCGACCGGTGCCCGGCTCGACTCGGTGCTGGCACTGGTGCAGACGGGCAAGGGGACGCTGGGCAAGTTCGCCAACGACTCGGCGCTCTATGTCCAGATGGTGCGGCTGACGGCGTCGCTGGACTCGCTGGTGGACGATCTTCGCGCACACCCCGGGAAGATCGGGGTGACGGTCAAGATGTTCTAACGAGGTCGATCAGGCGCGCAGTAGCGGGGGTGCCCTTCCTCAGAAGATTGTCGCTCGGCCGGGGTGTCCCTCCTCAAAGGTCCTCGGGGCCGGGTTTCTGAGTATCACGCTCAGGTCCACCCGGCAGCCAGACCTTTTCGGAGGGACACCCCGGCCTCGCTCGAGTCCGGAGCCAGCCCGTTTCTGAGGGTCACCCCGGCTGAGCGATTGCTGCACTCCTCACCGTTTCTTGCCGAGCCCGACCCAGCAGAAAGTGCAGCGCGTAGTTCGGCACGTCGGCGTCGCCGTTGGCGACGTCGACGCGGGCCCACCCGATCGATCCCCGCACATCAGCTGAGAGGAAGAAGAGCCCGGCGACGCGGAAGCGGCGGTTGACGCCGAGTTGCACTTGTGCGCCGTCTACGTAGTAACCGGTGCCGAAGATGCCGCCGTCATGAGGCTTGTACTCGCCCCGGATGGTCGAGGTGGGGTTGGTGATCACGGGACCGGCACCGGCGAGGAAGCTCCAGTGGCCCACGCGGTAGCCGGCGCCGAGGGAGAAGAGGTTGTAGCCGTAGGTGACCTCGAAGGTCTCCACCTCGGGCGGGTTGTCGGTGAGGTAGAGCTTGTGATGGAGGTCGTCGAAGAAACCGCCCCAGCGGCCCCACCAGTGCGACATGCGGAAGCCGTAGTAGGGCGCACTCGAGCTCTTGAAGGGCTTGGTGTCGTAGTGGGCGGTGAAGCTGATGTCGGGCTCGCCGGCCTGGCGGATGGTGAGGTTGCTGGGTGCGCTCACGGCGGTGCCCGTGAAGACCTCGACGGCCCACTGCGCGCAGGCCGGGGCGGGCACCAGCGCGAGCAGCATCGCGCCCAGCAGTATCCCTGTTCGAGTGCCAGCCATCGTATCTTCCCGCCCATGCTGTCGGTCACATTCCTCGGGACGGGCGCCGCCTGTCCCACCGTCGATCGTAACGTCACCAGTCTCGCTGTCCAGCGGGAAGGGGAGATGTTCCTGTTCGACTGCGGCGAGGGCACCCAGCGGCAGATGATGCGCTACGGGGTGGGGTTCTCGTTCCGCGACATCTTCTTCTCCCATTATCACAGCGACCACATCCTCGGCGTCACGGGGCTGATACGCACGATGGGGCTGCTCGACCGCACGGCGCCAGTGGTGCTGTACGGTCCCCGTGGGGCACAGCGCATCCTGGGCAGCATGCTCACGGTCGGCATCGAGAAGTCGCGCTTTCCGGTCGAGATCGTGGAGGTGAAGCCGGGTGACTGCCTGTCGCGCAACGGCTACGACCTGCAGGTCTTCGCGACCGAGCACCGGGCCGATACCGTGGGCTACGCCCTGCGCGAGCATGTCCGGCTGGGCCGCTTCAACCCCGACCGGGCCCGCGAGCTGGGGGTGCCGGAGGGGCCGCTCTGGGGGCGGCTCCACAAGGGGGAGACGGTGACCCTTCCTGATGGACGTCTGATCGGGCCGGATGATCTCGTCGGCCAGGCCCGGGCCGGCCGGACGCTGGTCTTCTCGGGGGACACCCGGCCGACCACCTCCCTGATGGAGGCGGCACGCGGCGCCGACCTGCTGATCCACGAGGCGACGTTCAGCCATGAGGAAGGCGAGCGGGCGGTGGAGACGGGGCACTCGACGGCGCGGGAGGCCGCGATCATCGCGCGCGAGGCCGGGGTGCGCCAACTGGTGATGACCCACATCAGCGCGCGCTACAACCGGGATGCGCCGGAACTGCTGGCGGAAGCCAGGGAGATCTTTCCGGAGACGATCGTGGCGCGCGACGGGCTTACGGTTGAGGTTCCGTATGCGGAGCAGCGTGAGGGAGAGGGAACTGCGACTGCGTGAGGGGGAACTGCAACTGCGTGAGGGGGAACTGCAACTGCGTCAACGGTGAACGGTAAACGGTGAACGGGGGCTCCTGATGCTTTCACGTGTGCTGCTGTTCATCGTGCTGGCCGTGCTCGCCTGGTCGGGGATTCATCCGACCGACCGGTTCACCTGGTGGCTGGAGGTGGCGCCGGTGCTGATCGGGCTGCCGATCGTGATCTTTACCGCGCGGCGCTTTCCGCTGACGCCGCTGCTGCAGGTGCTGCTGACGATTCACGCAATCATACTGATGGTGGGTGGGCGGTACACCTACGCCGAGGTGCCGCTCGGGTTCTGGGTGCGGGATGCGCTGGGGCTGGCGCGGAACCACTACGACCGGCTGGGGCACTTCGCGCAGGGGTTCGTGCCGGCGATCCTGGCGCGGGAGGTCCTGTGGCGGACGTCGCCGCTCAAGGGGAGCCGGTGGCTGCCGTTCGTGGTGATCTCGATCTGCCTGGCGTTCAGTGCGACGTACGAACTGATCGAGTGGATGACGGCGGTGATCAGCGGGAGCGGGGCCACGGCGTTCCTGGGCACGCAGGGAGATGTGTGGGACACGCAGTGGGACATGTTCATGGCCCTCGTGGGGGCGATCACGTCATTGCTGCTGCTGTCTCGAGTGCACATGCGGCAGCTTGAGCGACTTGGAGTCTGAGGGTGCTCGCCCCCTGGCGCTCAGCGCATCGCTGCGATGTAGCGCGGCACGTCGAACTTCTCCCGCGCGGCCCTGAGGGACTGGTAGCGCACCGTGCCGTAGATCGGGCGGCGGTAGAACGGCCGATCGAACTTCCCGAACGTCCACATGATCCCGCCATAGCTGTTCGGGTCCCGGCCATCGAGTGAGTACTTGTTGTTCAGGTGCTCGAGCACCCGCAGGCACTCGGCGGCGTTCGGGGTCCACTGCAGCACCGCCTTGCCCCACAGCATCCGCATGTAATTGTGCATCCAGCCATCGCGCAGGTACGAGCGCTGGGCCGCGTTCCAGAGATCGTCGCCGGTGCGCGCATGCTCCAGGTCGCTCATCGCTGTAGAGCGCGGGCCGCGGGTCGGACTCGTGCTCCCGCAGCTGCTCGCGTGCCCAGCCCGGCATGCCCTCCGGAGTACGATGCTTCGGGTTGAAGTAGCAGAAGTTGTGCGACACCTCGCGCCAGATGAGCGCCTCGTCCAGGAACCTGGCGTACTGGTCGGCGGGACCGGCGGCCCGGGCGGCGAGCAGGATCTCGTGGATGGAGAGATTGCCGAAGTGCAGGTACGGCGAGAGCCGGCTCACCGCGTCGGGCTCGTTGGGATCGTTGCGCAGGTCGACGTAGTGCCGGAGCCCGGTGGCGAGGAAGTCGTGCAGCCGCCCGCGGCCCGCGGCGGTGCCGCCGCGGAACATCGGTGACGGTCCGACGGCGTGGTCGATGTCGCACCGTGCCACGAGCTGGCGGATGGTCTCGCGCGTGGGCCGCACCGGGTCGAACGGCAGGTCGATCGAGCGCTGCACCCGCGGTGACGGGTTGTCCACCGGCCACAGGTAGTGCGGCAGCGCGTCCATGAGCACGGTGCGGATGCCCCGGGCGTTGCCGTGCTCCTTCGTGTGGCATGCCATCGGGACGAGCGTTACCGAATCCACAGCGATTACCGGGGTCGCCACATCGCCGCGCAGGGACCTGATCTGCCGCGGCACGATGAAGGTGGGGAAGAAGTCGGTGACGACGAGTGCCGCGCGGTCCGCGAGCTGCGCCAGGTGACTGCGGTGAGCGGTAGGCGGTGAGCGGTGAGCGGGCCCTGAGGGCTGGCCGCCGGCTGGCCACTTGGTGAAGCTCCCGGTCCCCTCATCCAGCCAGAAGGCGTAGTTGATCCCGCGCGCGGCGAAGCCGGCGTAGAGATCGATCACACCCTCGAGGATCCAGGTGTGAAAGCGGTCACTGGCCCACGGATAGTCATGGCGCAGGCCATGGTAGACCTGCAGTGGCAGGGCCAGCGCATCAGCCTGCTCGATCGCGAAGTTGAGGGCGAAGTTGTCGTGCGCTCGCTGGGTGGTCTGCATCCAGTAGAGCACGAACTCACCGCCGACCCTTGGCCTGGCGTCGGGCGGGGCATGAATGCGGAAATCGTCCAGCGGGGAGGTTTGGGTCTTCACAGCCTCGTGATACCCGGCAACCGGCGTGAGGTCCACGCCGGCCCCGGGGCGAAGCAGGCAAAGTCAGTTGATGGCGCCGACCACGGTCCATCCGCCGCTGCCCGGCGCGGTAATTGTCAGGGTGCCGCCGGAGATCTCGCCGGTGCCGAAGATGTCGTCGAAGTCGTTGGTACCGCCCTCGTAGGTCTCGGTGCCCTGGAAGCTGAAGGTGGTGGCGTTCACCTGCGTGCCGGTACCCTCGAAACTGGCGACCAGGATGTCGGTCTGGCTCGCCGAGTAGAACGACTCGGCGGTGATGACGAGGCTGTTGTCGGTGACATTCGACGTGACGACGAAGTCGACCACGGCACCCACACTGCCGATCTCGGAACCCATGTTGCAGTCGGCCCGCGCCTCGAAGCGAGCGACGGTGGCTGGATCGGTGTCCAGCGTGATGTCGGTTACCTCGAACACATCGCAGGACCCGGCGAAATCGAATGGGCCGTTGATCTTGTCGTTGGAGCAGCTGGACAGCAGGACGACGGACGAGAGCACGAGCAGTGCACCCCGGTTCATTTGGCAGGCTCCGAATTCGCTTGGTTTGGGTTCCGGCAACGGATGTCCGGAAAGATGCCGGGGCGGGGTTGCGCGTGGAAGGGCGGAGAATGGGCTGATTTGACGGGGCAGGCAGGCCCTCATATCTTGCGGCCCGTCACGGGGCTGTAGCTCAGCTGGGAGAGCGCTGCATTCGCATTGCAGAGGTCACGGGTTCGATCCCCGTCAGCTCCATGAACTGCGGTGAACGGGGAACAGGGAACGGGGAACGGGTCGATCTGACCGGTTCCCCGTTTTGGTTTTTACGTGGGCGACCCCGTCTCCCGTTCCCGCCCGGCTGGCCCCCTCTTTGCTTTTCCCTGGACCATGACCGCGATACACCGACGCGATCCTGGGACGGGTGCGCGCATTCCGCGAGGTGGCGTCGGTGGCGGCGCGGCATCACGATCGGCTTGATGGCCGGGTGTGCGGAAGCGGTGGAGATGCTGGAGGGGGTCGGGATCCGGCACGACGTTCGGCCCGAGCAGCCTATCCAGGCTGAAGATGTTGCCCTGAGCTCGCGCGGGCCGCATCCGGCCTTCGCGGTTCTTTCGTTGCGCCGAAGGCGTAGCTCTGACGGAATCGCCAGTGGCGGCGTACATTCAAGATTGCTTAGTGCCCCATCAGGCAATTCGGCCGCAACCTACACTCGGGGAATCGAAAGATGAGCGTGGATCAGAACATGCGTAACGCCGAACCGGTCCGGGAGTCGGGGCTGCCGAAGTGGCTGCCGTGGTTGATCGGGATTGCCGCCGTGCTGCTGTTGTTCTCCTGGATCCGCGGCTGCGGCAAGGCGCCCGCAACCGGCGCCATGACCGACAGCACCCAGACCATGATGGCGCCGGAGCCGCGTGTCGACACCGTGCATGTGGCACCCACCACCGTAGACACCGTACACGTGCGCACCGCCGACACCGTACACGTGCGCACCGCCGACACCGTCATGGTCCCGGCCACTGCGCCGGTCGACACGGCGCAAGGCGCGATGGGTGGCCAGGGCAAGCCGGGCAAGAAGGCTCCGCCCAAGCCCACCCCGTAGTCGGCGCGGAGGGTCAGCCTGAGGCGTCCGGCGCGAATGGACTTCGCGCCGGGCGCACTCTTGTGCCCTACCGCCACCCCCGCAGCTGCCGCACGTAGTCATGCAGTTCCAGGAACTTCTCGTATACCACGACACCTTTCCGCTTCCGCCCCAACTCACTGAACAGGTCGCGCAGGCGACCGAACCGGGTGACGTAGAACCGGAACGTCTCCGCAAAATCTTCCTGCGGATGCTGCATCGCGTAGGCCGACACGTGATCCACCGGCGCGATCGCGACCTTGCGGCGCTGGAAGTCGACCCACGACTCGTCCTTTACGCGGTAGGCCTTGTCGACCTCGCCGAAGACGCGGCGGAAGGCGTCGGTGCGGGTCCAGCGCCAGTGATGGTAGAGGAAGCTGTGGCCCAGCTCGTGGACGATGAGGCCGGTGAGCATGGTCCAGGGGATCTCGTCCTGGCGCCGGCCGGTGGCGTAGCGCTGCTCGATCTCCACCACCTTGGGATACTCGGGATCGACGCCCGACACGCCGGGTCGGAGCAGCACGCGATAGCCCCACGGCTTGATGCGCGACACCAGCAGCAGCCGTCGTGACCGGGTGAGCGCGCGCTGGATGAGGTCCTGTCCGGTGGCGTCATTGCCGCACCAGGGGCACCAGACCATCCAGTCGTCCACGCCGCGGGTGCAGTGGGGACAGTTGCCCTCGTACCTGGTGTCCTCGTTCCATCCCTGCGGCTTGCCGCACCAGGGGCACTGCGACATGGGATACATGACCCGGCCGCCACAGCCCCAGTCACAACGCGTGTCGAGGCGGAACCCCTTCGGGTTCTTGATCGGCGTCTCGGCCGACACGCCCTCCTCGTAGATGTCCGCCCCGCACCAGGGGCACCAGGAGAAATGGTCGGAGACGATCCAGCCGCACTTGTAGCACTCGGCGCCGGTGATTCGTTGGGAGTCGGGCCAGCGGAGGGTGCGATCGCAGGTGGAGCAGTAGTTCTGGTACGTCTTTACCGCGTGGCCGACGGCACAGCGGGATTCGGGACTCGGCGATCTGCTAGGCATGCGCGTGGCCGTGGCGCTCGAGGGCCGTCTCCACCAGGCGCTGGATCAGGGCCGGATAGGTGAGACCGCTCTTCTCCGCGGCGTCGGCGAAATCATGACCGTTGCTGATGTAGGGATTGGCGTTGGCCTCGAGCAGCCAGACCTGTCCATCGGGGGCGAGCCTCACGTCGCACCGGGCATAGTCGCGGAGCCAGAGGATGCGGAAGGCGGTGCGGCAGATGTGCTCGATCGTCTCGCGGGTCTGGGCCGCGACCGGCCGGGCGAACTGGTTGCGGATGCCGCGGCGCGCGCGGTATCCCTCGTGCCACTTCGCGGCCTTGGTGGCGATCCGTTCCTCCGGCGCGTTCTTCTCCTTGTCGAACACCAGTTCCGTGAGCGGCAGGATCTCGAGCTTGTCGCGGTTGCCGATGATGCTCACGTACAGCTCACGGCCCTCCACGAACTCCTCGGCGATGGCGGGCTGCTGGAACTGCTGGTGAACGAACGCTACCCGCTCGGCCAGCGCCTCCGCATCGTGCACCACCGATGCCTGCGCGATCCCCTGCGAGGCGTCGGTCTCCATCGGCTTCACGATAAGGGGGAAGGTGAGGTCGCCGGTGTGGGGCGGGGCCTCGCCGGGATAGCAGGTGATGAAGCCGGGAACCTTGATGCCGTGATGGGCCAGGACCTTCTTGCTCAGGCCCTTGTTGCGCGACACCATGAGGCCCAGGGGCGGCGAGCCGACGTAGCAGACGCCGAGCGCCTCGAGCACGGAGGGAACGACATACTCCAGGTTGTCGTCGCCGCCGAAGCCCTCGCAGCAGTTGAAGACGAGCTCGGGCTTCCATTCCTGGATCCGGCGGATCAGCTCCCCAAGGTCGCGGACGCCGATGAGATGGATCTCATGGCCGTTCTCGCGGAGCGCGTGGGCCACCTGGTATTCCATCTCGGGTTCGGGGACGTCGATGCGTCCCGCGAACTCGTCATCCATCTGCTTGACATGCTCGTCATGGCCCCATCCGGCGGGATAGGGCGTATCGAAGACAATCGCGATGCGAAGTGGCATTGGATGGAGAATAGCAGAGATATCGCGCTCGTCGCTACCGCCAGATAGCTTTCAGCGTCCGTCGAAGGTCCACCCGGCAGCCAGCCCTTTTCGGAGGGACATCCGACCTCGCTCCAGAGCAGCTGCCGCTGTTCTCGACGGGGCGCCTCGGCCTCGCTGCTTTCAACAGGCGGCTGAATGCATCACTCTCTGCGCGACGAGTACGACGTCTGCATCATCGGCTCCGGCGCTGGCGGCGGGATGGCCGCATACGCCCTGACGCGCGCGGGGGCGCGGGTGGTGGTGCTCGAGGCCGGTGGTCCGTGGGACAACATGTCGAGCGACAGCGCGATGCTGCGCTGGCCGTACGACACCCAGCGACGCGGCGCCTCGACGACGGAGCGGCCGTTCGGGGAGTTCGACGCCTGCATCGGGGGGTGGGAGATCGCGGGCGAGCCGTACTCGCGCGCGCCGGACACTGCCTTCAAGTGGTGGCGCGCGCGGATGGTGGGCGGGCGGACCAATCACTGGGGGCGCATCTCGCTCCGCTTCGGGCCCGACGACTTCCGCCGGGGCGACCTGGACGGGCTCTCGCCCAACTGGCCGATCGGCTACGACGATATCAGCCCCTACTACGACCAGCTCGACCGACTGGTCGGACTCTTCGGGAGCAACGAAGGCCTGCACAACCAGCCCGACGGCATCTTCCTGCCGCCGCCGCGTCCGCGCGCGTACGAACTGCTGGTGATGAACGCGGCGAAGCAGCTGAATGTGACCTGCATTCCGGGGCGGCTCTCGGTGATCACCAGGCCGCTCAACGGGCGCGCGGCATGTCACTACTGCGGGCAGTGCAACCGCGGCTGCGCGGTGAACGCCAATTTCTCCAGTACGAACGTGCTGCTCGCCCCGGCGATGCAGACGGGGAAGCTGACCCTGGTGACGCATGCGATGGCGCATGAGGTGACACTCGATGCCCAGGGCCGGGCGAACGGGGTCAACTACATCGACACGCGCACCGGTGCGAACCAGCAGGCGCGAGCCCGGGTCGTGGTGCTGGCGGCGAGCGCGCTGGAATCGGCCCGGCTGCTGCTCAACTCGAAGTCGTCGAAGTTCCCCAACGGGCTGGCCAACTCGAGCGGCCAGGTGGGGAAGGACATTACCGACACGACCGGTACCGACGTCACCGGGTTCATCCCGAAGCTGGTGGGGCGCACGATCTACAACGAGGATGGGGTGGGTGGCGGGCATATCTACATGCCGTGGTGGCTCGACAACGCGAAGCTGGATTTCCCCCGGGGCTATCACATCGAGGTGTGGGGCGGGCTGGACCAGCCGAGCGCCGGGTTCATGGGCGGGATCGAGAAGTATCCCAATGGTGGTGGCTGGGGACCGAAGCTCAAGAACGACTACCGGCGCTACTACGGCACGACGGTGGGGTTCTCGGGGCGGGGGGAGATGATCCCCAACGCCGGGACATACTGCGAGATCGATCCCAACCTCAAGGACAAGTACGGGATCCCGGCGCTGCAATTCCACTGGCAGTGGACCGACCACGAGTACAACCAGGTGCGGCACATGCAGCGGACGTTTCGCGCGCTGGTGGAGGCGATGGGGGGCGAGGTGTTCGATCCGATGCCGACGCCGACAAGAGGGATACGGGATCGCCGACGGCGGGACGATCATTCACGAACTCGGCGGGACCAAGATGGGCGCTGACCCGTCGACGTCGGTGCTCAATGCGAACTGTCAGGCGCATGAGGTGCCAAACCTGTTCGTGGCCGATGGGGGACCGTTCGTGTCGCAGGCGGACAAGAACCCGACGTGGACGATCATGGCCCTGTCGTGGCGGACCGCGGACTACATCGCGGCGCAGCGCCGAGCGGGGGCGCTCTGACCGTGCCTGCGGCGCGCCTCTGGGGCGGCTCGCCCGGCGCGTCTCAGGGGTGGGTCGCCAAGCGCGTCTCTGGGGCGGCTCCTCCGGCTCTCGTGCCGGCGCGGCATAGTCAGGATCTCGCTGGCTCGAGGATCGGGGGGGCGCGCAGACAGGGTTCGATTGCGCCGCCGCCGGGCAACAGAGCCTCCGGAGCCATCCCCATTCGACGCGCCTGCATCCCGCTCGAGCGCTCCGTTTCGATCGCTGCACATCGCCAACGCAGGAGTCACGATGACCGCTGACGACGCCCGGATCGACCGCCGCGAGGCGCTGGCTGGAATGGGCTTCAGTGCCATGGCCGCCTACGGCGTGGGCACGCCCACCTGGCACCGGTTCCAGCGCCTGCTCGCCGAAGGCGGGGCACCGGGATTCTTCACGGCCGCCGAGACGGCGCAGCTCAAGGTGCTCGCGGACATGATCATTCCGCGCGACGCCAAGTCGGGCAGCGCCACCGACTCGGGCGCCATCGTGTACATGGACTTCGTGGTGGGCGAGGCGAGCCCCAAGACCCAGCAGGCATGGCGCGACGGGCTCAAGTGGTACGACGAGGAATGCCAGCGGCGGCATGCGAAGGTGTTCGTCGGCTGCAGCGAGTCGCAGCGTGCAACGCTGCTCGACGACGTCGCGTGGCCGGCAAAGACAAAGCAGAAGCTCAAGGCACAAGCGGCGTTTTTCGACCGGCTGCGCGACCTGACGGGCTCGGCGTTCTTCTCCAGCAAGATGGGGGTGCACGACCTGGGCTACATGGGTAACGTGCCGAATCCCGACTGGCAGGGAGCCCCGCCCGCGGCGCTCGCCGAGCTGGGCGTGAGCTACGCCGAGTGGGACAAGAAGTACGGAGACCTCAAGTGAAGACGCCAAAGCGCCTGGGCATCGGGATCATCGGCAGCGGGTTCAACGCACAGTTCCATCTGCGCGCATTCCAGCAGGTGCGCGATTGCGATGTGCTGGGCGTGTGGAGCCCCAACGCCCGCAACGCCGCATCGACGGCACGGATGGCGCGCGAGCTCGACCTGGGCGACACGACGGCGCACAAGTCGATCAAGGCGATGGTGGCCGATCCCGGTATCCACGCGATCTGGCTCTGTGGACCCAATCACTCCCGCATCGAGAACGTGGAGGAGATCGTCCACACCATCGAGCGCGGGCGGGGTGAGCTGATCGGGCTCGCCTGCGAGAAGCCGCTGGCGCGGAATGTCGCCGAGGCGAAGGAGGTGGCGGCGCTGGCACGGCGGGCGCGGCTCAAGACGGGGTATCTCGAGAACCAACTCTTCGCGCCGCAGGTGGAGGCGGGACGGGCGCTGCTCTGGGCCCGCGGGGCAAAGCTCACGGGGCGACCGTATCTGGCGCGCGCGGCGGAGGAGCACAGCGGGCCGCATGCGCCGTGGTTCTGGCGCGGCCGGCTGCAGGGTGGCGGGGTCCTCAACGACATGATGTGCCACTCGGCGCTGATGGTGCGGCACCTGCTCACGGAGCCGGGCCAGCCGCTGTCTACCGTGAAGCCCAAGCGGATCACCGGGCATATCGCGTCACTCAAGTGGACCCGTCCGGCGTATGCGAAGCAGCTGGCGAAGGAGATGCACGGCACCAACTACCGGCGGGCCCCGGCCGAAGACTTCGCGAGCATCATGATCGAGTTCGAGACGGCGGACGGGCACACCGTCATCGGCGAGGCGACGACGAGCTGGAGCTTCGTTGGCGCTGGGCTTGCGGCTGTCAGCCGAGCTGCTGGGGCCGGAGTACTCGATGTCGTGGAACACGCTCGATACGGGGCTCAAGCTGTTCTTCTCGCGGCGGGTGCGGGGGAAGACGGGCGAGGACCTGGTGGAGAAGCAGAACGCAGAGATGGGGCAGATGCCGGTGGTTGCGGAGGAGTTCGCGGCGTACGGCTACACCAACGAGGACCGGCACTTCGTGCGGGCGTTCCTGGGCAAGGAGAAGGCTCGGCTGACGTTCGCGGATGGGGTGGAGGTGGTGCGGATGCTGATGGCGGCGTACCAGAGCGCGGAGCAGGGGAGGACGATAGTGTTCCCGCCGGCGGGGCTGGATACGTTCGTGCCGCGGGTGGCGAAAGGAACGTGGAAGCCGCGCTAGTCGATAGCGACGCGGCGAGTGTGACGCGGCGAGTGTGACGCGGCGGCACCGCGCGATGAGCGGGATGCCCCTCCTCAAAAGGTCCTCGGGGCCGGGCACATGGACGTCACGCTCCGGTCCACCCGGCAGCCAGACCTTTTTCGGAGGGGCATTCCGCTCATCGCGCGGTTGGCCTGAACAGCCCTGCGAAGAGCACCAGGATTCCCAGCGCGAGCGCCGCCGGCACGAGCCAGATCCCGCGCCAGTCGTGACCCCCACCCGCCAGCACATGCGCGTCGACCACGGCGCCTGACACCCAGCTGCCGATCAGGTAGCCGATCCCCTGCGTCACCAGGGTGATGAATCCCTGCGCTGCCGCACGAATCGATCCTCCCGCCTGCGTGTCGACGTAGATCTGCCCCGTCACGAAGAAGAAGTCGTAGCAGATGCCGTGCAGCAGGATGCCGGCGTAGAGCATCCACACCATCGGGCCGACGTTGCCGAAGGCGAACAAGGTGTAGCGCAGCGCCCAGGCGAGCATGCCCACGATGAGGATGCGCTTGACCCCGAACTTCGCGAGGAAGAAGGGGAGCAGCACCATGAAGCCGATCTCGCTCATCTGGCCCAGCGTCATCTTGCTCGCTGCCTGGGGCCAGCCGGACTCGTTGAGGAAGAGGTTGGTGAAGGCGTAGTAGAACTGGAGCGGGATGCAGAGCAGGAACGAGCCGATGACGAAGGCCGCGAAGGAGCGGTCCTTCATGAGGCTCAACGCGTCCAGACCGAGCACGTCGCGGAGGCTCAGCGGCTTGCCGGCGGCGTGGGGCGGGGTGTGCGGGAGCAGGAAGGAGAAGAGTCCCAGCGCCACCGAGGCACCGGCGGCGATGCGCATGGGGACGGCGGTGGCCTCGAGGGCGAGGGCGCCCACCACGAGTCCCGGCCACGATCCAGCCGATGGTGCCGAGCACGCGAATGAGGGGAAACTCCTTCGCGGTGTCCGTGATGTGGTCGAACGAGATCGAGTTCGTCAGCGCCAGCGTGGGCATGTAGCAGAGCGCGTAGGCGATGAGGACGGGGTAGAAGGCGGCGAACGTCGTGGTGGTGGAGGCGTACCAGAGGAGGGCGCCGCCAGCCAGGTGGAGCATGCCGAGGATCTTCTGGGAGGCGAAGAAGCGATCGGCGACCATGCCGACGAAGACCGGGGCCACGATGGCGCCGATGGCCATCGATCCGTAGGCTGCGCCGATCTGAACGCCGTCAAAGTGGAGAGTGGTGCCGAGAAAGGTGCCGAGTGTGACGAACCAGGCGCCCCAGATGAAGTACTGGAGGAACATCATGACCGAGAGACGCGTGCGGATCATCGGCAGTGCTCCTGATTCTCAGCGGGCCGGGTCGGGGTGGCCCCCGTCTCGACCACCCGCTGCGGCTTGGAAATACCTCCGCAATGCCGGAACTTCTGCGTCCGTGCCGCCGCAGATGGTGGTCTCGAAGGAACCACCCCGACCCGGTCTCTTTGGCACGCCATCCGCTCACCACCTACCGCTCACCGCTCACGTTGTTACGGCGCCACCTCCAGGAACTGGAGCCCCTTCTCGAACTCCATCACGGTGCGGAGGCTCCACTCGTTCTCGAAGATCATGACCGGGTGGTGGTTCGTGTCATACAGGCGCAGGCGTCCCCCCACCGCCGCGGCGCGGTCGATGGCGGCGGCCGGACCCACGACCCAGCGGGGATAGCGGAAGCCGATGGGCTCGATGCGGCAGGGCGCCCCATACTCGTGCTGGAGACGGAACATCATGACGTCGAACTGAAGCTGGCCCACGGCGCCGACGATGGGCGTTGGGCCCGCGGCACCGTCGAGGTAATACACTTGCGCAGCGCCCTCTTCGGAGAGCTCGCGAAGGCCGGTGTCGAGGTGCTTCCGTCGCAGCGGATCGGCGGGATAGACCCGCGCGAAGTGTTCGGGCGGGAACCGGGGAATGCCCTGGAACTCGAGGTCTCCCGCCTGCGACAGCGTGTCTCCGATGCGGAGGGCGCCGCGGTCGATGACACCGATCACGTCTCCCGCCCACGCCTCCTCGACGCCGGTGCGCTCGCGGCCCATGAGCTGCTGCGCCGCGGAGAGACGGATGGTCTTCCCCGTACGAACGTGCTTCACCTCGATGCCGGGCTCGAAATGGCCGGAGCAGATGCGCACGAACGCGATCCGGTCGCGATGCCGCGGGTCCATGTTCGCCTGGATCTTGAACACGAACCCGGTGAACTCGGTGCGGGTGGGCTCGATGGGGCCAATGCTCGACTCGCGCGCGGTGGGCGACGGCGCCAGCGCCAGGAAATCCTGGAGGAAGGCCTCGACGCCGAAGTTGGTGAGCGCGCTGCCGAAGTGGACCGGCGTCATGGAGCCGTCCAGCAGCGCCTCCCGGTTCCACTGGTGACCGGCCTCGTCGAGGAGGCTCACCTCGTCGGCAAGCTGGGCCAGGCCCTCCTGCCCGACGATCTCGCGGAGCTCGAGCGAGTCCATGTCGTAGACCAGCGTCTCGGCGATGCTGGCACCGTGGTCGGCGGTGCGCTCGAAGAGAGTCACCTTCTTCGTGCGACGATCGTACACGCCGGCAAAGCTGCCGCTCGCGAACACCGGCCACGTCACCGGATAGCAGTCGATGCCGAGCTCGGCTTCCACGTCGCTCAGCAGCTTGAGCGGGTTCTCGCCGGCGCGATCGCACTTGTTGACGAAAGTGAAGATCGGCATGCGGCGGCGCTTGCAGACGGCAAAGAGCTGGCGGGTGCGCTCTTCGACGCCCTTGCGGTTGTCGAGCAGCATGACGGCGCTGTCGGCGGCCACCAGGGTGCGGTAGGTGTCCTCGGAGAAGTCCTGGTGGCCCGGCGTATCCAGCAGGTTGATGCGATAGCCGTCGTAGTCGAAGGCCATGACGCTGCTGGTGACGGAGATGCCGCGCTGGCGCTCGAGCTCCATCCAGTCGCTGGTGACATGGCGCGCCGCGCGGCGAGCCTTGACGCTGCCGGCCAGGTGAATGGCCCCACCGTACAGGAGGAGCTTTTCCGTGAGGGTGGTCTTGCCGGCGTCGGGGTGGCTGATGATGGCCAGGGTACGTCTGCGGGCCACCTCGGCGGCCAAGTGCGCGTCGAGGCCGGCGCCGGGCGCCTTCGAGGCTGTGGGTTCGGATGTCTGGGCGGTCATGGTCGGCGGGTAAGCTAATCGAGGCGCCCACGGATGGTTCCGCTCGAGCGCTCCAGCGACCACGCCGGCGCGTCTCTGGGGCGGCTCCTTCGGCTCTCGTGCCGTCGCTCCGGGCACCTGCCGGGACTTCGTGGTTCGATCGCGAACGCGCCGGGCAACAGAGCCTCCGGAGCCATCCCCATTCGACGCGCCCTGCGCGCCTAATCCTCGCCGAAGATGGCAGTCAGCTCGACGGTCAGCGGCTCGACAGCGGGGTCGGGTTGCCACGTGATGCGCTCGAGCAGGATCTCGGGCCGGGCATCGTCGGGGCGCCAGCGTTCGATGAGCCGGGCCTCGGGATCGACGATCCAGTACTCGTTCACGCCGGCCTTCTGGTAACTGCGTCGCTTCAGGCCGCGGTCGTACCGGACCGTCGATGGGGAAGCGACCTCGACCGCCAGGAGGGGAACGGGCGCGTCACTCCAGTCCTGGGCGAAGCGGGTGTGCGGGAGCACGAAGAGGTCGGGCTGGGCCACTTGCCCACCCAGCAGGGGCAGGTCCGCCGGCGACCGAAGCAGCTTGCCGATCTTCCAGGTCCTGGTATAGGTCGCCAGGACGAAGTCGAGTTCGGACAGGACGGCCTGATGCCGGTAGCGCGGCGCCGGAGTCACGACCAGCTCGCCATCGAACAACTCGTGACGCTGGCCGTCGTCCGGCAAGGCGAGCACCTCCTCGCGGGTCCATCGGCGCAGTGCTTCGGGCATGCCCATATCGTATGCTCGGCTCGGGGAGCGGGACAAGAGCGCATCCCCCAGACTGGTTCCGGAGCAGTCGATCTGTGTAAGCGTTATTCCGCGGCACGGGGCGCGGCGCACGGCGCGTCGAATGGGGATGGCTCCGGAGGCTCTGTTGCTCCGCGCGGCGGAGTTCAGATCGCCGCCGCTCGAAGATCGGGGGGGGCCTGTGGCGCTACAGCTTCCGAAGCCTGATGCTCCGGAAGCTCACCGCGTTTCCGTGGTCCTGCAGCGTGATGTGCCCCTTCTTCGACATCCCATACCCCGGCCACGCCTTGAACTTCGACGACGCCACCCGGCCCCTCCAGTCGACGCTCCAGAGCTCGTACTCCACCACCTTCACCCCGTTGAGCCAGTGCTCCACATGCGCCCCGTCGGCGATGATGCGGACGTCGTTCCACTCACCCGCCGGCTTCACGATGCCGGCCGGGGCGGGATAGAGCCCGAAGCAGCTGCCGGCCGCGGTGAGGCGCGACTTGCCGTCGGCATGCCCGGCGTCGTCGAGCACCTGCATCTCGGGGCCGCTCTCGTAAGGCGCCTCGTACTCCTCCGACACGCGATACATGATGCCGCTGTTGCCGTCCTTCGCGATGCGCCACTCGAGACGCAGCTCGAAGTTGGCGTACTCGTCGCGGGTGACGATGTCGCTGCTGGAGGGCTCGCCGCTCCCGCCGGCAAGGGCCAGCGATCCGTCAGCAACAGTCCAGCCGCTGGGGAGGGTCTTCTGCCGATATCCACGCCAGCCGGTGGCCGCCGTGCCGTCGAACAGCAGCTTGAAGCCCGCTGCCTTCTC
The DNA here is from genome assembly GCA_963773095.1 of uncultured Gemmatimonadales bacterium. Taxonomy (GTDB): domain Bacteria; phylum Gemmatimonadota; class Gemmatimonadetes; order Gemmatimonadales; family GWC2-71-9; genus JAGGAG01. The sequence continues at coordinate 836,610 of CAVYZY010000012.1, forward strand.
CTCGGCGGTGAGGGTGTTGGGAGCCTGGGCTCGGGCTGCGGTAGCGGCGAGGACTGTGAGGGCGGCGACGACAAGCAGGTGATTGCGCATGGCGAGGAGCTTACGGGCACGGCGGCATGCGGGGAAGGGACGTGCCAACCGGGTCGAGCCGGCCCGCGCCGCTGCGACGCTTGACGGTGCGCAATGGCCGCCATACTGTAGCGATGTCGGAGGCTGTGAATCCTGACGCGTGAGGATGGTCGCGTGCATCAGGGGGAGCCAATCGCGAACCCGGCCGAGCAACTGCTTGGCCGGGTTTTCGTTTGTACCACCGTTTCACAAGCCAGTATTCGTCCGGAGGAGGGCGACCCACATGTCCGCACGCTCCATGGTCTCGGCGAGCATCGCACTGCTTGCCGTGGTTCCTGCGCTCGCGGCACAGCAGCCAAAGCAGGCGACGCCGAGCAAGGATGTGCTGATCCGTGAGGCGCTGGCAGCGGCGCCAAAGGAAATCGCCATGGGCGCTACCGTCATGGCGTCCGGGGCTGACGGGAAGCTGACGCAGTTACGCCCGGGGACGAATGGATGGACCTGCCTGCCCGACGCGCCGGATACTCCGGGCCAGGACGCGATGTGCGCCGACCAGCAGGCGATGATCTGGGTCGGGTCATGGCTCAAGCACGAGCCGAAGCCCGCGAACACCGGCCCGGGCCTGATGTACATGCTCACCGGTGGGAGCGACATCAGCGCCACCGACCCGTGGGCCAAGCCCGCACCGGGCACGAAGTGGGTCGAGTCGCCCCCGCACTACATGATCCTCTGGCCCTTCCAGCCCGGCACGAGCGGACTATCGTCCACGCCGAAGAAGACGGGCACCTGGATCATGTGGGCGGGGACGCCCTACGCGCACCTGATGATCAACCAGAAGCCTTAGCGTGCGCGACCATCGCCATTCCCGGGCCGCCCAGGAAGTGCTCGAACCAGTTGCAGGCGAGGTCGCCAACCAGCTCGAGTGCCCCGCTCTCCTCGAAGAGGTGAGTGGCGCCGGGCACCAGCTGCAGCAGTGACACCGGGGCGTGGGTCAGTTCGTGGCGGGCGAGCTGGTTGAGCTCGACCACCTCAGTGTCACGGCTTCCGACGATGAGCAAGGTGGGCGCCGTGACGCGGCCGAGTGCGGCACCGGCCAGGTCGGGGCGCCCGCCGCGCGACACCACCGCGCGCACGAGCTGCGGACGCATCGAGGCGGCCACCAGTGCCGCAGCGGCGCCGGTGCTGGCGCCGAAGTAACCGATATGCAGCTCCCTCGCATCGGGATGCACCGCGACCCAGTCGGTGACGGCGGCGAGGCGCACCGACAGCAATTCGATGTCGAACCGGTGCTGTCGGGTGGTGACGTCAACTGCCTCTTCGCGCGGTGTGAGCAGGTCGAAGAGCAGCGTCCCGAGCCCGGCGTGTTGCAGCCATTCCGCCACGCGGCGATTCCGCGGGCTCAGGCGACTGCTGCCGCTGCCATGGGCAAAGATCACCAGTCCGCGCGCATTCGCGGGAATGGTCAGGTCGCCGGTCAGGGTGACGCCGGCAGCCGGGATCTTGATGTTGGCATGCTCGAAGGGCGGAGCAAGCGTGGCGGGTGTCATGGTCTCCGGTCTCACAGGGCGGAAGGGTAAGTCTCGGGAAGCTCTGCCTCGCCCCGTTCCCAGGCCGCAGTGCGGTCCAGGGGCTCGACGGCGCGAGTGTGGTCGTAGTGGAACACGGCATCGAACTGCCGGGGCAGGTGAGCGTGGAAGTAATGGCTCATCCGCTCTGTTTCGGGCCGGTAGATGACGCCGATGGCACGCTCGAGCCGCGGGGGATCGAGGGCGGCCACGAGGGGCGCCGGTCCACCAAGGTCGAGATAGAAATTGTGCCCGCTCAGGTGGAACAGTGCCTCGTAGCTGTCGGGCAGCGCGGGGCGGACGATCTTCCGTTCCACCGGCGCATCCCAGTCCGACGCCGCCGTGACGGTGCCTGAATAGGTGGTGAATCCCACCAGCACCGCCTCGTGGCCGAACTGCTGGCGCACGAGCTGGCCCAGGTTGAGCTCGCCCGACGTGCCCATCTCGGTGGCGCGCGCATCGCCCAGGTGCGAGTTGTGCGCCCAGACGACCACCTTGGACCGCGTGCCCTGCGTCTCCAGAAAACCGAGCAACGCGTTGAGCGTGTCGGCCATGTGCTGGTCACGCAGGTTCCACGACCCGGTCCGGCTGCGGAACATGGCGCGGTAATACTCCTCCGCGCTGCGGACGACCTTTGCGTTCTGCTCGGCGAAGAAGAGATCGTCGGGCTCGAGCCGGCCATTGAGCTTCGCATACTTGGCCGCCGAGGTCCGCAGCTCGACCAGCTGAGTCAGGACCTCGCGCTCGCAGGACGGGGTCATGCCAAATGCGGTGGCGTGCCCGTACTCCTGGGGATCCCCGCCGAAGTGATCGAAGCAGCCATAGCGCCGGGCAGCGCGGCGGGCCGCCTCGGGGTCCACCTTCTCCAGGTACTCGAGCACCGCCTGCATCGATGCGTGCAGGCTGTAGAGATCGAGACCGTAGAATCCCACCCGGTCGCTGGTTTCGCTGTTGTGGTCCCGCAGCCAGCCCACGAAGTCGAGGACGTCGGCGTTGCGCCACATCCAGGTGGGGAAGCGCAGGAACCCGCCGAGTGCAGCGAGGGCGTCGGGGTCGGCGCCGCGGCCGCGGACGTAGCGGTTCACGCGGTAGGCATCGGGCCAGTCGGCCTCGACCGCCACACCGACGAAGCCCTTCTCGCGGATGAGCCGCTTGGTGATCTCGGCCCGGATATGATAGAACTCGTGGGTTCCGTGCGAGGCTTCTCCCAGGAGTACGACACGCGCGTCGCCCACCCGCTCGAGCAGCGCGTCGAAATCGGAGGCGGTGCCGCTGAGCGGGTGGAACGACCCGGTCAACTCCTGCACCGGCGATGCTTCAAGTAGTGACGGCATATTTGCCATCCTTTTCCAGCCGACCGCCGATCTTGAGGAGCTCGCGCACCTCGTCGTCGGTGACCTGCTCGAAGTCACGGTACCAGCCGCCGACACCGTAGAACGGCTCGGGTGCGGCGAGGTAGATGCAGGCATCGGCCGCCCGCTGCAGGTTCGTGATCGCATCGCGAGACATGACCGGAGCCGCGACTACGACGCTCGCGGGACGGTGCATCCGCACCGCCTCGACCGCGGCGAGCATGGTGGACCCGGTCGCCACGCCGTCGTCCACCAGGATGACGGTGGCGCCGTCGAGGGCCGGCAGCGCGCGATCCCCGCGATATTCGCGCTCGCGGCGGTCGATCTCCAGCAACTCCTTCTGCGACACGCGGTCGATGATGTCCAGCGTGATGCCAAGCGGCTGGATGACGTCGGGGTTGAGGACGCGGACCCCGCCCGAGGCCACGGCGCCCATCGCCAGTTCCTCATGGCCGGGTACGCCCAGCTTGCGGACGACGAACACGTCAAAGGGCACGCCGAGTTCGGTAGCGATCTCGGCAGCCACGGGGACACCACCGCGGGGCAGTGCGAGCACGACCAGGCGGTGACGGTCGGCGAGCGGTACGAGGAGCCGGGCGAGCCTCTCTCCGGCTTCCCGGCGAGTCTGGAATAGCGGTGTCATGGGAACCCCCTTTGCATCCTTCAGATAGAGGATGTCATGGAGGGGGTGAAGCGAGCGTGAGGACCGGAGGAGGAGGCCTTTTGTCAGTTGAGGCGAGTACGAGGGCAAGCGCTCTCAGGCGGGCTGGAACATTTCGTTACAAGTTCCAGGGAGGTGAATCGATCCGAGCCAGCCAACGTTCTCCACCGATGTCCCAAGTTGTTGTGAAATATGCACCTCGATATCTGGCACCGCGCGGTCCGCTGATTGCTTTCGGGCCCTTCGCAGGCACGCCCGCTCGAATTCAAAGACAGTCAGCGCCCCTGGAGCCATGGTTATGCGACACACACTACTCGCCCGTCTCATGCTGGCCGCGTTCGCGGCTGGCGCCACCGCCTGCAGTGATTCCACCGCGCCGAACGACGGCGGCAGCAATCCTCCTCCGCCTCCCGCGACCGGCGTTGCGGGCGTCGAGAACTTCCCGGCGATCACCGCCGCCACGCTCGGCGCGGGCGCGATTCCCCGGTTTGGCGCCACGGGACCGGTTGATGCGGCCGGCGCCGCGGCGCGGGCGCTGGAGATCGTTCCCGGCACGGTGGTGTCGACCGAATCGGGCACCAGGCGCGGCCTGGCGGTATGGGAGGTGAAGGTGCGTGCGGCGTCAGGCGGGCTGGTGGAGATCAAGATCGTGGGTGAGACGGGCGCCGTGCTGGAGATTGACGGCGAGACGGGGCCCTTCGACTACGAGGTGACGCCGGGCGCGCCGCTGGTGGTGCTCTCGGTGGCGAAGGGCGCTGCGCTCGCGGTGCAGGCCGGCACGGTGAAGCAGTGGCAGCTCGAGCTGGAGGAGTCGAACCGGTGGGAGTACGAGTTCTACATTATCGCAGCGGACGGCATGCTCTACGAGGTCGAGGTCAACGCCGAGACCGGGGTGGTGATCTCGCACAAGACGCGTTCGGGCCTGGGGGAGAATGACGGCGGGCAGAGCCACGAGGATGACCAGGACATTCCCGACCTGGGTCCGGTGCCCGACGCGGTGCGCAGTGCGGCGCTGGCCATGGTTCCCGGCAGCACGTTCGTGGAGGCGGAGCCGGAACGGGAGAACGGCGTCATCGTGTGGTCGGTGAGGGTGCTGGCGGCGGGCGCGGAGATCCAGGTGTACATCGTGCCGGAGACGCTGACGCTCTGGGAGATGAGCAGCAAGGACCCGGCATACGCCGGCGACCTCGATCCGGGCCAGGGGCTGGTGACGCTGCAGGCGGCACGGGCCACGGCGGTCACGGCGTCGGCGCGACCGGCGAGCGAGATCGCGCGGTGGCAGCTGCAGCGGGACGAGTCGGATGCGACCTGGCAGTGGAGGTTCCGGTTCGAGGGAACCACGGATGTGCGGGTGCGGATCAATGCCAGCACGGGAGCGGTGGTGAGGGTGGAGAGTTAGGACACCGCGGTGAGCGGTGAGCGGTGAGCGGTGAGCGGTAAGCGGTGAGCGGTGAGCGGGAAGAGGGAAGGGGGAAGGCTACACTCTTCCCCTTTCTCCTTCCCTTTTCCCCCATCAGTTTTTCCGTCGTTTCCGAGCTTATCTTTCCCGGCCAAAGGAGACGTACTCATGCTCAATGCCGCGCTACTGCTGCTCGGCCTTCTGTCCACGGATGCGGACTCGGTACTCAAGCGGGGGAAGACGGTGCCGGCCGGCCCGGCCATCACCATCGGCCAGATCCTGGCCGACCCGGCACGGTACAGCGCCGAGAAGAGCTCGGTGGTGATCGAGGGACTGGTGATCAAGTCGTGCACCAGGATGGGGTGCTGGATGCAGCTGGCCGACGGGCCGGATGCCAAGGGGGTGCAGGTCGACTTTCACGATAGTGGATTCGTGATCCCGATGGGTGCTTCGGGGATGGTGGCGCGGGCGCAGGGGAAGGTGCTGGTGAAGGTGCTGACAGCGGAGGACGCGGCGCACCTGGAGGGTGAGGGGGCCAGGGTGGAGAAGAACGACAAGGGGGAACTCACGGAGATCAGTCTCGAGGCGACGGGCGTGGAGCTGTATTACGTCGACTGACCCGGCCCCGGTCGACCAGCTCTTCACCATGCTGTATCACGAACTGCATGGACTCGCCGAGCGGCACCTGCAGCGCGGGGGTGCCGGCCTGACCCTGAGCACGACGACCCTGCTCCACGAAGCGTACCTCAATATCGCCGCTCGCGACGCGCTCGCTTTTCCTGACCGGGCCCGCTTTCTCGCCTATGCGTCGCGGGCGATGCGGGGGCTGGTCATCGATTTCGCGCGCAGCCGGCGGGCGATCAAGCGGGGCCGGGAATTCGAGATCACGTTGACTGAGGATGCAGCGCCCTCCGTCCGCCCGGACGAGGTGGAAAACCTGGCTGACCTGGGTGAGGCGCTCGATGAACTCGGCAAGCTGGACCCGGCGCTCGCCGAGCTGGTGGATCTGCATTTCTTCTGCGGACTTTCCCTCGCTGAAATAGCCTCCGTGCGCAACGTGTCGGAGCGCACGGTACAGCGCGACTGGCGCAAGGCCCGGCTGCTCCTGCACCATCAGTTGGACGAAGGAACCCCTCCGACCGCCTGAAGCGTCGTCGCCGCCAGCCGGGTCTTGGAGTAATCCGGACCTGCGCCATGCTGCAGCGCGATGAACGCATGCTGGAGCGCTGTCCGCGCTGCCGCCGTGTCTCCTTCAGCCAGCAGCGCCTGGCCTCCCAGCAGGTTCGCCTCGCCGACCCGCGCGCTCTGCACCTCCGTGAGCGAGTCGAGGGCAGCGATGTCGTGGGCCTGGAGGGCCAGGGCGCGCGCACTGTCGGCGTTGCCCATCATCAGCGCCGTTTCCGCCGCCATGAGCACGACGGGACGCAACCGTTTCTTCTTCTTCCCCTCGAAGTATCCGTTCACCCGGAGCGCCTCCATGAAATGCCCGTGTGCGGCCACGGCGTCGCCGGAGGCGTACGCGAGCCAGCCTTCCAGCGTGTCGAGGTTGGGCACCTGGTCGTCGGTGGCGTTCATGCTCGGCGTGCGGGCCTTCGCCGCCCTGAAGGCCGCGAGCGACTGGCGCGCGTCGGCGAGCCGGGCCTGCTGCACCTGTGCCCGGGTCAGCCCGAACAGCCCCCGGATCTCCCAGTACTGGTCGCTGTTGCTGCGCGCCTGGCTCACGATGAGCGCGAAGTACTTCGCTGCCGAGTCGGCATGTCCGAGGGCGAGGGCGGTCTCGGCGTAGTGGATCACCGGCTGCCACGGGACGGTCGTCCACCCGTTGGCCACGCCGACCTGCACGAGGCTCTGGTGAAAAAGCTGCTCCGCCTCCGCGAGCTGGCCCAGGTCGACGAGCAGGAAGGCCATGTTGTGCCGGGTGGTGGCGCCGACCATCGTCCCCGAACGACCGGTGCTGTCCAGGTTCGCCATCACGCGTCGGTAGATCGCCAGGCCCTGCCTCTCCTTGCCGTGGTCCTGGAGCGCGGCAGCGAGCACGGTGAGCATGTCCTGGTAGGTGTCGTCACCGGTCTCGCCCAGACTGTCCCTGATCGCGATGGCGCGCCGCGCCGTGGTGACCGGGTCTCCATCCTTGCGCGCTTCCGAGATGAACACGGCGCGCATTCCGAGGCAGAACGACTGCGCGCGCGGTTCGGGCGACGCCTGCAACAACGAATCCGCGCCATTGAACACCGCTTCCGCCTCATCGTACTTGCCCTGGTTCCTCAGGTTGTCAGCCAGGTGACAGCGTACCTCCGCCAGCTGACCCGGCACACCGCTCGCGGCGGCGAGCGGCTCCGCGCGCTGGAGGATCTCCGCCTCCACCTTCGTCTCGCCCAGGTTGATGTAACCCTGCGCCAACTCGAGCAGGGCGGGGAGCAGCCGTGCGTCACCGGCGTACTGCTGCTCGAGCACCTCGCGGGCACGGTCGAGCATCTGGCGCATGGTGACGGGCGCGTCCCCCACCTGCGACATGAGCAGCGACTCGAACGCGAGCTGGGCATCGGCCCGCTGGCGCTGCTGCACGGCGACATCGCGCTGGCGCCGGGCCTCACGCATCTGCACCAGGGAGAAGCCGGTCGCACCGAGGAGGCTGGCGATGACGACGACGCCGACAGCAATGCCGCCGCGATTGCGGCGCAGGAACTTCGCGGCGCGATATGACGGCGAGTCGGGACGGGCCCTGACGGGGCGCCGGTCGAGGAATAGCTGCAGGTCGTCGGCGAATGCCGCGACGCTCTGGTACCGCTCGGCGGGCGCCTTCTTGAGCGCCATCGCGAGGATGCTGTCGATGTCACCCATGCCAAGGTGCTGTGGCTCCCGCTCGAGCACGGCGCGCATGGCGTCGACCGGCGTATGGGTGGGCTCGATGGTGGGATGGCGTCCCGACAGCAGCACGTAGAGCAGGACGCCCAGGGCGTAGACGTCGGTCACGGTGGTGACCGGCGCTCCCTGCAGCTGCTCCGGGGCGGCGAAGCCGGGGGTGAAGGCGTTCCCTCCGTCCTGCGTGATTGCCGGCCGCGCGCCGGGTTCCTCGGTATCGAGGAGCTTGGCGATGCCGAAGTCGAGCAGCTTCACCGTGCCGTCACTGGTGACGAGGATGTTGGACGGCTTGAGGTCGCGATGGACGATCAGGTTGGCGTGCGCGTGTTCGACGGCGGCGAGAACCTGCAGGAAGAGCCGGATGATGTCGTTGGGACCGAGCTTCTTCCCGGCCACGTACTCATCGATGCGCCGGCCATCGACGTACTCGAGGATGAGGTAGGGCTGGCCGGCATTGACCCCGGCGTCGAGCAGCCGGGCGATGCCGGGATGGGTGAGGCGCGCGAGGGCCGATCCTTCACGCCGGAAGCGCTCGGTACCGGTGGAACCCATCAGTGCCAGGTTGAGGAATTTCACTGCCGCCTGGCCCTCGTAGCGGCCATCGGTGCGGTGCGCGAGCCAGACGCTGGCCATGCCACCCTGGCCCAGTGCGCGATCGACGGTGTAGGCCCCGACCTCCATGCCGGCGGGACTGACATCGAGCGGCTGCGCGAGAAATCCGGCCTTGTCGGCATCGGCCTCGCGCGCCAGCAGCCGGCTCAGGTCGGCGGCGATATCCGGCGACGAGATGGACAGTTCATCGAGCCACTTGCCGCGTTCGCCGGGGGCCAGCTCGAGCGCCCGGTCGAGCCATGGTTCGAGCACCAGCCAGCGATCGGGATCCATGACGGGCATTGGATGAGCCTGAAGTGAGAACGGAAGGTGGCGAGGGGCAGGGCCCCTCGCCAAGTGGGACGTCTCGTGGCATCAGGTCAAAAATCGTCTTCCGGCGGTCCTGACGCGAAGATCGCTCCATCCACCGGCAGGCCGCTCGGCACGCGGCGGGGCGTGATCCGTTCCAGGTCGCGCGCCCTTGGATCGGTGAGCGCCGACAGGAAGGCGGTGACCTCGTCCACCTGCTGCGGGGTGAAGACCACGCCGGTGAGCAGCGGGTCGCGCGTGGCGAGGATGGCATCAGTGGTGGGCTGCACCGTGCCGCGCAGCAGCGCCTCGAGCTGGTTGATGTCGAAGTTGCGCAGCTTGATATCCGACTCGCTGTAGTGATCCACGAAGGCGCGCAGGTTGGTGAACTGACCACCGTGTCCCCACGGCCCGGTCAGTTCGACGTTGCGCAGCGGCGTGGTGCGGAAGGCATACTGGTCCGTCGCGACACCGGTCACGCGCATCCTGCCGAAGTCGTCATGGCCGTCGCCACCGTCCCCCTCGCCCGGGCCGACCTGGGCCACGGCGACATTGTGGAAGAGGTTGTCGCTGAACGCCGGCCCGTTGTGACAGATGGAACACCGGGCCGACATGAAGTTCTTGGCGCCGGCGAGCTGCACGTCGGTGAGCGCGCGGTCGTTGCCGGCGAGGAACTTGTCCCAGGGCGAGCGGTTGAAGGCCATCCGGTCGGTGAGGAACCCGGCGATCGCATTGCTCGCATGGGCGAAGGTCATGTCGTCGAAGCGCTGGCCGGGATAGGCGGCCTCGAACAGCCGCCGGTATTGCGGGATGGCGCCGAGCCGCTTCATGAGCGCGGCCCAGATCTCCGGTTCCTGGTCGTCGCGGAATGCCGCCAGCTCGTTGCCGTTGGCGGCGCGCATTTCCAGCCGGTTGACGACGGGGAAGAGCGGCAGCGCCGAGAGGGGGCCGAACTCGAAGACCACCGCCATCTGCGGGGTGATGTGGTCACCGGCCGGGGTGTGTACTGCTCCGGCGTCGTCGCGGGAAATGCGCCCGTCCCAGAACAGCGCCCTCATGGCGTGCAGGTTGAACGCGGGCGGCGCGTTCCGGGGAATGAAGACGCCACCCGGATGGGTACGAACGGGTCCCAGGCCCGTGGCGCCCTGGCCGATGGAAAGGCTCCGGGCGTCGCCGGTGGCGAACTGGGGCAGGTGGCAGGTCATGCAGGCGATATCCTTGTTACCGCTCAGCACCTTGTCGAAAGCGAGGGCCCGGCCGAGTCGGACCAGGGCGGGGCGCACCGGGGCAGGATTCTCGAGCGCCGTGATCCCCCGTCCCGCGGTAAGCGTGCGTACCTCGGCGGCAAGCGCGCTGTTGTCGCTGCGGGCGAGGGCTGCGTCCGCGGTCGCGGCCGCTGGAGCGGTCGGCTGGGTGGCGTCGTCCGCGCTGCTGCAGGCGGCCAGTGCCGCGAGGGCGAGGGTGCCGAGGGTGTGCCCGAGCGTGAACCTGCGCATGATTCCTCCTGGTGCCGTCGGATGAGATGGGGCCTACTTCAGAGATCGGAAACCGCGGGGGAAAGGCGACAACTGCCATGAATTGCACTCGGGGACGACGGACTTTCCTGGCGGCGGGGGCGGTGGGTGCCGCGATGGTGGCGCTGCCGTACCGCGAGCTGTGGGCGAGTTCGAGGATGCAGCCGGTGGGTGTGCAGCTGTACACGGTGCGCAAGCTGATGGCGGCCGACTTCGAGGGCACGCTCGCCGCGGTGGCGAAGGTGGGATATCGCGAGGTGGAGTTTGCCGGGTACTTCGGGCGTACGCCGGCCGAGGTGAAGGCGGCCCTGGACCGAGCGGGGCTGGTGGCGCCGTCGGCGCACGTGCCGGTGGAGGAAGTGCTGAACGCATGGTCCGCGACGCTGGATGCGGCTTCGGCGATCGGAATCCCCTACCTCGTGGCGGCGTGGATCCCGGAGTCGATGCGAAAGACGCTGTCAGACTGGCAGCGGCTCGCGGAGCAGTTCAACCGCGCGGCCGAGTCGGCGCGGCAGCAGGGCATCCAGTTCGCGTACCACAACCACGACTACGAGTTCGTGCCCGTTGGTGGCAAGCTGCCGTACGATGTTCTGCTGCAGGATACCGATACCGAACTGGTGCAGTTCGAGATGGACCTCTTCTGGATCCGGAAGGGTGGGCAGAACCCGTTCACGTACTTCGTGCGGTGGCCGGGGCGGTTTCCGCTGGTGCACGTGAAGGACATGAGCAGGGATGGGGCGATGGTGGACGTGGGGGCGGGGGTGATCGACTGGAGAGCGATTTACGGCGCGAGGAAGCAGGCGGGGATCAAGCATTGGTTCGTGGAGCATGACGAACCGGCGGATCCGCTGGGGTCGCTGCGGGCGAGTTATCGGTACATGGCGGGACTACGGTGAGCGGTGAACGGTAAGCGGTGAGCGGGAATCAGAGAGGGAAGGGGGGCAGCGCGGGATATTCCCGTGCTAATACGCGCTGGAATGATTCCGCGAAGGGAGTGGGCGCGCCCTACTGTGGGGCATGTCCTCTTGTCTTTTCCCTTCGGCCGAGCGTACGCTATGGGCATGCCCGAATCCGCACAGTGGACCCGACAACGCGTGCTGGACCTTCCGGCCGACGGCAAGCGCTACGAACTCATCGACGGGCAGCTGCTGGTGAGCCCGGCCCCGCGGCCGTTGCACCAGATCGGACTGCTCGAGCTAGCCCATCTTGTTGGTGAGTACGTACGAGCGCACCGACTCGGCATGGCCATGCCCCTCGCCGCTGACCTCGAGCCCGAGCCTGGTCAACTCACCCAGCCCGATCTCTTTGTCCTTCCGCCTGGGCCCCGGTTCAGCCGCTGGGAGGAGGCGCCCCTTCCCTTCCTGGTGGTGGAAGTGCTGTCACCTTCCACGGCTCGCTACGATCGCGGCCTCAAGCGCCGCTTCTACCAGCGTGCCGGCGTGGCGGAATACTGGATCGTCGACCTCGATGCACGGGCGGTGGAACGCTGGCGGCCGGATGACCAGCGGCCTGAGGTGCTGGATTTGACTCTGGCCTGGCAGCCTGCTCCGCACTTGCCGCCGCTTGAAATCGACCTGCCCGCCTACTTCAGGGAAGTGCTCGGTGAAGCGCCCTGAGCCATTCGTCGGGCTCCGGTAGCGTCCGTCGTTGTTCAGCCGGTGCCTGAGGCCTTGGCGACTATCTTCCGCCGCATGACCTTCCGCCTCCGGCTTATGCTACTGGGTGCCGTCCTTGTGGGCGGCACCCTTTTCTACTTCGGGTCCTTCGCATTCGATTACGGTGCCCCGTTCCGGCGGCACGATCCGCTGCTGGCGACGGACAATGCGCGACTGGATCCGACGCGGGTGGCGGCGGTGGACCGGCTCGAGACGGTGGAGGCGTTCCGGGCGGCGCTCGCCGATGCGCGGCAGAAGGGGCTCAAGGTGTCGATGGCGGGGAGCCATCACAGCCAGGGCGGGCAGACGTACACGGCGGGCGGGGTACAGTTCGACATGCGCGGGCTCCGGAAGGTGCTGGCGATCGACACCGTGGCGCAGACGATCACGGTGGAGAGCGGGGCCACCTGGGACGAGGTGCAGCGGGCGCTCGCACCCAAAGGACTCGCGATCAAGGTGATGCAGTCGTCGAACATCTTCACCGTGGGCGGCACGCTGAGCGCCAATGCCCACGGGCGGGACCTCGACGTGACGCAGGTGGTGGAGGTGGTGGAGCGGTTCCACCTGATGCTGGCGGACGGGAGCGTGGTGGAGGTGAGCCGCACCGAGAACCCGGAGCTCTTCTCGCTGGTGATCGGCGGGTACGGGATGTACGGGGTCATCCTGGACGTAACGCTCAAGGTGACGAAGGACGAGATGCTGGAACAGCGCGCGGTGACGCTCGACTACAAGGACTTCCCGGCGTACTTCGCGGACAGCGTGCGGGCCGATACGGGCGTGGTGTTCATGCTGGTGCGCCCGTCGATCGATCCGTCGCGGGACAAGTTCCTGCGGGAGATGGTGGTGGTGACCTGGCGCCGGGCGCCGGCGGGGACGCCGGGGAGCTTCGTGCTCACGGAGGAAGCCAACGTGGTGCGCGACCGGTTCTTTCTCGGCATTTCACGGAAGTTTGACTGGGCCAAGAAGCTCCGCTGGTGGCTGCAGAAGAAGGTGGAGCTGGGGGCGGGGTCGGTGCGGGTGATGTCGCGGAACAACGCCATGCGGCCGCCGCTGGCGCCGCTCGAGCTGCTGCGATACCAGTCGGGGAAGGATACGGATATCCTGAACGAGTACTATGTGCCGGTGGGGAACTTCGTGCCGTTCATGGACAAGTTCCGGGCGATCCTGCTCGACCACGGCATGAACGTGATGAGCTCCACGGTGCGGTACGTGAGCCCCAACGCCACGCCGGTGCTGGCGTATGCGCCGACGGAGCCGGTGTTCGCGATCATCCAGATGAGCAACGTGGGGCTCGACTCGACCGGCCAGGCCAGGACCGCCGATGTGACGCGCCTGCTGGTGGACGCGGCGATCGAGTACGGCGGGACGTACTATCTCACCTATCAGCTGTATCCCACGCCGGCGCAGCTGTACAAGGCGTATCCCCGGGCCGGTGAGGCCTTCGAGCGGAAGCGCTTCCACGATCCGGGTGAAGTATTCTCCAGCAAGTTCTACGAACGGTACGGTCATGCCGAAGCGCAATAACTGGGGAAAGGCGGGGATGGCGGGGAAGGCGGGGAGGGCGGGGAAGCTACTGCTCGCCCTGTTCCTGCTGCTCGTGGTCGGCGCCATTTGGCTGTTCGGGTACGAGCCGACCTATTCGGGAACGCTGGTGGCGAAGCCGGCGCGGACGCTGGTGTTCGCGCACCGCGGGTTCGGGAACCTGGCGCCGGACAACAGCCTGTACGCGGTAGAGAAGGCGATGGCGGCGGGGATGGACGGGGTGGACGTGGACGGCCAGTTCACTCGCGACAGCGAGGTGGTGATTTTTCATGACCTGAGCGTGGACCGGCTCACATCGGACACCGGTCGGGTCTCGGGGTACGCGCTCAACGAGATGCAGGCGCTCGACCTCGGTCCCAAGTTCGATACGGCGCTTACCGGTGCCTACGTCCACAGCTTCGAGGAGTTCGTGGTTGCGACCCAGGGGAAGGGCATCCTGATGGTCGAACTCAAGGTGCCGAGTGCCAGGCGGAGCGGTATCGAGGAACGGGCGGTGGAGATCATCCGGAAGCACGGGGCGCAGGGCAGCGTGGTGCTGAGTTCCTTCAACCCACTGGTGCTGTGGCGCATCAAGAGGATCGATCCGAGCATCAAGACGGCGCTGATCTTCATGGACACCAACTGGAACCCGGAGCTGGTGGCGGAGATCAAGAAGGGGGACGAGGTGGACCTGCCCTGGCTGCTCCGGCAGGAGTGGATCCGGCGCGGGGTGCGGAAGCTGGTGAAGCCGGACCTGCTGAGCATCAACGTCGAGGTGGATCCGGCGGTGACGATGCGGCTGATCGCAAAGGGGTGGCCGGTGTTCCTGTGGACGCCGGACGGGGCGGGGGACATCGAGGTGGCGCTGGCCCGGAAGCCATACGGGGTGATCTCGAACGAGCCGCTGCTCGCGAAGGAGCTGCGTGGTCAATGAGCTCACATCTTCGGCGTACCAACAGCAATCCGGACTTTCTGGCCCGAGTCCTCCAGCTTCAGGTTCATGTTGTAGACCTTCAGGATTGATGCCGGCAGCGCGCCAGGCTGATCACCGACAGAAACCAGGATATCGTATCGGGTGCTCAGGGCCTCATCGACGGAGACCTTTACGACTTGATGGGAGCCGCCAAGGGCACCTTGCACTGCGACCACGTCGGGGCCGGCAGTGGCCTTGCCGGCTTGCAGAATTCCGATGCGAGTTGCTTCCTGTCGCTTCGCGAGAATCAGCGAGACCACCAGCGATGAGAGCAACTCGGTGAAATCCGCCGCCTCCTGGGCGCTTTCTCCCTCAGGTTGACTCTCCGATCGCTCCGCCGCCGCTGGTGCAGGGACAGCGCGGCGTGCCGCCCTGAACGGAGGCAGGAGGTCCATCAGCCAGTACCATGACACGACGAGGAGTGCCCCGACCAGCGACGGAATGACGATTTCATTCATGTCGTTCCTTCCGCGCCTCCCCTAGATCGAAATGCTGAAGTGGTTCAGGAGGTATCGGCTTCCATTCCAGCAGAACGACACGACGAGCGCACCCACGATGAGGGAGGGCAAGTCCGGTTTGAGCAGCAGCGTGTCGGGTTTTCCCATCCGGTGCCGCTCGGCCAGCTTGAGGCAGGAGAACCAGGCCACCAGGCAGGGGACCAGCCATAGTAGCGCCGAGACGGCGGCAGTCCCGGGCAGGACCTGTTTGGCCAGGAGTACTGCGGACGTGCCCGCGTAGAGCGCCAGTCCGGCCATGCTTGCGTCTGCGGGAAGGCTGCTGAAGTCCTTCTGACCGGTATACAACTTCATGATCGTGTCGACGACCACGAACAGGAAGGGCAGCCCGTAGGTCAGGATCGTGTCCAGGTGTCTCTCGGTAAGGATCAGCAGTTCCTCGAAATTCATAACTGCTCTCCGGGGTAAGTGACGCCGCCGGCCACCGGTCTGGTCGGTAACATGCCGCCGAACCTGAGGGACCGCCACGCCGCGGCGAGAGAGCTGCGGAGGCAATGAGTCGGCGCGTGGGCGGACGATCACCGTTGAGCCACGGAAAACCGAAGGCAGTCCTTCAGCGCCTCATCGGTCGCGTCATCGAAGCTGCCGCGGAGCTTTCCCTTCCTCAGTCCGTGCATCGGTGAGCTGAAGGTGACGGTGCACCATCCGGACTTGTCCTTCGAGCGCCCGCCGAGAAGCCAAGCCTCCCAGACGTGGTCGGATTCATCAGTCACGTGGCGCATGGGGGCCTCGGCAAGCTGGGGAAAGAGCTTCCGCGACAATGAGTTAGGCCCGGTCGGGTACCCTGTCTTGCCGGGGGTGGGGGTGGCGGCTAGCTTACCCCGCCCAGAGTTGGAATTATCCTGCCCCTTGGTGTAACTGGCAACACGCCTGACTCTGGATCAGGAGAGTCCTGGTTCGAGCCCAGGAGGGGCAATAAGCCTGGCAACGACTTACGTCGTGCCGGGCTTTCCTATTTGCAGGGGTGTGTGATCGACGGCGCCTTCTGAAACCATGATTGCCAGCACGAGGAGGACTTCACCTCGAGCTTCAGGCTTGACTCCGTCGTCAAGTCGTATGCATCCCCAGCCCGCCCGAACGGTCGACTTGGCTCCGACCGCGCGCGCGACCAGAAACTCAGCTAGGACGCCGCGCGCTGCGTTGTTGGCGAGATCAGAGTAGGCCCATCGCCAGAACTCAACCAATGTCGGGCCAACAGGATGACCGGCCGCGAGGAACGGCTCACTACCGGTGCGGCGATCGAGAGCAAGCGCGGGAAACCCAGGCGTGGCTGAAATGTTGTCCCCCTCTGGGGCGGCACGACTAGCGCATGTGGTGCGGGTCGGGCAACGCCTACGTACCATCGGCCTGCCTAATTCCCGGCAAATATGCAGTGAAATCCAGCCAAGAGTGGTCCCACAGGCAGGGGAACTCCGGCAGCGGGTGACACGACCTCGCGGTGAAGGCTGCAAGTTGCCGGCAATTAATGGGTTACAGGTGCCCGCTCTGGATCGGGAGAGTCCTGGTTCGAGCCCAGGAGGGGCAATACGAAGGGCGATCGTCGCATGGGCGGCGGTCGCCCTTCTCCTATCTGCAGGTGGTGAGTGAGTTAGTGTGCGAGTCCGCCTCCTGCTCGCTTGCGAGGCTGCTGACGCCCGTTCGGCCGCTCGAACTCCACAACGCTTCGCATGGTTTCGGCGTCAGGTTGCTGGTACCGCAAGAGGGTACTCGTGTCGCGCCAGCCCCCGCCGCTGCCACATCCTTCAGGGGCAGATCCCTTCGCTCCGTGGCCCATACTCGACGGAACATGTGCCAGACCGAACCAGCGGGCTTTTGCAGCCCTGTCCTGCGACAGGCCTCCTTGAGCCACCACGCGGGTGGCTCGCCAGCTCGGCCACCAAGCGCGAAATGATTGCGTGCATCGATGGCGAACCGTACGCCGACGGGGTTCGCGTCACCCGGGTGGTGCTGCTCGACTCCAACCGCGGCGACTCACTCGGCATATCCGCACAGGCATCGATCGACCGCTGTGGCCCGCCCGAGTTCCGAGGCACGGTGCACACCCACGTAGCCCTCCACGACGGTGAACATCCGTACGCCAATTTCTCCGGCGCCGACAAGGGCGTGATGATGCTCTGGTGGCGACGCTGGCAGGTGCAGGGGTATCTCTGCTTTCTCTATTCGGCTGAAGAGGCGTACTGCGAGGCTAACAAGGCCGGCCGCGCCGAGCGGAGAAGCAGGGGGGCGTATTGAGAAGGCGGGCGACGCTCGCCTAGTTGGGCGCCAGCTTCTTGAAGATCCAGCAGGGGTAGGGGTCAAAGACGGAAGGCGGAACGCCGAGCTTGGCCAGGAGGCGATGCCGCAACCGCGTGTGCTCCGGCACCACCTGATAATGGCGCAGCGACCTCACGAGTTCAAAGTAACCCAGGCCTCGCCAGCCGCTGCTGTCCCAGTCAGTGCGCCCTGCATCGAACCGCTTGCGGCGGATGGCCCGCCAGTGGGCCAGTGAACGCGGCAGCCAGTGATTACACCATAACCGGGTAGTGTGGAGTTCCTTTGGGAAATACTTGTTGGGCGTCTCGTTGATCATGAGATGCCCACCGTCTGAAAGCAGGCGCCACAGCTCCAGGATGTAGGCGTCCCTTGGTTGGGGAATATGTTCCAGCACCGCATTGGCGAGGATGAAGCCGAACGAACCGTCGGCGAACGGCAAGGCCGCGGTATCGGGTATGTGTTCCAGGGAAGCCCGGGCGCCGGGGACGGCCTTGGGAATCAGGTCGCGTCCTAGAGTGACCCGCGAGAGATCCGGCTCAACACCCACCACCTCGCTGGCGCCCAGATTAATCAGTGCTACAAGGGAGGTGCCGTAGGAGGCCCCGAAGTCCAGGACGCGCTGCCCGAGGAACAACGCTTTCCAATCGGAAAGCGTGGAGATCAGGATCTGGTACCTGCTCCGGTCCACGTCGAATGGGAGCAAGTCGAGGACACGGTCCTTGACGGGAGGAGACGTAGTCATGACCTAATTACCGTTCCAACCCCCCGGCTGGCAAGAGGGCCTCGGCGGTTTGGTCGGGCCGGCTTCCCTATGCCAACGGCCGCCGGCCCCCCACCACTCTCCCTTCCTCTCCCGCAGCCACCCGTCCAGCCCGCTCTGCGAAGAGCTGGGCATCGGCTTCGTCCCGTGGTCCCCGCTCGGGGTGGGGTTCCTCACCGGTGCCACCGACGCGAATACGCGCTTCGCGGCCGGCGACATTCGCGGCATCGAGGCTCGATTCTCGCCCGAGAACCTGCCGCACAACCTGACGCTTGTGGCCCTGGTCAGGCGCTGGGCCGAACGGAAGCGTGTCGCGCCCGCCCAGATCGCGCTCGCCTGGCTGATGGCGCAGAAGGCCTGGATCGTGCCCATCCCCGTGGACGACACAGATGGCGCACATGCTCGAGAACACACTTCAACAAAGTCGACCGGGGCGGTCACTTCGCCGCCTGGGAGGAACCGGAGCTCTTCTCCACCGAGGTGCGCGCTGCCTTCAGGTCGCTGCGCCAATGAACATGATTGTCTTCGGCTCTTCAGGAGGAGGTTCGATGCAAGCGCAGACCACTGATCTCATCCTCCTCGAGGATCTCGAAGCGACTGAGCGGAGGCTGGCGGGGCTCGCTAGATGGCGGGTTCGACCTGCGCATGCCCGAGCGTCGTTCCGCACGTCGAGGCGCTGCCATGACGGACCAGCCCGAGTCGCGGTCGTCTACTTTAGCGCGACCGGCAGCGTGCACCGCCTCGCGCACGTTGATACCTGTGCAGCTGAAGAGCGGCAAACACTGTCATCTGCGTGAGCAAGACCCGGCAAGCTCGGGCATCAAAGCCGGTAAACTCCAGTGGCGGGTGACACGAGCTTGCGTAATGGCTGCAAGTTGCTGGAAGTCGGCCGGTCATAACGGCCCCTCTGGATCAGGAGAGTCCTGGTTCGAGCCCAGGAGGGGCAATGCGAATGGCGACCATCAAGTACGATGGTTGCCCTCTTCTCGTTCAGGCTGCGGGAGTGAATGCGCCGCCCGCCGCCTTCGATTGATCGGCGTGCGCCCGAAGCTCCGCAAGACGAGCCTCTACGACTGCCGTAATCGTGTCGAGGGCGTCGCTTCCCGCAGCGAACAGCGTGGGCGGATGCTCCATGCCTGCGATCTGGACCAGGACTTCACCCAACGCCGCCGGGTCATTGGGCTGCTGACCATCGTAGGCTGCCCATGCAGTCGCGATGTTGCCCGCGGGCCCGTAATCCTCGATGTGGCGGCTGCTCCACTCGACCGACCGGGGATCGAGGAGGCTGGTGCGGAAGAAGCCCGGCTCCACCACCGTGACCTTGATGCCGAATTGCTCGACTTCCTTCGCGATTGCGAGCGAGAGCCCCTCGACGGCGAACTTGCTAGCGCCATAAGTAGCCACCGCCGCCTGGCCCACGACGCCCGCGACGGAGGAGATGTTGATGATGTGCCCCGAGCGCTGGCGGCGCAGTACCGGTAGGGCCGCGCGCATCACGAATACGACCCCCCAGAAGTTCGGCGCGAACTGTCGCTCGATCTGCTCGGTGGTGAACTCCTCAAAATTGCCGAGGAGGCTGTAACCGGCGCCGTTGACCAGGACGTCGATGCGACCGAATTGCGTCAATGCCTCCTCGACGGCTGCCCCCACCCGGGCCTCGTCTGTGACGTCCACCTGGATGAACGCGAGGTTGGCGCTCGAGACGTCGCTGTACGCATTGCGCAGTTTGCCGAGATCCCTCCCTGTCGCGACTACGCGATTGCCCGCTCGCAGAGTTGCCCTTGCCGTCCCGGCGCCGATGCCGCTGCCGGCTCCCGTGATAAACCATACCTTACTCACGCTAAATCCCTCATTTGAGTCCTTGTCATCGAAGTCGAGGTCTGCTGCGGGTCTTCGTCAGGAGCGACGAGCGCTTGACCAGTCATCCCACGGAAGTCGCGAAAGTGAGGCAGCAATCCTGAGATTTGTGTAGCAAAGTACATCAAACTCTGACCTGAAGTCGCTCAACCCCTCCCGAAATCCTGAACGGTACGTAGACATTTCCCGAGGCCGAACCCGCGGAGGCGACACGATAGGAAGCCTGCATTGCACGGAGGGCATTCCTGCGCACACAAATAGACGAGGACTGGAGGCCTCTTTGGTATTGACGCCCTGAGAGTGGGACCGCATGTTGGGGAATTGCATTCTCGAGGCGATCGCGAGTAACGAACTGGTCCGCGATGCTGCCATGAAGTCGACCGACCCCCGACTCGCCTGAACGCGCATTGCTGCGCAGCCGGCGAGCCACTTGTCGTTGCCCCAATCGCCACAGGACTCGCCTCCACATGACCTGGACTCTCAGCGGCAAGCTCGAGGCCGCCTCCAAAGAGAACCCGATCCTGAACCAGTGCCGTGTAGAGGCGTTCTTCGACCAGATCGTGCCGCTGCCGGAGGAAACAGCACCCAGCACCGACGGCGCGAGCACCGAGGCGCCGCCCAGGACCGAAATCCCGCCCAGGACCGAGGCCCCCAGGACCGCGACCCCGCCCAAGAAAGGTGCAACCGCGCCAAAGAAGACGATGAATGTTGCGGCCCGCGTGGTTGGCCGGAGCGACGAACGGGGGGAGTTCACGCTGCGCCTGCCCGATAAGGAGGAGATTTCGAGCGACACTCTTCAGTTCATCGTGTCAGCACCCTCGGGTGAGACGATCAGCGATACCAAGCTGTTCGTCAATCGCATCAAGGACGAGGTCCGGATTCCGGTACGCAGCGTCAAGCTCATCGTTCTCGAAGAGAATCCGGCAGTACCGGATCCCGCCGACCAGGAGGTCAGGGGAAGTGTACGCGGGGTCACCGGGCGCATCATCGAGCGGAACGGCAGGTCGCTGGGCGGCGCACGACAGGTGCTGCTCTTCGGAACCGACCCCGACAAGCGGGAGCGTGCCGGCAAGGCGGACGTTCCCTTGCTGGCAACCCGCGCCGATACCTCCGGTTACTTCTCCGGCGAAGTGCCGAACCGCGAGTTCGGCGGCGCGTTTGCAAACGTGTCAGGGGTGGATGGGCAGATCTCAGTGCCATTGGAGAGAGACCGGATACCGGCCCGGATTCTCCTGGTCGTCGATATTCCGGAACAGCCGGCCGACACGCCGGCGAAGACCGGCGATTGCACTTGCGCCGATGGCAGCCTCCCGCCGCGGACGCCCAGCCAGGCCGACATCGCCGGCGCACCGGGAGTGTACTCGGCGGATCTGGGCACCGGTCGGTGCGTCGAATTCAATACTCCAAATCGCGCCATCGAAGAGTTCAACTTCTATACGGTGGTGCGGACCACTGAGCCGGACATTCGGGGCTACACTGTGGAGCCGGTGGCCAGTGCTCCGGTCCGCACCGTGCCGCCGCCACCCCCAATGCGCTACGCCTCGGCTGGAACTTCCGGCCAGCCGACGCCCCCGCCCGGCGTGGCGTACGCGGCTATGGCGGCGACTGCCGCCGAGGCTGTGGCCGCCCCTGCCGTTGCCACGCTTGCGCGCCGCGACGTGGATGAAGTCCTCGGTCGGCTGTCGGCAGCGGACCTGCGCCTCAACGCACTGGCGGGCACACGCCTGGGAGCTGGCCGCGGGAGTTTCGTCACCCCACGCGCGCCTGGCCGGATGCAACTCGACGGCGATCACCCGGTGGACTGGGACTCGACGCCGACCTTCTACGAAGCGTCGACGATCTCGCACGGGCACCTGCTGCACTTCAAGCAGGTCTGGTACGCCGATGGCTACTCGCTGGGCGACCTCCTCTACAGCCTTCCGCTGGCACCGGGGCAGAAGAAGCTCGTGTCCGTGATCGACTGGGAGCGTCGCGAGCAGACGACTCGGCGGGAGGACACCTTCGCGAGCGAGGGCCTCGTTGCCTCGCTCTCCCGCGATCGCGACCTCAGCGAGGTCGTGACCGGCGCGCTCTCCGAGTCCGCCCGGGGCGGCTCCAAGAGCACCTCCGCCGGCGTCGGGGTCGGTACCGGAGCCGCCGGCAGTGGCTCTTATCAGGGCTTCAACTTCGGTGCGCTGATCGGCATTTCCGGAGGCTATGGCGAGAGCAACTCTTCAGCCTGGCAGGATTCGGCGCGCACACTGTCATCGACTTCGTTGCAAGGGTTGCGGGATCGTACGCTCCAGTCGGCATCTGCCGTCCGCAGCCTGCGGTCGAGCGTGGTCCATACCGCGAGCCAGGGCGAGGCTGTCACGGCCACGACCGAAGTCGTCGCCAATCACAACCACTGCCACGCCATCACCATTCAGTATTTCGAGGTGCTCCGCCACCTCAAGGTGGCGCACGAGCTGGCCGACGTGCACGAGTGCCTTTTCATCCCCCTGCCCATGTCCGTTTTCGACCGCAACAAGGCGCTGCGCTGGCGGCAGTCGTTGCAGGCCTACCTGCAGCGTCGCGAGTTCATGCCTGCCTTTGATGCCGCCCGGCGGGTGGAGACCGGCTGGTCCGAGGTGAACTATCCCGTGGGCCGGTACGCCGATGAGTTGGTGACGGCGATTGCCGGTGAGATGCGGCTCACCGTCACCATTCCGCTGCCGCCGATTCCGGAGCTACCAAAGCCGAAGCCCGAGGATACCGCCGTCGACATCGCGTCCAAGACCAACGAAGCGCTCAACCCGACGACCGGTTTCCTGGGTGCGGTGCTGGCCGTCGTCACGGGGGGACTCTCCATGGCGGCGGGTACCGTCACCAATGCGGCGATCAGCGCGACCCAAGCCGCTGCGCAAGGCGCGCGCGCCCTCGCCGAATCGCTTGCCGCCGAAAACTCCCCCCAGCGGCGGTACGAACGCTTCCAGCACGAGATAATGCCGGGCGCCGTCGCCGGGTTCGTGAACACGCTCGAGCTGTACGCGCTGGTGGGCGGTAACGAGGTCAAGCTGGCCGGCGCCGATTTCACCCTGGTCTCCGAGTACCAGCCCGGCGTGCCATTGCTCGTGTCTCTGCGTGGAACCCTGACCAACCCGGTCACCCGGGCGGAGATCAGGCAACTCATCATCAAGTCGGCACAGGGGCTGCCAGAGGAGTGCCGTGCCATCATCAACACAGCCACGATCCGCTACCAGACGGGATCATTCGAGCACGGGCTGGTGAATGACGAGCGGGTCAACGACGACATCGATCCACCTGGTGTGGAGGTGAAGTACAGCCCGACGCTCACGCCGATCGTGACTCGGACCTCGCCGGGCACGGGGGCGGCACTGTACACCCCGCTCGACGGCTGGGAGCAGCGCAGCCCGCGGATTGAGGACATCCGCCTGGCTACCGAACTCATCGAGCACCTGAACGACAACCTCGAGTACTACCACAACGCGATCTGGTGGACGATGGACCCGAACCGCCGCTTCATGCTGCTCGACGGGTACCTGGCGCCGGGGTCCAACGATCGCAGCGTGGCGTCCGTGGTGGAGAACCGCCTCATCGGCATCGTCGGAAACTCACTGGTCATGCCGGTGGCCGAAGGCATCCATCTCGATCCGCGCTTCGCTGCGAAGGACGCAGGTGCCGGCCTCAATCTGCTCGAGCACTACAAGCCGGTCCTGCCGTCGCCGGCCTCACGGGTGAGCCTCCCGACCCGCGGCGTGTTCGCCGAGGCGGTCATGGGATCGTGCAACGCCTGCGAGAAGATGGACGATTCGCTGTTCTGGCGGTGGGAGGAGTCGCCCATCGACGAGCCACCGTCCATCGAGCCGGCGTCGACCGCAACGCGGCGCACCCAGCCCGATGCGGGGCAGCCGACCCCATTCCCGACGCCGATCGTCTCGATTCAGACTGCTCAAGCGGCGCCCGACCCCGCCGGCGTGCGCGCGGCGCTCGACGTGCTCACCCGGCAGTCCTTCGCCGACATCACGGGCCTCGCGGGCACACAAGCCAACGCCGCCGCGGCGTATGCGAAGGCGATGGATACCGCGTTGGCGTTCGGCAAGGAGGCGTCGACGCTGGCCCAGCAGGCCGCCATGCAGAAGGGTATCGACCGCACCATGAGTGCGATCGACAAGGCGGAGACGGACAAGAAGATCGACCCTGCCGAGGCGAAGCAGCTTCGGGTGGCGGCGCTCAAGAAGATGGTTGGCGACAGCAGCGAAGGTGTGGATGCAGCAGCGGTGGAGAAGAAGCTCGGCATCATCTCGGGCGCGGCAGAGGCCGGATGGGTCAAGCCCGACGTGGCCCAGGACCTGAACAAGGATGTCCTGCAGCAACTCGCACCCGGTGGCACCGCGGAGACCTCGGTCGACACGATGATGGGGCTGGCCAAGACCTTCGACGGCGACCGGGTCCAGGAGATGTCGGTGGCGCCGGACGGCAGCGTGAAGGTGATCAACGCCGACTGGCGGCCCGGCGAGTCGAAGACGACGGCGCCGGCCCAGAAGACCGGCATGAGCGGGCTCGGCAACGAGGAGGGCAAGCCCACGAGCAGGGCACAGAAGGCGCTCGAGGGCTCGCAGGGCCTGATCGACCTTCTCGGCGATACTCTCGCCAACTGGAAGGACAGCCCCAGCAAGTCGCTGACCGACGCCCTGGCGGATACGCTCGCGGAGGCTGCCAAGGACGCGGCGGACGAGATCACCGACGAGATCCCGTTCGTGAAGGCCATGAAGGTCGCCGTGAAGTACTCGCTGGTGTTCGCCGATGGCATAGGCGCTGGAATCGACACGGCGAGCAAGGAGCTCGCCGCCCAGTACCTGCAGGGAACCGACTATGCCGATACGGGCGACGGCATCAAGGCGGATGACTATGAGGCGATCCGGAACTGTGAGCGCTGGCCGGCCAACAGTGTCGCCAAGCTGAACCAGGTGGTGCTCACCGGTGTGAAGGCGGTCGTAAGCAAGGCGCTCGAGGACTTCCCCAGCTGGCTGAGCAGCGGGGTGACGAAGAAGATCGCCGGCTTGTCGGAAGCGGCGTTCGAGCACCTGATCAACAAGTCGCCGCTCAAGGGCGCACTCGCCGGGGCGATGAACGCCGCCGGCGCCAGCATTCCGGCGGCCCGCCAGGAGATGTACCGAGCGGCCCTCAGTGGCACATTCAACCTGTTCATCCGGCAGGTGGACAATCCCAAGCTGCGGAAGGCGCTGAAGCCGCTGGGCGACGCCACCGATGCCGCGGCGGTCGAGAAGGCACTCATCAAGGCCCTTGCGTCCTGCCTCACCGAGGCCGCACTGGGAGACCCGGAGGAAAAGACGGAGCGCAAGAAGTTCCTGCAGTACGTGAACGAGGAGACGAAGCAGTGGGCCTATCAGGTCGTCAACCGGCTCCTGGACGAACTGCCTGGAACGGTCACCGTGGTGCCCACCCAGGGTGCGCTCGCGGTCACCGGGAATCAGGTCCAGATCCCGGCCGCCTTGTTGAGCGCGATTCGCGGCAGCGGTAGCGAGGCCGCCGAAGAGGACTACAGGCGATGGATGCATATCACACTGACGCTGGCGCCGATTCGTGCCGCCACCCAGGCGCGGTTGACCCTCTGGTCGCGGGTCAAGCAGCCACAGATCGTCGCGCTGGTCGCGAAGGGTGGCGCGGATGAGGCGGCGTCCGCTTACGAGAAGTACGCGGCGGAACTCAGGAAGGGGTGCGCCGAGGTGACGCGGGCGTACCTGGCAGCGGGCTGGGATCCGCAGCGCACCGGGCAGGAGTTCCTCACCTTCGACATGTTCCAGATGAGGAATCCACTTGCATGGTACACCATGCGATATGACATCATTCACGACTTCTCGGACCAGACCTCGCCCTTCAACACCCCGGAGCCTAAGCGTGCTGCTTTACCCTACCAGGGCACGACGGGCGGCATGGGAAGGGAAATATGACAGAGGCTACGATGCGGCGAACTTGGCGGGTCTTATCGATCCTGCCCTGCCCTCGATAGGTTCAGCATGCCGAGAACCCTGGGCCAGTGCGCGCTGGCAGCCCTGCGGCCTGACCTTGCGCATCAATCCTCGGCACCGGGCTGAGCGGGAGCATTGCGTTGCCCGGTGTCCCGCGCTCCCGCCGACGCCAGGCGATCCCCGCTCCCCAGGAGGTCGGGTTGGTCCTGACTCCTGCCAGGAAGCACAGTGTCCGCGCGCTGGGCAAGCTTGAGCATCCCGCCGGCTGCAGCGGCGCCGAAGAACGCTGTCCAAAGGCCGTCGTCGAGCACGAGTTTCCACGGTACCAAGCCATCTCCCGAAAGTAGATTCATCGTCTGCAGGAACAGCGGCACGAACAAGCCGGTGACGACCCCCCCGCCGATCCCGAAACGAACCCAACTGATTTCCGAGAGACGTTTCCCGTGATACACGAGCCTGATGACACCAGAGAAGGCTGCGCCTGCCACGGCACCGATGATCCCGCTTTTCGTGGCTAGTACGAGTCCGTCTGCCCAGGAGACCGACTCAGTGAGCATGCCGACGAGACGCAGCGCGGCGAACACCGCGAACACACCGGTGGACCAGCCAACTCCCCACACCAAGGCGTTCCCCAGCGCGCCACGCAGCCGTCTTAAGCTGTTGTCAACGGACATGAATCGCCTTTTGAAGCGCCCTGCCATTCGTCGGCCCGTGTACTTTATGACGCAAAGTACGCCGAGCCGTCATGGGCGGCAAGCGACTCCCCGCAGAGGGACGACGGATGACTCACGCCCTTCATCCTCTACAACCAGTCTGGTACGCGACCTTTCACCGCGTGAGCCCGGGCGCTGCAGGTGACTGGGCCAGTGGCATCCGCCGGCAAGCGCGCGCGCATCCGCGCTTTGAGAAGCGCGAGATCCCCGGACGCCATCGCCGCCAGCCCTGGACCGACGCTCGCCCCCCCGAGGATGGTCGCCCAGTAGTCGTCGAAATCTGCGAATGGCCGTTGCACCGTGATCTCCCGCGTTTCAACGCCATCCAAACCGGCACCAGTCCACAAGTCCCGCATTGCGTCCATGCGAGACGCATCAGGGCTCGGCGGCCATGGAACTGCAACGCCCAGCCCACGCATCTCGACCTGCAACGCCTCGTAAGGAAAACCGCCGCCACACATGTCCCAGGCGTAGGCGGTGACGGTGCCACCGGGGCACACCACTCGTGCCATTTCGGCAACGCCCCTGGCTGGGTCTGGAACGAAGAAGATGACCAGCGGCATCACCGCCGCGTCGAACGTGTCGTCGGGGAAAGGCAGTGCCATCGCATCGCCCTGACAAAACTGTGCGACACGTGACACGGGTCGGGTGCGAGCAAAGTCGAGTTGCTCCTCAGACGGGTCTATCCCACTTACTGAGACCGGTGCACACCGCTCGACGAGCATTTCGGTGAAGGCGCCGTTGCCGCAGCCGACGTCGAGCCATCGCAAACCTGGTATTGGGGCAAGCCAGTCGAGGAACATCCCACCTGCAAGCCGGCTCCACTTCCCCATGTACCGCTCGTAGGCAGCGCCGTCGTCAAAGCGGACTTGGCCTGTCGCTGTCAGAGACACACTCCTCGCACGCCACAGAGGATGGCCAGCGCGTAGATCCAGAGGAGGACGAGGCCAACAGCAAGGTACGCGAGGATCGAGAGTACGCGATTGCCTCGCGGCGCAAGGGCGAGGACAAAAGGGGACCCGGTGAGCAAGCTGAGGAGATAGGGCCCAGCCTGGGCCAGGAACGAGGTACCGGCGGGGCGGGGCCACGCCAACAGCAGATAGATGGTCATGACAAGGAACGGAAGGGCTGTCATGCCCATGAGCATCCAAGACCGTGCCCGAGATTTCTCGAAAGGGTTTGTCACGTTGGCGGGCCGTGGCTAGTGCCGAGGGCGACCAAAGAACAAGACGTAACCGTCGGCGTCCTTGAGTTCGAAGCCGCGGAGACCGTCGTGCGTATCCTGGAGTGGATCGGAGAACTCGACATTTCGCGACGCAAACTCAGCCGCCAGTGCGTCGGGATCCGGAACGTGCACGTAGGCGTCCCAGCGAGCTCCCGGCTCCCGCTCGCAGTTCGCGAGTGGATCGACACCGACATCCTTGAACATGATCATCGCGCCGCCCCGGCGCACGATGCCAAAGAAGAGGTCGTCCCCAGAGTTCTCAAAGGTGACCTCGAACCCGAGCTGGTCGCGATAGAACGTAAGGGCTCTCGCTACGTTCTGCACAATGAAGAACGGGGCGATGCCGCCGACTTCCGGTCGCGTCATGGGTTCACCCCCTGCCCTTACTCGATGTCCTGGCCGAAAATGATTCCAACACCATTGATATCGCGGAGACCGAACTCGCGAATGCCATACGGCTGGTCCGTCGGCTCCGTGGCAACGACGTCAGTGCCGCGGCCGGTGATTTCCGCGTGATAGGCGACGACATCCTTCACCCACTGAAACAGGTGGACGCCCTTCGGACTGACTTCATCCCGAACGAAGTGAATCGCCGAGTTGTCACGCCACACGACCCCGTATGACTCGTCAGCGAAGTCGCAGGTGAAACCCAACACGTCCCGGTAGAAGGCTGTCGCCGCCGCGACATCCGGGACATGCAGCACCGGTGCACCCTGAACAAACTGGCGCGGATTCGAGGCAGGTTGCGCGGGCATGACCTTCAGGTCCCGGGAGCGAGCAGGGCGCGCTGAACCTCTGTCGGGAGGCTGTAAGCGTGTGCGGTCATGTACCACCTCCGTGTGAGTGACTACGCGGGCGTCGGCGTTCGCCCCGCGCCGCGTCGCGATCGAGCTGCACCTCGCGCGCGAGGTAGACCACCCCCATGCCGCCACGGCCGAGCTCGCGCTCGAGCGAGTACGCACCGGCCAGGGCGGCCTGCAGGTCGAGGAAATCGGCGAAGGGATGCGTCACGGTGTGGATACCAGTCGGCCTCCCGGGCGCTTGATTTGACGCACCGCTTCTTCCAAGATCCAATGTCTCGCAAGTGAATATATCTGCGCCTTCCGGGATGACGACATGAAAAAGTCAGACGCGAGCCAGAGCCAGCCGGCATCGGAACTCATCTCGAAGACAATTGCGGAACTTGGCGACTGGCGCGGGAAAACCCTCGACAGGATGCGCCAGCTCATCAAGGCGGCAGACCCGGACATCGTCGAGGAGTGGAAGTGGGGCATTCCGGTCTGGTCGCACGATGGCATCATCTGCACCGGCGAAACCTACAAGAGTGTCGTGAAGCTCACCTTCGCCAAGGGCGCGTCGCTGAAGGATCCGACCCGGCTCTTCAACTCGAGTCTCGAGGGAAAGGTCCGTCGCGCGATCGACATCCGCGAAGGGGAAGAAGTCGGCGCGACCGCCTTCAAGGCACTCTTCCGCCAAGCGGCCGCCCTCAACAGTTCCGGCAAGAAGAAGACTGCGAAGAAGGCGAAGTCGTGAGGGGTCACCAGAAGGCGTCGTCTTCGCGTTTACGCACATCCCGGAGACGGCGCTTTGCGATCCTCCGCAGCAGGTCCTCCGGCAGGGGTCTGTCGTAGGGAATCTGCAGGGTGTACTTGGTTGTCTTGTGCGTCTTCAGTTCCTTGCGAAACGCTTCCAGCCCCTCGGCTGACGGCGCGAAGCTGAAGTGCGCCTTGTACGCGGAGAAGGCGAACAGGAACCGGGGCTCCACGAAGAAGGGGGTTCCCCACTTGATCACCTCCTGGGCATCCGGGGCCACGCTCTTGAGGATCGCGTAGAGGCGGCGCAAGTGCGGCTGGCCCTCGCGTGGGGCAGCCCGGATGTACCCGGCGATCGTCGTCGGGCGCCTGCCTGCCATTCTCACGCCTCCTCGACGACGGGGCCAATGACGAAGATCGTGTTGTCGAAGCGATCCTAACCCACCTCATAGGTCAGCACTAGAGGATGCTCAGTCCCGTGGCCAACAGTCGACTCGCCCTCGCCGCGCAGGCCTCGAAGCTCTCCTGTGCCGGAGCCGGGAATGACGAAATAGGACTCCTTCGCCACGCCGTTCTCGAATATTCCAGTGCGCTGGAGTACAAAGCTGCCCGCTTTCCCTGCAAGGTGCCCGACGACCCGCTCGAGGCCGACGAACGTGGCCGAGCCGTCGCTGCCGTACATCATCAAGTATTCGACATGCCCCTCGCCCGCGATATCGCCGGTGAACGTCTTCGTGACGGCGGCCCGGGTCAGCTTTGGCAGGTCCTGGCCCTCACTATAAGGTTTCTCGTCCCAGCTCT
>CAVYZY010000013.1:0-288091 GCA_963773095.1 uncultured Gemmatimonadales bacterium
ACGGCGCGGCTCAGGCCCGGCGACCTCAGTTCGTGGTGATGAGACGGTCATCGTTACTGACGCTGACGAGCGCGCGGCACTCGCCGTCACCCGTTCCCTCGGCGGCGCTGGCCGCCGGATTGTCACGTGGCACCGTCCGCCCTCCCTCGCCGGTCGCTCCCGCTTATGCCACTCGGTCGTGCGCGCCCGACCGCCTCCGTGAGCCCGATACATTCGCCGTCACGGGTAGTCGCCGTCGCGGGGCGGAGGATGCTCGCTTCGTCCTTCCGGTCGGCGAGGCAGCGCTGCTCGCCTTGTTGACCACGGCGCGAGTCGCTGCCGCGGGGCACGATCCCCTGGCCCGACCTCGAGATCGTGCGCGCCATCTGCGACAAGCGGCGGGTGCTCGGGGCGGCGCCCGACTTTGGTATCGGGGTGCCGCGTCAGGTGGTGCTTCCGTCGGCCGCGGATGCACGGAACTTGGGCGAGTTGCAGTTCCCGGTGGTTGCCAAGCCAGGCCGTTCGGTGGCCGATTCCGCCGGTGTACGCCACAAGCTCGGTGTGCGCCACGCAGCCACGCCCGCCGAACTGCAGCGGGTGGTCGCCGACGCTGCCCCGGGCCGCCTTTCCGTTGCTCCTGCAGGAACGGGTCGTCGGGCCCGGCGTCGGCATCTTCCTGCTGCTGTGGAACGGCGAGGTGCGCGCGACCTTCGCCCACCGTCGCCTCCGCGAGAAGCCACCATCCGGGCGGCGTCAGCGTATACCGGGAAAGCATCGCCGCCGATCCGGCGCTCGTGGAGCGCTCACGCCGCTGCTGGCGCGTTTTGGCTGGCAAGGTGTGGCGATGGTGGAGTACAAGGTCGACCAGCGTACGGGTACGCCTATGCTGATGGAGATCAATGGCCGCTTCTGGGGCTCGCTGCAGCTCGCCGTCGATGCCGGCGTGGACTTCCCCCGCCTGCTCCTGGAATGCGCGGAAGGGCGTGCCCCTGCCGAGCCGGTGTCATACCGTGTCGGCAACCGCCTGCGCTGGTGGTGGGGCGACGTCGACCAGCTCCTGCTGCGCCTGCGCCACTCCGCGACCGACCTGGGCCTGCCGGCCGGTGCGCCCGGACGCTTGCATGCCTTGCGTGAGTTCCTGACGCTGTTCCGGCGTGGTGACAGGGGCGAGGTCCTCCGACTGGACGACCCGGCGCCGTTCTTCCACGAGTCCTTGCACTGGTTCACCGGCGCATGACGCCCACTGTTTCGGTGATCGTGCCGACCTACAACCGTGCCGCCTGGATCGGGGCCACGCTGCACTCGGTCCTCACCCAGTCGCATCAGGCTCGGGAAATCATCGTGGTCGATGACGGCTCGGCCGACGATACCGAGGCGGTGGTCGCGGGCTTCGCGTCCGCCGTCCGTTACGTGCGCCAGGAGAATGCTGGTGTCTCCGCGGCCCGGAACCATGGGGCGCGGCTGGCCACCTCGGAAATGATCGCCTTTGTCGACTCCGACGACCTGTGGAGCCCGCGGAAGCTCGAGGCGCAGCTTGCCGCGATGCGGCAGTCGTCGGCGCAGTGGTCGGTCACCGGCTGCGATGTCATCGGTCTCGACGGCCGGGTGATTCCCGGGCGCGAGGGGTTCGAGGCGGTGTTCCCGGTGTTCGGGGACCAGCACACCACCGCCGACGCCTTCTTCGTGCAGTACCTGCGCCGGGAAAGCTTCGAGGCCGGCGGGGAGAGCTGGGAGATGTTCTGCGGCGACGCGTACGATGCGCTGTTTCTCGGCAACTTTGGCCTGCCATCGTCGGCCCTGATGCGGCGGGGGTTTTTCGAGCAGGTCGGTGGGTTCGACCCCGCGTTCCGCCTCGCGGAGGAGACCGAGTTCTTCCACCGCATCGCGGCCGCAGGCGAGGTCGCAATCGTGACGTCGTCGCTCGTCGGGTATCGCACGGGCCAGTCGGGCTCGCTCGTCTCACCGGACAACGTGGCCCGGCTCATCGAGAACGCGCTCTCGAGTCTGGAGCGCGCGGCCGCGCTCCGGCCCGGACGCAGCGTCCGCGCCACCAGCAACTGGCACCGTGGCAGAAGGAAGCTGATGCGCCGTCTGGCCTATGCCCGCCTCTCCAACTTCGACCGCGCCGGCGCACGCGCAGCGCTGCGCGGCGCCTGGGCGGCTGGCGGCCCGCACGACGCCTGGTCACTGTCGGTCCTGGGCGTGTCGTTGCTGCCGGCGCCGGTGCTGCGGCTCCTGCACTCGGCGAAGCGGGGTGCCAGGTGACCTCGGTGCATCCGCGGCGGATCGCCCTCATGCTCGAGTCGGACGGGCCGGGCGGCGCGGAAACGATGCTCATGCAGCTCGCCGAGGAACTGCGGCGCCGGGGTCACCAGGTGCTGTGCGTCGGGCCCGACAATGGCTGCGGGTGGCTGGGCCAGGAATTGCGGCGGCGCGGCTTTGCCACCGACATCTTCTCGCTCCGGACGCCGATCGACCGCGAGTGCCTCCGCGGCATGGTCGAGATGCTCCGGCGCCACGAGATCGAGGTGGCGCACGCTCACGAATTCACGATGGCCATCTACGGCGCCGCGGCCACGCGCCAGCTTGGCATCCCGCATGTGATCACGATGCATGGGAGCGAGAAGGTGCTCGCGAAGTGGCAGCGACGCCTGGCCCTGCGGGTGGCCTTTGCATCCAGCCGCGCGGTGGTAGCCGTGTCGCGCGCCACCCACGCGCACCTGGTGAACACGATGCGCATGGCGCCGGCATCGGTGCTGACCATCCCGAACGGCATCTCGTACACGCCCGGCACGCGCGCGACGCCGCGGGCCGAACTCGGGTTGTCGGAGGGCGACGTGCTCGTGCTGGCAGTCGGCAACCTGGTGCCGCGGAAGGGGCACATACACCTGCTCCGGGCGCTCGCGGTCCAGGACACACGCAACTGGCACCTCGCCATCGCCGGCCGCGGCGACGAAGAGGCGCGCCTGCGCACATTCTCGGCCGAAGTCGGCGTCAGCGGCCGCGTGCACCTGCTCGGGCACCGTGGCGACATCCCCGACCTCCTCGCCGCGGCCGACGTCTACGCCATGCCGTCGCTCTGGGAGGGCCTGCCCATGGCCTTGCTCGAGGCGATGTTCGCCGGCAAGGCCATTATCGCCTCTCGCGCCTCGGGTATTCCGGAGGCAATCGATGAAGGGAAGGAAGGCCTCCTCGCCGACCCCGGCGATGAGGTCCAGCTCGCCACTGCACTTGGCCGGTTGCTCACCGATGCCACCCTGCGCCACCGGCTCGGCACCGCCGCACGAACGCGCGCCGAAACCGAATTCAGCGCCGCGGTCATGACCGACGCATACGAGAGGGCCTACGGCATCCGGGTGTGACGCAGTTGGCTCCTCCGCAGTCGCCGTTCCTGCTCACGCAGTCGCAGTTCCGCTTCACGACTCCTTCGTCGCAATCGCCCACGCCGTGCCCGGTGAACTTGCCATCCGCTTGATCAGGCCCCGCTCTTCATCGTCCAGCAGCAGCAGGTAGACGGCGGCGAAGTACGCGAGTACGGCGCCGATGCCGATGCCCACCTGCGTCACGATGGTCGTGTTCGGCACGGCCCAGGTGCTGGCCGCCACGGCAATCCCGAGCCCGAGCAGTGTCAGGTGGCGCCGCCAGCGGTAGTCGATCGGCCAGAGACGCCGGGCCCACAGGTATACCAGTGTTGCCCGCAGCGAGAATCCGAGCACTGTCGCCACCGCGGCGCCGTAGGCGCCATAGCGTGGGATCAGCACCGTATACAGCACCAGCACCACCACGACCACGATCCAGGTGGCATAGGTCGAATAACGGGTGCGCTCGGTGACGTCGAAGGCGAACCGGAATACATCGGCCCACGCCTCCGCCACGTACGCCAGCAGAATGATCGGCACCAGATAAGCCGCCGGGTGGAACTCGGGAGTGGTCATGACCTTGATGACCGGTCTGATGAACACCGCGATTCCAAATGCCACCGTGATCAGCAGGAGGTTGTAGTAGAAGAAGCCGCGGTCATAGTGGCCGTCGCGCTCCTCCTTCGGGAGGTGCACGAGCTGATGCCGGTGCGGATTCCACGCGTTGAGGAATGGTGTCGCGCCCAGCTGTGACAAGCAGGAACCCGAACTGGTACGCCATGCTGTAGAGTCCCACGGCGGCGATGCCCGGTCCCGCCTGCAGGAAGAAGCGGTCGCCAAACGTCAGCAGGAAGCTCCCGGCCCAGGTCAGCTGGTACGGCACCCCGAACCGGCGCAGGTCGCGTACCACCTGCCGGTCGAAGTGGAGGCCGGTCTGGCGAAGCAGCCACACCGTGAGGCCGCTGCCCAGCACGAGGCTGGTGATCAGGGTGCTGCAGAGCATTCCGGCGACACCTGCCCGGAAAACGACGACGAAGACGATGTTCATCGAAAGCTGCAGGACCAGCTTGGCCATCGAGATGCCCAGGTACAGGCGCGCGCGCTGAGTAGTCTGGGCGAAGCTGAGCGGCATCGTGACCATCATGCCCGAGGCGAAGGTCGCCGCCGCGATCACGACGAACCACGGTCGCCCTGCCTCCCGCAGCCCGTATTTCCAGATCAGCGGGGAGAGGGCCGCGAGCGTGAGTGCCCCGGCGCAGCCGAGGCCGACGACCAGGAAAAACGTGGTGGAGAGAAGTCGCGCACGCGCCGCGGGGTCGGCGGTCTTGAAGTAGAACCGCTGGACGCCTGAACTCGCGCCCGCCGTGAAGAAGATGGCGGCCACGTCCACGGTCAGGTCGAGCAACTGCATGACGCCGTAGTCAGCCGGCGTCAGGAACCGGGTATACACCGGCAGCATGAGGAAGCTGACCGCGCGGCCGAGGATGACCCCGAGGCCGTAGATCATGGTCTCGCGGCCGAGGCGCCTGAAGGAGGCGGTGCCGGCGGGAGCTGTCAGCGACACGGGCGGATGACGGTCTGGGTTAATCGCGATCCGGCAGCGGGCGCACGTGCTCGCCCGGCTTCGCTGCCTCGATGGAAGTTGGGCCGGCTGCACGGCACTCCCACAGGGCCGCGACGAACTGCTCGAAGTCATAACGCGACTCGGCCGTCGTCAGGACACGGTCGCAGTGCCGGGACAGCCAGTGCTGCTTGCGCCCGTCCGCATCGCCAATCAGGCCATACCGCCGTTGTGAGGTGATGACCCAGTAGCGATCGTGTGTCGCAAGCAGGGAATCGAACAGCGACACAGTCGTGGAACTGCGGAGCTCGACGCCCTTGAGGTCCGGTGCGGCCCATGTCGCCTGGACGAGGGGCCACAACACCACCGTGCCGCCGGGATCTTCGGCCTGTACCCGGGCCAGCGCCGGACGGTAGTCGAATCGCGATCCGTCCTTGAGGTGCGAAACCGTGCTTGGGGCGAGTCCCGCCATGAGCACGAGGAGGAGCGCGATCGCGGCACGACGCTGTGCCGGCGCGGACGTGGCGAAGCAAGCTGGCAGCGCACCGGCGGCGCCGATCAGAAGCGGAAACGCCGCGGACACGTAGAGCACTGACACCGGCAGGAAACGGAGGGTACCCCCGATGATGAGTGTCGCGACCGAGACGAGCGCGCCCAGTGTACCCATGAGGCCGAATCGTCGCGTGACGGCGTCCCGGTGCGTCACCAGGTAGAGTACGCCGAGCGCGCTCGCGGTCACTAGCGCCGGGGACAGGTTGAAGGCGAGCGACGGGAGCAAGCGCGCCGGCGCGCCGGCGGCCTCGCCCACCAGCCGCTCCGTCGTGAAGAAGTGCCACAGGCCGGTGTAGAACAGGAGCAGGAGGGCCACCGCCGGCACCCATGTGAGGCGCCACGCCGCGGCCGTGGGCCAGCGCCAGCCGATGCGCCCGTCGTTCATCACCAGGTGGGCGGCGAGCGTCATCCCGACGGCGGTGATGGCGAAGGTCGGATGCGTCAGCGTGCCCAGCAGGAGCCACAGCAGCGCCATCAGGTGATCGTGGCGCCGGTCGCTGGACATCGCCCGCAGCAGCGCACCCGCGTAGAGCGCCCCCAGCAGGTAGATCAGCGACCAGTAGCGGATGATCTGTGACGCATTGATGTGCAGCGGCAGTACGGCGAGGATCCCCGCGGCCACCATCGCGGCGTTCCGGCCGAGATTGCGGTACGCGAGGGACCAGGTCGCTGCGATGCCGAGGAGGCCAAAGACCAGGGAAGGCAGCCGGAGCAGCACGATGGCCCCGGGTGCGATCATGGTCAGCGGGTGCAAGGCAAGGAAGTAGAGCGGACGAAGCTCCATGCCGCCGGGACCGAATGGCGAATGGATGAGGTCGCGCGCCTCGTAGATCGAGTAGATCTCGTCCTGCCAGACGTCGAACTGCCAGATACCCGGCAGCCGGAGCAGGGCGCTCACCGCGAGGATGACGAGGAGGGTGGTTCGATCGGAACGTCCGGGAGTGCCAGGCTGGTGCCAGGCGCGCCCTCGCTCCTTTCATTCATGAAGGCATCTGGCGATTCTCCTGCGGTCACGAGTTGCCCGGGTTGAGGTAACTGCGTCGCGTAGCATTGAGCGTGCCATGAGAGAGCAGGAGTTGCCCTTGCCGGAGATCCTTCCTTCCGGGCCCCCATCGCGGTTCCGCACGGTCGATGCGCTGCGCGGTGTGGCGGCACTCGCCGTCGTGTTCTACCACGTGCAGGGTGCCCTGAACCGCGGCGTGCAATCCTGGCTCCCTGATCCCCTGCGCCGCCTCGCCGAAGGCGGCCATTTCGGGGTCAACGTCTTCTTCGTGCTGAGCGGATTCGTGATCGCCCGGTCCGTGCGCGACGGCTCGATGACCCTTGGCTACCTGGGTCGCTTCACCCTGCGCCGTTCCATCCGGCTCGACCCGCCTTACTGGTCCGCGATTGCCCTCGAGGTCCTGCTCATCTATCTCGGGCTGGCGCTGATCCCCTCGCTGGCCACGCCGGTGCCCCACGTGCCCCAGCTCCTCGCCCACCTGGTCTACCTGCAGGACATCCTCGGCTACGGGCACCTCATCGCGATCTTCTGGACCCTCTGTTACGAGTTCCAGTTCTACCTGACCTTCGTCGGGATCCTCGTGGCCGGGCACCTGCTCGCGCAATGGCTCGATCGCCGCGCGGCGAGCACCGCGCTGGTGCTGATGTTTACGGCGCTCTATCTTCGCCTCCCTCGGCGCGCACCATGGATGGATCGCAGGGGTGCACCGGGGCCTGGCGCTGGACCGGTGGTACGAATTCTTCACCGGCGTCATCGCCTGGTGGGTGGTCGCCGGCGTCGTCCGCTTTCCTGTGCTCGTGCTCGCGTGGGTCGCCAACGCGCTCGTGGCGAGGCACCCGGATTCACCCGTCGAGATCGCGATCACGGTCAGCGTGAGTACCCTCTGCCTGCTCGGTGCGACGCGTCCCGGCCTCGACCGCCGATTCAACATCCGGCCGCTGCAGTTCCTCGGTGCGATCTCCTACAGCCTCTACCTCTACCACGCATCCGTGGGCTGGCGTGTGGTCTCGCTCGCGCAGCACTTCGCCGGTAATTCGCTCCCGCCGCTGCTTGGCGTCACCGACATGGTGGTGGCGGTTGGGGCGGCCATACTCGCGGGCTATTTGGGATGGCGCCTCATCGAGCGCCCGTCACTGCAGTTCTCGAAACGTGTCACCCTGCCGGCGCGCCCCGGCGCCACGGCGGTGGCATCGGCAATCAGGAAACCGGTCGAAGCACCGGCTCCGTGACGGCCTGCACCGACTCGAAGGTTTCTCCCGGCGACAGCTCGACCAGCACGAGCCCCGTCGGCGTCACGTCGATCACCGCCCGTTCCGTGATGATGCGATCCACGCAGCGGCGCCCGGTCAGCGGCAGTGAGCACTGCTCCAGGATCTTGGGTCCGCCATTCTTGGTCGTGTGCTCCATGATGACCACCACCCGCCGCGACCCGGCCACCAGGTCCATCGCGCCGCCCATGCCCTTCACCATCTTCCCGGGCACCATCCAGTTGGCCAGGTCGCCCTCGCGCGACACCTGCAGCGCGCCGAGGATCGACAGCGGCACGTGCCCGCCCCGGATCATTGCGAAGCTGAGCGCGCTGTCGAAGTAGCTGCAGCCCGGCAGTTCGCTCACGGTCTCCTTCCCCGCATTGATCAGGTCCGCATCCACCTCGCTCTCGAGCGGGTACGGCCCGACCCCGAGCATCCCGTTCTCCGACTGCAGCACCACCGGAATCCCCGCCGGCACATAGTTGGCTACCAGAGTCGGCATCCCGATACCCAGGTTCACGTAGTATCCGGTAGCGGGCGTGAGCGCGCTCAGCTCCTGTGCGGCACGGCGGGCGATCACCTCGCGGACGTCCATGATCAGCCCTTTCGCACGGTGCGGCGCTCGATGCGCTTGGCACTCTCGCGGCACACCACCACGCGCTGCACGAAGATCCCCGGCGTGTGGATCGCATCGGGATCGAGCGTGCCCACCGGGACGAGTTCCTCCACCTCGGCCACCGTGATGCGCCCCGCCGTTGCCACCAGCGGGTTGAAGTTCCGCGCCGTCTTGCGGTACACCAGGTTCCCTTCGGTGTCCCCCTTCCACGCATGCACCAGGGCGAACTCACCCGTGATGCCGCGTTCGAGGATGTACTCCCGCCCGTCGAAAGCGCGGGTCTCCTTGCCTGTGGCCACGAGCGTATTCACGCCCGTCGCCGTGTAGAAGCCGGGGATGCCGGCCCCGCCGGCGCGCAGCCGCTCCGCCAGCGTGCCCTGCGGCACGAGCTCGACGTCCAGGGCTCCGGAGAGCATGAGCTGTTCGAAGACGTCGTTCTCACCCACGTAGCTCGCCAGCACCTTGCGCACCTGGTTGTTGCGCAGCAGCTGGACCAGTCCGAAGTGGGTGGTGCCGGCGTTGTTGCTGACGACGG
The DNA here is from genome assembly GCA_963773095.1 of uncultured Gemmatimonadales bacterium. GTDB lineage: Bacteria > Gemmatimonadota > Gemmatimonadetes > Gemmatimonadales > GWC2-71-9 > JAGGAG01. The sequence continues at coordinate 8,856 of CAVYZY010000013.1, forward strand.
TGAGTTCCTTGCGGCCGAGGTCGCGCACTGCCTCGATGAGTTCTTCCGGGATGCCGCACAGCCCGAAGCCGCCCACCAGCAGCGTGGCTCCTTCGGGGAGATCCGCGACGGCGCTGCGGGCGTCCGCTATGACCTTGCTCACTGCGTGATGACCTCGGGAGGGAAGCGAGCGTCGAAGTTAGTGCGCCACTGCCGGCAGCGCAGCAAGCGCAACGCGGTGGCGACCCGCTCAGAAGGTCGGCTCGCGCCGCGGCAGCAGCGGCAGGAGCGGCAGCAGTCGCCAGGTGCGCCAGCGCCGGCCGCCTTCGTCCCCGGCCAGGCGAGCGCGTCGGCGTAGTACGAGGCGGCCTTGCCCGGGCATCGTGCGACCAGAAGTGACGCCAGCCGCGCCGGCAGTACTCGTTGCCGATCCGCCGGTGAAGGATTTCACGCTGGCTGGCCGACAGCGTGATGTCGGCATCGACCAGAAGCAGCGTGCGCAGCACCGCTTCGCGGATCTGGTCGCCGCTATTGTAGCTGTTCTTGCCGTGCCGCCGTACCTCCACGAGCACCTCGTCGAGGAACGCGACCGGCATCCCGCGCGCGTAGATCTGCAGGATCAGGTACAGGTCCTCCGCCGGCCGGACGCCCTGCTTCGACTGGCACCCCTCGAGGACCGCGCGCCGGTACAGGCTGGCCTGCAGCCAGCCGGGCAGGTCGGAGCACGGGCCGAGAGCTGCGAAGGTGTCCATCTCGATGACACGACCGCCGCCGCCGCGCGCAGGCCGGGTCGGTAGCTGCCGGAGCCGCGGCACCAGGTCGAACTGGGTGCCCGGGAGCACCTCGCCATCCTCGGTCCGCACGAAGTTCGCGAACGAGAAGCCCAGCTCCGGCTCCGCCTCGAGCACCGAGAGATGCCGCTCGAGGAAGCTTGGCCGCCACAGATCGTCAGAGTCGAGCCACGCGATGTACTGTCCTCGAGCCTCGGCCCGGCCCCGGTTACGCGCGACCGGAGTCCCGGCGTTTTCCTGGCGCACAACCCTGAGGCGCGGTTCCGCGAGGCGTGCCAGGATCGCCGGCGTATCGTCGGTCGAACCGTCGTCCACCACGACGATCTCGAAGTCACCGAACGTCTGGTCCAGGATGCTTTGCACCGCCTCTGCGATGTAGCGGCCGTGGTTGTAGGTGGGCATGATGACGCTGACGAGCGGTTGGCGCGTGGTGGTCACAGGCTGGTCCCGGATTCCTGGATGGCGGTCGTGATCGCGCGGCCGGCGGCCGCGAGTGCTTCGGGATCTACCCCAGTCAGGCCCGGAAAGGCCCGCACCAGCGCTTCCGTGCTGACGTTGCCCGGTGCTCCTGGGGCATACGGGCATCCACCGATCCCGCCCGCGCTGCCGTCGAACACTCGGACGCCCAGTTCAGCGGCGGCCTGTACGTTGGCCAGCGCCTGCCCGAACGTGTCGTGGCAATGGAGCGCGATGCGGTCAGCCGGCACGTCAGGAAGGACGAGTGCAAGCAACCGGCGCACCTGGTCCGGCGTCGCCCGTCCGATCGTGTCGCCGAGCGAGATCTCCTGGCACCCCAGCGCCGTGAGCGCGATCGCCACCTGCCGCACCATTTCGGGGGCCACCGGCCCCTCGAACGGGCACGCGAAGGCGGTGGACACGTACCCGCGAACCGGTACCGGCGACGCCGCGATCACCGGCGCGAAGCGCTCCAGCGTGTCCGCGATGGAGGCGTTGGTGTTCTTGCGCGAGAATGTCTCGCTCGCCGCCGTGAACACCGCAATGACATCCACCCGCGCGTTGACGGCCCGCTCCAGCCCCTGGAGGTTGGGCACCAGCGCATGGTACCGAACGCCAGCCCGGCGCTCGATGCGCCGGAACACCTCTTCCGCATCCGCGAGTTGTGGCACCCACTTGGGCGACACGAAGCTGGAGACTTCGATGTCGCTGAGCCCCGTTCGCGAAAGAGCGTCTACGTACGCCACCTTCACGTCCGTCGGCACGAAGCCGCTGATGCTCTGCAGCCCGTCCCGTGGACCGACCTCGACGAGTCGTATTCGCGTCACGACCCACGACCCACGACCCAGGTCTCTGGACCCTCGACTCTCAACTCTCAGCCCTCCTCAACACCGCCCACACAAGGTCCCCCAGATGATACGGCAGCGATATCCGGCCGACCCGGTTCCGCAGGCTGGGGCGCGGTGGTCTGCCGTTCTTGGTCGGATGCGCTGCCAGCCCGAGCGCATGGAGCCCGTGCGCCAGCGTGATCCATTTGGTGCGCGCCCGGTACTCTACCAGCGTCCAGTGTTCCGGTCGGAACAGCGTGGTGAGCGACTGGCGGTTGAGGTAGATCGGCGTCTCCTGCGGATGATACTTGTGCCATCGCATCCCGGACACCCGCGCGATCAGGGCATCGACATCCCAGGTCTCCAGCGCCAGCAACCCCCCCGGCACCACGAGGTCGCGCAGGATTCGCTCCGCGCCGTGTGGGTCAGGCAGTTGCTCGAACACGTTGAGGAAGGTCACCGCCTCGTAGCGCTGAGGGCCAAGCAACGGCGTCGGGAACGGGGCCATGACCACGTCGAGATCGAATCGCTGCAGCGCATAGGTCGCCGCCCATTCGCTCACTTCGCAGCCCCGCACCTGCCACCCCGACTGGCGCGCCTCGTCCAGGAAGAATCCCGTGGCGCAGCCTACGTCCAGCAGGGTCCCCGTGGACGCCGTGTGTGCCGTCAGGTCCGCGAGGTAGCCCCGGGCCCGGGCGCGGTGCAGCGATTCGTCGGCCTCGTACGCGGGATAGCCTGTGCGCGCTCCGTGGAAATACGCCTTGTTGTACATCTCAGGAAGCTGGCTCACCTCCGGCGCGCGCTCGGAGTACTGCGCCGTGCAGGCGGCACATCGGAGCACGCGCAATCCATCCTTCACGCCGACGGTACCCGCCGCCGCACCGCCGCAGACGGGGCAGTCTTCCTGGATCATCCGCGGGGTCCGTTGAGGGGTGTACGTGCCGAGGGCTGCAGGCCGGGCCGGGTCTGTATCCAGATACCCCCCTCGGAAATCGAAGGTAGTCGGAGGCGGGCCCCCGGTCAGTGGCACTGTGGCTAGGAGCGGCACAATAAGGGCAAGTAAGAGGCCACCGTAATTGACATTGAAGTCTTTGTCTTACACCGACTTATGGGATAGGTTTCAGGCATGAAACCCCTCGTGTGGCCCCTTGGCAACGTACGGGTGCTGCAGGCCATCGCGCCCGGCCCAGTCGGGGGCGCCGAGTCGGCCGTCTTGGGCCTGTCCCAGGGGTTGGTGGGGGCTGGGGTCAAGGTCGTGATCGCGGCCCTGGCCGACCGCAGTTCCGCTCCTTTCATCGATCGCGCGCGGGCGGCGGGGCTGTCGGTCGTGGTGCTCGACTCTCCCGGGCGCAACTACCTGGCGGGACTGGTACGGCCTGCGTCGTGCCGTACGGGAGCACCGCATCGATGTGGTGCACACCCATGGCTACCGCGCCGACATGATGGGACTGCTGGCGGCGCGGTCCGAGCGGCTGCCGTCCTTGGCGACGGCGCACGGATTCACGCTGGGCAGCCGAAAGAATCGCCTGAACCAGTGGCTGGCGGTCCGCGCGCTGCGGAAACACGACGCCGTCATCGCGGTCTCCGACCCACTCGCCGCCACGCTTTGCGCACTGGGCGTCGCCGCTGAACGCGTGGTGCCCATTCGGAATGCGTGGCTTCCGCCTGGAGCCCCGTTGCTTTCTCGGGCTGAAGCGCGTGCCCGCCTCCATCTCGGCGGCGATGCACCGGTGCTGGGTTGGGTGGGACGCTTGAGTCCGGAGAAGGGCGCCGATATTGCAATCGCCGCCATGGCCCGACTTGCTCGCGCCGACACCCAACTTGCCTTCGTGGGTGAGGGGCGGGAGCGTCAGGCGCTGCAGGCGCAGGTGGCGTTGTTGGGACTCGGCAGCCGGGTGCACTTCGCGGGGACGGTGCCGGATGCGGCGACGGTGCTCACGGCTTTTGACGCCCTCGTCCTCAGCTCCAGGACGGAGGGAACCCCCATGATCCTGCTCGAGGCCATCCATGCCGGCGTGCCCATCATTGCCAGCGCGGTAGGCGGTGTGCCCGATCTCCTGGCGCCGGGCACGGGCTTGCTCGTACCACCCGAGGACCCGGCCGCGCTGGCCGGCGCCATCGATCAACTCCTGTCCAACCCGGCGGCGGCCGGCGCCCGCGCGCTGGCGGCACGTGCCCGTGTCTCCGAGCACTTCTCTCCCGCCGAGTGGGTCACCCGGCATCTCGCGGTGTACCAGCGTGTCATGGAGCGTCGCGTCCGCTAGTGACCGAAACCGTCGGTCTCCTGTTTCTTGCCGTCCCGGCGGCGCTCTTCGGTTACGCGCTGTTCGGCTATCCCGCATTGCTCTGGCTCTTCTCCCGCGGCGCTCGTCGCCCGCACGACTGGGGCGATCCACCCGAGTGGCCCCGCATCGCCATCCTTGTCCCGGCTTACAACGAGGAGGCGTCGATTGCAGGTACGCTCGAGAGCCTGCTCGCCCTCGACTACCCCGTAGATCGCCGCGAGGTCGTCGTAATGTCCGATGCCTCCACCGACCGCACCGACGAGATCGTCGAGGGCTTCGAGGCGCGCGGCGTCCGCCTCGTTCGCATGCCGGTACGGCGTGGCAAGAGTGCCGCCGAGAATCGCACCCTGCCGATCGTCAGCAGCGATATCGTGGTCAATACCGACGCCACCATTCGCATCCCCGCCGCCTCGCTCAAGGCGCTCATGCGGGTCTTCCAGGATCCCACTGTGGGCGCCGCCTCGGGACGTGACGTGAGCGTCGGCGACCTCGGCGCCGAGGCCAACGCGAGTGAGGCGGGATATGTCGGCTACGAGATGGGCGTGCGGGCCCTCGAGACCAGGCTCGGCGGGATCATCGGGGCGAGCGGCTGCTTCTACGCCATTCGTCGCGAGATCGTGGACATTGCCTTTCCCGAGGAACTGAGCCGGGACTTTGCTTCTCCGCTGCGCGCACGGCAGCTGGGGTACCGCACCGTGTCCGTCGATGCCGCCCTCTGCATCGTGCCCCGCGCCCGCGCACTCCAGGCGGAGTACCAGCGGAAGATCCGCACCATGCTCCGGGGCCTCAACACCCTCTGGTACCTGCGATCGTTGCTCGACCCGATCCGCTACGGCCGCTTCGCCTGGATGCTCGCGAGCCACAAGCTCGCCCGCTGGCTCGGCTTCCTGGTACTGCCGCTTGCACCCATCGGGCTGCTGCTCCTCGCTCCCACGCACCTCTGGGCGGCCGTAATCGCCGCGTTCGGCGCCGCCGGCGCGGCCGCCGGCTCGCTCGCTCTCGCTCGCCAGGACTCCGAATCGCTGCCCGGCCTCGTCAAGCGCACCGGCTTCGCCGTGGCCTCGGCCCTGGCCGGCTTCATCGCCTGGACAAAGTTCTTCAAGGGAACGAACGCCGCTACGTGGGAGCCAACGCGACGGCCGGAAGTGCGCTGAGAGTCCAGAGTCCAGAGCAGGGTCAAGAGTCTGGGTTGGCTTGAATGACAGAGGGCGAATCGTCACCGATCCGCCCTGGACTCTCGACTCCGGCTCTGGACTCTGGACTCTGGACTCTCGACTCTGGACTCTCGACTCACCACCCTCCACGTCGGAAAAGAATCACCGGCACCGTCCGCAGCATGATCTTCAGGTCCTCCGCCAGCCCGCGCCGGTGGATGTACTCGTGATCGAACTGGACCTTCCGCTTCACGTCGTCCAGGTTCGTGTCGTACGACTGGTTCACCTGCGCCCATCCGGTGATGCCGGGCCGCGCGCGCTGCCGCTTCTGGTAGTCGGGAATCTCTTCCCGCAGCTTCTTGAAGATGCTGGGCCGCTCCGGACGCGGTCCCACCAGGTTCATGTCGCCCCGCAGCACGTTGAAGAGCTGCGGCAACTCGTCCAGCCGGAACTGGCGCAGCACCTTGCCGATCCGCGTTACCCGTGCGTCGTCGTTCGACGCCCATACCGCGCCAGAGGCCTTCTCCGCGTCGGTGCGCATCGTGCGGAACTTGTAGATCGTGAACGGAAGCCCGCCCACGTCGTCGCGCCGGCGCGTGTCCCGCCGTGCCGCCCGCCCCGCCCGCCGGTCGAGCCCGACCCGCGTCTGCGTGTAGATCACCGGACCCGGTGACGTCAGCTTCACCAGGATCGCGATGACCAGCATGATCGGCACCGTCACGATGATCAGCAGCAGCGAAACGGCCACGTTGAGGAGCCGTCGTGGCACCTCGTGGTTTTGCGCATCGGGCTGCGGGTGGTCGTGCACCTGGCTGAGCCGCGGCACCCGGCGCTGCTCCGGCTTGTACGCTGGCACGGCGCTCGGCGTGGTGCGGGGCGTGTGTCGCACGGGCAAGCGATCATTCGACTGCGGCATGACGGACTCTGGCATGGGCATCAGGAATCAGTTGCTCCCGAAGAGTCCAGCGAAGGCGGCGACGGCGAATGCGATGCCGGTGACCGCTGCAATGATCGGGAGCACGTTGGTGCTGCTACGCCGGCCGACGTTGAACTGGTCTCCGGTCCGGAGGCCCATTTCGTCGAGCGACGCGCCGTCGATATAGAACTGCCGCACCTGGTACTTGGTGTACAGGGTCTTGTCGTCCCGCTTGACCACCGTTCGCTGTGGGTCGCCCGCGGACGAAAGCCCGCCCGCGGTCACGATCACTTCCGATGCGGCGGCGTCCGGCGGCAGGTCGTAGAAGCCCGGATGCAGCCACCTCACCCACCACCGCTAGTCGGATCAGCGACCGTGCCTGCACGTCCGGGTCGGTCAGGTACTTGCGCAGCTTCTGGTCGAGATACCCATCCAGCTCCGAACGCAGCACGCCATGCAGGCTGATCGGGTCGATGTTGGGCAGCTCGAGCGTCGTGTCCGGTCGCACCGAAAACGACTTCGAGAACGCCGTGTCTCCGATCACGATCAGCTGGATCCGGTCGCCCGGGAGAAAGTCACCGTTCGCAAGCCTGTTCCGTATGACGTCGGCCAGGGGCCCATTCTTCTCATCGGCCGGCAGGGACGCGAGCTGCTTCTCCAGTTGGGCTCGCGTGGCCAGCGGATGCGGTCCAGGGTCAACCACCGCTTGCGCTGCTGCCGTGGTGGCGAGACCCACGAGCAGCAGTGCATTGGCGATCAGGACACGCATTCAGGCTTCTCCCGGGGTATGGCCAAGAGGTGTCGTCAAGCGATCTCCTATCAGGCCCAGTTGCGTCAGGCGTGCCCTGAACCCGGCGAGTTCCGCCTCAGTGTCCGGCGGCAGCAGCCAGGTGCCACAGGCAGGGCAACGCGGAAAGCTCTCGTTGCTCCGCTGCACCGGCTTTACGTCCGCATGACAGGTTGGGCAACTCATCGAATCGCCGGAACCGGGTTGGGGGAGCCAACTGATCACTGCTCCCCAACTTGCAGTATCAAATCTGAAGCCGGGAGAGCGACCGGGAATCGCTGGTGCGATACGGTACCGTAAGTCTATCTATATCAATATTTTAGGCTAGCGGCCCATCCCTGTCCGATGCGGCAGCCATTTCCCCGGCTCTCCGGGGTGTGGGGTGTGCTCAACGTCTCCGGCCAATTCTGCGTGCTGCGGACCACAGCCCCGGGGCTTGGGTTCGTCGGTGACGATTTTTGTTGACATTGTGCGCCCTGGGGGGTGCGGACCATACATCATGATCAATCCCGGCGTCTCGAGTAGCGGAGTTCAGGTTGACCCCTAAGGTGATCCTGATCGCCAACGATCAGGAATGGACCGCCCGCTCCCTCGAAAGCGTGCTGGCTCCGCACGGGTACGTGATCCTGCGGGCCTTCACGGGCCAACAGGCGCTAGATCGTGCCCGGTCAGGTCAGCCCGCGCTCATCCTGCTCGATGCCCAGCTCCCCGATATTCACGGCTTCGACGTCTGTCGCACCCTGCGCTCCGATCCCATCGTCGGGCCCGGCGTTCCTGTCATCATTACCACGGCCGGGCCCTCGGGTCGCGCGCAGAAGCTGGAGGCCACACGGGCCGGCGCCTGGGACTTCTTCGGGCAGCCGCTCGACGGCGAGCTCGTCCTCGCCAAGGTCGAGACCTTCCTGCGTGCCGCCGACGCCCTGCGCTCCATCCGGACCGAATCCCTCCTGCACGAGACGGCCAGCGGGCCTACCAGCGCCTGACCCCTCCGATCGATGCGCGGGGGCAGCAACGCTGAGGGCGACCAACTCGGTCGCCCTCTGTCGTACACCAGCCTAACTGATTTGATGCTATCAGGTTGTGGCCGCTGTCCCCGACCCGATCTCGCCCATCGGGCTGATCTCGTCGGCGGTGTAGCCGTACACGTACGCGTAGTGGCGGTAGGCACCTTCGGCACGGATGTCGTTGAGCACGGCACCCAGCACTTCTACCGGGAGCCGGTCGAACAGCCTGAGCTTGGCGAGCGCGAACTCGCGGTCGGTCTCACCCGCGCGCAGCACCAGCATCACGTTCTTGGTCAGCGTGGACAGCACGAACGGATCGACACCAGCGCCCAGCGGCGGGCTGTCCACGATCACGCAGTCGTAGCGCCGCTGCAGTGCAGCCATGAGCTTCACCATCGCCTCGCTGCCCAGCATCTCCGGCCCGCGCTCGAACCGCGTGCCGCACGGGATCATCGTGAGGTTGGGGTGTCCGCCCGAACGGAGCACCTGTTCGATGCTGGCGGTGCCGCTCAGGCAGTCGAGCAGCCCTGGCTTCCGGTCCACGCCGAAGCTCCGGTGCAACTCGCCCCGCCGAATATCGCCGTCCACCAGCACCACCTTGTAGCCCGACTCCGCAAAGCTCAGGGCGAGGTTGGCCGACACCAGCGACTTGCCGTCGCCTGGCCCCGGGCTCGAGATCGTGATCGTCACCGGCCCCTTCGCCGATCCCAGTGTGTGGGTCACGTTCATGCGAATGGTCCGGAAGGCCTCGACGACGTTCGCCGCTTCCTCCGGGCTCTGTGCCAGCTTCCCGCGGCGGCGGATCTGCGGCACCGCGCCCAGGATCGAGAGCCCAAGCTCCTTCTCCACCTGGTCCGGGTACCGGAACCGGCGGTCGAACCGGTCGAGCAGGATCGCGAGGCCCAGCGCAAACGCCAGGCTGCCCAGCGCGCCCAGCGCGATGAGCCTCAGGCGCTCGTTGGCATCGGGACGTGTCGGTGCCACCGCTGGGTCGAGCACCCGCACATCCGGCAGTGCGCTCGCCTCGGCCAGCTTCGCCTCTTCATACCGCTGCTGCAGGTTGCGGTACAGTCCCTCGGCCCCGAGCATCTCCCGCGTCAGCCGCTGCTCGTTGATCGAGCGCTGCGGGATCGCCTGCAGATCCCTGGACGACGTCGCGATCCGGGTGTCGATGGCACGCTCCGTCTGCTGCATCTGGCCGGTCAGTTGTGCCACCAGCCCCGGAATCACGTTGCCGCGGAGGGCACTGATCTTCTCTTCCAGCTCCTTCACCGGCTTGTACTCGTTGGTGAACCGCTGCCGCATGACCCGGAGGCTCGCCTCGGCGTTCGAGAGGCTGTCGAGCGCGCGGCTCAGCTCCGGCGCGCCGCGAACAGCCGGGATCGTACGGAACGCGTCGGTGGACGCCGCCCCCGACGCGAACTGGCTGAGTGCGGAACCCAGCGCTTCGCGATCGCGCGCGATCGAGTCCACCCTGATCTTCTCGTCGAAATACTGCTTGATCACCGTGGGCTGCGTCATCGTGAGGCCGGCCGCCACCGGAACGTCCGACGGCAGCGTGATCGTCTTGACCCGGAAGCCCTCCAGCGCCTGCTCCGCGTCCCGCAACTGGGTCGCGCTGTACTGGAGTTGCTCCTTGAGCACCGTGGCGGTCTCGCGGAGTTTCGCGCGCTTGAGGTCGGCGGCCAGTTCCACGAACTGCGACGTGAGGCCGTTCACTACATCGGCGGCGCGCTGTGGGTCATCCCCGGACATCGACACCCGCATGAAGTTGCCGTTGTCCGCCATCACCACGCGCAGCTTCTTGAGCAGCAGGGCCGACGCATCGCGGTGCGACGCAACGGTGAACTCCGCCTTCTGGCCCGGCTGCAGCACACTCCGGTCCGGCACCCACGCGAACCCCACTTCCCTGCCCAGCGAGTCTCCGGCGGCCGCACGGGCCACGACGCTTCCGTCGTCCAGGAGGAGGCGCATCGACCCGGACGACGCGTCGCGCTCGATCGTGTAGCGTCCCGGACGGAAGCGGGGCGCCAGGGTAAATCCCCTGAGCAGCGAGCTGTCGCGCGAGCGGGCGGGCGTCACGAAAAGCGCCTGCCGTTGTACCACCGAGTCGAGCACCGCGTTCGTACGCAGCAGTTCGACCCACTGCACCGACTTCAACAGTTCCTCGGCCCGCACCGGCCCGTTCTTTTCCACGGGGGTTTCGATGTAGATCGTCGAGGTGACCGTGTATTCCGGCCTGACGAAGCGGGAGCCCAGGACACTCAACACCGTACCGAGCACCGCGACCACGATCACCAGCCACCGGTACCGCTTGATCGCGGCAATGAACCGCTCCCACGGGATGCCGGCCTCCGGTTCCTCGAGCGGCGGAAGCTGTCCCTGCCACGGCAGTCCTGCGGCGCCGGGGGCGGTGAGGGACGCTCCGAGTGCCGGAGTGACGGGACCGGTCAATTCGCTGGCCATGCATTCTCCTTGGAATTCCACCCCGTGGCGGGCGGCCTGACGTGCAGCGTTCGGCGGCGGAAAATCGCAAGACCAGTACCGCCCGAACCCCGCCGTATCCCCGGGGTCCAGAATCTCCCAATTGCTTACCCCGGTGGCTGTTAGCCGCTTCTACCAACCCGGCCGGTGTGGCGCTTTCGCATCGGCATGTTGCTTGCCTGTCGCATGGAGCAGGAATATCGGGCAAACCTGCTTGACGCACGCAACAGGGGCGGCTAGTGTGACCAGACACCCGTACCGCAATCCTTGCAGGCGCAAGACACCCCGGAGAATACGCTGACAAGTCTCATGGAGGTGTCCGAAGCCACCCGCGACCCGCTGGCCATCCCCGCCGAGGTGAAGGCCAGTATCCGCATTCTCATTATCGACGACGAGCGCACCCTGCGCGAGAGTTGCGCCTCGGTCCTGCAGGCCGACGGGTACAACGTCACGACGATTGGTCGGGGCGAGGAGGCGCTGGAGACGGTGCGGCGGCGGAAGTTCGACGTCGTCCTCGTCGACCTGTACATGTCACAGGTCAGCGGCCTCGACATCCTCAAGGGCATACTCAACGAGAGCAAAGATACAATCGTCGTGGTGATGACTGGCAATCCGAGCGTCACCAGCAGCATCGAGGCGCTGCGGATGGGGGCCTGGGACTACCTCCCCAAGCCGTTCTCGGCCACCCACCTGCACGTCCTCATCGGTCGCGCCTCCCATGCCGTCATGGTCTCGCGCGAAACCCGCGAGCTCCGCCTCCAGCTGCAGCAGCAGCACGGCAACAGCGACAAGTTCGCCCTCATCGGCATCGCACCGGGCTTCCGCAAGGCGGTCGAGCTCGCTCGCAAGGTGGCACCGACCGATGCCTCCGTGCTCATCAGCGGCGAAAGCGGCACCGGCAAGGAAGTCATCGCCCAGCTTATTCATCAGTCGAGCCGCCGAGCCAGCAAGGCGCTCGTGGCCATCAACTGCGCCGCCCTCCCCGAGCAGCTGCTCGAGTCGGAGATGTTCGGCCACCGCAAGGGTGCCTTCACCGGCGCCGACCGCGACAAGCCCGGATTGCTCGAAACCGCCAATGGCGGCACGCTCTTCCTCGACGAGCTCACCGAGATGTCGCTGCCGCTCCAGGCCAAGCTGCTCCGCGTCATTCAGGACGGAGTGGTGCGCCGGGTAGGCAGCGAGCAGTCCGACAGTGTCGTCGACGTCCGGTTCATTTCTGCTACCAACCGGGAGCCGCTCGAGGCGGTGGAGCAGGGCGTCCTCCGCAACGACCTCTATTACCGGCTCCGGGTGGTGCCAATCAAGCTCCCGCCGCTGCGGCAGCGGCAGGAGGACATCCCCCTCCTGGCTGCCCATTTCCTCACTTACTACTGGCAACGGCACCGCCAGGTGGGCGAGCGGATCCCCAAGCTGTCCGAGAGCGCCGTGGCGTTCCTCCGTTCCCGCCCATGGCGCGGCAACGTGCGCGAGTTGCAGAACGTCATCGAGCACGTCGCCGTGCTGGCCGAGCCGGAGCAGGTGATCCAGCCCAACGACATTCCGCTGTATGAGGACTCGCCCGACTGGACGCCTCCCGAGCCGGCCGCCGCGACTGCCACCTCCTTCACAGCGGGGATCGACGAGGCGTTCCACGCGGCCAAGGACCGGCTCATCGGCCAGTTCGAGCGCGAGTACCTGACCCGGCTCGTCACCCGCGCCGGCGGCAACATGTCCAAGGCGGCGCGACTCGCCGGCATCGACCGCACCACGCTCTACCGCCTCATGGACAAGCACGGTCTCGCCAAGGCGGACAGCGGGGAATTGGAGTGAGTTCCAGTACTGCGTCGACGGCAGCGGCGCCCGGCATCGCCGCCGCCAGCGCCACCCCCGTGTGGGACCACGACGGTCCCCAGCCGACCACCGTGGCGCCCCCGCTCGTCGAGGCCCTTCGCCAGGCAGTGCTGGAAACCGACGCCGAGTCGAAGCGGCTCCTCCATCATGCCGGTACCGCGGAGGAAATGGCGCAGCTGCTCCGGGATATCGGCAACGCCGTGCGATCGGGGCTGGTGGAGGACGCCGGCGAGTGCCCCGTGCTGCCGCGCAGCATCCTTGCCCGCGCCCAGTTGGGTCTCCTGCGTGCACGGCTCATCGTCATTCTCGAGGGCTGGCCCTCGCCTCTCGACGCGCAGCAGCTCGTTCGCCTCTTCGCTGCACTCGAGCGGGTCAGCGACGCCCTCGAGCTTGACTGGTCCCAGCAGTTTGCCGGGCGGCTCTCCGGTCATGACGGACTCGAACTCGTGGTTGAGGTGGCCCACGATCTCCGGTCACCCCTCACCTCGATCCTCTTCCTGGCCGAAACCCTTCAGCGCGGCCGCAGTGGCCCCCTCACCCAGGTGCAGGAGCGGCAGCTCGGCCTCATCTACAGCGCGGCGTTCGGGCTCAGCACCGTGGCAAGCGATGTCATCGAGCTCGCGCGCGGCGGCGATCGCCTGGTCGACCTCGAACCCATCCCGTTCTCCATCAACGACATCTTTGAGTCCGTTCGCGATATCGTGCTGCCAATCGCCGAGGAAAAAGGCCTCGCCGTCAACCTCAGCCCGCCCGACCCCGACTTCCGAATCGGCCATCCGGTAGCGCTGAGCCGCGTGCTGCTCAACCTCACCACCAACGCGCTCAAGTTCACCAACGAGGGCTTCGTCGAGGTTCGCGGCACCAGCCTTGGCGGAGACCGTATCGAGTTCGCCGTGCGCGACACTGGCCGCGGCATCCCGCCTCAGGCAATGGCCACGCTGTACGAGCCATTCCGCCGTCGCCAGCGCCAGGCCGAGTACGCCTTCTCCGGCTCCGGACTCGGCCTCTCCATCTGCCGTAAGCTGGTTGAGGCGATGAACTCGGCCATGCACGTCGAGACCGAGGCGGGCCAGGGAACCCGCTTCTATTTCGCGCTCGACCTGCCGCGCGCCAGCCATGGCGGGTAGCAGGTCGCTGCTCCCCCGCTGATGCCCCGCCTCCTCCACGTTGTCGGCGCCCGGCCGAACTTCATGAAGATGGCGCCGATCCTTCGTGCGCCCTCGCCGCGTCCGGTCGAGCACATCATCGTGCACACCGGGCAGCATTACGACGCGGCCATGAGCGACGCTTTCTTCCACGACCTCGCGCTTCCAGCGCCCGACGTCAATCTCGGCATCGGCTCCGGCTCGCACGCGGTGCAGACCGGCAGGATGATGGCCGACCTCGAACCGGTGTTCGACCGCTACGCCCCCGACTGGATCGTCGTCTACGGCGATGTGAATTCCACGCTCGCCGCGGCGCTGGTGGGGCAGAAGAAGGCCATGAAGGTGGCGCACGTGGAAGCCGGGGTGCGCAGCTTCGATCGCTCCATGCCCGAGGAGATCAACCGCGTCCTCACCGACCAGCTCGCCGAGGTCTGCCTTACGCCCGGCGCTTCCGCCGATCGCAACCTGCGCCGCGAGGGTATTCCCGACGAGCGCATCCGCGCGGTCGGAAATGTCATGGTCGACACCCTGCTGGCACTCCGTCCCAGTGCCGCGCAGCTCGGCGTGCCCGCGCAGATGGGCGTCGCCTCCGGCGACTACGCGGTCGCGACGTTTCATCGTGCCGGCAACGTCGATGATCCCGCCACGCTCGCGGCTCTCCTTGCCGGCTTGAGTCATGTGGCCCGCGCCATGCCGGTGCTGTTCCTGGTGCATCCCCGCACCCGCCAGCGAATCAGGGACTTTGGGCTGGAGGACAAGGCAGCCGGCGTGAGGCTCCTCGATCCCGTGGGCTACCTCGAGACGGTGGGCCTGGTCGAGCGCGCGGCGCTGGTGCTCACCGATTCCGGCGGCCTCCAGGTGGAGACCACCATCCTGGGCGTCCCCTGTCTCACCGCCCGCCCCAACACTGAGTGGACCGAGACGATCGAGAGCGGCACCAACCGGCTCGTGGCGCCGACGCTCGAGGCGATCAGTGCCGCATTCGCCGAAGTGCGACGGGAGAAGCGCGCCGCTGTCGCTCCGCCCCGCCCGCCCCTCTGGGATGGGCACAGCGCAGAACGGATCGTCGCGCTGCTGATGTAAGGTTGGACGCCATCGGGAGGGCAGGCGCCAGCTCAGCGAGGGCCGGGTGCCCCTCCGAAAAGGTCTGGCTGCCGGGTGGACCTGAGCCGGACACCCAGAAACCCGGCCCCGAGGACCTTTGAGGAGGGGCGCCCAGCCCGAGCGAGCGCCAGCGCCTGCCCAGCAGAGGGTGCCTCGTCCTCCTGTTCCTCGTCCCCTGCCTCCGCTACATTTGGCCCCGATCCCGTTCCAGCGCCTGGCGTTGCCGGGATCGCTCCGCCCGCACCGGACTCGGGTCACCGCGTGAGCGGCGGATGCGCGCGTCGCCTGGCCATTGGGGCCTCAGGGCGGCGTCGGCATCCGTCGCCGCGGCGACCAAGGGACGGCAGGGTGGCCGCTCGGTCCAATGGGGATCCAGCGGACGACGCGACCCACAGAGGATTTGACCCTCGATGCCTTCTCACCTGCGGCCGGCCGCCACGCGCGCCGAACCGCCCGTACACTCGCCCAACGCGGCGCTCCTCATTGACTTCGACAACGTCACCCTGGGAGTCCGCTCCGAGTTCACCAAGGAACTCCGCACCCTCCTCAACAGCGACATCATCAAGGGCAAGGTCGCCGTCCAGCGCGCCTACGCCGACTGGCGTCGCTACCCGCAGTACATCGTCCCGCTCTCGGAATCATCGATCGACCTTATCTTCGCACCGGCCTTCGGCTCGGTGAAGAAGAACGCGACCGACATCCGGCTTGCGATCGATGCCATCGAGCTCGTCTTCACCCGCCCGGAGATCGGCACCTTCATTCTCCTCTCGGGCGACAGCGACTTCTCGATGCTCGTCATCAAGCTCAAGGAGTATGGCAAGTACGTCATCGGCGTCGGGATCAGGGAGTCGGCGAGCGACATACTGATCCAGAACTGCGACGAGTACTTCTCCTACAGCGACCTCGCCGGGCTCACCAAGGAAGCCGACACCCCGTCGGCGCAGCGCGATCCCTGGGAACTGGTGAAGGAAGCCGCCGCGCAGATGGTGCGGAACGGCGACGTGATGCGCTCCGATCGCCTCAAGCAGGTCATGCAGCAGATCGACTCGAACTTCGACGAGCGCAATGCCGGCTTCAACCGCTTCAGCAAGTTCGTCACCGAGGCGGGCGGCAAGGGCCTGATCAAGGTTACCAAGCTCGAGAACGGGCAATACGAGATCGCCCCGGTAGCGGGCGCGCCGGCGCACGAAGCCCCGGCGTCGAGCCCGAAGGGCGAGGGATCCCGGACTGCCCGCGCCGAGGCGGCGCCTGCGCGCGGCGAAGCCAAGCCCGACGAATCCCGCGATGGTCGCCGCGGCCGTGGTCGCCGGGGCCGCGGTGGTCGAGGCCGCGATCGGGAGCGCACCGAGGAGGGTGGCACTGCGCCCGCGGAGCAGCCGCGCCACGAAACCCGGCACGAGGGCGCCGGCGGCCTGTCGCTCGCGGGTGCGTTCAACCTCATGCGCGAAGCGCTGGCACAACTCGGCGCCGCGGTGGGCCACGAGGCGCTGCGCCTTCGCATGGCGGCCATCCACGGGAAGGATGACGCGATGCTCACCGCCGAGAAGTTTGCCCGGCTCCTGCGGCAGGCCAACGATGCGGAAGTGGCGGATGTGCGCAAGATCGGCGAGGACGAGTACGAGGTCACGCTCCACCCGACCGAAGACCCACGCGCCCGTGCCGGCTTCGCGCACCGGCAGGCGGCACCCGCGGCACTGTCCAACGGAGGAGAGCCCGAAACGGCGAGTGGTGGTGACAGCGATGCCGCGCCGGTCGTGCGCTACGGCGTGCGGTCCCGTCCCGGGACCCGTCCCGGGACGCGCCCGTCCGGGTTGCAGCTGGTCGGCGTGGTCAGTCTCGACGATGTAGCCCCGGCGGCGGCCCCGGCCGAAGCCGTGGCACCGGTAAAGAAGGGCCGTAGCGGCGCGAAGAAGGCGGAGAAGGCTGCCCCGGCGCCAAAGTCGGAGAAGGTCGCCAAGGCTGCCGCGAAGGAAGCGCCGGTGAGCGCCCCGAAGCCGCGGCGGCCACCGGCCAAGGCGGCAAAGAAGGCTGAATGAGGCTGCGGAAGTGAGCCGTACGCGACGGGCAGCCATGCTGCCCGTTTCGTTTTTTGAGCGCCCCACCGATGTCGTGGCGCGCGAACTCATCGGGCGCACGCTCGTAGCCGGCACCGGTCCGGAGCGCACCGTGGGCCGCATCGTGGAAACCGAGGCCTACTTCGGCCACCGCGACCCCGCATCTCATGGTTTCGCCCACCGCCGGCACGACCGCAACGAGACCCTCTATGCGAAGGCGGGCACCTGGTACGTGTACCTGTCGTACGGCGTGCACTGGTGCGCCAACCTCGTGTGTGAGCGCGAGGCCAACGCGGGTGCCGTCCTGTTGCGCGCACTCGAGCCGGTCGAAGGGCTGGACGCCATGCGGCGCCGCCGCGGTGGGGTGGAGCGCGACCGCCTGCTCGCCTCGGGCCCCGGTCGCCTCACCCAGGCCTTCGGCATCGACCGCGCGCTGGATGGCACCCCCATGCGCCGCAGCCAGGTCGTGATCCTTGCCCGCGACCCCGTGGACGTGAACGTCGAGGTGAGCTACCGCATCGGCATCACCAAGGCGATCGACTGGCCCCTCCGCTTCACGGAGCGCGGGAGTCGATGGGTGAGTCACTCACGACGGACGACGCACGACTGATGACAAATGAAGAAGGGGCCCGGCTTTCGCCGCGCCCCTTCGCGTTGCCCACCCGGGCCCACCAGTTATGTCACGTCCTACCGTTGCTCCACATTGTAGTCCCTCGAGCTTCCCAGCAGCAGCCGCAGGCCCACGCTCCCCGTCATCGTGCTGCCGACGAAGGCGTTGCCCCGTGACGGAGCGGTGTTGATCTGGTACTGGCCGAAGATCATGAAGGGGCCGCCCTTGATCTGGAGGCCGCCCACGATCGACGCGAAGCCGGTGCTGGTCAGGTCGTCGACCTGCTGGTAGAGGGCCGACAGCTCGGCCGGCGTATAGCCGGCGGTGTTCAGTGCCTGTGGGCTCACCGCGTACATGATGCCGCCGCCTACCCCGATGTACGGCTCGACCACGCCGCGCCACGGGAAAGCCACCATGTGGAAGGAGAACCGCAGGACGTCGTTGAAAGCGATCTGCTGTGTGCCCGTCGCCGAGCCAGCGTAGGCGATCGTGGCGACCTCGTTGCTGCCGAGCGCGTCGTCCACCGACACCAGCAGGCCGGTGCGCTTGGCGATGATCATCGTGTTGCCGCCGACCGATGGAATCCACCCGCGGGTCTGGCCGGTCGTCTGGAAGTTGAAGTAGCTGGCCTGGCCGCCGATGTACCAGCGGTAGTTCGAATAGCCCCGCGGCTTCTGCTGGGCGGCGAGCGCCGTCGCGCCGACTCCAAGCGCCAGCACTCCCAACGTGATGCTACGCGTGAGCATGCTCATCCGAACGGCCTCCATGGCGGTGGTACGGGTCCCGAGGCGCAGTTGCGTCTCGGGTGAACGACTTTGGTCAGTGACTGCGGAGTTCTGCACCGGCGGGCCGTTCCCGCAGCCAGCCTCAACTCCACGCCTGACAAGATATTGTTTGTCAACAGGTTCCGCGAAGGGCCATCCAGCAGGCCCGGGCGACGGACCGCCCCGAATGCACGCCCAATCCTGCATAGTCGCAGTCTCAGGATCGCGCACACGGCTGCACCAAAGTGCAAAGACCGGGCCTCGGAGGGAAAGTGCCCGGTTTCGAGCGCGCAAAAGCTATATAAGTCCAAGCCTCCGGCCAACTTGGGCAAAGACAGCAAGGGCCTGGTCCAGGTCGGCACGGGTATGCGCCGCCGAGACCTGACAGCGGACTCTTGCCTGACCCTGCGGCACGACGGGATACCCGAAGCCGGTGACGAAAACCCCTTCATCGAGCAGCATTTCGCTCATCCGGATGGCATTGGCGGTCTCGCCCAGGATCACCGGCACGATCGGGGTCTCCCCTGGCAACGGCTTGAAGCCCAGGGCCGTGAGCTGGTCCCGGAAGTACCGTGCGTTCTCCCGAAGGAGCGTCACCCGCTCGGGATGCGCCTCCAGGAAGCGCACACTCGCCAGCGTGCTGGCCGCCACCGTCGGCGGCAGGGCGTTGGAGAAGAGCTGCGGCCGCGCCCGCTGGGTCAGGTAGTCGCACACCGCCTCGGAGCCCGCCACGAACCCGCCCGCCGCCCCGCCCAGCGCCTTGCCCAGCGTGGAGGTGATGATGTCGATCTGCCCCACCAGCCCGAAATGCTCGGCAGTGCCCCGACCGGTGGCGCCCAGCACGCCCGTGGCGTGCGAGTCGTCCACCACCAGCACCGCATCGTGTTTCCGGCAGATCTCGAGCAGGTCGGGCAGCGGCGCGATCGCCCCCTCCATCGAGAAGACTCCGTCGGTGATCACCATCTTGATGCGCCGGTCCTTCGCCGCCCCCAGCCTGGCATCGAGATCGGTCATGTCGGCGTGCAGGTAGACCCCGGTCTGGCACTTGGTGATCGCCTTGGCAAGCCGCACCCCGTCGATGATCGAGGCGTGGTTGAGCTGGTCGCTCAGCACCAGGTCCTCTTCGCCCAGGAGTGTCCCCGGCACCGCCTCGTTGGCGCTCCAGCAGCTGACGAAACTGAGTGACGCCGGCGTCCCCACCAGGCGCGCCAGCGACTGTTCCAGCTCCCGGTGAATCGTGAACGTCCCGCAGATGAATCGCACCGACGCCGTGCCCGCACCGTACTCGGTCGAGCCCATCCTTGCCCGCCTGCACCACCTCCGGCTCGTTGCACAGGCCCGAGATAGTTGTTGGAGGAAAGGATGATGACGTCGCCGCGTCCCTCCATCTTCGCCCGCGGCCCCTGCGGACCGTCGAGATGGTTGAGGCGCTTGTAGACGCCATCGCGCTTGAACTCCGCGAGTTGAGTCGCCAGCCTACTATCGAGCGACGTCACTTGTTGTCTCCTGTTCCCTGTTCCCGCAGTTGCAGTTCCTCCTCACGCCGTCGCCGCTCCCCCTCACGCAGTCACTTCAAGGATCACCTTGCCCGCGCTCCCATCCTTGATCACCTGGATCGCATCCGCAATCCGTTCCAGCGGGAACCGGTGCGTAATCACCGGCCGTGGATCGAGCTTGCCGGCGCGCAGGAACCGCTGCATCTCGTCCCAGGTGCGATACATCCGCCTTCCCGTGACGCCGTAGAGCGTGAGTCCCTTGAAGATGAGGTCTCGCGCGAAGTCCACCTCGGTGGTGCGGCTTGGCGTGCCCAGCATGTTGATCCGCCCGCCCTGACGCGCCGCGGCAAACGCCTGTGCGTGGCCGCTCGGGTGCCCGCTCATCTCGCAGACCAGGTCGGCCCCGTCGCCGTGGGTCAACTCGCGTACCCGCGCCACCACGTCGTCACTGGCGGGGTTGAGCGTCACATGGGCGCCCATGGCGCTCGCCAGGGCCAGCCGCGTCGGGTTGAAGTCGCTGGCGATCACCTGTGCCGCGCCGGCCGCGCGCGCCACGCCCACCGCGAAGCACCCGATCGGTCCGCAGCCCAGCACCAGCACGTTGGCGCCCGCGACCACCTGGCCCTCGAGCACCGTGTGCACCGCGTTGCCCATCGGGTCCATGATGGCCCCGATCTCCGTGGAGATTCCGTCCAGTTTCATCACGTTGGACGCCGGCATCGCGATGTAGTCGGCGAAGGCGCCGTCGCGGTCCACCCCGATGATCTGCGTGCGCCGGCAGAGGTGCGCGTCGCCCAGGCGGCACTGCAGGCAGTGCCCGCAGACGATGTGCCCCTCGGCGGTCACCAGGTCACCCACCGCCAGCAGGCCCGCCGCCGCCGCGTCCCGGCCCAGTTCGACGATCTCGCCTGCGAACTCGTGTCCGATCACCACCGGCGGCTTGAGCCGGTTGCTGGCCCAGCTGTCCCACTCCCAGATGTGCAGGTCGGTGCCGCATACCCCGGCGTGATGCACCCGGATCAGGACGTCATTCGGTCCGAATGACGGCTTCGGCACTTCGCACACTTCCATGCCGGGTCCGGCCTGCTTCTTCACGAGCGCGCGCATGCAATCCTGGGACTGGGGTGGCTGGGCATCGACACTAGCGGCGGGGGACAAGATAGATCCCCGTCCCCGAGTGGTGAACCTCCATGTAGTTGCTGTCCAGGACCGCCATCTCCCCCGGGGCGGCCGGCGAGAGCCGCGCTCCGGGCGCCCGGTCCTGCAGCTGGATCAGGTCGAACTTCCTGGTACGGATCAGGGAGAGCACGTTGTCTTCCCCCGCGCGGCCCGTGAGCACCGCCTGCCGCGCGTTGAAGAAGTCGAGCTCGAATCCCCGGCCGGCCCAGTAGCAGAGCGCCGCCGTTTCGCAGGCTACCGGTCCCGGCACCGCCCGGATGCGGGCCACATCGGTGGCGGTGAGTGCGGCCAGTGCCGCGGCATCGCCACCCTGGATGTTCCACCGGGCCACGAGGAGGGGACGTGATGGCAAGCGTCGCCACGCCGATCGTGAGCGCCACCGGGAGGAATCTCGCCTGGGGGTACTGCGCGGCGAGCGCCTGCGTCGCCCGGGCGACGATGATGCCGGCCAGGATGCAGACGCGACCGCGAGGTCGAAGAAGCAGTTGTAGTACACCCCCGCGCCACCGGCGGTGAACAGCGCGGTCGCAAGCGCCACGCAGGCATAGAGGAGCAGCACGCGCTCCGCTCCGCGCCGCGAAAGCAACCGGCGCCCGCGACTACCGCGGCCAGGGGCAGCGCCAGTACCGGCAGCGCGCGCTGGATGTTCTGCGCGACGTACAGCGGCTTCCACTGGCGCCCGGCCACGAGGCTCAGGATCGCCTCCCCGCCCCAGGTGAAGTAGATCACCCCCAGCGCCGTCACTGTCGCGAGTCCCCCGCCGATCGCCATCGCGACGCCGCGGCGCGGCGATTCCAGCCACACGGCGATGAGCGTGGCGATCGGCAGCGCGATCATGTTGTGCTTGGCGAGCCCCGCCAGGAGCATCAGCACCATTGCGCCGATGAGCGCGGCCGGCGAGTCCCAGTTCCGCAGGAGCGCCCACAGGCCGAGGGTGGAGAGCGCCAGGGCCAGGAGCTGCGGATCGTTCATCGCGACGTAGTCGGTGTACCCCACCAGGAACGTCGTGCAGAAGAGCATGCCGGTGAACCACCCGGCCGCGCGCGCGCCGGACACCATGCACGCGATGACTCCGGAGAACGTGGCCACCGCGAGGAGGCTGACGAGCGCGAGGATCCGGCCTGCCACGATCAGGTCGCCGGTGAGGCGGCCCAGGAGGGCCACGACGGCGAACGAGAGTGGCGGATAGTTGTTGAGGACTGGACCGGCGGGATTGAGGTAGAGCGGGCGTCCCGCCAGCCACGCCTGCGTGTGCAGCGCGTTCCACCCCTCGTTCGGGTTGAGCGAGATGCGCAGCGGCAGGAGCGCCAGCCGATCGGCCAGGATCGGCAGCGCGATCACGCCCAGTACCAGGCAGGCAAGCCAGAGGCCCCGACGCGCCATCGCTGGCGCCGGGGCCTCGTGAACGTCGCTCACCGCGATGACCGCTGTGTCACACCAGTACCGGCTCCCTCGTGCCCGCCCTCTCGATGCGCACAGCGCTGACCTTGAACGCCGCGATGCGCGCATAGGGGTCAAGCTGCGGATTGGTCAGCAGGTTGGCGGCGGCCTCGCGGAAGTGCATCGGCACGAACACCTGCCCGCGCGCCTGGCGGTCCGACACCCGCACGTTGATGCGCACCGACCCGCGCCGCGTCGTGAGGTCCACCGCGTCGCCGTCGCGCAGGCCCAGCGCCACGACGTCGTCCACGTGCATCTCCACGATCGGCACCGGTTCGCGGCTGTCGAGCCCCCGGGAACGCCGGCTCATCGTGCCGGTGTGCCAGTGGTACATCTGGCGCCCGGTGTTGAGCACGAAAGGATACTCGTCGGATGGCAGCTCGTCCGGCGGGAGGTACTCCACGCCGATGAACCGGCCCCTGCCGTCCGCGGTGGGGAAGCCGTCCGCGAAGAGGAACGTGGTCCCGGGGTGGTTCACGTCGGGCACGGGGTACTGCAGTGAGCGCAACACCCGCAGGCGGTCGTAGTTGACGCCCTGCCAGATCGGTGTCACCTGCGCCAGCTCGTCCATCACGTCCGATGGCCCGCCGTAGTTCGAGGGGAGCCCCATTCGGTTGCTCAGCTCGATCAGGATGTCCAGGTCGAGCCGCGCGTCGCCCGGCACCGGCTGCGCCGGCTCCATGAGCTGGATGTGCCGGTCGGTGTTGATGACCGTCCCTTCCTTCTCGGCAAACGACGAGCTCGCCAGCACCACATCCGCCCACCGCGCGGTCTCGGTAAGGAAGAGGTCCTGCACCGCGAGGAACTCGAGGCTCCGCACCCAGTGCTCGGCGTGCGCGATGTTGGGGTCGGAGAGGACCGGGTTCTCGCCCATGATATACATGCCGCGGATCGGGCTCCCCTCCGCCACGATCTCCGTCACCATCATGCCCTTCTTGAGCGACAGGCTCTCCTCCGGAACCGCCCACGCGCCGGCGAAGATCTTCCGGACCTTGGGGTCCTCCACCGAGCGGTAGTCGGTGTACGCGAAGGGAATCGCCCCCACGTCGCTCGACCCTTGCACGTTGTTCTGGCCCCGGATCGGGATCATCGCCGAGCCCCAGCGCCCGATCATCCCGCAGGCGAGCATGAGGTTGAGCAGGCTCGCCACGATGTCGGTGCCGGTGTTGTGCTGCGTCAGGCCCATCGCCCAGAGCGTCGAGGTGTTGGGTCCCCGCGCGTACATCTCCGCCGCAGCCCGGATCGTCGATGCCGGGATGCCGGTGATCTTCGCCGCCATCTCCGGAGTGTACGGCACCACCGCGGCCCGCACCTTGTCCCAATCGTCCATCCGCTTCGCGATGAATTCCCGGTTCTCCAGTCCCATCGCGATGATGTGATTGAGCATCGCGTTGTACAGCACTACATCCGTCCCCGGCATCATCTGCAGGTGGATGTCGGCGCGCTCGGCGAGCTCGGTGCGCCGCACGTCCGCCACGATGAGCTTGGCGCCCTTCTTCACTGCCCGCTTGATCAGCGCACCGAACACCGGGTGCGTCTCGGTGGTGTTGGCACCCGAGATGAAGATGACGTCGCACGCCTCCTCGATCTCCCGCATCGACCCCGACGCCGCCGACGTGCTCATGGCGCGACTCATCGCCGCCACCGAGCTCGAGTGGCAGAGCCGGGTGCAGTGATCGACGTTGTTCGTCTTGAGGGCGCCGCGCACCATCCGCATGAAGAGGTAGTTCTCCTCATTGGTGCACTTGGCCGACGCGAGCGCCGCGATCGAGTTGGTGTTCTGGTCGCGGATGCGCAGCAGCTCCTGCGCGGTGAGGCTGAGCGCCTCTTCCCACGAGGCCTCGCGGAACGCGCTGTACCAGGCCGGCGGGGTCGCCACGCGATCGCGCACGTCGTCGTCGCCGAGCGTCGGCAGCCCCGTCTGCGGCGGCTTGCCCTCCTGGCGCTTGGGCGGCCGCGGCTTGTCCTTCATGCCGAGGTCCTCGATCAGCTGCCACGGCCCGTCACGTTCCCGCGGCCACTCGCCGGTCCACTCCCACTTTTCGCCGTTGTGCTCCCAGCCCTTGCGGATGAGCGGCGCCTTGAGCCGGTCCCGGTGCTGCACGAAGTCGTACCCGAACCGGCCCTTCACGCACGTCGATCCCTGGTTCGGGCTGTACGCCTCGATGTCGGGGCTCGTCACGCGCAGGATGCGGTCACCCTTCACCTGGATGTCGATCTGGCAGCCGACGCCGCAGTAGGGACACACCGACTTCGCGATCTTGTCGGGAGTCGCGAGCGCCTCGGAGCCGAAGCGCTGCTTGGGGATGAATTCGAAGATGGCCCCGGTGGGACAGACCCGGACGCACTCGCCGCACCAGGTACAGCCGGCATGGTCGGGATTGCCGTCGCCTCCCACGATGATCTCGGTGTGCTCGCCCCGCTGCGCCACGTCCAGCACGCCCACCACCTGGATGTCCTCGCACGCGCGCACGCAGCGCGTGCACAGGATGCACATGCTCATGTCGTGCTGGATCATCCAGTCGCCCGGGCGCTCGTCGCCATGGCGAAGACCCAGGGTGCGCAGCGCCGGCGGGTGCGCGTCGTACCGCACCACGTATTCCTCGAACACGTTCCTCGGCTCGGCGCGGCCGCCGTTTTCGAGATGGTCCCCGGGGTACCGCTCCAGCAGGAACTCGAGGACCCCCTTCCGGTTGTCCTTTGCCTCCGGCGACTCGGTCTGGACCGACATCCCCTCCGCGGCTTGCGTGAAGCAGGCAGGCGTGAGCTTCCCCTGGCCGTCCACCGACACCAGGCAGATGCGGCAGTTGGCCACCGTCGTGAGCTTGGGATACCAGCAGAGGGTGGGAATGTCGATGCCGGCCCCGCGGGCGGCGTCGAGAATCGTGGCGCCGGCCTTAAACTCGACCGGCGTCCCGTTGATCTTCATGGAGGGCATGCACGGCTCCATCGAACAGGCTGGGTCACCCCTCGGTGAGGGCGCCCCTGTTCGAGGTTAAGGGTCCTCGCCGGGTGGGGCAAGGGGTTGTCCTGCAGGGTGTTGCGTCCGGTGGTCAGGCCCCGGCGGCCTGTCGGTGTTCGGCGGGCGCTGGCTTTACCAGAACGCACCCGGAGGGGCGCGGTCCACGCTTCCGGCGGGGGGTTTCTTCGCGTTCCCAGCCGTCGTAGAAGGTGTAGACCGCCTCGGGTACCAGGGCGGTCGATGGCATCAGCACGTGCAAGCCGTGCTCATGGGTCTGCGCCTGAAGTGCGCGCAGTGCATCGAATCGGGTCGGGCTGTCCAGCTCCGCCAGGGCACCCAGATCGACGACTACCATGTCGAACGGAGCGGTGCAGGGTGGTAGCCGGTAGCCGAACTGGACCATTTGAGCGAAGCAGCGTGTCGCGAGCGACTCCGTAGCGGCTCGCTGCTCCATCCGCTCTACCACGCCGAGGTCCGAGGCCCAGAACTCGACGTGGACGTCATGCGCCGCCAAGAGGAAAGTGCATGCCTCGGCACCGGGTCCCACCACGAGAGCGCGGTCGGTGGGCACCAGCCGCGGCAGCAGCGGCACCACCGGGCACACCCCGTCCAGGCCCCAGTGGGTCGGCTCTTTCTGCGCCGCGCGCAGCTTGAGGAGGTGCGGTCCGAACTTTTTCTGGGTCTTGAGCTTGAGCCTCTTGAAGATGAGCTGGTCCACTACTTCGCCCATCAGCAGCTCGGTCAGGACGAGCTGACCTTCATCGGACTCATCGAGCCCGTCCTTCGCCTCGCCCGCAAGGCGCATGAGTTCATCGCGCGTCACCGAGTTCTTGAACGCCTCGATGCGCTGCATGACGTATTCATGGTACAAATGGGTGAGGGACGGCGGCGGACGGCGGCCCCCGCCGCCGCGGAGGGCGTCGGCGGCAGTCAGCATGCGTAGGGCGCGTTCGGGGCGGAATTGAGAGCCATCTCGTTGCAAGCTCGATAATTAGCTCAAATCAGTCAAGCCGCGAAAAACCCGACAGTGCGTCTCCGGCTGCTCCGCTGGTTCTCCCGCTCCTGGTTCCTCCGCTGTCGTCGTTCCCCCGACGTCCTCACTTCAAGGCCCGAACCAGCGCCCCCTTGAGGTACCCGGTCTCGGGCACCGCCAGCAGTTCGGGATGGTCCACCCCCTGGCCCAGCACCTGTTCCAGGATGAGCGGCCGGCCCGCGTCGGCCGCTGCGCTCGCAAGCATCTCCAGGAAGTCGGCCCGCCGCACATGGTGCGAGCACGACGCCGTCAGCAGCACGCCGCCCGGCGCCAGAATCCGCATCGCCCGGCGATTCACCTCGGCGTATCCCTTGAGCGCCTGCGGCACAGACGACCGCGATTTCGCGAAGGCGGGTGGATCGAGCGCGATCGCGTCGAACCGCTCGCGCCCGCGGTCGAAGTCGCGCAGCAGGTCGAAGGCGTCCCCCTCGACCCAGCTGATGTTGGTGAACCTGTTGAGCGAGGCGTTCTGTCGTCCTCGCTCCAGGGCGTCCGCGCTCGCATCCAGCGCGACGACCGTGCTGCAGCGCGATGCGAGGTGCAGCGCGAACGATCCGTGATAGGCGAAGCAGTCGAGACCGCGCCCGCCCGGCCGCGCCTCGGCGGCCAGCAGCATGCGGCCTGGGCGCTGGTCGAGGAAGGCGCCGGTCTTCTGTCCCGTCCACGGCGCGGCGAGGTAGTGCACCGTTCCCTCGCGCACGTCGATCGATTCGGGCACCGTTCCGGCCACGAGCTCGATGCCCGCGGACAACCCCTCACGCTGCCGCGTCGAGTTGTCGTGCCGCAGCAGGATTCCTTCGGGCTGCAGCACGTCCGCAATGGCGGCGAGGATCTCGCCGCGCATCGTCTCCAGCCCGGCCGAGAGCAGCTGGGCTACGACCCACCGGTCATAGCGGTCGATGATGAGGGACGGGAGACCGTCGCCCTCGGCGTGCACCACGCGGTAGGCGGCGGCATCGATGCCCGCTCGTCGCGCGAGGCAGCCCTCGAGGCGCGCGCGCCACCAGGCGGCGTCGACCGGCCGGTCACTGCGCTCGAGAAGCCGGAGCTGGATCTCCGATCGGGGAGAGAAGAGTGCCTGGCCCAGGAACTTTTCACGAGGATCGAGGACCGGGATGAGACCCGGAGCGTCAGGAGCGGCTGCGACGTCGCTGCGATAGATCCACGGATGACCGCGGGTCCATCGCTCCGCCCCTCGCGCCGTAACCCGCGCCAGCGCTCCCCGCTCCCCGATCACCGCCCGCCGCTCACGCAGTTGCAGTGCCTCTTCACGCTGTTGCGGTTCCTCCTCACGCTGTTCCGGCGCGGTCCGGCCTCAACCCCACGGCCTCCCGGAGGTAGATATGCCGTATCTCCGTCCTGGGCCGCGTCGTGTATGCATGCACCAGCAGCCGGATGCACCGCGGCAACGATCCCGGCACCGGGATCTCCGTCGAGTGCAGCAGCGCCACGATGTTCCAGCCGTACTCCTCGGCGGCGCGCGCCGGGAACGCCGCGTCCAGGTCGCTGGTCACGGTGAAGATGCCGCTCACGATGTCATCGGGCTGGAGGCCATTGCTCTCGATGAGGTGGTGCAGCAGCTCATCGGTCGCCTCGAGGATCTGGGCGGCATCGTTCGCGGCCACCGTGGTGGCCCCGCGGATTCCCTGCAGTCGGTAGTTTTCCCGGTCAGACATGGCGACTAATCTAGCGCAGGCCCTGCAACTCATGCTCGTCACCGACGACACGGTCCTCGGCGGGCGCGATCTCGTCACCGTGATCAGGGCGGCGGAGCAGGGGGGCATCACCTCGGTGCAGCTCCGGATGAAGCTCGCCACGGCGGCGGAACTGGCCCGCCTCGGTCGCGCGGTGCTGCGCGCGGTGAGTATCCCCGTCATCATCAACGATCGCGTCGACGTGGCGCTCGCCATCGGCGCCCAGGGAGTGCACCTGGGCCCCGATGACGTTCCCGCCGTGCTGGCGCGCCGCATCACGCCGCCCGGCTTCATCATCGGCGCGAGTGTCGGGCTGGAATCCGAAGTGGGGAACGGCACGGAGGCCGATTATTGGGGAGTTGGCCCCTGGTCCCGCACCGGCACCAAGGCCGACGCCGGCGCCGCACTTGGCGCGGCCGGATTCGCGCACATTGCGGCGCAGGCGGGACCGCGGCCCTGCATCGCCATTGGCGGCATCCAGCCCGATGATGTCGCTGCCGCCTTGGCCGCCGGCGCCGCGGGGGTCGCTGTCGTCTCGGGAATCCTTGGGGCCAGCGATGTGACGGCGGCGGCCCGTCGCTACCGGGCGCTGTAGCCACGACTCACGACTCCCAACTCACTGACGACTGCCGACTGCCGACTGCCGACTGATGACTGTCCGCTGCCTCATCCTGCTCCTGGCCGCTTCGCCACTTGTGGCACAGGAGTCCCAGCTTCCCGCGGGCCTCGTCGAACGCCCGGTCGTGGTCGGAGCTAAACCTACCGCGCTCCCCGGAACGCTGACCCTCCCGGCGGGACCGGGACCATTTCCCGGCGTCGTGCTGGTACATGGCTCCGGACCACAGGACCGTGACGAAACCATCGGCGGCAGCAAGCTGTTCCGCGACCTTGCGTGGGGCCTCGCCACGAAGGGCGTCGCGGTGCTCCGCTATGAGAAGCGCACTCGCGCCGCGCCCTTCTACTTCGTCGGGCGCCGGTACACCATCGATGATGAGACCGTCGTCGACGCCGTGCTCGCGACGAGCCTGCTTCGTGCACAGCCCGAGATTGACCGGCGCCGCACCGTGGTACTGGGTCACAGCCTGGGCGGGGTCTTCGGCCCCGTCATCGCGGCGCGCGACACCCTGCTCGCTGGCATCGTTATCATGGCCGGAGCCACCACCAGCACCTTCGCTGACATCATCGAGCGGCAGATCGCCTACCTCGCCGCCTTGCCGCCAGCCGACACCGCCGGACTCGGCGCCATGCGGCAGTTCCTCGGCCCGGCGGTCCCGGCACTCAGGAAGCTCACCGCCGCCGACACAGCAACGGCCATGATGATCTCCTTGGCTCCCGCGTCGTACTGGTACAGCCTGATGAGCTATGACATGGCGGCGGCGAGCAGGGAAGTGCGGGTGCCGATGCTGGTGCTTCAGGGTGGGCGGGACTACCAGATGACGGTGGCCGACCTGGAAGCGTGGAAGGCTGCTGTCGGCCCGAAGGGCGGGGTCACGGTGCGGATCTATCCGCTCCTCAACCATGCTTTCGTCGCGGGCACGGTGCCATCGATTCCCTCGGAGTACGCCGCGCCCGGACGCGTCGCCCCGGAAGTGATAGACGACATCGCGGCGTGGATGGCAGCCCTACCATAGCCTGCGCAGCACCCGCTCACCGCTCACCGCTCACCGCTCACCGTCACGGCGCCGTGCCGCCCTCCACGTCGGGCCCTCTGGCCCTCCGGATCCGCGCGATCGCCCGCAAGTGCTCACCATAGGTCCGCGTAAACACATGGTGCCCGTCGCCAGCGGCAACGAAGAACAGGTAGGGTACCATCGCCGGATAGAGCGCAGCTTCGATGCTGGCCCGCCCCGGTGAATTGACCGGGCCCGGCGGCAGTCCGGTATTGAGGTAGGTGTTGTAGGGCGAGCGGAACTCATAGTCCTTGAGGAGCAGGCGGTTCTTCCTCGATCCAGTGGCTATCTGGATCGCGTACTGCACGGTCGGGTCCGCCTGCAGCGGCATCCCCTTCTTGATCCGGTTCCAGTACACGGCGGAGATGATCGACCGCTCGCTGTCCACCTGGGCCTCGCCCTCGATGATGGACGCCAGGGCGAGCAGGTGAAGCCGGGTCATGCCCAGGCTGTCGAGTCGCGGGCTCCAGGCGGGGTCCCAGGCGGTCAGTCCCTGCTGCGCCATGATGCGGACCAGGCCGCGCGCGCTTACTCCGGCGGGCACGAGGTAGGTCTCCGGCAGGAGGAGCCCCTCAAAGCTCATGGCGCCATCCACATACGCCGATGCGCTCAACGCGTCATTGGCGGCGGCCATGAACGAGTCGATCGGGATCTCCAGTGCCTGCTTCGCGATCGGCGCGATCTCGGCGAGGGTGAGTCCCTCGGGCACGGTGATGCGCAGCATCAGCTGGTCGCCCCGCTTGAGCGCATCCATCACCGACCAGGCGGACGACCCCCGCGCCAGGCGGTATACTCCCGCTCGCACCGACCGGTCGAGCCCCCGCACCCGCGCCAGCAGCTTGAACCACCGCGGGTGGCTGATGACCCCGTGCGCGCTGAGCGAGTCGGTCACCCCGGCGAACGAACTGCCCGCCGGGATGGTGACCTGCTCCACCGGCCCCGCCGGCGCCCCGCATGCCATGAGGAGCGCAAGCACGGCCCACGACCCACGACCCACGACCCACGACTGCCAACTCACTGACGACTCAGGACTCACAGCTCACGGCTCTCCGGCGAACGCCGGCTGTCGAGGAATCCCTGCAGCAGCACACTCGCCGCCAGGGCGTCGACGTCCTCCTTGCGACCCCGCGTGCTCCCGCCCTGCTCCTTGATGGCCCGCAGCGCCCGTGCCGTGCTCATGCGCTCATCCCAGTAGGCCACCGGTAGGTGCGACCGCCGCTCCATCAGCGTGCCGAGCTGCCGCGCGAAGGCGGCCGCCTCGCCTTCGTCTCCCTCGAGTGTCAGCGGCAGCCCCACCACAATCCCCACCGGATGGTGCGCCTCGACGTGACCCAGCAAGATCGGCATGGGGAAGCGCTTCCCTCCGCGCCGCGTCACTGTCGCGAGCGGCGAGGAGAAGAGCTGCAGCTCGTCACTGAGGGCGATGCCGATCCGCCGCTCTCCCCAGTCCAGTGCCAGGATCCGCCCTTGCATCGGAAGGTGAGCGATGAGCGGTAAGCGGTGAGCGGGGTCTTCGGGGGTCATGGCTGAAAAGCTAAGCGGGAGGAGCCGTCTTCGTCTCCTCCCGCTTACCGCTCACCGCTTACCGCTTACGCAGTTTCGGTCACTGCGCCATCGTCGCGAAGAACTCCTTGTTGTTCTTCGTCCGCTTCATCCGCTCCAGCAGGAACTCGAGTGCCTCTACCGGGGGCATGTCCGCCAGGAAGTTGCGCAGCAGGTACACCCGGTTGAGCTCGTCCTTGTCCATGAGGAGCTCTTCCTTGCGCGTCGAAGTGCGCTGGATGTCGATGGCCGGGTAGATGCGACGGTCGGCCAGGCGGCGGTCGAGCACGAGCTCCATGTTGCCGGTGCCCTTGAACTCTTCGAAGATCACTTCATCCATCCGGCTACCGGTGTCGATCAGCGCCGTCGCGATGATGGTGAGGCTGCCGCCCTTCTCGATGTTGCGCGCCGCCCCGAAGAACCGCTTCGGCTTCTGCAGGGCGTTGGCGTCGACACCGCCGGAGAGGATCTTGCCCGAGTGCGGCACCACCACGTTGTGGGCCCGCGCCAGGCGGGTGATCGAGTCGAGCAGGATCACCACGTCGCGGCCATGCTCAACCAGTCGCTTCGCCTTTTCGATCACCATGTCGGCCACCTGCACGTGGCGGTCGGCCGGTTCGTCGAACGTCGAGGCGATCACCTCCGCCTTCACGTTCTCCTGCATGTCGGTCACTTCCTCGGGCCGCTCGTCGATGAGCAGCACGATCAGCACGCACTCCGGGTGGTTCTCGCTGATCGCGTTCGCCAGCTTCTGCATCAGGATCGTCTTGCCGGCCTTGGGCGGCGCCACGATCAGGCCGCGCTGGCCCTTGCCGATCGGCGAGAGCAGGTCCACCACCCGCATCGACAGGTCGCTGGTCTTCCGCTCCAGCCGGATACGCTCGTCGGGGTACCGCGGCTTCAGGTTGTCGAAAGCGATCCGGTGCTTGGTCTTTTCCGGCTCCTCGTAGTTGACGCTCTCCACCTTGAGCAGCGCCAGGTACCGCTCGCCTTCCTTCGGCGGCCGCACCTGCCCCATGACCGTGTCACCGGTGCGCAGGTCGAACCGCTTGATCTGGCTCGGGCTCACGTAGATGTCGTCGGGGCCGTACAGGTAGTTCCAGTCCTGACTGCGGAGGAACCCGTAGCCTTCCGGCAGGATCTCGAGCACGCCCTCGCCCCGGATGACCGTGTCCTGGTCGAGCAGCGACTGCTCGATGCGGAAGATCAAGTCCTGCTTGCGGAGGCCGGAGTAGTTCGTGATGTTCAGTTTTTCCGCGAGCTCATGCAGCTCGGCGACGGACTTCTGCTTCAGTTCGGCGATATCCACGGAGGGACTCCAAGCGGGTCGGAGACGCCGCAGGGCGCGGCGGTCAGCAACAGCGGGTTGGGGAAAGGCTCAGCGAAACGTGTCAGAATTAATGGCGGCAGGCGCAGAACGGCGTCACTCAGCCATCAGACCTGTCTGGGGGAGCAAATGTATACGGGGCTTGATGGGGCATAACGTAAGGTGCGGCCTGTTGTGCCGTCAAGAGGGCGCGCCCCCGGCCCCTGGTAACGGGTGAGCCGCCGCTCCGCCTCCTTGGCCGCGGCCCTCACGGTCGTGGCCATCCTCCTCCTCACCCTCTGGCCGCTGCCGGAGCAGTCGTACCAGGCGTCCCTTTCGCCCGTTTCCTGCCTCGTTTGTGGCAGCCAGGGCACGCAGGACGTGATCCAAAACGTCCTCATGTTCCTGCCCCTCGGCCTCTTCCTTGGCCTCGCCGGTGTCCGGCCTGGTCGAGCCGCGCTCGCCGGATTTGCGCTCTCCCTGCTGGTGGAGTCGCTTCAGTACACCGTCGTTGCCGGCCGCGACGCGACCCTGAGCGACGTGATCACCAACACTCTGGGTGCCGCGCTGGGCGCGGCCCTCGCACCCCACCTTCCCACCCTCCTGCGGCCGGGACGCCATGCTGCAGGCCGGCTTGCCTTCGCCGCCGTGCTTCTCTGGGCCGGTGCCTGGGCTTTCGGGGCCTGGGCGATGGAGGGGAATCCCGGCGCAGGAAACTGGCGCGGACGGTTTCCCAACGACCTGCCGGATGCACCCGCACTGAACGGTGACGCGGTGCAGGCGAGCATCAGCGGCGCCCCGCTCGGGCTCGCTCCTGCGCGGCTGCCGGTCGAGGTGGAGCAGGGATTTGCGCGCGATTCGTTCACCCTGCGCCTGGAGGTGAGGCCCGGCCCGCCGATCGCGTGGCGAGAGAACGTCGTCACCATCATCGATTTCAGGGAGGATGGGGGCGGCGCGAACAACAGCCTCGTCATGACGCTCAACCGCGTGCGGCCACGGGCGCTCCTGACGTTCCGGATCAACGCGGCGCGCGCGCGGCTTCGCACGCCGAGCTTCAATCTCGGTCCGGCCTTCGACGTGCCGCCCGGTCGTGATGTGACGCTTGAGGTATCCCGGGCGCGCGGCGCGCTTCACTCGGTCACTCACCGCGGCGGGCAGACGCTGACAACGGAATACCGGATCGGGCCGGAGCTCCTGTGGGCCGTCGTGGCACCCCGAACGCCACAGCCGGGCTTCGCATGGATCCTCGAGGCATTCCTGTGGGCCACTGCTGCGCTGTTCGTTGCCGGGTACTGGACCGGTCGGTCGGGGTCCCGCGGCATCGCGCTGCTTGCCGTATTCCTGGCGGTCTTGGTGCAGGCCGCTACGCCGCGCCTTTTTGCGGTCGCAGAGCAGTCGCCCCTCGGCTGGACCATGCTCCTCGGAGGGCTTCTCATCGGCGCCGCCATCGGCGTCGCGTCTCCTCGACGCACATCTGACGACTGACTGACAACTCACGACTGACGACTCACGACCATGGCCCGAATCCTTCCGGGCTCTGCCTGCTGGGCGCGGTGTACTTCGTGTTCCGCTCCAAGTAGCGCCGACTCCCCCGCGGTTCCCGGCCCTCGACCCGATACGCAACGCGTTGCGCATCGGTCTCCGCCGCCGTAGCTTCGCACCATCCCTCGTCCACGGAGTGCACAGTGTTTAGGCGCGCCGCGCTCGTCTTCGTCTTGCTCATCGCGGCGTCGCCCCTGGCGGCGCAGGGCCGTACCGGCTCCGGCCTGGGCCTGCGCGTCGTCCGCGCCGACCACCCCGACAGCGGTCTCGTGGCCGATGTCGTGGTCACCGATCTCCGCACCGGCCAGCGATTGGAGCGGCAGACCGATGCCGCCGGGTGGTTGCGGCTCGAAAACCTGTCTCCCGGCGGCCCGTGGCAGGTCACCGCGCGCGCGCTCGGCTGCCAGCCCCTCGAGGTCAGCGATATCCGGTTGCCGCTCGGTGAGACCCTGCAGCTCACGCTCCCGCTCCCGGCGTCCAGCGTGTCCCTGCCGGCCATCACCGTCGTCGCGAACGCCGACTCCCTCCGCATCTCGTCGAGCGCGGGGCCATCGTCGATCGTGACCCAGCGGGAAATCCGGCAGTTGCCGCTGCTCAATCGCGACATGGTCGACCTCATCCAGACCACGCCCGAGGCCAGCGGCACCTCGGTCGCCGGGGCCAACAACCGCTACAACAACATCCTGATCGATGGCGGGTCGGACAACGACTACTTCGGCCTGAGCCGCGGCACCGGCACGCCTGGCGGCCAGATCGGCACGCGCTCGATCCCGCTCGATGCCGTACAGGAGTTCCAGGTCGACGCGGCGCCGTACGACGCGCGCCTTGGCGACTTCACCGGCGGCCGCATCAATGCCGTCACCCACTCCGGCAGCAATCGCTTCCAGGGCACCGCGTTTGCCCTCTACCAGGGCGAGGCGCTCACCGGGCACGACAGCGCCGGGAACAGCGCTGCGGACTTCTCCAACTGGCAGTACGGGGCGTCGATCGGCGGCCCGATCGTGAAGGACAAGGTCCTGTTCTTCGCGGCGGGCGAGATGCGCGAGCGTCAGGCGCCCTACGTTGGGCCAGTCATCGGGTCGTCAACCGACGTGGGGATCTCGGTGGACAGCGTGAATCGCTTCGTGTCGATCCTGCAGGGCTACGGCCTGGATCCCGGGAGCTATGGCGGGTACACGACGTCGAACCGCAGTGGCAACCTCTTCACGAAGCTGACGGCATTGCTTGGGCCATCCGGCGTGCTCGAGGCGTCACTCAACTATGCGAACGGCTCGATCCAGGACACCCTCGCGCCGCCGAGGACCGTCGGCGCCGACTACCGGCTCACCTCGGCGGGGTTCGAGCCGGCATCGACCCAGTGGAGCGGCCGCCTCCGCTGGACGGCGGTCTTTACGAACCGCATCACCAACGAGTTCCTGGCCACGGTAGCACACGTGGATGAGCCGCGCACGCCTGTGACCGGCTATCCGGCGATCTTCGCGGGCAACGTGGGCAATCCCGGCTTCGGCGGGGCGCGGCTCATCGCCGGGGCGGACCCCTCGTCCCAGCAGCTGGGACTGACCCAGGGTGCCTTCGGCTTCAGCAATACCTCGACCTTCGCGCTGGGGCCGCATCAGCTCAGCACTGGCCTCGATGCCGACTTCCTGAGTTTCGACTTCTCGTCGTTCCCGAGCGCCATCGGCCAGTATCAGTTCGCCAGCCTCGCGGCGTTCGAGGCGGGCACACCATCCCGGTTCATCCGCAGCATCGAGCTCAGGCCGGGCGGCTCCACCGCCAGCTTCAGCGCATCACGGCTCGGCCTCTTCCTGCAGGACCATTGGCAGGTGAACGATCGACTGACGCTCCTCGCCGGAATCCGCATGGACATCACGATGCTGGATCCGACGCCGACCACCAACCCGGCGCTGCTCGCGAGCCCGCTCGCGGTCAACACCAGCAGCTTCATTCGCGCGCTGCCGCTCTGGGGGCCCCGTGTCGGGTTCAGCTGGGCGGCGGCCAGGAACACCGATGTGCGGGGCGGGGCCGGTCTCTTCAGCGGGAGGGTGCCCTACAGCTGGATCTCGTTCGCATACACGCAGACCGGCAACGATGCCGTGCTGCTCAATTGCAGCGGCGCGGCGGCGCCGGCGTTCAATCCCGACCCGGCCACCCAGCCGACGGCGTGCCTCACGGCATCGACGCCGCCGGTACCAACCGTCACGACCTTTTCGCCCGACTTCAAGATGCCGCAGAGCCTCAAGCTGTCGCTGGGCGTGGACCAGCGCCTCCCCTGGGGACTGGTGGCGTCGCTGGACGGGATGTACGAGCGTGGCCAGCAGATGTACATCACTGACCTGAACCTCAACGCTCCGGCCTCCGTGCTGGCGGGCGAAGGGGACCGGGTCCAGTACGGGACGATCGCCGCGAGCAGCGCTTCCGGCGCCTTGCCGACCGTCACGCCGTCCAAGGTCACGACCGCGTTCGGACCGGTACTCCAGAATTCGTCCCGCACGTCGGACCAGACCTGGTGGGTCACGGCGCAGGTGGGCAAGCGGTTCGGCGGGCCAATCCAGATGAACGCGGCGTACACCTACACCAGCGCGCGCGACCTCATGTCACTGCGGGACGCGCAGACCGTGTCCAACTACGGGTTCGTGGCCGTCGACGGCAACCTCGCCAACCGGCGGCTGTCCACGTCGGTCTTCTCGACGCCGAGCAAGGTCACGGTGACCGCCACCGCCAGCCTGCCGGCGCGGTTTGCGTTCTCGCTGATCTACATCGGCCGCTCCGGATTGCCGTTCACGTACGTGGTGAACGGCGACGCGAACGCCGACGGGGTGGGGAACCGTGCGGGCGCGTTCGACCGCCAGCAGAACGACGCGGTCTACGTGCCAATCGATCTCGCCGACGCCTCCATCGTGCGCGACAGCGTCACGACCGGGACCGCCACCGTCCTCGTTCCAGACCCTGCCGGGGCGGCGAAGCTGAACGAGTACATCGACGCGCAGGGCTGCCTGCAACGCTCACGCGGCACCATTCTGGAGCGAAACGCCTGCCGCAACCCCTGGCAGAACATCCTCAATGCCCGAGTGGGCTGGCAGCTGGTCATTCACGGCCGCCAGACGATGGACTTCACCCTCGACGTGTTCAACCTGCTCAACCTGCTGAGCTCGGAGTGGGGTCTCATTCGTGAGACGGGAAACTTCGCGAGTGCGGGAGGGGAAAACGTGCCGCTGCTGAAGCTCCGCGGGCAGGATGTCGCGAACGGACGCAACCTCTATGAGGTGACCCTGCCGCCGACCAACGTCATCAACGTCGAGGCGTCGCGGTGGCGCCTGCAGCTCGGCGCGCGCTATGCCTTCTAGGGCGGTTCGTCGCTGGATGGCGCCCTGCCTGTCGGCGGTCGTGGCGCTGGGCGTGGCGCGCCGGGCGTCGCCGGCGGGGCCATCCACCGCGAGCGCCGGGGACAGCCTCATCGTATTTCACGCCGGCAGTCTCGCGGGGCCTTTCGGCGCTGTCGTGGACAGTCTTCGCGTCACGTCACCGGGACTTGCCGCTCGCTTCGAGCGCGGCGGAAGCGTCGAACTCGCCCTGCGCGCCCTCGGACCCGGCGGGCTTCCCGATGTGATCGGCCTGGCCGATGATGCGTTGTTCCCGGCGCTGCTCATGCCCGCGGCGACGTCGTGGTTCGCCTCGTTCGGGGGCAATGCGATGGTGGTGGCGTACGCTCCCGCGGCGCGCGGTTTGCCGCTGACGGCCGCCAACTGGCCAGCCGTACTGCGCGGCGCCGGTGTGCGCGCGGCGCGCGGGGATCCTGCGCTCGATCCGGGCGGATATCGCGCGCTGATGCTGTTCCAGCTCGCGGAGCGTCACTATGCGCGACCCGGCCTGGCCGATTCCCTGGAGCGCGCGGTAACCGTGTTGCCGGCCGGTGGCGCGTCGCCCTATGACCGCCTGCGAGGCGGTGACCTGGACTACCTGATCACCTATCGGTCGTCGGCGAGTGCGGCGGGACTGATGTGGCTGGACCTGCCGGCGAAGATAGACCTGAGCGCCGAGGCGCATGCGGCCGACTACGCGAAAGCCTCGGTCCGATTGACGCTGCCAGGCGGCGGGGCGCCCCTCACATTGCGGGGCCGCCCGAT
Organism: uncultured Gemmatimonadales bacterium; assembly: GCA_963773095.1. Taxonomy (GTDB): domain Bacteria; phylum Gemmatimonadota; class Gemmatimonadetes; order Gemmatimonadales; family GWC2-71-9; genus JAGGAG01. The sequence continues at coordinate 47,034 of CAVYZY010000013.1, forward strand.
CCGCTACGGCGTCACCATCATGCGGCAGGCCCGGCATCCGGAGGAGGCGCGACGATTCGTCGCCTTTCTCCTGTCGCCGCGGGGCGATGCGCTGCTGCAGAGCTTCGGGTTTTCCAGCGGTCCCCCGGCCAGGATGAGTGGCGACGCACCGTCAGGACTGCTTCCGCGGTCGGGTCCGTAGGAGGTCTCGGAACAGGGACTGACTCGAGGCCTCGACTTCTTCGCGCCACCGGCGCGTGATGACGATCGGCGCTCCGAGCACCCGTTTGATCCGCGTCGGGTGGGAACGCACCGGGCGGACAACAAAAAGGGCCGCATCCCGGAGGATGCGGCCCTTTCAACGTGCCTGAAGAAGCTTACTTCTTCCGGGCGACGTTCTCGGCGGCGGGACCCTTGGCCCCCTGCACGATGTCGAACTCAACGACCTCGCCTTCGCTCAGCGTCTTGAAGCCCGAGCCCTGGATCGCCGAGTGGTGCACGAAGCAGTCCTTCTCGCCGCTGTCAGGAGTGATGAAACCGAAGCCCTTGGCGTCGTTGAACCACTTCACCTTGCCGGTGGTACGCATGTGAAACCCTTTCAATAGACTTGTGCTGTCGGGTGTCCGGACATGCCGTACCCACCGACTGCTGGCGGAAACTCCCTCCGCCGTGGGTGCGGTCACTCGACCGCGATGGCTAGACACAAACGGAGGACCTAGGATGGTCCCAGGTCCTCTTGGAAGAATCTGGCCATAACTGCTCGCGCACCAGCGCGAACCGCAACAATGTAGCGAACCTGCCCAAGTTGTGCAATCGGCAGGTATTCCGGGCCGCCTGGGACCGGAAATCAGCCATCTTTTCGTCCCCGGCGCGACAGGGACAATGACACCACAAAGGTCCGTCCTGGACCGGAGAGCCATGGGAAGAGCTGCAGTTGCACTCTGCGCGCTGCTTGGGCTCGCTGGCATGCCGGATCCAGCCCGGGCCCAGACCGACTATCGCAACCTCGATGACGGGCGGCCGGTACGGACAGAGGATGCCTTCGTCGCCGACCGCCATGCCTTCGAGATGCTGGCGCCCCTCACATTCGACGCCGACGTCTCTGGCGCGAGGCGCTACATCGTGCAGCCCGAACTCGAGTATGGCGTGCTGCCCAACGCGCAGGTGAGCGCCCGGCTGCCGTTCGGGCTGGTCGACAGTGCGGGCAGCGACGGGGGCGTGGGCGGCCTGCAGCTCTCGGCCGTCTACAACCTCAGCACTGAAGGCCCATCGCTGCCCGCGTTCTCCGTTCGCGCCGACCTGACTCTTCCCGTGGGCGCGCTGGGCGGCGACGTGGCGCTCACCACCGTGAAGGCCATCGCGACGCGGACCTTCGGGCCTGTCACGGCTGCACCTCAACGGCGCCTGGACCTTCGGCACCTCGGCCCTCGACGGTCCCCGGCTCGAGGCACCGCCGCGGTGGTTCGCGAGCGTCGCAATGGACTACACCTTCTTCCGGAACAGCCTCCTTCTGGTCGGCGAGGTGAGCTCCTCGCAGGAAGACGAGGGAGCCCAGACCGCCGTGACCGCAGGGCTCGGTGCCCGTTGGCAGTGGACCCCGACGCTGGTCCTCGACGCCGGCATCGCGCGCCGCCTCACCGGCGGCGCCGGTCCCGACCTCGAGTTGACCGCCGGACTCACTCACGCCTTCGCGATTCGCGGCCTCATGCCGAGGGCGACCGGGACACCGGACCGCACGCCCTCCAGCCCAGCGCGGGTGACGCCTCGCGCGGAGCAGTTCTACTACCCGGGAAGCTTCAACTGGCAGTTCCTCGCGCGATATCCCGGGGCGGCGAGGCTCTTCAACGCGTTCGACTATGGCCACGCTACCCTGTACGAACACTTGCTCACCACGCCCCCGTCCCAGTTGAGCCAGGCGCTCGATCGCGAGTATCGCTACCTCACCACGGACCTGTTGCGCCGGCCGCCGCGGTTCGGTGTCGCCGAGGTCGCGATCGAGCCGCAGTATGCGCGCATCGCGTGGCAGGCGAAGCTCATGTTCGACTGGGCGCACGTACTGCACCGGCAGGTCTATGACGCCTACGCCGATCCCTCGCTGTCGGAGACGCGCAGGGATTCACTGATCGAGACACTGACCGATTACTATCTCAGCCGTAGCGCGTACGCCTTCACTGCGGTGCCGAAGTCGATGGCGCTGATGGACGGGCAGTGGTTCAGTCAGCGCTTCCGGACCGCCGAGGGTCGCTTCAATGGCCTCATCTGGGCATACCACTGGCTGCAGGTCGGGCTGTACGAGCCGTTCGTTACCAGCAGCGCCCCGGCCGAGCAGCGGGCCGGGGTCGACGCGACCGTGGCGCACTTCTGGGCCATGCTGGACGACGGGGGTCAGGTGCCTCGAGTCATGCCGATGACGGCCACGATCGCGCCGGGGTTCTCGAGGCAGCACCCCCGGGCCGCGGTGATCTTCGACAACCTGCACATGATGCACGACATCATCTCGGACATCCTCATGGTGGACACCTTGTCGGAGCGTGAGAAGGGTCGCATCATCGGGGAGCAACTCGCGGAGTTCCGCGACCCCAACCATCATGTCATGACCATGGATGAGTGGTGGTCGATGGGCGAGATGATGGGCGGCGCGGACATGATGGGCGGCCAGGCTGGAGCCCCACCCGCCACCTCCCCAGGGGCAGCCGCACCAGGGCACCATCATGAATAGGTCCGTTCGTTACAATCTCACAGGGAGCAAGGGCATGATCTACGGTGACTCGAGTCTCATGAGAACACGCGGCCTCCGGCTCGGCGCCGCGGTCTTCTGCCTGACCACCGGGGGCGCGACTGTCGCGACCGCTCAGGCCCCTAACCCGGGCCAGGCCGCCGACGCCTATGCCGCCGGCGCCAAGCAGAACGCCCAGCTCATGCAGAAGTACACCTGGAAGATGCGCGTCCAGCTCACCTACAACGGTGAGGAGAAGCCGGCGTCGCTCTACCAGATGAACTACGTGGGCGGGCAGCTGCAGAAGACGGAGATCAGCGCGCCTCCGGAGGAGTCGGGTCGCAAGCACGGCATCAAGCACCGTGTGACGGAGGACAAGATGGATGAGATCAAGTCGCGAGGTGGAGGCGCTGGTCGAGCTGACCAAGAAGTACATGGCGCCCACGCCCGGCCAGATGTTCGACTTCTACTCCAAGGCCACCATCGGGCCCGCCCCGGCCGGTGGCGTCCAGGCGTCGGGCACCAACTTCATCCAGCCCGGCGACCAGGTCACCTACTTCATCGATCCGGCCACCAAGAGCCCCACGAGCTACAACTTCACGACGTCGCTTCAGGGCAACCCGGTCACCGGTACGGCGCAGTACGGCCAGGTACCCGGCGGCCCGAAGTACGCGTCGCAGCTGACCATCAATGCCCCCGCGGACAAGCTGTCGATCGCGGTGACGAACTTCGAGTATCAGCTGAACCAGTAACCGCTGCGGCACGGAGGATGAGAATGAGACTGCATGGCCTGACCCCGGCCGCCTGGCGCGACCGGCTCGCGTGGCGTTGGGGGTGGTGTGGCTCCTGGTGGGGGTGGGGTCGGCGGCGAGCGCGCAGGGGCCCAACCCCGGCCTCGCGGCCGATGCCTACGCCGCCAATGCGAAGAAGAACGCGGAGCTGATGCAGAAGTACACCTGGAAGATGCGGGTACAGCTCACCTACAAGGGCGAGGCGAAGCCGGCGTCGCTCTACCAGTTGAACTACGTCAATGGACAGTTGCAGAAGACGCTGCTGAGCGCGCCGCCGCCGGAAACCGGTCGCAAGCACGGCATCAAGCACCGCATCAAGGAACAGAAGGATGGCCGAGTTCAGGGAGTGGGCCGGGCAGCTCACCGACATCATCAAGCGGTACATGGCGCCCTCACCGGGGACCATGATGGACTTCTACTCGAGCGCCACCTTCAGCCCGATGCCGAGCGGGAAGGGTGCGTGCCACCGACACCGGCTTCATCCAGCCGGGCGACACCGCGACCTACTGGATCAACCCCGCCACGAAACGGCCGACACGCTACGCGTTCGCGACGTCGCTGCAAGGTGACCCGGTGAACTGTACGGTCACCTTCGGCCAGGTGCCGGGCGGTCCGCAGTACGCCTCACAGATCAACGTCTCCGTGCCGGCGAAGGAAGTGTCGGCCACGATCACGAACTTCAACTATCAGTTGAACCAGTAACGGAGAGGCGCGGGCATGATGCGGCGGATGCATGGGGCCACTGCGGCGATAGCCGTGGTCGGGTGGGGGCTGCTGTTGGCATGCGAGGGCAGGAGCGGCACGAAAGCACTGGACGCCGGGGCAGGCGAGACGGCGAGGATCGCTGAAGAAGCCTACATCTATGGCTTCCCCATGATTGCCGGCTACAAGGCAATGTACCTCTTCTCCGTGGACTCGGGTGGGCCCTCCTATGAGGGAGCATTCAACGTCATCCACAATTCGCATCGGGTCTTTACGCCGGCCGACACCGCCGTCGTCACGCCAAACAGCGACACGCCCTACTCGCTGCTGCAGCTTGACCTTCGAGCCGAGCCGATTGTGGTGTGCGTGCCCGCGGTGGAGAAGAAGCGGTATTACTCGGTGCAGTTCACCGACATGTACACGTTCAACGTCGGCTACATCGGCAGCCGTGCCACCGGCAACGACGCCGGCTGCTACCTGGTGGCGGGCCCCACCTGGACCGGCGACACGCCGGCTGGCATCAAGGGCGTGATCCGCTTCGGCGGGCAATTCGGCCTGGCCATCTTCAGGACGCAATTGTTCAGCGCCACCGACATGCCCGATGTCATCAAGGTGCAGTCGGGGTATTCCGCGGCGCCACTCTCCACCTTCCTGAAGCAGCCGGCGCCGCCGGCGGCTCCGGCGATCGCGTGGCCGAAGTTCCAGGCAGCGGGCTTCAAGACCGATTTCCCGGCCTACCTCAACTTCCTCCTGCAGTTTGCGCCGTCGGTGCCGGAGGAGGACAGTCTCCGTGCCCATTTCGCCACCATCGATATCGCGGCGGGCAAGCCCTTCGTGTTCGACAGCCTGAAGGACTCCGACAAGGCCGCCTTTGCCTTGGGCATCGATGAGGGCTACAAGAAGATCGAGGCTGCGGTCAAGGGGATCGGCAAGGACGTGAACGGATGGCATGTGGGCTCGGCCTTCGGCGACCGCGCCTTCTACCATGGCGATTACCTCCTCCGCGCCGCCGCCGCCCGGGCTGGCATCTACGGCAACGACGCCGTCGAGGCCATGTACCCCATGATCAAGGGACTCGATGCCGGCACCGACTCGTTCACGATCACATTCCCCAAGGGCCAGCTGCCGCCGGTCAATGCCTTCTGGTCGGTGACGATGTATGACGGGAAGACCCAGTTTCTCATCAAGAACCCCATCGACCGGTACCTCATCAACTCACCGATGCTGCCGGGACTCAGGAAGAACGCCGACGGTTCGCTGACGCTGTACCTGCAGAAGAACTCTCCGGGCAAGGCGAAGGAGTCGAACTGGCTTCCGGCGCCCGATGGACCGATGTACGTCGTGATGCGCCTGTACTGGCCGAAGGAGGAAGCCTTGAACGGGACCTGGTCACCTCCGCCGGTCGTGGTGGTCAAATAGACCGGGCGCACGCCACCAGAGGAGCAGTTCAAAATGCGGATGGCACGTCTCACACGGCTGGCCACGCTCGTGACGCTGGCACTGGGCGCGGCATCGCAAGCCCGGGCCCAGGGGGTGGAAGAGCTGACCTGGCCCCGGACGCTCACGGCCGCTGACGGCATGCAGGTCACGTTCTACCAGCCGCAGGTGGATTCGTGGAGCTACTACGTGGTCCTCGACTACCACATGGCCGTGGAGCTCCAGCTTCCCGGTGCGTCTTCGTCCGTGCCGGCCTCGTTGTTCATGACCGCCGAGACGAGCACCAACCTCGGCGCACAGACCGTGGCGCTCTACAACCAGAAGATCGTCCGGATGAACTTCCCCGGCCTCGATCCCGCCACGGCGCAGCAGTACCAGGGCATCGTACAGTCGCTGATCCCGGCCGGCAGCATGAACCTCTCGCTGCCGCAGGTGCAGAGCTACATGGCCGCCTCGCACCCGGCGGCGTCGACGGCGGGGCCGCCTCCCGCAGCAGCCGGCCCGGCGCCCCACACTGGGCCGGGACTGCCGCCCACGCTGCCGCAGCCGGCGCCGCCGATCTATTACAGTCAGTCACCCGCCATCCTGGTGATCTTTCAGGGCAAGCCTGCCTTCGCCCCGGTGATCCAGGGGTCGCAACTGTTCTTTTCCGTCAACACGAACTGGGCGGTGTTTCAGGACAAGAACACCGGTACCTACTATCTGCAGGACCAGGCCAGCTGGCTCCAGGCGCAGAACGTGAATGGACCATGGCGGGCAGCGGGACAGTTGCCCTCGAGCCTGATGAACCTCCCGCAGAATGACGAATGGGCCGACGTCACCAAGAACATTCCGGGGATGTCCTGGGGGCCCGGGCAGGTGCCGAACGTCTTCGTGAGTCAGAAGCCGGCCGAGCTGCTCCTCCTCGAGGGTCCGGCCCAGCTGCAGGGCATTCCCGGCACGTCGCTGTCCTGGGTCACCAACACCGAGAGCGACCTCTTCTTCTACTCGCCCTCGTCGCAGTGGTACTTCCTGGTGTCCGGCCGCTGGTTCAGCGCGGGCAGCATGAACGGTCCCTGGACCTACGCCACCCCGAGCCTGCCGGCGGACTTCTCCAACATCCCGGCCGATAGCCCCCGGGCCGCCGTATTGTCGTCGGTGCCGGGCACGCCACAGGCCGACGAAGCGGTGGCGCAGGCGCAGATGCCGCACAAGGCCGACGTCGACATCGCGACGACGACGGTCGATGTGACCTACGGCGGGCCGCCCCAGTTCTCGCCGATCCAGGGCACGTCGATGCAGTACGCCACCAACACGTCGTACGAGGTGATCCAGGCCAGCGGCAATTACTACGTCTGCAGCAACGGCGTCTGGTTCGTGTCGTCGTCGCCCAACGGTCCCTTCGCCGTGGCGACGATGGTGCCGCAAGTCATCTACACCATCCCGCCGTCGTCACCGATGTACAACGTCACGTATGTGCAGATCTACGAGTCGACGCCCACGACCGTCGTGGTGGGCTACACCTCCGGATACAACGGCGCCTACGTGGCCGCCGGGGTCGTCATGCTGGGCGTCGGCATGGCACTCGCCTACAGCTACCACCCGTACTACCCGCCGGGGTTCGGCTATCCGGTGTACTACCATCCCCCGTACCCGTATACGGGCTACGGTTACCACGCTGCGTACAACCCCTACACCGGCGCGTACGCACACGGGTACTCCGCGTACGGACCCTACGGCGGGGCCAGCGCCGGAGCGGGATACAACCCGAGCACCGGCACGTACGCGCGCGGCGCAACGGCGACTGGTCCGTACGGCTCCGCCGCCGCCGCGCAGGCGTACAACCCGCGCACCGGCGCGAGCGCCGAGACCTACCAGCATTCCAATGCCTATGGCTCGTATGGGTCTTCGGTCGCGTCGAAGAATGGTGAAACGGCGTGGTCGAGCCACGCGTCGAATGCCTACGGCACCGCGGGTCAAGTCCAGACATCCGAGGGAGGCAAGGCGGCAGGTGTCTCTACGGCGTACGGCACGACGACTGCCGGGAAGACGGCGAACAACAACATGTACGCCACCCACGACGGGAACGTCTATAAGAACACCGGAAGTGGCTGGCAGCAGGGCAGCAGCAGCGGATGGAATTCCGCTGACAAGCCGAGTGAAACGTCCAGCGACGAAGCGGCGCGCAGCTCGTCCGCCGCGAAATCGTCGAGCTACGGCTCCTGGCAGGGCGGTGGCGGAAGCAAGTACAGTGGCGGGAGCAGTGGCGGATACAGCGGGGGGTTCAGTCGCAGCGGTGGCGGCGGTCGCCGCTGACCTGCCGTGCCTCTACGATGGTGCGGCGCCCGGCTCGGTCTCGAGCCGGGCGCTTTCAACAGGCTAGGCGGTCACCGCCCGGAGCGCGCTGCAGAACTGCTGCATCTCCTCTGGGGTGCCCACCGTCACGCGGGCGTAGTTGGGCCACGCCGGCCACGTCCGTCCGATCAGGACGTTCCGCTGCGCCATCGCCGTCGCCAGCTCGCCGGCCGGGCGCTTCGCGTCGAGCATGAAGCAGTTGCTCACCGACGGATAGAACCCATACCCGTACTTCGTCAGGAAGGCGAAGGTCTCATCTCGCGCCTGCTTCGTGTACCCTCGCCGGGTTGGCACCAGCGTCGGGTCGTCTACGCTGATGCGTGCCGCGGTGACGCCGGTAATCGACGTTATTGTGCCGCCGAAAGCGCGGAGCCGGTCGAGCACCGGCGGCTGTGCGATCGCCAGCCCCATCCTGAGCCCTGCCATGCCGTAGAGCTTGGAGAAGGTCCGCAACACCAACAGGTCCCCGTGTGAATCGACCAGGTCTGCCACCGACGACTCGTCGGTGAAGTGGATGTAGGCCTCGTCTACCATCAGCAACGAGTCGGCCGGCTTGTTCGCCAGCGCCCAGACGATCTGGTCGCGCGGCGTGGACGTTCCGGTGGGGTTGTTGGGATTGCAGATATACAGCAGGCCGGGCGTGGGACTGGCGGCGCACATGCCTGTGGCATCGTGCGCCAGCGTGGATGTCAGCGGCACCGCGATCGCCGGCGCGCCCGAGATCTTCGCCGCCTGCCACCCCGCCTCGAATCCCGGTTCGCCGTACACGTACGGTCGGCCGGGACCCGTGAACGCCAGCACCGCACGGTGCAGCGGGTCACTCGATCCGTTGAAGGTCTCGACGTACTCCGGCCGCAGCCCCTCCAGTTCCGCGATGCGCAGGCGGAGCGCCTTGTCGATCTGGAACGCGTACCGGCCCTCCTCGGCGCCGAGCTTCTGCAGCGCGTCGAGCGCGGCACGTGACGGACCGAGCGGGTTCTCGTTGGAGTTGAGCCGTATCGCGTTCGCCGGTGGAACGGTGCGCAGCGCCGCGTACGCGAACTCGCCCTCGCTGGACCCTCGAGGAAGGGCCAGGCCCGCGGCGGCCAGGGCCACGAGACGGGAGAAGTCGCGCCGGGATACTCCAGATGGGATCGGTGGCAGCTCGCTCGGGATTGGCATGACGCAGGATTGCGCCCGGTGCTCAGCCTGTCAAGCGCAACGGTGGGAGCGGGCGGAGACAAGAGCCCCGCCGAGAAGCTCGACGGGGCCTTGATTCGATCGGAGCCAGCACAGCGCCAACCTACTGCGCCTTCACCGTCGCCTTGGCTGCCTCCCGGCGCTCGGTCTCCTCAACGACGAGCCGGTATGCGATGTAGTACTTGAAAATGTTGGCGACGTAGGTCACGGTCTCGCGTCCAATTCGCTCGGACGCGATCTGCTCCACGTTTCCGAACCAGACGTTCGGGTTCAGTCCGCGCTTCTCGGCTTCCCTCCGCAATTGGCGAACCCGGCCCGGCCCCGCGTTGTAAGACGCGAAGGTGAACAGCGCCTTGTTCAGGTCGTCCATCGGCTCGTTCTCGAAATACCTGTCCCGCACGGTGCGCATGTATTTGACGCCGGCATGGATGTTCGGCTCGATTTCCGTGATATCGCCGACCTTCAGTGACGCGCCGGTCTCCGGCATGACTTGCATGACGCCGATGGCACCAACCTGGCTCCTCGCGTTCTGATTGAGCCGGGACTCCTGGTATCCCTGAGCGGCCATCAGCAGGAAGTCCACCTTGTACTTGTCGCTGTACTTCCGAAAGAGCTCAACGACCGCGAGGAACGTCCTGCGCCCTTCCGCAGACGTGGCGCGCTTCGCGTAGGTCGCGTTGACGAGGTATTGTCGCTCGATCCGGTCGCCAAAGGCCGTTCCCAGCCCATACTTCCCCATGAACGTGTTCAGCGCGGCGAGCAGCTGCGGGTTGTTCTTGCGGATGGCGATGGCGAGGGTACCGCCGGTGTGCAGCACGATACTGTCGTGGACGACGAGGTCCGGAAAGACCTTCTTCCAGAAGACTGCGAGATAGTCGTCGACCACGACGGCCGGGATCAGGCCGGCGTTTACCATCTCGAGCAGGTCGTCGTCCTCCAGGTTCGGCGGGGCCTCCTGAATTATCACCGGCGGCTTCCCCTGGGCCTTGAACCTCTCGTTGAGCGCGAGCAGGTTCTGGTAGTAGCCGCCTAGCTGGCGGGCGAAGACTTCTTTGCCTGACAAGTCCTCAATGGAGGCAATCACCGGCGCGCCGGGACCGGTGACCAGGACCTGGTTCACGCTCATCCGGGTGGGATCGCTGAAGCCGACGTACTTCGCCAGCTCAGGCGTCACCGGGACCTGCGCCGCAACCAGGTCCACCTTGCCGTCGATGAGCGCCGAAAGCAGCATCTCGCGCGGCAGCGGAAAGAAGATCACGTGAATCCCGTTGCCGGTGCCGGTCTTGAAGTGTTTGTTGAGCCGTTCCTCCATGAGCTGGCCGTACTCGTAGGCGATGCCCCGTTGCACGCCCCTGTCGATGAAATAGAACGTGCGATTGAATGTCACGCCGATCCGCACGGCCCGGCGCTTGACAAGCTCGTCGAGGTCACCTGTAAACGGCTTCAGCACGGCCTCGCGCACCGAACGCGGCAGCTGGGTTTCGAGGTCGGAGGGCGGCAGTGGAGTCGCGACCTCCTCGATTGGCTCCGCCTTCTTCGCTGTCGGCTTGTCGCCACCGCACGCTGTGACTGCCACCACGGCGCCAACGAGCAGAACAGCAAGATCGACCTTTGCTTTCATGATCCCCAGCACCCCCCTTCACCGTCCCGATAATGTATCCTGCTCGGGCCTCTCTGCCGGTTCGACAGTGTTCTAATCTGACCAATCAGAACGAAATTGCCTCGTACATCAATAAGTGATGACGAGGCAACAAGTAAGCTCGATGGGCCCGGCGCGATTCGAACGCGCGACCTCTTGCTCCGGAGGCAAGCGCTCTATCCAGCTGAGCTACGGACCCGGGTGCTGCAAGGGGCAGAAAAGTCGCTCAGGGTCGACTGTTACGCAACGGCTGGCACCCCTCTGGCGCCGTGACAATCGGGCGGTAAGATCTGCCCATGACCGCGACCGCCGAACCCGTCCCCGCGCCACCCGCTCCGCCGACCGCCGGCATCGCAGCCCACGCCGCTGTCGCGGAGGTCGGCCGGAAGTTCCGGCGCGCCCGCCGTCGCTTTCTCGAGCGCGAGGACGCGGAATCGCTGCACGACCTCCGGGTGGCCCTCAGGCGGCTGCGGGCGGCCCTCACGCTCTTCCGCCCGGTTGTGATCCTGCCCCGGCGCCTCGCCGATCGCGAGCTCCGCCGCACCGGGCACGACCTCGCCGACCTGCGCGACCAGGACGTGGCGCTCGAGGCCATCATGGCGGCACCGGAGGAGAGTGAGGCGCGGAGCCACCTCAGCCAGCTGGAGCGCCGGCGCCGGCGCGAGGCTTACCGGGTCGTCGAGCGGCTCCGGGGCGCCCGGGTTCGCGGAATGTTGCGCGCCCTCCGTCGCTGGGACCAGGAGCCGTCCTTCAGCGTTGAGGAGGACACACCCGCCACCGTGGTCGTCTCAGGTCTGCGCTCACGCATCGCCGCGGTGGAGTTGCACCCGGCATGGTCGCTGACGCTCCTGCCCGATGTGGCCGGTGGCCTGCACGCGCCCGATTCCATCTACGACGACCACACGACCGCCGAGTCGCTGCACCAGCTCCGCCGGCGCATCAAGCAGGTGCGCTATCAGCTGGAGGTGATGGCCCGCGTGCTTGGCGCTGACTGGATGCCGACGCTCGAACGGTTGCGGGTGCTGCAGGAATCGCTGGGAGTGATGCAGGATGTGCAGGTGCTGGGTCCACTCGCCGCCGTGCCCCACGATCGGGTTGCCGCCGCGAGTGCCGCCTGGGAAGAGATGCGGGGCGAGCGCCTCGGGGGAGTACGGGAACTGCTCGAGGTGCCCTAGCTGCCTTGCGGCGTTTTCGCCGACTGCCGGCGGGAGCGATGCGCACTTGCCGCACGCCCGGGCTGCCACACCGGCCGGCCGTCGATTCCCTCGGGCACCGGCACGTCGAGCCAGTCGAGCAGCGCCGGGAACACGTCGGCGGTGCGCATCGGCACGTCCGGGAGTGGCCGGTTGGTCCACAGCGGCGTGTGCATGTGAGCGCGGATGAGGCTGCCGTGCCCCGACTTGTGTTCCGGGATCTCGAACCGGTCGCGGAAGTCGTAGCCCTCGCGTGCGGCCAGCACCAGGTCGCCTGCGCGCGGCGAGGAAAACTGGTCCAGCAGGTGCACCGCCGCGTCCGGGAAGGGCGCATCGAAGGTGCGCGCCAGCCACGCCTCCCGATCGCCCTCAAACGAGGCGCCGAGTTCCAGCGGATCGCCCGACAGCGGCGAATAGCGGATCGAGTCCTGTTCCCGCGTGATGATCGCCTCGCCAACAGATGACGCGATCCTGACCCCCCCTTCGCTGTCTTCGCCCGCCACGAACGCTACTGCCGGTTCGCGCACCAGCGCCGCCACCACGTCGTGGTCGGTACCGAACGCCTCCGGACGGCGAAGTTGTTCCATCGTCCAGCGCTGCTCGCGAGGCAAGCCCGGACGCGCATAAATGGATGCGAACGCGTTGCCTGCCACCATTACCGCGGCACGCGGATTCCGGGCCCACAACACCGGATGGTGCAGCGTCGGGACGCCGCGCGCCATGAACCACTGGGCCAGGTCGACGTGGGTGTGCATCTTCGTGGCGCCATGGTCGCTCACCAGCACCAGGAGCGTGTCGTCCGCCTCGCCCTTTTCGTCCAGCCGCGCCATGACCTGTCCAATCGACCGGTCGATGAAGTGGAGTGACTGCAGCACTTCCGTGGCGTCCGGCCTGGCGCCGTGGGTGTAGCCATCGACGGCGGGGAACTGGGTAAACACGAATCGCCACGGCTTGTCGACCGCGGCGACCAGTTCCCGTGCGGCGCGGTCGTCGAGCAGCCCGTAGCAATCCACGTAGTGCGCCAGCGACCCGACGAACTTCCGCGCGCCCTGCGCCGGGTCGCGCTCCGGCGTGAGCCCGCGCGTGATCATCGTGAAGATGCCAAGGCTCTCCGGCACCAGCTGGAAGATGGTCTGCACCTCGGGCGCGATGTCGTCGTCGAGCATGCCCGCCTGATAGCCGCAGTAATTGCGCACTGCGGCGCGGTCCTTCCACCAGCGGCCGGTGTATGCTTCGCGATCGAGCCAGCGGATCGACGGGATGTTGCAGGTGCCGGGAAAGCAGCCGGTCAGGAACGGCAGGTACGCGACACTGGTCGTGGTCGGAAAGACACTGATCGCCCGGGACCGGGCACCCCGTTCCGTGAGGGCCTTCAGGTTGGGCAGCCGTCTTGCCGCGAGTTCCGCCTCGAGAACGTCCGGCCGGAGTCCGTCGATCAGGATGAGGAAAGCGCGCCTCACAACGTCTCCACCACGGCTGGTGTGGGAGCCACCCGGGCCACCGGCACCACGACCTCGACGGACGCCTGATTCATTTGCCGCATCTTGAAGATCATGACGCCGAGGAACAGCAGGCCCAGGCCGAAGAGGAGCACCGGCGGCACATTGATCGCGATTCCCAGCGCCGCCAGCAGCGCGTAACGCGCCCCGCGGCCCAGAATCACGGAGCCCTGGTACTTCCACATCGGATAGTTGTCGAGCGTTGCCAGGAAGCGCATCGGGTAGTGTGGAATGATCGGCAGGATGCACGTGCTGACCAGCGTCCAGAACGGTGCCTTGCGGTACCAGTACAGCGCCCATCCAGTGATGCGATGACCCCGGAATCCGCGCGTGCCCTCGCGCGAGAGGAGCCGGGCCAGCAGTTCCATGTTCCAGTACTCGATGATCACGGTCCCGATGGTACCCACCAGCACGATCAGCCATACGGGATACAGTGGCCCGAGATACACCACCGCCGGGTCGTACGGCAGCGGCGCCAGCGAATTGCCCGCGAACGAGTAGGGAAGGAACAGCCAGAGCCGCGAATGCGGTGGCTGCCAGCGCGCGCCCAGGAATGCCATGACACTGAGCGCCAGCATGGTCGCTGGCCACAGCCACACCGGGACCGCGGGCGGCAATGCCCGCGGCGGTTCCGGGACCAGCTCTGTGATGTCCTTCTCTTCCTTCAAGTTCGCCGGCAATCGCGCTCCTTCGGGGGCCCAGCGGCCGCTGAGAGAGGCGAACGCTAGGCAGAATAGGGCCCCGAAGCAACGGGGCGGCTCACGAGGCGCGGCCTTGATTGAGCCGGCTGGTGACCCATAAGACGATGAACCGTGGGGAGATGCGGACCGACTGGATCAGCAGCTTGTTGATCAAGCCGGGCACCACGATGCCGCCGCGCCCGATGGCACGGACCGCTGCGTCAGCTACCTCCCTGGCCGTCATGATGTTCCCCGTCTTGAACAGCAGCGTCTGGCTCATCCTGGCCCGCTGCACGAACGGGGTCGCCGTGGGCCCCGGGCACAGGGTCGTCACCGTGACCCCGGTGCCGCGAAGCTCCTGGCCCATCGCCTCGGAGAAGGAGACGACGAACGCCTTGGTCGCGTAGTACACGGTCATCCACGGCCCGGGCTGGAATCCCGCCACCGACGCCACGTTCAGGACGTTCCCCCGCCCGCGAGCGATCATCGCGGGGACCAGCCGGCGCGTCAGGTGCACGAGGCTCAGCACGTTGAGCTGCACCATGCCGAGCTGCTCGTCTTCGGGCAGGTCCGCGAAGGCGCCGATCGCCCCGTACCCGGCGTTGTTGACCAGCGTGCCGATTCCGAGGCCGCGCGAGGCGAGCTGGTCGAGCAGTGCCGCCGCACCCGATGCGGTGGCGAGATCGGCCGGGAGCACGACCACCTCGGGCGACCCCAGGCGTCGCAATTCCAGCGCGACCTCCTCCAGCGTTGCAGCCGACCGGGCCGTGATGACAAGGGACTCGCCCCGCGCGGCCAGCCGGCGCGCGATCTCGAGGCCGATACCGGTCGAGGCGCCGGTGACGAGGGAATGGGATCGGTCCGGCATGCTGAGGTCTCCCGCTGTCCAAGAACCCTGCAGACCACCGGCGTGCCGGCGTGTTCAAGACTAACACTTCCCAAACATCCGATGCGCCGGTCTTCACACCTTCTTAATGCCCTCGGCAATAGCATTCCCCCGTCACTCAATCTCGAGGCGCCGGTGGACCTGCTGGTGATTGGAGTTCTCGCATTGCTGGTGGCCGCGACCGCCGGCCTCATCCGGCTCTGCGCCAGGCTCTAGGGGGATCGCATGAACGGACTTTACATAGTTGCCGCCATCATCGCCGCGGCGCTCCTCGCCTACCTGCTCTTCGCGCTGCTCAGGCCGGAGTCGCTGACATGACGGCCAACGACTGGATCCAGCTCACGCTGTACTTCGTTGTGCTGCTGGTCCTGGCCATTCCGCTGGGGCGGTTCATGGCGCAGGTCCTGGGCAGCGAAGGCAACTGGCTCACCCGCCTGGGACGTCCGCTCGAGCGCGGACTGTATCGGCTTGCGGGTGTTGCCGAGGACGATGAGATGACCTGGTCCCGCTACGCTGCGGCCCTGCTCGTCTTCAGCGCGGCCTCGTTTACGGTGGTGTACCTGCTGCAGCGCCTCCAGGCATTCCTGCCGGCCAATCCTTCCGGATTCGCGGGGGTCAGCCCGGCACTCGCCTTCAACACCGCCGTCAGTTTCGCCACCAACACCAACTGGCAAGCCTACGGTGGCGAGAGCACGATGAGCTACCTCACCCAGGCCTTGGCGCTCGGGGTGCAGAACTTCGTGTCGGCGGCCGCTGGCATCGCCGTGGTGGTGGCCCTCATCCGCGGCTTTGCCCGCGCGGAGAAGGGCACCATCGGCAACTTCTGGGTGGACCTGACCCGTTCCACGCTCTACGTGCTGCTGCCGCTCGCGTTCTTGTGGGCCCTGCTGCTCGTCTCGCAGGGGGTGGTGCAGACGTGGGGTGCCTACCCGGTCGCCGAGCTGGTCGAACCGCTGCGGACCTCGGATACGACGGTGGTGTCGCAGCAGACGATCGCCGTGGGGCCGGCGGCCAGCCAGATCGCCATCAAGCAGCTGGGCACCAATGGCGGCGGCTTCTTCAACGCGAACTCCGCTCATCCGTTCGAGAACCCGACGCCGATCTCCAACTTCCTGGAGATGCTCGCCCTGTTGCTCATTCCGGCGGGGCTCTGCGAGATGTTCGGCCGGATGGTGAAGGACCGGAGGCAGGGCTGGGTGCTGCTGGCCGCCATGACCGTCATCCTGGTACCGCTGACTGCCGGGGCGATCGCATCGGAACAACGCGGCACGCCGCTGCTTGCCGCTGCCGGTGTGGACCAGGCGCCGTCCGCGTTGCAGGCCGGCGGGAACATGGAAGGCAAGGAGACGCGCTTCGGCATCGTCAGCTCCGCCATCTGGGCCTCCGCCACCACGGCAGCGTCCAATGGCTCGGTCAACGCCATGCACGACAGCTTCACCCCGCTCGGTGGCCTCGTTCCCATGTGGCTGATCCAGTTTGGTGAGGTCGTGTTCGGTGGCGTGGGTTCGGGCCTCTACGGGATGCTCGTCTTCGCGCTCATCGCGGTGTTCATCGCTGGACTCATGGTGGGCCGCACACCCGAGTACCTCGGCAAGAAGATCGAGGCATACGAGGTGAAGATGGCGTCACTCGTCATCCTGATCCCGGCCATGATGATCCTCTTCGGCACCGCGCTGGCGGTGAGCACCGGCGCCGGCCGCGCCGGGGTGTTCAACCCTGGGGCGCACGGCTTCAGCGAGGTGCTCTACGGCGTGACCTCGGCCGTCGGCAACAACGGCAGCGCGTTCGGGGGTCTCGGTGCCAACTCGACCTTCTACAACCTGCTGCTCGGCATCTGCATGTGGATCGGTCGATTCTGGCTGGCTGTTCCCGTGCTGGCCATCGCCGGCGCCCTCGCCCGGAAGAAGCTGGTGCCGGTAGGGGCGGGCACGCTGCCGACGCACACGCCGCTCTTCACTGGCCTGCTGGTCGGCACTGTCCTGCTCGTAGGCGCGCTCACCTTCGTTCCCGCGCTGGCACTCGGGCCGATCGTCGAGCACTTCCAGCTCTATGCCAGGTAATCCGCGATGACTACGCATGCACCTCGTTCCCTGTTCGATCGCGAGATCGTCATCACGGCGATCGGGGACTCGTTCCGCAAGCTCACGCCCCGCCACCTGCTCCGGAATCCGGTGATGTTCGTGGTGGCGGTCGGGAGCCTCTTTACCACCGTGCTCTTCGTCGCGGCGCTCCTGCGCCCCGGCGACGAGAGCCCCTGGTTCGTCTTTGCCATCTCGCTGTGGCTCTGGTTCACGGTGCTGTTCGCCAACTTCGCCGAGGCGATGGCGGAGGGGCGGGGCCGCGCCCAGGCCGCCGAACTGCGCAAGACCCGTCAGACCGTGCTGGCCCGGCGGCTCAAGGACCCAAACGACCTGAAGGAGATCGAGGCGGTGGCCGGAAGTGCCCTCAAGAAGGGTGACCTGGTCATCGTGGCCGCCGGTGAGGTCATTCCCGGTGACGGGGAAATCACGCAGGGAGTGGCGAGCGTCGATGAAAGCGCCATCACCGGCGAGAGCGCGCCGGTCATCCGCGAGGCCGGCGGCGACCGTAGCGCCGTGACCGGCGGCACCCGCGTGCTGTCCGATACCCTCATCATCCGGATCACCACCAACCCGGGCGAGACCTTTCTCGACCGGATGATCAACCTGATCGAGGCGGCCAAGCGGCAGAAGACGCCGAACGAGATCGCGCTCGACATCCTGTTGGCGGCGCTGACGATCATTTTCCTCATCGTCACCGTCACGCTGCTGCCGTTCTCGCTCTTCAGTGTGCACGTCGCGGGGCAGGGTACGCCGATCACCCTCACCGTGCTGGTGGCGCTCCTGGTGAGCCTCATCCCCACGACCATTGGTGCGCTGCTCTCCGCCATCGGCATTGCGGGCATGGATCGCATGATCCAGAAGAACGTCATCGCCATGTCGGGCCGCGCCGTCGAAGCCGCGGGTGACGTGGACGTGCTGCTTCTCGACAAGACCGGCACCATCACCCTCGGCAACCGGCAGGCGACGGCACTGATTCCCGCCCCCGGCATCACCCCTGAGCGGCTCGCCGACGCTGCCCAGCTCGCCTCCCTCTCCGACGAGACACCCGAGGGACGTAGCATCGTGGTCCTGGCCAAGGAGCGCTTCGGCCTGCGCGAGCGGGACCTCGCCGGCCACGGCGCGCAATTCGTGCCCTTCACCGCCCAGACCCGCATGAGCGGGGTGGACATCGACGGGCGCCGGGTCCGGAAGGGCGCGGTCGATGCCATCGAGACCCACGTGCGTACCGCGGGCGGCAGCATGCCGGCGGCGCTTCAGGCGGCAGTCACCGACATCGCAAAGGGCGGCGGCACACCCCTGGCCGTCGCCGACGGCGCCGAGGTGCTCGGCGTCATTCACCTCAAGGATGTCGTGAAGGGCGGGATCAAGGAGCGGTTCGGGGAGTTGCGCCGCATGGGCATCAAGACCGTCATGATCACCGGCGACAATCCGCTGACTGCCGCTGCCATCGCCGCCGAGGCCGGCGTGGACGATTTCCTCGCCCAGGCCACGCCCGAGGCCAAGCTCAAGCTGATCCGGGAGTACCAGGCCGGCGGCCGCCTCGTCGCCATGTGCGGCGACGGCACCAACGACGCGCCCGCGCTGGCCCAGGCCGACGTGGCTGTGGCCATGAATTCGGGGACGCAGGCGGCGAAGGAGGCGGGGAACATGGTGGACCTCGATTCCAACCCCACCAAGCTCATCGAGGTGGTCGAGACCGGGAAGCAGATGCTCATGACCCGCGGCTCGCTCACCACCTTCAGCATCGCGAACGACGTGTCCAAGTACTTCGCGATCATCCCCGCGGCATTTGCGTCCACCTATCCGGCGCTGGCCGCACTCAACATCATGCGTCTTTCCACGCCGTCGAGCGCCATCCTCTCGGCCATCATCTTCAACGCGCTCATCATCCCGGCGCTGATTCCCCTCGCGCTCAAGGGCGTCAAGTACCGTCCCATGGGTGCTGGGGCCGTGCTGCGCCGCAACCTGCTCGTATACGGGCTGGGCGGCCTCATGCTCCCGTTTCCCGGCATCAAGCTCATCGACATGCTGTTGACCGCCATCGGCGCGGTCTAGGAGCCATCCATGCTTGCAGAATTCCGTCCCGCGCTGGTCCTGTTGGGGGCCTTCTCGCTGCTGACCGGGGTGGCGTATCCGGCCGCGGTCACACTCGGGGCGCGCGCACTCTTTCCGCGCGAGGCGGAGGGAAGCCTGATCCGCGATGGCGCCGCGATCCGCGGTTCCGAGCTCATCGGGCAGCCGTTCAGTGGCGTCAACTACTTCTGGAGCCGGCCGTCGGCCACCGGACCCGCCTACAACGCGGCCGGCTCCTCGGGATCCAACCTGGGGCCCGCCAATCCTGCGCTGGCGCAGGCAGTGGCGGATCGCGTGGCCGCATTGCGCGCCGCCGATCCCGCGAACACGGCGCCGGTGCCTGTCGATCTCGTCACCGCGTCTGGCAGCGGGATCGATCCACACATTACGCCGGCAGCCGCGGCGTATCAGGTCGCGCGAGTCGCGCGTGCCCGCACCCTGCCCGAGGCGCAGGTGCAGCAACTCGTTGCCGCGCACACCGAGGGTCGAACCTTCGGGGTGCTCGGTGAACCGCGGGTAAATGTGCTGGAACTCAACCTGGCGCTCGACCAGCTCGGAACCTCGAAGCCATGAGCAGCCATCGTTGCTATGTGCTGACGCTCGCCGCCCTGCTTGGAACAGCTGCGACAGCGGTGCCCGCCGCGGCGCAGGAGGTCGCCAAGCCGGACAGCGCCGCCACGGCGGACACCACCGCCCAGCCGGTCGACGAGACGATTGGCCTCAAGCTCGGGGCCTTGCCGCTCTACCTCACGGGCTACGTGACGTCCTCCTTCACCTACTCGTTCGCGGCCACGGACAACCTCCTGGTGGGCCGGTTCTACGACCGGTACCAGAAGCAGTTCATGATCAACGCCGCCGAACTCGGCATCACCAAGCCGGTGGACACCAGCAAGCTGGACGCGGGCGCGCGGATCGAGCTCCTCTTCGGTCAGGACGCGGCGGTGACGCAGTCGGCCGGCTTCAACCTGGGCAGCAACGGGGACCTTCCCGAGGCCTATGTCACGCTGAACGTGCCGACCGGCGGGGCCGACCACTGGATCCAGTTCAAGCTGGGCAAGATGTGGACGATCATGGGCTACGAGGTGATCGACGACGTGCTCGACCCGAACCTCGACGTGGGCAACCAGTTCATCTATCTGGAGAACTTCACCAACACCGGCCTGGGCGTCGACTTCAAGTTCGGGCCCAAGGTCGATGCCCAGCTCCGCATCATCAACGGCTGGGACGTGGTGGTGGACAACAACAGCGCCCTGTCCTTCATGGGGCGTCTCGGACTCACGCCGAGCCCGGCGGTGACCATCGGCCTGCTGGGCTTCGTCGGCGCGGAGCAGCCCGACAACAACGACAACCTGCGGTACGGCTTCGAGGGGCTGGGCACGTTCAAGGTGGGGTCGAAGACGACGATCGTCGCCCAGTTCGACTATGGCGCGGAGCAGGGACTGCTGGCCGATCCCGATGCGAACGCCACGTGGTGGGGCGGGGGGCTCTGGTTCGTGCGGGAGCTCTCGTCGACGCTCAACCTGGCGCTGCGCGGCGACTACGTGGATGACACGAACGGCGTGCGCACGTCTGGCGTCCTGGGCTATGCGGTGGCGGACGCCCGCAAGTTCGGCAGCGTCACCGCCACGCTCAACATCCACGTGTTCCCCAAGGCCACGATCCGGCCGGAGTTCCGGGTCGACTTCTCCAGCCTGGATGACTACGGCGAGGTCACCGACCCGACGAGCACCCAGCCCTCGATCGGCGTCGGGGCCACCTACCAGTTTTGAGACCGCAGTGACCGGGGCCGGCGCGGGAGTTATTCTCCAATGAATGACTGACCCGCGACGGCCCGACCCCGATGCCCTGCTCGCCCTTGTCCGGGAGGAGGAGGCGCGGCAGCATCGCGGTCGGCTGAAACTGTTCTTTGGCGCGGCCCCGGGCGTGGGCAAGACCTACACCATGCTCGAGGCCGCGCGCGCGCGTCACGCCGAAGGCGTCGATGTGGTGGTCGGGGTGGTCGAGACCCACGGCCGCAGCGAGACCGCCCGCCTTACTGAGGGCCTCCCTCTTCTTCCCCGGCGTACCATCGACTACAAGGGCAGCGTGCTGCAGGAGTTTGACCTCGACGCCGCCCTGGCGCGGAAACCGGGGCTCATCCTCATGGACGAGCTGGCCCACACCAACGCACCCGGCGGCCGGCATGGCAAGCGGTGGCAGGACGTGCTCGAGCTGCTCGATGCCGGCATCGACGTGTACACCACGCTCAACGTGCAGCACGTCGAGAGCCTCAACGACGTGGTGGCGCAGATCACCGGTGTTACCGTGCGCGAGACGGTGCCCGATGCGCTGCTGGAGCGCGCCGACGAGATCGAGCTGGTCGATGTCTCGCCCGACGTGCTGCTCCAGCGGCTGCGTGAGGGGCGAGTGTACGTGCCCGAGCAGGCGAGCCGCGCCCTCGAGCGCTTCTTCCGCGAGGGCAACCTCATTGCCCTCCGGGAACTGGCGCTGCGGCAGACGGCGCACCGTGTCGATG
Source organism: uncultured Gemmatimonadales bacterium (assembly GCA_963773095.1). Taxonomy (GTDB): domain Bacteria; phylum Gemmatimonadota; class Gemmatimonadetes; order Gemmatimonadales; family GWC2-71-9; genus JAGGAG01. Next base: position 68,738 of record CAVYZY010000013.1, read on the forward strand.
CCCAGATGCGCGGCTATATGCGGAGCCAGGGGATCCGGGATACCTGGGCCGCGACCGACCGCCTCGCGGTGTGCATCGGTCCCGATCCTGCCGCGCCGCGCCTCATTCGCGCTGCCCGCCGGATGGCGGAACGACTGCAGGCCCAGTGGACCGCGGTCTTCGTCGAGGTCCCTGGTCAGGTGAGTGAGGACGCCCGTGAGGCCATCGTGCGTGCCTTCCGCCTCGCCGAGGAACTCGGTGGCGAGACCATCACGCTGAGCGGGGCAAGCGTGGCGGACGAGATCATGGCCTGGGCGCAGGAACGCAACGTCACGCGGCTCATCGTCGGCAAGCCTCAGCGGGCGGGACTGCGCGCCCGGCTTCGCGGTTCCCTGCTCGCCGCGCTCGTGGAGAAGAGCGGCAGCATCGACGTGTTCGTGATCACGGGCGATGCGGACGAATCCCAGCCGCCGGCGCCGTTCCGGCGTCCGCCGCCGGCGGCACAGTATGCCTGGGCTGTCGGTGTCGTCGCCCTGGCCACGGCGGTCGGGCTCGCCCTCCGGTCGGTGCTCAGCACCACGGACATTGCCATGCTCTATCTGCTGGCGGCGGTGGTCGTGGGGTTGCGCGTGCGGCAGCGCCCGGCGCTCCTCGCCTCGGTGCTCAGCATCGCCCTCTTCGACTTCTGCTTCGTACCGCCATACTACACCTTTGCGGTCCACGACATCACGTACACACTCACGTTCGGGATGATGCTGGCCATTGCCATCATCATGAGCCGGCTCACCGGACGGATCCGGGAGCAGGCCGATGCGTCGCGGGCCCGGGAGCAGCGCACTGCGAGCGCGTTTGCGCTCAGCCGCGAGATGGCCGCCGCCCGCGAGCCGTCCGAGATCACCGCCGCCGCGACGCACCACATCGAGGACGCCTTCGCCGGCCGCGTCATGTTCCTGCTGGGCGATGCCAGCGAACTCGGGAGCGACGGCGTCGCGCGTTGGGCCTTCGAGCACGGGCAGATGGCCGGCCTCGGCACGAGCACCCTTCCCGCCTCGCCCGCGCTGTACCTGCCGCTGCAGGCCTCGGACCGGGTATTCGGTGTGGTGCGGGTGGAACCGCTCGATGCCCAGGACGTCGTGGACCCGGAACGCCGGCAGCAGCTGGAGTCGTTCGTGCGCCAGGCCGCCGTGGCGCTCGAGCGCTCCGCCCTCGCCGAGCGGAACCAGGCCAGCCGCATGGAAGTGGAGGCCGAGCGCCTCCGCACCACCCTGCTGAGCTCGTTGTCCCATGACCTTCGCACCCCGCTCGGCAGCATCGAGGGCGCGGCGAGCAGCTTGCTGGAAGAGGACTCGGCACTCTCCCAGGACACCCGGCGGGAACTGGCCGAGACGATTCTCGAGGAATCGCGCCGGATGACCCGCCTCGTCGCCAACCTGCTCGACATGATCAGGGTGGAAAGCGGCGCACTCACCGTGCAGAAGCAATGGGTGCCGCTCGAGGAGGTGGTTGGCGTTGCGCTCATCCGGCTCGATGCACGGCTCGCCGGCCGCCCGGTGACGACCAGCTTCCCCCCTGACTTGCCACTGGTTTCGGTCGACGACATCCTCATGGAGCAGGTCTTTATCAACCTCCTCGAGAACGCGGCCAAGTACACGCCGGCTGGCAGCCCCATCGAGATCTCAGCCACTGCACGCGATGGCGAGGTGACGGTGACCGTGGCCGATCACGGGCCGGGCATCCCGTCAGGCGACGAGTTGAAGATCTTCGAGAAGTTCTACCGCGCACCGCAGGGCGACATCGTTGGCGGGGTGGGACTCGGCCTCGCCATCTGCCGCGGGATCGTGCTGGCGCACGGAGGCCGCATCTGGGCCGAGCACCGGCCGGGCGGGGGAACGCTGCTGCGGTTCACCATTCCGCAGGACGGGCCCCCGCCTCGCGCGGCGGCAGCGGATCTGATCGAGGAGGAGGCCCTGTGACCGAGGGCCCGCTGGTCCTCCTGGTCGAGGATGAACCGGCCATGCGTCGCTTCCTCAGGGCCGCGCTGGGAACTCACTCCTTTACCCTCATCGAGGCGGGCACCATGCGCGAGGGCCTGGCCCAGGCTGCCGGCCGCAATCCCGACGTGATCCTCCTCGATCTGGGCCTGCCTGATGGGGACGGGCTCGATGCGACCCGCCAGCTTCGCGAATGGACGAGGACACCGATCATCGTGCTCTCGGCCAGGGGCCAGGAGGGAGACAAGATCGCAGCCCTGGATGCCGGTGCCGACGACTACCTCACGAAGCCGTTCAGCGTGGGCGAGCTGCTCGCGCGCATGCGGGTGGCGCTGCGCCACCAGGCGAGCGGCGGCGAGGTGCCGCAACTCTTCGAGGCCGGCGCGCTGCGCGTCGACCTCGCCCGCCGCACCGTGACGGTGGGAGGGAGCGAGGTGCACCTCACGCCCACCGAGTACAAGCTGCTCGCAGTAATGGTGAAGCATGCGGGCAAGGTCCTCACCCACCGGCAACTCCTGCTCGAGGTCTGGGGAGCGCACACGGCGACCCAGACCCAGGCGCTCCGCGTCTATGTCACCCAGCTCCGCCACAAGATCGAGCAGGACCCCGCTCGGCCCCGCCTGTTGATCACTGAGCCCGGTGTGGGGTACAGGCTCAAGGACGCCTGAGCCCTTGCTCCACCGGGCACCTGCCCCTTTCCTTCCTGTCCCCTGATACCGAGTGAGTACCGGCCAATGACCGACGCGCTGTCCCCCGAGCTCGCCTCCTTCACTGCGGGCTCCGCTGCCGCGCGCACCGACGAGATCACCGCCGAGAGCGAGGGTGTGCGTCGCGTGCTGGCGGAGGCGCAACGCGTCGTGGTCGGGCAGGATGTCCTGCTCGAGCGGCTCCTCCTGGGTCTCCTGGCCGACGGGCACATCCTGCTCGAGGGCCTGCCCGGCCTGGCCAAGACGCTCGCGGTCAAGACCATCGCCACTACCATCGAGGCCGATTGCCGCCGGGTCCAGTTCACTCCCGACCTGCTGCCGACCGACCTGCTCGGCACCATGATCTACAACCAGCGCACCAGCGAGTTCACGGTGCAGCGCGGCCCGATCTTCACCAACATCCTGCTGGCCGATGAGATCAACCGCGCTCCTGCCAAGGTGCAATCGGCCCTGCTGGAGTCGATGCAGGAGCGCCAGGTCACGATCGGCGGCGAGACCATCCACCTGCCCGACCTCTTCCTGGTGCTGGCCACCCAGAACCCGATCGAGCAGGAGGGCACCTATCCGCTGCCCGAGGCGCAGGTCGACCGCTTCCTCTTCAAGCTGGTGGTGACGTATCCCGCCCGCACCGATGAGCGCGCCATGCTCGACCGCATGACCGACGGCACGCCCCCGACGGCGCGCCCGGTGTTGCATGCTGACGACATACTGCGCGCTCGCAAGGGCGTCGAGCGGGTCCACGTGGACGGCCGTATCAAGGAGTACGTGCTCGACCTGGTGGCTGCCACGCGCCGCCCCGCCGATGCCGGGCTGGCCCAGCTCACGCCGCTGATCGCGTTCGGTGCCTCCCCCCGCGCGGCCATCTACCTCATTCGCGCCGCCAAGGCGCACGCCTTCCTCGCGGGCCGCGCGTTCGTCCTTCCCGAGGACGTGAAGTCGGTGGCCACCGACGTGCTGCGGCACCGCATCGTGCCCACCTACCGCGCCGATGCCGACAACGTGACCACCGACCAGATGGTCGAGCGCATCCTGGGGCAGATCCCCGTCCCATGATCACCGACGAGATCGCCGACGAGGTGCGGCGACTCGAACTCGCGACGCGGCGCCTGGTTCGAGACCTCTCTGCGGGCGACTATGCCAGCGCCTTCCGCGGACGCGGCATCGAGTTCCAGGACGTGCGCGAGTATCAGCCCGGCGACGACGTGCGCACCATCGACTGGCGTGTCACCGCCCGTCTCGGCGTCACCTACCTGCGACGGCACCACGAGGAGCGGGAGCTGACGATCCTGCTGCTCGTGGATGAGAGCGCCTCGGCCCAGGTGGGCAGCCGGAGGCGCACCCGGTCCGAGTTGTCGGCGCAGGTCGCGGCGGTGCTGGCCCTCACCGCCGCGCACGCCAACGATCGCGTCGGGGCGGCCTTCTTCAGTGATGGCCTGGGCCGCATGGTGCTGCCCAGGAAGGGACGCCGGCACGCGTTGCGTGTGCTGGGCGAGGTGCTTGCCGCCCGCGCCAATGGCCCCACCACCGACCTCGCCGCCACTCTCGACGCACTCGAACCCCTGCTGCCCCGGCGCGTGGTGCTCGTCATCCTTTCCGACTTCTACACTTCGGGATATCAGCTTCCGCTGGCGCGGCTGGCGCGGAAGCACGAGGTCATCTGCATGCAGCTGCGCGATTCGATCGAGCAGGCCCTTCCGGCCGTCGGGCTCATCCGCCTGCGCGACCCTGAGAGCGGCACCATCGTCACGGTGGACGCCTCGAGTGCTGCCGTCCGCGAACGGGTGGCGGAACGCCGCGGCCGGTTCGAGGAGACCCTGGCCCACGACATCTACGCCAGCGGTGCCGAACTGGTGCGCCTCGATGCGTCCGGCGACTTTGCCGAGCCGCTCGTGGCCTTCTTCCGTCGCCGCGCCCGCCGCTGATCTTCTGATGCGCCGCCTCTTCTACGCATTGCTCGTGCTGGCGGCGTCGGCCACGCGCGCGCACGCCCAGCACTTCGGTCTCGAGCTCGACCGCGACAGCGTCAGGCTCGGCGAGGTCGTGGTGCTGCGTGCCCGGATCCACATCGGGCCACAGCAGACGCTCGCGAGCCCGGTGCCGGTGGTGGCGGAAGGCCTCCCCGATGGCGCCCGGGTGGTGGGCGTCGATTCGCTGCAGCACCAGCAGGATCGCACACTGCTCCTCGGCAATGTGCGGATGGCGTTCCTGCGCACCGGACGCCTTCGCATCCCACCGCTGCGCGTCATCGTCAAGGCCACCCCCGACGACCGCGGCTTCCCGCTCGAGAGTGAGCCGCTGTCCATCGACGTCGTGCCCTCGCTGCCCGCCGGCAGTCCCACGCTCAAGGACATCCGCGACCAGCTTCCCGAGCAGCGGGTCGATCCGCTGCTGGTCGTTGCCGCGGTTGCCGTGGGCGCCGGCCTCCTCTGGCTGGCGCGTCGCCGCCTCGCGCGCCGCCCGGTCGCGCGGCCGGTCGTCATCGCCGCTGACGGCGTGGCGACCCCCGCCGACGTGGCCCGCGCGGCCCTGAGCCGCATCGAGCAGGAGGGCTGGGTGGAGCGGGGCGAGATGGCGCGGCACTATGAGGCGATTGCGGCGGTGATGCGGGAGTACCTCGAGTCGATCGACCCCAGGGTTCATGCGGCCCAGACGTCCACTGAGTTGCTTCGCGTGCTCGCGAGCCGCCGGTCCAACGGAACCTGGCATGGCACGGCGCGGCTCTTCGGCGATGCCGACCTCGTGAAATTTGCCGGTGTCTCGCCCGACGCGAGGACGGCGCGGGCCTATGCCGCGGGCGCCCGCACCGTCATCGATGCCTGGGCGTCGCCAGGGGAGCACGGCTGATGCGCTTCGCCAGCCCCTGGCTGCTCCTCCTGCTGTTGCTGCCGCTGCTGCGCCTCTGGCTCCGCCGCCGGGACGAACGTCGTCGCGACGGCACCGTCGCGTGGGTGTCGGCTGGCGTGCTCGAGGGGCTCCCGCGCACCCCGCGTGCGCGGCTGGCCCCGCTGCCGCGATGGCTGGAGTTTGCCGGTGCGGCGCTGCTGGTCCTGGCGCTCGCGCGTCCCCAGCTCGACGCCGGCAAGGAGCAGATCCGGCTCCGCTCGCGAAACATCATCGTGGCGCTCGACATCTCGAGCAGCATGAAGGCCACCGATTTCCAGCCCGGCAACCGGCTCATGGTGGCCCGCTCCACGCTGCGTGACTTCGTCGCCCGGCGCGAGGGCGACCTCGTGGGCCTCGTCATTTTCTCTGGGAAGGCCTTCCTCCAGGCGCCACTCACCGCCGACATGTCCCTGATCGGTCGGATGCTCGACCTGACCGACATCGGCCAGCTGCCCGACGGCACCGCTATCGGGACGGCGTTGGCGGTGAGCATCAACCAGCTGAAGCAGCTCCCTGCGGCGTCGAGCACCGTAGTGCTCATCACCGACGGCGCTAACAACACCGGCGCCCCGACGCTGCCCCAGGCCACCGAGATGGCACGGGCGCTCGGCATCCGCGTGCACGCCATCGGCCTCACCTCGGCCGATACCACCTCGTACGACCTGAACGGCGTCTGGAGCGTACGCACCCGCGCGGCCATGCTGTCGAAGCGCGACGAGGAAACCCTGCGGCGCGTCGCCGAGCGCACCGGCGGCACCTTTGCGCGGGCCAGCGATCCCGCGGCCCTCGACAGCGTCATGCGGGCCATCGATCCACTCGAGCGCACCGAGGTGCCCATCCGCGAGGTGCGCGACCACCGCGAGCTCTTTCCGGTCGTCCTTTCGTTTGGGCTGCTGCTGCTCGGGATGCAGGCCCTCCTCAGCGCCACCTGGCTCCGGACAGTGCCATGATCTTCGCCGTCCCCGCCGCGCTCGCGTTGCTGGTCGCAATGCCGTTTGCCGCGGCATGGCTCATCCGCCATGCCCAGGCGGCTCGCGCCGCGGCGCTTGCATCGCTCGGCGATCCTGCCGTCCTCGCGCGCACCGGCATGCGGGTGGATCCGCAGCCGCGCCGGATCCGGGCGCTGCTCCGCACGGCGGCTCTCGCCTTCGGGCTGTTGGCGCTCGCCCGCCCTCAGGGCGGCGCGAACGACACCCGCTCCAGTCGCTCCGGTCGCGACCTGCTCGTGGCGCTTGACCTGTCGCGCTCGACGCTGGTGCAGGATGCCGACGGCACCAGGCTCGATCGCGCCAAGGCGCTGGCGAAAGACCTCGCCGACCAGCTTCCCGGCGATCGCGTGGGCCTCGTCATCTTCGGCGGCGCCGCCTTCCTGCAGTTGCCGCTCACCAGCGACCACGCGGTGTTCGACCGCTTCCTCGATGCGGCGTCACCGACGGCGATCGATGATCCCAGTACTGACCTGTCCGCTGCCCTCGACGTGGGTCGTACCGTGTTCGAGCACGAGGGCGGCGATGGTCACCGCGCCATCGTGCTGCTCACCGACGGTGAGCGGAGCGAGGGCAACCTCGACCGCCCGCTGGAGCAGCTCGGCGAAGCGCACATTCCCGTGTTTGCGCTCGGCATCGGAACGCCGGCGGGAGGGTTCGTTCCCGCCGATCCCACGGCCCCCGGTGATTCGGCCAGCCGCTGGCATCTCGACAACATCGGGCGGCCCGCAGAGTCGCGACTCGACGAGAAGACCCTCCGTCGCATCACGGAGACCTCGGGTGGCGCCTACGCCCGCTGGGACGACCGCGCCGCGCGGAAGGAGCTGGTGACCGCCATCCGTCGTGTCGCGGAACGGCCGCTGGGCACGCAGCGAGTGCCGCAGCATGTCGAATGGTTCCAGTGGCCGCTGGGCGTGGCCGTGCTCTTCCTGGCGCTGGAGACCCTGTTCGTCCTCGGTTGGCGCCGCCGCGCCGCGCTGGTACCGGCGCTCGCCGCCGCGCTGCTGCTGGTCGTGGTGGGATGCGGCGGCGAGGGCGGCGCCTTCCGCCGGGCCGTGCGGCTCTACCACAAGAGCCGTTACCCCGAGTCGTTCGCGCTCTACCAGGGGTCACTGGCCCAGTCGAAGAACCCGCTGGTACAGCTCGGGGCCGGGAACGCCGGCTATCGCGTGAGCCGGTTCGAGGATGCGGCGGTGCACTTGCAGGCGGCGGCGGGGTCGACCGGAACGGAGATCCGCGCCGTCGCGCTGTTCAATCTCGGCAACGCCTGGTTCCGCGCGGGCCAGGCGTCGAAGGAGCGCGCTGCCGACTTCTACGACCGCGCCATCGCTGCGTATGAGGAGGTGCTGCTGGCCTCACCCGCTGACGACAACGCGCGCTGGAACCTGGAACTCGCCCTCAAGAAGCGCGACGAGGTCGAGAGTTCTGGCTCACCGGGCCGTGGCGGACGGGCGCTGGCGGGGCAGAGCAGTGGCACCCAGGAGGGCCTGAACGGCGAGCGGGAACAGGCCGTCGGTGCCATGGCCGGTGGCGGGTCGGGCGACGCCGCTGGTGAATCGGCGGAGGAGCTGAGCGAGGAAGAAGCGCGGAAACTCCTCGAATCGGTGGAGCGACAGCAGCTCTCGGAACACGAGGGCCGGCGGCCCAAGGGCAACGGAGGTGACGGCCGGGACTGGTAGGTTCCTCGGACAATTCTTGACTGCACTGCGTGCCACACGCCACGGGTGGCCCATCATGCCCGCGTCAGGGGTCGCTCGCACTCCGCTTGTACCCGTCGCCGACTCCCGTAACGCCCTGCAGTCACAAGGCTTGGCCCAGCCTGGCAATCCTGGGGCCGGCGCGGCGCGATCGATGCATTGTGTCCCACCCGATACCCGCAGGAGCCCCACGCATGCTGTTGCACCGGTCCATTTCGCCGAACTCAGATCGCCCCGCCGCACGGCGCCGCGTCTGCGCAGCCTTGCTTGCCACTGGTGCCATACTGGCACTCGAGGCGAGCCATCCAGCCTGGAGCGACAACACGGCGTGGGTCGGCGTCGAGTGGCTCGCGAGCGGAGACGTGCCGGCGAGTGCCTACGATCCCGCCACGACGGCACTGCTGAGCGACATCCAGCGTAGCACCTGGGCCTTCATCGCGCGCCGTGCGCTCGGACTGGTCGACTCGATCCCGGTGGTACCGCTGCCCCGCGAACTGGTGGACCCGCTCACCCTCGGCGTCTACGCGGCCCCGCACGACATGGTGTATCTGCGGACCTCCCATCACGCCCCGCGCACCGACGCGACCAGCGAGGCGATCGATGGAGTGCCGATCGGGACGTTTCAGGTGTACGTGCATGAACTGGTGCACGCGAGCCAGGCGCGGGATCCCGAGGCGTGGCGCGCGTTGTTCCGGGGAGTTCCGCGCCAGAAGGACATCCGGCGCTACGGCGCGCTCAATCCGCTCGAGCAGCAGGCCGACGCCGCGAGCTGGGCCCTCACGACGCTGGTGCTCGAGCGAAAGCACGAATGGGTCCGTCACCCCGTGGCCGAGACGAGCCAGGAAATGCCGGGGGTCAAGCGGATGCTGGGGATCTTCCTGAGGCATCCGGTATTCACCAGCCAGCTGGACAGCCTCGGGCGCTGGCGCGCCGATTCTACCGTGGTGCCGGGCGACTCCGTGCTCGCCGACCGGCTCTTCCGGCCCGTGTCGAACAATGCCTGGTCGCGTGCGCTGGCTGTGTTCGGGCTGCAGCAGGAAGATCCGCGCTGGTGGCGCTGGATGCAGGTGGTCGGTCAGCTCCCCGCTGCCAGCCCCGACACAACGGGGCCAGTTTCCGCGGAGTAACCCACCCGCCTCACCCGCCCTGCCGTCATGCCAGGTTCATCCTCTTCAGCAGTGCCGTGAACCTCGGATGCCCCCGCAGCGGCGCGAAGAGAAACGAACCCTTGATCCCGTACAAGCCGCCCGCCCGCTCGTCGAACGCCCGTTCCAGAAGGTCGATCGCCGCGTCCGGCTCAGCCAACCCAGTGTAAACGTACGCCACGTGCAGCGGCGACACGTACCGTCGCCGGGACAGTTCCTCGAGCTCCCGCAGGACCGCCCGAGCCTCCTCCACTTTCCCATCGAGGGCCAGGGCCTGTCCCAGCTGTGCCTTGAAGAGGGTTTCCTCCGGGGAGTTCGCGATTGCCTGCCGCAACGCTGCCAGGCCGCGCTCGTTCATGCCCAGCTTCAGGCAGGCCCACCCGAGCGTGGCCTGCAGCCGTGCGAACTGGGAGTCGAATTCGATGCCGCGCTCGGCGGCCCTCAGCGCGTCCTCGTAGCGCCCCCACCTGAGGAACGTGGTGGCAATGTCCGACCGCTGGGCCAGCGGGTCGAGTTCGCTGGCACGCTGCTGCAGTGCGAGTGCCTCCTCGTAACGCTCGAGCGCCATGCAGAGCTGGGCGTAGAGGTCGTAGGTATCGGCGCTGCCGGGATCAAGTTCGAGCGCCTGCTGGAACTCCTGCTCCGCGCCGACCCAGTCGAAGTCACACATGAACTTCAGGAACGCGAGCATGCTGTGCGCTTCTGCCAGGCCGTTGTCGAGCTCGAGCGCCCTTGCCACGGCAACTCGCGCCTTCTGATAGGCCACGTCCGGCGTCAATGCACCGGCGCCCACTCGTCCGAGTTCGCCGTAGCCCCGGGCAACGCCGGCATGCGCCAGCGCATAGTCCGGGTCTCGTTCAAGCGCCTGCTCGAAGTACCTGATGGCCTGGCTGATGTCCCTCTCGTTGTCCCTCAGCAGGCAATGCCGTCCCTTCAGATACAGCTGATAGGCGGCGAGGTCGGTCGTAGGCGCGCGGCGGATGCGCGTCTGCTCCCCGGACTCGAGCTCGGCCTTGAGCGCCCCGGAGATCTGCAGCGCCACGTCGGTCTGGATCGCGAAGATGTCGGTGAGCTGACGGTCGTACGTCTCGGCCCAGAGATGCTGGTCCGTCGCGACGTCGATGAGCTGCGCGACGATGCGCACCCGGTCGCCGGCGCGCCGGACACTTCCCTCGAGAATGGTCGTGACGTCCAGCCGGGCGCCGATCTCGCGCAGGCTCTGCTCCCGGTTCTTGAACTGCATGACTGATGTATGGGAAATGACCTTGAGCGCCCGGATCTTCGAGAGGTGAGCGATCACGTCTTCGGTGATCCCGTCGGTGAAGTATTCGTTCTCCGGGTCGGGGCTCAGGTTGCGGAACGGCAGTACCGCCACCGACGGGGCCGCCCCCTTCGTCGTCACGGGCGCTGCGAGCGCCTCCGCGAACGCGGCCGCCGACGCAAAGCGCGCTTCCGGTGCCTTGGCCAGGGCTTTCACCAACGCCTGCTCCAGCGTGGGCGGCACCCCGCCGCGGAGCCGGCCCACCCGGGGAACCGGATCGATCACGTGGCGCGCGATGATGGCGGCGGCGGTGGGCCCCGTAAATGGTGGCGCGCCAGCGAGCATCTCATGCAGTACGCACGCGAGGCTGTACACATCGCTCCGCTCATCCAGGTTGCGCTCGCCCGTGGCCTGCTCGGGGCTCATGTACTCGGGCGTCCCCACCACGAGGCCCGTTTCGGTGAGGCGATCGGACGCCGAGCCGCTCACGGCTAGGGCAATGCCGAAGTCGGCGACCATCGCCTCACCCTCGTAGAGAAGAATATTCTCCGGCTTGATGTCCCGGTGAATCACGTGCCGGGCATGCGCATGCGCCAGGGCCGAGGCGACCTGTCGCGTGATGCGAATGGCCTCGTCGATCGGGAGTTGGGTCTCGCGGCGGAGCCGGTGCCGGAGCGATTCGCCCTGGACGAACGGCATGACGTAGAAGAGAAAGCCGGCGGCATCACCGGAATCGTACAGGGCGAGGATATGCGGGTGGTTGAGTCGAGCCGCGATCGCGACTTCCCGGGCAAACCGGTCCGGGCCGAGCAGGGAGGCGAGCTCCGGCCGGAGCACCTTGAGCGCCACCTTGCGATGGTGCTTCAGGTCATCGGCGAGGTACACCGTGGCCGCGCCTCCCCGTCCGAGCTCGCGCTCGAGGGCATAACGACCGGTGAGGGCAGACTGGAGGCGTTGGAGCTGATCGGACTGCATTGCGAGGCCTTCTCCCCGTTACCCGCTTTACCCGACTGTGGTCACCGGCCCCTTGTCGCCATCCGGCTTGGTCAACTGGTCGCCCACCGGCAGGCTCCTGATCCTCCGTCCCGTGGCAGCGAAGATGGCGTTCCCCAAGGCCGGGGCCACCGGCGGGACGCCGGGCTCACCAATCCCGCCTGGCTTCGCGTCCGATTGCACGAGGTGGACCCGGATCTCCTGCGGCGCCACATTCATCCGGGCCACCTTGTACTGGTCGAAGTTCGACTGGACCGGCCGGCCCGCGCGGAAGGTGACCTCGCCGTAGAGCGCGTTGCTGATGCCCATGATCGTGGCACCCTCGAACTGCGCCTTCACCCGGTCGGGGTTGGCGATGAACCCGCCGTCAGCGGCCACATCCACTCTCGGAATCGACAGGCTGCCATCGGCATTCGCCTGTACCTCGATCACCATCGCCACGTAGCTCAGGAAACTGCGATGCACGGCGAGCCCGCGGCCGCGGCCGGCCGGCAGCAGCTGGCCCCAGCCGGCCTGGCTGGTGGCGAGTTCCACCACGCCGCGAAGGCGGGCGGTGTCGATCGGGTGGCTCTCGAAGGTGGCGTCGTAGTTCCACGGCTTTCCGGTGAGCCCCACGCTGCTCATGTTCACGATGCGGTCGGGGCCCAGCATCTCCAGCAGGAACTCCTTCGGGTCCTTCTCCGCGGCGTGGGCCAGTTCGTCGATGAACGAACCGATGGCGAAGGCATGCGGGATGTTGACGACCGACCGGTACCAGCCGATGCGCGCCTGCGCGGGCGCGGGGCCCATCTCTTCCTGCAGGTTCGGCACCGCGTACGGGAAGTCGGTCATCCCCTGTCCCACTTCCCACTCGGCCTGGTACAGCACGTTCGGTGCGAACAGCGCACCGATCGACGGCAGCGCCGACCGCTGCAGCCACGCGGTGACCTTGCCGTTGCTGTCGACCGCGCCTTCCAGGTGCTCCGCCGCCACGGTGTGGAAGAAGTCGCTCTGGATGTCGTCTTCCCGCGTCCAGATCACCTTGACCGGTGCGCCCATCTCTCTCGCCAGCAGGGCTGCTTCCACCGCATAGTCCGGCTTCGACTTCCGGCCGAACCCGCCACCCAGCAGCGTCACGTACGACGTAACATTCTCCATGGGGATCCCGAGCGCCTGCGCCACCGTCTCGCGTGTCGCAACGGGATTCTGGGTGCAGGACCAGGTGTCGCAGCGTCCGTTCTCGAAAACGGCTAGGGCGGCTGGCGGCTCCATCGGTGCATGAGCGAGGTGGGGCAGGTAGTAGTCGGCCGAGATGCGCGTGGGCGACGATGCCAGTGCGCGGGCTGCGTTGCCCTGCGAGCGCACGACCTTGCCCGGCTTGCGCACTGCCTTCTCCAGCTGCGTGCGATAGCGCTCCGAGTCGTAGTTTGCGTTGGGGCCGTCGGCCCAGGTGATCTTGAGCTTGCGGCGGCCCTGTATCGCCGCCCAGGTGTTCTGCGCCACCACCGCAACGCCGCCGAGCGCCTGGAAGCCGGTGGGCGGGTTGGCCTCGGGCAGGCGGACGATCCGCTCCACACCGGGCACCTTCTCGGCCTCGCTCGAATCGACGGTCGCGACCTTGCCGCCGTACACCGGGGGGCGCGCCACCACGGCCACCTTCATGCCGTCGCGCCGCAGGTCCTGCCCGAACATCGCCTGTCCGGTGGTCATTGCCCGGAGGTCAACGCCCGGGACATCCTTGCCGATGTAGCGGAACTGCGAGGGCTTCTTGAGGATAAGGCTGGCCGCCGCCGGAATCGGTAGGGCGGAGGCGGTCGCAACCAACTTGCCAAACGCAAGCGCGCGCTTGCTCGACGCGTGGACGACGCGACCGTTCTGCGCCTCCACCTCGGCGACCGGCACGTTCCACTGCTTCGCCGCGGCCGCCTCGAGCAGCGCGCGCACGGTGGCGCCTGCTTCACGGTACTTCGGCAGGAAGTCACGGATGCTGGTGGAGCCATCCGTGTTCTGCGAGCCATACTTCTTCTCGTCGCCCGGGGCCTGCGTCACCACGACGTTCTTCCAGTCGGCTTCCATCTCGTCGGCGATGATCATCGCGAGCGTTGTGCGGATGCCCTGGCCCATCTCCGAGCGCGGGCACACGATGGTCACCGTGCCGGAAGGATCGAGGCGCACGTAGACCACCGGCTCGAACGGTTCGCCGGCAGGTGCCGCTGGGCCGCGGGCCTCGTCGCTGAGCCGGCGGCACCCGCTGCCGGTCACCGTGATGACGAGCCCGCCGATCGCGACCGCCTTCACGAAGTCGCGACGGGGCAGGGACTGGCTCATGAGCTGCTCCCCTTGGCGGCGGCCTGGATCGCGGCGCGGATCCGCACGTACGTGCCGCACCGGCAGATATTGCCCGTCATGGCGGTGTCGATTTCCTGCGCGGTGGGATGGGGTGTGGTCTCGAGCAGGGCGGCGGCCTGCATGATCTGGCCGCTCTGGCAGTAGCCGCACTGGGGCACGTTGGCGGCGCGCCAGGCTACCTGCACCGGATGGTTGCCGTTCTCGTCGAGCCCCTCGATCGTCACGATGCGCTTGCCGTCGAGCAACTGCATCGGTGTGGAGCAGGAGCGGATCGCGGTCCCGTCGAGGTGGACGGTGCAGGCACCACAGGCGCCGATCCCGCAGCCGAACTTGGTTCCGGTGAGGCCGAGCTCGTCGCGGAGGTACCAGAGCAGGGGCATGGCGGCGTCACCGTCGAAAGTGCGCCGCTCCCCGTTGACGAACAGTTGCATGCGGAATCTCCAGCCGGGTGGTACGTATGAACTCCCGGCTGGAAGATATCCGCTTCACATCACCAGGTCAGTAGCTGCTCACCTTGAGCTGTGACTTGGTTGCGCCGTATACATCCTTCGGGAGGATGTTCTTCTCCTCGAGCTGGTCGACCGACTTGTACGGCCGGCCCTTGATGATCTTGTCGGCATACGGCTTGAGAGCCGGAATCGACTCGAGCTGCGACTGCGAGGCGGTGTTCACGTCCAACGTCGCCACCTGGCCCGCCTTCTTCATGGCGGTGTCGCTCATCGCCCCCTGCTTCATGGCGCTGTCATGCGACCACTTCTGGGCGCTGTCGGCCTTGGGCGGGGTTGCGGGGGTTGCCTGGGCCGAAGCCACTGCCGTGCCGCCGAGTACCATCAGTGCGGCTGCGAGAATTACCTTGCGCATGTCTCTCTCCTCGACGCAGAGCGCCGATTGGTGTAAACGAAAAAAGGCGCACTCCGGACCGGACTGGTCCCGGAAATACGCCTTCACGATCGGAGGCAACTTCCCCCCGGCAGTAAGGTGGCGCTGATGGCTCTCAGCGCCGACAACGAGTCTAGTCGCGTTCCACTGGGCGCGCCGTGACTGTCATCACACGCGGCGCGGCCCGGCCAGCGCGGTCCGGCGCAACTACTATTTACTCCGGTGCGGCCGGGATGATGCGGGGCTGGCTTCGGCGCGCGCGGGCCGCAATATTGTGGCATGGACAATGGATCCGGCGCGCGGCCGGGTCACCTTGACGGGCGACGAGGTGGGTGGCGCCAGTCGAAGGCGTGAATGGGCTCCAGGGGTGGGGGCCGTTCGCGCCTTTTTTTCATTCCTGCCCGGCTGTTCCAGCCGAAGGATGCAGCGTCATGGGCCGATACGCCGAGTCCCGATCGCGTCTCCCGTTTGTGGTGACGCCCCTTCCTTCTCCCGTCGCTATCGGCACCCGCGGACTGGTCGCGCGGTGGCAGTTTCTCCACTGGAGGTTCCTCATGCTCCGATGGGCGTTGGGCCTGCTGCTGGCAGCGCTCGTGGCCGGCTTCTTCGCCTTTCTCGGGATTGCCTCTCCAGTCGAGGGGCTGGCGCGGGTACTCTTCTTCGCGCTCCTCACCGGTTTCTTCGTCGCCCTGTTCGCGGGGCTGATCGGCGGCCGGAAGTCGGGAGCGTGACGCCAGCACCTCTCCGGGGGTACATCGTGGTCGCAGTGGATGGCAAGTGCTGACCGGCATGCATGGGCCCCGGGCTCGCATGGTGGCGCGGTGGGGGGCGGTCGTGTGCGCCGCCGTCGGCGCACTGGTGACGCTGGGCTGGCTGCTGGGCGCCGTCGAG
This sequence comes from uncultured Gemmatimonadales bacterium, assembly GCA_963773095.1. Taxonomy (GTDB): domain Bacteria; phylum Gemmatimonadota; class Gemmatimonadetes; order Gemmatimonadales; family GWC2-71-9; genus JAGGAG01. The sequence goes on from CAVYZY010000013.1 coordinate 84,478, forward strand.
CTCGTCAGCGTCGTCAAGGGCTACCCGCCCATGTACCTGAATGCCGCCGTGGCCTTGCTGGGGGCCGCCGCCGGTCTCCACGGCATCGCAGAGGGCGGTCGCGGCTGGCTCTTCGCCGGCGCGCTCGTCACCCTTGGTATCGGCGGGCTCACCCTCCTCGAGTATGTCACCGCCGTCGATCTCCGCATCGACCGGCTCCTGGTTTCCGACCCCACTGCGTTCGCGATCCATCCGGAGTATCCCGGGCGCATGGCCGCCTCGTCCGCACTGGCATTCGTGCTGGTCGGGGCGGCGTTTCTTACGCTCCTCTACGCCCGCGTGGAAGAAGCCAGCCGCGGCATCGTCGGTACAGTGGGCCTCACGCTTCTCGCCCTCTCCGTGGTCACGCTGCTCTCCTACAGCACGGGTGTCCTCCGTGATCTGCGCTTTGGCGCCGTCACTGGTGTGTCGATCGCTGGTCTCGTCGGCTTCCTCGGGATCGGGGCGAGCCTCGCGGTGGTGGCCTGGGAGCAGACCACGCCGGCGCTGCTCCCGGCCTGGCTCCCGCTCGCCGCCGGGGTTGCCACGCTCTGCACCACGCTGGTGCTCACCCGCGCCGTGACCAGCCAGGAGGAAATGCGTGGAAGCCGCCAGGTACAGGAACTTGCCCGGACGGCGCGGGCGGAGATTTCGGCCGAACTCCAGGCGACGTTCAGATTGATCGGCCGCATCTCGGCGTTCAGCGCCGATCAGGACCCGGGTCGGCCCGGGGGATGGGCCACCTCCATGAGCCGCGTCGTGGCGGACAACCCCAGCCTGCGAAGGGTGGTCTGGCTCGACTCCGCCTGGGTCATGAAGGCGGAGGTGGGTATGGACGCGGCGCCGGTCGACTCGGTGACGATGATGCGCGTGCTCGCCGATGAGGCCGCGCGGGGCGCGGCCAGCCCCCGATCGCCTGTTGGCATCGTGGAAGTCTCCGCGCCGGGCCTGGGCTCCATGCTGCTCGCCGGCGCCCCCGCCTGCAACGACGACCGGTGCCGTGGCGTGCTGCTGGCGTTCGTCGATGCCGGCAGGCTCGTCGCGCAGGCGCTCGCGCTCTATCCCCGCGAGTACGGCGTGCGGGTCGACGGGCGCATGCGCGAACTGTATCACACCGGCCAGCCCTCGCCCGACGTCGCGTGGGTGGCGACCGATTCCGTGCGCGTGGGCGGGCTGCAGTGGCAGGTGAGCGCCTGGCCCATGCAATCGGTGCAGGAGCTCTACCGTACCGACCTGCGCGAAGTCATCGCGGTGCTCGGCGTCATCGTGGCCATCCTCGTGAGCCTGCTGCTCCGCCTGGTCTACTCCACCCAGGCGGCGGCGCGCACCGTGGAGCGGCAGCGGCTGCAGCAGGCGCTGGACAGCTCGACGGACGGCCTGTGGGAGAAGGACCTCGAGACCGGCGAATCGCATCGCAGCGCGGGCGTCTGGCGTGGACTGGGGTATGACCCGCAGACGCTGACGCCGCGGGGGGCCACGGCCGTGTGGGACAGCCTGGTGCACCCGGAGGACCGCCCGCGCCTGCAGCGCGCGCTCGATGATCATCTCGCGGGACGCACCGAGACGCTGGATGTCGAGGCCCGCCTCCAGGCGCGCAACGGGGATTGGCACTGGATCGTGGAGCGTGGTCGCGTCGTGGAGCGGGCGCCTGATGGACGGCCGATCCGGCTGCTCGGCGCCATCGCCGACGTCACCGAGCGCAAGCACGCCGTGCAGGCGCTGGCCGCGAGCGAGCGGCGCTTTCGCGCCATGTTCGACGGCGGCGTGCAGCTCAAGACGCTGCTCGATCTCGACTGCACCTGTCTCGAGGCCAACCGCGTCGCCCTCGACTTTGCCGGCATTTCCCTTGCCAAGATGCGCGGGAAGGTCATCTGGGAGACGCCCTCGTGGGCCGGGTCGCCCGTCCGGGTCGAACGCCTGCGAAAGGCCTGCGAGGAAGCGAAGCTGGGAAAGATCGTGCAGTACCAGGAGGAGCTCGACGGGCCCGACGGCCGGCGCGCCATCATAGAATTTTCGATCAAGCCGATCCTGGGCGATGAGGGCCAGGTCATCCAGCTCCTGGCCGAGGGCCGCGACGTCACCGAGCGGAAGCAGGTGGAGGCGACGCTCCGGGAACTGGAATCGCTCAGTACCATGGGCCGGCTCGCAGCCAAGGTGGCCCACGAGATCAACAATCCCCTGGCGGGTATCCAGAACTCGTTCCTGCTGGTCAAGGACGCCATCCCGGAGACGCACCCGTACTTCCGCTATGTCGGCGCCATCGAGCGCGAGATCGGCCGCATTGCGGGGATTACGCGCCAGCTCTACGAGACTTATCGCCCGGAGACGGAAGGCGCATCGCATGCCTCGATCGGCACCATCATCGCCGATGCCGTGGCCATGATCCAGCAGATCAACCGCAGTTCCAGCGTCACCATCGACGTGGACACCACCGGGTCGCCCGGGGTCGTCGGGGTCCCCGCCGGCTTGCTCCGGCAGGCCATCTACAACCTGGTGCAGAATGCCATCGACGCCTCTCCCGGAAACGCTCGGGTCGTTGTGCGCGCCTGGAGCGAGGACCAGTCGTTCATGCTCTCGGTCGCCGACCAGGGGCCTGGGGTGCCGCCCGACATGCGCGAGCGGATCTTCGAGCCCTTCACGACCTCGAAGGCCAATGTGAGCAACAGTGGCATGGGCCTGGGCCTCGCCCTCGTGCGGCGGTCCGTGCTGGCGCTGGGAGGGACGATCAAGGTCACGGACGCGGAGGGCGGTGGAGCGGTGTTCACTGTCTGCGTGCCACTCAAGCCCGTCTCATGAGCAGGGAGAAAGGTCACACCATGGATGCCGCGCGCATTCTGCTCGCCGATGATGAAGCCACTTTCCTCGCGGCCACCGCCGACCTCCTCCGGCGCGAGGGCTATCACTGCGACGAGGTGGGTGATGCCGCATCGGCGCTGGCCCGCGTGGCCGAAGGACAGTACGACCTGCTCATCACCGACCTCGAGATGCCCGGGAACGCCGACCTGCAGCTGGTACGCGACGTGGGCGAGAAGAGCGGGGGCCTGCCGGTCATCATCCTCACCGGCTACCCGTCGGTGCGGTCGGCGGTCGCGTCCATTGAGCTGCCCGTTGCGGCCTACCTCACCAAGCCGGTGAGCTTCCCGCTCCTCCTGGAAAAAGTGCAGAAAGCGATCGCCCGCTTCCGCTCATACCAGGTGATGCAGCGCACCGAGGACCGGCTGCGCCGGATGCGCCAGGAAATCGGTGATGCCCACAACGTGGCGCAGGACGGTAACGCCGTCGACGTCTTCCTCGCACTGACGCTTCGGAACGTGATGGGCTCGCTCACCGACCTGCAGCAGTTGAGCCGGGCCCTCAACAGCGCGCCGTCCGGACAGAACCCGTGCCAGCTGCTCAACTGTCCCCGCGGAATCCAGTTGCAACAGGCCGTGAAGGACACGGTGGACGTCCTGGAGGAGACCAAGGGCGCGTTCAAGTCGAAGACGCTGGCGGATCTTCGCCGGCGGCTCGAGCTCCTGCTGGAACACGTGTAACGTGGCGAGAGCGACATCACGCAGCCGCGATTGTGACACTGCAAACGCTTGCGCGCAATGCCGCATCTCTTAGGTTGGAAAGTGCAGGGACAAGAAGAGGCTGCGATGCTGGCAGTCACCTTGAGCGGGCGAACGCTGCTGGTTCGCCAGTCGAAGGCGCATGGTGGATCGGCTGCAGCCGGTCCCGTGTGCCTTCTTTCGTTTCGGCGCTCCCTGCCGCCGGTGATGGGCATAGATCTGGGCCGGCTTCGGCCGGCCCACCGTGATCGACCGCGGCCTGGCCGCGTTATCTGGAGGTTTGTCATGAACTGGGATGAGATCAAGGGCTCGTGGAAGGAAATGCGGGGCCGCGTTCGGGAGCAGTGGGGCCAGCTGACGGACGATGACGTCGACGTCATCGCCGGGCGCCGTGACCGGCTGGTCGGCATGATCCAGCAGCGCTACGGCACCCTCAAGGAGGAAGCCGACGACCAGGTGAAGTCGTTCGAGCAGCGCCTGGCCGCGCTGCACAGTCCGGTCAATTCGTGACCTGGCCGCTCGTCGGCATTTTTCTCCTCGCAGCTGTTGCGGCACTCAAGATCGGGAGCGCACTTGTGCTCCCGATCGTCGTAGCCGTCCTTTTCACCTTCCTGCTGGGCCCGCCGGTGCGCTGGCTCAAGCGGCATCGCATCCCCGAGGCGCTGGGCGCCGGCCTGCTCGTCTTCGGCACCGTCACCCTCCTCTGCGTGTCCATCTTCTTCCTCGCGGACCCGGCGGCCGAGTGGATCGAGCGGGCCCCGAAGACGATGCAGCAGGTGGAGCGGAAGTTGAAGCGCGTGTTCCGGCCGCTCGCCAGTATCCAGGAGACCGCAAGCAAGGTGGAAGAGGCCACGAGCCCTGCGCCTGGCAGCGGCGACACCCAGAAGGTGGAGCTGGCGAAGCCGACGTTGCTGACCAGGCTCTCCGGCAGCACCGCCAACTTTCTGGGCGCGTTTCTGACGGTGACCTTCCTCACCTACTTCCTGCTCGCGGCCGGAACGCTCTTCCGGCAGAAGCTCGCTGAGGTCCTTCCGGGCCGCCCCGAACGCGCGCACGTCATCGAGGCGCTGGCCGAGATCGAGGTGCAGATGTCCCGCTACCTCTTCCTCACCACGCTCATCAACATCGTCGTCGGGCTGCTCACATGGGGCGTGCTGGCCCTCCTCGGCATGCCGAATGCGGCACTCTGGGGTGCGGTGGCGGGCGTGCTGAACTTCATTCCGTACGTGGGCGCCATCGCCACGCTCGCGCTGATCGCCGTGGCGGGGCTCGTGTCGTTCGACGAGCCGAACCGCACCCTGCTCGCGGTGGGTGGCTTCTTCGTCATCAACATGATCGAGAGCAACCTGGCTACGCCGATGCTGCTCGGCCGCCGGCTTCCGCTCAATGCCGTCGCGCTGTTTGTCGGGCTGCTCTTCTGGGGGTGGATCTGGGGCATCACCGGGGCGGTGCTCGCGGTGCCGCTCACAGTCATGGTCAAGATCATCTGCGACCACGTGAAGCCACTCCAGCCGGTAGCGCTGTTCCTCGACAGCTAGGCACACACCGCTGTATCGTTGGAAGCGGAAGTAGAAGTCAGTGATGACGGCCTGCCTGGAGACTACCGACCATGGATTCCACTTCTACTGGCTCAGCGGCTCTGCTGGGCATCGGCGCGGGGCTCGTCATGTTCCTGCTCATCCTCGCGGCGATTGGCCTGCTCACCGGCGCGCTGGCGCGGTTCCTCCTGCCCGGCCCGGACCCCATGAGCCTCCCGGCCACCGCCGGGTTCGGCATCGCCGGGTCCTTCCTCGGCGGCTTCGTGGGTCGGTTCACCAACCTGGGTCCCGTGCCCAGCTACGTGCTGTCGGTGGGTGGCGCGATGCTCCTGATCTGGTTCTTCAAGCGACGGGGAACGAGCCCAACTGCCTGAGCCCCGCGCGGGCTCCCAAGACGAGAGCCCCGCCACGGATGCCGTGGCGGGGCTCTTCGTTCCTTCGATCGGGGCGCCCGGATTTGAACCGGGGACCTCCTGCTCCCGAAGCAGGCGCGATAACCGGGCTTCGCTACGCCCCGTACTTACCTAGTGCGCCCAAGAGGACTTGAACCTCTAACCTTCTGATCCGTAGTCAGATGCTCTATCCAATTGAGCTATGGGCGCGTGGACGGACCGGCGTCCGCCCCAATCAACTCCTCTGCTGCCATGGGCGGTACAAGGCTCGAACTTGTGACCTCCACGATGTCAACGTGGCGCTCTAACCAACTGAGCTAACCGCCCTACAGGCGGCAAGGCGGCAGGCATGCCGCCCTGCCGCCTTGCCGCATTCGATAGCGGGGGTGGGATTTGAACCCACGACCTCCGGGTTATGAGCCCGGCGAGCTACCAGACTGCTCCACCCCGCGACGCTGCCCGATGGCCTGGGCGATATTCCCTGGAGAGCGGGAAACGGGACTCGAACCCGCGACCCCAACCTTGGCAAGGTTGTGCTCTACCAACTGAGCTATTCCCGCTTAGCGGAAGCGGATTGTAGCGCTCGACTGCGCTGTCCGCAACCGTTTTCCAAGTCTTCACCGCGACGCTGCTCACGCCCGGCGAACCGAATGGAGGCGAGGGGGATCGAACCCCTGACCTCGTGAATGCCATTCACGCGCTCTCCCAACTGAGCTACGCCCCCTATATATTGGGCGGCCCCCGAACCGAGGGACCGGAGCAGCACGGGAACCTATGAGCGGGCTCCGGGGGTGTCAAGCGACAATACAACGCGCGCGTACGACGCGCGGCGCAGTTTGTGATCCAGCGGAGCATCATGTCGAGTAGCGGGAAGAAGGGCGAGCTGCCGGCGAAGCCGGCGAAGAAGACGGCCAGGCGCGCGGCGGCAGGACCTGCCAAGGCGCCGGCCGGGAAGAAGGCGCGCGCCGGCAGCGCAGCACTCGAGCCGGTGGTCGCCGCCCCGAAGATGGCTGAGCCGGTCTGGGATCCACACAAGCCGCTGCCCGAGCACCTCACCACTGCCCAGATCCTCGCGGCCACGCCGCCCACCAAGCCGCGGCGCACCCGCAAGCGGGAAACCTCCAAGTCCCTCGGCGTCTACGATGCCGACAAGGACATCCTCGACCAGTACCTGTACGAGGTGAGCATGACCCCCCTGCTCACGCCGCAGCAGGAGATCGCCATCGCCAAGCGGGTGCGCGGCGGCGACCCCGAGGCGATGCAGGAACTGGTCAAGCGCAACCTCCGGTTCGTCATCTCGGTCGCCAAGAAATACCAGAACCGCGGCCTGCCCCTCACCGACCTGATCGGCGAGGGCAACGTGGGGCTCCTCACCGCCGCCCGGAAGTTCGATCCTGACCAGGGCGTCAAGTTCATCTCCTACGCCGTCTGGTGGATCCGGCAGGCCATCCTCGCGTCGCTCGCGCGGCAGGGCCGCACGGTGCGCGTACCGCTCAACCGCACCGCCGATCTCTCCAGGATCGTGCGCACCGCCGAGACGCTGCGGCAGGAACTGCGGCGCGAGCCCACGCCCGAGGAGATCGCCCACGCCACCGGGCTCTCGCTCGACGTGGTGCAGTCGCTTGCCGCGCTCAACACCAGTGAGGTCCGCCTCGACGCGCCGCTCGATCCCGAGGGCGATCGGTCCCTGATGGACCGGTTCGTCGCCGAGGACGGCAACTCGGCCGAGGACCAGGCGATGGACGCCTTCCTCTCGGAAGAGATCGAGTCGGCCCTCCGCACCCTCCCGCCCCGGGACGCGAAGGTGCTCCGGCTCTACTTCGGCCTCGATGGAGGGCGCGAGCACACGCTGGAGGAAATCGGCGGCATGCTCGGCGTCACGCGTGAGCGGGTGCGCCAGCTCCGCGACCGCGCGCTCAAGCGCCTCCGCGAGGGCGACGTCGGGCGTGCGCTGGCGAGCTTCGCGGCGTAAATAGCAGTACCTTAGTGGCCATGCTACGGGCCGCTGAGACCCGCCCGCCTCTCCCGGCTGGATTCTTCGATGAGGTGGGCCGTATCACGCTCCGGGTGTCCCGCGCGGTGCGCGACGTGCGGACATGGCGCCCGGTTCTGCTGGACCAGATGGTGGTGCTCGGCGTGGATTCCGTGCCGATCGCCATCTTTCTCGCCGTCTTCACCGGCATCGTCCTCGCCCTGCTCGCCTCCTACATCTTCACCAACACCGTCCCGCTCTACCTCGTCGGATCACTGGTGGGCAAGACGGTCATGATGGAACTGGCACCGGTCCTCACCGGCATGGCGCTCGCCGGCCGGGTGGGCGCCAACATTGCCGCTGAGCTTGGGACCATGAAGGTCACCGAGCAGGTCGACGCGCTCGAGACCCTCTCGTACGACCCGCTCGCCTATCTCGCCGTGCCCCGCGTCCTCGCTGCCACGCTGATGTTCCCGGTGGTCACCGCCTTTGCCATGCTGGTGGGCGTCTTCTCGGGCTGGCTCGCCTCCACCTTCATCCTCGAGCTGCCGGCACAGGAATTCGTCCGCGGATTGAGGCAGTTCTACCAGTTCAAGGACATCTGGTACGGGCTGGTGAAGTCCGCCAGCTTCGGCGCCGCCGTGGCGCTCATGGGCTGTCTCAAGGGACTCTCCAGCGAGGGCGGCGCCGCCGGCGTCGGGGCGGCGGCCACCCGCGCCGTCGTGCTCGGCTGCGAGGCGATCCTGGTCCTGGACGCCTTCTGGGCGGTGGTCCTCCTGTGATCCAGCTGCGGGATGTGCACAAGGCGTTCGGCGCCAAGCAGGTCCTTCGCGGTTTCTCGCTCGACGTGCCGGAGGGTGAGAACACGGTATTGCTCGGCTTCTCCGGCGGCGGCAAGAGCGTCACACTCAAGCTCATTGCCGGGCTCCTCACGCCCGACGCGGGAGAGATACTGGTCGACGGCAAGAACGTGCCCGACCTCGATGCCGATGGCCTGGCGCTGCTGCGGCGGGATATCGCGTTCGTCTTCCAGTTCGCGGCGCTGTTCGACTCGATGACGGTGGAGGACAACATCCGGCTCGGACTGCGGAAGCAGGGCATGGACGCCGCCGCCCAGCGCGACCGGGTCCGGGAAAGCCTGGCCCTCGTGAACCTCGAAGGCACCGGGGAGCGCTACCCGGCCGAGCTGTCGGGCGGCATGCGCAAGCGGGTCGGGATCGCGCGCGCAGTGGCGCTGAAGCCGCGCTACATTCTGTATGATGAGCCGACGACCGGGCTGGATCCGGTCACGTCGGCCGTGATCGACGACCTCATGATGCGCACGCGCGACCTCGGTGCAACCGGGCTGATCGTGACGCACGACCTGCGGACGAGCTTCAAGTGTGGAGACCGCATCGCGATGCTATATGAGGGCCGCGTCCGGGCCGTGGGCACCGGCGACGAGTTGCGCCGCAGTGAGGATCCGGTGGTCAGCGGGTTCATCGAGGGCCGGCCGTCGAGCGCCGCGGGGGTGACGTGAAGCGCCGGCGCGAGTTCGTGGTTGGCGCCACCGTCGTGGCCGCCGCCGTGGCGGTGGCCGTGGGCGCGCTCTGGCTCTCGCAGACGAGTCTGGCGCGGGACCAGGTCGTGCGCAGCGCGCGCTTCCGTGAGGTGGGCGGACTCAAGCCCGGTGCACCAGTGACGCTGCGCGGCGTGAAGGTGGGCCGGGTGACCGCCATCCGCCTCGCGGCCGACGAGTGGGTGCAGGTGGACATGCAGTTCGACCGCGCGGCCGAATTGCCGCCCGATCCCGCGGTGGTCGCGGCGTCGTCGAGCCTGTTCGGTGAATGGCGGGCCAACATCCTCGGGCTCGCGGAACAGCAGGATGATCCGGAGCTGCGCGCCGCGCTCGAGCAGGCGCGCGCGGCGGGCGGCGAGGCCTGGCCCGGTGCGACGCTGCCCGATATCGGCGAATTGACCCAGCAGGCCAGCCGCATCGCCGGCGACGTCGCCAACGTCACCAGGCGCCTCGAAGGTGTCCTCGACACCTCCGCCGTGAAGGAGCTCAAGGCCAGCATCGGGGATCTCTCCCAGATTTCGCGCCGCCTCGCCGGGTTCGCGCGGTCGCAGACGCAGCGCCTCGACACCGTCGGTGAGAACATCTCGCTCGGCTCGAGTGCCTTCGTACGCACTGTCACGCGTCTCGACTCGGCCACCTCCGGTGGCATCGTACCCGAGGTGGCGGGCAACACCCGTATGGCGCTCGCCGACCTGCGGAAGGCTGCCGCCGACCTGCGCGAGGTCACCGAGGCCGCGGCCCAGAACAAGGTGAGCATGGTGCAGGCGCTGCAGTCCGCCGATTCGATCCTGCGCCGCATCGAGCGGGGCCAGGGCACCCTGGGCATGCTCGCGAGCGACACGATGCTGTACCGGGAAGCGACGCTCACCTTCCAGGAGGCCCGGGCCCTGATCGCCGACATCCGGAACAATCCCAAGAAGTACCTGAAGGTGAGCGTGTTCTAGGATGGTCAAGCGCCCGGTCGACCTCGAAGTGAGCGCAGGTGGCATCGTCTTCCGGCGGGAGCTGGATGGCGTCGCGCATTTCCTGCTCATCAAGGACTCCTACCACAACTGGGGCTTTCCGAAGGGGCACCTCGAGGAGGGTGAGACCCCGGCGCAGGCGGCCCTCCGCGAAACGGCGGAGGAAACCGGCCTCGAGCAGCTCAACCTGCACGGGCCCATCCGACTCATCGACTGGCACTTCCGGTTCCGCGGCCGCCGGATCCACAAGTACTGCCACTTCTTCCTCCTCGAGTCGCCCGATGGCGATCCGGCGCCGCAGACGGATGAGGGCATCACCGCCGTCCGCTGGTGCACTCTCGAGGAAGCGCTCGAAGCACTGAGCTACGACAACGCGCGCGGCGTCCTCAAGCGCGCGGGTGAGATGGCCCGGACCCTCGTCGCCGTCGGCGCAGGCCGTCCCCGTCGGGAGCCCGACCCCTCCGTACCCAGCTAGCCAGCCTCACGTGTCACTCATCGCCGTGCTTGCGCCCGGCCCGGCGAGCGCCGTGCTCCGACGCTCGATGCCGCGTGCCGGTATCCGCCTGGTGCGTTGCCGCGGTGCCGATGCCCTCTGGCGCCTGGCGACGAGCCGCCTCCTCGACGCCGTCATCCTCTCACCCCTCGGGGCCGGGTTCGCGGTGCTGCGCGACGTGCGGGAGCATCTCCCGGCCTTGCCGGTCGTGGCCTGGGCCCCGTTCCGTGCCGACGACGGCGAAGCGCTCGCCGCGTGCCGGGAGGGCGGGGTAGCGGCCCTGGTGGTCGAGGGGGTGGATGACGCGGTCGCCGGTGAGCTCGTGAACCGGGCAACACTCGCTGCCGAGCGCCGGCGCCTGCTCGCCGATGGCCCACGCGTGCTGCGGCTCACAGAGCCTCTGCAGCTGCGCGCCTGGGATCTCGTGGTCCGGGACGTCGAGACGCCGCTCCGCACCGAACAGATCGCTGCCCGCCTCCATGTGAGCCGCGAGCACCTCTCGCGGCAGTTCGGCGCCGGGGGCGCCCCGAACCTCAAGCGCGTCATCGACCTGGCCCGTGTCGCCTGCGCTGCCCAGTTGCTCCAGAATCCCCGGACACCCGCGCCCGTTGCCGCCGGGATCCTCCGCTACGCCTCGGCGAGCCACATGGCCGCTACGGTGCGCCGCATTGCCGACGTCGGCGTCGCCGATCTGGCCGAGCTGGGGCCTCGCGGTGTGCTGTCGGCCTTTGTGCGGGGCCGGACCCGGAGTCGCTTCTAGCCAGCCCCACCCGCGTTACCCGGCTTACCCGCCATCTTTCCCTTGCCTGCCCCCCGCTTTTGTGACTATTTTCACAAGCTATTGCCGAACCGTTTTTTTCACCGTCACTTCCAGCGAATCTCATGGCCTCTGAGACACTCCTCCGCCCCGGCGAGCTCAAGGAAGTCCTCCTCAAGGAAATCGCGTCGGCCGACCTGACGTCGGCGCAGGACGCCGAGGTTGGTACGGTGCTCAGCGTGGCCGACGGCGTCGCCAGCATCTACGGCCTCAAGTCGGCGATGTCCTATGAGATGCTCGAGATCACCGCGCGGGAGACGGGTGAAACCGTCGTCGCCCTGGTGCTCAACCTGAACGAAGACTCGGTCGGCGCCGCTGTCATCGGCGACTACCTCGTGCTGAAGGAGGGCGACGAGGTCCGTCGTACCGGCCGCCTGCTCGAGGTGCCGGCCGGTCCGGAGATGCTCGGTCGCGTGGTGGATCCGCTCGGCCAGCCGGTTGACGGCCTGGGCCCGATTAAGGCGAAGACCAGCCGTCCGGTGGAGATCATCGCGCCCGGCATCATCGTGCGGCAGCCGGTCAACGAGCCGCTGCAGACCGGCATCAAGGCCATCGACGCCATGATCCCGATCGGCCGTGGCCAGCGCGAGCTGATCATCGGCGATCGCGGCACGGGCAAGACGGCCATCGCGGTCGACACGATCATCAACCAGAAGGGCACCGGCGTCGTCTGCGTGTATGTCGCCATCGGCCAGAAGCAGTCGACGGTGGCGTCGGTGGTGGAGCGCCTCCGGCAGGCCGGCGCGCTCGAGTACAGCATCGTGGTCGTCTCCTCGGCCTCCGACTCGGCACCGCTGCAGTTCCTGGCACCGTACGCCGGCTGCGCGCTCGCCGAGTACTTCATGTACGAGGAGGGGAAGCCCACCCTCTGCGTGTATGATGACCTGTCCAAGCAGGCCACCGCCTACCGCCAGATGTCGCTGGTGCTTCGCCGCCCGCCGGGCCGCGAGGCGTACCCCGGCGACGTGTTCTACGTGCACAGCCGGCTTCTCGAGCGGGCCGCGAAGATCTCTACCGACCCCGAGAAGACGAAGATCGACTCGCGCATCAAGGTGCCGGGCGGCTCGCTCACGGCACTGCCGATCATCGAGACCCAGGCGGGTGACGTCTCGGCCTACATCCCTACCAACGTCATCTCGATCACCGACGGCCAGATCTTCCTCACGACCGACCTCTTCTACGCCAACGTCCGCCCTGCGGTCGATGTCGGCATCAGCGTGAGCCGCGTCGGCGGCAATGCGCAGATCAAGGCGATGAAGCAGGTCGCCGGCCCGCTCCGGCTCTCCCTGGCGCAGTTCCGCGAGCTGGAGGCCTTTGCCCAGTTCGGTTCCGATCTCGATGCCGCCACGCAGCGCCAGCTCAACCGCGGCACGCGCCTGGTGGAGATCCTCAAGCAGCCGCAGTACCAGCCGGTGCCGGTCGAGAAGCAGGTGGCGATCATCTACGCTGTCACCAATGGCTTCCTCGATGACGTCCCGACTTTGCAGGTGCGGAAGTGGGAGCGCGACTTTCTCTCGGGGCTCGACACCCAGCTCCTGACGGACATTCGCACCAAGAGGGCGCTGGACGATGCCCTGACCGCCCGCCTCAAGCAGGCGATCGAGTCGTTCAAGCCCAAGTTCATCGCGGGCTGATCGAGGATGGCCTCGGCAAATCGCTCGCTGCTCCGTCGTATCCGGACGGTCCAGAACACGCGCAAGATCACGAAGACCATGGAGCTCGTGGCGGCCTCGAAGCTGCGCCGGGCCTCCGAGCGCGTCGCCTCGGCCCGGCCCTACACCGAGGCGCTGCGTGAGGTCCTGAGCGATCTCATGGCGCCCGACCTCGCCGAGCGCTTTCCGCTCCTGCGCACGCCGCCCGCACCCTCAAAGGGCGGTCCGTCGCGCGCGGTGGTGCTCCTGGTGACATCCAATCGCGGGCTCTGCGGCGCGTTCAATTCCAACCTCATCAAGGAAGCGCGCCGCCGCATCACTGCCCTCGAGGCCGAGGGCTACGCCGTGGACTTGTACGCGATCGGCAAGAAGGGCGCGGGCTTCTTCCGCTTCACCGGCCGCAAGCCGGCGCTTGAGCGCATCGACATTGGCGACAAGCCGACGGCGGCCCATGCGGCGGAACTGGCCGAGCCCCTCATCAAGGCCTTCCTGGCGGGCACGCTGGGGCGCGTCGAGGCCGTCCATACCCGCTACAACAGCCCGCTTTCCACTCCGCCCATCACCACCCAGGTGCTGCCGTTCGAGACGCCCGCGGCGGGCGAGGCCCGGCGCCGGCGGGATTACCTGCTCGCTCCGAGTGCCGAGGCGATCCTCGAGAAACTGCTGCCGCTGTACGTCACGAACGCCTTCTATCGCGGCCTGGTGGAAGCGGCGGCCGGCGAGCACGGTGCGCGGCGCACGGCGATGAAGAGCGCCACGGACAATGCGCAGGAACTGCTGGGCACGCTCAAGCGGTCGTACAACCGCCAGCGGCAGGCAGGCATCACGCAGGAGCTGTCGGAGATCGTGGGCGGCGCCGCTGCCCTTGAGGGATGACGTGAAGAAACTTCCAAGGAATTCCGCATGACCGCCATCGCCACCAAGCAGAACGTCGGCCATATCGTCCAGGTCATCGGTGCCGTGATCGACGTCGAGTTTCCGCCCGAGCAGCTGCCCGAGATCAACAACGCCGTGCTCGTCCGGAACAAGACCGGTACGGTGCCCATCGACCTGACCCTCGAGGTGCAGCAGCACATCGGGCAGAACCAGGTACGGTGCGTCGCCATGTCGAGCACCGACGGCCTCGTGCGCGGCATGGAGGCAGTCGACCTCGGCGGCCCGATCACGGTCCCCGTCGGCAACGCGGCCCTGGGTCGCATTCTCAACGTCCTTGGCCAGCCGGTCGATGGCGGCGTGGACATCCCGGCGTCCACTGAGCGGTGGCCGATTCACCGGCACGTGCCCCTGTTTGTCGACCTGGAGCCCAAGACGACGGTCTTCGAGACCGGCATCAAGGTCATCGACCTCGTTGCCCCGTTCGTGAAGGGCGGCAAGGTCGGCCTCTTCGGCGGCGCCGGCGTAGGCAAGACCGTCATCATCCAGGAACTCATCAACAACGTGCAGAAGGGCCACGGCGGCAAGTCGGTCTTCTGCGGCGTCGGTGAGCGCACCCGCGAGGGCAACGACCTCTACCTCGAGTTCAAGGAGGCGAAGGTCCTCGACTCGGTGGCGCTGGTCTACGGCCAGATGAACGAGCCGCCGGGCGCGCGCCTCCGGGTAGGTCTCTCCGGCCTCACGATCGCGGAATACTTCCGCGACATCGAGGGCCAGGACGTGCTCTTGTTCATCGACAACATCTTCCGCTTCACCCAGGCGGGTTCCGAAGTGTCGGCGCTGCTCGGCCGCATGCCGAGCGCCGTGGGGTACCAACCGACGCTGGGCACCGAGATGGGCTTCCTCCAGGAGCGCATCACCTCCACCAACAAGGGCTCCATCACGTCGGTGCAGGCGATCTACGTCCCGGCCGACGACCTCACCGACCCTGCACCGGCCACCGCCTTTGCCCACCTCGACGCCACGGTCGTGCTCTCGCGCGCCATCGCGGAAATCGGCATCTACCCCGCCGTCGATCCGCTCGACAGCTCGAGCCGCATCCTCGATGCGCAGTACATCGGCGAGCGGCACTACAACGTGGCGGTCGGCCTGCAGCGCACCCTGCAGCGCTACAAGGCGCTCCAGGACATCATCGCCATTCTCGGCATGGACGAGCTGAGCGAGGAGGACAAGCTCATCGTCAGCCGCGCCCGGCGGTTGCAGCGTTTCCTCTCGCAGCCGTTCCACGTTGCGGAACAGTTCACCGGCTTCCCCGGCAAGTACGTCAAGCTGCAGGACACCATCGAGAGCTTCGAACGCGTGCTGTCCGGCGAGTTCGATCACCTGCCCGAGCAGGCGTTCTACATGGTGGGCGGCATCGACGAGGCGGTCGAGAAGGCCAAGAAGCTCCAGGCGTCGTGATGCGAGTCACGATCATCTCCCCTGAAGCCAGCATGTTCGACGGCGAGGCGGAGGCCGTGACCGCCCCCGCCTTCGACGGACAGGTTGGTATCCTGCCGCGGCACGCCCCTTTCATGACCCTGCTGGGAGAGGGCCGTCTGGTGGTGCGCCAGGCCGGCTCAGCCCGCGCATTCCGCGTGAAAGGCGGCTTTCTGCAGGTGGTCGACGACCGCGTGCGGATAGTTGCAGAACAGGTCCAGGGAGATGACAATGCCGCGAATTCGTCGTAACGCATTCCTTGTTCTGTTCGCTCTCGCCGCCGGGGGCGCGAGGGTGGTCGCAGCCCAGGAGACCGGCACGCCGGTGTTCAAGGCGCCGTACCGGGCGTTCGAGACCTGGGAGCTTGGCGCTTCGCTCTCGGATCCGAAGGGCGCGTCGTACGCGATCGAAGGATTCTACAGCTTCGGCAATGGCCCCAATGATTTCGGCCTCCGCGGCGGCTATGTAGACCAGGGTGCGCAGGGTGCGGTGGCACTCGGCGTCGATTTCCGGCGCCGGGTCATCCACGCCTCCGAGAGTTTTCCGCTCGACGGCGCGATCACGGCCGGCTTTGGTACCCAGCTCGCCTCGGGCTCGTACGACAGCTTCTTCATCCCGATCGGAATCTCGCTGGGACGTCGCATCGACCTCGAGAACTCCAAGACCAGCTTCGTTCCGTACTTCCAGCCCGTCATCGTCCCCACGTTCTA
This sequence comes from uncultured Gemmatimonadales bacterium, assembly GCA_963773095.1. Lineage (GTDB taxonomy): Bacteria > Gemmatimonadota > Gemmatimonadetes > Gemmatimonadales > GWC2-71-9 > JAGGAG01. The sequence continues at coordinate 100,493 of CAVYZY010000013.1, forward strand.
CTCCGGCGACAACGCCCCCGATGGCGGGGTGGATTTTGCCCTCGGTCTGGGCGTGGACATCAGGTTCGGCGGGCGCCTGGACATCCGGGTGTCCGGCGGCATTGGTGACATCGACGGTGTGGCCATCGGCCTGGCCTACGTGCACTGATCGCGCGATCATCCGTTCCACCCGGGGCCCGGCCGCGCCAGCGCGGCCGGGCCCTTGTCGCTGGTACGCGACGCGGACTAGCTTGCCCCGCCATGCGGCGTCGGGCGGTCTCGATTCTCGCGATCCTGCTCGCTGGAGCCGCCTCCGAGGCACGGTCCCAGGTGCGTGGCTTTCCCCTGTACGCGGTACAGGTGCCCCGGGGACTCACTCTCACCGGGGACGTCGCGTTCGCCGGTGATGACTTCTGTTCGGGGGCCTGTGCCGGGCTGGGCGTCGCTGGCGGATTTGGCCGGGTGGGGCTGTCGGGGATGGTGGCGACCTCGGGTCTTGGCGGTCTCGTTACCCTGACCCTGCTCAAGCCCGAACGGAGCCCATTCGAGCTCGTGCTGCAGGGCGGCGTATCCGGGACGACCTCCAGCGGACAGGTTCAGGCCCCGTTCGGAGCCGGTTTTTCCGTGTGGATCCCGACGCCCATCGTCTCGGTACAGCCATGGGTCGGGCTGCGCGGGCAGTACATGTATCCGGGGAATGGGTCGGAAGGCGACGGCGCGGTGCACGTGGGGGTGAGCGCCGGCATTGGCATCACCCTGTTGAACGGCCTCGGTGTCCGTGCGGCGTACGACCAGGTCTTCATTGCGAACCACAATCTCTCGACGTTCGGTGTCGGCGTCTTCTTCTCCTTCGATCCTGGCCTCTGATGCTTCGCTCCACACTCCTGCTCGCCCTGGCCCTGTCCACGCTGAATGCCTGTTCCATGACTTTCGATGGCAGCAAGCTGGGTGTTCCCGTCACCATGGGGTCCAAGGCGGGTTCTCCGGCGCGCGGCGCCCCGTTCAAGGTCAGCTCGGGATCGCTGTGGGTGCTCTGGGGAGCCGTCCCGGTGAAGAAGCCCTCGCTGCGCGAGCCGCTGGGTTCGCAACTCGTGGGTGGCCAGAGCATCGAGGACGTGAAGATCACGGTGGGGAGCCGCTGGTATGACGTGCTGGTCAGCGTCGTAACGCTGGGCCTTATTACCCCGCGGACCGTCACCCTCGAGGGCGTGATCGTCGACGACCCGAGTGCCAACCTCCCCGGCGCCGACTACGGCCCGCCCCCGGTGCCAGGCGTGGCGGCGGCGCCTGTGCCGGTCACGACGCCGATGGGACCGAATGATCCGACTTCGCAGCCGTATGACCTGAGCTCGACGCTGAAGCGATCCGCGTTCGAGATCACGCCGATGGTGGCATACGTGTTCGGTGGCGGTTTCAACACGGACGGGCTCAGTGATGTGCCCCCCGGCAACCTGTCGCTGCGGAGCGGGATCGGGTATGGTGCCGAGCTGGGCTTCACCCCGAATGGCCGTTTCTGGTTCGAAGCGACCTACCTCCGGCAGACGACCGACATAACGTTCGTGCCCGATCCGGGCTTCACGGCACCGCTCACGACTTCGGGTTTTGCGACCAACTACATCCACGGCGGGGCGCGCTACGAGTTTGGCCAGCAGAATGTGCACCCGTTCCTGGGTCTCGGCCTCGGCGCCACGATCTTCGACCCGACCAAGGAAGGCATCGGCTCCAGCACCAACTTCTCGCTGTCGGCCGAGGGCGGTGTGCGGATGATGCTGGGGAAGGGCGCCCAGCAGCGGTTCGGCATCCGTGCGACGTTCCGTGGGTGGTTCTCGTTCGTGCCGAACGGCACCTACCAGACTTGGTGCGACTACTACTACGGTTGCTACGTCACCCCGGGCACGTCCGTCGTCACCCAGGGCGAGGGCTCGCTCGGGCTGATCTTCACCTTCTGACGTTCCTGCGCTGACAAGGCCGCCCCCGGCGCGGCCTGTGCGGCGACGAACCGTCCGCCTCGGCTAGACCACTTCGTCCAGCAGCGCCGCCGACCGCGCGGACGCGCCTCGCTCCGATTCCACGACGGCGAGAGCCCGCGCACCCATGGCGGCGCGGGCTGCGTCGTCTGCCAGCCACTCCAGCCACACGGTGGCCAGGGCCTCGGGGCTCGCGGCGGGCGCACCACCCCCTGCGGCCACAAGCCGGCCGGCGTCGCGGCTCTCCCCCCAATTGGGCCCGAATGTGACCGGAAGGCCCCATGCGGCGGGCTCCAGCACCGAATGCAGTCCCGCTGTCCCGAAGCCACCCCCCACGTAGGCCAGCTTTCCCGCCCCATAGAGCGTCGCCAGCACCCCAACGCGATCCACCACGATCAGCGGACTGCCGTCCCCGCCGGTGCTCAGCAGCCGGACGGGTGGAGCGCCGATGCGCTCCGCCGCCCGCTGTACCCGTTCCACCGCCTCGGGACTCGGTTCGTGCGGCACCAGGATCAGGCGTGCGGCAGGGTGACGCTGCCGCACCGTCACGAATGCGGCGAACAGGTGGTCCTCATCGACCGGCCAGGTGGATCCCGCCACCATGGCCGGGGCATCGTGTCCCAGGGCCAGCAGTGGGTCATCGGCTGGTACCGCGGCGACCCGCGCGAGCACGCTGTCGCAGCGCGGGTCGCCAGTGACGCGGATTCGGTCGCGCGGCACGCCCAGTCGTGTCAGGCGCTCCGCATCCTCGATGCTGATGGCACCGGCGATCGCGAGGGCCTGATAGCCGGGCGCCAGCAGCGATCGCGCTACGGGGTGCAGCCGGCCGCTGCCGGGTCGCACCGTGGCCGCCACCAGTGCGACGGGCACACCAGCACGCGACGCCCCGGTGGCGAGCTCGGGCCAGACATCGAGCTTGGCGAAGACGAGGAGTGACGGCCGAAGGGCGTCCAGCGCCGCGCCCACGGCCGCGGGGGTATCAATCGGAAGGCAGTCGGCGATGTCGGCCCCGATGGCAGCGGCAAATGACTCGGCGGAGGGGCTGAAGTAGGTGTAGGCCACCTGCCAGTCGGGGTGCCGGGCCCGGAATTCCTGCAGCACCGCCCGGGCCTGGAGTCCTTCGCCGACGCTTGGTGCATGGAACCACGCGAGCGGGCGTGCTGTGTCGCGCGAGGACCGTCCCCACGCGGCCATCCGTTCGCCGACACCGCGACGAAGCGCGATGGTGCGCGCGAGCTTCTGGTTGACGAGGCCGCCGAGCGGTGCCAGCACGCTGGCGGTGCGCAGCAGCGCGCGGTAGGCAAGGGAGGTGCGCGGCACGCTCCAAGGTCGCCGCGGGGTGCGCCTGCGGTCAACGCCGGGGCGGTTGCGGGCCAGCGCGGGATATTGCTACCTTGAAATCACGTTCCCGCCCGATGTTTCACCCTGAGCGAAGGAGGTGATCCGTTGCCAAGTAGCGACAGTTGCATCAGGGGCTCGAGGGCAAGCGATCGCCTGGTGGCGCGCTGAACCATCGAACACGGGCCGGCAGCATCGGCCCGGGCTCACCTGGACTCGACTGAGCCCCATGACAACCGACGGCGCCGCAGTATTCACCACTGCGGCGCCGTTTGCCTCTCCCGCTGTGCCAACGCCTGGGTCAGGCGCTGACGAACCCGCCGCGTCGACGCGCTACCGATACCACCAACATGGCCCCACCGACTGCCAGCAGGATAAGCACCACGAGGCCCACGAACACGCGCCACAGCACCTTGTTGACGAAGAGGATGAGGCGACGCTCGAGGGTGTAGTCGACCAGGCGCTGGGCGGCCAGTTCGGCATCCTTGAGCGTGGCGATCCGTTCCTCATGCAGCGCGTCGATCACGATGGCACGTTCGGCCGACAATGCCGACAGGACCGCCTCGCGTTCCCCGGTGATCCCGGCCAGGACGGCCAGGCGCTCCTGGGTCACCGCCTCGAGGGCCGCGATCCGCTCCCGGGTAACCAGGTCGGGCAGCTCCTCAGTGACTCCCGTGATCCGCTCGACCGACGACGTGATACGGTCGACGTCGCGCACGAGGGTGTCCACGACGGGCTGCTTCGCGGCGTAGGCCACCATCAGTTCCGCCTGCCATCGAGCCTGCTTGAGCAGTGATCGCTGGATCTGTTCAATCCGCAGGTCGAGGATGCGCGCCGTCACCTCGATGTCTCCCACCGCCGCGAGCGCCGAGCGATCGGCCGACAGGGCCTGCCCGACGGAGTCGGTGGCCCCGACCCGGCCCACGTACGGGCTCTGAATCGGGTAGCTCTCGGCGTATGGGGAAAGGACCGCGAGCCACCGTTCCGACGTGCCCGACGGCGTGATCTGGTTCACCAGGGCCAGGAGACGCGAGAGGTTTCCGCCCGTGGCCGTTACCGCTGTCGGCTGTTGCGCGCCAAAGAGGTCCCTGCCCTCGCCGGTGGTGAGGAATGCCTGCATCTGGAGCGTGAAGACAATCAAGTCGGCCAGGGCCACGACTGGATCGCGCGCCAGGGCCGCGCTCTGCAGTTCAGTGGCGGAGACGAGCTTCCACTCGAGCGCGTTGACCCTGACGCTTGGTCTCGCGGTCTGCGCGGCGATCGTATCGGCCGCCCGCTCGATCGCCTCGGAGGCATCCTGCGACTGGCCCAGGACCGCCGACCGCAGCCCTTCCGCCGAAGCAGTCACGCCCGTCTTCGCCATGGCAGTTGTCTTCTCGGGCTTGGCGTTGAGCGAACACCCGCCCAGCGCCGCCACGCTCGCCAGGAGCGCCAGGGCGTAGCGTGTGCACGGGCGTCTCGAGGTCTTGCAGGAATTCATGAATCCGCCGGTCCGGTTGGTGGAACAGGGAGAGTGCAGCGGGAGCCGTGGTCGCGCCAGTGACACTGGCGGGGAGAGCGGAAAATGAGAGGGCGCCCCCGGCGCTGGCCTGCCGGGGACGCCGCTCCTGTCGCGACGCGAAGGACTACTTCGCCGCCGTCGGCGGGAACTCCTTGAACATCTTGGCCATTGCCTTGTACAGGTTCTTGGTGTTCTTCTCCGGGTTGTCCGATATCGTCGCCTGACCCTGGCCGCGCCAGAGCAGTTGCTTGCTCTGTACGTCGAAGATGTCGACGATGATGGTGCCAACGTTCCACGTGCTGGTCGAGGTGGTGGCCACTTGCATGCCGCCGCCTGCCCAGCCACCATACCCCCAGCCCCCGTAGCCGCCGCCGCTGTACATGGTGGTGGCGCTTTCCTGCTGCTGCTTGACGCCATTGATCAGCACGGCGGCGCTCGCCTGGTCCAGGTCCTGGACCCGCGTCCAGCCCTTGGACTTGAGCGCGGAGTCTGCAGCCGCGATGGCGCGATCCTGCCCAAGCTGGTTCCCCCACTCTTTCTGGATCTGGATGTAGTAGGTCTTGTATTTGGACCAGTCTGCACTGTGGTCCCAGTCGGTGCTCACCTTCTGCGCCGCCGCGGAAACCGTGACGGCGAGCATGAGGCTGAGCGTTGTGAGCGGCGTTCGTATCGACATCAGCAGCACTCCGGTGATAGGGTGGCGCGGGAACTCGGAAGGACTACTTCGCCGCCGCCTGCGGAGGGAAGTCCTTGAACATCTTCGCCATGGCCTTGTACATGGCCTCGGTGTTCTTCTCGGCATTCTTGTTGACCGTCTCCTGCGCCTGGCCGCGGAACAGGAGCTGCTTGGTCATGACATCGAAAATGTCCACGACGAGGGTACCCACGACATAGGACGAGGTCGAGGTCGTGGCCATGCCCATGCCGCCGCCGCCCCAGCCCCACCCGGCGAACCCGCCGCCGCCCGAGTACATGGTCGTGCTGGTTTCGTCCTTCTGGCCAGCACCGCTAACGAGCACGGCCGCGCTTGCCGCGTCGATGGTGGGCATCTTCTTCCAGCCCCTGGACTTGAGTGCCGAGTCAACCGCCGCGATCGCCCGCTGCTGGGCCAACTGGTCACCGAAGGCCTTCTGGATCTGGATGTAATACGAGTTGTACTTGGACCAGTTCGCGCTGTGGTCCCAGTCCGTGCTCACCTTCTGGGCCGACAGGGAGCCGGCAACAGCCAGCGTAAGGCAGAGGGTGGCGAGCGGTGTGCGGATCGACATGGGAAGCACTCCATTGGTGGGTCGCGCAGGTAGCGAACCGGCATCTTCACTTCACGAACTGGGTCGACAATCTACAGTCCGTCGGACGGGACAACCAGATCAGCACCCCTAAGACGTTTCACCCCGCACTTCGTGGACACGACGGCTCCAGGGAGGGCCTTCTGTCAAGTGATTGTTACAGGTACTGGCTCATGCTGAAGACGAACGCCCACTGGCCATCCGCATCCAGGGTCCGTGCCACGCCGAAGCCGAGGAAGTTGCCGAACAAGCCGAGCTTCAGCTGGATGCTGCCCTTGGCGCCGTTCGTGGTCACTGAGTAGGGAACGACCTGGTTATCGCTGTTGACCCGGGTACCCAGCCGGTCGAGCGCGGCCTGGCCGATATCGGATGCCCCGGTCCAGCCGACATAGCCGATGAGGTTGATATTCGGGTTGATCGCCGGGAGCGCGAGCTTCTTGCTCACCGGGATCGGCTGCTTCAGGAAGGGCAGCACGTACCCGATCGATCCGGTGAGCAGGAGTGCCCTGCTGCCGCCGAACTGGTCGAAGTCATACCCCGGCAGCGTAAAGTCGCCACCTATGAGGAAGAGCTGCTGGGTCGGGAGCGCTGTGGGTGCCGTAGCCACGCCCCCGTACCCGACAAACGTGAGCAACAGGCCGCTCTTGTTCGCACGACCCACAAGGCGGGCGTTCACTGAGGTGTACTCGAAGTCTCCCTGGCCGTTCTCCACGTACACCTGGGCGCCGATGCCTGGGCGCGCGAAGTGCGAGCTGATGTCCTCGCGCCAGATGAGGCTCACTCGCGAACGGAAGTAGGTGCCGGGATCGACCACCGGGTTGCCGTAATAGTCCTGACCCAGCGGTCCCTGGGACAACTCCGGGGGGGTCGCCTTGTCCGTCACCACGGCAAAGTCAGCCCGGATCACCCCGTTGCGGTGTTTCTCCAGTCCGTACCCCCCACCGACCTGGCCATACAGGCGGTCGGCGTAGTCGTACAGGTCCTGCGCAAAGAGCGGCCGCGTGCCCATGGCGTAGTCCAGGGGGTCCCGGAACTTGGTCACGATGGCGAGCTCATGCCGGCCGGTCAGCTCCGTGAACCAGCGCCTCTTCATCCACGTGGCGTCCAGCCCGCCCTTCACTTCCTGGTCCCACCATCCGTACCCCACGCCCGCCCGCAGCGCGAGGCCGGGGAAGGCATCCCGCAGGAAGAGCGTGCCGGCCACGCCGGTGTAGAGCCCCTCGACCCGGTTGAAGCGGAAGAACTGGTATGTCGTTGGTGCACGGATGAAGAGCACGGGGCCGCCGGTAGGCCGTCCCCTGGGCGGCCCGACGTCCAGCTCGTCGTTGATCAGGTAGCGTGACGGCCAGTCGGTCGGTGAGGCCTCCCACGCCCGGTAGCGCCCAAGCGAGTCCTTTGGTGCCTCCGTGCGCAGGACCTCGGGGGGCACGGCGCCTGCGCCGAGGGCCACGCTCCCGCCGCCCTCGATCGTCGCCTGGTCCAGGCGCGAGACCATGCGGACCATCGTGCCCATCGCGGTGGTGAGGGGGAGCACCAGGGCCAGGTCGGCGGCCTGGTAAGTCGGCAGCAGCACCCCGTCAATACGGGTGTTCTCGAAGTCGATGAGGCTGGCAGTGACGACGAGGGCGTTGGCCACCTTCTTGAACCCCGTGAGTGGCTTGGAGGGCGGGCGAATCAGGAAGATCTGCCCACGCATCCGCAACAGCGCACCAGTGCCAGGATCGAGGTAGAGCTGGCCCCGGAACACCCGTGTCGGCTCGGAGAATTCGGGACGCGGTGCCACGTTGACGACCACCACGCGCTGCGCCTGTCCGGCCACCGTCTGTACCTCGACCGTGTCGCCGTTGGCGTAGCGATAGTACTGGTCCCGATCGCTGCCGAGCGGATGCACTACGTTGCTTGCCCGCGCCGCGAGGCTGTCCTCCTTGCTGCCCTGATCCTTGACCTTCTCCTTCGGGTTGCTCAGCAGCGTGAACCGGTCGCCGTACAAGCTGGGAACGATCCAGGCGGTCCCGAGTACGTAGCCGGCCGGCAAGGGAAGCCCGGTAGTGACGATGCGGTAACCCTCGTTGTGCTGGTCGCCGGTTCGCGCGTCCCATGTGAGGGTGCCGGCGTACTGCTCCACGCTCGATACGCCCTCGACCCGGTTGGGCAGGGCCTTGTTGACTGCGATCTCCGACTCGAAATGCGCGCGGAAACTGCGGGCGGGGAAGACAGCGTTGCTATCAGCGGCGCGGGCCACGAGCGCCCGCAGCGCGGGCGTGGCATAGGCAGAGGTATCGGCCGGCGCCTGTTGCAGCGCTAGGAGGAGGGCGATCACCGGGTGAAGATAGGGACGGGGGCTGGCGCCGGCTACTAGCTTACGGCGTGCCTCGAGACAGCTATTGGTCCGCCACGCGCGCGCCGCGCTACAGCCTGCTCTTCGCCCTGCCGTTGCTGCTGGCGTACGAGACGCTGGCCTTTGCCCTGACGCACGACACCTACGCCGGCGTGCGAAATGGCGCCGACGTGCTGCTCAAGAGTGTGTTCGTCTGGCTTGGTGGCCGGAACGGCCTCCTCTGGTTCGGCGGCGTGCTTGTCGGTGCAGCCGCCGGCTTCGTGGTGCGCGACTTCCGCCGCTCCGGCGGCGTCATCCCGCGCTACTACCTCGGCATGGTGGCCGAGTCGGTGGGCTATGCCCTGGCATTCGGTTCGGTGACCAGCCTCCTCACGTCGGCGCTGCTCCGCATGGCCCCGCTCGCCGCCGGGATGCCCGGCGCATTCGACCTGCCCACCCAGCTCATGATCTCGCTGGGTGCCGGCATCTACGAAGAGCTGCTGTTCCGCGTCATCCTCGTGTCGGCCCTCGCGGCGTTCGCGCGCCGTGTCCTCAAGCTCGGGCCACTGCCGGGCGGGATCCTGGCCACGATAGTGGGGGCGCTCATCTTCAGCGCCTTTCACTATATCGGTGCCTTCGGCGATCCGCTCGAACTCGGCTCCTTCGCCTTTCGTACGATCGCTGGCGTGATCTTCAGCGGCCTCTATCTCACGCGCGGCTTCGGCATCACCGCTTGGACCCACGCACTCTATGACGTCTTCCTTACCATCGGATGAGCCCATGGTGCGATCGCTGTTCCTTGGTGCCGTGCTCCTCGCGGCTGTGCCTACGGCGCCGGCGGATGAGCCGTGGTTTTCGCGGCGTAGATGGAATCGAGGATCCGGCGGAACACCTCCACCGGCTGCGCGCCCGGCAGCAGGCCACCCTCGATGTAGAAGCTCGGCGTGCTCGAGGCACCCGACTGCGCCGAACCCTTGGCGTCACTCGCCACTTCCTGCAGCGTCTCCCGGTCCACGAGGCACTTCCGGAAGGCGTCGGGCGGGATCGACGCCGAGTCGGCCAGCGTCAGGAAGAATGCGCCCGGTTCGGTGAGCGGTGCCCAGGTCGGCTGGTTCCGGAAGAGGAGGTCGTGGACTGCCCAGAACTTGTCGGTCTTCGCGGCGCACATCGCCACTTCGGCGGCGGCGGCGGCGTTCGGATGGAGCATCGTCAGCGGATAGTTGATGAAGACCCAGCGCACCTTGCCGGTCGCGATGTACTCCCGGTCGAGGTCGGGAAAGGTGTTGAGCGCGAAGCGCCGGCAGTACGGGCACTGGAAGTCCGACATCTCGTAGACCGTGATCGGCGCCGTTGCGGCACCGCGGGTACGCGGGGCGAGCGATGGTGCAGCCTGTGCCGCCAGCGGCATTGCCACACACAGCAGGGCGCTGGCCAGCCCGAGTCTCAGGCGAAACGTGATCGGCATCGGATCCCGGTTCAGTAACGGGGGCGGCGGCGGGCGTTGTCAGGCGACAGCGAAATGCTGTCGCCCCGCACGGGGACGTTCCAGTACCACTCTGCATTCGGATCGAGTGCATCCCACGACCGGGCGTAGATCCACCAGCGACCCTTCTTGAGCACGAGGACCGCGGTGCCGTCCGCGCCGGTCGTATCGGTCGCGGGCTGCAGGCCCGCGTTGCGCGACAACTCCTGCGTGATCTTCTCGTAGTCCCCGTAGGTGCTATCTTCCCACGCCCGAAGCGCCATCCGCGTGCTGTCGGACCGGGCGCCGAACGCGGCTCGCGCTTTCGTCAGGGCCCGCTGCAGCGAATCGCGCTGCCGGTCGGCGGCGGCTCGCTCGGTGCCGAGTGTCACGAACGCGCCGTACTGCATGCGGTACGCCGGAGATTCGCGGGGGAGCGAATCGAGCGCCCGCTTGACGCTGGTGAGCGAATCCTGCAGTCGGGCTGCCCGGTCGGCCGACACGGCATACGCAGCGAAGGGCCGCTGGAAGCGCGCAAAGAGGCTGTCCAGCGCGCTGACGTCGGGGCGCGGCGACGCCGCCTTCGCCGTCAGGGCGGCGATGATCGAGTCGCGGTCGTAGGGCAGCGCCACCAGGGCCACCCCGGGCGCCGGCTCGACCCGGCCATCGGCCGCCGGAATCAGCGCGCGGACATAGACGCGAGTGGTGCTTTGGCAGGCCGCAAGGACGAGGAGGAGTACTGGGAGTGAGCGTGGCACGGCGCAAAGGTATGCTGGCAGGTGTGGTGCTTCAACTCACGCTCCTCGCGGCGCCGCTCGTGGCGCAGGAGGGCGTGGAGAAGCTCTTCCCGGCGCAACCCACCGGTTACCTCACCGATGTCGCCGGCGTCGTGGATCCCGCGAGCGCCGCCCGCATCGAGAGCATCGCAAGGACACTGCGCGAGCAGACCGGCGCCGAGCTGGCGATCGTCACCCTCCCCACCATTGGCCGGTATGAAGCCTCGGACGTCGCCCTCGTCATCGGGCGCCGCTGGGGCGTAGGCGCCAAGGCCGAGGTGGGCGACAAGATCCGGAACGCGGGGCTGGTCATGCTCCTGGTGCCGCGACGCGAAGGACAGGCCGGCAAGATCCGGCTCGAAGTGGGCGACGGCTTGCAGGGAATCCTCACCGACGCCACCTCGGGACGCATTCGCGACGCCATGCGGCCGCAGCTCGCGGCCGGCCAGTATGGGCCGGGGCTCGTCACCGGGGTCGAGACTGTCGCCGCGCTGGTGGCGCAGGAACTCGGCGTTCGCGACTCGTCTCTGGTATCGCCCAGACCCGCCGCCTCCGGCGGCGGCGGGCCGTCCATCTTCCTGATCTTTCTGCTGGTCTTCGTCTTCTTCGCCATCATGATGGCCCTGGCTGGTTCGCGGAGCGCTGGCGGGGCTCGCGGCCGACGGCCGCGGGTATATTGGGGCCCGGGGATTGGCGGCGGCGGGTGGGGCGGTGGCGGCGGTTTTGGCGGTGGTGGTGGAGGGTTTGGTGGCTTCGGCGGCGGTGGCGGGTTCAGCGGCGGCGGGGCAGGAGGGGATTTCTAGATGACGGAAACCTGGGAAACGATCGTCGCATCGCTCGTGAACGACCTCGATCAGTCGCTGGCGGGCCGTTACAGCGCGGTGCTGTATGGCTCCGCCGCGCGCGGCGACTGGGTCGCGGGCGTTTCGGACATCAACCTGCTGCTGGTGCTCGACGATACCTCGCCGGCGTCGCTGCGGGGCCTGGCCCAGCCGTTCACCATCTGGCGCCGGAGCGGCAATGCGCCGCCCATGGTGCTGAGCCGCGAGGAGTGGGCCGGCGCTGCCGATGCCTTCCCCATCGAGGTGACTGACATCCTGCACGCCTACAAGGTTGTGAAGGGTGCCGATCCGGTGGCGGGAATGCGGGTATCGCCAGCCGACCTCCGCACCCTGCTCGAGCATGAGTTGCTCGGCAAGCTGCTGCAGCTGCGTCGCGGATACGTTGCGCTCGCCGAAGAACGGGCGGCACTGGCGCAGCTCGGCACCGCCAGCATCTCGACCATCGTCCTCCTGCAGCGTGCCTTGCTCGCCCTGCTGGGCCGCAGTGTGCCGCGCGGCACCGAGGCGGTGGTGCAGGAGGCCTCGATCGCCGTGGGCGCGCATCCCGCAGCGCAGCTCGAGTTCGTGCGGCATCGCGCCGACCAGAAATGGATGGCGACGCGGGAACAGTTCGAATCGTACCTGGCGGCCGTGGAAACGGCTGCGCGATTTGTGAATCACCTTCAGCTTGGAGCAGGGTCATGAAGCGTGTGCGTATGCTGGGGGCGGCACTGCTTGTCGCGTTCGCGACAACGGGATGCGGCTACAACCAGATCCAGACCAAGGACGAGGCCGTCAACAAGGCCAAGGGCAATATCGAGACCCAGCTCCAGCGACGGGTCGACCTGATCCCGAACCTGGTGGAGACCGTGAAGGGTGCGGCGGCGCAGGAAACGACCGTCTTCAACGGCATCGCCGCCTCACGCGCCAAGCTCTCCGGCGCGATCCAGTCGGGCGACATCAACCAGATGGCCCAGGCCAACGCCGCGGTCCGCTCCGACCTCGGCCGGCTCCTCGCGATCGTCGAGAACTACCCGACGCTCAAGTCGAGCGATGCCTTCCGCCAGTTGCAGGACCAGCTGGAGGGAACCGAGAATCGCATCCAGGTGGCCCGGCAGGACTACAACGCGGCAGCGAACGACTTCAACGCCTACATCCGGCAGTTCCCGACGAACCTGACGGCGAAGGTGTTCGGCATGGACAAGCCGCGTCAGTACTTCGAGGCTGAGGCCGGTGCGCAGGAAGCGCCCAAGGTCAAGTTCTAGTGATGCCGCGCATGCACCGCATCCAATGCATCGTGGTGGCGGCGCTGCTCGCGGCATGCGGCCGCGGCACCCCGTCGGCCGCGGCGGACACGACCGCCGCCGCGGCACCGGCAGCAGCACTGGCGGCATCCCGGCCTTCCGGTGAGCTCGCCTCGAGCCGGATGTTCAACTCCCTGCTGGGCGGCTTCCAGTTCGCGGTGCCCGATGTCTGGGAGCAGCGCTACACCGCCACCGAGCGCGCCAAGGCCCCCGAGTACCCCGGGACGAAGACGGTTACCGAGTTCCTGTTTCTGCCGATGTCGGGTGGCACCCCGCCGGTGTTGCTGACAATCCTCCAGTATTCGGAGAAGGACTGGAAGGCTATCGGTGCGGGGCCCTCCAAGCCCTCCGGTACGGTGGTCGCCGAAGGCGGCGGGCGCGTGTTCGTCGCGGTGTTGCTGGCCTCCAATCCCTTCCCTGCGGGCAGTGAGGATGCCGTGGGGATCGCACCGATGTTCATGACGAAGGAGCAGGTGAGCAAGGCCATGAGGATCCGATAGCAGCGAACCGGGCCCCGAAAAACCGAAGCCCCCGCGTGTAGCGGGGGCTTCTTCGTTCAGAGTCGTTGCTCAGTCGACGATGGCGCGATCCGAGAGAATGTACCGAAGCGGATCGACCGGCTGACCGTTCACCATCACCTCGTAGTGCAGGTGCGGACCGGTGGAGAGGCCGGTGTTGCCCACGAGTGCGATCTGCTGGCCGCGCGTGACCTTCGCGCCGGCGCCGACGATCAGCTTGGAGCAATGCGCGTACTTGGTGCGGATGCCGAAACCATGGTCGATGATGATGACGTTGCCATAGCCGGTTTCGCGGCCCGAGAACGCCACGGTGCCTGCGGCCGGTGCCTCGATAGGCGTGCCCATCGGTGTGGCGACGTCGATGCCCTCGTGCGGCCGCGCCAGGTGCAGGATCGGATGTTCCCGCATCGACTGGAACGCGCTCGTGAGCCAGCCCTGCGTCGGCATGATCGACGGTGTCGCGGCCATCCGGTCCCGGTGCGATGCCAGGCTGTCGGCCGCTTCGCCGAACGACCGGGAAAGCAGGTCGGCGCGGCGCACCAGCGCGTTGATGTCGACCCGTACCTGGTCGGCGTGCTCGGAAAGGGGATCGGAATCCACCCAGCTCGGGCGCGGCGCTGCGGGACCACCGATGCCGGCGGAGTGTACCTCCGGCTTGAGCGGTTCCAGGCCGGCCAGCACCCGGATCTGAGCGTCGTGGCGTGAGATGGTGTTGATGGTGTCGGTCAGGGCGCCCAGGCGGGCGTTGAGGCGGCCCAGTTCTTCAGCCAGGTTGTTGCGCCGCGTCAGCAGGCCTTCATCGAATCCCTCCCGGGCGGAACGAAAGGCGATGGCGTAGCCCGTCAGCGTCGCGAGCCCCAGAATCACCGCCAACCCGATTGCGCCGAGGCGCAGCCAGGAAGTGGTGACTTCGAGGATCCTCGACCGCTCCGTCCCATGCGGGATGAGCATGACAGTCCAGCGACGCTTGGCCATCGATCTCCGAACAGCAGCGGGATGAAGAGGGAACCACTCCCCTGACGGGCAAGAAAAAGGCCGAGGGTAAGATAGCCCCGGCCAACCCGATGTCAAGGAAACGGCTTTTGCCTCAAAGCTTTACGCTGCAAGAACTTAAACCGATTTCGGTACCTATGTAGCAGATTGTGGCTTGGGAAAGAGCCCCTCGGGCCTGGTTACCACCCACCCGTCGACCGCAGGGCCCGTGGCTGTTTCCCACGCCATCGATTGCGCGGCCGCCGGGCCACCCAGCAGCCCCCATAGTTCCGCACTCTTTTCCGGCATGAAGGGGCCCGAGAGCACCGCCAGCCGTGCCAGACACCGGGCCAGCGCGCCGAGGGCGGTGTCGAGCGCCTCCGCATCCCCGTTCTTGGCCAGGGTCCAGGGCGCGGTCTGCACGATGAAGAGATTTGCAGCCGTGACGAGCTGGCCCATCAGTTCGGCGCCGCCCCGGAGATCGAGCGCATCCATCGCCGAAGCGTACAACGCGGCGACTTCTGCGCCCCTGGCATCGAGGGACGTGTCTCCAGCCGTGCGCGGGACGACACCCTCGCGATAGCGCTGGATCATCGCGAGGGAGCGCGACGCGAGGTTGCCCAGCCCGTCGGCGAGTTCGGAGAGGTAGCGCTCCTCGAAGCGCTCCCAGCTGAAGTTGCCGTCGCTGTCCCAGGGAATCTCGCGCAGCAGGTAGTAGCGGAAGGCGTCGGGCCCGAACCGGTCGATGGCCTCGCCCAGGTCGAGCTTCACGCCGGCACTCTTGCTGAAGCGCTCGCCGCCCAGGTGAACGAACCCGTGGGCCCACACCCGCGCGGGCAGCGACAGTCCCGCGGCCTCGAGCATGGCCGGCCAGATGACGCAGTGGAAGCGGGTGATGTCCTTGCCGATGACGTGCAACTGGGCCGGCCAAGCCGCCCCCGTACCGGGAAGGCGAGTCGCGGTCCAGTAGTTGGGCAGGGCATCGAACCAGACGTACGTGGTCTGGCGCTGCCCGTCACTCGTCGGCCGCGGGAATGGCACGCCCCACCCAAGGCGCGCCCGGCTCGCGGAGACGTCCTCGAGGCCCTGGTCGAGCAGCCCGAGGATCTCGTTCCGGCGGCTCTCCGGCTGGATGAATTCCGGGTGGGCCACGATGTGCTGGCGGAGGAATTCCTGGTAGCGCGACAGGCGGAAGAACCAGTTGCGCTCCGACACCGTCTCGAGCGTGCGCGTCGGGTGCAGCTCGCACTTTCCGTCCACGATCTCCGACGGCTGCTTGAAGGCCTCGCATCCCACGCAGTACAGCCCCGAGTAGGACCGCTCGTAGAAGTCGTCGGGATTGCGCGCGAAGATCCGCTCGATCAACTCCTGCACGCCGGACTGGTGCGCCGGTGAGGTGGTGCGGATGAACTGGTCGCGGGAAATCGAGAGCCGGTCCCACATCGCCTCGAAGCGCCCGGCGATGCGGTCCACGAAGGCCTGGGGTGTCACGCCGTCGGCCGCGGCGGCCTGGGCCACCTTCTGGCCGTGCTCGTCCATGCCCATGAGGAACCAGACGTCATCGCCGCGGAGCCGGCGATAGCGCGCGATGCAGTCGGCGCCGACCTTCTCGAAGGCGTGCCCGAGGTGGGGGTCGCCGTTCGCGTAGTCGATTGCGGTAGTGATGAAGAACGACGTCACTCAGCTGCCCGGCGCGGGCGGGTTCGGATTCTCACCGGCAGCACCGCCACCCCCACGGCGCCGGCGCCGCCGCCGCTTCTTGGGTGACGGAGCGGACGGGTCCGGCGCCGCCGACGGCGCTGCCGCCTCGGGCTCCCTTCGCGGTTCCGGTGCAGCGGATGGCCGCGGTCCGCCGCGTCCCGGCTCGGCACCAGGCCGCCGCTCCGCCCGCTCGGTCCTGGGCTTCTCGGTCCGCTCCGGACGGCTGCGCGGCTCGGGGCGCTCAGCCCGCTTCGCCGGTGCAGCGATCACGACCGCGCCGCCTGCCGCTCCCGCCATCTCCTCGCGCAGCTCCTCGAGGCCGATGGTGCGTGACTCGTCGGCGCCCCGCAGGTAGACCCGCTCGCGGAAGATGTCGACCGCGATCACCTTCTCGGTGCCCCGCAGCGTCTCGACGGTCTTGCCCTCCCGGGGGAAGCGCTTGCGCGCCGCGACGTAGAACTCGTGCTCGTACTTGAGGCAGCAGAGCAGGCGGCCGCACCCGCCCGAGATCTGCGACGGGTTGAGCGAGAGGCTCTGGTTCTTGGCGAGGGAGAGGTTGACCGGGGAGAGCTCGGTGAGCCACGTGGAACAGCAGTACTCGCGGCCGCAGCGGCCCACGCCGCCGATCCGCGCCGCTTCGTCGCGCACGCCGATCTGCCGCAGGTCGATGCGCGTCCGGAAGGTGCTGGCCAGCTCACGCACCAGGGCGCGAAAATCCACCCGCTGCTCGGCCGAGAAGAAGACGGTCATCTGGTGGCGGTCCCACTGCCACTCGACGTCGCTGACCTTCATCTCCAGCTTGTGCTCGCGCACCTTGGCCACGATGCGCTGGCGATCCTCTTCCTCGGCGCGGCGAAGCTCGTTGGCGCGGCGGATCTCGTCCTGGGTTGCGCGGCGCAGCACGGCGGGGAACTCGGCCTTTGCCTCTGCCGGCGCGGCTGCCTCGACCGCAGGCGCGGCCGTGGCTCCGGCCTCGCCCGGCTTGTCTGTGGGGCAGGCACAGGAGCCACCGCACTTCTTCGCCGCGATGTCGCCGACGGCGGAAATGCGGCCGAAATCCTCGCCCCGGTCGGCGCCCACGATGACCGACTCCTGCAGGCGGAGCGGTTCCGTGTCCTCGTGGGGCCAGTGGAAGAATGCGCGGCGGGTGCCCTTGAATCGTACTTCGACAGTCTGTGGCATCAGGACTCGACGAACTCGCCCATCGCCGCGAACTTCTCCCCGCGACGACGCACCAGCCGGTCGGGCTTCACCTTTCGCAGTTCAGTGAGGTGACGCAGCAGCGCGGCGCGCAGCGCCTCGCCGGCGCCGTCGGGATCCACGTGTGCGCCACCCACCGGCTCCGGGATCACCTCGTCGATCACCTTGAGCGTCAGCAGGTCCTCGGCGGTGAGCTTGAGCGCTTCGGCGGCGCGTTCGCGCTGGCTGGCGTCCTTCCAGAGGATCGCGGCGCAACCCTCGGGCGTGATCACCGAGTACACCGAGTTCTCCAGCATCAGGATGCGGTCGGCCACGCCCAGCGCGAGCGCGCCGCCCGATCCGCCCTCGCCGATGACCGCGCTGATGATGGGCGTCGGCAGCACCGACATCTCGAGAATGTTGCGCGCCAGCGCCTCGGACTGCCCGCGCTCCTCCGCCTCGAGCCCGGGATAGGCGCCCGGCGTGTCGATGAGCGTGATCACCGGCGCGTTGAACCGCGCCGCCAGCTTCATGAGCCGCAGTGCCTTCCGGTAGCCCTCGGGGTGCGGCATGCCGAAGTTGCGCTTGATGTTTTCCTTGGTGTCACGGCCCTTCTGGTGGCCGATCACCATCACCGAGGTGCCGCCCAGCCGCGCCCAGCCGCCCACGATCGAGGGGTCGTCCATGTAGAGCCGGTCGCCGTGCAGCTCGATGACGTCGGTGAAGATGGTGCTGAGGTAGTCGAGGGTGTACGGGCGCCGCGGATGCCGCGCCACCATGACGCGCTGGATCGGCGTCAGGCCGCGGTAGATGTCCTCCCGCACCGCATGCAGCTTGTCCTGCAGCAGCTTGAGCTCGGTGCTGACGTCGATCTGGCGGTCCTCGCCCAGGCGCTCGAGTTCCTCGATCTGGCGCTCGAGCTCCTGGAGGGGCTTCTCGAAGTCCAGCGTATACGCTGACGGGGCCATGGTCAGTTGTGCCTGGCGTAGTGGATGGCATCGGAACCGAGCAGCTCACGGAGGCCGCGCACGAGATCTTCCTCGAGCGCCACCCGGAGGCTGCGCGACCGCAGTCGCACCGACTCTCCGTTGCCGTCGTTCCATTCAATATAGACCGGCGTCGGGCCCGGATGGCTGGTGCACAGCCGGGCAACGGCCCGTACCGCCTCGGCCGGCGGGGCGCTCGGCAGGCGCCAGCGCAGGCTGAGCGCCAGGGCCCCCGTCTGCTTGATCTCGGACAGGGGCTTGACCGACTCGACGATGAACGGCGCCCGGTCCTCCCCCCGGTCCCGGTCGCTGTAACCGCCGGTGAGGAGCAGCGCCGCATCGGGCAGGATGGCCTGGTTGAGCCTGGCCCACGCATCGGGGAAGACGATCGCCTCCGCCGTGCCGTGGAAGTCCTCGAGCACGAGCCGCGCGTACTCCTTGCCCGTCTTCTTCGAGATCTGTCGCTTGAGTGCCGTCACCACCGCGCCGATCGTCACCGGGTGCTCGCTCCACTGGTGCAGCGTGGCCGTCGTGCGGGCCCCGAACAGCGCCACTTCCTCGCGGTACCGCTCCAGCGGGTGACCGGAGATGAAGAACCCGATCACTTCCTTCTCCCGGGCCAGGCGTTCGCTCTCCGTCCATGGCGGCACGTCGGGCAGTTCCACCGGGCGGTGCTCGACGGCGGGCATCTCCCCGAACAGCGATTCCTGCCCGGCGTCCCGGTCGGCCTGCTTGAGTTGTGCCTCCTGCAGCGTCGTCTCCAGCCCTTCGAGGAGCTGCTTGCGGTGCCCGCCGAGCGAGTCGCAGGCGCCGGCCGCCACCAGCGACTCGACCACCCGCTTGTTGCACAGCCGCAGGTCGATGCGCTCCACCAGGTCGGCGAGCGTCTCGTATCGCCCGTCGCGCCGCCCCGCGATGATCGACTCGATGGCACCGGCGCCGACGTTGCGCACGGCACCCAGGCCGAAGCGAATGCGCTTGTCCGCCACCACCGTGAACTTGAACCCCGACTCGTTCACGTCCGGGGGCAGGATCTCGCAGCCCAGCTCGCGCGCCTCGTTGATGTACTGCACCACCTTGTCGGTGTTGCCGATTTCCGACGAGAGGAGCGCCGCCATGAACTCCGACGGGTAGTGGGTCTTGAGCCACGCCGTCTGGTACGACAGTACCGAGTATGCCACGGAGTGCGACTTGTTGAAGCCGTAGCGGCCGAAGGTCTCGATCTGTGCCGCAAGCTCGTCGGCCAGTTTCTTCGGGTGGCCCAGCGCCACCGTGCGCTCGACGAAACGGCCCAGCTCCTTCTTGATGAGCTCCGCGTCCTTCTTGCCGACGGCCTTCCGGAGCACGTCGGCTTCGGCGAGCGAGAAGCCCGCGAGGATGTTCGCGATGCGCATCACCTGTTCCTGGTAGGTGATGACGCCGTACGTGGGCGCCAGCAGCTCCTGGAGCGAGGGGTGCGGGTACGTCACGCTCTCCTGCCCGAGCTTGCGCTTGATGAACACCGTGTGCATCCCGGCGTCGAGCGGGCCCGGGCGGAGCAGCGCGTTCGACGCCACGAGGTCGTCGAAGCGGTCGCACTTCATGGCGCGCAGCGTCTCGGTGGCGAGCGGCGACTCGAACTGGAAGACGCCGGCGGTGCGGCCCTGCCTCAGCAGCGCGTAGACCTCGGGGTCGTCGAACGGCAGCGTGTCCATGTCGAGCCGCACGCCGTGCCGGTCGCGGATCATGTTCACCGCGTCGTGGATCACCGTCAGCGTCTTGAGGCCGAGCATGTCCATCTTGAGCATGCCGACCTTCTCGAGCGCGCCCATCTCGTACTGCGTGATGAGCGAGTCCTCGCCGTCGGCCGCGGCCCCGGCGCCCCTGGTCGGCGCCGTGCAGATCGGCACGTATTCCTGCAGCGGGCCCGGTGCGATCACCACGCCGGCCGCGTGCACCGACAGGTGGCGCGCGATGCCCTCGATCCGCGAGCTCAGCTGCATCAGCCGCCCGAACTGCGGGTTCTCCTTCACCAGGTCGCGCAGCTCGTCCACCTTCTGCACCGCTTCCGGGATCGTCAGGCTGTACGCCGGCCCCGACGGGATGAGCTTCGTGAGCTTGTCGGCCTCGCCCGGCGGGATCCGCAGGACGCGCGCGACATCCTTCACGGCGGCGCGCGCCTTCATCGTGCCGAAGGTGACGATCTGGCCCACGCTCGCCCGGCCATACCGCTGCCGCACGTACTCGATCACCTCGCCCCGGCGCTCGAAGCAGAAGTCCACGTCGATGTCGGGCATCGACACGCGCTCGGGGTTGAGGAAGCGCTCGAAGAGCAGGTCGAACTTGAGCGGGCAGACGTTCGTGATCTGCAGCGCATAGGCGACGATCGATCCCGCCGCCGAGCCGCGGCCGGGGCCCACCGGGATGCCGCGCTCGCGCGCCGCGCGGATGAAGTCGTGCACGATCAGGAAGTAGCCGTCGTATCCCGCGGCGGCGATGACGCCGAGTTCGTAGTCGAGCCGCTGCTGTACCGCCTCGGGCAGGGGACTGCCGTAGCGGGCCACGGCGCCCTCGGTGGCCAGGTGCGTGAGCAGCGCCGCATCGCTGGCGAAGTCGGCGGGGCGCGGGAAGCTCGGCAGGAAGTAGCGCTTCTCGAAGTCGAACTCGCACCCATCAGCCACGATCTGGGTGTTCGCCAGCGCCTCCGGATGGTCGGGGAAGAGCTGCCGCATCTCCGCTTCCGACTTGACGTAGCTCTCGTTGCCCTCGAACCGGAATCGCTTCGGGTCGTCGAGATCGGCACCCGTGCCGATGGCCAGCAGCACGTCGTGCGCCTCGGCGTCCTCCCGTCGCAGGTAGTGGGCGTCGTTGGTCGCGACCACGCCGATCCCCAGCTCCTTGCCCAGCTGCAGCATGCCCTCGGCTACCGTCACTTCCTCGGCGATACCGTGCTTCTGGATCTCGAGCCAGAAGTTGCCGGGCCCGAAAACACGGGAGAACCACTCGGCGCTCCGCTTCGCCTCTTCGTAGCGGCCCTGCCGCAGCGCGATCGCAACCTCACCTGAGAGACACGCGGCGAGGCACACCACGCCCCCGCTCATCTGCTCCAGCACTTCCTTGTCGATGCGCGGACGGCGGTAGAAGCCCTCGGTGTAGCCGATCGAACTCAGCCGGATGAGGTTCCGGTAGCCCTCGCGGTTCCTCGCCAGCAGCACCAGGTGGCTGTAGATGCCGGGGGCACCCGCCGGCTTCTCCCGCCCGGTGCGCGGCCCGAAGGCGAGGTACGCCTCGAAGCCGAGGATGGGCCGGATCTTCTGCTTCTTCGCCTCCTCATAGAACGCCCACGCTGCGTGCATGTTACCGTGGTCGGTGACCGCGAGGCTGTCCATGCCCAGCTTCTTCACATGACCGACCAGGTCGGTGATGCGATTGGCGCCGTCGAGCAGCGAGTATTCGCTGTGGGTGTGGAGGTGGATGAACGACATGGTCAGCGCGTGCGCTGGTCGAGTTCGCGCCATACCGCATCGAGCGGCACGCCGCGGGCCTGCAGCAGCACGAGGAGGTGATACAGCAGGTCGGCGGTCTCGGCGGCGAGGCGGTCGGCGTCTTCACTGTTCGCCGCGACGACCACCTCGATCGCCTCCTCGCCCACCTTTTGCGATACCTTGGGAAGCCCGGCCTCGAGCAATTGCACCGTGTACGACCCGGTGGGCCGATCCTTCGCGCGCTGAGCGACGGTCGCCGCGAGCCGTTGCAGGATGTGCCCGCCCTGGTCGCTGCCCGCGCCCTGGCCGGGCCCGAGGCGTGTCACGAAACAGGTGCGCGATCCGGTGTGGCAGGCGGGGCCCTCCTGGCGCACGCGGTACAGCACGGCGTCGCCGTCGCAGTCGAGGCGCAGCTCGGCGACCGACTGCGTATGCCCCGACGTCTCACCCTTTCGCCAGAGCGCCTGACGGCTGCGGCTGAAGTAGTGGGCCGACCCGGTGGACACGGTCAGGTCGAGGGCTTCGCGGTTGGCGTACGCCACCATCAGCAGGTCCCCGGAGAGGACGTCCTGCGCTACGACCGGCACGAGGCCGTCCGAGTTGAAACGGACCGCCTCGAGTCCAGAGTCAGCATTCATTGACACAAAGCTACCGGACGGCCATTCCGTTGTCAAAGTAATTGTGTACCAATAGCTTACGTGCATGGATGGAACCGCTCGCAAGCCCTGGTGGAGGAGACCGCCGATGATCTTTGCCGCGCTCGTGGCGCTCCTCGTCGGGGGGTTCTCGACCGCCTACCTGAGTAGCGGCGAGGTGCGGTACCTCTGGCGTGCCGGCTACGAAGAGACCCGTATCCTCCAGTCGCGGCAACCACTAGCGAAGCTGGCCCAGGACACTGCTTTGCCGGTGGCGCGCCGGGACCAGTTGCAGCTCGTGCTGGACGTCCGGGCGTATGCCGCCAAGCTTGGTTTCGAGGCTGGGGACACTTACACCAGCTTCGCCGATGTCGGCCGCGACACCCTGCTGCTGGTGCTGTCGGCGTCCCCGAAAACCTGCATCTGCCCGCACACCTGGAAGTATCCCATCGTCGGCAAGGTGCCGTACAAGGGATTCTTCAACCTCGACCAGGCGCGCGCGACCGCCGCTGAGTTCGACACGAAGGGGTTCGACACCTACCTGCGCCCCGCGGGTGCCTTCTCGACCCTTGGATGGTTCGAGGACCCATTGCTGTCCACGGCGCTCACCCGCGACTCGGTCGAGCTCGCGGCGCTCGTGTTCCACGAGATCGCGCACAACTCGCTCTACGTGAAGAGCGCTACCGAATTCAACGAGAGCTTCGCACAGCTCGCGGGCTATCGGGCCGCCGAGCAGTTCTTCCGGGATCGCGGTGACAGCGTGCAGGCGGCGACCGCGGCCGACCGCTGGCTCGACGAGATCGTCCTGGGCGATTTCTACACCGAACTGGTGGGGCGCCTGACGACGTTCTACGCGACGAAGCCCGATTCAGCAGCGCTCGACTCCGGCCGCGTGGCTATCGGCCTGTGGGCCCGCGAACAACTCGAGGGTCCGGTGGCGGCCCAATTGCGTACGATGAAGGTCAGCCGGCGCCCGGGCGGGGCGGTGAACAATGCGCGCCTCGTCGGGGCGCTGATTTACCGGACGAAGCTGCAGTTGTTCGAGGACTGGTACGAGCAGCACGACGCGAACATCGCTGAAAGCGTGAAGGCATTGCGCGAGCTGGAGGCGGGAGCGGAGGGGAACGACGCCTACGAGCGGCTGGAGAAGTCAATCGAGCGATGACTCGTAGAACGAAACTCCCGGCCCATCCAGGACTTCTCGACCGGCTGACCAGTTGCCGTCTTGTGGCCGTCACCGGCAAGGGTGGCGTGGGCAAGACCACGCTTGCCGCCGCCTTGGCGCGCGTGCTGGCGTCGCGGGGGCGCCGGGTCCTGCTGGTCGAGATGGATCCGCGCGAGAACCTGCACCAGCTGCTCGATGTGCCGCCCTCGGGCGGCGCGGTGATCAAGGTGGACGCCCGGCTCTGGCTCGAGAACGTCCAGCCTGTGCGCGTGCTCGAGGACCTGGTGCGTCAGAAGGTCGCCGTCGCGGCGCTGGCAAGGAAGATCGTAGGCACGTCGGTGTTCCGGCACTTCGCCGAGGGAGCACCCGGCATGAAGGAGATGGCCGTCCTGGGCCATGCAATGCAGGTCGTCCGTGGGGAGGCGAAGCCCAAGGTCGATATGGTCGTGCTCGACGCCCCCGCAACCGGCCACGGGATGTCACTCCTCTGGGCTCCCCTGCTCGTGTCGGATGTGCTTGGCAAGGGACCGCTGGGCAGGCTGGCTGGAGAGGTTGCCGACCTGGTGCGGGACCCCGAGCAGGTCGCGGTCGTCATCGCGACGACGGCGGAGGAGATGCCGGTGCAGGAGGCATTGGAACTCATCGCCGGGCTCCGCGAGCGTCTGGGCCGCCCCCCCGAGCTGCTGGTGGTCAACGGTCTCTACCCGCCATTCCCGCAGCATGCGGGCCGGGTCGCCATCGGAGGAAGGGCGGCGCTGGCCCTCTGGGGCCAGCGGCGGGAGGTCAATGAGCGCGAACTGGAGCGGCTCGCCTCGGCGTGGCGTGGCCCCCGGGTGGACCTTCCACTGCTCGCACTGGAGCGGGGACCTGCGCTCGCGGCCGCACTGGGAGAGCGGTTGGTCAGGGCGCTTGAGCCGGTGGAGGCACAATGAGCCTCGGCGTGCTTGACCAGCCGCTCCTGATCGTGGTTGGGTCCGGCGGGGTGGGGAAGACCACGCTGGCCGCGGCACTGGGTCTCACCTCGGCCGCCGAGGGAACCGACACACTGGTGATGACCTTCGACCCGTCGCACCGCCTGAAGGATGCGCTGGGAGTGGGTGAAGAGGCGCTGGAGCGCGAGGTGCCGGTCGAGGTCGATACTCCGGGGCGTCTGGATGTGAGCCTGCTCGATGCGCGCCGCACCTTCAATCAGTTGGTGCGCCAGTACGCGCCATCGGAAGCCGCTGCGGAGCGCATCTTTGGGAACCGCTTCTATCAGCACCTGGCGGGCAACCTCGCCGGGATACTCGAATACATGGCGGTCGAGCGCCTCTTCGAGGTCTCGCGCTCCGGCCGCTACCAACGAATCATCCTCGACACTCCCCCGACCCGGCAGGCGCTCGACTTTCTCGGCGCTCCCGCCCGGATGGTCGAATTCCTCGAGAGCGGACCGGTTCGGGTGGCCCAGCGCCAGTGGTTCGATGCCAGCGGCCGCCTGGCGGTCAAGCCGCTCAAGATCCTGGGAAAGAGCATCGAGTCCTGGCTGGATCGGCTGGTGGGTCTCGACCTGCTGCGGGAGATGGCCGAATTCTTTCAGGCCTTCGGCCCGCTGTATGACGGATTCCGGGACCGGGCCGGCGAAGTCGGAAAGCTGCTGCAGGCGCCCGACGCGCTGTTCCTCCTGGTGGCCGGCCCGGGCGGGGAAAGGATCCCCGACGCGCTTTTCTTTGCCCGGCGACTGCGCGAGGCAGGGCACCACCTCGGCCCGATCGTCGTCAACCAGATGCATCCCGAGCTGCCCGCTCAGGTCTCGGTGGCCGGGGACTTTGCAGAAGGCCTCAGACTACTGGCCTGGCTTGGCAGCCGTGATCATCGCGGATTTGCCGAATTGCAGTCACTGTTGACCGCGCGTGAAACCCTCGTTGGTCTCCCCCTCCTCCCCACGCCTCCCACCGACCTGGCCTCGCTGGATGCACTCGGCCGGCTCCTCCTCGGAACTCTGGCGGCGGCACGCAGCTAGACGGGCCTTCGACTTACAGAGGAGTTTCACCTGGTGTTCAGGGAGACTTCACCTCCCGGGAGATACATTCATGCCGCAATGCGACAACACAGTCATTGACGCAGTGCGGCAAATGTGGGGAGGCAGGTGGGCCATGATCCGGTTGATCAAGCGGTACGGCGGCGGAAGCCGGAAGCTCTACGACATGGAAGAGAGCCGGTACGTGTCCCTGATGGAAATCGCGGGCTGGATCCGCCAGGGGCAGCAGCTCCGAATCGTAGACAGCAAGACGGCTGAGGATGTCACGGCCGCCACGCTGGCGCAGGTGATCTATGAAGGGGAGAAGCAGGGGGTGTCTTTCCTCTCCGGCGATTTCCTTCACCAGATCATCCGTCGTGGCGGCCAGGCCGTGAGCGACCAGGTGGGTCAGTTGCAGGCCGGGGTGGACCGCTTGGTGCGGGGCCTTCCGCCGGTTCGCCGGGCCCGGGGAGAGATCGTCGAGTTGCGCCGCAGCCTCACAGAATTGGAGCGGCTCGTGGGTGCGCTCGAGGAACCAGGGGAAGAGGCGCCGGTCAGGACGCGGAAGCGCCTAACGGCTTGAAACGCAGCAATCACAACCAGCAGGAGGTGCTGTATGTCGAAGACGATGAAGACGGTCAAGCGGATGCCGGTGGTCCAAGAGGCCGCCGAGCAGATCTACCTCGCGGGCCTGGGCGCGTTCGCGCTGGCCGAGGAAGAGGGAAGCAAGGTTTTCGAGAACCTGGTGAAGGCTGGCAAGGGCCTGGAGAAGATGAACAAGGCCCGTGTGCAGAAGCTGCTGAACCAGGTGCAAGGCAAGGTGGGGAATGTGCGTGAAGGCGCCCAGCACACTTTCGGGCGTATCACGGCCCCGATCGACGCCGGTGTCACCACGGCCCTGCATCGTCTGGGGGTTCCGACCCGGAAGGAGATCGGGCTGCTGACGAAGCGCGTGGAAGAGCTCACCAAGAGCGTCGAGAAGACTCACCACGCCCGTCGGCCCGCGGCGCGGCCGGCCCGGCGCGCCAAGAGGGCGATGGCCAAGTAGTACGTCACGGCCCAGCGGCCCGGCAGGGTCGCTGGGAACATCGCCCTGCGGAGCCTCGATCGGCACAACGCCGGTCGGGGCTCCGTCGCTTCCCGTCTTGAGGCCCGACTTGCTACCGGGCGGGTTGTGAGGTGATGAGCTCGTCGGGCGTAGCAGGGGCAGTGCTGGTCGTGCCGGGCACCGGTGGCGGAGTAGGCACTCGAGGCTCACGGGGCGGCAGGGGACGGTCGCGCAGATGCCAGAGGAAGTTTCCCTGCACTTCGCGGATCGCTTCCCGGGTGAGGCCCCTGTATCCACACGGCGGCCGACGGAACGCCCGGGCCAGTGAGAGGAGTGGCCAGCCGAACGGCAGGTAGAATCCGACCAGGTCCCAGTCACGCAGGATGGCGTGCAGGCGGCTCCGGGCCGGCGGCCGCTGCTGGTTCCGCTCTGTCCGGATAAAGGCGAGTGGCCAGCCCCAGGGGAGGATCTGCCCCCAGCGGCCGCGGCACTTCTTGAGCTCTTGCCAGAGGGTCGCGAGTTGCCAGGGCTGCCGCCCGTGGATCGCGACAAGTTCGCTCAACTCGGCCTGCATCTGCCGGCGGACCTTTGCAGCCACCCGGCTGAGCTGGCTCCGTTCCGGCCTGTCGAGGTCCGTGATCCCCTCCTGCCGTGCCAGTCCAGGCACGTCGATGGGCTCTCCGATCACGAAGAGGAGGCGAGCGGGGAAGGCCATGTACCACATCCACGGGAAGATGATGGCGAGGATCCCGATGGGGAGCGGAAGGAACGGCACCCGGAAGACCCTTTGCATCAGCCGGTCAAGGCCCGGAAAGGTGTAGCCGAAGGGGTGGATCCATTCTCCGTTGATGATGTGGACGGGATACACCGGAACCCGGTGGCGGGCCGCCAGGAGCACGAAGCTGGTCTTGAACGTCTGCAACTGGTAGCGCCTGTTGAACCCCTTTCCGATGCCCGGCACCCCCTCGGGAAAATAGAGGATGCGTTCGCCCCGCTGGATCAGGCGCTCGAAGTTGTCGAAGGTCATGTCCACGCCGCCGCCCCGCCGCCAGAAGTTGTCCAGGCCGAAGGGGCGCATCCACCATACCAGCGAGAGCTCGGCTTCGTACACCGTCCGGAACTTCATCGCGGGCGCGAACCCACCGCGCCGCCAGAGTTCCGTGTCCAGGTACATCCCGTCGTGCGGGAAGGCGTTGCCGCTGTGGTTCGCGGCGAGGATGACCGGGCCTTCCGGAGGGATCCGCTCAGCGCCCCTCAGTTCGGAGCGGAAGTAATGCTCCGAGATCGGCGACAGCACCTTTCCGACGCACCGGCGGGAGAATTCCGGGTCGAACGGATCATGGGCCGGTGCGGGAGTGGCATCGAGCTTGTTCGGCATGTTCACTGCCCCCGGCGCACGGCGAGCAGGAATGCCACGGCGAACATCGAGCCCCAGATCGGCCAGGCACCCCCGAATGCCATTATGATGGCGCCCGACACCAGGCAGCACCCGGCGAGGAGTGTTCCCCGGAGTCCGCTCAACGGGTTCTCGGCGCGGCGCCGGGTCGTCTTCTCGAGCACCCGGAGTCCTTCAGTGACGAGTTGCGGCACCCGGATCAGCGCATCGAGGAGATCCGGCGCGCCCCGCAGTTCCTCCTGCACCAGCCGCAGCGGACTGAACTGGCGGATGAAGATTCGGCGGATGTGGCGCTCGGACACCTCTGCCACGTTGAACCCGGGCAGGAGGGCCTGCCCCACTCCTTCGAAGGTGATCAGCGCCTTGACCATCAGCACCATCTCGACCGGGAAGTACATCCGGTACTGAGCCCCGCGAGTGACCGACTCCAGTATCAGCTGGCCGAGGGAGAATGTGTCGAACGTGGCGGCGCGCCTCCAGCGGCCGGAGAGATCCGCCACCTCGCGGCGAAAGCCCTGGGGATCGCCGTCGCGGCCGGGATCGGCCGCGCCCGCGAGATAGCGGGCGGCGTTATCGCTGTCGCCGGTGACAAGGCAGTAGTAGTAGTAGAGCAGGGTGCGGCGGAGATCGGGGTCCAGCCGCCCTACCATCCCCAAGTCGATGAACCCTGCCCTGGGGCCGGGGAGCACCAGCAGGTTCCCTGGATGCAGGTCGGCGTGGAAGACGCCGTCCTGGTAGATCATCTGGATGACGGCTGCGGCGCCGAGGTCGACCAGGCGGCGGCGCTCCTCGAGCGGAAGCTTCTTGGCCTCCGGGCTATCGGGGCGCAGGCCGTCGAAGAACTCCATCGTGAGTACGCTCTCGCCGCTGTATTCGCGATAGATCACCGGGAAGACGATGTCGGGTTCATCCACGAAGTTGGCCGCGAAGTTCTCGGCGTTGTCGGCCTCCCGGCGGAGATCCACCTCGCGCTGGGTGTAGTCCACGAACTCCCGGATGATCCGCTTGGGCTGGTACCGGGGAAACACCATCTGCAGTGCGCCTGCCAGCGTGCCCAGGAGACGGGCGTCCCTCCTGAGGGTCTCCCGGATCCCGGGCTTGACCAGCTTGATGACGACGGCGTCGCCTTCGCGCGTGGTGGCCCGGTGGATTTGCGCAATCGAGGCGGAACCGATCGGGAGGTCATCCACCCAGGCAAACATCTCATCGACCGGCCGGCCGAGATCCTCTTCGACAAGAGCGCTGAAGTCCTCGAACGAGACCGCCGGCAGGCGGTTGAGCAGGTGCTTGAGCTCCTCGGTGACCTCGTGGGGCAGAAGGTCCTCGCGGAGGCTCAGGATCTGGCCCAGCTTGATATAGGTAGGCCCCAGCAGCTCGAGGCGCCGCCGCAACTGGACGGCGAACGAGGCGTCGCGGAGGTCCCGCCGCACGAAGGGCCGGAGAAGGGCTGCGAGGACGCGCTCGAGCCAGAGACCCAAGCCGCCGCGGCCGGATTCCACTCGGGCGCGGGCATGGGCGATGATCCCCCCGGCGAAGAGCCCGGCCATCTGGCGGTTCACTGCCAGAGCCCGGCGGATTAGCCCCTGTGGTTTGGTCACCACCATCAGCTCAAAGGCGGGTTCCGCCGGCTCCTCCGGCGCCGCGCGCCGGCGACGCCGGGCCTTCTGCTCCGGTCCCTGACGTGCCATGGTCCTCCCGTGTGCTCGCCTCGCTCCGCGAGGCTCAGCGGTGGCGGCCGTATCGCTCATGGGCGGATACCCATTCCAGCGACGAGATTGCGCTGGCGAGCGACAGTTCGCCGGCCAGCACCACTCCGGCCACGATCTCCGCGAGCCGATTCACCTTTCCCTTCCCGGTGCAACCCAGCACTTCGAGGCACTCCCGCTGGGTCGCCAGCCCGGTGCCGCCACCGTGGGTCGCCACGATGAGGGATGGGATCGTGATCGACAGGTACAGGTCGCCGTCCGGGGTCAGCTCGGTGTAGACCACGGCCGCCGAACCCTCGGCGACGTTCGCGACGTCCTGGCCGGTCGCGATGAACATCGCGGTGATGGCATTGGGCGAGTGGAGTCCGTTGTTGTTGGCGCCCGACATGAATGCGCCGACGTTGGCCACACCCCAGTGATACACCAGCGACTCCGGCTCGACCCGCAGGTGCTCCTTCAGGATGGCGCGCGGGATGACCGCCTCGGCGGTGACCCGCTTACCGCGGGTCCGCATCACGTTGACGTGGGAGGCCTTCTTGTCGGTGGCGAAGTTCGACTCGAGGTAGAACCGCCGGACGTCCGGATAGTGCTCCACGATCCAGCTGCAGGCGGCAAAGGTCGCTCGCCCGACCATGTTCTGCCCCGCGGCGTCGCCGGTGGTGTAATTGAAGCGCAGGAAGGCGAACTTGTTGGCCAGATAGGTGTCGATGTCCTGGAGTCGCGCCACGCGCGACGTGGCCTCAGCCTCCCGGCGAATCTCGGCCAGGTGCTCCTGCACCCAGTTGCGGAAGTCCCGCGCCTCACGCGCCGAGGCGAACACGAAGACTGGTGCCCGCTGCATGCAGTCGGCCGAAATGGTGCAGGTCACTCCGCCCGAGAGGTTGAGGACCTTCATTCCCCGGTTGTACGAGGCGACCAGCGTGCCCTCGGTCGTGGCCAGCGGAATCAGGAACTCGCCGTCGGCGTGCTCGCCGTTGATGCGGAGCGGTCCGGCGAAACCGAGTGGGATCTGCGCCACCCCGGTGAAGTTCTCGATGTTGCCCTTGGCCACGGCCGGGTCGAAGCTGTGCCCGGCGACGTGGTGGAGCTTCACGCCGCTGTACTCCTCCACGAATTGCTGGCGTCGGGCCACCATCTCGGTGCCGAAGTTCGTGCGCTCATCCGCATCCCAGGGAATCGTTGGCCGCGGTGGTTGTGCGGTGGCGATGGCGTCGTTCGCGACGATCTCCAGCCGGCCGAAGGAGTCGGTCTCCACGTCGCAACGGATCTCGTGACTGCCGTTGGGCAACGGCCCTACCCGTGCCATTACCCTGGCCACTTGCTGGAGCGCGAAGGGGGCCGGAGCCTGCGGAGAGACGTCGGTCGCGGCCATAGTGTGGCCGTCACCCAGATCGAGCAGGAGATGCTCGAGCGGAACCTCGTTGTCGTCAACCCGTACCTGGTAGATCCGCGTCAGGAGCGCGTCACTGAACCGGTTCTTGAGGCTGAACTGGAAGCCCTCAGCGTCGTTCTCGAGGGAACCCGAGGTATAGAGCTGTCTCAGCAGCAAAGCAGAAATCGTCATGGCCGGTACCGGGCTTGGCGTAGTGAATGGCGCTCACTATGAATACCGTCCCGGCCATGAAGAAATCTTCGGGGAATGGATGAAGGTCTGGACATCCGACCCCCTCAGCGCTCCCCTCCCCCACTCCCGGCGTATAGTGACTCGATGATGCTGCGGAAACGGCTCTCGACCAGCCGCCGCTTGACCTTGAGCGTCGGGGTGAGGAGGCCGGAATCCACCGTCAGCTCTTCGGCGATCACCGCGATGCGCTTGGGTCGCTCGAACTGAGCCAGGTCCTGCAGCCGGCCGAGCGTCTCCTGCTCGAGCAGTTCGATTACCGACGGCTGGCGGCAGAGGTCGCCTCGGTCGGCCACCGCGAGGCCGCGCTCTGACGCCCAGAGGATGAGGCGCTCGAAGTCGGGGAGCACCAGCATCGTGGTGAAGGGCCGCTGGTCTCCGATCATGATGGCGTGGGCGATGAACGGCGACAGTGTCGTGCGCCCCTCGATCGGCTGCGGAGCCACCTTCTTTCCGCCTGCCGTCACGATGAGGTCCTTGATCCGGTCGGTGATCCGCAGGAATCCGTCCGCGTCGAACTCGCCCACGTCCCCGGTATGGAACCACCCCTCTGCGTCAATCGCCTGGTTGGTGGCCTCGCGATTGTTCCAGTACCCCTTCATCACGTTGGGGCCCTTCGCCAGGATCTCGCCGTTGTCCGCAATCCGGAGCTCGACACCCGGGTAGGGCAGTCCCACCGTTCCCAGCCGGAAGTTGGCGGCCCGGTTGGCGGCCAGCACCGGGGACGTCTCAGTCAGGCCATAGCCCTCGTAGATCGGCAGGCCAGCCGCGTGGAAAAATCTGGCCACCGTGGCCGAGAGGGGTGCCCCACCCGAAATCATCGTCCGGAGCTGCCCGCCCATCAGGTGCCGGATCTTGTGGAAGACCAGCAGGTCGGCGAGCCGGTATTGCACCCGGAGCCAGGGCGACGGCTGCTGGCGCGCGGCGCGGGCATCCACCACCGCCGCTCCCACCCGGGCGGCCCACCTGAGGAGACGGCCCTTGAAGCCCGGTGTTCCCATGACCTTGGCGTAGACCTTGTCGAACAGTCGTGGCACCGAAACCATCACGTCCGGCCTGATTTCCAGCAGGTTGGCCGGCACCGCCTGGATCGATTCCGCGTAGGCGATGACCACTCCGCTGTCCCAGAGGTAGTAGTCACAAGCCCGCTCGAAGATGTGCGAGAGCGGCAGGAATGAGAGTGCTACCTGTCCCGGTTCCGCCGGAAGCGCCCCGTGCTGGCGGGACGCCACCACGATGGCCGCGAGGTTCATGTGCGTCAGCATCGCGCCCTTGGGGACCCCGGTGGTGCCGGAGGTATAGATGATCGTGGCGAGCGAGTCGGGCGTCACGGCCTGGGCCCGCCGCCGGAGTTCGCGGAGCCAGGCCAGGTCGGGTTCGTCGTTGGCGACGGGCGCCAGCACGTTCGATTCGGCGCTCGCTTCCGGCGGGTCGAACGCAATCACGCGCGCGAGCGCGGGCAGTTGGTCCCGGATCGCGGCGACTTTGTCGGCCTGCGCAGCGGTCGAGACGAAGATGAACCGTGCGCCGGAATCCCGGAGCAGTACGGCGACCTGATCGGGGGGCAGCGTCGGGTAGACCGTCACCACCACGGCGCCAAGCGCCAGCGTGGCGTAGTCGACCACGGCCCATTCGGGCCGGTTCTCCGAGAGGATGGCAACCCGATCCCCCGGGGCGAGGCCCCATGCGTCGAGCGCCGCGGCGACCCGGGCGACTCGCTGTTCCACCTCGCGATACGTCATGGAGCGCCACGTCCCTTCACGCTTGAAGCGAAGGGCTTCCATCCCGCCGAAGCGGTCCACCCCCCCGTAGAAGATCCGTGTGATGGTATCCCGCTCGATCTTGTCGAGCGGCGTCACGGGGGCGGACGTCTGGCGGACCGGGGGAGATGAGACGGCGGTCATGGTATGCGCACCTCGGGCAGCGGACCGGCCCCTGACGGGACACCGGCGATTCACGCCTCCGCGCCGGGCTGTGCGCTACCCGAGGTCAACGGCCCGGGCGGAGAGACTCGTGAGGGCTAACATACGGGTTGATGGCTGAAGGTGCCGTGAAGGGTTGTCTAAGAGAAGCATGGGCTGAGGCGCGAGGCGGGACCGGCAGCGTTCAGCTCTTCGGCGGCACCAGGCTCATGGCGTACTCGGCGAGCGCGGTAATCGTGAGGCTGGGATTGACCCCGGGGTTGCCGGGCATGATGGAGCCGTCGACGACATGGAGCCCCGGATATCCGTGGACCTGGCAATCGAGGTCGATCACGCCCTCGTTCGCATCCCGCCCGAACCCGCAGCCCCCGAGGATGTGGGCCGTCATCGGGATGTCAAACAATCCCTCGTTGATGGAGCCCATCGGGATGCCGCCTGTGCGGCTGGCGAAGGCGCGGGCCACCTGGTGGCCAACCTCGATCCCGCCGGGAATCGTCTGCTCCTCGTCGGGCTCGGAGACCAGTCCACGCCGGAACAATGTCATGAGACTGCGGCCGAGGCGGAGCCGAATGCGGTTGTCCTCTGTCTGCATGACGAGGATGATCGTCGTGCGCTGGGCCCACCCCGGCAGCACGTGGGTACGCAAGAAGTCCCCGGGCCGGGAGAGGACGTCGGCCACTGAGCGGAGCAGGCGGCTGAGCAGGCCCCCGGAGTCGATCATCGGGCCGCCGAGGAAGCGCATCGCGGAAGACCCGGCGGGATACCGGACCGGCTCGATGGTGGTGACCGCGTCGGCCTGGAAGATGGAGGTGATGGCGATCCCGGTGGAGTAGTCGGTGTCGGCGGTGCGGCTCACGCTGCCGAGGAGCGCCTCGCTGTTGGTGCGTACCATCTCGCCGAGGCGTGGCGAGAGCGCGGGCAGGGAGCGGGTGACGTCGCGGCACCGGAAGAGCAGGCGGAGCGTGCCTAGCGTCCCGGCTGAGACGATCACGTTCCGGGCGCGGACGCGGCCGGTGCTGTCAGGACGCAATCCCCCGGCTCGACGGACCAGTACCTCGTAGCGTGCCCCGTCAGGCTGGCCGCCCGCGAGCGGCTGGATGTCACGCACCTCCGAGTCTGCGCGGATCTCCGTACCGCCCAGCTCGGCGAACCAGAGATAGTTCTTGACCAGCGTGTTCTTGGCATTGTGGCGGCAGCCGACCATGCAAGCCCCACAGTGGGTGCAGCCGCTCCGCGGCGGCCCCTCACCGCCAAAGTAGGGATCGGGTACCTGGCGGCCTTCCTCTCCTGGAGCGCCGAAGAAGGTTCCCACGGGGACAGGCCGGAAACTCCCGGCCTGGCCCAGCTCGGCCGCGATTCCCTGGAGGACGAAATCCGCCGGCCCCAGCCGGGGATTCAACGCCACCCCCAGCATCCGGCGCGCGGTCGCATAGTAGGGGCGGAGGACGGTGCCCCACTCCACCGGGGTGCGCCAGGCCGCCGTCTGGAACGCGGCCTCCTCGGGTTCCATCAGGACGTTGGCGTAGCCCAGGCTGCCGCCGCCCACGCCGGCGCCGTGCAGGACGAAGACGTCGCGAAATGGACTGATCTGCAGGATCCCGCGGCACCCAAGCGACGGGGCCCACAGGTAGCGGCGCAGGTTCCAGGTCGACTGGGCAAAGTCCTCGTCCCGGAAGCGGCGGCCGCGCTCCAGGACGAGGACGCGATAGCCCTTCTCCGCGAGCCGGAGCGCCGAGACACTGCCCCCGAAACCCGAACCGATGATGACGTAGTCAACCGCATCTGCAATCATGAAGAGGAATCCTGCCGGGCTTCAGGCCCGCTTGCTCGAGCTCCGGGCGCCGACCTGCTTGAGGAACATCCGGATGAGCTTGACGGTCTCTCCCGGGCGCTCGATCGGCAGGCCGTGCCCGACCCCGGGCAGGATGGCGAGTTCGGCGCCAGGAATCTTCTCCGCCAACACGACCGAGTGGCGGGAGGAGAGGTGCCAGTCGCGGTGTCCGGCCAGTACCAGCGTCGGCGTGGTGATCGAGCCCAGCCGGTGTTCGAGCGAGGGCCGGCTGCCGACCGCGCGCACGGCCTGGACCAGCGCTTTGCGGCTCATCGCCTCCACTTGGTCGGTCCACTTCTCGACGACTTCATGAGCGGTGCGCCGGAAGTCCGGGGTGAATACCCCGTAGGCCGCCTGAAAGGCGAGCCAGCGGGGCGCGCCGGCTACGCCGACGGCAGCGGCCAGCGCCTCGAGTTCGCGGCGTCGGATCCAAGGCTCAGCGCTCCCGCTGGTGGACATCAGGATGAGCGCGGAGAGTCGGTCCGGGTACTTGAGCGCGAAGTGCACGCCGGCC
This sequence comes from uncultured Gemmatimonadales bacterium, assembly GCA_963773095.1. Taxonomy (GTDB): domain Bacteria; phylum Gemmatimonadota; class Gemmatimonadetes; order Gemmatimonadales; family GWC2-71-9; genus JAGGAG01. The sequence goes on from CAVYZY010000013.1 coordinate 135,898, forward strand.
ATGCCCCCCATGCTGTACCCGCCGAGGATCACGCGGTCGATGCGGAGCGCATCGAGGATCCGGAGGTAGTCCTCGGCGATATCGACCACCGACCAGGAGGCACGCGGCACTCCGCTCTTGCCATGGGCCCGGAGGTCAGGGGTGATGACCCGGTGCGTGGTCGAGAGCTCTGCCACGATCGGGTCGAACATATGGCCGGCGCACCACATCCCGTGCCCGAGCAGGAACGCCTCCCCCTGGCCTTCATCGCGGACGAACAGGCGAGCGGGCCCCACCCGGATGCGCTGTTCCAGCGTGGTGCCTACGAGGTGATTGGCGGAACCGGAGGCCTTGTTCCGTCCGCCGGCTTTCGAGGTCGAGGCGGCGTCCTCGCGGCTATCGGAGTTGCTGTCGCGGGGCATCAGGTGGATTCCACGGCGGCGGCCGGCGACCCTAGCGCACGCTCGATCTGCCTCACGTGTCGGTCGGAGTGATGCGCCAGCATCAGCAGCCACTGATAGCCGTCGATCGGCCCGTACGCCGGATGCGGAAAGGTGTGCAGGCGGAGCGGGTCCTCGGTGCCACGCACATAGTCCAGCGTACGCGTCCGCCGCTCAAGGAAGACCGCGCCGGCCGTGGCACCGCTCGGGAAGCTGCGCTTGGGCTGCACCGACTCGGCGGCCTTGCCGTGCCACGCGTCATCCTGCATGCTCGCGACGATCTCGGTATCCTGCTCGCGAACCAGCGACTCGTTGCGCGGTGATTCCGGCTCCATCAGGGCCTTCCGGGCGAGCTTGGGCACCACTTCCTCGCTGAGCGCCAGGTGCTCGGCGAGCTCGGCTGGGCTCCACTTGCCCGGCGCCGGCTTCTGCTCCCACTGGGCGTCGGTGAGGCCGTGGATCGAGTGCCGGAACCGCGCTTCACTGGCGGCGAGGACATCGAGGAGTCGCTGGCGATCCGATGGTGTGATGGGAGTCATCGACACAATTTAGCACACTGTATATTCCGCTCAGCCCTGGCCACCTTCCACCACCTTCTACCCGGCCCATTCCATGGATTCCTCGTTCGTCGCGCGTGAGCAAGACCGCATGCTCCGCGAGCTCACCGAGTTTCTCCGCATCCCCAGCATCAGCACCTACCCCGACCGCGCGGGTGACTGCCGGCGGGCCGCCGAATGGCTCAGCCACCACCTGCGCGGGCTCGGGTGCAGCAAGGTCGAGCTGATCGAGGGGGCCGGGCATCCGGTGGTTTGGGCCGAGAGCCCCCATGTCGACGGGCGTCCCACCCTCCTCATCTACGGCCACTACGACGTGCAGCCGCCGGAGCCGCTGGACGAATGGATGTCGCCCGCCTTTGAGCCGGAGGTCCGCGACGGCAAGCTCTACGCGCGTGGGGCCTGCGACGACAAGGGACAGGTATACTGCCTGCTCAAGGCGTACGAAGCGGTCCGTGACGCGAACGGCATCCCCCCGCTGAACGTGCATTTCATCTTCGAGGGAGAGGAGGAGTGCGGCGGCAGCGTCGTCTCCGACCTCCTGCACGCGCGCCCCGAGCTCACGGCCGCCGATGCAGTGCTGGTCTGTGACATGTCGTACTACGCGCCCGGCTGGCCCGCCGTCTACACGGCGCTGCGTGGCCTGTGCTACGCGGAGATTTCAGTTCGCACGCTGCAGCGCGACCTGCACTCGGGCACCTATGGCGGTGTGGCGCCGAATGCGCTGGAGACACTGGTGCGGATCCTCTCCGGGCTCAAGGACGCCGACGGCGAGATCCAGATCCCCAAGCTGTACAAGGCGGTCAAGGCGCCGTCGAAGGCCGAGCTCAAGGGGTGGAAGAAGCTGCCGTTCGACAAGGGCGAGTATCTCGAGCACGAGGTCACGGGCAAGGCGCTGACCGGGCTCAAGGACTACTCGGTGCCGGAGCGGACTTGGGCCCTCCCGACCCTCGAGATCCATGGCATCCGCGGCGGGTTCGTCGGTGACGGCGCCAAGACCGTCATTCCAGCGCACGCGGTGGCGAAGGTGAGCCTGCGGCTCGTGCCCGGCCTCGAGCGCGACAAGGTGGCGAAATGGCTCCAGAAGGCGGTGGAGAAGCTCGCGCCCAGGTGGGCCGACGTGGAGGTCACCATGCTGCATGGGGGCGACCCGGTCGAGGTCGACACCAGCCATCCGGCGTTCGCGGTGCTGGACGAGGCCTTCGAGGAGGTCACGGGGCGGCGGGCGGTGCATGTCAGGGCCGGGGGCTCGATTCCGATCGTGCCCGAACTCGGGTTGGCCGGAGCCCCGGTCATCCTCACCGGGATCGGCCTGCCCGACGACGGCCTGCATTCACCGAACGAGAAGCTCGATCTCGATCAGCTCTGGAGCGGAATTCAGATTTTCGGGCGGTTCCTGGAGCTGTTTGCGGAGAAGGGCGGGGCGGCGGCGGAAGAGAGTGAGGAGCTGGAGGAAGCGGACGCCGCGAGCTAGGCGTCCGGCGACGGCTCCTTCCGGGGCTGTCCGAGGAACTGTGACTCGGTGCGCGCATGCAATTCATCCACGCCGATGAGCGCGCGCACCGAGGCGATGACGCCCGCCACCACGTCGTCGGCCCAGTAGGGATCGGGCCGCTCGCCCGCCGGAAGTTCCCGCGCGCACCCTTCCAGGTACTGGATCGCGGTCGTCACCCAGTCAGCCTGCGCCGTGGCCACGATCGCCCACGAGCCGGTCGCGCGCAGCTCAAGCTCCTCGAGCCCCTTGAGGTTGGCCTCGATCCCCGTCGTGACCGGCGCCGAGCGGAGCCGGGCAGCGATCAGGTTGAGCACCGCCTTCCGTTCCGACTCCTGCGGTTCCGGCAGGGGCGCCAGGTAGTGGCGCTGGTCGGCCACCATCTCAGCCAGCCGCACACACACCGCGCGGATCGCGGGTTCCAGGGCCTTGGGAGCTTCGCGGGACCAGCTCTGCGCCGCCCGAAGGATCGCGGCGACCTGCTGCTCCGCCACCTGCTCCGGCGAGGGACGATCGGACGAGGTATTCATCAGGCGGAGAAAAATAGCAGGTGCGCCCGGAAGGCAAACGGGGGCGCCAGAATTGGCGCCCCCTCTTGACGTAGCGGCCCGACCAGTGATGGGCTAGCGTCGTGGCCCGCGCCGCATCCGTGCGTGATCCGGGCGCCCGAACCGCTCCTCGCGCCACGGATCCCCGTGCATGTGATACCCGTTGTCCTCCCAGAAGCCGGGCTCGTCGCCATCGAGGAACTCGAAGCCGGTCACCCACTTGGCGCTCTTCCAGAGGTACAGGTGCGGCACCAGCAGTCGCACCGGGCCACCGTGCTCCGGCGTCAGGTCCTCGCCGTCGTGCCGCGTCGCCAGCAGGTTCGCCTCGCGGTCGAGATCCTCGAGCGGAATGTTCGTGGTGTAGCCCGGCTCGGCGCGGACAAGCACGTGAGTAGCGTGCGGTGCGGGGTGGGCGAGACCAAGGATGGTCCTGACCGGAAGGCCCTCGAAGAGATTGTCGTAGCGGCTCCACTGGGTCACGCAGTGCATGTCGCATAGCGTCTCCTGCCGTCCGAGCTGCACGAACTCGGACCAGGTCAACACGAACGGGTTCTCCACCGCGCCGCTCACCTCGAAGCGCCAGCTCGCCTTGTCGATCGTCGGGACGTGGCTGTAGTGCAGCACCGGCCACTTCTGGGTCACGATCTGGCCGGGGGGGAGCCGTGTGCCAGCCGGCGTGCGCGCGTCGATCCGGGGCGTGGATCCAGTCATGACAGTGAAACGCCGGCGGAAGCCGACTGGTTCCCCTGCGGTTCGCGATCAAGCGCCCGGCCCAGCGACGCCACCACCGCTTCGCGCGTGCGCGCGAAGAGCTTCTCCGGTGCCTCGCGTTCTCCCAGCTCGGCCGCGACGCTCGTCATGACCACTTGCTGGATGCCGCATGGCACGATGAGGTCGAACCCGTCCAGGTCGTTGACCACGTTGAGCGCGAACCCGTGCAGCGTCACCCAGCGCTTCACGTGCACGCCCATGCTCGCGATCTTGCGGCCGGCCGTCCACACGCCGGTGTAGCCCGGGTTGCGGTCGGCGGGAATACCGAGCGACTCGAGTGCGTCGATCAGCGCGTCCTCCAGCGAACGTAGATACCAATGCAGGTCCTCGCGCAGCCGGCGCAGGTCCACGATGGGATACCCCACCAGCTGTCCCGGCCCGTGCCATGTCACGTCGCCGCCCCGCTCCACCTCGTGAACGCCCACGCCCCGGCGGGCGATCTCGCCGGTGGAGATGGGAAGGCTCGAGGGCTGCGTCGTGCGCCCGAGCGTGATGACCTGCTCGTGCTCCACCAGCAGCAGCACGTCGTCCAGGCCATGACCGGGCGAGCCGCGTTCCAGGCACAGCTGTCGCTGCAGTTCCAGTGTCTCGGCGTAGCCGCGCCGGCCGAGGTCGATCACGCGAAGCGGAAGCATCTTCAAGCAGGGGATGATGGCGTGGTCGTCGACCGCAGCACGGTGGCCGCCACGAGCGCGGTGCCGGCCGCCATCGCGAGCAGGCCCTTCTCGCCGTAGTAATAGTGGACCGGCGTTGCCGCCAGGGCACCCACGATCGTGCCGAGGGCGCTGATCATGGAGAAGACGCCCCGGCGCCAGATGGCAGTGAGCGGCGACAGCCGCCACCATGCGAGCCCGGCCCCCGCCAGCGCCGACACCAGAACGCCACCCACCAGGAGTGGAAATGCCGGTCCGCTTGCCGCCGGCTGCCCGGCTGGTGCCTGGTTGGCGACCAGCGTGCGCACACCCCAGAGCACCAGCGCCACGCTCGATGTTCCCGCGAGCGTGGCGCCAAGGAGGGTCCGGACGACGAGTCCCGGCCGGTCCCGGGCGGGGTCGACGGGTTCACCGCCGACATTGGTCAGCGTCACGTATGCAGTACCCGTCCCATCGAATCGAGGGCCGCCTCGGCGATTGCCTCCGAGAGCGTCGGATGCGCGTGGATGGCGAGATCGACCTCCTCGACGGTGTATTCGTTCTCGCGGGCCACCACCAACTCATGGATTATCTCGGAGGCGTGGCTCGCCACGATGTGCGCGCCCAGGATTTCGCCGTACTTCTTGTCCCGGATGATCTTGACGAAGCCCTCCGTCTCGTTCGAGGCACGCGCCCGGCCATTGGCGCTCATCGGGAAGCGGCCAACCTGATAGTCGAGCTTCTTCTCCTTGCACTGCTCCTCGGTGAGCCCGATGCTCGCCACCTCGGGATGGCAGTACGTGACGCTCGGGACGTTGTCGTAGCGGATCGGGTGCGGATGCTGGCCCGCGATCGTCTCCGCGACGTTGACGCCCTCGCGGCTGCCCTTGTGCGCCAGCATCGGCGGCCCGGCCACGTCGCCGATGGCGTAGTAGCCCGGGGCCGTCGTCTGCAGCGTGCGCGGGTCAACCTTGATGAAGCCGCGGTCGGTGAGCTGGATGCCGCACTCCTTGAGGCCCAGGTCCTCGGTGTTTATCGCGCGCCCCGCGGCCATCAGCACCTTCTCCACGTCGATCGTCTCGATCTTGCCGCCAACCTCGACGGTGAGCGTCACGCCATCCTTGCGCACGTCCGCCTTCGTCACATTGGCGCCGGCGTGCACGGCGATGCCGCGCTTCCGGAAGCTCCTGGCGAGTACGTCGGAACTCTCGGCGTCCTCGATCGGAAGGATGCGCGGCAGGGCCTCGATCAGCGTCACTTTCGTGCCGAACGCGGTGAAGATGTCGGCGAACTCGCTGCCCACCGCACCGGCGCCGATCACGGCCATCGTCTTCGGGGCCTGCTCCAGGAAGAGCGCCTCGTCGGAACTGATCACGGTCGTCTTGTTGATCTCGAGGCCGATCTGCGGGATGCCCTTCACCCGGGAACCGGTAGCGATGACGACGGCCTTGGCGGCGGTGTGCACGTCGCTGCCCACCTTCACCTTGCGGCCCGGCTGCAGCACCCCGTGGCCCTTGATGACCGTGACCTTGTGCTTCTTCATCAGGAACTCGACGCCCTTGGAGTTCTGCTCCGCGACCCTTCGCGATCGCTTCATCGCGACCCCGTAGTCCGTCTTGACGGGCCCTGTCTCGATGCCGAGGTCCTTGGCGTCATGCGCCACGATGCTGGCGACCCAGGCGCTGTGCAGCAGGGCCTTGGTCGGAATGCAGCCGATGTTGACGCACACGCCGCCCAGCTTCTCCTGCTCCACCACGGCGGTGGTGAGCCCCAGTTGCGCGGCGCGAATCGCGGCGACGTAGCCCGCCGGGCCGCCGCCAAGGATGATCAAGTCGAATTGAGCCACAGGGTCCTCAGTCTTGAGTCGTCAGTCGTCAGTCGAGTCGTCAGTCGTGAGTGGTCATGCCGACTGACTGTCGACTGCCGGCTGACGACTGTCGGCTCTCCTACCACACCATCCCCAGCGGATTCTCCAGCATGCGCACCAGCGTGCGCAGGAACTGCGCGCCGGTGGCGCCGTCGATGACCCGGTGATCGCACGACATGGTGAGCCGCAGTTGCTTCCTGATCGCCAGCTGGCCCTCGTGCGCCACGGCCTGATCGGCGATGCGTCCCACGGCGAGGATCCCCGCCTCCGGCGGGTTGATGATCGCGGTGAACTCATCGATGTCGAACATGCCGAGATTGGATACCGAGAAGGTGCCGCCGGTGTATTCCTCCGGCTTGAGCTTCCGCTCCCGCGCGCGCAGCGCCAGGTCCTTTGCTTCCGCGCCGATTTCCCGTAGTGTCTTGCGATCGGCATGGCGGATGATGGGCGTGATGAGCCCGTCTTCCACGGCCACCGCCATCGCCACGTGGACGTCGGCCCAGTAGCGGATGCGGTCCTCCTGCCACCACGCATTGCAGGCCGGATGTTGCCGCAGCGCCAGCGCCGTCGCCTTGATGACGATGTCGTTGAACGACACCTTGCCCTCGCCCAGCGCGTTGAGCCCCTCGCGCGCCTCGGCGGCGCGCGTCATGTCGGCTTCGGCGGTGAGGTAGAAGGTCGGGATCGGCCCGATCGACTGCGCCAGCCGCTTCGAGATCGTCTTGCGTATCTGCGTCAGCGGGACGTCGGTGAATGCCGCGCCCGCCGCCACCGGTGAAACAACCTGGGGGCGTGAGGGCGTGGGGGCGGCCGAAGGGGCACCACTCGATGCGGACGCCATGCCGCCGGCCGCCTGCTGCTTGCCGCCCGCCGTTTCGACGTCGCGGAGTACGATGCGGCCCTCCGGCCCCGTGCCGGTCACCGCGAGCAGGTCGAGTCCGCGATCAGCGGCGATCTTCCGCGCGAGCGGCGACGCCTTGAGCCGGGCGCCAGTGGATGGAGCCGCTGCAACCGCGACCGGCGCGGAGGGAGCTTTCTCGCGACCATTCGCCGCGCCCTGCGCGGTCTGCGCGGCGGGCACCGCCTGCGCGGCCTGCCCGCCGTCCACCACCTCGCCGGCCGCGCCGATGTACGCCAGCGCCTGGCCCACCGGCACCGTGGTGCCCGCCGCCACGACGTGCTGCAGCAGCGTGCCTGCCGCGCGCGCCACCAGCTCCATGACCGCCTTGTCCGTCTCCACCTCGGCGAGGATGTCGCCGACGGCAACGGCATCGCCGGGCTGCTTCTTCCACTCGACGAGACGTCCCTCCTCCATGGTGGGAGAGAGCGCCTCCATCACGACCGTGGTTGCCATTTACGACTCCAGGTACATCACGCGCTTCACCGCCGCGATGACCTTCGGCGGGTCGGCCTTCGAGGCCTTCTCGAGGTGCTTGTTGTAGGGCATCGGTACGTCCGCACCGGTGACCCTCAGCACCGGTGCGTCAAGCTCGTCGAAGACCTCCCGCTGGATCACGTCGACCACCTGGGCGCCCACGCCGGCGAAGGACCAGCCTTCCTCCACCACGACCGCACGGTGCGTCCTGCTCACCGAGGCCAGCACCGTCTCGTGGTCGAGCGGCCGGATCGTGCGCAGGTCCACCACCTCGGCGTCGATGCCCTCTGCCGCGAGCTGCTCGGCGGCCTTGAGCGCCACGCTCACGGTCTTCGAGTGGCAGATCAGGGTCACGTCGCTGCCGGTGCGCTTCACGTCGGCCTTGCCGATCGGCGTGAGGTACTCACCCTCGGGCACCTCGCCCTTGGTGTTGTACAGCATCTCGCCCTCGATGAATACCACGGGGTCCTCGTCCCGAATGGCGCTCTTGAGCAGCCCCTTCGCATCGGCCGGCGTGGCCGGCATCACCACCTTGAGCCCCGGGATGTGGGCGTACCACGACTCGAACGCCTGCGAATGCTGCGCTGCGAGCTGCAGAGCCGACCCGCCAGGCCCGCGGAACACTGCCGGCACGCTGATCTGGCCGCCTGACATGTAGCGCATCTTGGCGGCGGTGTTCACCACCTGGTCGATGGCCAGGAGCGCGAAGTTCCAGGTCATGAACTCAACGATCGGCCGCAGGCCCACCATGGCCGCGCCCACCCCGACACCGGCGAAGCCCAGTTCCGTGATCGGCGTATCCACCACGCGCATCGGCCCGAACTCGTCCAGCAGGCCCCGGCTCACCTTGTAGGCCCCCTGATAGACGCCCACTTCCTCGCCCATCAGGAACACCGACGGGTCCAGCCGCATTTCCTCGCGGATCGCCTGGTTCAGCGCATCGCGGTATGTGATCACTGCCATGGTGCGACTCCCCCGGCCCCGACGACCCACGACCCACGACTCACGACTCCCTGCCGACTCATGACTGCCGACTCACGACTGCGCATAGACGTCGGTCCACAGTTCACCCGGCTCCGGATCGGGCGCGGCATCGGCAAACCGGTAGGCATCCTCGACCTCGGAGATGACATTGGCGTCCAGCGACTTGATACCGCGCTCGTCGATGATCCCGTCGGCCTTCAGCTTCTCCGACCACACCAGGATCGGGTCACGCTTGCGATGCTCCTCCACCTCTTCCCGGGTGCGATAGTGCCCGTGGATCGGGTCGGACATCGAGTGGCCCATGAACCGGTAGGTGCGGATTTCCAGCAGGGTGGGGTGCTTGTTCTCCCGCGCGCGCTTCACCGCGCGCTGCATCGCCTGGTACACCACCAGCACGTCCTGTCCGTCCACGACCTCGCGGTCCATGTCGTACGACAGGGCCCGCTCCGAGATGTCGTAGATGGCGCTCGCGCGCTCCAGCGCGGTCCCCATGCCGTAGCGGTTGTTCTCGCAGATGTAGATCGCCGGCAGCTTCCAGAGCGCTGCCATGTTGAGCGCCTCGTGGAACGCGCCGTTGTTCACCGCGGCTTCGCCGAAGTAGCACACGGCGACCCGGTCCTCCTCACGGTACTTGATGGCGAACGCCATGCCGGTGGTGAGCGGGATGTGTCCGCCAACGATGCCATGGCCACCGAGGAAGCCGAGCGAGGCGTCGATGAGGTGCATCGACCCGCCCTTGCCGTGCGAACACCCGGCCGCTTTCCCGAAGAGCTCGGCCATCGCCGCGCGGGCGCTCATGCCGCGGGCCAGCGCATGGCCGTGCTCGCGGTAGGACGCCGTGATGTAGTCGTCACTTCGCATCGCGGCCAGCGTGCCGACCGCAACGGCCTCCTGCCCGATGTACAGGTGACAGAATCCGCCGATCTTGCCCAGGCTGTACGCCTCGCCCGCCTTTTCCTCGAAGCGCCGGATGAGCAGCATCTGGCGCAGCCAGGAACGCTGCGTGTCGGCGTTGATGTCGGAGGTGGGGTGGGGTGCACCGGCCCCGGATGCTGCAGGCGAGCCCCGCTTCCTGTCGGCCTTCGCCGTCATGCCGTCATCTCCGCTCGCCGTTCCACGGCCTTGTCGATCTGCTCCCATGCGTGGTACGACGACCGCGTCAGGGGACTCGCCTGTACGTGCGCGAACCCGAGGCGAAGGCCGATCTCCCGCAGCTCCGCGAACTCGTCGGGCGAGTAGTACCGCACGATCGGCAGGTGCCCATCCGAGGGGCGCAGGTACTGGCCGAGCGTGAGGATGTTGACGTCGCTCCGGCGCAGGTCGCGCAGGCACTCGATCACCTCGTCCCACTCCTCGCCCATGCCGAGGATGATCCCCGACTTGGTGAGGGCGTCGGGTGACATGCGCCGCGCGTTTGCGAGGAGCCGGAGCGCCCGGTCGTACCTTCCACCCGGCCGTGCCAGGCGGTACAGGCGCTCGGCGGTCTCGAGGTTGTGGTTCAGGATGTCGGGCCGCGCGGCCATGACGATCGCCAGCGCCTCGTCCGAGCCCTGAAAATCGGGGATCAGCACTTCCACCGACGTATCGGGAAGGCGGGACTTGATCTCGGTGATGCAGGCCGCGAACGCCTCCGCGCCTCCGTTCGGCAGGTCGTCGCGGTCGACCGAGGTGATGACCACGTGTTCAAGCCCCATGCGGGCCACCGCTTCGGCCAGCCGTACCGGCTCGACCGGGTCGTATGCCTGTGGGGTGCCATGGGCGACCGCACAGTAGGTGCAGTTCCTGGTGCAGACGTCGCCCAGGATCATGAACGTGGCGGCCTTGTGCTCCCAGCACTCACCGATGTTCGGGCAGCGTGCCTCTTCGCACACGGTGTGCAGGCCCAGTTCCCGCATCATGGCCTTCACCTGCCCGTACGTCGGCCCACCCGGCGCCCTGACCTTGAGCCACGAGGGCTTGCGGACCGTCGCAATCGGCCCATGCGGGGATCCGGCCGGGTCGCCTGGCCCACGATTCGACTCCATGATTGGCAACGGCAGGCCCACGCCAGTCCCCTTTCAGCCAGCACTTCCGGAGGGCTCTAAGATAGCGGCCCAAAGGGGTGTTCACCACGGCTGCGCGCAGGCGTAATTTTGAGCGTAGACCCGCTCACAACAGGAGCTTGCAATGCGTATGCGGATGGTCGGTTCAGTGGTGCTCGGCGTCCTCGCGGGCTGCAGCACGTCGTTCAAGGGGCAGGTAACCGGGGTGGTTCCGCAGAAGTCGCCAGCCGACGCGCTCCGGTGCCTCATCAGCGCTGCCGAGAAGAATGGCTTCCAGGTGTACACCGTCGATACGGTCGATACGCCCGGAACCGCGGTGGTACGCAAGCTCGAATCCGCGGCGGATTCGCCCGTCAGCGATCCGAATGAGTTCTCGCAGGGCGACGAGTTGCGGCTGGAGACAGCGTCGGCGGGCGGGCAGGTGAGCGCCACCGTGACCCCGTTCCTCGTTCGCCGGTTGGCGACGCGCGCGGGCCCGCACACGCAGCTTGATCCGCCCACGCCCTCCGGCATCGCGATGGGGGAGACGGTCCTGAGTGCCTGCACCGGCTCGGCCACCTGATCCGGCCCCGGCCCAGGGGGTTCAGCCCCTGGTGCCGCCGCAGGCCTTGATTACGCTGTCAGCTGCCGCCTGCGCCTCCGGGTATGCCGGCATCTCGTCCGGCGTGGGGCCCCGCGCCGTCTGGGTTACCATGAAGGAACTCGCCTTCAACTCCATTTCCGTCCCGCCCGTCGGGCTGGCCGCCAGCCGTGCGTCCAACTCGTCATAGAATGCGATGGCAAGCGCATTGGATTGCCGTGACGTGGCGGGTCGCCGCCCCGAGACGGTCATGTCCTCCACGTTGTAGGCCGTGCGCTTGAAGCCCAGCGCCTCGAACTGCTTCACGACGCAGGCGTACGCGCTGTCGGGAACCGCCTCGGGTGCCACGGCGCTGTAACTCTGGTAGAGAGTCTTGCTGCCGCAGGCGGCAGTCAGTGCGAAGACGACGGGGAGAACGAAAGGTCGAATGGTCATTGGGCCTGACGGGGTGAAGAGTCGCGCGAAAGGTAAGCGGACGTGCGGCGATGGTGCAGGCCTGGAAAGCGAACGGCCCTTCCCGAGGGGAAGGGCCGTCGCGTTTCCAGCAGACCGGGCCTAGAAGAACAGCATCAAGCCGCTGCCGATGTTGAACTGCGTGTTGTCATTGACCGAGACACCGACGGGGAGATCCCCGAGGCTCGACCACTGATAGCCACCCTCGACCACCCACTTGAGTGACTTCGTCGCCTGATGGTACAGACCCACCACGATCATCGAGTTCGTGATGCTGCCGCCGCCCTCGGCATCAGTTCCCTGAAGGGTGCTGGCACCGTAGCTCGCGGCAATCGTGCTCTTGCCGGGGGTCACGCTGCCCTGGAAGTAGTACCCATATGAGGTGCGAAGGTCACCGGTGCCATCCTCAGCGACGCCATAGCCCTGGGCGCCGGGGCCCGCGCCGGAGAACTGCAGCGTGGTACCGATGCCTGAGCCATAGTAGCCGGTACCGACGAGCGAGAAGTTCTTCTCGCCCAACTTGACGCCGCCTCCAAGCCCCCAGGCCGTCGCCGACCCGAGGTCGGTAAGGGGATCGTCGGAGGGATCGCTGGCATACTGGAGCGTGCCGTTGCCCCAGATGAGGAAGCTGCCGGTCTTGTACGTGACCTCGGTCTCGAGGCGCGGGAGTACCGTCTCCGAGTAGGCGTGCGCGTAGGTGCCCAGCTCCACGAGGTTGATCGCCGACGGATCGAACAGGCCGACAGCAAGCTGGAACGGCTTGCCTGCCTGCGTCGAGTAGGTCACCTGACCGACGAAGTTCGCATAGAGATAGCCATAACCAATACGGCCGAGCGTCGTACCACCCGGCTGGATGCTGGTGGCGCCGATACCGAACAGCGTCTGGTCCTGCAGGATGTTCTGGCGGCTGAAGAGTGCCAGTTCCTTACCCATCAGGATCTGGCCCCACGATCCGCCGACGGTCAGGTAGACCTGACGCATGTCGATCTGGGCGCCGAAGCAGTCATGGACGCCGCCGCCGGCAGCACTGCCGCACTGGACTTCCGGCGCGAAGCCGAAGTGCACGCCGAGATCGGTGTTGCCTTCCTTGCCCTTCGCTTCGAAGGTGGCAAAGGCCGGGAGCAGGCCCGTGCCGATGAAGATCCCAGTCCCGCCAACCCCAGTCGTACCAACCGGGCCGCCAGTAATTTCGCCGTCGCTGCCCTGCGACGAGAAGATCAAGAACGCGTTCACGTTGCCGGCGAACGTGAAGTTCCACCCATTGCTCATCTGCATGGAGAGCTGGGCGTCGGCGGTGTTCACCGCGCCCGCGAGCGCGAGACCCGCCAGAACCAATCCGAGACGCTTCATAGACTCCTTCCCTCACTGTTGAGTGATCGTGCGGATTTTTCCGTTCAGACTGCTCTTGTCCGTTCTTGTCCGTTCTTCTCACCCGCGTCCTCAGTCCGCGCTTTTGGCAATATCGGCGCCGTGGACGCTGAGCCCTGCTGTTCACTTGCTTGACGTCACACCTGGCGACAACCTCCTGATGAGGGGACGCCGCGCCCGAACCCCCGAGAGAATCGGGTGCTCGCGACCGGCAAGTGGGGACGTGGGGTGCTGGGATGTGAAGATGACAGCTTGCGGGAGGGCGACGGGCATTGGCGGTACCAGGTCCGCCCGGAGTACTCCTTGACCCAATTCCGCCCGCTGTCCGGCACTGGCGGACGACAGGGATTCGGGTTGGAGAGTCTGTGGCGGCTGAAGCCCATCAATGCGCCCCCGATGCAGGTAATCGCACGAAAGGTGGTGGACACCATCACTGCAAACTGCTCATTTACAATGACTTGGAGTGCTGCCACACCATGCGCTTCGCGTCAGGAATCGGACGCCAGCGCCGACTGATCGGCTGATGAAGACGAGCTGTGTTTGTTGTTCTGACGTGACCTACCGCCTTTCAAAATGGCACAGAGCGCTGTGGCGTCAAGCCCCCGGGGTTCCCGGGCCGCCGTGACAAGCTCTGGCGGCACCAAGAGTTAGCGGAAAAGCAGGGCCGCTTTCTTGAGCGTCATCCAGACACCCCAGAGCATCGGAACCCCTACGGCGACCCAGGCGAGGGCCACCGCAACCCAGCTCGTGCCACCCGTTGCACGCGCTTCGTCTTCCTGCCGCGGCTCGGTCATTCTGCACTCCCTGGCGACTTCCCGCCGGCGGAAGCCGGGCCGGCGCCAGGCTCCTGGTCTGCGAGGTAATACCTCTGGTTAACTGGCCGGACGGCGAGGTTGCAAAGGAATCCGACAACCAGCAATCCGGCGAGCACGTACATCGTCACGTTGTAGGCGTCGGCCGGGGCCACGCCGCGGTTCAACTGGAACTCGCGGATGTAGTTCACCAGACCGGGTCCAAGGAGCCCCGCGACCGACCACGCCGTCAGCAGGCGCCCGTGGATCGCTCCCACGAATTGGGTACCGAAGATGTCAGCGAGGTAGGCCGGGACCGTGGCGAACCCGCCGCCGTACATCGTGAGGATGATCACGAAGATGGTCACGAAAGCCGGGAGCAGGCCCAGGCGGCCCGCCGTCGGCACCAGGGCATACATCACGGCGCCGAGCGCGAAGAAGATCATGTAGGTACGCTTGCGACCGATCGTGTCCGACAGGGAGGCCCACCCCAGTCGGCCGATGATGTTCGCCAGGCTCAGCAGTCCGGTGAATCCGGCGGCGATGCTGGCCACCTCGAGCTTCTGCTCGGTGGTCAACTGTGCCAGCGTGGCCGGAACGCCAATGAGCTTGCCGCCGAACATCTCCTGGATGAGCGGCGACGCCATGCCCAGCACGCCGATGCCTGCGCTGACGTTGAGGCATAGCACGCCCCACAGGGCCCAGAATTGCGGCAGCTTCCAGGCCTGGTCCAAGTGCACGTTGCGCGTCGTCACCATGGATCGCGCCTGCGCCTTGGGCTCCCACCCGTGCGGCTTCCAGTCCGGGCGCGGTACGCGGTAGCCGAACGCGCCCGCCATCATCGCCACGAAGTACACGATCCCCAGCACCAGGAACGTCTGCCACACGCCCACTGACGCCGGGCTCGCGAAGTGGCGCATCAACCGGTCGCCCAGCGGCGCGCCGATCATCGCCCCGCCGCCGAATCCCATGATGGCCATGCCGGTCGCGAGGCCGCGACGGTCGGGAAACCACTTGATGAGGGTCGACACCGGCGAGATGTAGCCGAGGCCGAGCCCGCACCCGCCGATCACACCGATCCCGAGCCAGATGAACCAGATCTGATGCGTGCGCGCGCCGATCGCCGCGACGAGGAAGCCGCCGCCCCAGCAGCAGGCCGCCGCGATGCCGGCCTTGCGTGGCCCCACGCGCTCCATCCAGCGCCCGAACACCGCGGCCGACGACCCCAGGAAGAAGATGGCGATGGAGAAGGTGAGGCTGACGGTACTGACCTTCCAGTCATCCGGCGCCGGCTGCGTGATGCCGATTGTCTGGCTCAGTGGCTTCCAGAAGACGCTCAGGCCATACGCCATCCCGATCGACAGGTGCATGGCGAGTGCGGCCGGCGGCACGAGCCAGCGATTGAAGCCCGGACCGGCAACTGTGCGTTCCCTGGACAGCAGTCCTGCCATCTGTGGCTCCGGACGTGGAGGTGTAATGGGCGGACCTGGCTTGGCGGGATGAGAGCGGAATTGCGACCGGCTGTGCGACCGGCTGGACAAGCTAGGTGATGGTTCCGCGGACCGCTAGGGGGTGCCGGTGGGCGCTGGTTCGGCCAGCAGCCGGTCCACTTCCCGGGTGAACTCCGCGATCAGTGCCCCATGCTGAGCGCCGGTGGCCGGGCCGTAGAAGCCCGCATGCACCATTCGGACCCGCCCGTCCCGTCCGATGAAGATCGTGGTCGGGAAGGCCGTGAATCCCTCGAGCTGCGGCAGCGTCGCAGCCGCGGCATCGACGTCGTTGGTGCCGGCCAGCAGCAGCGTAAAGGGGATGCCGAACTTGTCGCGATATCGGCGCACCAGCGCGCCGTCCACCGCGCTGTCGCCCGAGACCTCGTACGCGAGCCCCACGATCTCGAGCCCCTGCGTCTGGCGCGTTCGGTACAGCTCCACCAGGGAGGGCGCCGCCTCGTGGCAGGTGGGACACCAGGTGCCGAAGGCGTCCACCACCACGACCTTGCCGCGAAACCGGGGGTCGTCACTCTGTACCAGGACCCCGTTGACGTCGCGAAAGGCAAAGTGGAATGGCGCCGTGGTATCGGCCCGGGTCACCAACGTGGGAGGCGTGAGGGGAGACGGACCCTGCGCCCGCACCGCATCGAATGCGGTCTGCGCCTTGAGTCCCGCGTGGAAGGTGCCCCGGAGGGTGTCGCCCACGAGCCGGCCCGTGAGGAGGTACACGAACGAACCGTCGAAGCGGGAGAGCGCGAAGCCGTCGCCGGTCGCCTCGCCCGAGAAGTGGCTGTAGTCGCCCGAGTTCCCGATGATCGTGCCCTCGAGGCCGGCCGGCCCGTTACGGAACTCGAAGATCCTTGGCGTGTCCCCCACGCTCCCGTGGAAGAGCGCATACCAGCGCCCCGACAGCCACGCCGGCGCCGGTGACACCGGCCAGCGTCCGCGCGAGGCGCGGAACGGAATCACGCGCGGCCCGCGGTTGCCGACGTTGCGGTAGGCACCGACCAGCGAGTCGCCGCGCAGCACCGCCGTGATCGATGCGGCGTAATCGGCGAGTTCGAACCGGATCGTGTCGCCGGCCAGCCGCACCGAGGAGAAGGCGTCGCACTGCTGGCCGTTGCACAGAGCACCGCCCAGCTGCGATCCGGCGGCCGTGATCTCGACCCCGAACTTGAGCGTCCCCCCGGAGAGGTCGAGGGTGGCGCGCCACGCGCCGGTGACCGACGGACCGGTCAGGGCAGAGATCATCGCGAAGGCAGCGCGTATCACTTGTCCGCCTTCTTGACCGCGCTGCTGTACATCTCCCCCGCCTCGACCCGGCCTGCGACAGTGTTGCCCGCCCAGGGCGCGGGGCAGGGGAACACCGAGCTGTAGGCGCAGAAGGGATTCCGCGCCCGGTTGAAGTCGAGCAGGAACGTCCCGTTGCCGAGCGGTGTCAGGCTGACGAAGCGACCTGCGGGATACGATCCCTGCCCGCTGGTCGCGTCGCGAAAGTAGATCTCGAGTTCGGACTCCTCGGCGCTGGCACCCGGCAGCCTCCGCACACGAAGTGACACCGGCGCACCGAATCGCTTCACCGTGACGCTGCCCGCTTCGGCGGCCTCGACATCACTTCCTTCGGGGGAGAGGAGCAGCAGCGCCCTCTGCTCCGCTGGTGGCGTGAGGGTCACGGTGTCGACGGCCGCACCGGAGAATGGGAAGTACGCGGGGGCGCGCGCGTCGCGCGGCGGGCCGAAAACGATGAGGGTCGTGCGCCCGGCCGCCCCTGTGGCGAGCAACCGGTAGTTCCCCAGCGGCGTGACCCGCTCGCGTGGGAGGGGCCGGGTGACACCGCTCGAATCGAGCGAGACGCGCCCCGCCGACTCGGTGACACGAACCTGGGCCATGCCGGGGAGCACGACGTCGCTTCCGGCGGAGCCGAGCGAGATGCCCGGGCCGATCCGCTGCAAGGCAATGGCGGCGAAGGGAGAGGTCGGGGCCGTGCGCAGCCACGCGAGGTACTCGGTGCGCTCGCGAGCGAGGTCCTGAGGCACCTGCGCCGCGAGTGGCGATGCACCCGAGAGCATGGCCCACAGTAGCGCAACCTGTCCAGTCGGGGTCATGGCCGGCCTCCGCCGGATCTTCTAGCTACCAGCGCCAGAAACGATCCGCGCGCAGCGCATCCATTTCCTCACGCGGATCCTCACCGTCGAGCAGCTCGCGGATGATGACGCCGGTGATCCCCGCCAGCAGGATGCCGTTCCGGCCGTGTCCCGTGGCGTACCACAGCCCGGGCAGCCGCGGCTCGCTGCCGACGATCGGCCGGCCATCCGGCGACACGGGGCGAAGCCCGGCCCAGGTGCGGCGGATCGTGAGCGACGCAAGCTGCGGATAGAGCGCGGAGACCGCCGCTCGGATGCGCTCGATGCCCTCCGGCGTCGTGGAGTGGTCGAACCCAGCGTACTCCATCGTCGAACCGATCAGGGCCTCGCCATCGCGGTACAACAGGTAGCAGTCGCGGTTGTACATGATTGCCGGCGGCACCCCGAGCGGCCACGGCAGCGCCGCCATCTGGCCCCGCACGGGCTCGACCGACAGCGGCCGCGGCATGCCGTCGATGGCCCCCGACCATGCCCCGGCGGCGATGACCACCTCGGGCGCCGCGTAGAACTCCCGGCCGCGAACGCCCGTCACCCGCCCTCCGGCCTGCTCGAGCCGCATGACCTGGTCCTGCACTATCACGGCACCATGAGCCCTTGCATCGGCCATGAATGCCTCGACCAGGCGCACCGGGTCGACCGCGCCCTCGCGTGGCGCCCACAGTGCCCCATGGCTCGGTCCGAGCCAGGGCCACTGCGCCTTCACCTCGGTCGCGTCGAGCCAGTCACAGTGGTGTCCCTGCTGCCGCTGCAGGGACACGGACAGCCGCAGGTCGGCCGCGGAGGATTCATTGAGGGCGAAATGGGCAATGCCACTCTGCCACAGGCCGATATCGATGCCGGTGGAGGAGAGCAGCACCGGCGCGAGCATGCCATAGCGCTCGCGTCCGGCCAGTCCCAGTTCGAACAGCGGATCCTCAGGGACCGCCTCGATCTGGGGTGCCAGCATGCCGGCGGCCGCGCGCCACGCTTCGCCATCGGGCGTGCCGCGGTCGACGACGAGCACCCTCCGCCCCGCCACGGCCAGCTCGCGTGCGCACGCGGCCCCAACGGCACCGGCGCCGACTACGATAACATCAAATATGGCAGTCACTTATATTCCAACGAAACTAATTGAAACGTTGGACGTAAGGCACGTCACCAACGCGACATCCACGGAGGAAAATAGCATGGTCCGGTCACTCTTTGGCTTCTCGATCTTTGCGATCGTCGCCATCATTGCGTCGAAGCTGCTGTTCGGGCTTCTCGGTGTGGCCATCGGGCTCGTCGGGAAGCTGCTGTGGCTCGCCTTCCTCGGTTGGCTCTTCTATCTGGTGCTGAAGCTCTTCGCGCCGGAAACCGCGTCGAAGGTGAAGGAAACGATCACGGGAAAGCCGGCGTAACACCGCAAGGGAGTGGGGAAGGGGGACCGCGACAGGTCTCCCTCCCCCGGTTCCTGCCCTACCGCGTCTGCGCCGTCTGCAGCGCGGTGATCGACCAGCCTCGTCCGCCCCGCTTCGGGATCAGAACCATGAGCCCGCGGCCCAGCCGCACCTGCTTCTTGTCCTCGGAAAACCAGCGATAGTCGAAGGTGGCCCACGCGACGTCTTCGCGCACGTTCACCTCGCTTGCCGTCACCGCTGAGAGCCCGCCCGTTTCCACGCCCGCGAGCCTGGGGTTGCTGAACCGGGTGACACCATTGGCGGTGACGGAGCCGGACGGCGCAAAGAGCGAGTCGGTCGATCGCCCGCGCGCATCACCTACCACCACCGCCTCGATGACCAGTGACACGTCGTTCTCGGCGTCGGGATTGGCGAGTCGCGGACTGGGCGCCGGGCCGGCGGGCTTGCCCGGCGCGCAAGCCGCCAGTGCCAGCGCGAGCGCGCCCCACGAGGCGCGGCGCGCTCGACTGGCCCGGTTGCCTGGAGGGTGCATCAGGAGACCAGTTCGACCTCTCGCTCCACTGGACTGCCCGGCCGCTCGACCGGGGGCTGGAAATGCAGTGAACCACGCGAGCGCCAGAGTGCCCGCGCGGTGTCCCACGGACTGAGCCGGCTCGGGCGGTGCCGCAAGTCGTGCCGCTCGACCGTCGGCACTGTCTCGATGCGGCGGGCATGACGCGCGGCGAGGCCGATGAGCTCTGCGTTCGCCGCCCAGCCGTCGGTGCGCAGCATCGGCTCCGGCGCGTTGCGCAGAGCATTGCGCAGCGTGATGAGCCGGAACGCGACAAACCCCGACACGATGTCGCTGACGCCGGGCACCCCGACCCGGCTGCGCAGCAGGACCGGCGCCCAGCGTCGAAGCAGCCGGAGCACGCGCGAGGGCTCGCCCACCGCGCCGCCCTCGCCCACCACGATGTCGGCACCACCATCGACGTGGCGAATCAGGTCGGGAATGAACTGGGGGCCGTGCGCAAAATCGGCGTGCATCATGATCGCGCAGTCGCGCTTGGGGCGGTCGCTGCGCTCCACCGCGAGCCGCAGGAGGCTCTCCACCGTGCGCGCGTAGCCCCTCCGCTCCTCGCTGCGGATGACCGTGAGGGGCAGGGCACGCGTGTAGGGCTGGAGGATCTCGCCCGTGGCGTCGGTCGATCCGTCGTCGCCCACCAGGAGCTGGTACTCGCGCTCGAACGCGCTGAAGACCTGCCGGATTTTCCAGAGAAGAAGCCCCACGGTCGGGGCCTCGTTATGGCTCGCGATACAGACGTAGATCATGCGGAAACCGGGTTGATTAGAGCTGAACGATATACCCCGATGGTGCGCTCTGCCATCCCGCCGACATCGTACGCCTGGACGGCGCGCCGTCCCGCGGCGACCATGGCACCCGCCACCGCGGCGTCGCGGAGCACGCGCTCGACCTCGCGGGCCAGGGCCGGGGCGTCGCCGTTGGGCACCAGCGCACCGCCGCCCGAGGCGAGGAGCTCGGGCACGCCGCCCACCGCCGTGGCCACGATAGGGCGCCCCACCGCCATCGCGTCGAGCAGGGTCGAGCCGAGCCCCTCGCTCGTCGCGGCCGACACGACCATCGATGCCTCGGCGATGAGCTGGTCCACGTAGTCGATGTGACCGAGGAAGGTGATGCGGCCGGCGAGGCCGGCCTCCGCGGCGTGCTGTGCGAGCCGGGCGTGTTGCGGCCCCTCACCGGCCAGCACCCACCGCACCTCCGGCATGCGCGGCGCGAGCAGTCCGGCGGCTTCGATCAGGGTGTGATGCCCCTTCTCCGGGGTGAGCGCGGCGATGCAGGCCACGATAGGCGCGTCGACGGGCCACCCCTGTGCGGCCCGCACGCGGGATGGTGTTGCGGCGGCGATCTCGCTGACTGGAATGCCGTCGGGGATCACCGTGATGCGGTCCGGGGCCACGCCACCATGCTCGAGCGCCGACTGCACCGCATGCGAGATCGCGATGACGCGCGATACCATCGTCCAGGTGCCGCCGCTTCGCACCGGGAATACCACCCGCCGCGTGGCCACCACCGGATTGGCGCCGCTCCACAGGGCCAGCCGGAGCGCGTGACCGTCATGGGCGTGCACTAGTGCCGGACTGGCCCGCCTTTCGCATATAATGCCGTAGAGCGCTCTCGGGTCGAGGCCGAGGTCCCACTCTACCTCGATCACCCGCACGCCGGCCGCCCGGACACGGCGGGCGAGCTCCGATCCGCGAGAGGTGAGCAATGCCTGGTCGACCGGGTGTTGCGCCAGAGCCCGGGTCAGGAACCAGACCTGTCGCTCGCCGCCGCGCCACTCGCGGCCCGAGGCCAGGTGCAGTACGCGAATCACGAGTTTCGCCTGTTCCACTGGGGGAACCGATGATACGAGCGGACACCCGGAGCCGCCTTGGCTCCAACGATCTCCACCTCATGCTCCTGCTGCTCAGCCGCGGGTCGGCGGCCCGCCGGCGCGCACTCGAGCGCCGCCTGGAGCGCGAGGGACCCGACGTCCTCCTCGACGATCCCGACCTCCCGGAGCGGCTGCTGGCAGTGCGAACCCTGCTGGTGCCGTCGGATCATCTCTTCTTCTACGTAATCGTGCGGCATACGCTGCGGCGGAGTGGCGTCGACGATCGCGACCTCGCCGACTACCTGTCGGCGGTGCTCATGACGTTCGGTCACCGCGATCGCGCATGGCGCGTCGACTGGCACGACGATCAGCGGCATCACTATCTCGTCGACATCCTGCAGGACCTCGAGGCCACCAGCGGTGAACGCCGCTTCCGGGTGCTGGTACATCTCGGCAATTACGCGCTCTGGCTGGCCGGGCTCTTTCCCGATTACATCGCCGCGCGGCAGTTGCGGAAGGGCGGGCCCGACGTCACCTACTACGAGTGCCTCGGCAGCCGCGGGTATGAACTCGCGTCCGATCACGCACTCGCGGAATCGTCCGGGCTCGAGCCGATCCTGCGGCTCGCCGCCGGGCGCTTTCCCGCGGTGCGGAGCGCCCTCAACGCCGTGAGCGATCGCGTCTTCTTCCCGGTCGGCGTGAGCGCCCTCCGGATCGAGCGTCAGTTCGGCGGCAACCTGCTTCAGTAGACCGGCGCCGCCGCCTCGGCGAGCGCCCGGAACAGCCCGCGCTCCGGTGCCGCCGCATCGTCGAACATCTCTTCCGGGTGCCACTGCACCGCGAGCAGCCACGGCTCTCCGCTCGCCCCTTCCACCGCCTCGATCAGTCCGTCTCCGGCCCAGCCGCTGGCACGCAGCGGCGGGGCGAGGTCGCGGATGCCCTGGTGATGGAATGAGTTCACGTCCATCACCGTGCGCCCGAGCACTGCGGCCGCCCGGCTTCCTGGCTCGATGGCGACCCCGTGGGTGCGCACGCTGCGCGCGTCCGGTCGGTTATGCTCGGTCGCCGATGGCCGCTCGCCCGGAAGATGCTGCCACAGCGTACCGCCCAGCGCGACGTTGATGAGCTGGATCCCGCGGCAGATGCCGAGGATCGGCATCCCTCGCTGGCGCGCGGCCGCGAAGAGCGCCAGCTCGAACAGGTCGCGCTCCCGATCCACGTCGCCCAGGGACGGAGAGGGGGACGCTCCATACCAGGACGGATCCAGGTCCTCGCCACCGGTGAGGAGCAGGGCGTCGATGCCGTCGAGGGCCCCCATCGCGCGCGCGGCCCCGATCGCCGGCGGGAGGATCAGCGGGATCGCGCCGGCCTCCAGCACGGAACGGACATACGCCGAGTTGACCCCCTGCCGTTCGGCGCCGCCCCACTGCCGGCGGATGCCGCTCACGCCGATGCGCACGCTCATCGCGCGATCGAGTCCGGGAAGAGGGGACAGCGCGCGTCCTGGATGCCCGCCATGTCCACCTCGACGCCGAAGAGGGGCAGTGTCTTGCCGCCCACGGCCACGAGTCCCAGCCGGGGCGCGGCTTCGATGGGCGTTCCCTCGAACAGCACCACGCCCTGCGGCGCGCCGCCGCGCTGCACCACCAGGACGCCAAACGCCGGCGCCGACTGTGGCGGCAGGGAACCCTCTACTCCGATCACCAGCCCCGAGTCGGAGCGGCCCACGAGCGCGAGCAGGGCCGGCCCCGCGGCGAGCCGCGCGACGGTGCGCTCGGGCAGCCGGCTGGGCGGCACGGAGAGGGTCTGCTGCGGTACCGTGAACGCCTGGAGTATTGAGCTGGGGGCGGCCAGTGCCGCGATGCCACAGGCAGGATTGCCCCGGGTTTCCCCGCGGCCGGTGCAGCCCGCGACGAGCAGCGTTGCCATCAGGATACGGCGCATGAACGGTCCTCCCGGGTCGGGGCTAGATGGTGAGGACGAGCAGGATCGCGAACAGGTGGTTCTTCGGATCCAGCGGTGAATCGATGAAGCTGGTGAGGGCTTTCATGTAGCGCGCTTCCAGGCCGAGGCTCACGCCCTGCAGGTTCCATTGCACCCCGCCGCCGACGAGCCAGCTCCACCCCATGGAGCGAAAGGTCTCGTCGCACCCGGTGAGCGCGATGGAGTCGGCCGGGCTTGTCGTGGACACGGTGCAACCGAGATCGAATCCCGCACTCGCGCCGCCGAACACCACCGGCCGGATCCCCCGGCCGCGTCCATTGAGGCTCGGGGCGAACCGCACCAGCAGCGGCAGTTCCAGGTATCCGAACTCGAGAGTGCTGCGCGATCCGGCAGGGGTGCTCGCGAGCGGGAAGGTGCCTCCCTTGATGGTAAGGGCGATCTCCGGTTGCAGCGAGACCCACTTGAACACCCGCGCGCGCACGAAGAGGCCAACGTACGCCCCCTGGCGGTCCTCCGACTCGGCGTTGAGGCTGTCGCTCGTGGTGGTGATCCAGCTGCGCGCGTAGCCGACTTGCCCGCCGACGACGGTCCGGTCCCGTTGCGCCGCCGCGCCGGTGGGGGCGGCGAACAGCAGCGCGGGAAGCAGGAAGCGGACACATGGTTGAGGGCGTGGGAGTCGCATCGCCTGCAAGATACGATGGCCGCGGGGGGTCGGCAGGCCGCGTCGCTTGACGCGCCGAAGTCCCGGGGCATAGTGTTCCGCGTCCTGCGCACCCGGGCGCAACAGGAGCCAGCATGTTCGAGGGTCTCAAGGCACGCATGGATCGCTTCTTCGCAGACGCCACTCCACCGGCCGACCGTCGCGCCCAGGCGGGCGCACTCCGCTCGGCCATCATCGAGGCGAGGGTGGCGGTGGTTGCCATGCGCGATGCCCTGCACGCGAGCGAGCGTCAGGTCGAGGTGGAGCGCCGCCAGGCCGAGGACGCCGAGCGGCGCGGCAAGCTGGCGGGCGACATCGGCGACCTCGAGACCGTGGCGGTGGCCGAGAAGTACGCCCTCCGCCACCGCGAGCGGCTCGCCGTTGTCGAGCGGCGGATCGCGGTGCAGCGCGAGGAGCTGATGCTGGCCGAGCGCGAGGTGGCCGAGATGACCGAGGCGCTTCGTGGTGCGCCCGGCGACGCGGCGGGCGACAGTGTACGCGATGCCTGGCGTGACCTCGAGAGCGCCGGTGGCGTCAGGCCCGAGACCGACGTCGCTGACGCCCTCCTCCAGGCCGAGATGGACCAGGCCCGCCGCAAGGCGGCGGTCGACGAGCAGCTCGCGTTCCTCAAGAAGAAGATGGGCAAGGAATGAAGCGCGGCCCGCTCAATGCCTGCTGGTTACCGCTCACGCTGTTCGCACCTGCGCTCCTTCTCGCGCAGCAGCCGGTCATCGCTCCTCCCCATTTCTCGAAGCTCGCCCACACCTACAGCATCGTGGCCTGGGATTCCGTCACGGGCGACCTCGGCGTCGCCGTCGAGTCGAAGTTCCCGAACGTGGGCGGCATCGTGCCGTGGGCCCAGGCCGGTGTCGGCGCCGTTGCCACGCAGAGCCTCAGCAACACGGCGTTCGGCCAGCGTGGCCTCGAGCTCATCGCCATGGGAGCGAGCGCCGAAGAGGCCATGCGCATCGTGATGCGCAGCGACACCATGCTGCAGGACCGGCAGGTGGGCATGGTCGACGCGCGCGGCGGCGCCGCGAGCTTCACCGGTACCAGGACGTTTGACTGGGCCGGCGGGCGGGTCGGCGCTCCGGGCAAGCCCGGTGGGACCCTGGGAGGGAAGGGTGTCGTGATCGTGGGCCATGGCTACGCGGCGCAGGCCAACATCATGGTCTCCGACCAGACGGTGAGGAACCTGGCCGAGACGTTCGAGCGCACCAGGGGCGACCTGAGCACGCGGCTCATGGCGGCATTGAAGGCGGGCCAGGCCGGTGGCGGCGACAAGCGCGGCATGCAATCCGCCGCGCTCCTGGTGGTGCGCAAGAACGCCGGGTATCTGGGTGCCAATGACCGGTTCATCGACATTCGCGTCTATGACGCGGCGGATCCGATCGCCGAGCTGGAGCGGCTGCTTGCCCTGCACACGCTTTTCTTCTTCCCGAGCCGGGATGCCGACCTGGTGGTGATCACCCCGGCCACCGTCGCGCAGCTCGAGCCCATTCTCCTTCGCGAGCCGGCGAACCAACCGGAGAAATGGCTGGCGAAACCGCAGGGGTCCGCGAACCGGGCCTTTCTCGAGGCACTCCGCAATTTCATGTACTGGGAGAACTACGACGTCCGCGTGCGCATGGACGGCAAGATCGACCAGGTGGTGCTGGCCGACATCCTGTCGAAGCACCGGTAGACCTACCGCTCACTCAAGGCACTCGTGACCGCGACCTCAGCACCCGTCGTGACTTCCACCAGGCAGCCGCGCGGACTCGCGCTCCTGTTCTTCACCGAGATGTGGGAGCGTTTCTCCTACTACGGCATGCGGGCTCTGCTGATCCTCTACCTCATCGACACGGCGAGTGGCGGATTCGGATGGTCACAGGAGAGGGCCAGCCGTTTCTATGGCTGGTATACCGGACTCGCCTATCTCTTCCCGATCCTGGGCGGCTGGCTCGCTGATCGGTACCTCGGCACGGCGAAGTCACTCATCATCGGCGGGATCGTCATTGCGCTCGGTCACTTCACGATGGCGGCGGATACCCACTTCTCGTTCTTCGCCGGGCTCGTGCTGATCGTCCTCGGCACCGGGTTCTTCAAGGCGAACGTGTCGACACTGGTCGGGCAGCTCTATGGCGAGCATGACCCGCGTCGCGACGCCGGGTTCACGATCTTCTACATCGGCATCAATACCGGTGCCTTCATCGGGCCGATCATCTGCGGCTGGCTCGCGGCCAATCCGCGGTTCGGCTGGTCGTACGGGTTTGGCGCGGCGGGTGTCGGCATGACGCTCGGCGTGATCTGCTTCCTGCTGCTGCGGAAGAAGTATCTCGGCGATACCGGCATGGTGCCGATGTCGCATACCCGGAGGGCCGACGGTGGCAAGGCGGTCGCCGAGCCGCTCACGAAGGAAGAGAAGGACCGCGTCGTTGCGATCATCATCGTGGTGTTCTTTGTGGCGTTCTTCTGGCTGGCGTTCGAGCAGGCGGGGTCGTCCCTCAACGTCTTTGCCCAGCAGAAGACCCAGCGCGCCGTGGGAGGGTGGCTTGGCGGCGTGGTGCCCAGCGGCGAGATCCCGGCGGCATGGTTCCAGTCGGTCGGCCCCTTCTTCATCCTCACGCTGGCGCCGGTCTTTGCGATGCTGTGGAACCGGCTTGGCAATCGTCAGCCCAGCACCCCGGTCAAGATGACGTGGGGCCTCTTCTTCCTCGGCCTCGGCTTCGTCGTGATTGCCGCCGGGGCGCACCTCGCCGGCGCGACTGGCCTCGCGAGCCCTTTCTTCCTGATCACGCTGTACTTCCTTCACACCTGTGGTGAGCTGCTCGTCTCGCCGGTGGGACTGTCCTTCGTGACCAAGGTGGCGCCGATCAAGATCGCGTCGATGATGATGGGGGTGTGGTTCCTGTCCAACTTCACGGCCAATCTCGTGGGGGGCTACATCGCGGGAACGGTCCAGAAGGTTGCGCGCGGCGAGGTCTTCACGCTGCTGGGCGGCCAGGCCGACTTCTTCCTGATCTTCGTACTCACATCATTCGCGGCCTGCGCGCTGCTGGTGATCCTCACCCCGATGCTGAACCGACTGATTCACGGCAAGGGCTGATAGTCACGCACCGGGCCGGCATTCAGGCGCCTGCCCGGCGCCGCGCCTGGTGCCGGCGGGCCTTGGCGCGATTGCCGCATGTCTCCATGTCGCACCATCGCCGAGACCCGTTCTTGGTGCAGTCGAGGTAGAGCCGGCCGCAGCGCTCGCCGGCGCATTCGCGCAGGCGCGCGAGGTCGGGTGAGGAAAGCAGCTGTATCGCGGAACGCAGCACCGGCCTGAGCAGGTCGGGATGAGGGCCGGACGGTATCGTGAACGCGATACCGTCAGCCTTCGGTGCAAGCGCGAAGGCGGCGGGTGCCTCGGCGATGGCTGCGTTGATGAGGGCGATGCTTGCTTCTGGCGGCTGCTCACGCCGCACGATCGCCCTCAGGCAGTCGTGCAGGGCCCGCCGAAATGCCCACGCGCGCCCCAGTGTCCGACGCCCCGCATCCGCGTCGGCCGCGGCCTCCTCACGCAGTTGCTCGACCTCGTCCTCCGACAACGCCCACCGGTCAGCAGCCCACTCGAGCAGGTTGCCGTATCCGCGGATCTGCTCATCGCAGAGCGTGGTAAGCCCGTCCCAGGTCACGGTGTTGACGAAATCGAGGCAGAGGCTGCTGGTCAGATAACCTTCAATCTGTTATTTGAAGGTTAAGTATTCAATCATCTACTGAAACCGTCAATAGTACTTTTGACGGTTATATGCCGCGTTCGGCTGCAAACAGGTACACGTCGCCCACCTCCTCGTCCCAAGTCGTTCCGATCCGCCGCATCCCGATCCGCTCCGCGATTCGCATCGACTTGTGGTTCCAGGGGGGAATGGTCGCCGCCACTCGCACCACGCCGGGCTGCTGCAGCGCCCACTCCATGAGCCCTTGTGCTGCTTCACTGGCGTAGCCCTTCCCCTCGAAGCCGGGGTACGTCGCGTACCCGATGATGACGGTCCCATCCTCATTGGGTGGCCCGCCCAGCCCGACCGAGCCGATGGCCTGCCCGGTGTCCCGCCGGGTCACCACCCAGCTCCACCAGCCGATCTGTGAAGGATCCTTGCGCAGCCGGTCGCGCAGGTCGGGCAGCATGTCTTCCATGAGCGGCGGCGGCGCCAGCGGCTGAGGAAAGGCACTCGCGGTGATGGCATTGAGCCGGAGCGCGTTGCCGGCGAGCAGCGCGTCAATCGCGTCGGGCGTGAACACCGTCAGGGTCAGGCGTTCGGTGCGGATCGTGGGGAGTGTCATCGCGGCTGCTTCTCGGGGCAAAGGCCATGGCGTACATTCGTGACTGGACAAGTATACGCCTTGGAGGATCACGGTGACCACCTTCGTCAAGACCACGTCGCTGCCCACGCGGGGGGCCATGACGCTGCCCCAGCGCGACTATGTCAGCACCGCCGTCTTCCGCGAGGAGCAGGAGCGCCTGTTCGCCGATCGGTGGCTCTGTATCGGCCGGGAGGAGCAGATCGCGAAGCCGGGCCAGTACGTGCTCGGGGAGATCGGTGTCGAGAGCCTCATCGTCGTTCGGGACCGCAAGGGCACGGTTCGGGCCTTGTACAACGTCTGCCGGCATCGTGGCACCCGCCTCTGCGAAGATCCCCGCGGCGAGTTGTCCGAGACGATCCAGTGCCCATACCACGCCTGGACCTACGGACTCGACGGGCGCCTCATCGGCGTGCCCGACCAGCGGGAGCTCGAGTTGTTCAACAGGGCCGACTATCCGCTGATCCAGGCGCATGTCGCGCTCTGGGAAGGATTCGTGTTCATCAACCTGGCGCAGGAACCGGAGCCGTTCGCCACGGCGTTTGCGCCGCTGCTCGACCGGGTGGGGAAGTGGAACCTGCCGGCCCTCAAGGTGGGACGGCGCTTCGAGTACGATGTGCGCGCCAACTGGAAGCTGTTGTTCCAGAACTACTCCGAGTGCTATCACTGCTCGCCGCTGCACCCGTCGCTGGTAAAGCTCTCGCCGCCGACCAGTGGCGAGAACGACCTCGTCGACGGGCCGATCCTCGGCGGGTTCATGACCATTACGGGGCAGGGCGGCAGTCTCACGCTGAGCGGTGAGTCCTGTGGCGTGCCAGTGGGCGACCTCTCCGCGGACGATCGCCAGCGGGTGTACTACTACTCGATCTTTCCCAACATGCTGCTCAGCCTGCACCACGATTACGTCATGGTGCACACCTTCCAGCCGGTCGCACCCGACCGCACGCGCATCGTGTGCGAGTTCCTCTTTCACCCGGATACCCTCGCGAATCCGGCGTTCAATCCCGACGACGGCGCCGGCTTCTGGGACGGGGTCAACCGGGAGGACTGGCACATCTGCGAGATGGCGCAGGCCGGAGTGCAGAGCCGGGCCTACCGGCCGGGTCCGTACAGCCGGCGGGAGAGCCTCAGCGCCGCGTTCGACCGATACTACCTGAGCGCCATGGGCGAGTAGCGCTCAGCGCGGGCCGAGGGTGAGCGACCAGATGTCGCTCTGGTGTTCCATCACGGTGAAGTAGAAGCGGCCTCCCCGCGCCTGGAAGAATGCGCGGCGCACCTTGGGTCCGTCGGGGGCGAACCGCACCAGCTGCCGCTCGGCTCCTCCGCGGGCCGGGATGCTCCAGAAGCCTGCCGTCGAGTCGTTGGCATTCGACACGAAGTAGATCTCCTGCCCATCGTCCGACCACCGCACGTGCTGCGCCGCCGTGGCCGTGACCAGGCTGGGCGCGCCGCCGCCGGACGGCACCCGCCAGATCCCCTTTGCATTGAGGTAGACGATCGCGCTGCCGTCGGGCGACCAGGCGGGCCAGCGCCCGCCGCTGCGCGTGAGCCGCCGGATGGATCCCCAGTGCCCCGCCGTATCGCGCTGCATGACGTAGATCTCGCGGCGCTCATCCTCGCGCGTCGACTCGAACACGATCCGGCTGCCATCGGGCGACCAGCGCGGGCTCCGGTCCTGGCCCGGGTCGTTGGTGAGCTGCTGGGCGGCGCCGCCCGCCGACGGCATGACGAACACGTCGCGCGTGCCCTGCCGGATGCTGTGGAACGTGAGCCACTGGCCGTCGGGCGACCAGGTGGGCAGGAAGTCGTCCCGGCTGTCCGACGTGAGGCGTACCAGCTCACCGGTTTCGAGCGACATCCGGTAGATGTCCTGGTTGCCCTCGCGGTCGGAGTCGAGTGCCAGCCACTTGCCGTCCGGCGACAGGTCGAACCCCTCGACCACCTGCGTCCCGGAGGTCACCGCCGTGAGCGAGGTGAGCACCGTGAGGGAACGCGGAATCGGCGTGGCGTACACGTTCGAGCGCAACTCCAGCCGGCTGTATACCAGCAGCGTCCCGGCGCGATCGAGACTGATGGTCTGCGCGCCGAGGCCGGTGGTCACCCGTTCCGCCGAATCCGCCGGGGCCCCCCCACGCGTGAGCGGCAGGCGGTAGATGTCGCGACCGCCTTCCCGGTTGGACACGAAGAGGAGGCCCCGCCCATCGGGCAGCCACTGCGGGCTCAGGTTCATCGCGCCGTCGTCCACCAGTGTCGTCTCGGCGCTGTCGGCGAGCGTCACGAGGGCCAGCCGTGTCGGCGCGAAGTTGGCAAAATTGCCGACGCTGCCGTATACGAAGTCGGCGTTCTCCACGACGAACGCGATGGACCGTCCGTCGGGCGACCACGCCGGCGCCGATGCGCCGCGGATGTCCCAGCGCCCTTCGTGCAGCAGCCGTCGCCCGCCCTTCTCGACGTCGGTCACAAAGAGCTTGCCACCGCTCGAATAGGCGAGCTGCGTGCCGTCGGGCGACCAGTCGAGGCCGAACAGCGGGCCAACGGAGTCGCTCCCCGGCACGAGGTGCGCGCTGCCGCCGAGCGCCGGGATCACGAAGATCCCCGTCGGCGTCTGCAGGGCGATCCGGGTGCCGTCGGGCGACCACTTGGGCGAGCGCTGTGGGCGCGGCAGCGTCGGCGCCGACTGGATCGGGCGATCGCCGTCGCGCTGCTTCACGAAGAGCTCGCCGCCGTCGGGCCCGCCGGCGATATAGGCCAGTATCTGCCCGTCGGGCGAGATGGCCGGGTCGAGCTCGAGGCCGGCGTCGAAGGTGAGCTGCTTGGTCTGTCCCGCCACCAGGATGCGCTTCATTGAGTTGTCCCGCATGAGCAGCGCGGCAGCGGTCGCGAGGGCGGCAGCCACGATCACGACGGCGATCCACGGCCGGCGGCGACGGCCCGTGACTGCGCCCGCCAGCCCATCGCCCGGCTCCGACTCGAGGGCCGGCATCAGGTCGGCCGTTGACTGCCAGCGCCGGTCGGGATCCTTCTCGAGGGCACGCTCGATCCCCCTGGCCATGGGATTGGGCGTGTCGGGCCGCTCGCCCTGCACCGGGGCCGGGATCTCGGTCATCTGGCGCGCGAAGATTCGCTGGGCCGTCGAGTCCGAGAACGGCGGGTGGCCGGCGAGCATCTCGTACAGCACCGTGCCGATGGCGTAGATGTCCGCGCGATGATCGACATTGGGGGCCGCGGCCGCCTGCTCCGGCGCCATGTACGCCGGCGTGCCGAGTGTCAGGCCCGCGCTGGTGATGCCGCTGTGGTCGGTCGCCTCGCTCAGCGCCTTGGCGATGCCGAAGTCCATCACATAGGCGTGCCCGGCGCCGAGCATCACGTTTTCCGGCTTGATGTCCCGGTGGACCACGCCCTCGCGGTGGGCGTAACCCAGCGCGTCGGTGATCTCGCGCCCGATCCGCGCCGCATCGGAGATGGTGAGCCGTCCCATCCGCGTCAGCCGTGCCCGCAGCGTCTCGCCGGTCACGAAGGGCATGACGTAGAACAGCAGGCCCGCCGCCTCCCCCGAGTCGAAGAGGGGCAGGATGTGCGGGTGCTGCAGGCGGGCGGCGATCTCGATCTCCTGCAGGAACCGGTCGGCGCCGAGGATGTTGGCGAGTTCGGGCCGCAACACCTTGATCGCGACCCGGCGCCCATGCCGGAGGTCACGCGCCGCGTAGACGCGCGACATGCCACCCCGGCCCACCTCCCACTCGACCGCGTAGCGGTCGGCGAGGGCGGAGCGGATGCGGTCGAGCGGGTCGTCCATCGTGGGCCGTTGCCGAGGATACTGGAGCATATCCCCCTTACGGATTCACGGCCACGACGGCGTCAGACGCGCTGAGGCCGGCTCTTGAACACGCGGAAGAGGTAGACGAGCGACGGCACGAGCACCACGAACCCGAGCGCCAGCGCGCCGAGGACCAGGTTCAGGGTCACGTCGGGCGCTGCAGCGGCGGTGATCGTGAGGTCGGGCGGGAGCAGGAAGGGATACTGGCAGAGCGCCCATCCCGACAGGATGAGCACGGCCTGGATCGGCGCCGTGACGCGCGCGAGCCGGTATCGCCGCTGCCACAGCGCGGCAAAGGTCATGAGGGCCAGGCCGCCAACTACGACCTGGTAGCCCGGCGCCCAGGCACTCGCGGTCAGGCCCTGCCACACGAGCGGCACGCGCCGCCGGGCCAGGAACAGCGCGACCATCGCCGAGACGAAAACGCCGATGCCGGCCCCGAACGCGCGGAACCGGAAATCGTCCTGCAGGTCGGCGTCGTCGGTTTCCACCGTGAGGTACACCGCCGCGAGGTAGGCGCAGAGGGCCAGCGCCAGTGCGCCGATCGCGAGCGGGAAGGGCTGCAGCCACGGTCGCACGTACGCCTCGACGAAAGTGCCGGAAGGCCGGGCGGGGATACCTCCCGCCGCGACCGTACCGGCCGCCATGCCCAGCAGCACGGGAGTGACCAGGCTGGCCCAGGAGAAGAGCAGGCCCCACCGGCGCTGCACGTTGTCGCGCTGGCTGTCATACGTGCGGAAGGTGAAGGCCGATCCGCGCAGCACGATCCCCGCCAGCATGAGCGTCAGCGGGATGTGCAGCGTTACCGAGAGCCGCGCAAACGCCACGGGGAAGCACACGAAGAGCAGCACCACCGCCAGGATCAGCCACACATGGTTCGCTTCCCAGATCGGCCCGATCGCGTCAGCGATGAGGGCACGCTGCCGCTTCCGTCGCGGGCCGGTGGCGAACAGGTCCCAGACGCCACCGCCGAAGTCGGCGCCCGCCATCACCAGGTACGCGGCGAGGGCCACGAGCACCGCTCCGGCGATGAGCAGCGCGGGCGGGACGTCAGACATCGCGCAGCACCGGCGTGTAGATCCGCTGCCAATCCTCGGCGCTCGGGCTCTTCGCGATCTGCCGGTACATGAGCCACACCACCGCCACCGTGAGCGCGCTGTACAGCAGCGTGAAGAAAGTGAAGGGCACCACGAGGCCGGGCATCGGCGTCACCGCGTCGGCGGTGCGCATCACCCCGTGGACGATCCACGGTTGCCGGCCGAGCTCCGTCACCATCCATCCCGCCTCGACCGCGAGAAATCCCATCGGGGTCGCGAGCGCGGTGCCGCGAAGGAAGCCTCGGTGCTCCGCCAGTTCGCGGCCCCGCCAGGCGAGCCACGCCGCCCACGCCGTGATCGCCATCATGAAGGTGCCGAGGCCCACCATGGCCTGGAACGAGAGGTGTACCAGCAGGACGTTGGGCCACTCATCGCGCGGCACACGATCGAGGCCCGTCACTTCGGCCTGGGGATCGCCATGGGCCAGCACCGAGAGCAGGTAGGGAATCCTGATGGCGTATCGCGTCTCTCCGTCGGCCTCGTCGGGGATGCCGCCGATGATGAGCGGTGCGGCAGATTCCGTTCGGAAGTGCCCCTCCATCGCCGCGAGCTTCGCCGGCTGGTGCTCGGCCACCATCTTGGCACTGCGGTCGCCCGACAACGGCTGCAGCAGCGCCGCCGGACCGCCCACGAGCAGTGACACCGTGAGCGCGTGCCGGTGGAACGTGTTCATCGGTTTCTTCAGGAGCAGGAAGGCGTGGATGCCGGCCACGCCGAAGCCGGTCGCGGCGTAGGCCGCGAGGATCATGTGGATCGTCTGCGTCGCTGCGGCGGGGTTGAAAATGGCGGCGATGGGATCGATGCTGACGGGCTTGCCGTCGGCCATGCTGAAGCCGGTGGGCGTGTTCATCCACGCGTTCGCGATCACCACGAAAATGCCGGAGAGGGCACCGCTCAGCGCGACGACGATCCCGGCCCACAGGTGCGCACGGCCCGAGAGCCGTTCCCAGCCATAGAGGTAGATCCCGAGGAAGATCGCTTCCACGAAGAAGGCGAAGCCCTCGAGCGAGAAGGGCATGCCGAAGATGGGGCCGGCGAATTCCATGAACCTGGGCCACAGCAGCCCGAGCTCGAACGACAGCACCGTGCCCGACACCGCGCCCACCGCGAACATGATCGCCGTGCCCTTGGACCAGCGCTTCGCGAGCTCGAGATACACCTCGTCCCCGGTCGCGAGCCAGCGACGCTCCGCCACGATCATCAGGAGCGGCATGCCGATGCCCACCACCGCGAAGATGATGTGGAATGCCAGCGACATCCCCATCTGGGAGCGGGCCGCGAGGAGGTCGTTCATGCGCTGATGACTCGGGGGAGTGCGATCATGGTCCTGTGAAAGTACCCACAAGGATGGCCTGAGTCGCTAGCCCCAGTCTGGGCCGAGCTGGCGCCAGATCACGGCCGCCGGCCGCACCAGGTCGCGGCAGAGGTGAATGGTTACTTCCTGCTCCTCCTCGACGCCCCAGGGATTCGAGGTCCGTGCGACCTCCGTCACGCTCCCGCACAACGGCTGGAGGTCGGCGATCGTGCCGCCGACGATGAGCAGGACGTCGATGGGTTGCCCGGGCAGGCCCCAGTTGTAGAAGTCCCCGCTGCGGCTGATCGGATAGGGCAATCCGTAGCGCTGCGCATAGATCGCGAGTGCGCCTGCCCGACCGTAGTTGCCTCCGACGATCACGGTGCGCGACCGCTCCGACTCGGGGAGAGACCGGTACGCCGCCGCGACCGCTGCCACCAGTTCCTCCCACCCGATCATGTCGGCGAAATCCTGCGGGAGAGGCAGGACCGTGCCCTGGTTCGTGGTGACGGTCCGCGCAACGCCCAGCCGCGCCGCGTATCGCGCGAGCGCCTCGCGCGGAATGATGGGGGCACCCACCGGCAGCAGCAGCGCCCCCGCGAGCATCAGGAAGGCGGCCATCGCGGGCACGGCCCAGCGCTTCCCCGGGTGTTCGCTCGCGCGCGCGAGCGCCACCGATCCCGCGGCAAGGAGCAGGGGATGGACGGGGGCGAAGTAATAGTCCTTGCCATGCAGGACCAGCAGGACGGCCAGGATGGTCGCCGCGGCGTACGCCGCCGGCCTGAAGCGGTGCGCAAGGGCGCCGAACGTCAGCGACCACGCACCGGTCAGCATCAGGAGGGCGGCGGGGCCCAGCATCAGCGGCTGCGCCGACAGGAAGGCGCCGGGCGTCACGCGCTCGAGTTGCGACTGGCGCAGGGCGGTCATCTGTGCCAGGAACGGCCAGTCCCACGCGAACTGCCCGGCGATCGCGGGCACTGCCATGACGGCGGTGGTGCCCGCCGCGAACCAGGGCCAGCGGGTGCGGAGGTCGTGACGGAGCGGCGACAGCATCACTGCGGCGGCGATGCCGAGCATCAGGAACGCGATGCTGAACTTGGTCATGGTACCGAGGCCGAGGGCGATCCCCAGCACGCACCACCAGGTCGCGCGGGCGGGCGCCGGGCGCGCCAGGAGTTCGAGCAGGGCGAGGAGCGCGAGCGACGACCAGGTCATCTCGAACACTACTGGCTGGAACAGTGTCCCCGCCCGCACGAACACCGGGGCCACCAGCACCGCGAGTCCCGCCAGCATCTGGGCGCGCCCCGCGCCGCTCAGGACGCGCGCCATCGCCGCGGCGAGGAGGATGAGCGCGGCGTGAAGGAGGGCCGGGAGCAGGCGTGCGCCCGCGAGATGATCGCCGAACGCGACCTTCATCAGGCGCGCGGCCGCGGCGATCAGCGGCGGGAACTGCATGTGGAAGAGGTCGAGGTGATCACCCATCGCGAAGTAAAGGAGTTCGTCGCGATGGAAACCGAAGCCCGGCTGCGGCAGTGCATGCAGGCCGAGCGCCACCAGCACGATCGGCAGGAGCAGGGGCCAGGCGAGGGCAGGGGGAGCATCCGTCCGAGCGGCGTTCACGGACGGATTCTAGCTAGAAGAACACCTCGATGCCGATGCGCATGGCCCTTGGCGGGCCATAGTAGAAGACGGGCCAGAAGTAGTCCTGCGCGGCAGCCCGGTAGAGTGGAAGCAGTTCGTCCGGCCCGGCCACCAAGCCGTCATGGTTCAGGTCGGCCGACGCGCGGTAGCGCGGCGATTCGTACGGGATCGGCTGCGGATTCGCGGAGTACGCCGACTGCACGGCGCTGTCGATCGTGGCCGGCGACGCGTACGGGGTCCCGGTTTCCGGTCGTACCGACAGCAGGTTCTGCCGCCCCAGCAGGTTGCGGACATCGAAATACAGACTGCCCTCCACCTTGCCAACCTGCAGCGGACGCCGGATGAGCATGTCGATCGTGTTGGTCCAGGGCAGCCGGGCGCTGTTGGGCGGCAGCGGAATCGTCAGGGACGGATCGACCGGCGTGTACGGCAGGCCACTCAGCAGGCGCACGATCAGCGAGCCCTGCCACTTCGCCAGCGGCTTCCCGCCGAGCACCGTTGGCCCGACGTTGGGCGACACGA
Organism: uncultured Gemmatimonadales bacterium; assembly: GCA_963773095.1. Lineage (GTDB taxonomy): Bacteria > Gemmatimonadota > Gemmatimonadetes > Gemmatimonadales > GWC2-71-9 > JAGGAG01. Next base: position 172,500 of record CAVYZY010000013.1, read on the forward strand.
CACCCTGCAGGATGGCGGTGAAGGCGTGCCGCCGGTCGTAGTCGAACGGAAACTCGATCTGTCCCGGGATGATCGTGTCCCCGGTGGCAGGATCGATGGTATAGGCAGTTCGCACGAGGAATGCGTTGGACGAATTGGCGTCGGCGTACTGCAGCGTATACAGCAGTCGCATCCCCCAGCCCCCGACGATGGCCCGCTCAAGGATGGCCTCGACGCCGCGCACCGTGCCGTAGTCCGTGTTGCCGAAGATGCTCGAGTCGGGGGAGAACCCCTGGGGCACGGAAGAAACGAGGCCGTACAATTGCCGCACATAGACGCCGGTCTTCAGCAGCAGGTTCGGGCGGGGCCGCACCCGCACATTGAACTCGAACTGCCACGCACGCTCGAAGCCGAGGTTCGGGTTGCCGACGCGGAAGCGCCCCGTCCGGTCGACGTCGTCGAACGCGGCATTCACCAGGTACTGGTAGTCCGGTGCCTGGCTGAAGTAGCCGAAGCTGGTGACGATGGTGAAGCCCTTGAGCACGGTGGACGCGGCTACGCGCGGGTTGAGCGCTCGCTGCTGGGTGGCTGGGACACCCTCGAACTCCTGCTGGGAGTTGAACTGGTCGTACCGCAGCCCGGCGGTGAAGCCCAACTCGTTGACCTTGTACTGGCCCTCCAGGTACAACGCCGCCGCATTCGGCGAGAAGTCCGACGCTGTGGCCGGTGGCACACTGTCGCCCACCGGCAGGTACCCGAGCACCCGCTGGAAGGTCTGGACCCGCTGGCTGACGTACTCGCCCCCGAAGTAGAGGTCGCCATGCGTTCCCAGGCCGATGGTCACGTCCAGCTGCCCGCGGTACTCCGTGAAGTTGTTCCAGTCGAGCGTGCCTTGCGATCCCTGCGACTGGAAGAAGGCGGGAACACCCCAGGGCGAGCGGCTGGAATAGTCGGGAAGGTACAGGCCGGGAATCGGCTGCTGGGCGGCGATGGTGTCGAGAGAACTCGCGATGTCCTGGCCCACGATGTCGAAGGGCGACGTCGTGAAGGCCCCGAAGAAGTACTTCACGGAATCGGCCAGCATGCCCCGCACGAAGCTGCGGTCGAAGTAGCCGAACCGGGCGTCGATGACCATCGGCAGCTTCGCCGTTGGCGATGACGCATGCTGGAAGCTGGCGCTCAAGAGCGTGCCGGCGAAGCTCAGCCCCGGTGCGTACTCGAGGTCGTACTTGTAGAGCTGGTCGTACAGCGTCTGTTGCTGGGTGCCGTAGAGGCCGAACAGGCGCACCGTGTTTCCCCGGCCGGCCGGGATGATGAGCTTGCCGGCGTACGACAGCTGCTGCCCGGCATTGTGCGGCAGCGGGGCGGGGATGCGGTACCGCGGGTCCTCGGGGTTGGTCGGCGCCGGCGCGCTGGTAGGGTCGAAATCAGTGCGCGCGTTGAGGTCGATGCCGAAGACGCCCTGGATGCCCGCCACGATCGGTCCGCCGCCGGACGCGATGAAGCGGTCGAGCCCGAGATCGGCCTGGCCGGTGAAGATCCGGTCGCTTTCATAGGCTACACGACCGGTCCATTTCGGGCCGCCATCGGTCGTGACCACGTTCACCATGCCCGAGATCGCCTGGCCGTACTTGGCACTGAAGCCGTTCGTGACCAGCGTCGCTTCGGTCAGGATGTCCGGCGGAATGCGCAGCCCGATCTGGTTGGTGGAGGCGTCGAGCTGGTTCTTGACGCCCAGGCCGTCGAGAATGAACGACTGCTCGCCCGGCCGCCCACCGCGATAACTCGTGCCGACCGCGCCGGCACTTAGCGCGAGGGCCTCCTCCAGCGAGCTGACCGGCAGGTTGCGGAGGTCCTCGGCGGTGTAGCGCTGTTCCGTGGAGGTGGAGAGCGCATCGAGTGGATCGGTGGGTCCCGCCTCTACCGCGAGCTCCTCGAGCTCCACGGCGCTTGACACGATCACAATCTGCAGCGTCGTCGTTTCGCCGGACCTGATCACCACGTTCCTGATCGTGGTCGGCTGGTAGCCAATGCGGCGCGCCTGCACCGTATAGGTCCCGCTTCGGACCTGGCGGATGCGGAAGCTGCCGGAGGAATCGGTGACTGTGCCGCGTCGCGCCTCCTCGACCGTAACGGAAACGTCAGGCAGGTAGGTGCCGCCGGTGGAGTCTCGCACTCGGCCACCGAGCGCGCCGTCCTGCGCGGCGACCAGCGAGGGCACCGCCAGCACGATCCACAGCCCCCTGCAGAGGACGCGCGGGCGCGACATGACGTTCACGGGAGGTCGAACCGAAAGAGGTTGGCCGCCCGTCCGGGCACGAGGCTGTCCGCTCCTTCGGCGATAAGCACGTGCCCGTTTGCTGACAGCACCGGACGCTTGTAGCGCAGGGGCAATTCCGTGAGGTACTGCACTTGGCCGCTGGAGAGATTCACCAGCGCGATGATTCCTCCAGGGTCTACCTGGACGGTCTGGGGACCTGCGGTCCAGGCCTCCACGGCGTCACCCACAATTGCCACCAACTGGCTCCCGGCGACCATTGGATCACGCGCCACGTTCCCCGAGCCGAAATCGAAAAGCGTCACCGTGCTGCCATTCGCCAGCCGTTCATACACCCTGGAATCGAACGGGAGCGTGAACAGGATGGCGCCCGCGCTCCGGCCTGTCGCAACGGCGGTGGCGGAGTCGGTTCCTGGAATGGCCACCGGGCCACCGGTTCCCTGAAGGTCGAGACGCGCCACCTCACGGCCAATCTTCATTGGCGTCGGGACCTTGCAATCCGGAGTGCCCGGCGGACAGACAAAGGCGTCTGTCATGCCGAGATAGGCCAGTTCACTCCCCCCAATGAGCGACAGGTAGCTTGCGGAGTTCTGCAGCGCTCCACTGGAGGACGGCCGCGGGAATTCCTGTCGGGGAGTGAATTGATCGGCGCGGCGCCACGGGGCGGTGCCCAGAATGACCGTCTTGTCCCTCGCTGCATCGCGAAGGCGGCTCGATTGCACCAGGACGATGATGGAATCGTTGAGGGCTACCGGGTTTTCATAGCGCTCGAGCGAGTCGAGCGCCGCGGCGCTCCTGGGGCAGCTTTCGCTGATCGTCGTGCCCCCGCCGACGGGCAGGGCACCGACGCACTGATTGCCCGCCAGTCCGCCAGTCCGCGTGAAGCTGTACAGGACGACGGTGTCGCCCGGGAGGAACGACGGTGTGACGTCGGGTCCGACATTGTAGGTGAGTTGAATCGGCGTGGCGGGAGAAAAGGGACCCCGGTTCGTTTCATCGGGGTCCTGAAACGGTTCCGAATGACCGCATGCAGCGGCGACCAGAAGGAGCGCTGGCAAGAGGAGGCGACGGACGCGCGCGCGAAGAGACACGGCTGCTCCGCAAGACTGATACTGATGTCGAGTGTATTCGAAGAGAAGGGTGCTCACCCGGCCTGCCGGTGAGCATACAGAAGGACGCCGCGGTGCGTAAGGTCTCGCACGCCGGCGTCCGGTTCAGGGGTTCGCGCCCTGGGTCATTTGGCCTATCGTCGGGGCGCGCCCACGATTGGCGCCATGGGCGTGGCGGCTCTCGGTGGCTCCATGCTCCGGCTTGCGCTGCGGCAGGCGAGCCCGATGAACATGAGCGACATGGCCACGATGATGTTCTTGAGGATGGCCCGCGTGCCCGAGAGGACAATCGCCATCTTCACCTCCGACTCCGCCGTGGCGCGCAGTTCCACTACGTCGAGCGCGAGTAGCGCGCACATCGCGAGCAGCAGCAGGGCGACCAGGAAGCTCAGGATCCCGATCCAGCGGAGCACGAACCGGTGCTGCATCAGGCCCGCCACCAGCATTGCCAACGCGACACCCAGCAGCGGCGTCAGGAGGAAGCCCGCGAAGAGGGAACTCGACGCGAAGCGCCACTTCGTCGACGCCGGCAGATATGGGACAATGCTGGTGAAAAAATCGATGATCGGGAGCAGGATGAGCAGCGCGCCGATGAGGTAGAGGGCGCTGCTGATCTTGCGAAAAGGGGCCCCATAGGGCCCCAGAACGGACGTCAAAGGGCGCTCCTCGTCATGCGTTGCCTCGGGTTCGCGCGAAAGCTAACAGGACCAGCAGGCCCGTGCCCATGAGGAGGATGGCCTCGGGTTCCGGCGTGGTGGTGATGAACTCCTGCATGCCACCAACCATCGGGGCGCCGGGTCGCATCGTGACGTCGGACAGCACGAGGTAGCGGCTCCAGTCGTAGTTGGCCCCGTTGTCGTTGTACCACGCGGTCACCCACGCAAGCCATGCATCGGAGCCGGCGCTCGGCACACCGCTGTTGGGACCGGCCGTGATGTTCCAGATGGCCCGGTGAATGTTGCCCCACTCCTGCGAGATCATGCTCGGAGGCGAGGTGGCAGCGGTGAGGGCGAACTGGTCGGTCAGCAGCGCGGCCATGCGGTAGCGATCGAGCGCGGAGTACTCGGTGCCCTTGAGCGTGAGCGCGGTGGCGCTCCCGATGCGCGTGTGGCTCAGGTCCGCGCCGTCCGTCAGGCTCGTCATCACCGCCGTTTCGGTCTGGCCGATGTACGAGTGGTTCAGGTAGTCGACACAGAAGATGTCAATCGCCGGTGAGCCCGGTACGCTGCCGAGCACGGCCTGATAGGGCCCGACGTAGACGCCAGCGGACGAGCGGCCGTTCACTCCGGTCATGCGAAGCGTGGTCGTCTCGGGATCGTCGGCCCACAGGGGACTGACATAGGTCGCGAGGGCGACGGCGATCGCGGCAAGGCGAAGCGTCCGCACAGGCAATCTCCAGCATCAGGGGAATTGGACCGCAGACTTCTGCACTCCGGTCTGCGCACACCCCTTGGAAGCAGGGCTCATGCCGTCGCGTCGTGATTTGCGACACTGGTGGGATACTTGACAGGACAGATGGTGGGACGCGGCCCTAACCCCTTCGTGATGAACGTCTTATGCGATGGGGTCGGGCCCGGCGAACGCCGTGCTCGCCGGCCGGGCTCCCATGTCGATGCGGTGCCGCAACCGTGCACGGCTGCCGCACCGCAGTCGCCCTAAGCCTTGAGCCAGAGCCGCACCGCGACGAGGACGAGGAAGATCGCGAATGCGCGCTGCAGCGTCGTGCTCGAGATGACCTCCGCGAGCTTGGCGCCACCGAGCGCACCGATGGTGATTCCCAATGCCACGAACAGAGAGGCCCGCGGATCGAGGTTGCCACTCCGGTAGTAAGTGATGGCCCCTAGCAATCCCACCGGCAGCAGCAGCGACCCGAGGGACGTACCGGTCGCCTCCTTGAAAGGCATCTTCGCGAAGTGGGCGAGCGCCGGAACGATGAGGATGCCACCGCCAATGCCGAAGAGCCCGGCCAGGACGCCCGCGGCGAGGCCGATGACGATGAAGATCAGTGTCATGAGTTACCGCGCCTTCAGCGCGTCGCGGATCTCACGCAGCAGGACGACGTCTTCCGCCGGGGCGGCGGGCGCGGGTGGCGACGCCTTCTTGAGCCGGTTCATCGCCTTCACCATCTGGAAGATGATGAACGCCAGGATGGCAAAGTTGATGGCCACCGTAATGAAGTGGCCATAAGCAATCACGGGGATGCCAGCCTTCGTGACGGCATCGAGCGTGTGCGGCACGTCCGCCGGCAGGGCGGCGAGCGGGATGAACATGTTGGAGAAGTCGAGCCCGCCGGTGAAACGGCCCACGATCGGCATGATCAGGTCGTTCACCACCGAGTCCACGATCTTGCCGAACGCTCCGCCAATGATGACGCCGACGGCAAGGTCCATGACGCTGCCCTTGAGGGCGAACTCCCTGAATTCCTGAACCATGCCCATGGCTGATGCTCCTGGCTGAGAAGAAAGTGGCGCGACGGACTGCGCTGCCCTGCGTACCCCGTCAGCGGGCCGCCGTATCGGCCTGCAGCACCCCAAAGATGTTGCTCTCGGTGTCCTTGAGGTAGGCAAGCCACCCGACGCCCGGCACCGCCTGCTTCGGCAGCGCAACGGCGCCACCGAGCGTGAGCGCCTTTCCGACGGTGGCATCGACGTCCGCCACGTCGACCGTGCAGACATAGGCGAGCACTGCGGTGCCGTGCGTCGTGCCCCGCCGGCGGACCATGCCACCGTCGATCCCGCGCTCGGTGGGGTCACCGGTCTTGATCACCCAGTATTCCCACTGGCCGCCGCCCCAGCTGGTGAATTCCCACCCGAGCAGTGCCGCGTAGAACTTGCTGGCCCGCTCCGGGTCATCGGCGTGAATCTCGAAGTGCACGACGCGTGGCATCTGGTCTCCTAGAGCTGCTCGTATGGCGGGGCGGTGAGGACCGCGTGATGGACATTGCCGGTATTGCGGGTGCCGACCGGTTCGAACAGCAGGACCTCCACTTCCTCGTCGGCAACCGTGCGATGCTCCACGCCCCGCGGCACGATGACGAACTCGCCCGGACCGATCTCCTCGGCGTGGGTGCGGAACTCGACGCGGAACCGGCCCCGAACGCCGAGGAAGAGCTCATCCTCATCAGCGTGATGATGCCACACGAATTCCCCCTGGAACTTGGCCAGCTTCACGTGCTGCCCATTGAGCATCCCCACGACGGCGGGGCGCCAGTGCTCGCGAATCTCGGCGAACTTGTCGGCCAGGACTACCTTCCTCACGTCGGGTCCTCCGGCTGGGGTTGGAGCGACACGGCAGAACCTTGTCTCCATGATGTAACCCGCCCGGGTTCGATGCGTGAGAGGGCGGACGGGGGCTGTCCTTGCGCGCTTCCGGATATTACTTTATACTACAAAGCACTTTGATCGAGCCGCGGCCGGACGTACCCGCCCTGCACTCCAGGGCCATGGACAACCTCAGCTTCATCCGCAGCACGATGGAGCGGGCGTCGGCCTTCACGGCGGTGCCGGGGTGGGGCGGGGTGGCCATGGGCGTCGCCGCGGTGCTCGGTGGCCTGGCGTCGGCCCGTGCCACCACGCCGAGGGCGTGGACCATTACCTGGCTGGGTGTCGCCGCGATCGCGAGCGCCATCGGTGCGGTGACGATGGTGCAGAAGGCGCGGCGAGAGGAAGGGGTCGTCCTGAGCGGCAAGGCACGGCGGTTCTTCCTTGGTTTCCTGCCGCCGATCTGTGTGGGCCTCCTGCTGACCCTGGTCCTCGTACGGCATGAACTTTACGGCACGCTCGCCGGCGCCTGGCTCCTGCTGTATGGAACAGGCCTCGTAACTGGCGGCGTCTTCTCGGTCCGGGTGGTGCCCATCATGGGCGGCTGCTTCATGGTGCTGGGCGCGGTGGCGCTGTTCACTCCGGCCTCGATGGCCAGCCTGTGGATGGGCCTCGGGTTCGGCGGGCTGCACCTGGTGTTCGGGTTCCTGATCGCACGGAGGTATGGTGGCTAAGCACTCGCACGCGCGCCGAGTCGACCACGCCGCCCCGCCACCGGCGCCTCCGCCGCTCGGGGCGGTGCAGGGCGCCGCGAGCGAGGCGCTCGATCTCGATCGGGTCATCCACGAGCGCATGCGCCTGGCCATTGTGAGCGCGCTCGCCGTGAACCCGTCGCTCAGCTTCAACGAGCTGAAGCAGTTGCTCGACACGACCGATGGAAACCTCAGCGTGCATGCCCGTAAGCTCGAGGATGCGGGCTACGTGCGCTGCACCAAGAGCTTCGAAGGGCGGACGCCGCGAAGCGACTACGAACTCACCGGCAGCGGCCGCCAGGCGCTCCAGCGTTACCTCTCTCATATGGAGGCCCTGATCCGGGCGACGAGGAAGGCCTGAAGGCTTGACGGCGTGAGGAACAGAACGGACAGGGGATCGACAGTGATCCCCATTTTCTGGGTGGGAAACTTTGTGATACAAAGTACTTGTTGAGGGGGATGGCCATGCTGCGAATCGATCCGGATACATCATTGGGACTACTGCTCCGGCTGGGCGGTGTCGCCGCGTTCCTGCTTCTCGCTGCCGCCACCACGGGAGCGCTGCTGGTCGCGGCCATTGGTTTTGTGCGGGGTAGCACGAGGGTGGCGCAACGGGCGGGACTGATCGGGCTCGCCCTCGTGGGCGTCTACGGCGCGCTGCTGCTCGCTGGCCCGCTGTTGCTGGGGAAGCGTACGCTGGCGCCGGGACAGGAGCTCGCCTTCTGCGGATTCGACTGCCACCTGCACCTCACCGCCACGCATATCGCGCGCGACGGGGGGCTCGACGTGACGGTGCGCGCGCGGAGCGACGCGCGCGAGGCGCCGGAGGACCCGCGCTACGTTGCCCTGTCGGTGGTGGATGCGAACGGCACCCGCTTTCCCGCCGACTCGATGACGCTGGATACTCCCCTTGGTCCGGGCGACACCTACGAACGCACCGTGCACTTCGCCGTCCCGGCATCCGCTACCGGGCTGCGTCTGGTCGGTACCTGGCAGGGATGGCCGGCGTACGCGATCCCGGGACCCGACAACATCTTCGTCCAGCGGCGGAGCGGCATCGCGCTCACGGCCGACACGGTGTCCAGTTGATGCGCGGCCGGGTTGCGCCGCTCCTGCTCGGTGCCGGCGTCGCGCTGGGGATCGGCTGGCGCATGTTGCAGCAGGCCGTGCCGGGCCGGCTGGACGCTGCACTCTCGTTCGGTCTGCTGTTCATCGTGCTTGCCGTCCTGCACAACCGTGGTCTCCTGCACGTGCCCGACTCGGATCGCGTCCTGCTCGGCGTCCCGGCCATCCTGCTGCTGGTGGCACTCATCTGGCGCGATTCCGAGATGCTCTTCCTGGTGAACCTCCTGGCGCTCGCGGGGCTGGTCGCCTTCTCGCGACCGGTTCGGGTCGGGATCCGGGCGCACCTGCTCGGGAGCGGCGTTGGCGACCTGCTCCTGCGCCTCTTCCACGCGATGCGCGGTGCCGCCACCGGTGCGTGGCCACTGCTCGGGTCTGTCCGTGGTCCTGATTCCGCCCGCACACCGGGCACGCGCTGGGCTGCGGGCCTCGGCGTGCTGGCCATTTCGCCTGTGCTCCTCCTCTTCAGCCTCCTGCTCGCCAGCGCTGATCCGGTCTTCGGGCAACTGCTGGGGAACCTCTTGGATCCCGAAGCGGTCATCCAGCGCGTCGTGCCGGTGGTGTTCTATTCATGGTTCGGGGCGGGGCTCCTCTGGGCCCTGACTCGCGCGCCGTCGGCCAGTGAGGTGGTGCCCGCGGGCGGCCGGGTCAGTTCGCCGGTGATCACCGGTGCGCTCGCACCGATCGCGCTTCTATTCCTCGCATTTCTGCTGGTACAGTTGCGCTACCTCTTCGGCGGGCGCGCCGTGGTCATGGGCACCGCGAACCTGAGCTTCTCCGACTACGCGCGACGTGGCTTCTTCGAGCTGGTGACGGTTTCAGCGATGATGCTGCCGATCCTGCTCATCGCCGACTGGGCCGCAAGCCAGCATGCCGAACAGGATCGACGGCGCTTCCGGCGACTCGCGCTCTGCCTGCTCGTCCTGCTGAGCGGCATGCTCGGATCGGCCGTGCTGCGCATGTCCATGTATGCGGACGAATACGGCCTCACCGAGCTGAGGCTGTTCACGACCGTCTTCATGATGTGGCTGGCATTCGTCTTTGCCTGGTTTACGGCGACCGTGCTGCGTGGACGCCGGGAGCGGTTCACCGCGGGCGCTCTCGGCTCGGCGCTCGTGACGCTGCTGCTGCTCAACGTCGTCGGACCCGACGAGGTGATCGTCCGGATGAATGCCTGGCGCGCGGGCAAGGGACGGCCCTTTGACGCCGCGTATCTCTCAACCCTCGGTGCTGGTGCCGTGCCCGCGGCGCTCGCCGTCCTTCCTGCTCTGCCTGCCAGCGAGCGCTGCGACGGGGCCAGCCGGCTGTTCAAGCGATGGGGTGATGCGATGTCCGGCCCATCGAACGTCTGGACCATCGAACGCTGGCGCGCCACTGGCCCGATGCTCGACCTCCTGGCCCATGAGGCGAAGACCGCGTGCCGCGGGGTAAGGATTTGGACCTAGGTGCGTATCATTCAGCCCGAAATGAAGACGAGTCCCCGTTCTCCGGATCGGCCGCGGGCCGGCCACGCGCACCCTGAGGGGCCGCGCGGTCATGGATCGCTCTCGCGCCGGCACTTTCTCACCGCCGCGGCGAGTGCGGGTGCCGCTGGTGTCGGCCTGTCCGCCTACGCGTTCGGGCCGGCGGCGACCACCGTGCTGCTCACGCGGCATGACGCGCTGGTGCCCGGCCTGCCCGCGTCGCTTCAGGGCCTGCGCATCGCCCAGGTGAGCGACGTGCACCTGCCGGCGAACGAGGGAGCGGTGCGCAGTGCCCTGGCGCTGCTCGATGCGGAGCGGCCGGAAGTCGTCATCCTGACCGGCGACATCGTGGAGTCTTCGCGGGCGCTGGATGTTCTTGTCGAATTTGCGCGACGTGCGCGAGGCACCGTGGGCACCTATGCCGTCATGGGAAATTGGGAACGAGCCGGCCGGATCCAGCCGGTCGATGCCCGCCGAGCGTATGAGGCGGCCGGCGTACAGTTCCTCTGCAATGCGACGGCAATGCTCAAGGTCGGCTCGGCACGCCTTGGCATCGTGGGCCTCGATGACTGGGTCAGCGGGCATCCCGATGCGGCGCAAGCGGTCGCTCACGTGGAGCATGCCGACGCGATGATCTGGGCACTCCATGCGCCGGGATTTGCCGACCTGCTGCCGGTGGGCACGCCGGCGTCGCTGGTGCTGGGCGGGCATACTCATGGAGGGCAGATCAGGCTGCCGCTGCTTCCGGCGTTCAGGCCGTACGGCTCGGGGCGCTTCCTGGAGGGCTGGTACGATACGCCCGCCGCGCCGCTCTATGTGTCACGCGGTGTCGGCACCACAAATATCCGCGCGCGGTTTCGATGCCCGGCCGAACTGCCGGTCTTCACGCTGAAGCAGGCACCGAAAAGCCCCGACGCTCGATGAGCGACGGGGCTTTTCTGCTGGACCTTTCCTGACGGTAGACACCATCCCTGTCGTGTCGCAAGGCGCGACATCGCAACCTGCAGTATTCGGACAATGGCATCGAAAGATCCGATTGGCCCGTCACGGCGTTATCTCTGGCCAACACGGAGATAATCAATGCTGATGAAGCGATTGCTGGGAATGATCATGGCCGGTGCCATGGTGCCGCTGCTCCTGGCCGCGGCTGCCCCATACCGCGGCAATGAACAGACGGTTGTGTTCGCGGGCGGATGCTTCTGGGGTGTCGAGGCGGTCTTCGAGCACGTGAAGGGAGTCAAGTCCGCGGTGTCCGGCTACGCCGGCGGCTCGACGCGGTCACCGACCTATGGCGAGGTAAGCACTGGAAGCACGGGTCATGCGGAATCGGTGCAGGTGGTGTTCGATCCGGGCCAAGTGAGCCTCGAGCAACTGCTCGAGGTGTTTTTCATGGTGGCTCACGACCCGACTCAGCGCAATCGCCAGGGCCCGGATGTAGGCACGCAGTACCGGTCGGCGGTGTTCGTCTCCGGCCCGGCACAGCAGCAGGCGGTCCAGGCATACGTCGCAAGCCTGACGCTGCGGAAAGTCTTTCAGCAGCCGATCGTCACGGAGATCGCACCGCTCGCCGTGTTCTATCCGGCGGAGGCCTATCACCAGGGCTATCTCGGCCGCCACCCGGACCAGCCGTACATCGTCATCAACGATGCGCCCAAGCTCGAGCACTTGCGCCGCGCGTACCCGGTGCTCTATCGGGAGGCGGCGGAGTAGCGGGCAAGTCAGGGCACGGATGCGAGGTTGGACATCGCGCGGAAGGCGCGAAAGACCTCGCGGTAGTCGGTGTGCGTATAGGTGAGTGTGCGCCCATCCCGGCGTTCGGAACCCGGAACCAGTTCCGCATTGTCGGCATGCTGGGTCAGTGCGAACTCGACTTCGAGCGTCACCGGTGCCGCCGGAGTGAACGGCGCATGCTTCCGCTCGAGTGCGCGCGTGGCCCCGGCCCTGATGCGACGGCAGGCTTCGGCTGGTGACACGCTGCGGGCGGAGAACCGCCCCAGCGCCTCCTTTACCACCACGGTCTCCACGCCATCACCGAGCAGCCCGCGCGCCTCGATCGCGAGTGCCTGGTCTCCCGACACCATTGCGACCGGCACCCCGAAACAGCCCGCAACGGCGGCATTGAGCCCCAACTCCCCCACGGGCCGCCCGTTCAGCTTCACCCCGTGGATCCGGTCGGTGTAGGTGTGGTCGATCGTCGCGTACCCCGTCCCTGCCATTGCGTGGTATCCGATGCAGAGCACCGCGTCGAAGCCACCGTCCACCCCTTCCATCATCGACAGTCGCTTGGGGCCGCTGCTGATCAGCTCTGCGGTTTCGTGCAGCTCCTCTGCCAGGAGGTTACGCATGAGCCAGTGCGAGTCATTGACGAGGATGCGACTGGCGCCTGCACTGGCGGCCCCCTGGATTGCGGCATTGGCCTCGTCGGTCATGAGCCGCCGGAAGCGGGCATACTCGACGGCGTGGGCCGGGTTGACCGGGTCGGTCTGGTCCTCGTGCGCCACGCCGGCGACACCCTCCATGTCGACCGAGATATAGACGTTCATCGATCCGTTCCGTCCTCAGTAGACGCGCCCGCCCAGGGGCACGTCGCGATCAGGGGCGATGAGCACGACGTGCCCATCGTCGTTCGGCAGGCCGAGCACCAGCACTTCCGAGGTGAAGCCCGCCACTTTCCTGGTGCCGAGGTTCACCGCGGCGACGACCTGACGACCAATGAGGTCGTCCGCGGTGTACAGTTCGGCGAGTTTGGCGCTCGAAGTGCGCATGCCTAGCGATCCGAAGTCGATCCAGAGACAGTAGGCCGGCAGCCGCGCCTTGGCATTCGGCTCGCAACGCGTGATGCGCCCGACGCGAAGGTCGAGGATGCCGAAGGCGTCGAGGGGTGTCGTCACGTGAGCAGTTCCCCGCGAAGCACCGTGACGGCGTGGCCGCTGAGGCGCACCCGATCGCCGTCCAGCCGGACCCGTACCGTGCCGCCGCGCGGTGAAGCCTGATAGCCGACCAGTGTGTCCCGGCCGTGAATACCGGCCCAGTAGGGCGCGAGCGCGCAGTGGGCCGAGCCGGTGACCGGGTCTTCATCGACCCCGGACTGCGGCCCGAAGAAGCGGGACACGAAATCGTGAACGCCGTCATCGCCTGGCGCCGTGATGATGACGCCGCGGCATGGCAGCGCCGCCACGAGCGCGAGGTCGGGGGTGGCGCGGCGCACCGCCTCCGCGCTCTCGAGCCGCGCGACCAGGTCGAAACGGGAACGCCCGGCCCACTGCACCGGCGCGCCCACCGCTTCGGTGAGGCTCGCCGCAAATGCGGGAGCGGGATCGGCGGACGTCGCCGGGAAGTCGAGTTCGATGAGGCCGTCACGCTGCGCGGCGGCAAGCCAGCCACTGCGCGTATGGAAGCGGGCGGTGGTCCCGGCCGCGAGCCGTCCTGTTTCCCAGAGGATGTGCGCGCTCGCCAGCGTGGCGTGTCCGCACAGGTCGACCTCGACCGTCGGCGTGAACCACCGCAGGTCATGCCCGTCGTCCCGCGGCGTCAGGAACGCCGTCTCCGCGAGGTTCATCTCGCCCGCAACCGACTGCATCCAGGCATCATGGCGTGGAACGTCGAGCAGGCACACCGCGGCCGGGTTGCCGTGGAACGGGCGGTCGGTGAAGGCATCGACCTGGAAGAGGGGAATCGTCATCTGCCCGGGTCCTCATCGATAACGGCGTCCACTTCAATCTCCACCAGGTGCGCCGGGTCGATGAGGCGTCGCACCTCCACCATGGTGGCCGCCGGGCGCACGTCGCGGAAGAACTCGCCATGTGCGCGGCCGAACTCCTCCCAGCGCGAGATATCCGTGACGAACATCCGGGTCCGCACCACATCGCGCAATCCTGCCCCGGCCTCGTTGAGGGCGCGCTCGATGGTGAGCAGGGCATGGCGCGCCTGCGCGTAGGCGTCACCGGCGCCCACGACCTGGCCATCGGGGCCGGTCGCGGTCGTGCCGGCCACGTGGACGAGGTTCCCGGTTCGCACGGCCCGCGAGTAGCCGACGACCGCTTCCCATGGGGCGCCGGAGGTCACCAGTTGTCGCATGAGCTCGCTCGCATTCAGGGGGTTGATTCGGCGTAGTGACACGCCACCCGCACTCCGCCCAGCGGCCTGAGCTCGGGCCGCTCGGTGCGGCAGCGCTCGTCGCGCTTCGGGTGGAAGCAGCGGGTGTGGAAGGCGCAGCCGGGTGGTGGCGCCGCGGGGCTCGGCGGGTCCCCGCTGAGCACGATGCGCGCAGCCGCCGGCGCCATGCTGGCCTCGGGCACGGCCGACCGGAGCGCCACGGTATAGGGATGCCGCGGCGAGCTCAGCACGCGGTCGGCCGCGCCCGTCTCGACGATGCGCCCGAGGTACATCACCGCGATGCGGTCGGCGACCTGGCGTACCACCGCCAGGTCGTGCGCGATGAACAGGTAGGACAGCTTGCGCGCGCGCTGCAGGTCGGAGAGGAGGTTGAGCACCTGGGCCTGGACCGACACGTCGAGCGACGACACCGGCTCGTCGCAGATGATCACGTCGGGCTCCACCGCGAGCGCCCGCGCAATGCCGATCCGCTGCCGCTGGCCGCCGGAAAACTCGTGTGGATAGCGGGTCGCGTAACTGGCATCCAGGCCGACTTCCTCCAGCAGCGTCGCGACCCGGCCGCGGCGCTGCGGCCGCGTGCCGATGTGATGGATGTCCATTCCCTCGGCAATGGCGTCGCCCACCGTCATGCGCGGGTTCAGCGAGCCATAGGGGTCCTGGAAGATCATCTGCACCCGTCGCCGGAAGGCGCGCAGCGCATCGGGTCCCAGCGTGAAGATGTCGGTGCCGTCGAGCAGCGCCTGGCCCGACGTCGGCTCCTGCAGCCTGATGATGGTGCGCCCGACGGTCGTCTTGCCGCATCCCGACTCGCCCACGAGCCCGAGTGTCTCGCCCCGGCCGAGCGTAAACGACACGCCGTCCACCGCGCGCACCGGCGGTGCGCTGCGGCCGAGCATCGCGCGCGCGCCATAGTGCTTGACCAGCTCGCGGACCTCGATCAGTGGGGCGGCGGCACCGGCGCTCGCCGTCATGGCTCGTCTCCGGTGAGCCAGCAGCGCGCCTCATGCCCGGGCGCGGCGTGGCGCAGGGACGGCATGTTGTCGCACCGCGCAAACCGCTCGGGGCAGCGCGGCGCGAAGCGGCAGCCTGAGGGCCACGCCGCGGGCGGCGGCACCGAGCCCGAGATCGGCGTGAGTCGTTCCCGGGCGCCGGTAATCGTCGGCACGGAGCCGAACAGGCCGCGGGTGTACGGATGCGCGGGCGCCTCGAACACCTGGCGGGTGGGAGCGCGCTCGACAACCTGTCCCGCGTACATGACGCACATGTCGTCTGCCCGTCCTGCCACGACACCCAGGTCGTGCGTGATCAGCAGCACCGCCATGCCGCGTTCGGTGCGCAGGCGATCGAGGAGCTCCAGAATCTGGGCCTGCACCGTCACGTCGAGTGCCGTTGTCGGCTCGTCGGCGATGATGATCTCCGGCTCCGCCGCGAGCGCGATGGCGATCATCACCCGCTGCCGCATGCCGCCACTGAGCTGATGCGGATACTCATCGAGCCGTCGCGCGGGGTCGGCGATCCCCACCTCGCCAAGGAGTGCCACGGCGCGCGACCGCGCCTCCTGCCGCGAGGCCGGCCGGTGCGCGCGCACCGCCTCGGCGATCTGGTCGCCCGCGGTGAGCACCGGATTGAGGCTGGTCATCGGGTCCTGGAATACCATGCCGATGCGGCCACCGCGCACCGCGCGCATTGCTGCCTCATCGAACGACATGAGGTCCTTGCCCCCGAGCCGGATCACGCTGGAGGCCTCCACGCGACCAGGCGGCGGCACGAGACGCAGCAGCGCCAGGCCGGTGAGGCTCTTGCCGCAGCCGGATTCGCCGACCAGCGCGAGCGTGCGACCGCGCTCGAGGCTGAAGCTCACGCCATCGACCGGGTGGATGGTGCGCCCGCCGGCGGCGGGGAAGCTGACGCGCAGGTCGCGGACTTCGAGCAGGGGTGTCATGCGCTCCGGGGATCGAGGGCATCGCGCAGCGCGTCGCCGACGAGGTTGACCGACAGGACCGTCAGCACGATGACGAGGCCGGGAAAGATGCTCGTCCACGGCGCCGTCACGAAGACCGAGCGGCTGTCGAGGACCATCCCGCCGAGGGACGGGGTAGGCGGGCGGATGCCGAGCCCGAGGTACGTAAGGCCTGCCTCGAGCAGGATGACATCACCAACGCCGAGGGTACCGGCCACGAGGATCGGCGCCGCCACGTTCGGCAGCAGGTGCCGCACTGCGATGCGCAGCCGCCCCGCACCGAGCGCCTCCGCGGCGCGCACGAAGTCCTCGCCCCTGAGCCGCACCGTCTCGGCGCGCACCAGCCGGCTGGTGCCATACCAGCCGGTCAGTGCCAGCAGCAGGATCAGCGCCGGGATCGGTACCCGGTCCCACACCGCGAGTACCAGGAGCAGCAGGAAGAGGCGGGGGATGGCCAGCAGCGCGTCGACGATCCGCATCAGCACCGTGTCGACCAGGCCGGCGCGCGAGCCCGCGATGAGCCCGACCGCAGCCCCGAGCACCACGGCCAGGCACGCCGAGGCAAGCCCGATGACGAGCGAGAGCCGAAGCCCGGTGACGATGCGGGCCAGCACGTCACGACTCAACTGGTCCGTTCCCAGCAGGTGCCCCGGCCCCGGCGGGAGCAGGGCACCGGTGAGGAGGTCTCCCTGCGCGGTCGGATCCGGCAGCGCCAGCGGCCCGATCAGCGCCAGCAGCGTCAGCAGCACGAGCGCAATGATACCGGCGCGACCGCCGGCGCGCTGCCACACGGCGCGGAGGAGGGAGACAGTGCCGGTCGTCACTCGGCCCGGGCCCTGGGATCGAGCACGGCGTGAAGCACGTCACTCACGAGGCTGCCCGTCACGACCGCCGCGGTGGCGAGCACCGCCGTGCCCATGAGCAGGGGATAGTCGCGCGCGGCGGCGGCGCCCGCGGTGAGGCTTCCCAGACCCTGCCACGCGAACACCTGCTCCACGAAGACGGCGCCTACCACGAGGATTGGCAGCCAGAGTCCGAAGAGGGTCAGCACGGACGGCAGCGCCGATCGCCAGGCGTGCCCCCATGTGACGCGCCGGTCCGTGAGGCCGCGGGCGCGCGCCGCCGCGATGTACGGCTGCCGCAGCGCCTCGAGCATCGCGGCACGCTGGTACCGCATGCTCGACGCGATGCTGACCGCCGCCAGCGTGAGTGCCGGCAGGATGAGGTGCCGCAGCCGGTCCAGGGCGACGGTGAGGGCGCCGGCACCCTCGAGGCGGGGATCCTCAGCGCCCGCCGCGGGCAGCCAGTGCAGCCGCACGGCAAAGACCATCACCAGCATGAGACCGAGCCAGAACGACGGCGTGGCGTAGCCGGCGAGCGAGAGCGTGGTGAGGACGCGGTCAATCAGCCGGCCGCGATGCAGCGCCTGCTGCACCCCGAGCCAGAGCCCGAACGTGAAGTTGATCAGGAGGACGGCGGCACCGAGCATCAGCGTGCGTGGGAGCCGCTCCAGCACGAGTTGCCGCACGGGCCGGCCGTACTGGATCGAGGTGCCGAAGTCGCCTCGCACCGCGCCGCCCATGAAGGCCGTGAATTGCGCGCCGAGCGGCTGGTCGAGCCGATAGCGTCGCTGGAGATCGCGCACCTGCTCGGCGGTCAGGGGACGGTCCTCACCCAGGACGGCGAGCGGGTCGCCCGGCAGGCTGCGGATGAGGAAGAAGAGCAGTGTGAGCGCGACGAGCGCGGTGACGACCGCCTGGAGCGTCCGGCGTGCGAGCCAGTTCACCTCAGCGGCCCGCGCCGGTCAGGGTCCATGTCCAGACCATCTGCCAGGGCGACTCCACCTGGAAGTTCACGTTGCCGTACCCGCTCGGCATCGCAAAGACCTTGTCGGGTGCGAAGAGGAACGCGGCGGGAAAGTCCTGCGCCACGGCCCGGAGCCATGCGCGGAGCGGCGGGACCGGGTCGCGCCGCGCCAGGTGCGCGGCGCGCAGCAGGGAGTCGGCGGTGCGGTTGCAGTAGTGACCATAGTTGGACTCTGCGCCGCAG
The DNA here is from genome assembly GCA_963773095.1 of uncultured Gemmatimonadales bacterium. Lineage (GTDB taxonomy): Bacteria > Gemmatimonadota > Gemmatimonadetes > Gemmatimonadales > GWC2-71-9 > JAGGAG01. Next base: position 190,588 of record CAVYZY010000013.1, read on the forward strand.
CCCCAGCGATCGAACAAGCTCCAGGGCGACGGGTCGCTGGAATAGCTCTCCATGGTGACGTCAAAATCGCCGGGCCGGCGCCGCGCAAGGAACTGGGCAATCTCGAGCGGCACCACCTCCGCCTTCACGCCGATCCGGCGCCACTGCTCCTGGACGATGAGCGCCAGTTGCATGCGCGCCACGCTGGAACTGGGCACCAGCAGGTTGAACGCCAGCGCGACGCCGTTGCGATCGAGCACGCCGTCGCCATCACTGTCCTTCCATCCGCGCGCCGCGAGCAGCCGGGCCGCCTGCCTCGGGTCGAACGCGACCGGCGCGGGCGCGAGCGCACCAAACCAGGCCGCCGGAGCCGCCGGGCTCGAGGCCGGGCTCGCGTACGTTCCGAAGATCGCCTTCGTCATCGTCTCCCGGTCGAGCCCGATGGTGAGGGCGCGGCGCACCTCGGCATCGGCGAAGATCGGGTGCGGCCGGCTGGTGTCGCCCGCCGCGCGCTCGTTGAACAGCAGGTAGTTCACGCCCATCGACGGAAAGTGCGCCACCCGCAGAGACGGCCGCTCGGCCAGGCGTGAGAGGTTGGCCACCGGGGGGATGACGTCCTCCTGCACGTCGGCCTCGCCGCTCAGCAGCAGGTTGAGTCGCGACTCCTGCGAGGTGGCGAAGCGCCATACCAGTTGCTCGATGGCCGGTGTGCCCAGGAAGAAGCCGGGAACCGCGCGCAGTTGCAGGTAGTCGGTGGGCTCGAGCTTGTCCCACCGGTACGGCCCGTTGCCCACCGGGGTGCGGGAGAAGGCACTGCTGATCAGGCTGTCGGGCGGAATGGATGCCACGAGATGCGCCGGGAGGACCTGCACGTGATAGGTCGCGTCGTACAGCTGCTCCCCATACGGCCGGTCAAAGCGGATCACCACGCGGTTGTCGCCCTCGGCCTCGACTGCCGCAATGTCGACGAGCAGCGTCGCGAGGGAGGGCACCACCTTCGGGTCGCGAGCCCGGTTGAAGCTGAACACCACGTCCCGTGACGTAACCGCCGTCCCATCGTGCCAGCGGGCCCGCGGGTCCAGGTCGAACGCGAGCGTGACTGAATCACGCCGGGTCCAGCCCTTCGCGAGTTCCGGCACAGCGGCGTGATCACCGAACGACGTGCCGCCGTAGCGTCCCAGGCGGAGGAAGACGAGGTCGCTGACTTGCGTGACCGCGCTGCTCCGGCTGAGCGTCGGCACCACGTTCGTCACCGGCTGGCCGATGGTGATCACCAGTCGGCGCGGCGCGGTTTGCCCCGCGACCGGTGCCGCCGAGCAGGTCGTCATCAGGAGAAGGAGGCGTCCGCAACGACGGAGCATGAAGCCTCGGGCTGAACGGTGGATGCGACGGGGTGGAGAGGTCCGGGTGCCGATTGGGCCCGGAATGACTGGAATAATACGACAACGCTTCAGGGGAGGGCAGCGCTCAGCGCTGCCAGGTCCATGCGGGATCGCGAAAGCGGGGCGCCAGCACCTCCGCGTCCGCGATCAGGCACTCCTCGTCGTCGACGTCATGCCAGTGCGCCGTCCATGACCGGGCTGCGTCACGGATCGCGTGCGCCACCTCCTCCCAGCCCACATCGCGCTCGAGGACCAGCGAGAGCGGCCTGACCTCTGGCGCCGGTTCGGGGCACGTCGTGAGCGCGCAAACGCGCGACTGGTCGTCGTGCAGCAGCACGGAGCCGTGCTGCAGGAGGGCGCCCTGCGATCGCAGCTGGGCGCTCCCGACGACCTTGCCCGCGTCCATCACGACCTCGCCGCCGGCCGCGACGGCGAAGCATGCGCCGGCATCGACCGGTGCGGCGCGTCGCGCCGGGGCAAGCCCCACCGGGGCCCCGAGCGCTCTCAGTGCCTGCGCGATGGTTTCGTGAATGCCATGGTACGCATCACGAAGGGAGCCCATCGCCGTCTCGGGTGCGGCCACGGCATACGTGAGTTCCCCGGCATGCCACACCGCGCGGCCACCGGTGGGGCGCCGCACGGTGTCGAGGCCGAGGTGCTCGATGCGTTCACGATCGTAGCGCTTCAGGGCGGGTTCGTGCCGCCCGAAGGAAAGGCAGGAAGGATTCCAGCGGTAGAACCGGAGGTACCCGTCACCCGACCGCGCGGCCCGCGCATGGAGGCTCATGTCGAGCGACATGTTCTGCCACCCAGGGCGCGGGGTGCGGTCGATCCAGAGATTCCATGAAATCAAGTCCTCACGCCTTTACGCCTGCGTACTCATCCATCCCGGCACAGGTACAGATCAGGTGCCTGTCCCCATACGCCCCGTCGATCCGTCCCACCGTAGGCCATACCTTGGATTCGCGCACGGCCGCGGAGGGAAACCCGGCCCGTTCGCGGGGATAGGGACGATTCCAGCCGTCGCCGATCACCTGCTGCAGTGTATGCGGGGCATTGGTGAGCAGGTTGTTCTCCCGGTCTGCCGCGCCCTCCTCGATCTCCCGGATCTCCTGCCGGATCGCGATCATCGCGTCGCAGAAGCGATCCAGCTCCTCCAGCGACTCGCTCTCCGTCGGCTCGATCATCAGCGTGCCCGCCACCGGGAAGGAGACCGTCGGCGGGTGGAACCCGTAGTCGATGAGGCGCTTGGCGATGTCCTCGACGTCGATCCCGGCGCTCTGCTTGAAGCCGCGGGTGTCGATGATGCACTCGTGGGCCACCAGACCGTGGCGCCCCGAGTACAGTACCGGATAGTGCGGCGCCAGGCGCGTCGCGATGTAGTTCGCGTTGAGGATCGCGATCTTGGTCGACTCCGCCAGGCCGTCGTAGCCCAGGAGGTTGATGTAGGCCCAGGAGATCGGCAGGATGCCGGCACTGCCCCACGGGGCCGCCGAGATCGTGCCGCAGCTCGCGTCGTGGCCCAGGTCGACGACGGGATGGTCGGGCAGGAACTCGCCCAGGTGCGCCGCGACGCCGATGGGGCCCATGCCCGGACCGCCACCGCCGTGCGGGATGGCGAAGGTCTTGTGGAGGTTGAGGTGGCACACGTCCGCCCCGATGTCGCCCGGGCGGCAGAGGCCGACCTGCGCGTTCATGTTGGCGCCGTCCATGTAGACCTGGCCGCCGTGCTGGTGCACGATCCGGCAGATCTCGCGGATGCCCGACTCGAACACGCCGTGCGTCGACGGATACGTCACCATCAGCGCCGCAAGGTCGTCGGAATGCTGCGCCGCCTTGGCGCGGAGGTCGTCGATGTCGATGTTGCCGGCCACGTCGCTCTTCACCGGCACGACCGTCATGCCCACCATCGCCGCGCTGGCCGGGTTGGTGCCATGGGCCGACATCGGGATGAGGCAGATCTTGCGGTTGGTGGCGCCGTGACTGTGGTGATAGGAGCGGATCACCATGAGCCCCGCATACTCACCCTGCGAGCCCGCGTTGGGCTGCAGCGATACCCGCGCGAAGCCGGTGATCTCGGCGAGCTGGTACTCGAGCTGGCGGAAGAGCTCCTGGTAGCCCTGCGCCTGGTCGCGCGGCGCGAAGGGGTGGATGCGATTGAAGCCGCGCCAGCTCACGGGCATCATCTCGCTGGTGGCGTTGAGCTTCATCGTGCAGCTGCCGAGCGGGATCATCGCGTGACACAGCGACAGGTCGCGCGCCTCCAGTCGCTTGATGTATCGCAGCATCTCCGTTTCCGACTGGTGCTGGTGGAAGACGGGATGGGTGAGGTAGGCGCTCGTCCGGGCGAACTGGTCGGGGATTGCGCGCTCCACGCGGCCGCCGATGTCCTCGAGCATGAAGGGCAGCGCCTCGTTGAGCGAGAAGATCGTGATCAGGTCGGCTACGTCACCCAGGCTCGTGGTCTCGTCGAGCGCCACGCCCAGTCGCGTCGGTGAAATGACCCGCAGGTTGATCTGCCGCGAGCGCGCGGCATCGACGATCCGTGGCAGCGCCCACCGCTCCACCTCGACGCAGAGCGTATCGAAGAAGTGCTCATGCACGATCCGGTAGCGCAGCCGGCGCAGCGCGTTCGCCAGGATGACCGTGCGATTGTGGGTCCGCTCGGCGATCCGGCGGAGCCCGTCCGGGCCGTGATACACCGCGTACATGCTCGCCATGACGGCGAGCAGTACCTGCGCGGTGCACACGTTGCTCGTCGCCTTCTCGCGGCGGATGTGCTGTTCCCGGGTCTGCAGCGCCATGCGGAGCGCCGGGCGGCCGTCCCGGTCCTTCGACACGCCGATGATGCGGCCTGGCATGTGCCGCTTGTACTCGTCCTTCGTGGCGAAGAACGCCGCGTGCGGGCCGCCGTATCCGATGGGCACGCCGAAGCGCTGGCTGTTGCCCACCGCGATGTCTGCTCCCCACTCCCCGGGGGGAACCAGCAGCGTGAGGGCGAGCAGGTCGGTGGCCGCGGTGACGAGCGCCTTGGCGGCGTGGGCCGCCCTGCAGATCGAGCGGAAGTCGCGCAACGCGCCGTCGGTGGCAGGATACTGCACCAGGCAGCCGATGACGCCCGGCACGAACTCGAACTGCTCCGGCGACAGCACCTTTACCGCCACGCCACGCGCTTCCGCGCGCGTCACCACCACCGCGACCGTCTGCGGATGACAGTCGGCGTCCACGAGATACACCGGCGCCGCGTGCCGGGGTGCCACGGCGTGGGTCAGCGCCATTGCCTCCGCGGCGGCCGTGGCCTCATCGAGCAGTGAGGCGTTCGCGATGGGCAGTCCCGTCAGGTCCGCCACCATCGTCTGGAAGTTGAGCAGCGCTTCCAGTCGCCCCTGCGCGATCTCGGCCTGGTACGGTGTGTACGCCGTGTACCAGCCGGGATTCTCCAGGATGTTCCGCTGGATCACCTGGGGCACGAAGGTGCCGTAGTACCCCATGCCGATGTGCGTGCGGAAGATGCGGTTCTGGTCGGCCATCCCGCGCAGCGCCTGCAGCACTTCCCGTTCGCCACGGCCCGGGGGCAGGTCGAGCGGTCGGCGCAGCCGGATGTCCTCCGGCACGACCGCGTCGATCAGGTCGTCGAGCGAGCCGTAGCCGAGGAGCTTCACCATCTCGGCCACGTCTTCCTTGCGCGGCCCGATGTGCCGGTAAGCGAAGTGGTTCGGATGCATCACCTCGAACGAGGGCATCCGGTGCGAGCGAATCTCGTCAGCCGCATCTGCTGCATCAGGCGCGGTGCCGGCAGGGGGGCGATGGGTGGCAGTCATGCTGGGCTATTGCTCCAACTCGTGAAAAAATGCACAAGGTCTAACAAAATTGCGCCCCGGACAGGATGCCCGGAGCGCAGGAGATGATGGATCACGCAAGAAACCCTTACTCGCCGAGCTGAGCCTTGTAGGCCTCAGGGGTGAGCAGGGCAGCGAGGCTGTCGGGGTCCTTGATCCGGAGCTTGATCATCCAGCCGGCGTCGTATGGATCGCGATTGATGAGGCCGGGATCGGCCTCCAGCGCGCCGTTCACTTCCGTCACATCGCCCGCCAGCGGGGAGAAGAGGTCGGACACCGCCTTCACCGCCTCGACCACCCCGAACACGCCGTGTTCACCGAAACTGTCCCCAACCTTGGGCAGGTTGACGAACACGATGTCGCCAAGCTCACCCTGCGCGTAGTCGGTGATGCCGATCTGCACGAGACCCTTGCCCAGGACCTTCACGTATTCATGGTCGGCGGTGTAACGAAGGTCGGCGGGAATGTTCGACATGGAGGCTCCATAGGGAGACGAACGGGGGCAAGGATACCGGAAGCCGCAGGGTGGGTCAAGGAACAGCGCGGGGCACGAGCGCTGCCCAGATCTCGGCGGTCCGGGCCTCGAGGGTGGCCATGTCGCTGTCGTTGTCGATGATGTAGTCGGCGCGCGGCCGCTTCATCGATGCGGGCAGTTGCGCGGCCATCAGGCGGTCGGATTCGTGCCGGGGCAGGCCGCTCCGCTCGAAGAGCCGCTGGCGGCGCAGTTCCTCAGGGGCATCGACCAGGACCACCACGTCGAACGAGTCGGGATCGGCGACCTCGAAGAGCAGCGGAATGTCCGTGACGACCACCTGCGCGCCGGCCTCGCGGGCTTCCTCCACACGGGCCTTGCGAAGCCGGTTGACGGCGGGGTGGACGATCGCGTTCAGGCTCTTGAGCGCATCGGGCGAGGCGAGTGCCATGGCGCGGAGCTGGCCGCGATCGAGCGTACCATCGGGCCGAAGCACACCGGAGCCGAAGTGCCGCACGATGGCGCCGAGCACCGGACTGCCCGGCGACTGCACTTCCCGCACGAGCTGGTCCGCGTCGATGACCACGGCGCCCCAGCGGCGGAAGAGGTCGGCCACGGTGGACTTGCCGGCGGCGACGTTTCCGGTCAGGGCGACGTTTAGCAAGACGTGAGGACGTGAGGACGTGAGGACGTGATGCTGGACGTGAAGACGTGAGGACGTGAAGACGTGAAGACACCACATGATGCGCCCAAATGATGACGATGGCTGGCTTGCCGCGGTGCAGCTTGCACCCATGTCCGCTCCATCATCCCCCCGCTTTGAGAGGCTCGAGGCCTGGCAGGCCTCGCACCAGTTAGCGCTTTACGTCTATCAAGCTACCAAGGTGATGCCGTCCGACGAACGGTTCGGGCTCACTTCGCAAATGCGCCGAGCCGCAGTTTCGATCGCCTCGAATATTGTGGAAGGTTCAATGCGGCCGGGCAAGCAGGAATTTCGACGCTTCCTTGGGATTGCGCTCGCCTCATTCAACGAACTCAGGTACCAGATCCGCCTGTGCGAGGAGCTCGGGTATCTGCCTCCGGAAGGCGTCGCCCAACTAACCACGGCGGTCGACCACGTCGGTCGACTCGTGTGGGGCTTGTTCCGCAGTTTGGGTGGCGCTCGGCCAATGAACTAGCATCATCGGTTGCCTCACGTCCTCACGTCCTCACGTCCTCACGTCCTCACGTCCTCACGTCCTCACGCCTAAAGCAGTGCCGTCTGATCCTCGTCCGCCCTCGGCACCCGATGACAATGCCGGCAGCGCGCTTCATACGACTCGCGCCCGCCCACCATGATCGTCGGAGAATCCCACCGCGCGGGGCGCCCATCCACCAACCGCTGGTTCCGGCACGCCTCGCCACCACACACCATGCAGATGGCGCGCAGTTTGTCCACCATCTCGGCCACGGCCATCAGGTCGCCCATCGCGCCGAAGGGCTCGCCCCGGAAATCGGTATCGGTGCCGGCCAGGATCACACGCACACCCCGCTGTGTCAGGAGCGTCGTGACCGCGACGATGTCCCGGTCGAGAAACTGCGCCTCGTCAATCGCGACGATCTCCGTTGCCGGCCGCACCTGGCGCAGGATTTCGTCCGACGAATCGACGGGGATCGCCTCGATTTCGGTGCCATCGTGGCTGGTGACGTTGTAAACGCCGGCATACCGGCTGTCGAGATGGGACTTGAAGACCTGCACCGTGCGGCGGGCAATGATGGCTCGACGAACACGGCGGATGAGCTCCTCGCTCTTGCCGCTGAACATGACACCCGAGACGACCTCGAGCCATCCAGTGCGCGACCCCTGATACATCGGCGAGTCTCCAGCAACGGCTTACAGGGACGGAGGACCGACCAGCGGCGGGCCGACAAATGTACGGGCCGGGGACGCATCGCCGCCAGCGGTGCTTGCGTGACAGGGACAATTGCAGGTATCGTCGCCCGGTGACCAAGCAACAATTGATTGTGGCACTCGCGCAGCGCCTCGAACTTTCCAAGGTGCGTGCATCCGAAATAGTGGATGCACTCTTCGCCAGCGACGGTCTGATCGCGAACGAGCTGCGCAAGAGCGGCGGCCGCGTTCAGATCACGGGGTTTGGCAACTTTGAGGTGCGCCGGCGCGCGGGCCGCTCGATGCGAAATCCCCGCACCGGCAAGACCATCACCCTTCCTGCATCCGTCATGCCGGCGTTCAAGGCCGGCAAGCGGCTCAAGGACGCGGTCGTCCGGCGCCGCTCCTAGGCCGGCGCTCGGTGCTCACGCCGGGGACCCGGTCGAGCCGCGCCGTGACCCGCACCTTGCGAATCATCTTGCCACTCAGCGCCTGAGCGATCCGCTCGGCGTCTCCCGCCGGCAGCTCGATCAGGCAGAAGCCATCCCGCAGTTCCACCCGGCCGATCGCGGTCCGGTCGACGCGCAGTTCCTTCGTCAGTGCGCCGACGAGGTCGGCTGGCGTCACTCCATCCTTCTTGCCGATCGACACCCAGACCTTTGCGGTCGCCGCTACCGGCGCGGCAGGGGGAGCACTCTCCCCCTCTTGCCGTCTTGCCGTCTTGGCGCCCTGACCTGCGGCCGCCTGCCCCTTCCACAGCGTGTAGAGCGCAGCGGCCACTCGCGTCGGATCATGCCGCTCGAAGAGGGGAGCGAGGGCGAGGAGAGCCGCGGAGCCATCGCCCGATTCGAGCTCCGTGCGGATGCGCGCCCGGTCCGCGGCCGAGATGGCGGCGTGCTCTTCGAGCAATCCGGGCAGGCGAAGCGCCCGCGTGGGCCGGGCGATACCGGCCACGTAGCTCTCGGTGCCCGGAGGGACGAGCAGCACCGTGTCGCCCGCCTGGACCAGCTGAGCCAGGCGATCGTATGACGGCAGGTCGAACGCGATGATCAGGCTGGACTTGGGGGCGTCGCCGGTGACCAGGCGGATGGATTCGCCGTCGATCGGCACCGCGCGCGCAATCTCGGCCGCGGCGCTTCGGTCATGGGCCCAGATGGTGACGCTGGCGGGATCGAGGAGCTGCAGCAGGTCACCCAGCGCCGCGGCGCGCCGCGACCAGGCGACGCTCACGGTGCGCACCGGTCCGACCGGCTGAATCGGCGCAGCCTCGGCCGGAGGGGTGCCGAGAACCAGGGCCTTCCGGGCATAGCGCTCGACCAGGTCGGCGGCTGCGGCGGGATCTGCGGTCAGGACGACCCGCTGGGCTTCGCGGGGCAGGTCCTGCATCAACGGCGACACCGCTGAGTGATCGGCCCAGGCTTCGGGCTGTGCGAGCACGATGACGCCGAGCCCCTCCGCCTTGAGGGCGGAGCTGCTCATGAGTTCCTGGATGACCGAGGGGGAGGCCACGAGGAGGTCGAGGGAGCCGGTGCGCAGTTCGCGAAGCGCGCGAGCCGAGGCGAGCGCCACGCCCACCCTGAGGCTGGTGCCGGCGGCCACGCCGAAGACGACGCCGGCCCACTCGGCCAGCATGCCCGGCGGCACTACCATGAGCCCGCGCACGCCGCCGCCCAGGCGGCCCAGCACGGCCCCGATGAGCGGAGCGGCGGCCGCAGGCGACGGCGGCAGCACGGCCACCAGGTTATGACCGCGGGCCACCGTGGGCACCGCGTCCTTCAGGAGGGGATCGGACGCCTGCCAATCCCACGACTCCAGCGTGCGCGCCACAGGCGCGCTCAGGTGCAGCTCAAGCTCCGACACGGACTCCTCGATTCTCAAATAGCGGTCGCGACTGTCGCGGCGAACGAAGCTAGCGCGGCCCGCGCCACCGGCCAAGGGCAATTGGCGTTGACAGAGAGCATACCGCGCAACGAACCTTCCCGGTCCGCGGCACCGCTTTCGCCCTCACTCTGGACCTGAACATGCCCGACCCGCTGTCGATCAACCTGGCGCACCTCAAGGCATCCGAAACCGTCGCGATCAGCAACGAGACCAAGCGGCGCAAGGCGGCTGGAGAGGATGTGTACGACCTGAGCGTGGGCGAGCCCGACTTTGATACGCCGGCGCCGATCCGCCAGGCGGCCATCGATGCCATCCAGAAGGGGTTCACCCGCTATCCGCCCAACATCGGGCTGTCGGAGCTGCGCACGGCGATCGCCCGGACGCTGTCGCTCATGTCGGGCGGACGGGCGGTCAATCCCGATCACATGGTGGTGAGTTCGGGCTCCAAGCAGTCGCTCTTTAATGCCTGCTTCACACTTTTTGGTCCCGGCCAGCGGGTACTGATCCCCGGGCCGGCGTGGGTCTCCTACCCGCAGATCGTGCACTTGTCGCGGGCCGAGCCCATTCTCGTTCCCGGCGACATCGAATGGGGCATGAAGGTGAGCGTGCGCGACCTGGACGCGGCCCACAGCAAGTCGGTCAAGGGCCTGATCCTCTGCTCGCCCTGCAACCCGACGGGAGCCGTGTACACGCTCGCGGAGTTGAAGGCGATCGCCGAATGGGCCCACAAGCACCACGTGTGGATCATCTCGGACGAGATCTACCGCCGCATCAACTACGGGCCGGGGCCGGCGGCATCGATGCTCGACCTGCCCGACGAGTTGCTGGAGCGCACTGTCCTCATCTACGGCGCATCGAAGGCGTACGCCATGACCGGCTGGCGCATCGGTTCGGCCCTGGCGCCGCCGCACATCGCCAAGGCGATGGCGGCACTGCAGTCGCATACGACCACCGGCGCCAACCATCCGGCGCAGTGGGCCGCCGTCACCGCGTTCAGCGATGAGCGGGTCGACCAGGACGTCACGAAGATGGTTGCCGCCTTCCGGCGCCGGCGCGACTCGCTGGTGAGCCGCTTCCGTACCGAGGTGCCGGGCGTGGAGTTCGTCGAGCCGCACGGCGCGTTCTACTTCTTCTTCCGCGTCGATGGCATTCGCGATGGGGTGACCGGCACGAAGTTCTGCGACGAACTCATGCAGCGGGAGGGCGTTGCCCTCGTGCCCGGCGCCGCGTTCGGGGACGACCGCTGGGTGCGCATGAGCTACGCCGTGTCCGACAAGGAGCTCGACGCCGCGGTAGATCGCATCATCCGCGTCATCCGTACGATGGGAGCTGCCCGTGCCGCCTGAGGCGTCAGTCGGTCCACGATTCACCGTTGAGCGTGTCGCGGGTTCACTGCCGTCGATTTCCTGGCGGTGGGACCCGGAGACCGACATTCTCTCCGGCACGTTCCGCGGCGCGGGGAGCTCGCGTCTCGACGGCACCATCGAGCTGACGGACGCTGAAGGCGCCATCGCGGTGCTGGATGTGGCCGACGGCGCGGTGGCCGGGCTCGACGTGGTCGTGTGGCCCGAGGTGACCTCGACCCGCGGACTGGCACTTCCGTCCAGCGTGGAAAGCGGGCGCGTCGTGCTCCGCGGGCCGCGGGCCGATCGCACGACGTCGGTGGAGATCGAGGCGGTGGTGACCATCCGCACGAACCCCGGCGAGAGCATCTATCACCTCAAGCTCGGCGGGCTGCCGGCGGCGCGTGCCATTCGCGTCGCCGACCAGCTGCTGATCGAGCTCGACGCCGAGGACGGCCTCGTCGGCTGCTGGCTCATGGGCGTGCCGCCATTCCCGAGCCTGGATGACTAGCGACCTCACTTCGCTTCGTCGCGCCCTCGCTGCCGCAGGAATAACTCCCGCATCTGTCATCCCTCCGGCCAGTGCCGGCCGGCGCGAAGAAGCCGAGATCCATCTCGCAGAATTGCTGGAAGGCGACCACGTCGATTCGCGGCCGGTGGGAGAACCCACCGGCTGGCCCGATCCGGTCGCGTTCCTCGATGGAGTGCAGCACTCCGAGGTGGTCGGGTATGCCGGTGCGTCACCGATCGTGGTGGCGTCGCTGGGCGCCGCCGTGCGTGAGCGAAACGATCGCATCCTGGCGACTCGGGTCGTGCGCCACCGGCGCGTCGTCATCGGCCGGCGTGCCGCGCTGGATTCCGCTGGAGCAGCGCTCGACGGGTTCGAGCGCATCGAACTGTCCGACGCGGACCCACCCCATCCCATCCGCGAGCTCGCCCAGGCAGGCGCGGCGCTCGATGACGCGCGCGGCGCGCTCGAGGTCGCGGTCGGCATCGCCTACCGCGTGGGGAGCAGCGGCTGGCTGGTGGTCGATGGCTCGCTGGCCGAGAGTCCCGTGTGGGCGCAGGATCCGCGCATGGTGGGCGTGGCCAAGAGCCACTCCTCGCTCCCGTTCGATGGCGCGGATCTCGAGGCTTACCTGAGGCTGCCCTCCGGGCATCGCTCGCCCATCTTCGCCCCGGCGTCCCGCCGCCTGGCTCCTGTCTGCGCATGGGCGGTTCGCCTCTGGCCCTGGGAAGGGAAGGACCTCCTGCACGGCCTCATCCGTGTCGAAGTGGCGCCGGACAACGGCACGCCCGAGATGGCCGACCGGGTCTCACGGTGGCTGCTCGCCGAGCGGGCGCCCATCAGCGCGCCCGACCCGAGGTGGGACCGGATGCTGTACGGGATTCGAAGCGTTGAAGAGTTTCTCAAGGCAACTGCGTGAGGTGGGAACAGCAAGAGCGTCAGGAGGAACCGCGACCACGGGATGTTCCTCCTCACGCTTTTTCAGTTCCGTTCCCTTAGTTTTCAGGCATGCCGGCACCTCCCATCGGCCGCGTTGTCGCCACCGAGCTCAAGCCCAGCACGCCGCACCAGTTCTACTTCTGGACCGCGACGGAGTCTGAGGTCGGGATCGGCGCGATCGTGCGCGTCGACCATCCGGGCCGCACCGTCTACGGCGTCGTCACCGATGGCATGGCCTACGCCGACCTCGCGTCGCCGCTGCACGCCGTCATCGGTGCCGAGGGCGACCCGTCCGTGGTGGCGAATGAACCGACGGTGCGCACCGAGGTACGCCTCTTCCTGGCTGCCGTCCTCCGCCAGATCCCCGAGGAGCCGCTCCAGCCGGTGCCGCTCGGTGCCGTGCACCTCGCGAGTGACGCCGACGTGGAACTGGCACTGCGCATGGATGCCTACACCCGCTCCGAGCGGCCCACCGGCATCCCGGTGGGGGTCTACGCGCTGGGCGGGCATGAGTCGCCCGTCCTGCTCGATGCCGACTTCCTGCTCGGGCCGGAAGCGGCGCACCTGAACATCACCGGCGTCTCGGGCCTCGCCACCAAGACGAGTGCGGTCGAGTTCCTGCTGTCGAGCATCTTCCAGACCTTCCCGGCGCATCGCGGCTCCATCGCCGCGGTCTGCTTCAACGTGAAGGGTCCCGATCTCTGCTTCCTCGACCAGCCGAGCGAGATCTCCGAGCGGGATCATGCGCTGTATGACAAGCTGGGCCTGGCCGCGGAGCCGCTGACCCGCGCCCGCTACTTCGCGCCCTTCAAGGCCGACGGAGTCAACCTCAATACCCTGCGGACCCACGAGGCGCTGCAGCACAACACCGAGCCGCTCGTCTGGGGCCTGCGTGAGGTGCTGGACTACGCCGAGGTGGTGATGAACCGCGACGACATCGATGCCAAGGCCGACGCCTTCATCGACTTCCTCGCGGAGCGCGTGGTTGGACGGGAATTCACCGATGAACTGCTCCGTGGCAGGCCCTTCAAGGTCGAGAGCTTCGCCGACCTCGAGGAGTTCTTCCGCGCGATCTTCGACTTCATGGAGGCGATGGGCCGCGGTGGCGAGGTCTGGCGCACGCATCATATCGCCACTATCCGCAAGGTGCGGAACCGCCTCGGCAACATCAGCACCCGCGCCAAGGGCCTCGTCATCGACGACGGCGCGCCCAACGACCTGCCCTGGGGCAAGTTCGAGGACCGCACCGTCTACGTGGTGGACGTGGCCGGCGTCGATCCGCTGGCACAGGACCTCGTGTTCGCCCGCTGCGTGTCGAAGTTGCGCGAACACCTCGAACGCCGGGACCTGGGCGTGGATCACGTGGTGGTGTTCGTGGACGAACTCAACAAGTATGCTCCCGCCGACGGGCCCGACACCTACGTCCGCAAGATGCTGCTGGACCTCGCCGAGCGCGGGCGGTACCTCGGCCTGGTGCTCTTTTCGGCCCAGCAGTTCCGCTCACAGGTGCAGCGGCGCATCGTGGGCAATGCCGGCACGTCGGTGTTCGGGCGCATGGACATGGACGAACTCGCGACGCCGGCCTACGCGACGCTCTCGCCCGCCATCAAGATCAAGCTGGCCACGCTGCCCAAGGGCGAGCTGATGCTGCGGCATCCGCATTTCACCCAGCCGATCTTTGCCCGCTTCCCGCGGCCGGCCATGCTGAGCGGCCGTGAAGGCGTGGAGCGCTTCCCACCGGGCACCGAGCTTCCCTTCGCGGATGCCGTGGCCCGCCAGCTCAAGCAGCTGGACCGCCGGGTCGCCGTCGGTGCAGTGCGCGCCCTGGTCGAGGGCCGTCCGGAGCTCGATGTCCGCCGTGCCCTGGCCCTCACGCGCCGCACCCGTCCGGACGATGTCCTGGCCTTCTTCACCGCGAGGCTTGGTCGTCGTGTGGGGGGCGAGGTCGTGACGCCCCGGAGCACGGTCCGCCCGGTCCCGAGCGGGGTCGATCCCTATCAGTAGCACAGCCCCGGTGCGCCGCTTGCCACGCCGAACCCGCTGCTCCATTCTCTACTCGTGAAACTCGCCCACATCGCGGATTCCCACCTGGGGATCCGCCAGTACCATCGCCAGACCCCCACGGGCATCAACCAGCGGGAAGCCGACGTCGCCAACGCCTTCCGGGGCGTGATCGACGACGTCATCCGGGCAGGCCCGGATGTCGTGGTGATCGCCGGCGACCTGTTTCATTCGGTGCGGCCGACCAATGCCGCGATCGTGTTCGCGTTCCGGCAGTTCCAGCGCCTGCGCGAGGCCCTGCCCAGGGCGCCGGTCATCGTCGTGGCCGGCAATCACGACACCCCGCGCTCCTCCGAGACGGGGAGCATCCTCAAGCTGTTCGAGGAGCTCGGCGTCTCCGTGGCCGCCGACGTGGCGCGGCGGTTCGAGTTCCCCGAGCTCGACCTGAGCGTGCTCGCGGTGCCACACCAGGCCCTGGTCGATCCCGAGGAACTCCAGATCCGGCCCGACGGACCGGCGCGCCATCAGGTGCTCGTCATCCACGCCGAAGTGCAGGGCCTCCTGCCGCCTGACCGGCCGTCGCTCGAATACGGCGGCGTCGTGGTCACGCCGGACCAGGTCGGGTCCGGCTCCTGGAGCTATATCGCCTGGGGTCACTATCACGTGCGCCATCAGGTGGGACCAAAGGGGTGGTACCCGGGGTCGCTGGAGTACACCAGCAACAACATCTGGGCGGAGCGCGCCGAGGAGGAGGCGAACGGCATTCCCGGCAAGGGATGGCTGATGGTCGATGTGGCGACCGCTGCCGTGACGCCGCACCTCGTGCAGCACGCGCGCCAGGTGATCGACCTTCCGCCCATCTACGCCGACGGGCTGGACGCGTCGCAGCTCGATGCCGCCATCGCCGATCGCGTCGAGTCCGTGGCCGGGGGCATCGCCCAGCAGATCGTGCGGCTGGTGGTGCACGACGTGTCACGCCCGGTGGCGCGCGAGGTGGATCATGCCCGGATCCGCGCCTGGAAGGCGTCGGCGCTCCACTTCCACCTCGACCTGCGCCGGCCCGCCCGGCTTCGGCTCACCGGGTCGGGCGCGCCCGGCCGGCGGCAGACACTGCCCGAGGTGGTACACGACTGGCTGGAGCATCGCGTGCTTCCCGCCGAGATCGACCGGGAGCGCTTCGTGGCGCGCGGTGTGGAACTGATCGAGCAGGTCGATGCCGACGCCGGGGACGGCGCGTGATCATCAACCGGCTGCGGCTCGTCAACTTCCGGCAGCACGAGTCCACCGAACTCGTGTTCGGCAGTGGCCTGACCGGCATCGTGGGGCCCAATGGAGCAGGGAAGACCACGCTGCTCGAGGCCATCGCCTGGGCGATGTATGGCATGCCGGCCGCCCGCGGAAACCGCGAGACGATCCGCCGCCGCGGCGCGCCGCCGCGCTCGCGCGTCGAGGTGGAGCTCGATTTCTCGCTCGGCGCTCACCATTACCGGATCCTGCGGACCCTCGGCGGGGCCGAGCTCTACCAGGACAGTGAAGCGGCGCCGATCGCCAACAGCATCGGCAGCGTCACCGAGCGCGTCACCCGGCTCATGGGTATGAGCCGCGACGAGTTCTTCAACACCTACTTCACGGGGCAGAAGGAACTCGCGGTCATGGCGGCGATGACCGCCTCCGAGCGCGCGACCTTCCTTTCACGGGTGCTCGGCTACGAGCGCCTGCGCGTCGCTCAGGATCGCCTCAAGGTGGAGCGTGCCAGCCTCCGCGCGCAGCTCGATACCCTCCGCTCCGGGCTTCCCGACCCCGAGGCGCTCGAGGCCGCCGCGACGGCGGCCGCCGAGCGGCTGACGGCTGCCGCCGTGCGGGCGAAGCTGGCCCGGCAGCAGGTGAAGGTTGCCGAGGCACGGGCCGGGGAGATGGGCCCGCGCTGGGAGACGGCGCAACAGCGCAAGGTCGCGGCGGCCGCGCTCGAGAGCGACCTCCGCCTGGCGCAGCAAGTGATGGAGACAGCCCGGCACACGGTGACCCGCCTCACGACGGAACTCACCGCCGCCGAGGCCGCTGCGTCACGAATGAAGGAACTGGAGGCGGCGCTGGTGCCACGCGTCGCGCTGCGCGAGGAGGCCGGTGCGCTGACGCGCGACGCAGAGGGCAACGCGCGCCGTGCCGGCCTCGGCGCCCGGAGAACGGAGTTGGCGCAGCGCCGGACTGAGCTGGCGAGGCAACTCGAGAAGTCTCCCGAAGCGGAGTCGCTCGAGCGGGCCCAGGCCACGGTGGCCACCGTGCGGCAGGCGCTCGACTTCAGCCTGGAGGCTCTCGAGGCGCGTCGCACCTTGTGGGTGCAGGATGCCCAGGCGGCGACCACGAAGCGCGAGGGCCTGGCCGATCAGTACCGGGAACTGGTGGAGCAGCGCGAGCGGATCGTGGAGGCAGGGCAGGAGGGCGCGTGCCCGACCTGTGCACGTCCGCTCGGCAAGGAGTTCGCGTCGGTGCTGGGTGTGCTCGACCGGCAGATCGAGGAAGTCACGTTCAACGGCAGCTTCTACAAGCAGCGCATCGACCAGTTGAAGGATGTGCCCCCCGAGGTGACGCAACTCGAGGAGCAGATGCACGGGCTGAAGCGCCAGCTCGAGGAGGCGAACGCCACCCAGGCGCGGCTCGCGGCGTCGCTGGCCGAGGCGGCGCGCTGGCGCGAGGAGGTCCAGAAACTGGATGCGCGGCTTGCCGGGATCGAGGTGGATCTCGCCGCGCTCCCCGGCGCGGTGTACGATCAGGCACGCCACGAGCTGGTGCAGGCCGAGTTGAAGCGGCTCGATCCGCTGGCCCTCGAACTGGAGCGCCAGCGCGTCGGGGCCGATCGCGTTCCGCAGTTGCACGAGCAGAAGGCGGGCGCGGACGCCAAGTGGCTCGAGGCCCAGTCGCGAGACGCCGGCATCCGCACCGCGCTGGCCGCGCTGGGCTTCAGCGAGGAGGCCTTCCGCACGCTCGAGCGGGAGTGGCGCCAACTGGAGGCGGCACGACAGGCCGCCGCGCTCACGCTGGTGCGCGACGAGGCAGAGGCGGCCGCGGCCAAGGAGGCCGCCGCCCAGGCCACGCGGAGGATCGAGGATCGGGCGCGCCGCGCCCGCGAGGCCGACGCGGTCGCGCTGGCCCTGCGCACGAACCAGGAACTGGATCATGCGCTGGGCGACCTGCGCAACGAGTTGAATGCGACCCTCCGCCCCGACCTGTCCGAACTCGCGTCCGGGTTCCTGCGCGACCTGACGAACGGCCGGTACACCGAGCTCGAGCTTGACGAGGACTACGTGACGACGGTGCTGGACGAGGGCGAGCCCAAGGGAGTGATTTCGGGAGGCGAGGAGGACGTCGCCAACCTGGCCCTGCGGCTGGCCATCAGCCAGATGATCGCGGAGCGCGCCGGGCAGCCGCTCTCGCTGCTCATTCTCGACGAGATCTTCGGCTCGCTGGACGACGAGCACCGCGCGGCGGTCGTGGAACTGCTCCGGAGCCTCGCCGACCGGTTCCCGCAGGTGATCCTGATCACCCACATCGACTCGGTGCGGGACGGCTTCGACCGGATCGTGCGGGTTACGTACGATCCCCGTCGCGCCTCGGCCGTTGTCGCTGACGAACCTCTGGGCGGGCACGATGTGGCGGCCTGATCGCAGCGTGCACGGTCCCGACCGGGCCACCAGCGCCGATGTGGAGCCGATGAACCGGCTCTTCACGGAGGCGTTCACCGATCGCTACGCGCGCGACGGCCTCGCCGGCGTGCGGGTGCCGCCGCTCACCCCGGCGGTGTGGCGCTACGCCATCGAGGACGCCGCCGAGGGCGCGATGCTGTGGCGCGATGCGGACGGCCAGCTCGCCGCGTTCAACATGGTGCACCAGTCGGGGACGGAGGGATGGATGGGCCCGATCGCGGTGCGCCCCGATCGGCAAGGCAGCGGTGTCGGGCGCGCCATCGTGCAGGCCGGCGTCGACCTGCTGCGCGCACGGGGGGCCACCACCATCGGGCTCGAGACCATGCCGCGCACCACCGACAACATCGGATTCTACGGCACCCTGGGCTTCGTGCCCCGGTACCTCACGATCACCCTAGTGCGCGATGCCGTGCGCGCCGTCGCGCGTGACGCTTCCCGGCTCTCGAGCGGCGACATCGCGGCCGGCGTGGCCGAGTGCGCCGAGCTCACGGCACTCGTGGCACCGGGAATCGACTTCAGCCGTGAACTGCTGCTGACCCACGAGATGGGACTGGGCGACACGACGATGGTGCGGCGGGGCAGCCGGCTCGTGGCCTTCGCGCTCTGGCAGTCCACGCCGCTCGCGGCGGGGCGACCGCGAGACGAGCAGCGCGTCCTGAAGCTGGTCGCCACCGATGACACGGCATTCGAGCGACTGATCGACGGCCTCCAGGCCGACGCGATTGCCTCGCGCCTTCGCCGGGTCGCGATCCGGTGCCAGACGGCGGTGAGTAACGCGTACGAGCACCTCACCGGACGCGGCTTCCGGGTACACTGGACCGACCTGCGCATGACGCTGCCCGATGCACCCGAGACGACGACCAACGGGATCCTGATGTCGAACTGGGAGATCTAGGACGCCTTCACGTCCTTGCGGAGCACCAGCCACCTCACCAGCAGCAGCACCCCGACCGCGTACAGTCCGTTCGGCAACCCGCTCGGCACCTGCCGCACGAAGATGAGGAACGCCCACGCGATCAAGGCGGCAATGGCAACCACGAGCGACAGCAAGGGCGTCATGTGAATTGGCTTCCTGTGTTGACGGTCTGAGCGCCGTGTCCTAAGTTAGTTCTGGTCGGCGGCGGGGATCTACGTTATCGAGCCGATAAGTTAGGCCCAGGGCCCAGATATTGTGGCTGCTGCCATGCCCCTCGGGGGAAGACAAAAGCCATGACGAGGGTGCCGAGCATTCCGGTTGGGCTTCAGTAACCCTCTCCGTCGCCGTTTCTTCGGGTAAGCGCCGGCTCCAAGCGGGGTCGGCGTTTGCTTTCCGGGGAACTTGGCAGGCACCTTGGGGTGCCGCATGCATACTCAACGCCGGGGCTGCTCCATGCCGAGATGCCGCGTGACGCGTCGTGTGCACTTCAATGCCGCTCACCGCCTGCACAATCCTGCCCGGACGGACGCCTGGAACGTCGCCACGTTCGGTGCATGTAACAATCCCAACTTCCACGGCCACAACTACGAGCTCGACATCAGCGTCGAAGGAGAGGTCAACCCCGACTCGGGGTATGTGCTCGACCTCAACACGCTGAAGCAGATGGCGGAGGAGCGGGTCCTGCGGCACCTTGACCACAAGAACCTCAATCTCGACGTGGCCTGGTTCTCCAATCTCAACCCGACGTCCGAGAATCTCGCCATCGCGATCTGGCGCGAACTGCGTGGCGTCGTGCCCGTTGGCCTGACCCTGAGCGTTCGTCTCTGGGAAACCCCGAGGAACTATGTCGACTACGCCGGCGACTCCTGACCTCACCATCGCCCCGCACGTGCGGGCCATCCTCGCCGAGCTGGGCCAGGACCCGGACCGCTCGGGGTTGGCCAAGACGCCGGAGCGGGTGGACAAGTCACTGCGCTTCCTGACCCGCGGGTACGCGCAGACTGTCGAAGAGGTGATCGGCGACGCCCTCTTCGAGGAGTCGCACGAGAACATGATCCTCGTGCGCGACATCGAGATGTACTCGCTGTGCGAGCACCATATGCTGCCGTTCTACGGACACGCACACGTGGCGTACATTCCGCATGGCCGCATCATGGGTCTCTCGAAGGCGGCCCGGATCGTGGACATGTTTGCCCGGCGGCTGCAGGTGCAGGAGCGGCTGACCGACCAGATCGCGGACGCGATCATGGACGTGCTGCAGCCGCGCGGTGTGGGCGTCGTCATCGAGGCGTCCCACTTCTGCATGATGATGCGCGGGGTCGAGAAGCAGAGCTCCCGCACCGTGACGAGCGCCCTCCGCGGCATCTTCCGCAACGACCAGCGTACTCGCGACGAGTTCCTGCGCCTGGCCCACGCACCACGGGGGTGAGCGCCGACCTCGCGGGCCAGGTTGCGGTCGTCACCGGGGCGTCCCGTGGCATCGGCGCGGCAACGGCCGCGCTGCTCGCGCAGGCGGGCGCCCGCGTCGCCCGCATCGCGCGCTCTCTCCCGGACGCACGCGCCGGTGGCTTCACCGACATCTCGTGCGACCTGACTGATGCCTCCGCGTGGCAGCGGACCGCCCAGCGCATCCTCGGAGAACTGGGGCCGCCGGCGATCGTGGTGAGCAATGCCGGCGCCTTCGTCATGAAGCCGCTGCACGAGACGACGCAGGACGAGTTCGATGCGCAGGTGGATATCAACCTGCGCGCCCCGTTCGCCGTGGCCCGGGCGCTCCTGCCGGCCATGCGCGCCGCCGGTCGCGGTACGTTCATCCACATCGGGAGCGTCGCGGATCACTCGGCCTATCCGGGCAACGCGGCGTACTCGGCGTCGAAGTTCGGCCTTCGCGGGCTGCACGAGGTGCTGGCCGCCGAGTACCGGGGCAGCGGCGTGCGCCTCTGCCTCGTCTCGCCCGGCCCCACGGACACCGACGTGTGGGATCCAGTCGATCCCGATCTCCAGCCGCACCTTCCCAATCGCGCCAGCATGCTTCGCCCCGGGGACGTGGCGGAGGCGGTGCTGTTCGTGGCGAGCCGCCCGGCACATGTCCATCTGGACTGGCTGCGGCTCGGACCGGCCTAGAAGGGTCACACATGCATGCATTCGCCCGCGCGGCCCTGCTCCTCTCAGTCGGCGCTACTCCCGCCCTTGCGCAGCAGTCGGTGCCCATGCTCCCCGACTCATCCGGTTGGGGGGTCCAGGTGCTCACCGACGTCACCGCCCCGGACGGGGCGCGCTGGGTTGGTACCTATGCGGAGGGGATCTTCGTGCTGCGCCACGGCGCCAGGTCATGGGATCGCATCCGCACCGACACCACCGATACCTCCATCTCCATGGATTTCATCAACGCGATCGCGTTCGGCCCGCGCGGTGAGGTGTGGTATGGCACGGTCGGGAACGGCTGGGGGCTCTCGACCGATGGCGGAAGGACCTGGCGCAACTGGACCATCAAGCAGCTCGGCCCCGAGTGGCAGTACGTGACGCCGGCGGGGATCAGCACCCGGGGCGACACGACGGTCATCGGTACCGCGGATGGCATCCAGGTGACGACCGACGACGGCGCGCATTGGACCGCGATCATCGATGCCACCGGCCCGGCGGCACGTGGCCCCGCCGACACCGCCTTCGTGCTGCTCGACGACGAGTACGTGCTGGCGCTCACGGCGGTGAAGGGCGGCTGGCACGTGCGCACGCTCACGGGCACCATGGGGCTCGCGGCGTCGGGCGGGAAGTGGCGCCGCGGTGGCGCGGTCGACGCCGGTGCCTCGGCGCGCGTCGCCACCGCCGTGAAGGGCAGGGCAATTTCGTGCGGCTTTGCGGCCGGTGCGCCCCAGTGTCCTCACATGAAGGGGCCGGCGCCAGCCGCGTCGGCCCCGGCGGCACCCAGGACGACCTGGTTCGGGCGGCCCATCGCGCCACCCGCCAATGACAACATCGACCAGACCTACCGCTACGGCAGCACCATGGGCGGGTTCTTCCAGCCACATCAGGGGGTTGAGTTCAACAATCCCGACGGTACTCCGGTACTCGCGATCGGGGACGGCGTCGTGGTGTACTCAGGGCGCGCGGAGGCAGGCGCGCTCACCGTGTCGATCCTGCACGACCGGACGCTGCCAGTGAATGGCGACACCCTCATCATCTTCTCCGTCTACTACCACAACAGCGGACTCGACGTGAAGGTGGGCGACCGCGTCCGTGCGGGTCAGCCGATCTCGCGCGTGGGGAATACCGGCCGGGCGACCAATGACCACCTGCACCTCGAGGTCCATGCGGCACCCGATTCGACCATGAAGGCCATCGTCGACTCGCTCAACCGCTATCCCAGCTTCACCACCAACCCCGAGTTGTGGATCCAGCCGCTCCCCGGCACCGGCATTGTCGCTGGCGTTGTTCGCGATGCCGCGGGCGGCAGGGTCAGGCAGGCGCGGGTGTATGGCATCGTGAAGCCCACGCCGCGAGAGACGCCGTATGCGTATGCCGAGACCTACGGCGACAAGAACCACTCCAATCCGCTCTATGGGGAGGACTTTGCGGTCGGTGATGTCCCGCCCGGGGAGTATCTCATGGGCGTGGACATCGGCGGGACGCCGGTCCGTCGGCGCGTCAGGGTCGAGGCCGGCAAGATGACCTGGGTGGAGTTCCGCCCGTAGTGTTCATCGAACTGACCGACCACCTTCGCTGTCCGGAAGATCACGACGAGGCCTACCTCGTCCTCCTGCCCGAGTCCGTCGTGCAGCGTTCCGTGCAGTCGGGTGAGCTGGGCTGCCCGGTCTGTCATCGCACCCTCTACATCAAGGACGGCATTCTCGATGTCGGGGACGGCCCTCCTGCCGATGCCGCCGAAGCGACGCTCGATGGCGCCTCGGTCGCCGCGCTCACCGGCCTCGGTGGCCCTGGCGGCTACCTCGTGCTCGTTGGACCCATCGCGGGCCGGTGGCGCGAGATCGAGGATGTGCTGAACGGCGTCTCGATGGTGGCGGTGAACGGACCGGCATCCCTGGCAGGCGCACGCGGCCTGAGCGTGCTGCGCAGCGCGCGCCTCCCGCTCAAGTCGGCATCGATGCGCGGTGTGGTGCTTAGCGGCATCTATGGCAGCGACCCGGCCTGGGTGCGCGAGGCGACGCGAGTGTTGCTGCCGGGCCTTCGTGTGGTGGGTGAGGGCGCCGACCCCGATCCGGCGCTGGTGGACGTGATCGCGAGCGCAGGCGGGTGGTGGGTCGCGACGCGCTGGCCGGGAGCACTCGCCTAGGCCTGGCTCCCGGGCCCCTCGACGTACGCCGCCTCGATCCGGTCCTTGTACCGCTCTTCCACGATTCGCCGCCGCACCTTCATCGTGGGCGTCAGCTCCCCCGCCTCGATGCTGAAGTCCTCCCTTACCAGCACGAACCGCTTCGGCACCTCGTACCGCGCCAGGTCGCGCAGCATTCGCTTCACTTCGCGCTCGATCTTCTCGTGCGTCTCGGCCCGTGCCAGCAGTGCGTCGTCGTCGATGAAGCCATACCGGTGCCGCTTGGCCCACTCCCGCAGCAGGGGCACGTTCGGCACCACCAGCATGATCGGGTATGCGCGGCGATCGCCCAGCATGACCGCGTTGATCACCCATTTGCTGGTCTTGACCATGTTCTCGATCGGCTGCGGCGCGATGTTCTTGCCGCCAGCCGTGACGATGATGTCCTTCTTCCGGTCGGTGATGCGGAGGAAGCCATCTGCGTCGATCTCGCCAATGTCGCCGGTATGGAACCAGCCGTCCGGCTCGAGCGCCTCCCTGGAGGCACCGGGCTTGTTGAAGTATCCCTTCATGACGTTGGGCCCGCGCGTCAGGATCTCACCATCCTGGGCGATCTTGACCTCGATTCCCGGGAGCGGCTTGCCTACCGTGCCGAGGCGCAGCTCCCTGAAGGTGTTGACGGTGATGACCGGCGACGTCTCAGTGAGGCCGTATCCCTCGAGGATCGGGAGTTTCGCGGCCAGGAAGAACCGCGCGATGTCGGCGTTGAGCGGGGCTCCGCCCGACACGAAGAAGCGAAGCCTGTTGCCGGTGCGGTCCCGCAGCTTCCGGAACACCAGGCGGTCCGCCACGCCGCGCTGTGCCGCGAGCGCGAGCGGCACCGGCTTGCCGGCCAGCGTCAGGTCGACGCAGGTCTCGCCCACGCGCTTGGCCCACCGGAAGATCTGCCGCTTCACCGCCGACCCGGCCATCGCGCTCTCCTGCACCCGCGCGTAGATCTTCTCGTACAGGCGCGGCACCGAGCACATGATGGTCGGGCGGACCTCGCCCATGTCGGTGGAGACGGTGTCGATGCTCCCGGCGTAGTTGATGATGGCGCCGGCGTGCGTCATGAGGTAGTGCCCCGCCATGCGCTCGAAGATGTGCGACAGCGGCAGGAAGGAGAGACACTCCTGCTGCCCCGGGTCGTCCTGGATCGGGATGCGCTGCAGGCCCGCGAGCACGTTCGAGGTGATGTTGCCGTGGGTCAGCATCACGCCCTTGGGCTCGCCGGTGGTACCCGAGGTATAGATGATCGTGGCCAGGTCGTCCGCCTGCGCCATCAATGCCGCAGCTTCCCACCCCTCCACGGGCAGCGCGCGCCCGAGCGCCTCGAGCTCCCCGAACGCGAGCACGTCGGGCCCATTCGCCGTGGTGTCGAATGCCACGACATGACGGAGCGCCGGCAATGCCGAACGTACCTCGAGTAGCTTGTCGAGCAGCGCCTGCGAGGACGCGAACGCCACCGAGGCGCCCGAGTCGCGCAGGATGTACTCGACTTGGCCTGCGGGCAGCGTGGGGTAGATGGGTACGTCGGCGGCGCCCAGCGCCAGGGCTGCATAGTCCACTATCGCCCACTCCGGCCGGTTCTCCGAGAGGATGGCAACGCGGTCGCCGCTCCGCACGCCGAGGTTGGCGAGCGCGAGGCTGACCGAGCGGACGCGCTCGTGCAGTTGCTGGAAGGAGATTGGTGTCCACTGGCCGCCGGCCGGCTTCCAGCGCATGGCGACCTGTCGCTCGCGGAAGCGCGCGATCGCGCCAAGGAAGAGTTCGTTGAGCGTCCCGGGTGGGGTGGGTGACGGGGCAGTGGTCACGCCGATGTCCTCCCGCTATTCGAAGAGAACCACAAACAGCTGGCCGGAGCCGGGTACGGGATTTCCCGACGACTGCGACGCCGTGACGGCAATCAGCACCGAATCCGGGGCCGTACGCCCGGTAACCCGGGACACGACGACGCCGATGACGGGAGTGCCGTCCGCTGCGGTCAGCACCGAGTCGACCAGCCTTCCGTTGGTGAGGGCTACGTTCTGGACCCCTGTCGTGTCGGCGAACACCGGCTTCACGATGGTGAACACCAGGCGCTGCCCCGTCACCGGCCCCGCCGGGTTGAACGACTCGAGCACCGGAAGCAGCGGCAGGCTCGAGTTGTTGTCGATCAGGACCGACTGCACCGTGTCAGCAGGTAACACGATCGTGTCGGCCCTCGCGCGGATAATCAGCGTGAAGAAGCCCGTCGTTAGCGTACCGAGGACCGCCTGCACGCGGCCCTGCGTGTCCGGCTTGACCCCGGTGACGAGTCCCGTCGCCGGATCGACGATGGTGATCGAGGAGTCGTCCGGAGTCACCCACACGACCGGCGCGCCCACGCTGTCGCCGTTCTGGTTGAGCGGGATCGCCACGAATTGTGTCGTGTCACCGAAGTCGATGACTGGCGGCTGCGGCGCTACCACCTGGATCTCGATCACGCCATCCGCCAGCTCGCCCGCATTGCTGCAGGACACGAGGCCCAGCACGATGGCAAAGCGCAGAGAATCCTTCACCGCGACTCCGGCTGGGCACCGAGCTGCCGCAGGGCCTCTTCCGCGTGCTGCACCCAGCGCTCGGCGTCGGTCCCCTTGGGCGGGCGCGCCAGGAACTCGCGCAGGTGCACCGATGCCGCCTCGGTCTCGCCCCGCTTGAGCAGAAGGAACGCGAGCCCGTAGTGGGCGCCCACCAGGCTCGGATCCACCTCGAGCGCGCGCCGGTACAGCCGGATCGCCTCCTCCTGCTGCGCCGTCTTGGTGAACGCGATCGCCATGTTGAGCATGATGCGGGCGTCGTTCGGGCTGTCGCGATGTGCCAGCCGGTAGGACGTGAGGGCCGCCTCATAGTCGCCCTGACGCTCCAGGGCGAGCGCCTCGTTCAGGTAATCCAGCCGCCGCGGGCTCAGATTATCCTTGCTGGACCCGAAGAGTCGTCGCCAGATGCTCATGAACGGGGGGCGCGGTCCGAGTGTAAGTGAAAGACTGGCCTGCGCGTGGCTGCGTCAGATAGTATTGTAGTCCGTGGGCGCGGAGCACCGCAACGCGGGTGGCTCGGCCGAGCTGGTTCCTGGCGCCCGACTCCGTTCGCGCACCTCACCTTCCCCCGGGAGCTTCTCTATGCGTCGGCCGCCACCGCCGGGCCCACGTGGCACCCTCGTGGTGGACTGGGCGTTCTTCGGCGAGATCTGCCGGGCCCTGGCTCTGCACGTTGCCCGGGAATACCAGCCCGAGGTGGTGCTGGGCATCGCCAAGGCGGGCGTCATTCCCGGCGCCGTCGTCGCCTCGATTCTGCAATGCGACTTTGCCTCCATGATCGTGACCCGGCAGACGGAAGGCGGCGACCCGGTCCTGGTGGCCGGTCCCCCCGCGTCGATCCGTGGCCGGCGGGTCCTGATCGTCGACGAAACCTGTGACACCGGTCACACCATGCGCCTGGCCCTTAGCGAGGTCCGCGCCCTGCGGCCGGCCGAGGTGCGCACCGCCGTGTCCTTCAAGACGGGCCCCTTCGCGCCGGACTACCATGCCTTCGAGACCGAAAACTTCATTATCCTCCCATGGGACCGCGAGATCGTGCAGAACGGCGAACTCGTAGTCCGCCCCGACTACGCCGCCCGCCTGGGCTGATTACACCGCCGTGCTCGAACGACTTCTCGACGCGATCAGGAACTCCCGCGCCGACTACGCCGATATCCGAGTGGAGCGCTCGTCCATCACGAGCGTCGCGTGGCGAGGGCGCCGGCTCGAGGGGGCAAGCACCGGCACCGACGTTGGTGGCACGGTGCGCTGCCTCAACCACGGCCACGGCTGGGGCGTTGCGAGCTTCAACCGGCTGGACGACCTCGATGCCCGCCTGTTGCGCGCGCACGAGCTCTCGCTCGCGGTCCGGCCGCCTGAGCCGGTCGAGCTTGCCCCGGCCCCGGTGCGTGAGGGGCACGACCAGCCGGCGCTCGCCGATGACCCCCGCAGTGTCCCCCTGCTCGAGAAGCGCCGGTACCTGGAGCACCTGAACGCCGAGATGCTCCGCTTCGACCGGCGCATCGTCGACACCCAGGCAGCCTATCGCGACGAGGTCAGCGAGTGCTGGTTCGTGAACTCCGACGGCACGGCCCTGCACGAGCTTCGTCCCGACGTGACCCTGTCGGCGCTGGCGGTCGCGCGCGAGGGCGGCGTGTTGGAGCGGGCAGTCGAGTCGCTGGGTGCGCGTGGTGGCTGGACCCGGGTGCGGGATCAGGAGGAACTCTTCCGCGCGGCCGCGAGGCGCGCGGTGGGGCTCCTCGACGCCAAGCCGGTGCGAAGCGGCAGCTATCCGCTCGTGCTCGATCCGCGGCTCGCGGGCGTGGTGGCGCACGAGACGGTCGGGCACCTGTGCGAGGCCGACACCCAGCTCGAGGATCCTGTCGCGTCCGAGCTTGCGGCGCCGGGACGGCAGCTGGGCAGCGAACTACTGACCATCGGCGATGACGGCAGCGTGGTCGGGCTCCGCGGGACGCTGCCATTCGATGACGAGGGCACGCCGACCAGCAACACGCTGCTGGTGCAGCACGGCGTCGTGGTCGGGCGTCTCCATTCCCGGGAGACTGCTGCACGGTTCGGAGAGCGGCCCACCGGCAACGCGCGGGCCCTTTCGTTCCGTCACGTGCCTCTCGTCCGCCTCACCAACACCTATGTCGCGAACGGCAGCGGCACCTTTGCGGACCTGATCCGCGACGTGAAGCTCGGCGTCTATGCCTGCGATGCCGTGGGCAGCCGGCATCGTGGTGACAGCTATTCCTTCACGGCGGGTCACGGGTACATGATCCGCGATGGGGCGCTGGCCGAGCCGGTGAAGGGCGTTGTCCTCGTCGGTTTCGTCACCGAAATTCTCGGCGCGGTGGACCGCGTTGCGGGCGACTTCCGGTGGCACGAGTCGGGCGGCGGCTGCGGCAAGGGGGGGCAGTCGCCACTGCCTGTGGCCGAGGGCGCGCCGCACGTTCGCTTGCGCAATGCCGAGGTGCGGGGACAGGCACCGTGATTAGCCGTCTGCTGGACGCCGCGCGCGCGCGGGTGGAGATGGCCGACGCGGTCGCCAAGACCGACGAGACGCTCACCATCCGGCTGCGCGATGGCGAGGTGGTCGCGGCGCACACCTCCGAGCAGGCCGGCCACAACCTGCGTGTCATGGTAGATGGACGGATCGGCGTCGCAGGCACCACCACGCTCGATCCTGACGCGCTCCTCGAGGCCGCGCTCGCGTCCGCGGCGGCGGGCGAGGAAGCGCCACTGCTCCTGCCCAGCCCATCGCCACTGCCGCGGGTTCATACCCACGTGCCGCGAGCGGCTTCGGCCACGGTCACGGAACTGGGACAGATGGGCCGGCTCCTGACCAGCCGCCTCAGGCAGGGCGGCAGGAGCGTCACGGTGCACGTGGAGCGGTCGGTAGGATCCGTGCAGGTCGGCAACAGCAGGGGCGTCGACACCGAGTATCAGGTGACACTGGTGGCCCTCGACATCGACGTGCTGAGCCCGTCGGGAGACGGAAGTGTTCACGTCATGGCGCACCTGGCAGGCGCGGATCTTCCCGACCAGGCCGCCATGGAAGCCCTCGTGGCCGACTTCGAGCAGCGACTTGCCTGGGCGGCGACGTCCGCGCCGGCGCCCGCCGCCACGGCCCCGGTGCTGCTCCTCCCCGAGGCCGTGCGGGCCTTCCTGGGCCCTGTGCAGCAGGCGCTCGTCGGGAAGGCCTTCCTCCTCGGCACCTCGCCGCTCGCCGAAAGCCTTGGTGAGCAGGTGCTGCATCCGAGCCTCTTCCTGACGGACGACCCGCTGCGCGATGGGCAGGCCGGGTCCCGGCCGGTGGATGATGAAGGCGTGCCGAGCTTCCGTGCCCCGCTCATCGAGGGTGGTGTCATCCGCCGCTGCATCTACGATCTGGAGACGGGCGCCCTGGCCGGGCGGCCGTCCACGGGCCACGGCCGTCGGTCCACGTTCGGCAAGGCGCAGCCCGCCTTCTCCAACCTCGTGCTGCATGCCGGCGCGCACGACCTTGGGGCACTCATGGCGGCGATGGGCGACGGCCTCCTGGTCGATGCGGTCGCCGGTGGAACCGGCGGCAGTTCCCGCTCCGGCACGTTCACTCACCCGGTGGTGCTTGGCTACCGCGTGCAGGGCGGGGAAGTGACTGGCCGCGTGGAGGGTGTGGTCATTGCCGGGAATGTCTTCGACGCCCTGGGGTCGATCGGCGGGATCGGACGGGATGCGCGCTGGATCGGCAGTTCGTTCCTGCCGCCACTGCTCCTCGACGGGGTGACCGTCGCGCCTCGCTGACGGTGCGGTGCCCCCCGGGCCGGCCCGGCGTCCTCCTGCAACCTTTCGCCCGCACCTCCCGTCTAAACGCCCGATACCCGCAACGGCCGGAGGTCCAATGTCATTCGCTCGTGCGTCGCTGGGACTGGCGGCGCTTGCCCTGTGTGCCCCCACCCTGGCTCGGGCCCAGAAGCAGTTCACGCTCACGGGCGATGAGGTGGCGGTCTACAATCTCGCTGGCACCGCCAGCATCTCGGCTGGCAGCGGTGGCTCGGTGACCGTTACCGTAACGCCCGGCGGCAGTGACGGCGCCAAACTCACGTTTGCCGAAGGCACCGTGAGGGGCCGGAACTCCCTCCGCGTGATCTATCCTTCGGACCGGATCATCTACGACGCGATGGGACGGGGAAACAGCACCGAGCTTTCCGTCCGTGAGGACGGCACCTTCGGCGGGGACGACGAGACTCGCCACCAGAACCGGGGCGGTCGCGTGCGGATCGCGGGTTCGGGCTCGGGCCTCGAGGCATACGCGAACCTCGTGATCAGCGTTCCCGAAGGGAAGAGCGTCGCCGTCAATCTGGGGGTCGGTGACATCACCGCCTCCAACGTCAACGGGAACCTGCGACTGGATACGTCGAGCGGCCGCGTGGATGTCACCGGAACCAAGGGTGACCTTTCGGTCGATACCGGGTCCGGCGACGTGAAGGTCACGCGAGTCTCCGGCAGCGCGATCTCGATCGATACCGGGTCGGGTGAGGTGAACGGCACCGGCATCAAGACGGCGGCGCTCGAGGTGGACACCGGGTCGGGCGACGTGTCGCTCAGCGAAGTGACATCGGAGGACGTGTCGGTCGACACCGGGAGTGGATCGGTGAACCTGGCCCTCACCGCCACGGTCGATCAGCTCAAGGTGGATACCGGCTCGGGTGACGTGACCATTGCCGTGCCGTCGACGCTCAGCGCGCAGGTCGCGATCGAGACGGGCAGCGGCGATATCACCACCGACTTTCCGATCCAGGTGCGCAAGACCGGCGGTGACGAGCTGGTGGGCACCATCGGCTCCGGCGCCGGCAGGATCGACATCGACACCGGGTCGGGCGACGTCAAGCTGCTGAAGCGTCCCTGAGCATTCCGGTCAGGAACTCTTGTCGGCTTCGAACACGGTCGCTCCTCCGAGCACCGTTCGCAGCACCTTCGTCGACAGGATACGCTCGGCCGGCACCGCCATGATGTCCTGGTCGAGGATGACGAAATCGGCGTACTTGCCGGGCGCCAGGCTCCCCACCTCGTTCTCCATGAAGGCTGCGTAGGCCGGCCAGAGGGTCATGCCGAGCAGTGCTTCCTCGCGCGTCAGCCGCTGTGCCGGGAACCACCCGGCGGCCGGATAGTTGTCGGCGTTCTGCCGCGTCACAAACGAGTGGAAAGACACCAGCGGGTTGATCGACTCCACCGGAGCGTCCGAGCCATTGGGGATGATGACACCGGTCTCCCGGAGGGATCGCCAGACATAGGCCCCACGCACCCGCAACGGGCCGATGCGGTCGGCTACCCAGGGCATGTCACTGGTCTGGTGGCTGCCCTGCATGGAGGGAATGACGCCGAGCTGGGCAAAGCGCTGAATGTCCTGGGCCGAGAGTACCTGCGCGTGCTCGACCCGGAAGCGATGGTCCGGGCTGGGTATCTGCGTCAGCGCCGCGGCGTACGTATCGAGCACGGCGCGGTTGGCCCGGTCACCGATGGCATGGATCGCCATCTGGTAGCCGGCGCGGAGCGCCCGCAGGACGATGTGGGCCATTTGCGCCGGCGGGATCCTGTAGTGACCGCTGTTGTCCGGATCATCACTGTAGGGTTCGAGCAGCGCGGCCCCGCGGCTGCCGAGCGCGCCATCGAGTTCGATCTTCACCGCCCGGATCCAGAGATGGCCATTGTAGAGTCCGAGCCGCGGCTTCTGCGCCAGCTGTGCCGCCAGGAAGCTGGCGGTGTCGCTCTCCGCGAGAATCATGAGATAGCTGCGGAGGTTGAAGCGGCCCTCCCTGGCCATGCTCTCATATGTCGCGAGGTCCGGCGCCTCGATACCGGGATCGTGAATGCCGGTCAGCCCGAACCGGTTTGCCTCCGCGATGGCCGGAATGGTCGTTGCCCGCCGCGTCTCCAGGTCATCGGGTGGAATGACCCGCTCAACCAGCTGGAACGCGACGTCAATGAGCACGCCGGTGGGTTCGCCGTTCGCGTCGTGGATGATGCGGCCACCGGGCGGATCGGGCGTGTTCCGGGTGATGCCCGCCAGTCGCAGCGCGGCCTTGTTTACCAGTGCGGCATGGCCGTCCACCCGGCGCAGGTACACGGGGTTGTCGGGCGTGGCACGGGAGAGCAGGACGTTCGTGGGAAAGCCGGTGCCCCAGAGGTTCTGGTCCCAGCCGCGCCCGCGGATCCAGGTGCCGCTCGCCGCCTGGCCGGCCCTCGAGAGCACGAGCGCGACGAGCGAGTCGTAGGAAGGAACGCCGCGCAGGTCGAGCGTGGCGAGGATGAGGCTCAGGTTGCGCAGGTGTGCGTGCGCGTCAATGAAGCCGGGATACAGCGGTCGTCCACCCGCGTCGATGCGCACGGTGGCCGGCCCGGTGAAGGCTGCCGCATCCGCGTTCGAGCCGACGAACACAATGCGGTCATCGCGCGCGGCGAGTGCCTCGGCGCGGGGATGGGCCGAGTCGGCCGTGTAGATCGTGGCGCTGGTAACGACGAGCGTCGCGGGAGGCGGTGCCTGCGCGAAGAGCCTGGCCGAGAGGGTGACGATGCCGAACGGAAGGATACGGCTGGCCAGGCCGCCTTGCCTCACGCCAATCCCAATGCCTCGCCGTATGCCATGCCCTGCGACATGCGGTCGTAGATCGCGCCCATGGTCTCGGGGGCGCCGGCGAGGAACCGGGCGCGCGGGTCTCCCCTGGAGGGGCACTCCACCTGCATGACCGCCGTGACCTGGCCCGACAGCCGGCCGAAGAACTCGGCCAGCATGCCGCAGCTCACGTGACACGAGGGATACTCGCTCGACCCGGGCTCGCCGGCCTCCGCCCATTCGATGGCGTCCAGGGCGAGCACCGCGTCGCCGAGAGGACGTGCCGTCAGCGGACCCCATCCCATCTCGGAGAAGAAGCGCGACAGCACCTCGCTCAGGAACGCCTGGTCGAGGTCGCCCGGGTCGGCGAGCTGGTAGGTCGCCTCCAGCCAGGCGGCATAGGCGGCGTACAGCTCGGCGCCACCGGCGAACCCCGCCTCCTGCAGGTACGCTGCTGTCTGCACCCCCGCCTCGCGCTCGAGGGTGGCGCGGAGCTGCTGGAAGACGCGGCGGCCGACGCCGACGCAATGGCTGGAAGCGAGGAAGTTGGGATTCATGATTGGGTTCGAGTGGGAGTCTACGGCGTGCGCCCGAGGCGGCGCAAGAGTTCCGCTTCGTCGAGTATTTCGACGCCCAGCTTCTTGGCCTTGTCCAGCTTGCTGCCCGCCTCATCTCCGGCCACCACGAAACTGGTCTTCTTGCTGACACTCTCGGAGACCCGCCCGCCGGCCTTCTCGATCAATTCGGCGGCTTTCGCCCGGCTCAGGCCCGGCAAGGTGCCGGTCAGGACCACGGTGAGCCCCGCCAGGGGCCCGTCGCCGGACGGCATCTGCGGCTCGGTGAAATTGACCCCCGCAGTCCGCAGCCGTTCCATCAGCTTGTGATTGCGGTGATCCGCGAAGAAGTCCGCTACGGCATCACCGATCGTGCTGCCCACGCCCGGCACGTCGTCGACCTGCTCGCGGCCTGCCTTCACCAGGGTATCGAGGTCACCGAAGTGCCGCGCCAGCGTCTGGGCCACCTGCTTCCCCACGTGCCGGATACCCAGGCCGAACAGCAACAGCGAGAGTGGCTGCGATTTCGAGTTTGCGATCGCCTGGACGAGTTGCTCCGCCGATTGCTCCGCAAACCGGTCGAGTTCGACCAGTCTCTTTGCCTTGAGGTGGTAGAGGTCGGCGACGTCATGGATGAGCCCGGCGTCGAGCAGCTGGCGGACGCGCTCGTACCCCAGTCCGCGGATGTCCATCGCGCCGCGCCCGGCGTAGTGCACGATGCCCTCGAGGATTCGTCCGGGACAGGCGACGTTCGGGCAGAAGCGGATGGCCTCTTCCTCCAAGCGCTCGGCCGGCGTGCCGCAGACCGGGCAATGGTCGGGCATGACGAACGGCTTCTCGCTGCCGTCGCGCCGGTCGCGCACGGGGCCCAGCACCTGGGGAATCACCTCGCCGGCTCGCACGACCTCGACCCAGTCACCCTCCCGGATGTCCTTCTGGGCGATGACGTCCTCGTTGTGCAGTGTCGCCTTCGACACGGTGACGCCGGCGAGTTCGACGGGCTCGAGCTCGGCCCATGGGCTCAGCGCCCCCGTGCGGCCGACGTTGATGTGGATCTTCCTGAGCCGCGTCACCGCGACTTCGGGGGCGAACTTCCGCGCGATGGCCCAGCGCGGCTCGCGGTCGCTGATGGTGCCGAGCTCCGCCTGCAGCGAAAGGCGGTCGACCTTCACCACCACGCCGTCCGCCGCGAAGGGCAGGGAGGGCAGCGCCGTGGCCAGCTCGTCGACCTGTCGCCGCACCGCTTCCATGGACGGCGCACGGCTGCGGTGCGGCTCCACCTGGAACCCCCACTTCTCGAGCCGGTCCAGGAGGCCGTGCTGCGTGGTCGCGACCGCGTCGCCCTCCAGCACCTCCACGGTGAACGCGAACATGCGCAGCCGCCGGCGCCGGGTGACCTCGGGATCGAGCGCGCGCAAACCGCCGGACGCCGCGTTCCGGACGTTCGCGAAGAGCGGCTCGCCGGCCTCTTCACGCTCCCGATTCACCCGCTCGAAGTTGCGGAACGGCAGGTAGACCTCGCCCCGCACCTCCATCTGCGCCGGGTGACCGGACCCCTTGAGCTTGAGCGGAATGTCGTGGATGGTGCGCAGGTTTGGCGTGATGTCCTCGCCCACCAGCCCGTTGCCCCGGGTCGTGCCCCGCAGGAACTGGCCGTTCTCGTACGTGAGGCTCACCGCGGCGCCGTCGATCTTGATCTCGAGCGCGTATCCCGCGGTTTTCACGTCGGAGGCCAGGCGGGCATTCCGCTCCTCCCATGCCGCCAGTTCCTCGGGCGAGAACGCATTCGCCAGCGAGAGCATGGGGCGGGCATGCGTGTGCTTGACCAGGAAGGTGGCAGGCGTGGCACCCACGCGCAGCGTGGGGCTGTCGGGCGACCGGAGTTCGGGATGTTCCGCTTCGAGTGACTGGAGTTCGCGGAAGAGCTGGTCGTACTCGGCGTCGGAGATGGTCGGCGCGTCGAGCACGTAGTAGGCGTGGTTGGCCTGATCGATCTGCTGGCGGAGGGCGGCGGCACGCTCGCGCCGTGCCGCCGCCGCCGGCGGGGTCACCGGCCCGTCGCCTCCTGCG
This sequence comes from uncultured Gemmatimonadales bacterium, assembly GCA_963773095.1. Taxonomy (GTDB): domain Bacteria; phylum Gemmatimonadota; class Gemmatimonadetes; order Gemmatimonadales; family GWC2-71-9; genus JAGGAG01. Next base: position 225,487 of record CAVYZY010000013.1, read on the forward strand.
TGATCACCGTCATCGTCACGCCAACGAGCCGGTCGATCTCCTCGGCGCTGGCGCGCGCGAGCAGGCTCTCGCTCCACGGGCCCTGCTTGTCCGAGAAGGTATCCAGCAGGCGGCGGAGGTAGCCGAGAATCGCCACGCGCTCGCGGTCCTGGGCGCGACCGGCGGGCTCGTCGCCCATGCGCTCCTGCAGCCGCTCGAACCGGTGCGCGTTGCGCAACGCCTTGGCCGTGAGGTTGGCCACGACCCGGCAGAACTGGATGTCGGACTCGCTGAACGATGGTCCGTCGCGGAAGGTGCGCAGGAAGATCGCGCCGATGGCAACCGCCCGCCACGTGATGGGTACCACGGTGATGGTCTTCACCCGGCGACTGAGCAGCTGGCCGCGCACATGCTTGAGGGCGGGGTCATCGGCGGCGTCGGCGATGAACACCGTCTCCCCGGTTTGCAGGGCGCGCTTGAGTTCCGGGTAGCGGTCCACGTCGACCACGTAATTCCGGATGCTCGGGTCTTCGTAGCTTGCGACCAGCCGCACGGTCTGGCCACCGCGCTCCATCAGGAAGATGGAGCATCGGTCGAGGCCGAAGGTCTCGCCAAGGCGGCGTGCCACGGCCTGCACGATGTCAACGAAGTGCAGGGAGCCGGCGATTTCCTGGAGGATCTCGATCACGGCAAGAAGGTGCTTGCGCTCGTGTTCGAGGTGCTCGACCCGCTGCTGGAGCCGTTCGAGCTCCTCCCCCTGGCCCTGTCCGACCGACGTGGTCATGCGCGGGTCCGCTGGTTGGAGATGTGCCAAACGTAATCATGGCAACGGTGTAGGGCCACGGGGGTTCATAGCCGCTTGGATGGTTGCCATTCTGGCGGTAAGTTGAAACACGAAGGCCGGTTGGGCCGGGATCGGAGACGCCGTTCTCGAGCCGCGGGCCGGGTCCGCAGGAGGAGGTCGCATGTTCGATCGTGAAGAATCAGACGGCGGCGGCAGTTTCGCCGCAGGGTTGCTTGTAGGCGCGCTGGTCGGTGCCGGCCTGGCGCTCCTGTTCGCGCCGGAGAAGGGCGAGGCGGTCCGCCGGAAGCTGGGCAAGAAGGCGCGGCGGGTCACCGAGTCCGCCCGCGAGGTGGTGGAAGACGCGGCGGAAGAGGTGCGGGACGAGGTGGCGCGTCGCCGCCGGGAGATTGCCAGAAACCTGGGCGTCTGACTGACGCCGGGGCGGCCAGACGACCGCCCCGGCCGCAGCAGGTCGCTACTTCCTGCCGGCGATCCGGGTGAGCATCGCCGCGGCATCCCGCTTGTACATCGGGTCGCCGACATCGGCGACCGGCAGGGTGGCGATCACCTCGAATTGCTCACGCGCCGCGACATAGTCCCCGACATCGACATAGACCAGGCCGAGGTCGAGCCGGTGATAGATCCAGGTGGGGTTGAGGGCCACCGCGCGCTGCAGGTACAACTGTGCGTTCTGCCAGCTGGCCTGGCCGAAGACGCTCCCGCCCATGAACGACTTGGCGAAGAATCGCTCCATGCTCGACAGGCGCATGATCTCGGCGTTCCAGCGGCCCAGCACGTGATAGGCGCCGTCGTGCGACTGGTCGAGCCCGATCGCAGTCAGCGCATCCTGCTGGATCTCCACCGCGCGTCGTACCCGTTCCTTTCGGCTCTTGGTGAGCGCAGCGCGCCCGATGGCATTGGCCAGGACGAAGTACGCATCCGCGCTCTTCGGGTCGAGCACCACCGCGCGCTGGGCCAGCACCTCGGCACGTTCATAGAGCGAGTCGCGCGCCGGGCTGGGCACTGAATCGGGCGTGAGCTTGCCCATGTCGATCAGGGTGAGCGCTGCCTTCCAGTAGGCTGTCCCGTTGGTCGAGTCCGCGGCGATGGCCGCCTTGTACGCCGCGAACGCCGCGGGTGGATCGAGCGCTGCTCGGGCGGCGTTGCCCCGGGCCATGTCGGCCGCCTCGGTCTGGGCGGCAGAGGAAACCGGGGCGAGTGCCACGAGCAACGCCAGCAGGCCGGCAGGACGCATCCTGGAGTCTCCATGGGAACGAAAGCGACAGGTTGGTGAGCGGCGCTGAATGGTGATTGCGACCCTCATCGAGCGCAAGCGAGACGGCGGCGCGATTGCGCCGGACGACTGGCGCTCGCTCATTCAGGCCTTTGCCCGCGGCGAGGTGCCGGACTACCAGATGTCGGCGCTTGCGATGGCGGTGGTGTGGCGCGGACTCGAGCCGCCGGAACTCACGGCGCTTACCGAGGCGATGCTCGACTCCGGCGACCGCCTGCGCTGGGAGGGCCTGGCGGCCCCGCGTGTCGACAAGCACTCGACGGGGGGCGTGGGCGACAACACCTCGCTGCTCCTCGTACCCATGCTGGCGGCCGCCGGCGCCGCCGTACCCATGATGTCGGGCCGGGCGCTCGGCCACACCGGCGGCACGCTCGACAAGCTCGAATCCATTGCCGGGTTTCGTACCCGCCTCACGCTACGCGAGGCCGAGGCGCAGGTTCGGCGCATAGGCTGCGTGATGCTGGGGCAGACCCATGAGATCGCGCCGGCCGACGGCCGGCTCTACGCCCTGCGCGACGTGACCGGCACGGTGGAGTCGGTGCCGCTCATCGCAGCCAGCATCATGTCCAAGAAGCTGGCCGAAGGGCTGAACGGTCTGGTGCTCGACGTGAAGCGGGGCAGTGGCGCCTTCATTCCACGGCTGGAGAGTGCGCTGGAGCTCGCGCAGACGATGATTGGCCTGGGCACTTCCCATGGCTGCCAGACCGTGGCGCTGCTGACGGCGATGGACCGGCCGCTGGGGCACGCCTGCGGCAACGCGCTCGAGGTGGAGGAGGCGATCGCGGGCCTCCAGGGGAACGGGCCACCCGACCTCATGGAGGTCACGTACGCCCTGGGCGTCGAGATGCTGCTCGCGGTGGGCATCGAGGCCAGCCGGGCATCGGCGAAGGCTCGCCTCGAGCAGGCCCTCGCCAGCGGCGCCGCGCTCGACAAACTGCGGCTCATGATCGAGGCGCAGGGTGGCAATCCTGCCGTGGTCGACGACCCCGGCGCGCTGCCCCAGGCGCGGCACACCGAGGTCTGGGCGGCCCCCCGTGACGGCCTCGTCAGCGAGGTGGTGCCCCGTGACATCGGCCGCGCGATCAACGCCATGGGTGGCGGGCGCCAGCGCGTATCCGATCATATCGATCCGTCCGTCGGCTTTCACATCACGGTGAAGCCGGGGCACGTGGTGCAGCGGGGCCAGCCACTCGCCACCATTCACGCGCGCGATGAGCACGGAATGGGCGTCGGTCGCCGGGCACTCGAGGACGCCGTGCGGTTCGGGGAGACTGCCGAACCGCTCCCGCTCATTTCACATCGCGTCACCCAGGCGGGCGTGGAGAACCTGGCATGAGCATCAGCTCTCCCTGGTACGGGCTGATCGCCGGTGTCGCCCTGGTGCTCTGGCTGGTGCAGCGCCGGCGCAGGCATCGCGTGCCTGGCGGTCCCATCATCCATCGCGCCGAACTGGAGCAGGCGGAGCGCGAGGTACAGGCGATGGGCGCACAGGACCGTGTGCCGCTCGACGAACGGGACAACTGGGGCCCTGGCGCCCCGCGTCCACCAATCCGCCTCTGAAACCGTGACACTCCCGAGACACGGAAACCCCGGCCGACGTGCGCCGTAGTAGCCGGGAATGACGACCGCTAGCTTTCCCGCGTGACGACCACCCCGCTCACACTCGAACGCGTCCGGGCCGCCCTTGGCCAGGACTACGAGATCCTGCGCCTGCTCGGGCAGGGCGGCATGGGTACCGTGGTGCTGGGGCGGGAGAAGTCCCTCAAGCGGCTGGTCGCGATCAAGATCCTCGACCCCGACCTCGGCGCCAGCCCGATCTTCCGCAACCGCTTTCAGCTGGAGGCGGAGACGGCCGCACAACTGCAGCATCCGAACATCGTGCCCATCTACCGCGTGGGCGAAGCAGACGGCCTGTCGTACTTCACCATGGGCTACATCGACGGTGAGAGCCTCGCCGACCGCATGCGTGGTGTGGGGCGACTCTCGCCCCGGGAGTCGCGCCGCATCGCTGGCGAGGTGGCTGAGGCGCTTGGCGCTGCCCATCGCCGCGGCATAGTCCACCGCGACGTGAAGCCGCAGAACGTGCTGCTCGACCGGGAGACTGGGCGGGTCATGGTGACCGACTTCGGCATCGCGAGCGTGGCCGCAGCGAGCCCGAAGGGCGACGATGACCGGCTCACCTCGGCCGGGGTGGTCATGGGAACGCCACGCTACATGAGCCCCGAGCAGGCCAGCGGCATCCGTGACCTGACGCCGGGCTCCGACCTGTATGCACTCGGCGTCATCCTGTACGAGATGCTGAGCGGCGAGTACCCCTATCGCCTTGGCCAGCCCCCCAACTATGCGCTGGCCCATATCACCGGCGTCCCCATCCCGCTGGTCACGCGCGTGGGCGATGTTCCGAAGGAACTCGAGACCATCGCCAACCGGCTTCTGGCCAAGGAGCCATCGCAGCGCTACGGCTCCGCGGACGAGCTGAGCGCTGCGATCGAGAGCAGCGAGATCTCTGGTTCGGCAACGGTGGCGGTGGCGGTGCCGCGGGTGCGTCGCCGGCTCCGCGTCGGGGCCCTGATAGCGCTGGCGGTCGCCGTGCTTGGTGGTACGATGGTGGCCACGCGCGGCCGGAGCGACCTGCCCAAGGGCGTGGATCCCCGGAAGTCGATCCTGATCGGCTACTTCGACAACACCACTCATGATCCGTCGCTGGACTGGCTGCGCGTGGGCGGGGTCGACCTCCTGGCGCAGGCGCTGGGACGCTGGCAGGACCTGAGCGTCGTGGACGCGGAGCGCCTGCTGGACCTCAGTCGCAAGGCCGACATTCCGATGGGGCGTCGGCTGAGCCAGGATGACGTGCTGCGGCTGGCGCGCGAGGCCGGGGTCTGGACCGCGACCCTGGGTTCGGTGGTGCGCGTCCGCGACTCGTTGCTCTTCACCCTCAAGGTTTACGACGTGGCCGACCGGAGCCAGCTGCTGTCGGCCCAGGCCATCGCACCGGAGAAGGGCGACGTGCAGTCCGCATTTCGCGCGCTTGCGGGCCAGGTCCTCGCGGTGGCCGGCGCGCCGTCAAGCGGGCTTGCGGAGATGGAGCCGCCCACGCGCTCGCTGTCGGCCTACCAGTCCTACATCGAGGGCATTCAGTTGCGGAGCCGCTGGAGCATCGACTCCGCGGTGACCGCTTTCCGCCGCGCCATCACCGAGGACCCGCAGTTTGCCCTGGCCTACTATGAACTGAGCCAGGCGCTGGTATGGACGGAGCGAGCGAGTCCCACGCCGACGTACGTCGGGTACGCCGACAGCGCGCTGCGCTTCGCCGCGAAGAGCCCCCCTCGCGAGCGCCAGCTGCTGGAGGGGTACAACGCCCTCATGCACGGCGACATTCCTGCCGCCCGGCAGCGTCTCGAGGAACTGTCGCGCACCGACTCGCTCAACGCGGATGTGTGGGGCTGGCTCGGCTTCGCCTCCGGGATCGACCTGACCCTGCGGCGCGACGCGGCTGGCCGGGAGTACCTCCCGGCCGACTTCACCAAGGCACTGCGCTCCTACACCCGGGCCATCGAGCTGGACGGGTCGGATCACCGCAACTACATGAACCTTGCCATCGTGCTCAGCTGGGCGATGTCACGGCAGGAACGGAGTGTACCCGGGTACCGGGAGCCGGCGACCGGCAATCTCCAGAGCCTCTACTTCCGGGTGGCGGCGCGCTGGTACTCGCTGGTGCTGCAGGGCGATTCGTTGCTGGTGGTTCCGGCCGAGTCGCTCGCGCATCGCTTCACGTCCCGGGTCCTCGACTCGCTGCGCACGGGCGCGCGGGATCGCACCGCTGCGGTGGTGCGCCGGTGGCTTACGGTGGCGCCGGACGAAGGCGAGGCATGGCTGCTGATGGCGGGACTCGACGCCGAGGACAAGGCGTACGACAAGGCGCTTCGATCCCTGGCCAAGGCAGAGTCGCTCGGCACCGTCTCCCCGGTACCGATGCCGCTGCAGCGCCTCGGGGTGCTGCTGATGGCGCGACGGTATGAGGAGGCGATCCCGCTTGGCGACTCGCTGGCGCCGCCCGGTGGTCGCGGAGTGTCGCTCTCGTCGCCGCTGTTCGGTTCATTGATCGCGAACTACGAGATGACACGCGGCCGTGTGCGGGACGCCACCGTGCTGGTGCGTGCGCGCATGGCCGAGTTGCAGCGGTTCGAACAGTCGGACCAGATCCGTCGCCAGCTCGCGCTGTCCGACCTGTCCACCGACCTTCGCATCGCGGGCCGCGCCGGGACGGTGACGGCGGCCCAGATGACCGAAACCGGTGCGCGCATTGAACGCGCGATTGCCGACGCCCCTGAAGACCAGCGTGCCGCGCTGCGCCAGCGAGCGGCGCGCCCCATGCTCGTGGCGTCCGCCGCGTTGGGCGACACGGCCACCGCCCGTTCATGGCGCGGGGTGCTGGGCAGCGACAGCCTGCTCTCGCTGGACGCCGCGGCCGCCGCGGCGGCCGGTGATCGCCCGCGCGCCACGCGGCTATTCGAGCGCGCCTCGCGCGACACCAGTTCCGATGCGGATCACCTGTTTGCACTCGGGGTCACGGCGGAGGCGCTCGGTCGGCCGGCGGATGCCATGGGATACTATGCCCGGCTCGACTCCCTGCATGTCGAGCCCGGCTCCTCGGCGAGCACCGACTGGCTCCTGTTCCTGCGCGCGCTGGCCCGGCGCGGTGGGGTGGCGGCGCAGCTCGGAGATTCCATGCTGGCGCGCCGGTACTACGACGAATTCCTCACGCTCTGGAGCAAGCCCGATCCCTCCCTCCGGCCGGAGCGCGATGCCGTGGCCCGCCGGCGGGCTGAATTGGACCAGTCGCCAAGGAAGTGAACTGGCGCGGAGTCAATGACCTAGGTGAGGGACACCTCGGGCCCGAAGGTCTCGATGAGGTCGTCGTCGTAGCGGTCGGCGAGACGCGCCGTCTGGGTCACCAGCTCGAGCAGTTCCGGTTCCTCGACATCGGCGCAGAAACGGCCGGCGCCGAGCCAGACGCAGTCGTTCTCGTCCACCGAGAACGCGGCGTAGTTGCCCAGGTCGTGGTTGAGGCTGAGCAGGGTGCGGAGCAGGGTCTCGCGCCCGCGCTGCGGCAACGTGCACCACGCGGAACTTCACGTGCAGGAACGGGTCGGCCTCCGGTTCCGTCGCGCCCAAGGATCGCGACGTACCCGGTCACCGAGCCGCGGTGCACCACCCAGGCATCCTCGCCCAGGGAGAGGTTCGCCGGGTCTTCCCCGAGCTCGGTGAGGAGCTCGGGGATCTTCTTTCGCAGCTCTTCGACGTTCACCCTATACGTCCAGGTTGGTGACGTACTTCGCGTTCCGCTCGATGAAGAGCCGGCGGGGTTCCACTTCGTCGCCCATCAGCTCGTCGAAGAGCTTCGAGGCTTCCACCGCGTCCTCCATCGTGACCCGGAGGATGGTGCGCGTGTCGGGGTCCATCGTGGTCTTCCAGAGCTGGGCCGGGTTCATCTCGCCCAGGCCCTTGTAGCGCTGGATGTTGACGTTCTGCTTGCCATCCCCGCTCATCCGCTTCACCGCCTCGTCCCGCTCCGGCTCGGCGTAGCAGTACACCTCTTCCTTGCCACGGGCCACGCGATAGAGCGGTGGCTGGGCGATGTAGATGTAGCCCGCATCGATGAGTTCCTGCATCTGCCGGAAGAAGAACGTCAGCAGCAGCGTGCGGATGTGGGCGCCGTCCACGTCGGCGTCCGTCATGATGATGACCTTGTGATAGCGCGCGTCCGCGAGCGTGAAATCCTCCCGGACGCCGGTGCCGATCGCCGTGATGATCGCGCGGATCTCCTCGTTGCTGAGGATCTTGTCGATGCGCGCGCGCTCGACGTTCAGGATCTTGCCGCGGAGCGGCAGGATGGCCTGGAAGGACCGGTCGCGGCCCTGCTTGGCGCTCCCGCCGGCCGAGTCGCCCTCGACGAGGTAGATCTCGCTGTGCGCCGGGTCGTCGATGGAGCAGTCGGCCAGCTTGCCCGGCAGCACCATGTTCTCGAGGCCCGACTTCTTGCGCACGAGGTCGCGCGCCTTGCGCGCCGCCTCGCGCGCGCGCGCGGCGCTCACGGCCTTCTCGATGATGGCCCGCGCCACCGGCGGGTGCTCCTCGAGGTAGTTGCCCAGGTGCTCGTTGACGACCGTCTTGACGATGCCCTCGACCTCCGAGTTGCCCAGCTTCGTCTTGGTCTGACCCTCGAACTGCGGCTCACGCACCTTCACGTGCAGCACGCACGTCAGGCCCTCGCGGATGTCCTCCCCGGAGAGCGTGAAGCCCTCCTTCTTGAGGAAGTCGCGCCGCTTTGCCACGTCGTTGATCGTGCGTGTGAGCGCAGCCTTGAAGCCGGTGAGGTGTGTGCCGCCCTCGTGGGTATTGATGTTGTTCACGAAGGTGAACGTGTTCTCGTTGTAGCCATCCTCGAACTGCAGCGCGATGTCCACCTCGACATCGTCCTTCGTGACGAGGAAGGCGATCGGCTTGGGGTGCAGCGCCTTCTTGTTGCGGTTGAGCCACTCCACGAACTGGACCAGCCCGCCCTTCGCGAAGAAGGTGTCCTCCTTCGGCGGATCGGTGCGCTCGTCCTTGAGCACGATCGTGACGCCCTTGTTCAGGAAGGCCAGCTGACGGAGCCGGTCGGCCAGCGTCGTGTAGTTGAAGTCGAGGACCTGGAAGATCTCGGGGTCGGGCTTGAAGCGGACCGTGGTGCCGGTGCTCTTCGTCTTGCCCAGCACCGTGAGCTTCTTCGTGGTATGGCCGCGGACGAACTGCATGTGATGCCGCTGCCCGTCGCGGTCCACCAGCACCTCGAGCCGCTCGGAGAGGGCGTTCACCACCGAGACGCCGACGCCATGCAGGCCGCCCGACACCTTGTAGCTGCTCTTGTCGAACTTGCCGCCCGCGTGCAGCACCGTGAGGGCCAGTTCGACGCCCGGGATCTTCTCGGTGGGATGGATGTCCACCGGAATGCCGCGACCGTTGTCGGTGACCGTGACGGAGTTGTCGGGGTGGATCGTGATCGTGATGTGGTCAGCGAATCCGGCCAGGGCCTCGTCGATCGAGTTGTCCACCACCTCGTAGACCAGGTGATGGAGCCCGTTCTCGCCGGTGGAGCCGATGTACATGCCGGGACGGCGGCGGACGGCCTCGAGGCCCTTGAGGACCTGGATCGAATCGGCCTTGTATCCCGTTGTTGCCACTGCGGTCTCGTTGGCTGCCATGTCTCCAGCTATGGTAAGGGTCTCGTGCCGGAACCCGCGGCGATCCAGCGGATCCCCCGAATCCGTCCCTGACGTCCTGCGTTGAGCCGCGCGATGATCTGCGGTGTCATGAGGCTCAGTTCATTGGCCCACGCGGCCGTGGCCACCCGCACGCGCAGCAGGCCATCCGGCGTGATCGACTCCGCTTCCGTCACCGCGGCGATCTGCTCCCCCACGAGGCGCGGCCACTCCACGATGATCGTCGCCTGCGCGACGCGGGCGCCGATGCCGGCGCGGCTGAGCCAGGCCGACACTGCGTCGCCCAGCGGCGCGGGTCGGGCGGAACGGGTTCGCCTGGTCTCGTCGTCGCTCATGCCGACTCCCTGCCGGGGGTGGCCCGGCCGCCATCCATTTCCCACCGCGGAAGCTCGAGCTGCGCGGGCAGCTCATCGCTCCGCGGAGCGGTGACGAAGAGCTGCCGCTGCCCATCGCCCATCAGGCGCGTCGCCAGGCGGCGCTGCCGCCCGGAGTCGAGTTCCGCGAACACGTCGTCCAGCAGCAGGGCCGGCTCGATGCCGCGCCACTCCCTCAGCGTGGCCAGTTCCAGCAGCTTGAGCGCGATGGCTGCGCTGCGGAACTGGCCGGTGGACCCGAACACCCGGAGCGGCTGGCCATCGATCGCGAGCGTCAGGTCATCGCGATGCGGCCCGATCGTCGTGATGCCGCGGGCCCGGTCGGTGGCGAAACTGCCGGCGAAAGCCTCGGTCCAGGCACCGGGCTGTGCCAGCTCCGCGCGGCCCTTGTAGCCCAGCGTGGCGTGGCCCGCTTCGTCGAGGCCGGCGAGCTCATCCGCAAAGGCCCCGGCCGCACCGGCGACCCACGCCACCCGCCGCTCCACGAGCAGCGCTCCCTCGGCGGCCAGGATCGGCTCGCAGGCCCGGGCCACGTCGGCCTGCTGCTGCCGCAACGCCGCGTTCCGCCGGGCCAGTGCGCCGCGATACCGCAGCAGGGCCCGCAGGTAGCCCGGCTCCGCCAGCGAGAGCATCCGGTCGAGGAAACGGCGCCGCTCGAGTGCCGGACCCCCCGCCAGTTCGACGTCGCCGGGAAGGAACACCACCGCGAGCCATCGGCCAATGGCGGCCGTGAGCCGGCGTTCCTCGACGTCGTCGACGGTGACCCGCTTCCTTCGCCCCGCCGCCACGAACGTCGCTGCCAGGGACCCCGTCGCCTCGCCGTCGAATGCGGCCTCGACGTGGAATCCCGTTCCGTTGAACGCGACCAGCTCGGAATCAACCGCCCCCCGGAAGGAGCGGAACAGGACAGGGTAGTACGCCGCCTCCAGCAGGTTGGTCTTTCCCTGACCGTTCCGGCCCACGAGGGCGAACCCCCGCGGCGGCACCTCCAACTCGCCGTCCGCCAGGTTGCGGAAGCCACGGATCGCGAGGCGGATAAGCCTCACAAAAATAGTCGGTTTGGGGAGGGTGTTGCAGGTCGCCTAGTGCCCTTCAAAGGCGGGCTTCCGCTTCTCGAGAAAGGCGCGGGTGCCCTCGCGCATGTCATCCGTGGACGAGAGCAGGCCGAACAGGTTGGCCTCGAGCAGCAGGGCGTCCTCCTGGCTCATCTCATAGCCGGCATCGACGGCCTCGAGCACCGACCGCACCGCGAGCGGGCCCTGCTCCATGATGCTGCGCACGAGCGCCTCCGCCTCGCCCTGAAGCCGGTCGGCCGGCACCACTCGGCTCACCAGCCCGATGCGCAGTGCCTCGGCCGCATCGATGATGGCCCCGGTCAGCAGCAGCTCGAGCGCCCGGCCCTTGCCCACGATGCGGGGCAGCCGCACCGTGCCGCCGTAGCCGGGCAGCAGCCCGAGCTTCACCTCCGGCTGGCCGAACTTTGCGGTATCGCTCGCGATCCTCACGTGGCACGCCATCGCCAGCTCGCACCCCCCGCCGAGCGCGAAACCGTTGACCGCGGCGACCACCGGCTTGTTCATGCGCTCGAACGCCCGGAACACTAGCTGGCCCGCGCGCGCGCGCGCCTTGCCGTCCATCGGTCCCTGCGTCGTGAGCTCGCTGATGTCGGCCCCGGCGACGAAAGCCCTGGGGCCGGCTCCCGTGAGGATGACCGCGCGAATCGCCGGGTCCTTCGCGATCGCCTCGGCCGCATCGCCGAGTTCACGGATCACGGTGCCATTCAGTGCGTTCAGCTTGTCGGGACGGTTGATCGTGAGGCGGGCCAGGCCGTCGGCCACATCGAAGAGAAGGGTTTCGTAAGCCATAGGAGAAACCTAATCCCTCCGGGCGTCCTGCCGCCTATCTTTGGGCATGACGATTCCAGTGACGGTGGCATGGACGCCGGAGGGGCTGCTCGTGCTCGATCAGTCGCGACTCCCGGGGGAGGAACGGTACGTGACACTCCGTACCGTGACGGAGGTGGCCGATGCCATCCGTGACCTGCAGGTCAGGGGTGCGCCGCTGATCGGTATCGTCGGGGCCATGGGCGTGGCGCTCGCGGCACGCGAGCCGGGCGACGACTCGGCTGCGGCGGTGCGGAAGCGGGTGGACCGCGCGGGCCAGCTCCTCGCGGCGACGCGCCCCACGGCGGTCAACCTGCGCTGGGCTATCGACCGGATGATGGCGGTGACCCAGCGGACCATGCCCGACGCGCGCCGCCTCACTGATGCCCTGGAGGCGGAGGCGAAGGCCATTCACGCCGAGGATCGCGCCATGTGCGATGCGATCGGGGAGCACGGGCTGCCGCTCGTTCCCGATGGCGCCATCGTCCTGACCCATTGCAATGCCGGATCGCTCGCGACCGGCGGGATCGGCACCGCGCTGGCCCCCGTGTACCGGGCGCACCAGGCGGGGCGGCGTGTGCATGTCATCGCCGACGAGACCCGGCCGGTGCTCCAGGGCGGGCGGCTCACCGCGTGGGAGCTCACCCGCGCCGGGATACCCTGCACGCTCATCGCCGACAGCATGGCGGCGAGCCGGCTTCGCCGCGGCGATGTCACCTGCGTCATCGTGGGCGCCGACCGGATTGCGGCCAACGGCGATACCGCAAACAAGATCGGTACCTATCCACTCGCGCTCGCGGCGAAGGCGCACGCCGTGCCGTTCTATGTCGCCGCACCGCAGTCGACGTTCGATCTCGCCACGCCGAACGGCGCCGCGATTCCCATCGAGGAGCGCCACGCCGGCGAACTCACGATGATGGGGGATCGCCGCATCGCACCGGAAGGCATCGCGGTATGGAACCCGGCGTTCGACGTTACACCCGCCTCACTGATTACCGGGTTCATCACCGATCGCGGCCTGCTGACGCGACCATGACGTCGATACTCGCCCTCGACCAGGGCACGACGGGATCAACCGCGCTGGTGGTGCGCGACGACGGACGGGTGATCGGCCGGGGCTACCGCGAGTTCACCCAGTTCTTCCCCGAGCCGGGCTGGGTCGAGCACGATCCGCTGGAGATCCTCAGGGTGTCGCTCGAGGCGATGCGGGAGGCCGTGACTCAGGCCGGCACGAGACCCACGGCGCTCGGCATCACGAACCAGCGCGAGACCATCGTCCTCTGGGACCGGCGCACCCTCGCCCCGGTGGCGCGCGCCATCGTCTGGCAGGATCGGCGCACGGCGCCCCGCTGCCGCGAGCTGCGCGAGGCCGGGCTCGAGCCGATGATCCGGAGCCGCACCGGCCTCGTGTGTGATCCCTATTTCTCCGCGACGAAGCTCGAGTGGCTGCTGCGCGACGCGAACCTCCGGGCGGCGGCGGAGCGGGGCGATATCGCGGCCGGGACGGTGGAGAGCTGGCTGGTGGCGCGGCTCACGGGCGGCCTGCACGTGAGCGATCACACCAACGCCTCGCGGACGATGCTCTATGGCCTCGCCTCGCGCGCGTGGGACGACGAATTGCTTGGGCTCTTCTCGGTGCCGCGGGGCATCCTGCCGGAGATCGTGCCGTCGGCCGGGGTGCTGGGCGACGTGCGGGAGGAGCACCTGGGATTCCGGCTCCCCATTGCCGGACTGGCCGGCGACCAGCAGTCGGCGCTCTTCGGGCAGGGCTGCACCCGCACGGGCATGGCCAAGAACACCTATGGCACGGGCGCGTTCCTGCTGGTGCACGCGGGGAACATCGTGCCGGAACCCGCGCCCGGGCTGCTCGGCACGGCCGCATGTGGCCCGGCGGGCGAGCCGGCCTACGCGCTGGAGGGAAGTGTGTTCATCGCGGGCGCGGCGATCCAGTGGCTGCGTGACGGACTCGGGGTGATCGCCACCGCGTCCGAGACCCAGGCGCTCGCCATGAGTGTCGGGGACACCGGAGGCGTCACCTTCGTGCCGGCGTTCGTCGGCTTGGGCACGCCGCACTGGGAGGCGGAGGCGCGCGGCACCATCACCGGCATCACCCGGGGCACGACGCGGGCACACCTCGTGCGCGCGGCGGTGGAGTCCATCGCCTACGGCACCGCCGATCTCCTGCGCGCCGTGAAGGATTCGAGTGCGCTCGACGTTCCCGTGCTCCGCGTGGACGGCGGTGCTGCCGCCAACGACTTCCTCATGCAGTTCCAGGCCGACCTGCTTGGCGTCCCGGTCGAGCGTCCCGCCATGCTGGAGACCACCGCGCTCGGGGCAGCGGCCCTGGCCGGCATCGCCACGGGCGTCTGGTCGTCGGTGGACGAGCTCCGGGCAAGCGACGGCATCCGTCGCTTCGAGCCGGTGATCGGTGTGGACGAGCGCTTGGCGCGCATGGGCGCGTGGAAGCGCGCCGTACACGCCGCGCTCGCCTGGGCCCGCTACCACTCCTGAGGCTGGCGGGGAGCTAGTTCGACGGGATCCCGTTCGCGTGACAGGCCGTGCACATCTGCGGATTGGCCTTGCGCAGCTTTTCAGCGGGGAAGTTGGGCCCGTGCGGATTGAAGCGCCGCCCGCCGAACGAAGCGTGGCACACCATGCAGTCCTTCTCGGCGTGACAGCCGACGCAACTCTCCAGGCTCTGGCGCGCAGCGGGTCCGTGGCCGACGGCGAAGGTCGGGTTGCCGTCATGATAGGCCGCCTGGCCTCCGATGAACCGCCCGTCCGACACGATGCCGTTCTGCGCGTGACAGGTCTGGCAGAACTGGGTTGGATTGTGGCAATCCGAGCACGACGTCTCGCGGGAGTAGGACGCGACCGGGTGTCGGGCGATGTAGTCCGCGGGGTGGAATCTGCCCTGGGACCCGGCGTTCGGGCGGTGACACTGCAGGCACTGCTCCTGGACGTGGCAGCCGGCGCAGGTCTGCGGCGCTCCGCTCGCCAGCGTGGCGTGCCCGTCGGTGAAGTCCTTGCCGTGCGATGCCGGGCGCTTCCGGTTCACGGTGGCACCGGTACCGCGACCCGGGCCGGCCACGGCCAGCACGCGCACCTGCTGCGGGGGCACCTGGTGGCACGCCTCGCAGCTGGTGGAGGTGTGGCAGGCGCCGCACTTCAGGGTCAGGTCTTTCTTCGACAGCTTCCGGCCGTGCGTGGTCAGGAACGCAGGCGCCTCGTGCGACGCCGGCGCCTTGATCTTTGCCTCCTTCATGGCGAGTGAGCGGGGGTCGGGGCGCAAGGCCTGGATCTCGGGGACCTCGGGCGCGTTGACGTGGCACGTAACGCAGTACTCCCGCGCGTGACACGTCGCGCAGGCCGGCGACACCTGGTAGCTCGTGCCGTTCACCACGACCGGGGCGGCGAGCTCACCGTGCTCGGCCTGGAAATCTGGCGAGTCATGCGAGGTCGGCGCCTTCCAGGCGGCGACCCGCTCGGTGGTCACCCCGCTCGGCATTTCCGAGAATGGCACATGACACGTCGCGCACTTCCCTGGCGGGGCGTCGAAGTGGGCGGTGCGGACCTCGTGGCACGCGAAGCAATTGTCCATCACGTGACGCTCCACGGTCATCCACTTCGCCCCCGGCGCACTGTGGCATTCCGTGCACTTCAGGGTGGTGTCGCGCTGCTGCTCCCGCCCAAAATCCCGCGCGTGGGCTTCGTGCGTGAAGCGCAGGTTCGAGGGGAGGGGGCCGGTGCGTGGCGTCCACGGCACCTCCTTCTCGATGGTCCCGTCGTGGCATCGCGCGCAGTCGGCCGTCTGCGGCCAGAGTGACTTGCCTGGCTCCGCCGCTCCCGGGTGGCAGGTCTGGCAGCGCACAAACACCTTGCTGTGGTCCTCGTGGGGAAAGGGATCGACCGCGACTGCCGCGGCGAGCAAGGCTCCCGTAGCGAGAAATGCGGCGACGATTCCAAGGCGTGCGCGAATCATCGCTCGTACCCCACCGAGCTCGGCATGCGTTTCACGGCGTCGGGCACGGCCAGGCGGTCGGCGCCGCCGGCGCTGAACACATAGGTCACGAATGCGCTGACCCGGGCCTGGTTCCAGTCATAGGCCGACGCGTCGGGTCGATTCTGGTTCTGGTTGATGTACACCACGGACGCGCCCACCGCGACCTGCTGCGTCGCGCGCAGGGTGACGTCGAGGCCTGCCCAGGTCACGTAGTCGTCGACGTAGCGGTACGTGAGCGGGCGATTGCTATAGGCGCCATAGAGCCGCAGGACCAGGGGGGTGATGGGGGTCCAGCCGATCGACGCGTCACCGCCAGCGGTCGCGGCACCGAAGCTATTGTCGTACATCCAGCCCACGTCGAACGTCCATCGCGGCAACGCGGTGAAGGTAGCGCCCGCTGCCCACAGCGTCCCTGTGGGCAAGGCGCTGCCCAGCGCGGTCTCGGCGCCGGTGTCCTCGAATTCGTACCACTGGACGCGTCCACGCAGCCTCAGCCCTCGCAACAGGGTGAACTGCACCGAGCCCTGGACGCCGTTCCACGGCACCGGCGAGAACGCGGGCCAGATGCTCCAGAGGTCGAAGCGGGGCATGTACCGCTTGTACCCGGCGGTAACATAGAGGCGATCTGCGCTATAGCGCAGTTCCGCGTCGGCGCTCCCCACCCACCCCTGAGCAAGGTCGTAGTCGAGGTCGCCGGCCAACGCGAATCGGGGGAGCGGACGGACCACCGCGCTTCCCGTCAGGAAGTCGGACATGAGGTAGTCCGTTGCGCGGTCCACCTGGCGCTGCCACTGTACGCGCGCCTCGACCGGCTGCGTATTGAGGCCCACCAGCACGCCGGCGAGCAGGTTGCGCTCGCCCGGGATGAAGTCGCCGAGGGGCGACGTCGCCACGTTGTTGATCCCGACCGCGCTGGCGCGCGCCAGGCCGACGCCCACGTAGCCAGTCGCCTCGAGTCCGCGCTTCGCGTCGCGCACCGTGGCCCGGCCTCCGTCGAAGCCCGCGAATCCCAACCGTGACGTGATCGTCTGCCGGCCGGCCTGCACCATGAACCAGTCGTGCTGGTAGCGGGCATAGCCTTCCCAGAGCTGGAAGGCGGGCACGGTGCCGGGGAAGGAGTAGTCTCCGCCGTTGGCATTCATGCGCATGTTGAGGTGCGCGCTGAGTCCGCTGGTGCCGAGCCCCCATGCCGTGAGGTCCGTGGTGAGGACCAGCGGCTCATACTGCACCCGAGGTCCGGGCGCGTAGTAGTAGCAGTAGCTCACGCTGCTGCAGGTCACGGCGTACCCAGTGGAACTGTACAGACCACCGCCCGTCCCGGGCTGCACGTCGGATCGCGGCACGCTGTCCAGCAGCCAGCCACGAGTGGCCACACTCTGGCCGCGCAGGTCGAACGAGCCCCGGAAGCCCTGCGCCGCCGCGGGGATCGCGCCTGCCGCCAGGACCAGCACGGCCAGCAGGACGGGCAGGTGCCTGGCGCCTCGCTTCACCGGGCGCCCATGAGCAGGGGCTGGAACGCGTCGGGCGTCGCCAGCAGGTGGCAGGCGGTGCACTGCGTCTCTTTGTTGTGGTCCACCTTCGGGTCATGGCAGCCGAGGCAGAACTGCCGGTCGGGCGAGAGCCGGGAGACGGTGCTGGCCTTATGGCACGCCGTACACTCCACGTGCGACTCGCGGGTGTGGGCCTTCCAACTGGTCTCCGCCCAGTGACAGGTGGCGCACGTGCGCTTGGCGTCGTGGTGCTGGTCATGGCAGCCCTGGCAGGCTGCGGCCTTCGTGGACGGCTCGAGGGTCGCGGCTGCCGTGGTGTGGCAGTCGAGGCACTTCACATCCGCATGGGGTTCATGGTTGAACGCGACCAAGCGGGACCGCTTTGGCGCCTTCGGCGCCGAGGTCTGCACGTGAATCGTTTCGCTGAACTGCAGCGAATCCATCCGGGTGGACGCATGACAGATCGCGCAGTCGCTCTGTTGCCGGGGCCTCATGATGACACAGCAGGCAGCCGCGCGGCGCCTCGAAATTGAGGTGGCTCTTCTGCGACTTCAGGTCGTGGCACTTGATGCAGGCGAGTTTCTTGTGGTTTTTATGCGAGAACGGCCGGGGTGCTGCACCTGATGGGGACGGTGCCGCCGGTGGCGGGTCGTCGATGGGGGCGTCGCCCTTGCCGTGCAAGGCCCGGGGCGCGACGTCCACCGGCCCTGACGTCTGCTGTGTGGCCTTCAGTGTGTCGAACGGGACGGGCGGGCGAGGGCCTCCTCGGCGCTCCTGCGCGGCGCGCGCGCGTACGCTCTCGTGACAGCCGACGCAGTCGGAGGCATCGACCCGTGCCGCATGGACCACGTGACAGGTCTCGCAGCGGGTGGCGACCTTCTTGTGCGCCTTACCCAGGTGGAAATCGACTTCCCGCCAGTCCGCATGGCAGCCGGCGTCGGCGCAGCTCTTGAGCGCGTCCTTCGGTTTCGCGTTCTCATGCGGGTTGTGGCACATGCCGCAGGTGCCGCCGTGGGGGTCCTTCGCCGGATCGAACTCCTGGAGCCGCTCGCGCATCGCATGGCAGGAGAAACATTGCTTGGAGCCGGGAACGAGCGTTCCCTTCGCCGAATCGAAGGTCGCAAGTCCCGGGACCACGCGGGTGAACTGGTGGCAGACGATGCAATGCAGCCCGGTCTGTCCCGCCATCTTTCCCAGCTTGATGCTGATGTCGTCGGTGAGATGGCATCCCTTCTGGGAGCAGGTACTGTCCACCGGCACGAAGCGATGGGCCGAGCGGGCGTGGCAGGTAAGGCACTCCACCTTGCCCTTGAGCGACGTACTGTCTGACTCGAAGTGGGTGCGGTGGCCGGCGGTCTTCGCAATCGCCTGCCATGTCTCCTTCGCGGCACCCTGCTCGTGGCACTTCTCGCACACGTCGCGGGGCACCGTGCCGTGCTCCGGAATCGTGGAGTCCCTCACTCCCGACATCCACAGCACCATCTTCACCGCTTCCTTCTGGGGGTGGAAGGCGTGGCAGGTATGGCAATTCAGGGTGTCGTGCTTGCCCTCCATCCTGTTGACCAGTGTGTAGTTGCCGCTGTCGGGGCGCTCCACGACCTGGCCGCTCGGCACGAAGATGTGGCAGCCGTTGCAGAAGCGCTTGTCGTTCATCGTGAAGTCGTACGCCTTCATGCCGGCGGCCACCGTGGCCAGCACGACCAGCAGAACCGCCGCCCCCATCACGCCCTTCACGGCCCCGCTCCGGGTGCGGAGGTAGTGGAAGATCCTTGCGATGTTGCCCCGCAACCACCACAGCACGGCTGCCGCCACCAGGACGGCGAGAACGGCGCCGCCCCACATCACCCAGGGCGGCTTCTGAAAGATCCACTGGATAATCGGGGTGATCACGTCCGGCAGCAGCGTGACGTCGACGGTGGAGTCGGCGACACCGGGATGCCCAGGCACGCGGATGGCCGTCGTGTCCTGCGCGCCAACAGAAGCGGCCGCCACGAGGGCGGCCGCTCCGTTCTGCCAGGGAGATCAGCACGAGGAGTGCGCGCTCCGGTCCGAACTCACCTTGCGGCGGTTTGCCGCTGCACTGCCGGCGCCATGTACTTGACTGCCCGGCGCCGAGAGCGCCTTCTGCACGGCGTTCTGCCTGGCTCGGTGACAGCACGGCGGCGCCCCCGAAGTACGTGTTGTTCACGGCGGTGATCGAGCCGGCGATCAGCCCCTTATAGAGCGCCGGGTTGTGGACGCCCTTCGAGCCGTCGTTGTGGCCAAACAGGTCCTCCGCGAGCATGCGGGCGTTGAAGAGCGCGCCCTCGGCGATCGACAGGCTGTTGTCCTTGGCCGCCGCCGGTGCAGCAGTACCACACCGAGTCGGTCGCCGGCACCGTGGTGCTTGGGTGCTGGGCCAGCACCTGCGGGAGCAGGCCGCCGTCGGTGATGTCGAGCACCGTATCGTGGTTCAAGTCCCTCCACAGGACGTCGATCAGCACCTGGACCTCGGCGCGCGATGCCGTTGAACAGGTTGGCGGCGGCGTTTTCGTCCGCGTGGCAACCGGCGTTCACGCAGCCTTTCCAGAACCGGGCCGTCGCGGTGAACGCACAGTCGCCGCCTGGTTCACGGGGGCCGATCGGAAGCCCGGTCACCGGATCCTTGCATGGATTGGGCGAGAACAGGTGGCCGACCGAGGTGAATTCCTTACCGGTTGACTGGTCGGTGGTCGTGAACCTCGACACATGGCAACCCGCGCACAGCCGCGGGTTGGCGGTCACGTGCGAGGTCTGCACCGGGTTATTCGGGTCGAAGACGAATCCCGGCGGGATCCAGCCGGCGCCCTCGCCGAAATACACGGCACCCTGTGACGCGTGCGCGCCGCGGGAGTTGATGGTGAAGGACGGTGTTGCCAAGGTACCGCGCACATGACAGCTCGTGCACAGATTGACCGTTATGTCCGGGTTGTCGATCGGGGCGCGCAGCTGGTGCGAGTTCGTCTTGTTGTGCGGGTCGTGGCAGACCGCGCAGACGTTCGGGAACGCCGTGCCCTTGCCGATGTAGTTGGTCGGCGCGTTGCCGCTCAGCTTGGCCATGGCCCCATCACCCCGGTGGCACGCCGCGCCGCACGAGGTGGGCAGTTCGGCCGGTCCTCCGACTTCGTTGCGCAAGTTCGAATGCGCCGACTGCGCCCACTGCTCTGCGAAGGGCTGGTGCTCGCCCGAGTGGCAGGCCGAGCAACTCTGGTCCTTGGGCCCACCTTCGACGGCCCCGGTGACTTCGGTTTTTCCACGGTATCAGGACACTCGCCAGCGGAATATTGAGCGAGGTCGGGTTGGTGACGTGGTTCAGCCCCGGGCCGTGGCAGTTTTCGCACTGCACGTTGTGATAGACCGAGTCCTGCACCGCGTTCCAGCCGCCGGCCACGCCCGTCGCCGCATACGTGTTGCCGAACTGCGTTACCGTGTGGCAGTTAAAGCACTCGGGCGCCGGGTTCGGCGTGTCGGCCAACAGGTTCGCGTAGGCTTGGGCGTGCTTGGTGCCGGACCACTCGGTCTGGTTGTTGACGTGGCAGTTGCCGCACGTCGTCTGGTTGTCCGCGACCGTGTAGAGCCCCAGGAATCCGCCCACGCTGTCGGGCGCGGGGTTGAACGGTGCTCTGGGCACCTCCACGATCTCCGTGTTCGTGCAGGCGCTGGCCGTGAACACCATGGCCAGCACCGCGAGGCCGAACAGGGCGCAGTTGAATCGGCGTGTCGAGTGCATGCGGTTCTCTGGGTATGCGGGGATACGGACGGACTTTCGGGCTGGTTGAGACTACAGCCCCGTAGTAATACGTACAAGGGTCTTTTTGCTAAGCTTTTGATGAAGGGATCTTTTTGCTTCCCAATGCGGTACCGGCCGGAAACGCGACCCGCCGCGAACTCCTGACTCCTCGCCCATTCCCGCCGGTACCCGACCCCTAGTATTGTCCGGCACACTATTTGGTGCTAGCCGCTCACTGCCCCGGAGACAATGCCCTCGTGACAGCCAGCTCGACCATCAAGTGCCCGGCTTGCGGATCCGCTGCCAGTGGCCGGTTCTGCAGTTCCTGTGGCGCGGTCCTGGCCGCGGGAAGGTGCGTCCAGTGTGGGCGCGACCTGCCGGCCGGGGCCCAGTTTTGCCGCGACTGCGGGACCCCAGCCGGCGGGCGTCCGGCGGCGGCGCCTCCGGGCGATCGCGGCAGCCGCACCGGGTGGATTGCCGCCGCCGGGCTCGGCGTGGCCCTCCTTGCGGTGGTCATCGCCTTCCTGGCGCAAGGTGAGAGGCGCGGAGCAGTGGCGGCCGGCAGTGCCGCGACGACGGCTGCGGCGGCGCCGGAAGGCACCCCCCCCGACATCAGCAACATGACCCCGAAGGAGCGCTACGACCGGCTGTACAACAAGGTCATGCGGGCCGCCGAGTCCGGTGACCAGGCCACCGTGGCCCAGTTCACTCCCATGACCGTGATGGCGTACCAGCAGCTCGACAGCATCGATGCGGATGCGCGGTTCCACATGGCCATGCTGCTCCTGCACACCGGGCAGGTGCCTGGCGCCAGCGCGGAAGCCGACAGCATTCTCAAGTTCTCGCCCGGGCACCTGTTCGGGTACATGATCCGGGGCACCGTGGCCCGCTGGGACAAGGACGCCGCCGCGCTCAAGAAGGCGCAAACCGAGTTCCTGTCGCGGTACGACACGGAGATGAAGGCGAAGCGGCCGGAGTATGGAGAGCATGAGCGCGCGGTGAGCGAGTTCCGGGCGGCGGCCCTGGGCCAGGCACCCGCCACGCCCGGTACCGGATCCTGACCCGGCTCCAAGGAGGGCCGGTACTGGTATATTTGTCAGGTCACGGATCGATGGTCCGCGCTACCGGACGCAGGAGGAGCGCAAGATGAAGCCAGGCACGAAGTTCCTGATCGGGGCGGTACTGATCGTGGGCAGCGTCGGGTTCCTGATCGCACAGGGCGTGAAGGAGACGGGGGTTTACTTCCTGACGCCCACCGAGCTCGCCGCCAAGACCACGTCCGATCCCACGTTCTATGACGTGGGCCTCAAGCTGGGTGCCAAGGTGGTGCCGGGGTCGATCAAGCGGGACGCGGCGACGCAACAGGTGGACTTCCTGGTGAGCGACGGTGCCCGGCAGTATCCCGTGAGCTACCGGGGAATCGTGCCCGACACCTTTACCGATGCCAACGACATCGAGGTGATCGTCGAGGGCCGGCTGGGCCGCGACGGTGTGTTCCACGCCACGGAAGTGTTCGCCAAGTGTGGTTCCCGCTACGAAGCCGAACTCGACAAGGCCGCCAAGGCCTGATCGCAGGCTCCTGACATGACTCTGCTGGGCAACTTTGCGCTGTGGGCGGCGCTCCTCTTCGGCATCTGGGGCGCCGCCCTGGCATTCTCGAACCGCTGGCAGGGCCGTCCGGAGGTTGCGCTCTCCGTCACGCGCTCGGTCTACGCCGTCTTCGCGGCCTGCGTGGTCGCGTCGGTGGCGCTATGGAAGGGCATCATCGCCCACGACTTCAACATGGAGTACGTCTGGGCGTACACCTCCCGGAACCTGCCGTCGGGGTACCTCTTCTCGGCATTCTGGGCGGGGCAGAAGGGTTCGCTGCTCTTCTGGGCGGTGGTGCTCTCGCTCTTCGCCGCACTGGCGCAGGCGATGACGCCGCGGCGCTATGCGCCGCTCATGCCGTACGTGGCGGGGGTCACCTCCGCGGTCACGGTGTTCTTCGTCGCCGTCATGCTCTTCTCCGGGGCCAACCCGTTCGAACGGCTGCCGTTCACCCCGGCCGACGGCCGCGGGCTCAATCCGCAGCTGCAGAACCCGGGCATGATGATCCACCCGCCGATGCTCTATCTCGGCTACATCAGCATCACCATCCCGTTCGCCTTCGCCATGGCGGCGCTGCTCTCCCGGAAGCTCGATACCGGGTGGATCCACGCCATGCGGCGCTGGATGCTCGTGTCGTGGCTTTTCCTCAGCATCGGCATCACGCTGGGCATGTGGTGGGCCTATGTGGAGCTCGGGTGGGGCGGCTACTGGGCGTGGGATCCCGTGGAGAACGCGAGCCTGCTGCCATGGCTCACCATGACCGCGTTCCTGCACTCCGTCATGATCCAGGAGAAGCGGGGCATGCTCAAGCGGTGGAACCTGTCGCTGGTCGTGGGCACATTCCTGCTCAGCATCTTCGGGACGTTCATCACCCGCTCCGGCGTCATCGCCAGCGTGCACAGCTTCACCCAGTCGAACGTCGGCTACTACTTCCTCGCGTTCCTCTTCCTGATCGCGGTCGCCTCCTACACGCTGCTCTATACCCGGTGGCCGCTCCTCGAGGCCGACGTGGAACTCGAGTCAATGGTGAGCCGTGAGGCCGCGTTCCTGTTCAACAACCTCCTCTTTGTCGGCATCGCGTTCTCGGTGCTGTGGGGTACGCTCTTCCCGATCCTCTCCGAAGCGGTGCGGGGCACGAAGATCACGGTCGGGCCGCCTTTCTTCAACAAGGTGAACGTGCCCCTCGGGCTGCTGCTGCTGGCGCTCACCGGGATCGGGCCGCTGATCGCCTGGCGGAAAGCGTCCGTCCAGAACCTGCGCCGCCAGTTTGCGTTCCCGGTCGGCTCGGGACTGCTGGTGACGGCAGTGCTCGCCGCGCTCGGTGTGCGTGAACTGGCCCCGCTCATGACCTGGGGACTCGCGGGCTTCGTCGGCGGGACCATCGCCCAGGAGTTCTGGCGGGGCACGCGCGCCCGCGTCCGCATGCACGCCGAGACGGTCCCGGTCGCGCTGGGGCGGCTGATTGCGAGGAACCGCCGCCGGTATGGTGGCTACATCGTGCACTTCGGCATGCTGGTGTACTTCGTGGCCTTCGCCGGGATGGCGTTCAAGGTGCAGCGCGAGGCCACGCTCAAACCCGGCGAGTCGATCGAGCTCAAGAGCCCGTTTGGCCATACTTACACGTTCACCCACGTCGGCATCTCGCAGTTCAAGCAGCTCAACCGCTACGTCTCGGCTGCGACGGTCGAGGTCGCGCTCGATGGCAAGCCCGACGGGCGCATCGTGTCGGAGAAGCGGCAGCACTTCACGGTCAACGAGCTGGGCACCGAGGAGGCGTCGTTCGAGCCGTCCACCGAGGTCGGGATCCGCAGCGGCCTGCGGGAGGACGTCTACATCGTGTTTGCCGGCGCCGTGAACGGCACCGAGGAAGCGGTATACCGCTTCAACATCAATCCGCTCGTCTGGTGGGTGTGGGCCGGTGGGTTCATCCTGGCGTTCGGGGGGCTCATCACCATGTGGCCCGGTGGCGGAACCCCGGTGAGCTCGCACCGGAATGCGCAGGCCGGCTACGGGGTCGAACTGGCGACCGCTCGCGCGGGCGCGGAGTAGTGCCGATGGACCGCCGCGCCTTCCTGTCATTCCAGCAGGATTCCGCCCCGAAGCCTCCCGTCGCCAGCCCGCGTGCGGGCCAGGGCGACGTGGGCACGCTGTTCAATCCCGAGGTGGCGGGCCGTTCCCGCACGCCGACCCTGGAGAGCGACAACGACGTTGTCGTTCGCAACACCGAGCTCAAGCTGCAGTGCACGTGTGGCTGCACGCTGGACATCTTCACCTGCCGCACCACCGACTTCACCTGCACCTATTCCCCGGCGCTGCACCGCGAGATCGTCGCCCTTTTTGCCGAAGGCAAGACGTCCGAGCAGGTGATTGCCGCCTTCGTCGACAAGTACGGCGAGAAGATCCTCATGGCACCCAAGCCCGAGGGCTTCAACCTCGCGGGCTACGTGGTGCCCGGCGCGGC
Source organism: uncultured Gemmatimonadales bacterium (assembly GCA_963773095.1). Lineage (GTDB taxonomy): Bacteria > Gemmatimonadota > Gemmatimonadetes > Gemmatimonadales > GWC2-71-9 > JAGGAG01. Next base: position 250,355 of record CAVYZY010000013.1, read on the forward strand.
CATCCTCACCGTGGGCGGCATCGTGGCGTGGATCATCCGGCGGCGCGTGCGGCGGTCGGCCGATCGTGCGCTCGAGGCGTCGATGGCCCCGGGGCCGGCCGTGGCAAGCGGAACGGATGACGAGATGGAACGGCTGAAGCGGGAACTCGCGGAGATGGAACAGTGATTTGGCTGGAGGCGGTGGCCGCGGCGCTCGTCGGGGTCGCCCTGCTCCTGGTCGTGCTCGGGCCGCTCGTGTCGCGCGAGGCGGTGCCCGCCATCGTGGATGACGAACCCGAGGACCTGGAGGAGACCCCCAAGGGCATGGCTCTCTCGGCGCTGAAGGAGATCGAGTTCGACCAGGCGACCGGAAAGCTGTCCGACGAGGACTACGCGATGCTCAAGGGGAAGTACACGGCGCAGGCACTGCAGGCACTGCGGTCGGAAGACGGGCCTCCACGGCCCGCGACGCCAGTGGCCATGCCGTCGGATTCAGGCGGGTCGCACGATCTCGAGGCGGTCATCGCCGCGCGGGCCCGTGCGATCCGGTCCGAGGGTGCGGTCGTGAACGTCTGTCCCCACTGTGGACCGCGGCCCGAGCAGGACGCACTCTTCTGTTCGACCTGCGGTTGCGGGCTTGGCGAGCGAAGCTGCGGACAGTGTGCCGCGAAACTGCCGCCCGGCAGCCGCTTCTGCGACCGCTGCGGGACCCGCGTTGCCGCCTGATCGTCCCCGGCGTCAGGCCTCCCGGTCGCCCGCCACAACCTTTCCGCCCCACTCCTCGATCGTAAGCGGCCCACCTGCCTCATTCACCCGTCCCTGGTCGTAGTGCGGCAGCGCCGGCTGGATGAAGTCGATGCGCTTCCAGCCCGCCAGCGGCGCGGTACCATCGGGCGCCGGCACGTAGCGTGACGCCTCGACCTTGCTCATGCGATGCACGTAGCGCGGACAGTTCTGGAAGATCGAGGTGGCGGAGACCCGGATCACGAACTGCGCGCCAGGGAAGCTGCGCACCAGCGCTTCGTCCCGGTCGTACGCCGCCTTGCCCTGCACCCGCAGCCGGTACGGCTTCTCGAAGTCCATGAAGAGCATGCCCACCTCGGCGTGCGCGCCGACATTCCCCATCGAGTAGTACATGCCGTTGCCGTCGTAGCAGGGGAAGGCAAGCGTGCGACTGTCGAGGATGCGCACGAACCCCGGCGCGCCGCCCTTGTAGGAGACCGTCGGCTGTCCGAGGTGATCAACAGTTGCGAGCCAGAACATGTCGCGCGCTGCGATGAAGGCGTTGTCGGCCTCGGTGAACTCGTCGTGAACGATCAGCTCGGCCAGCGTGTCGGCCAGGCGCCGGGTGTCGAAGCGATCCTGCAGGGCACGGTGGTGGTCGCTGTACTGCATGGCCATGGGGAAATTCCTCCTGATGTGATCATCACGCGCGTGCCGCACTCCTCGTGTCCCGCCACCGTCCCGGGGGCGCCGTAGCCGATTACGACCTCAATATGATGGATGGCGCCGTCATCCACGATTGTGATGGCCGACGCATCGCAGGACAGGCCGTCGTGCGTGGCTGTCGCGATGCCACGGCAGCGATGCTGGGGGTTGGAGACGTCGATCTGGTATTGCGTGCGACCGATCGTCCAGGTCAGCGAGAATCCCGGCCAGGCTGCGGGTATGCAGGGGTCGAGCTCGAATGTGGCACCGTGGCGCTTCAAGCCGAGGATGCTCTCGATCCCGGCGCGATACATCCACCCGGCCGATCCGGTATACCAGGTCCAGCCGCCCCGCCCGTTGTGTGCAGGATGGGCGTACACGTCGCCCGCGGTGACGTAGGGCTCGACCTTGTAGCGCTCGACGTCGGCCGCGGTGCGACTGTGATTGATGGGGTTCAGCATGTGGAACAGCTCCATCGCCTCATCACCGTTGCCGAGTCGCGCCACGGCCATGATCGTCCAGATGGCCGCATGCGTGTACTGTCCGCCATTCTCGCGCATGCCGGGCGGATAGGCCTTGATGTAGCCGGGGTCCTGGGCCGACTGGTCGAAGGGCGGGGTCAGCAGCAGGACCGCTCGCGTGGCCCGTCGCACCAGGTGGGTGCGAACGGCGTCCATGGCCCGCTCGGCACGCGGGAGTTGCGCGGCTCCGGAGAGCACCGCCCACGTCTGCGAGATCGAGTCGATCTTGCACTCGTCGTTCTGCGCCGACCCGAGCGGCGTGCCATCGTCGTAGTACGCGCGCCGGTACCAGTCGCCATCCCACGCCAGCTCCAGCATCGTAGCGAGCCGCGCTGCTTCTCCCTCGAACCGCGCCGCGCGCGAGACATCCCCCGACTGCTCGCAGAGTGGAGCGAGCTTCCGGAGCACCGTGAAGAGGAACCAGCCCAGCCAGACACTCTCTCCGCGCCCGAGGTGACCGACCCGGTTCATGCCGTCGTTCCAGTCGCCGCTGCCGATGAGGGGAAGGCCGTGGGTCCCGGCCGTGAGGCTCCGTTCCACCGCGCGGATGCAGTGCTCGAGCACCGACCCGGCCTCGGCGGACTGCGCCGGCTGTAGGTACGCCTCCATCTCGCCAGGGGCGAGCGGCGCGCCGTCCAGGAACGGGATCACGGTGTCGAGGATTCCGGTATCGCCCGTTGCGTCGACGTAGTGTGCCACGGCGTGCGGCAGCCAGAGCAGGTCGTCCGAGCAGCGGGTGCGTGTCCCGCGGCCGGAGGGCTCGTGCCACCAGTGCTGCACGTCTCCCTCGACGAACTGGCGACCCGCGGCGCGAAGGATGTGTTCGCGCAGGAGGCCGGGCCGCGCGAAGCTCAGCGCCATGGCGTCCTGCAGCTGGTCCCGGAAGCCGAACGCGCCGCCCGGCTGGTAGAGGGCCGATCGCGCAAACATCCGGCAACTCAGCACCTGATAGAGCAGCCACCGGTTCATGATCAGGTCGAATGAGTCATCGGGCGTGCGCACCTGGATGCTGCCGAGTGTCTCGTCCCAGGAATCCGTGACCTGCGCGAGCGCTGCCTCGGCCGCTTCGACGCTCCGGTGGCGAGCCACCAGTTCCAGCGCGTGTCCACGATCGCGCCCCTGTCCAAGCGTGAAGGCGATCCGGCGGGTCTCTCCCGGCGCGAGGTCGATCCGGACGTGGAGCGCGGCGCAGGGGTCGAGGCCCGCTCCGGTGTCACCGGAGAGCGCGTGGCGCGTCATGGCGGCCGGACGGGCGAGGGAGCCGTTGCGCCCCAGGAAGGCAAGCCGGTCGCCGGAGACGGAGTGCGGTGCCTCGCTCACGCCCGCGAACGCGACGTGCGACGCGAACTCCTGGTTGTATGAGTTGGCGGCGAGGATCGCGGCCGATTCCTGGTGATACTCGGTGACCACGTGCAGGTGCTCGCTGGCTCGCGGCGGTCCCAGCCGCCATTCGGCGTAGCCGAAGGCACTCAGCCGACGGCGATGGCCGCTCCGGTTCGTGAGCGTGAGGAGCGCGAACTTCACGGGATCGATTGTATCCACGAAGACCGCGAGTTCCTGCTCGATTCCATGCGACGCGTGCTGGAAACGGGACACGCCCGCCATGTGCCGCACGACGTACCGGCCGCTTTCCTGTGTCCGCGGACCCGGTCCGGGAGTTGGTGACCAGGAATCGCCGGTGTCCTCGTCACGCAGGAACAGCGCCTCGCCGGTGGGGTCGCTCACGGGATCATTCGCGAATGGGGTGAGCCGGTTCTCGCGGCTGTTCCCGGCCCAGGTGTACGCCGATCCCGAGGCCGAGACCACGGTGCCGAAGCCCGCATTGGCGATAACGTTGACCCATGGCAGCGGCGTTTCCTGGTCACCGTCGAGCACGATGGCATACGCCCTTCCATTGTCGGCGAAGCCGCCGGAACCGTTGGCGAGCGTCAGTTCCGGGGCGTCGATCGCGATGCCCTCGCGCTCCGGCAGCGGGACGGGCGGTGGCGTCGGCAGTTCCCGTTGCCACTGCGGCTCCGCGTATGGCCGGTCGAGCTGGTTGGCGAGTTCGCCCCGCTCGCCGCTCAGGATCGCCTGCGCCGCGGCGGCGAGGAGAGTCCGCTCGGCCTCGTTCATGCGGTCGCCGCGCAGCAGGAACACCCCGCCCGGACGATGCTTCCAGGCACCCCAGGGTCCGGTGTCGAGCAGTGCGGCGAGCTGCACGTGCATCTCGTCCAGGTAGCTCACCGGGTGCTCGTTCAGGATGACCACATCGGCGCTCAGTCCCTTGAGGCGCCAGTACTCCTGCGCCTGCAGGACCTGGCGTACCAGCGGGATGTCGTTCTCCTCCACTACGCGCACGAGCAGGATCGGCAGGTCGCCGGAGATGCCGTGGGCCCACAGGCCCGGCTGGCCGAGCACGTTGCGCGAGAGGGCGTCGGGCCCGGCACGGAGCGAGCCGTCGGTGTGGAGCACCCGGGAGGCGAGGCGCTCGTACAGCATGGCCTCGTCGCTGGAGATGCCCATGTGCCGCAGCGTGCTCTGCGCCTGGGTGAAGGCGAGCGCGAAGGTGCGTGGCGTGGCACTCGGGTCGTGGTACTTCTGCGCGATCGCCAGCGCGCCCTCGCGGCTCGAGGCCAGGCCGGTCGCAAACGAGATCCGCACGAACCCGCCGGGTGCCAGGCGAATGCGCTGGCGCAGGCTGACGATCGGATCGAGCACGGCGCCGGTCGTGCCGGACAGCGCGCGCCCGTCGAGTGCCACAGGGTCCTCGGGACCGCGCCCGCGGCCGAGGAACTTCAACCGGTCGGTCTCCCATTCCACCGGGCCCTGCATCCGTCCCTCGATGCTCAGCACGTGGACTGCCCACATGCCGTTCTCGTCGGGCGCACGCGGTCGCCGGGCACACACCAGCGCAGCGCTCTCCGGGAGATACTCCGTTTCGATGAACAGCTTCCCGAACGCGGGGTGGGCCAGGTCCTCGGCCAGGGACGCGAGCGCGATCTCGCCGTAGCTCGTGATCTCCAGTTCGCGGGGACGATCACTCAGGTTCGTGATCGCCAGCCGCCGCACCTCCACATCATCCTCCGGGGAGACGGCGATGTCGAACCGAGTGGCGATGCCGTCGTCCTTCCGGCGGAACACGGCGCGCTCCGCGTGGAACGAGACGAAATACTCCTCCGGCTCCCGGCCCGTCGGGTGATAGGTGGCGGACCACACCGACCCGTTGCGAACGTCGCGGATGTACAGGAACTGGCTGCCGAGGTCGCGCGTGGCGTCCTCGCGGTACCGGGTCACGGCGCGCCCGCGGCAGAGGCTGGCGCCGCCTCCGGCATTGGTGACGACGGTGACGTACGCGCCGTTCGACAGGAACTGGGCGTGCGTGTATCGGGTGTGTGGCGACCGGAAGCGCCGCACCGCACCGGCCGGAATCGCGGCCGTGACGCGCGTTGCCTCGGCCGGACGCGGCTGAGTGATCGGGGCGTGGCGCGGCACCCGCTCCTGCAGCAGGAGGGCCGTTGCCTGCACCCGTGGATCGGAGTGAAAGCGACGCACCATCACGTCATCGAGCAGGGTATTCGCGAGTGCCACCAGCGTCATTCCCTGATGGTGGGCCAGGAAGGACCGCACGACGGTGCCTCGTGGCGCGGTATCCGCTTCTGCCGGGCCGGTCGCGGAATCGCCGTCCAGCGCCGAGTGGTGGGTGTAGTCGATCGCTTCGTAGAAGCCGTACGGCCCCTCGGCGCCTTCCCGGGCGAGGCGACGGAAGTTCTGTGCGGACCTGGTCGGGTCCACCATGGCGGCGAGTGCGGTCGCATAGGGCGCCACGACCAGTTCATCACCGAGTCCACGCTTGAGCCCGAGGCCCGGGACGCCGAACGCCTTGTACTGGTAGTTGCCGTGGCGGTCCACCGCGTTGAACCCCGACTCCGAGATGCCCCACGGTACGCCGCGTTGCCGTCCGTACTCGACCTGGCGCCGCACCGCGCTGCGGCAGGACTGGTGGAGCAGGGTCTCGGGATAGCTCTTCAGCACCAGTTGAGGCATCAGGTACTCGAAAAGCGTGGCACTCCAGGAGAGGAGGGTGGAGGCACCATCCACGCTGGTGAGGAGGCGGCCGAGGTGAAACCAGTGACTGTCGGGCACGTCGCCCTTGGCGACGGCCACGAAGCTGGCGAGCCGCGCCTCGGACGCGAGCAGGTCGTAATAGGACGGATCCTGGCGGCCCGGCCCCTCTGCGTCCGCGAGGCGGAAGCCGATCGCGAAGATCTGCCGCTGCCGGTCCTGGAGGAAGCGGAAGTTCATGCCCTCCGCGAAGGCGCGCGCGCGCTCCGCGAGCGCGCCGAGGCGGGCCCCGGCATCGGCGGGTGTGACCTGCACTTCGAGCCCCTCCGCCAGCGATCGCGCCCAGTAGCCTGCAGTGGCCCGGTCCGGGTCGGTCGACGCGTCGCGCGCGAACACGTCGATCGCCTCGGTCAGTTCGGGCACCAATGCACGGGCACGCTCCATCCTGTCCTCTGCATCCCCGGATCCCTCCAGCGTGTTGCGCATGGCGGTGAGGACCGCAACGAGCAGGGCGCGCTCGGAGGGCGCGGCGCCGGCCCCCAGCTGGGCCACGGAGCGCAAGGCGACTTCCGCCGTATCGAACAGGCCGTTGCAGATGACGGCCACCGGTTGTGGCTCCGTGGCCAGCAGGCGAAGGCCCTCGGCGGCCGCGATGAGGGCGCCCGCAAGGTTGCCGCTGTCCACGGTCGACACATAGCGCGGCGTCAGTGGGGCGAGCGTGCTCGTGTCATACCAGTTGAGCAGGTGACCCTCGTACCGCTCCAGCCCCTCCATCGTTCCAATGAGCGCCTCGAGTTTCTCGAGGAGCTCCCTCGTGCGGATGTAGCCGAGGTCGTGGGCTGCCAGGGTCGAGAGCAGCCCCATCGCGATGTTGGTTGGCGACGTGCGGTGCGCCACCGTCGGCATCGGGATTTCCTGGAAGTTGTCCGGAGGCAGGCCGTGATCCGCGATGCCCATGAAGGTCTCGAAGTAGCGCCAGGTCTTCCGCGCGACGATGCGCAGCAGCAGGCGATCCTCCCAGAGGAGCCGCTGGCGAGCCGGCAGCACGGGGCGGCTCAGCCACGCCGCCACGATGGGGGCGATGATCCAGAGGACGAGTATGGGAGCGGCGACGGGGAGCGCGGCCGGCCGGGCGCCCGTCAGCAGCACCAGGACGACGATCGCGATCAGCGGGCTGGCCGCCATCTCGGCGAAGAAGAGCAGCGTGCCGCTCCTCGCAGTGAGCCCGGCCGCGCGCGCGGCCGCCGCCGCGGCCGTCTCCCACTCCAGCAGGCGGCGCTGGGTGAACATCAGCCGCACCAGGGTCAGCGCGATCGCGTGGACCATTTCGTACGCGTGATACGCCAGGAACGTGAGCAGCAGCAGTATCTGCGCGGCTGCGGCCTGGACGTCCTCTCGCAGGATGCGGAGGAAAACCCGGAGCGGCTGCTGCGGGTCGCGCCCGCCGATGAGGCGCAGCAGGTGGGGGTAGAGTGGAAACGCCAGGGCAGCGAGGATCGCTGCGGTCCACACCCACGGGGTGCCCGGAAGGACGAGCCAGCCGGCGATGAGCGCGAGCAGGGTGCCGGGTGCCGCCAGGGTTCGGCGCAGGTTGTCGAAGATCTTCCAGCGCGAGATCAAGGGGAGCGTATTGCGCTCGAGGCCCCCGCGCGTCGGGACGACCGGGAACAGCCAGAAGAGGATCTGCCAGTCGCCGCGGGCCCACCGGTGCTGCCGGCGCGCATGGGTGAGCACGCTTGCCGGGTAATCGTCCACGACCTCCACGTCGGTGACGAGGGCCGGCCGCGCATGCAGGCCCTCGAAGAGGTCGTGCGACAGCAGCGCGTTTTCGGGCACGCGGTCTTCAAGCGCCGCGACGAACGCATCCACGTCGTAGAGCCCCTTGCCCGCGAAGATGCCCTCGCTGAACAGGTCCTGGTACGTGTCCGACACCGCGGTGGTATACGGATCCACGCCTGTATGGCCGGAGTAGACGCGGGCGAAGAGCGATCCAGACGCACTTGTTATCGTCACGCTCACCCTGGGCTGCAGGATGCCGTAGCCCTCGGTGACCCGCCGGAGGCGGGCATCGAAGTGCGGACGATTCAGGGGATGGGCGATGATGCCGATGAGCTGCCGCGCCGCGTTGCGTGGCAGGCGCGTGTCGCTGTCCAGCGTGATGACATAACGAATCCCGACGAGGAGCTCCGGATCGCCGACATGCAGCGTGAAGCTGGTGTCGCGGGCGCCGCGCAGAAGCCGGTTGAACTCCTCGAGCTTGCCACGCTTGCGCTCCCACCCGATCCAGGATGCCTCGCCGGCATTCCACTGCCGCACACGGTGCAACAGGTGAAAGGTGCCGCCGCGTCCCGGTTCTGCGCGTGCGTTGAGCCCGGTGATGCCCTCGCGCGCCGCGGCGAGGATGCGGTCGTCGCCGGGCATTTCGGCCGCGGATGCGTCCGCGAAGTCGCTGAGGATGGCGAAGTGAATGTTCGGGTCGGTGTTGCCGAGCGCCAGCACCTCGAGGTGCTCCAGCAGCTCTTCCACCCCGGCAACGCTGGTGAGCAGCGTGGGGATGACGACCATGGTCCGGTGCTGGGGAGGCACTCCTGCCCGGTAGTCGATGCGGGGAAGTCGCCGGGGCGGTGACACGCGAGCCATGAGGCGCTGCACCCCCGCGATGGCAAGCTCGGATGCCGGGAGCAGCAGCAGCAGCACGACAACCCCTTGCCACCATTTGTCCCCGCCTGCCTGGCGCGTGTAGGTCGCGCCGAGCGCAAGCAGCGCCGCGGTGATCAGTGCGATGGATCCCAGGTAGGCAGTAGTGGCGTGCGCGAAGAGGAAGCGGCGCGCCCGCCCGGCGACCCCGGGCTGGTACGAGACGTCGATCTCGAGGTCGTGCCGGCCCCTGCCGATCAGGTGATAGCCAACGTGCGCCGCGCGGTCGTCGGCCGACTTCCGCTCGGCGACCTCGCGCGCGCTCTCCACGCTGCGCAACGCCACGCGCAGCTGCGCCTCGCCGCTGGGCTCCGCAAGTTCTTCCACGGCCTGCCGGTACCGATCGCGGCTCTGGAAGTCCATGGCGCCATACACGGCGGCGGGATCGCGCTGCAGCACCTGCTCGACCAGGCTGACGCTCTCGAAGTACAGCGTCCAGTCCAGCGACGCGCAGAAGCGGAGGCTGGTGATCGCGTTGCCGACCGACACCTGCCCCATGGCCAGGGCCTGGTGTTCGGTGCGGATGGCATCCTCGGCCGTCATGCCCTGAGAGGTGAGGCGCGCCTCGACCTCCGCACGCACGGGCGACACGAGGGGTCCGTATTCACGCATGCGCTGAAGCAGTCGGACCACGAAGGCCGTCTCCAGTTGCTGGGGCAGCGGGCCAGCGGTGCCCGCTCCCACGATCTGATCCAGGTAGCGGTCAGCCTGCAGGCGCGAGGCGCGCCCTTCCAGCGTCTCCTCTGCGAGGCGGCGCAGGTTCTCGATGAGCGCCAGCTTGAGCATGCTGGGCCAGGCCCACAGTTCGCCGATGGTGAGTGGCGCCACGGTCTGGTAGGCGGATACGAATCGCACGAGCTGGACCCGATCCAGCCGGCCATCGGTATGGCGGATCAGCTCCAGCGCCATGGCATAGATCCGCGCCATTCCTGCCATCTCGCGGGGTGCCAGCTTCGGCAGCTCGCGGTAGTACCGCCGCGGGAGGTCGTGCTGCACGCCCCGGATCTCGGACTCGATGAGATGGAAGTTGTCGAGGAGCCACTCGGCGGCGGGGGAAAGGAACTCTCCGCGGTGCACGTCATCTGCGAGGATGCGGTAGGCGTCGCGCAACACCCGGGCGTTCCCGTCCACCCGGGAGGAGAACTGGTGGCCGGCGTCGTCGCGGGCTCGCGCGAGGGTGAAGCTCGCGGCAAGCCCGCGCGCACGCTCCTCCAGCCGCTCGATGCTGAGCAGTTCGGCGCGAAGCGGGCTTTCACCCCGGGCGGGGCGGCGCGGACCGAAGAGGCGGCGCAACGGGTTCACCATGCCTCCACCAGCCCGCGCTGCAACCGAATGTCATGAACGAATGAAGCCAGAGCGTGTTTCACTCGAATAATACACCGCACGCCGCACGGCGCTTCTCGTGTCGGGCCGGCGCCGCGCGCTACAGGGCGACCCGGACTCCCACACCCAGTTCCCGCGTCCAGGTGCTGGTGGGCACTGCCGTGCCGAAGTCGCTGAGTGTTTCTCCGGCAAAGGGACTCCCGGCGACGCCCATGCTGCCCGAAACCAGCAGGCCAAGGCTCCTTGTCATGGGCACTACCAACGTGAGGGCGACAGCACCTCCAAGGCTGGTCTTCGCGTCGATGATTGCGTCGCCGCTCCAGAACTGAACCATCGGGCCCAGTGCAATTCGAAGAGAGGACGACTCGCCGAGCCGGGACAGCTCGTAGCTCGCAAGCAGCCGGACGTCCCACAGCGTGATCGCCGGGTCGATGCTGTAGGACGCCCCGGTGCCGTAGACGCCCAGGCTCGATTTCGAATAGGACGCGTCGAGGGTGATGCCGCCGCGCCCGAACGCCGTTGCCACGCCCACATGCAGCCGGGTCGTCGGCGAAGGCTTGAACTGGACCGGGTCACCGTCGATGCTGCTCCCGGCGGAGGACGCGCCGCCGAAGCCGGCGGCACCTCCTCCGGCGAACACGGACCACGGACCCTGCGCGAACGCGGTTGAAGCGATTCCGGCAGCAGGCAGCGCGAGGAGCATCAGGTGAAGCGCGAGTCGCACGGGGCCTCCGGTCTTGAGGTCGTTGTCGCTGGACGTCACTTCATCTCCAGCATGAACCACGCATTGGCGGTCGTCTTGTCGTTCAGTGCGGTCCAGTTGGTGCCGGCGTGGAAGCGGCCCGTGACCGCGTCCGCGACCACGACACCGATGATGTCATCAGCGGTCGTGAGGAAGCTGTACAGGGCAGCGAGAACCTTGAAGAGCGACTGGGCGGCCTCGAGCTTTCCGCTTACCGACTTGGCACTCTTGTACTCCTTGGCGACAATCCCGACGGCGGCGAAGAGCTTGCTGGCGCGGTCGGAGTCGGTCCTGATCTGGCATGCGGCGTCATCGTCCTCGTAGGCCATGATGGTGAACGGCACTCCCTTGTGGGCGATCGCCATGGCATCGATCTGCGCCTTCGAGAACAAGAGCTGGCTCCCCATCCAGGTCTTCTCGTCCGTGTCCCAGGCGTACGGGCTCGCGGCGTGCTCGCCGATGCACTGGAAGGAGACGAGGTTCGTGTTATCGCCCTTCTCGGCCGGGCCCATGATGTGGATCTCATATTCGGGATCGCCCTTCAACCAGGACTCAAACGACTGCACGAATTCGACCCGGCTCATGTACAACCCAGGGGTCGACGGCGTGACGTAGCCTCCGCCCGCGCTGCCACATTCGCTGTCATTGCACCTGGCCGCCGTCAGCTCGTGCGGGGTATCGAAATCCACCTCCGCCGGCTCTACCGCCAGGACCGGCGTGGACGGTGGCGCGTCGGGGCTCAGGACGATCCGGCGCCCCGCAAGGTCGTATGCCACCGGCGCCTCGCCATCCCGTTCGGCGGTGGCCACCAGCACGTTCTCGTCGCCGGTCCAGGAGGCCCGGTGCGCGGCGACGGGGAAGTACATCTCGAGCGTTCCCGCGCGACTCGCGTCTCCATCGACATCGGCTTCCGATTCCCCCCCCGTGGCGGCCAGCTCGCGCAGACCGCGGCCGCCATTGTCCCTGAGGTAGCGCTGGAAGTGCACCTTGCCCTCGCGATAGGTGGACCGATCCAGTGCCGCCTTAACGTCGGCCCGGAACGACGGGTCGCGCAGCGCCCGCGCGGTGCGCCGCGCGAGTCGCTCGAGCCGCGCCTGGCCGGCGCGTCCGCTGAGCGCGCTGGACGGGTCGGTGGCGGGCGGCGGGGACTCGTCCGGCGCGGTCGCGAGCGGGGGACGTTCGGAACAGGCGGTGAGACCGGCCACGACCACGAGCGCCGGCCACAGGCGAGTGAACTGCATATGCACCTCCAGGGAGTGGGCCCGCGCCGGCATGGCGCAGGCGCGCACACAGTGCGGGAAGGGCGCGAACCCTCCGGCATCAGGGAAGTGCGGTGCGGAACGGAAAAAACCGCCAGGAGGCGGTTAGGGGTGGAGCGGACAGGAGCCTCGAGGGGCTAGGCGTCGATCTTGCGGATCCGGCGCAGGCCGATGCGAAGCGCGACCAGCGTGCTGGCGAGGCAAAGCACGGCCGAGGCCCCGAACATCAGTGCCATCGGCAGGTCAATCTCCAGCGGGACACCGGCCTGGTTGGCCCGCACGAATTGCAGCACCGGCCGCGCCTCCAGCGCGATCACCACGCCCAGCAGGCAGACGCTCGCCATCATGTACACCAGGCCGCCGAAGCTCGTCGGGATCTGCGCGGCATTCTCGGTGTCGAACTGCGGGAAGAGGGTACCGAAGCAGAGGGCCAGTGCGCTCGTGGCGAGGGTGTAGAGCGTGATGGTCCCGATGCTCACCGCCATCATGAAGGGCGACGCCTGGAGCAGCACGTTGGTGACGCCGGTGATGAGCAGTGCCAGGACCAGCAACGGCACCGTGCCCGTCCAGTACTTGCTCCACATCAGGGCTTCGAGGTCGAGCGGGCTCGAGCAGAGCAGCCAGAGCTGCTTGCCCTCGAGCGACACGGACGGGAACACGAATCGCGCGGCGATGGCGGCCAGCACGAACCCGGCGAGAGCCAGGTTCAGGAACACCACCATGGTGACGAGCAGTACCGACACCCGCTCGCCCGTGAAGAGAGGCAGGGCGCGGATGTTGAAGATGTAGACCAGCAGGAGCACGGCGAGCAGGATGAGCTGGCTCCACTGCGTCGTATCGCGGAAGAACAGCAGGACGTCTTTGACGATGAATTCCCGCTTGGCCACCGGCAGGCTGTGGAGCAGCTTCGACGCGAAGCGAGGCCAGTGCCTGCCGCGCACGTATTGCTCGGCGCCTTCCTGCGCCTTCGTGAAGCCGTTCCGGTAGAGCCGCTTGTGCGCCAGCGCCCCGAGCACGACGAAGGCGCCGGCCGTGCTCCACAGGAGCGTGATGGGCAGCGGGTCGGCGATGCGGTTGAGCCAGTTCATGATGATGTCCGCCGTCCACTCGGTCGGCAGGAACGGACTCGTGGGGCTCTGCAGCGCGCCGAGGAAGTCCACCAGGTTTCGGAAGCCCTCGGGCCGCGCGAGCCGTTCCGGCTGCAGGACGCGGAGCGTCACCACCACGATGGCCATGGCGCCGATCGCCACGAGGCTCAGCAGGTCGCGCGTGCGCCGGGCCGGGAAGACGTTTACCAGTACCAGCGTGATGAAGGCGCCGATGACCGCCGGCAGGAGCAGGAATGGCACGAACGCGCCCAGTGCCACCAGCCAGAACCAGGGGCCGCCGTTATAGACGATGCCATAGGCCGTGAAGATCGGGATCGCCAGCAGCGCCACCATCCAGGACGAGTGCGCCACCGTCTCCCCGAGTTTGGCCAGGTAGAGCCGGAGCCAGTCGATCGGGGCCGCGATGAGCATGTCGAGGTCCTTCGCGAGGAAGAACGTCGAGAGGGCCGTGACGAGGTTGGACAGCAGCAGGATGGACGCGAAGGCCAGCAGGATGACGCCGAGCATCTTCTGGGGCAGGAAGCTGCCGATTTCCGGCGCGCTTCGGGCGTACTTCAGCACCCGGTACGCCACCGTGAACACCGCCGACCAGAAGCCCGCAGCCACGAGCGCCAGCAGCAGGAGCTTGAGCGGGGTGCCCGAGCGCTCCTGGCGCACGCGCGCGAGCGCCGTCCTCCACTTGGGCAGGAGGACGGTCGCGACGCCCGGATCGGGCACCGGGAGCACCAGCAGTTCAGCGGTCGAAGACATGACCCAGTTCGAGCTCGGACACGCCGCCGGTGAGGCGGAGGAAAAGGTCCTCGAGGCTCGCGTCGCCGGCGGCAAACTGGTGCCGCAACTCGGCCATCGTGCCGCAGGCGACGATCTTGCCGCCCTGGATGATGCCGATCCGGTCGCACATGTCCTCGGCCACCTCGAGCGTGTGCGTGCTCATGAGGATGGTGCCGCCGCGTGAGGTGAACTCGCGAAACAGGTCCTTGAGCAGGCGCGCGCTCTTCGGGTCGAGACCCACCATCGGCTCGTCCACGACGATCACCTCGGGCTGGTGAATGAGCGCGCTCGAGATGATCAGCTTCTGCCGCATGCCGTGACTGTACGACTCCGTCAACTCGTCCTTCCAGGGCGCCAGGTCGAAGAGCTTGAGGAGTTCGTCCATGCGGCGCTCGATGACCGGGCCTTCCTGGCCGTAGAGCGCCGCGACGAAGCGCAGGAACTCCGCGCCGGTCAGCTTGTCGTAGACGAACGGGCGGTCGGGAATGAAGCCCATCCGCGTCTTGGCCTTGCGCGGCTTGCGCTCCAGGTCGTCGCCGCCGATCTCGACCCTGCCGCTCGTCGGCTTGAGGATGCCGGCGATCATGCGCAGCGTCGTCGTCTTGCCGGCGCCGTTGGGGCCCAGGAAGCCGAACAGCTCGCCCGACGGCACCTCGAGATCGATACCGTCGACGGCGGTGAAGCTGCCGTAGCGCTTGGTCAGGTTCGTGAGACGTATCATCGGGTCTTCTGCCGAGTCAGCCGTTCGGGCGCAAGCGATGCCGCGAGCGGCACGAGGTAAAGGGGATCGGCCGGGGCTCCGGCGATCAATCTGACATATCCTGCCCCGGCAGGGAACGTGCCGAAGCTCGGATCGGCCGGAACCCAGCCCCCCAGCTTCACTTCCGCCCAGGCGTGCCGGCTCCAGCCCCGCTCCTGTGCTACGATCCCCGCAACAGGGCGCGCCTCCAGTCCCGCGGCGCGGGCCAGGGCCACGAACAATATCGCTCGATCCGAGGCATCGCCCTTCCGGGTGCGCAGCGCGCGGCGGGGATTGGGGATGCCCGGGTTCACTGCCGTGGTCACCTCGGCCGAGACCCAGTTGAGGAGCCGCTCGGCGATGCGACGCTGGTCGGTTTCCCCCTTGATCACCTGCTCCGCCTGGATCCGCACCGCCCGGTCGTTGTTGGGTACGAGCGCCTCGACCATGTCAGCCGTCGTCATGCTGCGATCGGTGCTCGCGGTGTCGAGCGACAGGAAGAGCGTGTCGCCCGAGAGCAACTGACTTCCTCCCGACATTTCCGCACGCGCCCACCCAGCGGTGTCCCGGTCGAGCCGGGGCATGCGCACCAGCATCGACTGCAGCGCCGCGGGGAGCGCGGCCACGGTTGCGCTCGCCGGGCTCTGCGCGTCCCCATGCGCACCGCCGGCGAACTCCTGCCGGTAGGCGTTGGTGGCGATCTCGAACGGTTGCCGCTCGGCATGGAGGCCGGGCAGAAGTTCGCCGCTCACCGGCAGGCCATCCTCGTCGGTCCAGAGCGTCACGGGCGGTCCGTCGCCGCGGCGGCTGATCTGCCACGCACGGAGCGTATCGTAGCGCGCGGGCTCCCACTGCGACGTGACGGGGTTCATCGCCGCGCTGTCGGCCACTACGAGCGTCGAGTCGGTCAGCACCGCCACGTCGACCTGCACCATCGCACGCCGGAGCGGATCGACGAGTTCCAGCTTGCGCAGCATGCCCTTCGCCGGCTTGCGCAGCGCCACCACGAGGAGTGGCAGGGCCGACGGTGGAGCGGCGTTGCCGCGCCGCACGACCATCGTGTCCGAGCGGCCCGGGCGCCCCTCGGGCCCGGCCTGCCACGACATCGCCGAATCACCGATCGCCGTCGCGCGCACCTCCGTGCGCTCACCCGTCTGCGATCGCGAGACCACCGCGCCCAGGAATCCCAGGCTGCGGTCGAAGGTCGTGCGCGAGCGCTGGACGACACGGAGCACGCTGTCGCCATCGGGCAAGCGGAGGTCCATCTGTTCCGTGACGTCCACGGTGGTGAGCGTGGTATCGAGCGTGAGCGAGGCGAAGCCCACGGTGCTGCCGGCGATGCTGAGGGTGTAGTACGCGGCCGCGGGCGAGATCCGTGCGATCACGGGTACCGCACGTCGGCTCGCCGTGGGAAACCACGTCCGCTGGGCAAGCCACACCAGTGACCCGATCCAGGCCGTGAAGGTGATGATGCCGACGACCCGCCGGTTCAGGAGCGGTACTTTCGGATCGCCGCGTCCACGGTCGTCCGCTCCTCGTCCGTATCGACGACAATGCGGAGGGTGTGGGGCGCATCCGCTCCCGGTTCCCGGCTGGGAAAGCTCTCGCCCAGCAGTTCGGCGGCATCTTCAATGGAAAGGCGCCCGGGTCCGACTCCGATGAGTGGCGCGGCGATCCGCTCCAGGTGCCAGGCGGACGCCTGTTGCCAGGCCGAGCGCAGGGCGCGCCGGATGACTTCCCGGCCACCCGAGCCGTCCGCGTCCTGGAGGACCAGGTGCACGACCAGCGGCGCGGACAGGTCGCCGCCGCCGGTCACGACCGCGGCGCCCGCATCGAGCGGAGTCTGGACCTGGCAGAGCGTGGCGAACCGCGCTCCGGCCTGGAGGTCGAGGCGCTTCATCGCCGGCGTGAGTGGAGCGAGCGTGTCGTCGGCGGGCCGGAGGATGGCGTCGGCCTCCACGAACGCCAGGTCATCGACCACCACCTCGATCATGGTGCGCTGAGTTCCTTGCTGCGGCGATACATGGGCATCGCCTCGTCCGGGCGTCCCATCCGGTCGAGCACCCGGCCCATGAGGTAGAAGACCCGGTCGTTCCGGTCGTCCAGCTCGGCAGACTTGCGGAGCGCCTCCAGCGCCGCCGGCAGGCTCCCAGCCTGGTTCCGCGCCTCGCCAACGTAGAGCCAGGTCTCGGCATCATCCGGCCGCTGCTCCACGCGACGCATCAGCACCTGTCCCGCCTCGGCGGCCAGGCCCTTCCGCAGCAGCACCAGGCCCAGTTCCATCAGCGCGTCGGCATTGGAGGGACTTGCGCGCAGCACCCGGCGCACGTCCGCCTCGGCCTCGACGAGGTCCTTCCGCCGCCGCCGCACGCCGGCGCGCGCCAGCAGCAGGTCCGGATGATCCGGGTGCAGCTTGAGGGCCGCGGCGAGGGCGTCGAGGGCACCGGGCACGTCCTGCTGCGATTCGAGCAGTGCCGCCAGGCCTTGAGCGCCACCCACGTGCGCGGGGTCGAGTGCGAGGAGTTCGCGGAAGAGCGCGTCGGCCTCCGCCGTGCGGGACTGCTCGACCGCCTCGCGCGCGCGCTGGTAGACCCGCTCGGGATCGATCGGCTCGCTGCTGGGCGCCTCCACCCGGGCGTCGGGTGTGGCACTCGCGGCGAAGGGCCGGAGCGGAAAGCTGGCGTCGGGCTGGCGCGGAAGCGGATCCGCTTCGAGCCCCTCCGTGCCGAAGAATTCGTCGATGGCGTGTTCGCGACCACTGCTGCGAGTGTGACGGGTCCGGCGCATTCGTTGTTGCGTGCTCCAACTGCTGGGTATGTACTCGCCCGAAACTTACCCGCTTGAAGCGCTTCCCGGGTTCGGGTAGCTTTCGGGGCTTATGGCCCGTGAATTCCTCGTCGTCCGTGGTGCCCGCGAGCACAACCTCAAGAACATCTCCGTCAGCATTCCCCGGAACGAGCTGACCGTCATCACCGGTCTCTCGGGCTCCGGCAAGTCATCGCTGGCGTTCGATACCATCTATGCCGAGGGACAGCGGCGGTACGTCGAGTCGCTTTCGGCGTATGCTCGGCAATTCTTGGGCCTCATGGAGAAGCCCGATGTCGACTCCATCGAGGGCCTCTCGCCCGCCATCTCCATCGAGCAGAAGACCACCGGGCAGAACCCGCGCTCGACGGTCGGCACGGTCACCGAGATCTACGACTACCTGCGGCTCCTCTGGGCCCGGGCTGGCGTGCCCCACTGCCCCAACGACGGGAGTCCGGTCACCCGTTCGAGCGCCAGCCAGATCACCGACGCGGTGGTTGCCTGGCCGGAGGGGACTCGCATCGAGGTGCTGGCGCCGCTGGTCCGGGGCCGGAAGGGTGAATTCCGCGATCTCTTCGAGGACGTCCAGAAGCGCGGCTTCGTGCGGGTGCGCGTGGATGGGGAAACCTACGACCTCGGGGCCGTTCCTGCGCTGAATCGCCGACAGAACCACGACATTGCCGTCATCGTGGACCGTCTCGTGGTGCGTGGTGAGGACCGTGGCCGCCTCGCCGATTCCATCGAAACGGCGCTCAAGCTCGCCGACGGCGTGGTGGAGGTGGTCCGGCACGACGCGAAGGGAGCGGGGAAGTCCCAGCTCTTCTCCGAGCGATTTGCCTGTCCGGTCTGCGGACTGTCGTTCCCCGAGCTCGAGCCGCGGCAGTTTTCCTTCAACAGTCCTTTCGGCGTCTGTCCCGACTGCAACGGGCTGGGCACTCGCAAGGAAGTGAACCCCGACCTCATCCTCGGGGACCCGACGATCGCCATCCTCGAGGGGGTCGTGCTTCCGTGGGGCGAGCCGTCGGGCTACTTGCGGAAGGCGGTGCTGCCGACGCTGGCAAGGGCGCTCAGGTTCGACCTCGACTCACCCTGGGGCGAGATCCCGGCTGCGGCGCAGAAGGCCCTCCTTCTCGGCGTCCCCGGCAAGTTCAAGTTTGCGCCCGAGTCGGGCCGTGGACGGACCGAGCACGAGGCCGAGTGGGAAGGGATCCTCAAGAACGTCGAGCGACGCTATCGGGAGTCGTCGAGCGACGCGATTCGCGGGCAACTCGAACAGTTCCTCACGGCGCAGCCCTGTCAGACCTGCGGCGGCCGGCGGCTCAAGCAGGAAAGCCTGGCGGTCCTCGTGGCCGGGAAGGGCATCGGCGACGTGGTGGACATGTCCGTGGGCCGCGCCGCCGACTTCTTCGCCTCCATTCCGTTGCGCGCGCAGGGCGCCAGCGGGCCGGGGCTCGAAGCGGACATCGCGGGACCGATTCTCAAGGAGGTCTGCGACCGACTCCGGTTCCTCTGCGATGTCGGCCTCGACTACCTCACGCTGGGTCGCGGTGCCTCGTCGCTCTCCGGCGGGGAGATGCAGCGCATCCGCCTGGCCACCCAGATCGGGTCCCGGCTCGTCGGCGTGCTCTACATCCTCGACGAGCCGAGCATCGGCCTGCACCAGCGCGACAACGAGCGGCTTCTCGGCACGCTGAAGGGCCTGCGGGACCTCGGCAACTCGGTGATCGTGGTGGAGCACGATGAGGACACGATCCGCGCGGCGGACCATGTCATCGACCTGGGCCCGCGCGCCGGCCGCTTCGGCGGTGAGGTGGTGGCAGAGGGAACCATTGAGAAGATCCTCGGGCATCCCACGTCGCTCACCGCGCGCTACCTTCGCGGCGAGTTGTGCATCAAGGTGCCGGCGGGCCGGCGGGCGTGCGATGCCGACCGGGCGCTGCGCGTGGTCGGCGCCAGGGCGAACAACCTGAAAGACCTCACGGCCGAGTTTCCTCTCGCGCTGTTCGTGGCGGTCACGGGCGTTTCGGGCTCGGGCAAGTCGACCCTGGTCACGGATATCCTGTACCAGTCGCTTGCGCGGCATTTCTACCGCGCGCGGGTCATTCCGGGGGAGCACGCCCGCATCGAGGGGCTCCACCTGCTCGACAAGGTCATCGACGTCGACCAGAGCCCCATCGGCCGCACGCCGCGCAGCAACCCGGCCACCTACACCGGCCTCTTCACGCCGATCCGCGAGGTCTTCACCGGCCTCCCCGAGGCGAAGCTGCGGGGGTACGGGCCCGGAAGGTTCTCGTTCAACGTGAAGGGTGGGCGCTGCGAGGCGTGCGAGGGCGACGGGCTGGTGAAGATCGAGATGCACTTCCTGCCCGACGTGTACGTGCCGTGCGAGGTCTGCAAGGGGCGCCGATACAACCGGGAAACGCTGGAGGTGCGTTACAAGGGCAAGAGCATCGCCGACGTCCTCGACCTCACCGTGTCCGATGCGCTCGACTTCTTCAGTGCGCAGCGCCGCATCGCCGAGCGGCTCGAGCTGCTCAATGACGTGGGCCTTGGCTACATCCACCTGGGTCAGGCGGCGACGACCCTGTCGGGCGGCGAGGCACAGCGGGTGAAGCTCGCCACCGAACTGGCCAAGCGCGATTCCGGCCGGACCCTGTACATCCTGGACGAGCCCACGACCGGGTTGCATTTCGAGGACGTGCGCCTCCTCCTCGAGGTACTGCACCGGCTCGTGGACAAGGGCAACAGCGTCATCGTCATCGAGCACAACCTGGACGTCATCAAGACGGCGGACTGGGTAGTTGACCTTGGCCCCGAGGGTGGCGAGGGCGGCGGCCGGATCGTGGCCGCCGGCACGCCCGAAGAGGTCGCGAACGTTCCCGCGAGCTTCACTGGCCAGTACCTTCGTCGCGTCCTCGCGCGGTAGGCCACCCCGCGTTAGCGTTCCGCCCTCGGCTGTTCCGTACCCAACCCTGTGAGCATCGGCCCGTGACCCGAATCCAGCGCATCCTCCGCGTCGCCCTCGCCTTGACCGCGCTCGCCGGCCCGCTCGCGGCCCAGCAGGATCCGTCGCTCCTCAGCGTCCGCGGCATCTATGCGTCGCCCGAATTCGCCAGCGAGCGCTTCGGGCCGGCCCGGTGGCTGGAGAAGGGCGCGGCCTACACGACACTCGAGAAATCGGAGGGCGGCAAGGGACGCGACATCGTGCGCTACGCCACGGAATCGGGCGAGCGGACGGTGCTGGTGTCCGCCGCCGCCATCACGGCGCCGGGCGACACCGCGGCACTCGACGTGGAGGATTACAGCTGGTCGCCTGACGGCACGAAGCTCCTGATCTTCACCAACTCCCAGCCGGTGTGGCGGCAGAACAACCGGGGTGACTACTGGCTGCTGGACCGGGCGTCCGGCAAGCTGCAGAAGCTGGGCGGCCCCGAGGCCAAGCCCTCGACGCTCCTCTTCGCCAAGTTCTCTCCCGATGGCGGCCGCATCGGCTACGTGCGCGAGAACAACCTCTACGTCGAGAACCTGGCCACCGGGGCGATCACCCAGGTCACGACCGACGGCGCGCGCCTGCTCATCAACGGCACCTTCGACTGGGTGTACGAGGAGGAACTCGACTTGCGCGATGGCTGGCGCTGGAGCCCCGACGGGCAGCGCATCGCCTACTGGCAGCTCGATACCGAGGGGGTCCTGAGCTTCGACCTCATCAACGACACCGATTCCCTCTACTCCTTCGTGACGCCGGTGCAGTACCCGAAGGCCGGCGAGACGAACTCCGCCGCGCGCGTCGGCGTGGTGAGCGCCACCGGTGGCACCACCATGTGGCTGCCGTTCGACGGTGACCCGCGGGAGCACTATCCGGCGCGCATGGAGTGGGCGAGCAGTTCGAGTGAACTCGTGGTGCAGCGGCTCAACCGGCTGCAGAACACCCTCCAGCTGTTCCTGGCCGACGCAACGACGGGGCAGCTGCGGACGATCCTGACCGAGCAGGACAGCACCTGGATCGATGTGGTGGACGACGTCACCTGGCTCAACAACGGACAGAGCTTCACCTGGCAGAGCGAGCGCGACGGCTGGAAGCACGCGTATCTCGTGTCGCGCAACGGGAAGTCGGTGCGGTTGCTCACGCCCGGCGCGTTCGACGTGCTCGACGTGGTGGCTGTCGACGACAAGGGCGGCTGGCTCTACTACATCGCCTCGCCCGACAACGTGACGCAGCGCTACCTGTGGCGCACCCGGCTGGATGGCAAGGGCAAGGCCCTGCAGGTCACGCCGGCGGCGCAGGCGGGCTCACACGCCTACAGCATCTCACCCGACGCGACCCACGCGTGGCACACGTACTCGAACATCAACACACCTCCCACCATCGAGCTCGTGCGGCTCCCGACGCACGCCTCGGTGCGCACGGTGGTGGCCAACGAGAAACTCAAGGCCAAGGTCGCCGCCCTGCGGCGCGGCCCAACCGAGTTCGTGAAGGTGCCGATCGACAGTGGCATCACGCTCAACGCGTACGTCATGAAGCCGACCGACTTCGATCCGACGAAGAAGTACCCGATCCTTTTCCAGGTGTACGGTGGCCCGGGATCGCAGACGGTGCTCGATGCCTGGGGCGGGAGCCAGTACCTCTGGCACACGCTGCTCACGCAGCAGGGATATCTCGTGGCCAGCGTGGACAACCGTGGCACCGGTGCGCGGGGCCGAGCCTGGCGGAAGATCGTCTACGGGCAGCTTGGCGTGGTGGAGACCGAAGATCAGGCGGCGGCGGCGAAGGCCATGGGCCGGTGGTCCTACGTCGATTCGACGCGCATGGGCATCTGGGGCTGGAGCTACGGCGGCTTCATGAGCCTGAATGTCCTCTTCCGCCATCCCGAGGTGTACCGCACCGCCGTGGCGGTGGCGCCGGTTACGCACTGGAAGTATTACGACAACATCTACACCGAGCGGTACAACGGGCTGCCGAAGGAAAACCAGAAGGGCTATGACGCCGGCTCGCCGCTGTCCTATGTCGATGGCCTGCGCGGCAACCTCCTGGTCATCCATGGCAGTGGCGATGACAACGTCCACTACCAGAACACCGAAGCGCTGGTCAACAAGCTCGTGGCGGCGAACAAGCCGTTCTCCATGATGGAGTATCCGAACCGGAATCACGGCATCTTCGGCGGGAACACGCGGCAGCACCTGTTCGACCTGATGACCCGTTACCTGCAGGAGAACCTGCTCGCGCCGGCGCCGAAGAACTACACCTTCTGACGGGAGGTGGTGCATGCAGTATCAGGAGATCCTGGCCTTGCTGTCCTACGCCGGCGATCATGGGCTCGCCGTGCGGGTCACGACCGACGGTGCCGCTGAAGTCGTCGGCGTGCCGACCAGTGTGGACGACCACGTGACGGCACATGAGGTGTACCTCCGGCCCGCCGGCGCCGACGATACCGAGATCTCCATTTCACTCGGCGCCATCCGGTCGGTGCAGCTGTTATAGGCCCTCGTATGTAGCGGAGTGAAACATTTGAAACATGCCCCCCGTAACGTGGGGGCGGACAGACTCTTCGACATCCGGCAGAACCGCGACTCGTCAGCAAGGTGGACCGATGGAAGGCATTCTTGCCATCATCTTCATATTCGGGGGCGGCACGCTCTTCCTGCTCGCCACGAGTCCGATCGGCAAGGCCATTGCGGAGCGCATCCGCAACTCCGGACCGGGGCCGGCCATGGACCCCGAACTGCTGGCGGAAGTGGACGGACTGCGGCATGACGTTGCCGAGCTTGCGGAGCGGCTGGACTTTGCAGAACGCCTTCTCGCGACGAAGCGGGAGAGCAACGAGCAGCTTCCGGGCGGACAGGGGTAGGTCGCCATGGAAGATGTCATCAAATTCGGACTCGTCATCAGCATGGTGCTCGCGGTGGGGACCTTCCTGATGTTCATGGTGCCGATCGCGATGCGGAACTTCAGGAAGGCCAACCTGGTGGGACGGGAGGGCGCCGACGAACTCGACGCACTGCGCGCGGAGATCGACGACTTGCGCAACCTTCCGCCTCGCATGGCCGAGCTGGAGGAGCGCTTGGACTTTGCCGAACGCATGCTGACGCAGCAGCGCGAAAGCGCGCGCCTCCCGGGAGGACCCGATGCCGCCAGGTGATGTCGCGCCGGTACTCATTGTCGCGCTCCTGATCGTGGCGGCGGCTGCGGTGCTGATACTGCGCGGGCCGCTGGGGCGGGCCCTCGCCCGTCGCCTCGAGGGCACTGCTGGGCAGGGCGAAGCGACGACCGCAGGAATCACTGGGATCGCAGAGCGCGTATCCGAGCTGGAACAGCGCGATGCCCGGCTGGCCGAACTGGAAGAGCGCCTGGATTTCGCGGAGCGGCTTCTCGCCCAGCGTGATGCCGAGCGCCTGCCTCGCGGGAGGGACGACTGATGTTACTGATGCTACAGACACCGATGCCGACGCCGCCGGCGCCCGAGGCGGTCATCGTGTCCGCTGGTGGCGGAGGTCCGAGCGCGTTCGAGGCGCTCTCGATCTGCGTGATCGCGATTTCGTTCGGCTTCGTCGCCTACAAGCTGCTGATGCCGCTGGTCCGCGCCTTTGCCGCCCGCATCGAGGGCCGCGGGGGCAACGCGGCGCTGGAGCAGCGGGTCACCGAACTGCAACAGCAACTCGCCGATGCCGACGGGCTCCAGCACCGGGTAGCGGAGCTCGAAGAGCGGCTCGACTTCGCGGAGCGCCTTCTCTCCCAGCGCGAGGAGCCGGCGCGGCTGCCAGCGGAGGGGAGACGGCCATGATGCTCCTCCAGGGAACGACCGTAACGGTGCAGGTGCCGGAGATTCCGCCGATTCCACCGATCCCGCCCATTCCGGAAATCCAGGTGCTGCCGCCCTGGATGGTGCTGCCGCCGCAGGTGATCGGGCTCGTTGGCATCGCGATGGTCGTGGGTACAGCGCTGGTGCTGTTCCCAATTGCCCGGGCGATTGCCCGCCGGCTCGAGGGACGTGGCGGCAACCAGGAACTGCTCCAGCAGATTGAGGAACTGCGCGAACGGGTGCGCGACCTCGAGGCGTCGCAGCACCGGGTGGCCGAGCTCGAAGAACGGCTCGATTTCACGGAGCGGCTGCTGGCGCAGCGGCGCGACGTCGAGCAGTTCCCCAGGAACTGAGGCCACATGACCGAAGGGGGCGAATTCGCGGCATGGCTGGCGATCGGTGCGGGCCTCCTCGGCACGACGCTCGGGCCCATCGGGCGCGCATGGGGGCGCCGGATCGAGGCGCGGATCGCGGGCGGGGGTCCTCAATCCGAGGAGCTCGCGCAGCGGGTCGCCGATCTGGAGGCCTGCGCGCAGCGGGTGAATGAACTGGAGGAGCGGGTGGACTTTGCCGAGCGGACGCTGGCCCAGCCTCGTGACCCCGAGCAGCTGCCGGCCAGAGGAAAGAGCACATGAGCCACGGCCGGATCGACAACAGGTACTTGCTCGTCGGGACGATATTGGGCCTGGCGGCTATTGGCGCGTTCGTCACCATGGCAATGGAGATGGGCGAAGATTTCGCCATTCCCGGCCTCATCGCCCTCGGCGTGGTGGGCGCAGTGATATTCAAGGGGCCGGTGGGCAAGGGCTTGGCGCGTCGCATCGAGAACGGTGCCACTGCCGAGCCGTCGCCCGAGTTCATGGCCGAGATGGACGACATGCGGGGCCGGTTGATGGAACTGGAGGAACGCCTGGACTTCACCGAGCGCATGCTCAGCAAGGCGCGCGAGCCCGAACGGGTCAACGGGCCGCAGGGCTGAGGGGCGTCCGGAGAGCGCAGTTAAGTTTATCGCCTGGCACGGGTAGTGCCGGCCACAGGGAGGCTCGGGATATGGTGACGCGTGAGGACATTCAGAACTGGCTGGAGCGGCTGGATGCGGGAACGCTCGATGTGCGCGAGGTGGAGCCGGGCCTGTGGATCGCCCGCTCGCCCGACGGCGCCGAAGTCGTGGTGAACCTCGCGACGCCGGTGGTCATTCTCCGGGTGCGGGTCATGGAACTGCCCAAGGCGGAACCCGGTCGCAGCGAACTCTTCCGGCAATTGCTGGAATTCAATGCGCGCGACCTGGTGCACGGCTCCTACGGTCTCGAGGGCGATCACGTGGTGCTGACAGACACGCTCGAGCTGGAGAACCTCGACTACAACGAGTTCGAAGCCAGCTTCGACTCGATCACGCTGGCGGTCGCCTCGCATTACTCGGCGCTCGCGCCCTACAAGGAGGCCTGAGTCGCAATGGGGATCTGGGATCGCTTCTCCACCATGTTCCGGTCGAATCTCAACGACTTGATCAGCCGGGCCGAGAATCCTGAGAAGATGCTGAACCAGCTGATCGTCGACATGAAGACGCAGCTGGGGAAGGCGAAGCAGCAGGTCGCGTCCGCCATTGCCGACGAGAAGAAGCTCCAGGCCGACGCCGAGGCACTGCGCAAGCAGGCCGAGGACTGGGAGCGCCGGGCCATGCTGGCGGTGCAGGAGGGGAAGGACGACCTCGCCAAGCAGGCGCTGATGCGCTACAACGAGGCGCTGCAGGGGGCGCAGCAGCTGCACGATACGTGGCTCAAGCACCGTGCCGAGACCGAGAAGCTCAAGCTCTCGCTCCGCCAGCTCAACGACAAGATCGAGGAGGCGAAGCGCAAGAAGAACATCCTCCTGGCACGGGCCAAGCGGGCCGAGGCGCAGCAGCGCATCCAGGAGACCATGTCGGGCATGTCCGACAAGGGCGCCTTCGAGTCGTTCGAGCGGATGGCCGAGAAGATCGAGGCACAGGAGCGCAAGGCGATCGCTTCCGCCGAGCTGCAGGAGGAGTTCGAGGGCGATTCACTGATCAAGCAGTTCGAGGTGCTGGAGTACCACGGCACTGCCGACCAGGCGCTGCTCGAGCTCAAACGGAAGATGGGCATGCTGCCTCCGGCTTCAGCCGACAAGGCGAAGCAGCTTGGCCGCGGCGCCGAGGAAGTGCACGAGGCCGAACTGGTCGACGACACCGGCCAGGCCGACGGCACCACGCACGGCTGACGGTCTCGGACTGCAGGAACGCGAAGGGCCCCGGGGATACCGGGGCCCTTTGCTTTCGCGGCCCGTCGATGCGTCAGTGCCCCGGGGGCGCCAGCAGCGCGGCGAAGCGCGGATCGCCGCGAAGCGTACTCATGCCAGGGTCGTGTCGCAGGTGCAACTGGAAGTGCAGGTCGCGCGGCTCGACGAACCGGTGCAGGAGGGCGAAGGCGCGGTCGCGCTCGCCGAGGGCACCCCAGGCCTCCGCCACCCAGACGACCGAATGAGCCGGGTAGATCCCGCTCGCCGCGGCGGGGGCCTCGGCGGCGAGCAGCAGGCGGCGCGCGCCCTGACGGTCTCCCTCCGCCGCGCGCGCCATCGCCAGTCCCGCGAGCGAACTGACATGCTCGGTGCCACCACCCAGACGTTCGGCCGCGGCGAACTCACGTTCGGCGCGCGCCGCATCGCCCCGGGCGAGGGCCGCGAAGCCGGCGGAGTGGTGGCCCATGATCGTGGTGGGATTCAGCGCGATCGCACTGTCGCCCCACGCGGCGGCACTGTCGAACTGACCGGCCCACAGGTGTGCGAGCGACAGGAATGCCACCGCTTCTACGAACGACGGTCGCAGGCGCACCGCGTGGCGCCAGGCTTCGAGCGCCCGGTCCACGCTGTCGCTGTCCACCAGCGCGCCCGCATAGGCGTGCCATGCATCGGCGCTGAGTGAGTCGATCTCGAGAGCCCGGTGCACCGCCCGGAACACGTCCACGCGTGAGGATGGAGATACCTGCCGCATCACGATTGCCCGCGCTACCCAGGTGCTGGCAAGCCCGCTGTCAGCGATGAAGGCTCCGTCGCTGGCCCGCAGGGCCATGGTGAGCAGGCTGTCGTTCGGGATACCCGGAATCGTGAAGCCCCAGCCATTCGCGAACACGTAGGCGCGTGCGAGTCCATTCCATGCGGGCGCGTAGCTGGAATCGCGGGCGATCGCCCGGGAGTAGAGCTGCACCGCGTTCGCGACCCCCGTCTGGGTTCGCTGGGCAGCCTCCCGGTCGGCGCGCTCGCGGAATGCGACCGCGGCGGAATCAGGCCGCCTGTTGCGACTCGGCGCAGCGTTCGCGCGTGAGCGCAACAGGTACGCGCCGGCGACGACTGCCACCAGGGTAAGCACCACCCAGGGGACCCAGCTGACGCGGAAGGCAGCCGCTGCTACCGGCGAGGTTTGCGTCGCCGCTGGTGGCGCGCGAAGTGCTGCGACAAAGTCCCCGGTGGTCGGAAAGCGGTCCGCGGGGGCCTGCGCCAACCCGCGCGCCACCACGGCGGGCACGTTCGCGGGGAGGGAGGGTCGCAGGACACCGATCGACGGCGCCGGCCCTGCGAGGCGCTTGGCGATGATGGCCTGCGCGGTCGGGCCCGAGAAGGGCGGCTCCCCGGCGAGCATTTCGTACACCACGCAGGCCAGGCTGTACTGGTCGCTTCGTCCGTCGATGCGGCGCTCCGCGGCGGCCTGCTCGGGACTCATGTACGCAGGTGTCCCGAGCGTCAGGCCCGTCTCGGTGAGCCGGCTCCCGACTGCATCCTCGACGGCCGAGGCGATGCCGAAGTCGGCCAGGTAGACCTGGTCGTCGGCCAGCAGGAGGTTGTCCGGCTTTACGTCGCGATGCACGACACCGCGCGCATGAGCATAGTCCAGCGCTCCGGCGACCTGCGACGCGATGGCGCTGGCGGTCTCGAGTGGGAGCGGTCCCTCGCGGGCCAGGCGCTCGCGGAGGGACTCCCCTCGCACGAGCGGCATGACATAGTAGGGACAGATCTTCTCGCCACCGGCCGTGAGTGGGACGAGCCCGGAATCGAGCAACGCCAGGATGTGCGGGTGCTGCAGGTCCGCCAGGACCCGCACCTCCCGCAGGAAGCGATCGGCGACCCCAGACCGGGCCAGCTCGGGCCGGAGCACCTTGAGGGCGACCGTCCGATGGTGCCGGACGTCGGTCGCGAGCCAGACCCGCGCCATGCCCCCCTCGCCGAGCTCCCGGTCGATGGCATAGCGCTCACGGAGTTCTGCTGCGAGAATCTGGTCGAGGGGCGTCACCCTGCCGGCAGTCGTGGAGGTGGATGGAGATATAGGTGGCGTCCCCGCTGCCGGCCAGATCTGCTTGGCAGCGCGCATGCCGCCGGCGATATTCCACCCCCTTAATCCTCCCGAATCCCAACCCCGACACCCGGACCATGTCCCAGCCACGCTTCCTGATCCTCGCCGACGGTGACTTCGGGCCCATGACCTCGAAGACCGCGAATTCCGTGATCCGGTACCGCCCGCGGCAGGTGGTGGGTGTGCTCGATCGCCAGCTTGCCGGCCGTACGTCG
This sequence comes from uncultured Gemmatimonadales bacterium, assembly GCA_963773095.1. Taxonomy (GTDB): domain Bacteria; phylum Gemmatimonadota; class Gemmatimonadetes; order Gemmatimonadales; family GWC2-71-9; genus JAGGAG01. Next base: position 279,141 of record CAVYZY010000013.1, read on the forward strand.
CAGGACGTGCTCGGCTTCGGTGGGGGCATCCCGGTAGTCGCCTCGATGCGAGAGGGACTCGCGCTCATGCCGACGGCAATCCTGATCGGCATCGCACCGTTAGGTGGGCGGCTGCCCGAGGCGTGGCGTGACTGGCTTGCCGAAGCGCTCGAGGGGGGATGCGAGCTCTGGAGCGGCCTTCACACCTTCCTCGGTGACGACCCGGTGCTCGCGGCCAAGGCCAGGGCGACGGGCGTGGCCATCCACGACGTGCGGCGCCCGCCCGCGCACCTCCAGGTGGCCGGGGGTCTGGCCAAAGACGTCGACGCGTACGTGGTGCTCACGGTGGGCACCGACTGCAACGTGGGCAAGATGACGGCACAGCTGCAGCTCGTGGACAAGCTCAACGGGCGCGGCGTCAAGACGCGGTTCGTCGCCACCGGCCAGACCGGCATCTTCATCGAGGGCTGGGGCATCGCCGTGGACGCCGTGGTGGCCGACTTCATCGCCGGCGCCGCCGAGCAGATCACGGTACAGGGGGCGAAGGACGCCGACATCGTGCTGGTCGAGGGACAGGGCAGCATCAACCACCCTGGGTACAGCGGCGTCACGCTCGGCCTGCTGCACGGCTCCTGCCCGGATGCGCTCATCCTGTGCCACCAGGCGTCCCGCGAGTACATCGGCGACTACCGCCAGGCAGCATGGCTTCGGATCCCCCCGCTCAGCGAGTACGTGAAGCTGTACGAGCACATCGGCTCCGCTGTGCATCCGACCCGGGTTGTCGGCATTGCCCTCAATACCTACGACCTCGACGACGTGGCCGCCCGCCGGGCCTGTGACGCCGCGCAGGCCGAGGCGGGACTGCCATGCACCGATCCGGTCCGGCTCGACTCCTCGCCCCTGATCGACGCCCTGCTGCAGGACCGCCAGCGGTATCTCGCGCGCCGACGCGCCGGCTGACGCGGCCCTCGCACAAGAAAGGTTCGCACGTCCTTCACGCCCGCTTAAGCGGGCGTGTTGCATATTGAGGCCGGTTCGATGAATTGGGTCACGAAGCAGTACTGAACCGGAGGGCCATATGAAACTCATCACCACGAAGCTGCCGGCGCCGATGGCGCTCACCCCGGAAATCGATCGCTTCATCGATCGCGTGTTTGGAACGCCGTTCCTCAACACGCCGATGACGCCTGTCGAGTCCGTGTGGGTCCCCGCGCTGGACTACAGCGAGACCGAGAAGGCGTATGTGTGCCGTCTCGAAGTCCCGGGCATCCCGAAGGAGAACCTGGACCTGAACCTCAACGGTCAGGTGCTCACGGTGTCCGGTCATCGGGACATCAAGCGGGAACATGAGACCGAGGCGTTTTATGTGCAGGAGCGGCAGGTCGGCCGGTTCGTTCGGTCGATCCGTCTTCCCGGACCGGTTGCCGAGCCGAAGATCGAGGCGACCGTGAACGATGGCGTGATGACGATCACGCTGCCCAAGCTCGAGGTGACTCCGAAGAGCCGGATCACGATCAAGTGAGGTCGTGAGCGGCCGGCGCATGAAGGGCGTCGGCCGCGACTCCCCCGAGCGTTCCCGGGTTGGCAGAATGGGTGCCCCGCCACGCAGGCGGGCACCCATTTTCGCGTTGCGCGCCCTTCCGCGTTGACCTCAGGTCGGGAGGCGCTACGTTTTCTCCTCCCTGAGCCGAGACACCTGCTTGCCCTTCCTGCCCATGCCGGAGTTCATCAACCGGATCGCCGAGTTCCTCCAGGTGGATCCGCAGGTTGTCCTGCGCCGCCTGCTGACACTGGTCGGCATCTGGGCGCTGGCCTGGGTCGGCGACCGGCTCGTCCGTCTGCTGGCACGCCGCATCGAGCGCGTGGTGGACGACGGCGACGACAACACGATGACGATGGAGGAGAAGCAGGGGCGCACCGTGGCGCAGCTGCTCCGCAGCGTGGGCCGCCTGCTGATCATCGCGCTGGCGCTGTTGATGACCCTGAACCAGTTCATCAACATCGGGCCGATCCTGGCGGGCGCCGGCATCCTGGGACTGGCGGTCTCCTTCGGGGCCCAGAGCCTGGTGAAAGACGTCATCACCGGCTTCTTCATGCTGGTGGAGAATTCGATCTCGGTCGGTGACACGGTGGAGATCGCGGGCAAGACCGGCACCGTGGAGCGGGTCACGCTCCGGGTCGTGCGCCTGCGCGATGTCGACGGCACCCTGCACATCATCCCGAACGGGCAGATCACCACGGTGAGCAATCAGACGCGTGGCTGGTCGCGCGCGGTGGTCGACGTCACGGTGGCGTATGAGTCCGACCTCGACCGCGCCCTCGCCGTCTTCCGGGAGGAGGCGGCGGCGTTCGCCGCCGACCCTGCGTGGTCCCGGCTGCTCGATGGTGCCCCCGAGGTACTGGGCGTGCAGCAGCTCGCGGAACGTGGCGTGACCATCCGGACACTCATGCGCACGCATCCCGGGAAGCAGTGGGAAGTGGCCCGGGGCTTCCGCTTTCGCATCCTCGACCGCCTCGGGCGGGAGCGCATCGCCATCGCGGCGCTGCCCAGCGTCTCCGCGGTCGGCGGCGGCGTGAGCCGGACGGAACCAGTGACCGCCGGCGCCACCGGGAGCGACGCATGACGCTGCACCTCTACAACACGATGACGCGGAAGGTCGAGCCCTTCGCGCCGATCGCGCCGCCCCGGGTCACACTCTATACCTGTGGTCCCACGGTGTGGAGCTACGCGCATATCGGGAATTTCCGGACCTTCCTCTTCGAGGACCTGCTCCGGCGCTGGCTCGAGGCCAGCGGGTTCCAGGTGTTCCAGATCATGAACCTGACCGACGTGGATGACCGGATCATCTCCGAGGCAGGGAAGGCCGGCACCGACATCGACGCGTTCGTGGCGCCGTACATCACGGCGTTCAACGAGGACCGGGCGTGGCTCCGGATCCGCGCCGCCCACGCCCAGCCGCGCGCGACGAGCTACGTGCCCGCGATGGTGCGGCTGGTGGAGGGGCTGCTTGCGAAGGGCGTCGCGTACCGGGGCGAGGACGGCTCCGTGTACTTCTCGATCGAGCGTTACCCCGCGTATGGCCGGCTGTCGCAGCTCGACAAGCGCGAGTTGCGGAGCGGCGCCAGCGGCCGGGTGGCCAGCGACGAGTACGCCAAGGAGGATGCGCGGGACTTCGCGCTCTGGAAGTCGGCACAGCCGCAGGACGAGGCGGTGGGTGCCGCGTGGGATGCGCCCTTCGGCCGGGGGCGGCCCGGCTGGCATCTGGAGTGCTCGGCGATGGCGCTCGACCTGGTGGGCGAGAAATTCGGCACCGACGTGCTCGACATCCACGCCGGCGGCGTCGACCTGATCTTTCCGCACCACGAGGATGAAATCGCGCAGAGCTGCGCCTACACCGGGAAGCCCGACTTCGCGCGCTACTGGCTGCACGGGGAGTTCCTGAACATCCGCGGCACCAAGATGTCGAAGCGGTTCGGGAACTACACCACCCCCCGGGACCTCAAGGCCGACGGGGTCGACGCCGGCGCCGTGCGGCTGCTGGTGTTCCAGACTCACTATCGGCAGAAGCTGGACCTGACCGACGATGCCCTGGATGCGGCGCGGGAGGGCGCGCGGCGGCTGGGCGAGTTCGGCGACCGGCTCTCGCGCGCACCGGTCGGGGCGGGGTCGCCCGCTGAAGCCGAGGCGGCGAGTACGCTGCGGACGCTGGTCACCGAGGCGATGGACGACGACTTGAACGCGCCCCGGGCGGTGGCGGCGCTGTTCGATTTCGTCCGGGAGGCCAACCGGCTGCTGGATGGGTCAGAGGGTGCGGGGCCGGAGCTTCGGGCCGCCTGGGACTGGGCGGGTCAGGTGGTGGACGTGGCGGCTACACCGGCCGCGACGCTGAGCGTAACCCTGACCGGCAGCGCGACGGTGACGGCCGACCTGAAGGCGGAGACGGTGGGTTCCGAGGAGTGGGCGCGGGGCTTGGCCGGTGAACGATTGCAGGCGAGAAAAGCGCGCAACTTCAAGCTCTCAGACGAGATACGCGACCGCCTTAAGGCGCACGGCTTCGAAATCCGGGACACCAAGGACGGCTCGGAAGTGGTGTGGGTGGGCTAGGGATCTGGCCGGATTTCCCGGCCCGGACGGCTGTGCCCACCCGCCTTACCCGTCTCACCAGCCCTGCCAGCTATCCCTAGATCCCACCGCCAGTTGACCTAGCCTCAGGCGCCGTTTATTCTAAGAGTCTGTTTCTTTTGGCCCCGGCGCATTTGCGCTGACGTAGCTCAATTGGCAGAGCACCGGTTTTGTAAACCGGCGGTTGTGGGTTCGATTCCCACCGTCAGCTTGGAGAGCGGGGCCTCGTCGTCGTGTGAAAGTGTCGCGGCGAAGTTGCCGACGGCCGGTGGGGTGGCCGAGTGGCTAATGGCAGCAGACTGTAAATCTGCCGGGCTAACGCTCTACGTAGGTTCGAATCCTACCCCCACCATTGGTAGGGCGGAACGAGAAGACAGTCGCGGGTGCAGAACCGGGAAGTGCGCGGGTGTAGCTCAGTTGGTAGAGCATCAGCCTTCCAAGCTGAGGGTCGCGGGTTCGAGTCCCGTCGCCCGCTTGACCGGCTCAGTGGGAGAGACATCGCTCGCGTAGCTCAGTTGGTAGAGCACATCCTTGGTAAGGATGAGGTCACCGGTTCAATCCCGGTCGCGAGCTCTGGGTCGAACAGCACGATCGGAACCATAGGAAGAACGACATGCGCGACAAGGTGATTCTCGAGTGCACCGAGTGCCGCAACCGCAACTTCTTCCAGACGAAGAACAAGCGGAAGCACCCGGAGCGCGTCGAACAGCGGAAGTACTGCCCCTCGTGCAACGGGCACAAGGCGCACAAGGAGTCGAAGTAAGCATGGACGCAGTCCAGCAGGCGCCGGTCCGCGAGCCCGGCAGGCTCGCGCAGGTCCGGGAGTTCGTGGACGCGGTCGTGGCCGAGATGAAGAAGGTCACCTGGCCGTCGAAGCCGGAGTTGATCAAGGCCACGCGCATGATCGTGATCGTGTCGCTGGTGCTCGGCGTCGTCATCGGCCTGCTCGACTGGATGCTGCAGAAGATCCTGGTCGACGGCGTCGCCGCGCTGGCGCGGTAAGCGGATGGAATATCGCTGGTACGCCATCCAGACCACCGCGGGCCACGAGAACAAGGTCCGGAGCCTCATCCAGAAGCGGATCGAGGACGACCCGCGGCCGGCGGAGGAGAAGCTGATCCGCCAGGCGCTCGTGCCGACGCAGGACGTGATCGAGATCAAGAACGGCAAGAAGGTCACGGTCGAGCGGAAGCTGTTCCCGGGCTACGTGCTGGTCGACATGCAGATGGGGCAGGAAGCCCTGCACGTCGTGAACAGCATCCAGGGCGTGATCAAGTTCGTGGGCTCGGGCAAGCTGCCGCAGCCGCTGCGCCAGGATGAAGTGAACCGCCTGCTGGGCGTGGTGGAGGCGGTGGGCGAGTCGGGCGCGAAGGAAGAGATCCCGTTCCTCATCGGCCAGGTGGTCGAGATCACCGAGGGACCGTTCTCCGACTTCTCCGGCACCGTGGAAGAGGTGCTGTCCGAGAAGGGGAAGGTGAAGGTGTCGGTCAGCCTGTTCGGGCGGCCGACGAGCGTGGAGATGGACTACCTCCAGCTCCGCGGGCACTAGCGCGATTTCGGGGCGGATCCGTCCGCCCCTGCGGGTGTTTTGTCGTTCCACCCCGCTACCGCACGGGGCTAATCCTGCGGGAGATCGGCAACGATCGCAAAGGACAGTGAATGGCGAAGAAGATCCAGGCAGTCGTGAAGCTTCAGTGTCCCGCGGGGGCCGCCAATCCGGCGCCGCCCGTCGGCACGGCCTTGGGTCCGCACGGCGTGAACATCATGGAGTTCTGCAAGCAGTTCAACGCCCGGACGCAGGGACAGGCGGGAATGGTGATCCCGGTCGTGGTCACCATCTACTCCGACCGCACCTTCACTTTCATCACCAAGACGCCCCCGGCGCCGAACCTCCTGTTGAAGGAGGCCGGCCTCGAAAAGGGGAGCGCCCAGCCGAACCGCCAGAAGGTCGGCAAGGTGACGAAGGCGCAGGTCAGGAAGATCGCGGAAATCAAGATGGCCGACCTGAACGCGTCCGACCTCGACAGCGCGATGCGCATGGTCGCGGGCACGGCGCGCTCGATGGGCGTGGAGGTCATCGACTGATGGCGACCGCAGGCAAGAAGTTCCGCGCCGCGGCAGCCAACGTCGACCGCAACAGGACGTACACCATCCCGGACGCGGCGAGCCTGGTCAAGAAGTCCAGCTTCGCCAAGTTCGACGAGACGGTGGACATCGCGGTCAACCTCGGCGTCGACCCGCGGCATGCCGACCAGATCGTGCGTGGCACCGTGGTGCTGCCGCACGGCACCGGCAAGTCGGTTCGTGTACTCGTCATCGCCCAGGGTGACCGGGCGAAGGACGCGGAAGCGGCGGGCGCCGATTTCGTCGGCCTCGAGTACATCCAGAAGATGAAGGAAGGCTGGCTCGAGTGCGACGTGATCGTCGCGACGCCCGATGTCATGGGCCAGCTGGGCGCGCTGGGCCGGATCCTCGGTCCCCGCGGCCTCATGCCGAACCCGAAGGCCGGCACTGTGACGCTCGACGTCGCCAAGGCGACGCGCGAGATCAAGGCCGGCAAGATCGAGTTCCGCGTGGACAAGACCGGCAACGTGCACGCCCCGATCGGCAAGGTGTCGTTCGCGGCGGACAAGCTGGCTGAGAACGCGCAGGCGTTCATGGACACCATCCTGCGGGCGAAGCCCTCGGCAGCCAAGGGGACGTATGTCCGCTCGGCCACACTGTCGAGCACCATGGGCCCGGGCGTGAAGCTCGAGACGGCGGGGTATCGATGAGCAGCGGCAGAGATCAGCGGCAGGTGGCCGTCGACCGGCTCACCGAACAGGTGAAGGCGGCGCAGACGCTGTACGTCACCGACTTCAGCGGACTCAGCGTCCTCCGGATGACAGAGTTCCGCCGGCGGTTGCGCGCGGCGGGCGCCAAGTACGTGGTGGTGAAGAACACGCTCGCGCAGCGGGCGCTCACCGCCAACAAGATCGAGGCGTTCAATCCCCACCTGAAGGGCCCGGTGGGCCTTGTGCTGGCCGGCGCGGATCCGCTGCCGTCCGCCAAGGTGGTGGGTGATTTCGCGAAGGAATTCCAGAAGCCGACCGTCAAGATCGGCCTCATCGAGGGTAAGCCCGTTGAACCCAGCTACGTCAAGCGGCTCGGCGAATTGCCCCCGCGCGACGTCCTGCTGGCCCAGTTCGCTGGATGCCTCAATGGCGTCCTTTACCAGGTGGTTGCTGCGCTCGAGGCGTTCCGCGACCAGCGTCAGGCTTCTAACAGTACGGAGAATTAGCAAATGTCGACCTCAACGCTGAGCAACGAAGCAATCATCGACGCCATCGGCGCCAAGTCCGTGGTGGAACTCGCGGACCTGATCGATGCGTTCAAGACCAAGTTCAACGTGACCGTCTCGGCGGCAGCGGCCCCGGCGGCCGGTGGCGCGGGCGCGGCGGCGGCCGTGGAAGAGAAGACGGAGTTCGCCGTCGTCCTCAAGGAGGGCGGCGCCAAGAAGATCCAGGTCATCAAGGTGGTCCGCGAGATCACCAGCCTGGGCCTGAAGGAGGCGAAGGACGCCGTGGACAACACGCCGAGCACGCTGAAGGAAGGCCTGACCAAGGCCGAGGCTGAGGAAATCAAGAAAAAGCTCGAGGACCAGGGCGCCACCGTCGAACTGAAGTAGCGCGAAGCGCTGTCCCGACTTCCGGCCGTGTTTGCGGCCGGACGAGGGAACCGGCGACTTCAACCTATTTCAGTGAGACGGCGCATGCGCGAAGCGAAGTTCAGTACGTGAATCTGCTGTGCCCCAGGACCCCCCGCCCCCGGCGGGGGTTCGGTGCTGGGGCCCATTGTGTTGTGCCTGAGCGAGCCATATGACGCAGACCAAGAAGCCGGTGATCACGTTCAGCAAGCGCGGCAGCAGCATGGACATGCCGCACCTGCTGGATATCCAGACGGCGGCCTTCCAGTCGCTCCTCAAGGATGAGGACGCCGACGGAAACCGCCAGGACGTGTCGCTGGAACGCGTGTTCCGCGACCTGTTCCCGATCAGCGACGTAAACGGGAAGTACAACCTCGACTTCCTGCGTTACGCCATCGGCGAGCCAAAGTACACGGTCGAGGAGTGCATCGAGCGTGACATGACCTATGCCGCGCCGCTCAAGGCGACGCTGCAGCTGGTCGTCTTCGAGGAAGTGGAAGGCGAGAAGCGCCCGAAGAACATCATCGAGAAGGAGGTCTACCTCGGGGAGCTCCCGATCATGACCCCGCTCGGGACGTTCGTCATCAACGGCGCGGAGCGGGTCGTGGTGAGCCAGTTGCACCGCTCGCCGGGCGTCGTGTTCGAGGAGGACACGCACCCGAACGGCCAGCGGCTGTTCTCGGCGCGGATCATCCCCTTCCGTGGCTCGTGGGTCGAGTTCACGATCGACATCCACGACGTGATCTACGTCCACATCGACAAGAAGAAGAAGTTCCCGGCCACGGCGCTGCTGCGCGCCTTCGGCTACGGCGAGAACGCGGACATCCTGCGGCTCTTCTTCGCGACGAAGGACCTGTCGCTCGCGGCCAAGACGGAAACCCGGCAGGAGAAGCGCGAGATGCTGGGCGCGCTGCTGGCCGAGGAAGTGCCGAACCCCGAGGAGCCGAAGGGCGCCCCGCTGGGCGTGGTGGGCGACGAGCTCACCCCGGAGCGCGTCAACGCGATGCGGCACGTGGGCGTCAAGAAGGTCCGCATCTTCGCGGGGTACACCACCGTCGACCTGCGCGACGACGAGAACCCGACGTCGACGCGCGAGCGGGCCGACCCGGTGCTCGCCTTCGCCGTGGCCGATGCCGACGGTGAGGTGCTGGCCGAGGCCGGTGC